>NZ_BTPM01000001.1:0-1200000 GCF_036245475.1 Vibrio sp. 10N | reverse complement strand
CTCTGGCTCAGGTAAACGAAATGCTGCGCTTGCTTCTTGCTTGCTGCGTGCCACAGGGTGGTTAATCTTAACTTCGTCACCACTGATATTAAAAGTGATGACATAAGGAGCGGACGTGTAAACCGATTGACTGCTTCCGCGTCCCACTTTTTTATCCATACGCACCACCACTTGAGTAGTGCCAGATTCAACGTCATTCGAACGTATTTTCGATTCAGCTTCCTGTCCATTGACATACAGCAACGACACACCATTCATTGGCGTTAAAGTGGCAGCGCTTACACCGAAAGCAGAACTTGCTGCCAATAAAACCGTGATAACAGACTTTTTCACGTGACTAACTCTCCTTAATTAGGCCTTTGCACCTACAAACACTCGGTACGCCTCCAATCATGCCACAGCATTTTTTTAACTAAAGCTTTTTTTAGCTTTATTGAGACATTTTATTCAGCGATCAAAAAAGCCACCCAATAGGGTGGCTTAGAGTATCTATATTAAAGCTGGATTAGAATTCAGCTTTAAGACCGATAGCGATACCAGTTTGGCTGTTGTCTGCATCGTTACCACCAACTTCCGCGTAAGCTTTAGTTGAAGGAGCTAGAGAGTAAGCTGCGTTTAGGTACCAGTTGTTTTGGTCTTCAGAGTTAGCAAGGTCCGTAGAAGAGCGGCTGTAACCAGCGCCTACAGTTACTGCATTGAATGTGTAGTCTGCAGATAGACCGAATGTATCAGTTTTAACGTCTACACCAGGAACTTTTGCGTCACCGTCTAGTGAGTAGTAACCTGCTGCTAGGTTTAGGTTCTCAACACCAGCGTAACGAGCTTCTAGAGCGTATAGAGTTTCGTCTGCGTCAAATGGAGTAGTTACAGTTTGGTTAATGATGTTACCTGTAGCATCACCGTTAGCGTCAAGCTCTACTTTTTGAGTCGTTTTAGAAGTAGTGCCTTTGAACTTAGCTTTACCTACGAAACCAGTAAAGTCAAAGTCAGCAACACGTGCACCTAGTTTAGCATCAAAGTAAGTGCCGTCTTCACCAAGACCGTTGTTTTGGTTCTTATCTTGTAGGAATGCAACTGTACCGTAGAAAGTGCCTTTGTCGATGTCGTAGCGAACTGCTTCGTCACCAGAGAATGGAGTACCATTGCTGAAGAAAGAGTTGATGCCGAACTGGTAGTCGCCGCCGATACCTGCATCATCAAGTGCAGTAGCAGTCTTACCAAACTTGATAGAACCTACAGACTGAGAGTAGAACGCCATGTAAACGTCACCAGTGTCCGCTTGGCCTTTGTCGCCAGAGAATTCCCAGTATGCGCCGATTTGTAGATCGTCGTTTACTGCGTAACGAGTGTCAAAACCGAAGTCTGCGTCTTGAATTTCTTGTTGGAATTCAGCGCCTTCAGTTTCAGCTTTCTTGTAAACAACCTCAACGTCACCTGTCATGTTAACAGTTACTTTGTCTTGGTTGTAAAGTTCGATACCTGCTTGCGCAGAACCAGCTGCTAGTACAGCTAAAGCTACTAGAGTTTTTTTCATGATAATCCACTGCCTTTTCTTAGATGGGAATTCCTTTTCGGTTCCCTTTTTTAATATATGTGACGTCTAAATCTTCCATAAGAACGACAACCTTTTGTCCTTTGGTTGACTTAGCGTCTTTAAATCTCGGAACCAAGAATGCAAAAGTTATAAGGACTTGTCAAACACTCTAAACAAAAAACTCAAAATTATATAAAACCTTAAATTTCATCAACTTAATAAAAACCCCGTGACTGAGCGCAAGTTTTTTGAACACCTTTCAATTACAAGCTCAGCAAGGATTTCAAAGCCCAAACCTATACAACACTCCAACAACACCTACTACAATAGCGTCAATTTAGAATAAATCACTAGCAAGATATATTTTTTGGAGTTTTATATTTTTTACAAAATGAAAAATATCCTCATCAATGAAAGTTCACTTAGATTTTGTGATTTCGATCTAAATATCCGCCGTAAATGTGCACTTACTTGCTGATATTTTTCGCACCTCGAAGTGTGGTACACTCGCCGCTCGTCTACATAGGGCTCATCATGCTGACCAGTAAAATCCAAACATCCATTCGCCAGAGTTATCAAAACTTACAAAACCAGTTAGATAACTTTGTTCCTAGGCGTGCCCAGAACTACCTTGTTTCAGAAATCGCTAAAACACTTTGTGGCCAATACCACAAATCGACACGCATGATCGTGGCCGAAGCCGGCACAGGAATTGGTAAAAGTCTCTCTTATTTAATGGCTGCGATTCCTGTTGCGGTTCAGAACAATCGTAAAGTGGTGATTTCTACCGCTACAGTGGCACTGCAAGAGCAATTACTGAACAAAGATTTGCCGCTATTCCGACGTATCACGGATCAAAACTTCTCTTTTATCATTGCTAAGGGTAGGCAACGGTATTGCTGTGCTGAGAAGCTGGCAGTCGCATGCGGTGCTGATGGTGGCCAAATGGCGATGTTTGAAGCTAAACCGAAAGCATCAGATATTGCTCAATTGCAGCTTATGTATGAGAAATTATCGCAAGGTAAATGGGACGGTGACCGAGACTCCTGGCCAAAACCGATTGATGATGCCATATGGCAAACCATCGTCAGTGAAAAGCATAGCTGCAATAACAGCTTGCCAGCACATCGTAGTTGTCCTTTTTCCAAAGCTCGCTCCGAGCTAGACAAAAACGATGTGATTATCGCTAACCACAGTTTGGTCATGGCCGATGCAGACCTAGGGGGTGGCGTTATTCTTCCCGAGCCAGAAAACACCATCTTCATCTTCGATGAAGCACATCACCTCCCTCACGTGGCAAGAGACCATGCCTCTGCATCTGCAACGTTAAAAAGTGCCGGCAGTTGGCTGGAAAGACTCAATCAGTCTGCTAGCAAGTTTTCAGGGTTAGCGGATGAAAAGCGCGTGAGTCGATTCAGAAACGAGCTACAAGATGCAATCCAGCAACTGATTCCACTACTTGGGGAGGTCAATACCTACTGCAGCGGCTTACCCTTCGAAGAAGGCAGCTGTCGATTTGAAAATGGCGAGCTGCCTTCATGGCTAGAAGAACAAGCGAAAGTACTTAAGCAATATTCGCAAAAAGGGGCTCAAGCCTCGGCCAAAATAGCCGACCTCATATCAGAGCGTCTAAAAGATGGTGAAGTCAGCGCTAAACTTGCAGAGCCAGCATTGGCCGAACTCGGCTTTTATATCCAAAGATTCGACAATCTCGCAGCTGTTTGGCGTTTAATGGCGGAGCCACAAAAAGAAAAAGGCGCCCCACTGGCGAGATGGATTGAGAAAAGCAAGGAGCGAGAAGGCGACCACCTCGTGAGTGTTGCGCCTCTCGAAGTGGGCTGGCAGTTAGACCAACAAATTTGGTCACGCTGCATTGGTGCTGTGCTGGTTTCAGCAACCATGCGTGCCCTTAACTCTTTCTCTTTTTTCTGTCACCAAGCGGGAATCAGCCAAAAAGACGACGATGGCGTGCAGTTCTTAGCCTTAGCGTCGCCGTTTAACTACGCAGAGCAAGCCGAGTTGATTGTGCCAAAAATGAACAATGAGCCACAAGCACCTCAGTTTACCGATGAACTGGTAGAAAAAATACCTACTATCATCGAAGAGGGTAAAAGCAATCTCGTACTGTTCTCTTCATATTGGCAAATGAACAAAGTCGCGGACGAACTCAAAACCAAATTCGCTCTCAAGGGTTGGCATTTGCAAACTCAAGGTGAAAAATCACGCTCAGAAATCCTAAATAAACATAAAACCCTGACTCAGTCAGGAAAAACCAGCGTACTTTTTGGAACAGGGAGCTTTTCAGAAGGACTGGATTTGCCTGGCGAACTACTAGAGAACTTAGTGATCACCAAAATACCGTTCGCTGTACCCACCTCTCCTATCGAGCAAGCTCATGCGGAATATATCGAAAGCAAAGGTGGTAATGCATTTCTCCAGATTACAGTTCCAGAAGCCAGTAAAAAGCTGATACAATCGGCGGGCCGTTTGCTGAGGAAAGAAAGGGACTGTGGCACCCTCTATATTCTGGATAGGCGAATCGTCACTAAAAGGTATGGCAAATCTTTGCTTGATTCCCTACCCCCATTTAAAAGAACAATAGAATACTAAGGGTCTTTCGTCTCGATGGAATTTATCGAACCAAGTATGTTGGTTATTTTGGCTATCGTCGCTTTTGCTGCGGGTTTTATTGATGCCGTCGCCGGTGGCGGTGGCATGCTCACTGTACCAGCATTGCTGTCTTTAGGCCTGCCTCCGCATATCGCCCTTGGCACCAACAAACTCGCGGCGACATTCGCTTCATCGACCGCGGCTTTTACTTATTACCGTAAAAGACTGTTTAGACCTGAGTGCTGGATGCGGGCTTTTGTGGCAACCTTAATTGGTGCCACGCTTGGAACTCTTGTCGTCGATATGATCAGCACCGAGTGGTTAGAAAAAGTTCTTCCGCTTGTGATTCTAGCTGCAGCGCTTTACACCGTTTTCCATCGCTCTCCTCAAGGGGAGCATAGCAAAGTGAACGTTGGATGCCCTAAATTCAATCGTAAGCAGTACCTTCAAGGGTTATCTCTTGGCTTCTATGACGGCGTAGCTGGCCCCGGTACAGGCGCGTTTTGGACGGTAAGCTCGATGGCACTTTATCGCCTAAACATCCTGTTTGCTTCTGGCCTATCCAAAGCGATGAACTTCACCAGTAATTTTACATCGCTTATCACCTTTGCGGTGCTTGGCCATATTAACTGGGTGCTTGGCCTAACCATGGGTGTCTGTTTAATGGTTGGTGCGTATATTGGCGCACATTCGGCCATTAAATTTGGTGCTAAATTTATAAGACCTATCTTTGTAACGGTAGTGAGTATCCTAGCAATCAAACTTGCCTATGACGCATGGCTATAGGCCACGGCATTAGAGTATACGGCGGATGAAACTCGAGCAACTCAAGTCACGATTACACATTCTCAAGCAAAAGGCCAAAGCATTTGATGAATCAAATAAGCAGGTAAAGGTACGACTGTTTGATGAACATCTATTTCAATCCAGTGGTTTTCGTATCTTACCTTGCGTCATTGAAACCGAGTCCTTACTGAATAAAATTGTTACGCTTAGCCAGATTTCAGCAAGCCATAGTACATCTGAAACACTCGTTGATAAGTTTTCATGCCAGTTAGAAGCGCTAGAAAGAGTACTCGCAACAACTCCTAATATTAAACAAGATTCGGCTCAGCAAAAATCATTGGCTGAACTTAAAGCGTCACTTGCTCAGCATAAGGTATGGGAGCAAAAACTTTGTCAGTTAGTTCGCGATAAAGAACAGAACCCACAAGATCAGCAATCACTGATCGAGACAGAGCAAAGACTGCAACGCTGCCGCAGTGCTATGAACCAGATTCAATATACGATCAATCAAAGGATGAAATTTATCTAATGTCGAATGAAACGGGCTTAGACAGTGCTCCAGAGGAAATCAAACTCGCTGTGGATCTGATCTTCTTACTGGAGAGCAATGAGATCGATCCGAAAGTGGCCTTAGAGGCACTTGAGATAGTGAAAGGTGATCTCTTAAAAAAAATTGAGAGCTAGTTTTCTACAAGTACCTTCCTCAACTGATCACTTTACATCGCGTCATCCTCACTGCCCATCGCATCATCCTCAC
The DNA here is from genome assembly GCF_036245475.1 of Vibrio sp. 10N. NCBI lineage: Bacteria > Pseudomonadati > Pseudomonadota > Gammaproteobacteria > Vibrionales > Vibrionaceae > Vibrio > Vibrio sp. 10N. The sequence continues at coordinate 1,194,313 of NZ_BTPM01000001.1, read as the reverse complement.
GAAAGTGAGGATCTTCCACAGCGTGTGGAAAACTAAAAACATGTGACTAGTCGTTCAATTAAAGTACACAGTGCGCTGTGAAAGATCCCCTTTTTCAAGGGGATGACGATATTGTTGTCCTTCTGGTTGAAGAACAGATTGAAGTTCACTAAAAGCCCAGCTTTAAGCGATCAACAACGTATACCAGTTCTACACCTCTACAATGGGAAATCGCTCCGTTGGTGCCACTAACTCTCCCTGCGCCGCTATGGTCTGAAGTTCCCACTCTCCTCTTTGCTGTGTTTCCTTAAGCACTGCATAGCTCGCATTATTGGCATGCTCAAACGCTTGCTCGGCCGACCAGCCTTTTAAAAGTCCCGCAGTAAATAGCGCAGAAATAAGATCCCCTACCCCAACTGGCTGCTTTGCAAATTTGAGGTGTGGACGCTGCGCAATAAAACATCCCGATTCTGTCGCCAGCATCATGGTAAACTTGTCATCAGAAACACTATGTAGATGTTTGACCAACACCACTTTAGGACCCAGAGACAGGGCCTTTTGGCAAGCAACGACCGCACTCTCTAAGTCCGTAATTTCCATATTGGTAAACTGAGCCAGCTCAAATTGATTCGGCACAATGACATCGGCACTTGGCATCACATCGTTGACCAAGTATTCAGTCGTCCCTTGCGGAACAATGCAACCCTTCTCTGGATCGCCCATGACAGGGTCACAGACATAAATTGCGTCAGGATTTTGAGCTTTGACTTGGCGCACTGCATCAAGAACTGCGAGACATTGATCTGCACTCCCCTGATAACCAGACAATAGCGCTTGGCAGTTTTTGAGCTGCTCAATACTGGCAATGCCTGAAATTAACTCGGATATGTCATCTGCTGAAAATGCCTTACCCTTCCACCCTTGTTGATATTGGGTATGATTCGAGAACTGAACAGTATGAATTGGCCATACCTCAAACCCCATTCTTTGCATTGGGAAAACGGCCGAACTGTTGCCTGCATGCCCATACACGACATGAGACTGGATTGAGATAATACCTTTCATGAATGCTCCTCACTGCACAATAAATTATTTTGACTACCACTTTAATATGGGGAGAGTCCTACCTGCAGACAAGTTGTAAACTAAAAATAGAACCGTTAGTCCAGAACCAAAAAATCCGATATTGGAAACCAATATCGGATTTTACTTCATGGCTTAAACCTTGCTCACTAAACCGTTGCCTGTTCGACTAACTGCTCAGCTTGTTCCAATCGCTTGTTTTCACCAAAGCCTCGTAGACCGACAACGTGTACATGCTCATGGTCTTTGAACACCTTACGCACTAGCTTATACGTGGTCCCTTTCTCTGGACTGATGTTCTCAGGCGCTGCAATCAATAATTGCATACCCTGACGGTCACAAAGCTCAAACAAGGTCGCAATTGACTTCGCATCAAGACGTGCTGCCTCATCAAGGAACAACAGACGACATGGCAAAATGTCTTTGCTGCGCAAGCGTCGAGATTCTTCTTCCCAGCTCTGAACGACCATCAATAGAATTGACTGACCAGTACCGATCGCTTCACCTGTTGACAGCGCGCCTGATTCCGCTTGTAGCCAACCATCGGAACCACGGTTTACTTCGACGCTTAGCTCTAGGTAATTACGGTAATCCAACAGCTCTTCACCCAATACTTGTGGAGAGCGCTGACCCATATCGATATGTGGGTTTACACGTTGGAACAGTTTTGCCATTGCTTCAGAGAAGGTGTAGCGCGAAGTTTCAAACAGATCTTTGTGCTCATCAGTAAGTGCCACCAGCAACTGCTCATGACTTTCACGGATCTTCACATTCAGACGAACGCCCTTAACCTGACCGAAGTGAATGTTCGACAAACCTTGGTTAAGCATACGAATGCGGTTCTGCTCACGCTGAATCGTTTTCTTGATGATGCTCGACACCGACTCAGAGCTGATTGCTAGGCGGTTTTCGCGTTGAGTCAGCTCTTCCGTCAGACGAGCCAACTCCACTTCCATCTCTTCAATCGCTTCTACTGGATCGTCAGTACGGATGATATCTTGACGAATACGCTCACGAAGGTGCTGATAGACGGCAATGTAGAACAGAACCTTACGCTCAGGCTTCGAGGTATCTTCGGACTGACGCAGTGAATCGCGAAGATCTTCATTGTCCGCCACTGCAAGTCGCAATGCACCTAGAGATTTATCCGACATAGAGCGCAGTTCACCCGCACTCATGTACGCCAATTCACGCTTATGCAGACGGCGTTCAACATCGTTTGCTTTCGCCAAACGCAGTACGCTACACCAACCGGCTTTCGCGGCAACCACATAGGTGCGAAGCTCAATGTACTCTTTCTGTACCTTCTTAAGACGCTTCGCCAAACCTTTCATTTCAAGCTCAGTCGACGTCATGGTCTTCTCGTACTCAGACTTGCGAGTGCGAGAGGTTTGCAGTGCTAGGTGCAACTCGTCGCGACGCTTCTCAGCACGTTCTAACGCTGAGTCATCCGGGACAATGCCGTACTCTTGCAGTTCAGCTTTAAACTCTTGAACCGTTTCAAGCTTCGCTTGATGTGAACTCTTAAGTGACGCAAGCACTTGGTTATATTGGTTTGCTTGTTCTTGAACCTGCTTCAGACCTTCGCGAAGTCGTGCGCGAGTCGCTTCCGCTTGTACCAATTTGGCTTTTAGCTGCTCACTCAGTTCACTGCTTTGGTTAAGCATGTCCATGGAATCAGCATAGGCGAAGTAAGGACGACGCTCAGCCAGATCTGCAACGGCAAAGATCTGTGCTTTGAGTGCTTGCAGCGCTTGGTCTGCGTTTTGGTATTGATTGGTTAACGCATCAAACTGCTCTGGGTCACTGTCTAGAACATTGACGACAGTCGCAAGCTTATCCGCCGCTGCACCATACTGCTGAATGTAGCGCTTCGCACCGTTCAGATCGTCAATTTGTGCCTGAAGCTCTTGATGACGCTCAATGAGTGTCTCATCAAACAATACGTTCGCTGAAATCGATAGACGATCCAGAAGTGTCACACACTGTTTAGATTTCGAAAGCTGCGCACTGGCTTGCTGCTCGCGCTGTTTGTTGTCGTTAAGCTCACGCGCTACTTGACTACGAAGCTCACGTAAACGTGCCAATTCCACTTCAGGATCGGCCTCAAACGCTAATTGCATGTGTTCTGCGGCAAATGCATTGAACGCTTGATATAGACGCTGAAGTTTCTGCGCGTCAAACGCCGCTTTGGCATGCTTTTCAACGGTTTCTTCACGCTGCTCGCGAAGTAGCTCTAAACGCTGCTCGCGCGCTGCACGGCCAAACAATGGGATCGTAGGAAAACGCGAGTAACGTAGCTGGCGATCATTCAGTTGAACGCATACCGCCCCGTCCAGCTCATCGGCATCAAATGAACTGTCATCAAAGGCATCGATATCACCTTCAATGATATAAAGATCCTCTGGACAATCATCAAGCTCAACCAGCTTTTCTTTGATGCCGTCTAGGTTTGATACCACGATAGCATGACGCGCTGGGCCATACATAGCACTGAAGTAAGGGGCGTCATCGATGGTGATATCGTCATAAATTTCAGACAGAAGAACGCCGCCAAGCGTATCCGCAAGACCCTTTAAGCGCGGATCGTTGGAGCCACCCGGTGATGCTAGGCGCTCAATCTCAAGTTCTAGCTCTTCACGGCGTTTCGCCAGCGAGTCACGCTCGAAAGAGGTCTTACGCTCATTGTCATTCGTGGTTTGCATTGAACTAATGACATCTGCACGATCCACCAGCTCCATTCCGCTCTGCTCACGAAGATCTTCCAGAACATTGAAAGACTTGATCCATTTCGGCGCGTAACTCTCTAGCTTGCTGATCTCAGACACAAACTCTTGTTCGCGCTGTTTGATTTCGCCAGATGCTTCACGAAGAGCTTCCAACTGCTGCTCACACTCAAGGACGCGTTCGCGTTGGCTCTCCGCTTCCATTTCTAGATCAGCTTCGCTATCCACACGGATACCAGCCTCACCTAGATCATTTGCAAGCTTCTGCGCTTGCTGCTGGCGCTCAATGTTTTTCTCAAGTTCACGATATTGAGCGCGAAGCTGAGATTCATTTTTAAGTCGCTGACGATGCTCGTCCGCTTGCTTGATCGCTGCTTTCGCAACTTGGCTCGCTTCACTGCGCGCTACATCACCGGCAATCTGCTTCACCAACGATAACGCTTGTTCAAACTGCTGCGCCGCAGCCGATGACATGTCAAGGCGATGTTTCAGCTCAAGAAGCTCGGTTGTGCTTTGTGATTCTTGCGATTTTAGTTGGCTCAGCGTTTCAGTTGCGCCGTCTTGATTCAATGAATCGTTTTCAAGCAGGTTACGGGCTTTCTCAAGGGCTTGTACCGCTTGTTGATATTGAAGTGCACGAGTCTGCTGAACATCCAGCGCTTGCTGGTAATCGGCGAGCTGAGTCTTAAGGCTATCCACCTCTTCTTCAGCAAATGTTGCCTGCTCTTCAGCGGCAAGCTTACGCTCACTCGCTTCTTCCACAACCATCATCTGCTCTTCAAGACGCTCGTTTAGCTCTTCAAGATCTTCTTGGTAGCGCTCAATCTTCTCTTGCTGACGCAGCGCGTTTTGCACCAATAACAGGTGGTCTTGTGCTGCTTGATGGTCTTGCTCTAAACCTGATTCATTCTCAACCAACAGCGTCAGCTCTTGCTGAACCTTGTTAAGTAGTTCGTTTTGAGCGATAAGCGTTTGACGAGAACCAAACAGCTCGCCACGAAGCTTCATCGTTGTCTCAAGCTTATTGCGACGCTCGTTTGCATGGCGCATGTAATCAGCTGCCACGTAGTTAGTCGACTCGGTGATCAAATGCTTAAACAGATCACGGTCCGCTTGAGTGGTTTTGATCGCTTCTAGCGTTAAACGGTTTTCACGTAGTGCGGATTCCATATCTTGGAACGCTTTCTTCACGCCGCCGTTTTGTGGCAATAAGTAGTCACGAAGTGAACGGGTAATCGCACTTGAAATACCACCGTAAAGTGAGGCTTCAATTAGGCGATAGAACTTAGAGCGATCGCTGCTGTTACGCAGTTTCTTCGGTAGCACACCAAACTCAAACATCTGTGCGTGGTAATCCACAATTGAGTTGAAGGCTTTAAAATGTACGCCTTCCATTGCGCTTACTGCGTCTTTTACTTCATTGATTGGACGTACGCGAGCGTGGTTATCCGATACCGCTTCAATCAGAATGTCGGTTGGTTTTACGTTGCTTGGCAAGCCCTGAACAATGAATGGCTTGATATCCACTTTTTTATCACGACCCGCGACTTGTTGTAGCTTAACTACAAACAAAACGCGTTGGTTACGTGAGTTCACCACATCCAGGGCAGAGTAACAGGTACCCGGCTGCAGCTTACCGTACAAACCTTTGTCACGAGAGGCTTGAGAGCTCCCCGCTTCGGTCGTGTTTCTAAAGTGCAGCAGACTTTGGTCTGGAATTAGCGCGGTAATGAACGAAGCCATGGTGGTCGATTTACCCGCACCGTTACCACCAGAAAGCGTGGTGACTAGTGTGTCGATGTCAAAGGTACGTGCAAAGAAGCCGTTCCAGTTGACCATCGTCATCGATTGATACTTACCTCTTTCAATCATGCGTCAGCCTCCTGTTGATTGTTCTCTGTATCGTTGTCATTTGACTCAACTGAGTCGCTGCCTTCATCTGTTGGGATCAAGCTGCCTTGCGATGGGGCTTGTGTATGCACCACGGCTTCACCGTCACGGATGAGACGAAGCTGCGCTTCACGCATATCGTCACCAACACGAACGTCAGCACCAAAGCGGAACACAGCTTCACTGATGCGGAATTTGTCGGTATCGCCAATTGAGATCGTCATACCTAGGCGACGTAGACGGCGCAGTGAAGTACGCACTTTTTCAAACAGCTTTTCTTTGTCTAAATCAGAACCCGTTGCACGGTTAGTCACTAAGCGCATCAGCTTCTTTTCATCTGCTAGTGCTAGGATTTCTTCATAAAGCTCTTGGTTAGTAAAGATACCTTCATGGGCAAGACGCTCAGGGCTGAGGTATAGGAAACACAGAACCTTACCTACCAGCATATCAAGCTCTGATAACACACTTCGACCAATCAATGTCGTTGAGCGGGGGCGCAGATAGAAAAAGCCTTCCGGCGCTTTCACCAGCTCGGTGTTGTAGCGCTGATAGAAACTCGCCAGTTCAACCTCAAAATCACAAAGTAGTGCGTGATTATCTAGGTCTTCAGATGAAATATGCCTTCCCGCGCGCAGTGCACTATCCAGTGCTGGAAACAGCGGGTTGGTGATCGCTTTTGCCAGTTTCTCTGGCATGTATTCGTCAATATTTGTCGATGACATTTGCTTGTACCTTTGCGCCAAAATCGTTGATAGCTTGCCAGTCTGGCTGAATAGCCGAGTAATCGGACTGGGAGTAACCCAATCGAACGGCTTGGTCTACAACAATTCTTGCGAGATCAAAATGGTGAGTATGTGGGTGTGACGCGAGGTAATCGCGTAGCACCAAGCCAAGATCGATTGGAGTGCCTTGCTCTTTATGTACTTTCAGCATGTCTCCAATGCGCTCAGCGAGCTCATCATTTACTTGTTCAAATTCTTCGTATTCCACTTCAAGTGGTACGGCACCGGTCACTTCTGCATTTCGAAGCACAAGGGCTTCATCACGAAGGTCGGTGAGCTTCTCAGCATCGGCATAAGTGAGATACCAAGGAGCGTCAAAATAGTCTGTGACCGATTGGCGCAATCTTTGGCTAAAGGCGCGGTTTTGATCCATATCGATCGCAGTACGGATGAATTTGTGCACGTGACGGTCATAACCGATCCACAAATCAATCGCTTGCTGACCCCAGCTAATGATGCGATCGAGTTTCATCTGCAAGCCAAACAGCGCTTCACCAACGAACTCGAGTTCGTCATCGCCATAGACGATTTCTTGAATGTCTAAAATCTGGGTTTGCAGCTCATCGCCCGCCGCTTGCAACGTATCTTGCAGCTCTCGTAGCGTGGCTGAGGTTTCCGATAACAGCGTTTCACAATTATTGATGGCATCACGCCAATCTTTGTTAAGCAACTCAGCAATTTGAAGTTTCACCGATTGCTGCTGTTCATCCATTACACGCTGGTTAAGATCGATCTGGTCGAAAATCTCGCCCACGGAGTACTTCAACACGCCAAATACATTTTTGCGCCAATGGGCCACTGTCCCGCCTTCTTGCGCGGCTTCAATGGCTTTTGCCATCTCACCTGCCACCATTGAAAGCTGGATAGAGAGTCGTAACTTGGAAAATTCGCGATGTCTGACGTAATAATCGGTGATACCAATGGCAAGAGGGCTTAGCCTGTAAATGCTCGCCCCATCATTGATTTCACTGGTAAAGCGGCTCAATAGACGCTGCTTGACCAGTTCATTAATCGCATTGTTCGCACGAAACGCGGTGGCTTCGCCTGTTTGCTCAAACTGCCCGGTGACGATCTTAAATGCATCATGCAACTCGCCCTCGCCCAATTCTTCATCAAATCTTTCATTACTCAACACCGCGATGGAGATGAGAAACGCCAACCGTTCAGTGGAAAGATTCAACGCAAAGTCATGCTGTTTGACCCATCCGACTAGCTCGTCTATCGGTCGGTCGTCAGCATTGAGAGTGTTATCACTCATGGTCTTTCCTGTTATTGTTTTTTCCTAGCCCATACATGAATGTATCGACCCATGGAGAGATAAGGCTCTTGGCGACACAGCTGTTGTTCCAGTTTTAGAACATCCTCAGCGGTGTAATCTCCCATGTATTGCATATTGCCAATGTAATCACTGAATGAGCGAATGCCAGATTTGCCACAAATTTCAAACCCAGACTCTTCAATCCACTGATACACATCCTCAGGCTTCAACCCTTTTTGTGGTTGAAGCTTAAATCTTTTTCTATGTGGCATCCCATCCAATACATGAGGAATGTTGCCACAAATGACATTCTTAAATACCAACCCATGATGATTGTAAAACATGACAGAAGCGATACCGCCAGGTTTCACTTGCTGTAACACGGCTTCAAGTGCAGGCCTAGGGTCTGCTAGCCATTCCATCACTGCATGGAACAAAGTGAGATCAACCTGTTGTTCCATGTGCTCAGCAATACGCTGCACTGGACTGTGGATCCAGCGATATTGCGAGAGTAACCCGTTTTTTTCAACCTCTGCTTTGGCTAATTTGAGCATTTCAGAAGAAAGGTCACACAAGGTGATATGATGGCCGCGTTCAGCAATCCGCTGCGAAACTTGACCTAATCCACCACCAGCATCTAATACTTTTAGCGCTTTTTTAGTATCATCCAGCTCGGCAAGAGCCTGGGTTAAATCTTCCCAAACAATAGTTTGGCGGATTTCTCCCTTCTCGGAGCCGTAAATATTTTTTGCAAATTTGTGGGCGATATCGTCGAAATTACGGTCTTGCATCACGGTTTATTGAGTTAAGATAACCAGTCGTACAGCTATTCTGTCATATAAGTGACAGGAATAAAGGGGCAACTCCCTTTTTTAGCGTTAAGTGGTGTTTTTTCGGACTATTATTCTATGTTTGAGCTGAAAAAGCTGGTGTCTGCATTACTAATGCCTTTACCCGCTATGCTAATCCTTGGCTTTTTGGGATTGCTTCTTATCATGTTTACCGCAAGACGTAAGTTTGGCAGCTTGTTGGTTCTCGTATCGCTGTGTGGGACATTTCTTATTGCATTCCAGCCGCTCTCTAGTCGTTTATTGATGCCGCTTGAGCGTCAGTACAGCGCCTTTTTACCGATTAATGAATCTATTGACTATGTTATGGTACTTGGCGGCGGCCACGTGGTCGATGACGATATTCCTCCAACGTCAGAGTTATCTCGTACTTCTTTGATGCGCTTAACCGAAGGCATTCGCGTCATGCGCATGTATCCAGGAAGTAAACTGATTTTATCTGGCTATGCAGGTGGCACTGATGTCAGTCACGCTAGAGTCATGGCAAAAGTAGCGCTCGCGCTTGGAGTAGCCAAACCCGATATTATTTTGCTTGAAGCTGCAAAAGATACTTGGGAAGAAGCAAGACAAGCATCGGCGTTTGTGCAAAGCAAAAAGCTGGTTTTGGTGACATCGGCCAGTCATATGCAGCGAGCAATGTATGAGTTTGAGGCTGCCGGGCTCAAGCCTTACCCGGCACCAACAAACTTTTTAGCACATGAAAATGTTGAACAAGCTTGGCATCGCTATACGCCACAAGCTCGTTATCTTGAACAAACCGAGCGCTACTGGTACGAAACACTGGGCTCACTATGGCAACGTTTACGCGATTGGGTCGCGAACGAAAGCATGCAAGATCTGTCATTTTCAGTATCGGAGTTTGAGCCAGAGCAATCAAAACCCACTCAACTTGACCAACAAGAGTTAGAGCAGCAACTGGCGCCAAATGAAGATCCTGAGCAATCCAGTAATGGCCCCAGCTCTCAATAGAGTCAATCGCAACAAAAAAGAGCCTCACATATGAGGCTCTTTTTCGTTTTATTGCTCAGTGAAGTTATCGTGCGTTCAACTGATCAAGCTTTGCTTTCACCGGCACGGAGAAATTGAAACCATCATGCTGATCCCAGTTGATCGACCAGGTCATCACACCTCCAAAGTTCGGTGAAGTCTTCGCCGGTACCACAGTGTCACAGCGAGTGATTGAAATCATACAATCTAACGCAGCTTCAATATTGGCAATGGGTGCTTGCCCTGAGTTTGCACTGCTTGGGCCTGATGGCAACCCAATAGCAACTTGGTCATCTCGAAGTGGCAAGAACTGGCTACCATCTGCAAGCTCAAAACCTTCAGTGAGCATTCGGGATGCCGCCACCATCATATCCACCGACCCTTCAGGCGCGGCTCCTGTGGTATAAGGGTTGGCAAGCCCACCGTTGTTATAAAGCTGAACATGCAACAAATCGAGCGTGTCGCGCACTTCATTGATAAGGGGAATATAGGCCCCCCAGATCCCAGAATAAGCCACCATACCGCCTTGAACGTAAGGGTGCTCCGGAGCCATTGTCAAATACATGTCGCCACCAATGTTGGCTTCAATCGCTTTTAGCGCACGCGGTAAGCGAGCTTGGATTTCGCTACCATGGACGAGATTCGAACCGCTTTCGTAGTCGACGTCTAATCCATCAAATCCCCACTCTTTAATGATGGCCGTCAGACTCTCTACAAAAGCAGCTTCGTCGGCGTCCGTATTGAGCGTGATGGTCCCCTCAGCACCGCCAAGGGACAAAACAAAAATCTTCCCTTCCGCTTGCAGCGCCTTAATGTCTTGCTTGAACTGAACAGGATCGATAGGCGCACAACTCGAGCGAATATCGCCATTGTAGAGGTTGAAATGGACTCTGCCGGTACTGTTGCGATCGTTGTCAGCAAACGCGATATCAATGATGTCCCAATCTTTCGACATTTGATTAAGTGGAATTGGACAACCCGCACCATTAACGAAGTTATGCCAGTAACCGATCAGTTTGTGCCTAGGCTGCACCACTGATTTAGCTGATACCGTCGCGCTAGTTGAAGATACTGAGTTACCCTGTGCATCTTTACCAGTCACACTGAGCTGATAAGAGCCTATCGCTGCTGGTGTCCAGCTAAATTGATAAGGGGCCGCGTTATCCGTCGCAACTAACAAGCCATTGACGAAGAGCTCAGCACTGGTGACATCACTTTGTAGCGCGCTGACATCAGCATTCACCGTGACCGCTTTGCCTACCGCGACAACATCGCCTGAAGTCGGTGACGTGATCTCGGCAACCAAAGGCTGGTCAGTTATCGACAAAGTACGCTTAACTTGACTGGTATTACCCTCATTATCTGTCGCCGCAACCGTAACGGTTGTTTCTCCAGAGCCGATGGCATTCCACATCCACTGATAAGGCGCAGTGGAAATTAGACCCAATGAAGCGCCATTTACGCTCGCTTCGGCACTGACAACAGTACCATCAGCATCATTTATGCTAGCTTGAATGTTTACATCTGCACCTAGCAATACCGTTTGACCTTCACTTGGCGAGACCAGCGTAATTTCTGGAGCGGTTGCACAAGCTCCAAGGCTGTTCCACGCATCTTGCCAGTAAAGACCAGCTCCAGGCTCATACGCCCATGCCGAGTCTGATGAACACCATCCAGCCACCGAACATTGATACAAGCTGCCATTGTTGGTGACATTCTGTCCAGTTTGATAACTGTTACCTGCAACATACACAGCAGCGTCGGAACATTTACCACCTGCCACGGCTGTTGCTGTAACCGTTATCGCCGGCGATTGCGAACTCGCTCCGGCGTCATCCGTCACAACAGCTTCGATAACATAGTCACCAGCAGAAGCCGCACTCCAGTTCGACTGCCATGGCGGCGTGGTCAACGAGTCAACCACAGCGCCGCTGACCACAAAATCAACCTGTGCAATGGTGCCATCGCTATCCAGAGGCGAAGCCGTCAAAGTGACCGACTCTCCAACACTGATTTGAGAGCTCGAACTTTGCAGTGTCACACTAGGTGGCTGATTAGTCACATCAACAACACTAAACAGCTGAGAAACGGTTGTCGCGGCCCCGTCATCGTCTGTAGCGGTCACGGTTAACTGATAGTTACCCAGCTCGGTTAGCCACTCGGTGGTATAAGGTGCACTGGTTAACGTTGCAATCGACACACCGTCTAACGCAAAGACCACCTGGTTAACTGTGCCATCGGCATCACCTGCCGTCGCCGAAAAGGTGACCACATTTCCCACAGCGAGCTGCGCGTAGTTAGCAGGGGAAGTGATGGAAACGGACGGCGCGACATTGGCACCACCGTCGGTACAATCACCTACTTTCGACCATTCTTGATAAGGCGCGGAGTGTTGCTGAGGATCAACATTCACATTCCACCAATTTGCGTTGTAAGCAACAGACTGCCATTGAACTTGGTTGCCGCCATTGTAAGTCGTAGCCGGGTCCCAAACCGACAAAGTGCTGCACTGAACTGCCATGGCGGGTGCCGTATAAAAAGAGCTTGCTGCCAAAAATATAGCAGTGGGTAGCGCAGCGCGCCGTGCCCCGTTCAGGGACTTGGGTAGAGAAATCACATTGGTCATAGAACTTCCTTTTATTGAACCAAGTTTTAATGAGGTTGAATTGAGCTCGATAACACAAGCCAGCTGTCAATCAGCCTGCCATTATCGAAACAGCCAATTTCAAATTAGTTCAACTACAGGGGCAGCTTGGAAGTCCTAAAAGGGAAGAAAACGCTACGCGAGTCACCTAACAAAATTAATCGGTAACGCCGCAATTCGTTACTAAAGAAAGTAAACCTGCTCCCATAAAACAGCTCCAGTTACCTTTTTGGTAACTGGAGCTAATACAGGATTTTAACTGTCTATTAATCTTAGTCGCCAGCGAACATGTAACCTTCACCATGGACGGTAATGAAAATTTGCGGATTCTTAGGATCCACTTCCATTTTGGCTCTCATACGACGGATCAATACATCAATCGTTCGATCGTTTGGCGCATCAACGCGATGGCTGATCATATTCAAAATACGTTCACGACTGAGCACTTGGTTTGGGTAGGTGGAAAGCGCCACGAGAAGCTCGTACTCCGCCTTAGTCAGTTTCACCGGATCGCCACTGTTTGTTAGTGAACGTCGTTGTTTATCAAACGTCCATTCTCCAAAGTGAATAACGTGTTCACTCTCAACCGACTGCTCTAGCACCGGCTGTTTGCGCGCCAATGAGATGCGCCATAGTAAATTCTTAACTCTAACCAACAGCTCACGCAGCTCAAAAGGCTTAGTTACATAATCATCCGCGCCCATCTCAAGCCCAACGATACGGTCAATACTATCGGTGCGACCAGTGACGAGAATAATGCCAATATCAGACTGACTACGCAGCTCTCTCGTCAGCATTAGGCCGTCTTCTTTTGGCAGGTTAATATCAAGCATAACTAGGTCAATACTCGACTCTTGCAAAACTTGACGCATTTCATTGCCATCTTGGGCTTCACTAACCAAATACCCTTCATTTTCGAAATAGCCAGCGAGCTTACTGCGAGTGACTACGTCATCTTCTACAACCAAAACGTGATATTTCATATCGGTACTATCTCAATCTGTAATGACTGGGGCATTCTATTCATAACCATTCACAATTCTAGTCTACACCGCCGTCAATAAGCACAAACCTACTTTTTTTTTGATTCAAGACAACCAAAACCATCGAACGCCATATGCAACAAATACCCAAGTACAATTTGGGCGCGTAAATTAATTTTTATCATATTTTTTAATAAATTAACTTATTTATTCATATTATCCGTTATTGCTGTTCATCTTTATTGGCTAGAATAGAAGGTATCATTTTTGGAGACGATACAAATGCAAGAAATCAAAGCATTTAATGAACAACGTGCGGAAATCTATTGGTGGCTGTCCAGCCTATTTGCTTCAGAGCTGACCGAAGATGAGCTAAACAAATATCACAGCCCAGAGATACGTTCGTTTCTAACAGGCCTAGGTGAAAACCCATCCCTCTCTGAGCCGATAAAAACTTTCACCGATGCACTAAATCGCTTACAAGTTCGTGAAGATGCCCAGCTAGAGCTCTCAGCAGACTTCTGCGATCTCTTTTTGAAGTCCGATAAACATGGCGCACTGCCTTATGCCTCTATGTATATTGGTAAGTCCGGCTTGCTTAATGACCAACCAGCACAGGACATGACAGACCTTCTGACAAAGCACGGTGTTGCCGTTAATCAAGATCTGAATGAACCCGCTGACCATCTCGCAATTGAGCTCGACTTTTTGGGCAATCTCATAATCCGCTCCAACGAGCTGGAAAATGAAGCGCACATGAACACCGCGATGACCGAGCAAGCAGACTTCATTAATACCTATTTAATGAGCTGGTTGCCTCAGTTCGTTCAAAAATGCCAACAGTTTGATGAATTTGGTTTTTACGCAGCTGCGGCAAGTTTATTGCACGCTTTCTGTCAGCTCGACCTTACCTATCTTTTGGATGAAAACGACTAGCTAACATGTGGCGCAAAAGGGTTTTCCGCTCTCTATGAGTCAATTTTGCGCCTTAGTTATAAATTTCTAGGATAAATGATTGCCAGCTCACTAAGCTGCGACTACAATTCGCCGTTTAAATGCAATCACCCAACGGCATTACAATTAGACGCCCCTTTCCGGTGCCGACTTTGAGCCATACGCTCAAACTTTGCCTTGGCTTGCATACACTTGCCGGTTCCCGCCTTTAAATTCGTATTTTCACAAAAGTGCTGGAACCACTAAAATGAAAGCGGCACAAACGTTAATTCAACGTTAAACCTATAAGCCGCGACTAATAGGATATCACTATGGCAACCATTAAAGATGTCGCCCGACTTGCTGGCGTTTCAACGACCACAGTATCCCATGTAATTAATAAGACTCGCTTTGTTGCAGAAGCAACACAAGAAAAAGTGATGGCGGCGGTTAATGAGCTCAATTACGCCCCAAGTGCGGTTGCTCGTAGCTTGAAATGCAACTCGACCAAGACCATTGGCATGCTGGTTACGCAGTCGACCAACTTATTTTTCTCAGAAGTCATCGATGGTGTGGAAAGTTACTGCTATCGCCAAGGCTATACTCTCATTTTGTGTAACACAGGCGGTGTTTACGAGAAGCAACGTGACTACATCCGCATGCTTGCCGAAAAGCGTGTTGATGGCATTTTGGTGATGTGCTCAGACTTAACCGAAGAGCTCCTTGAAATGCTTGACCGCCATGCTGATATTCCTAAGGTAATCATGGATTGGGGCCCAGAGAGCTCGCAAGCAGATAAGATCATCGATAACTCGGAAGAAGGTGGCTATCTAGCAACTAAGTTCTTGATTGAAAAAGGTCATACCGATATTGCTTGCCTAAGTGGCCACTTAGAGAAAGCTGTCTGCCAAGAGCGCATCATTGGTTACAAGCGTGCACTGGTGGAAGCCGGTATCGAAATGAAAGAAGATCGCATTTTAGAAGGTAACTTTGAATGTGATACCGCTGTAATCGCCGCGAACCGAATTGCAGCAATGGAAGAAAGGCCCACTGCAGTATTTTGCTTTAATGACACAATGGCATTCGGACTAATGAGTCGCCTTCAGCAGCTTGGCGTTCGTGTCCCTGACGACATTTCTGTTATTGGTTATGACAATATCGAACTGGCTGAATACTTTTCACCTCCGCTCACAACGGTTCACCAACCGAAGCGACGCGTCGGTAAAAATGCCTTTGAGATTCTACTAGAACGAATCAAAGATAAAGGTCACGAAAAACGCATTTTCGAAATGCACCCAGAAATTGTAGAACGTGACTCTGTCAAACCTCTTACCTAATGCTGACAAAAGTGCCGATTTCGGCACTTTTTTTTGATCTCTATTCAAAGTTTTCCCTGCCCACTGTCAATTTTTTATTCACCTCTAGGCACAAATAGTCAACCATTATTTGAACCAGTGTCACATTTTGAAAAAACAGTAATCAATAACTTACATAGTTTTCCTATATGCTATATGTGTCACGCACAGGGCAAACCATCTGAAAGGGTGGGACGCAAAGCCTCCGGCCTAAACCAATTTTTTAATTGATAGGTAGCGGGGTTGCCGATGGCAAGGGGTAAGACTCAGTTATAGCAGTGGCTTAACAGAGCTCTGACACCCGTTTGCTATACTCTCGGACCTGATTTTGGTGACACAATCAATAACACCGAGAAAAGAATAAGCATGGATAATCCTATACTAAAAGATTCAATGCAGTTATTCGCTCAGCTTGGAAGAGTAAAGTCTCGCTCCATGTTCGGCGGATTTGGCATCTTCGTAGATGATACGATGTTTGCATTAGCAGTGAACAACAAATTACATATCAGAACAGACCGCAAGACCATATCTACCTTTAAGAAACTGGGTTACAAACCATACGTTTACAAAAAGCGTGGATTTCCTGTCGTCACTAAATACTTCGCATTACCAGAAGATTGTTGGCAAGACCAAGAGGCTATCTTGGTTCACGCTAAACAAGCGCTTGAATTTGCTAAAACAGAAAAAGCGCAGCAGTCTGAGGCAAAGCCAAACCGACTAAAAGATTTACCTAACTTACGTCTGGCAACGGAGCGTATGCTCAAAAAAGCCGGTATTGAATCTGTCGGTGATTTGCAGCAGCACGGCTCTGTTGAAGCGTTCAAAGCCATTCAAAGAACCCATTCTAGCTCAGTTGGTCTGGAGTTATTGTGGGCACTTGAAGGTGCAATCAACGGAACTCATTGGTCAGTGATCCCGCAAACCAAACGTGAAGAGCTCGCTAGCTCAATCAACTAACCTTTGGTTTTAATGAGAAAAAATCAGCCTTATGGCTGATTTTTTTCGTATTAGTTGAAAGGAAAAGTTCACTGCTCCTTTCTACTAAACTAATACTAAGACATCTCAAAGGATACCGTCATGAGCAAGAAGCTGATATTGGGGCTGGTACTGGTTGCCGTCATCGTATTTTTAGGCATTAATTTTGGTCAACACCTCACGCTCGAGAACGCCAAAGCGCAGCAAGCCGCGCTCGCTGAGTACATCGATGCTAATTTTGTAACGGCTGCACTCACCTACTTTTTTGCCTACATCGCGATTACTGCGTTTTCGATCCCTGGCGCTGCCGTTGTCACCTTACTAGGTGCTGCTTTGTTTGGTTTTTGGACCAGTCTACTGCTGGTTTCTTTCGCAAGTACTATTGGTGCAACATTGGCATTTTTGAGCAGCCGATTCCTGCTTCGTGATTGGGTGCAAAGTAAATTTGGTTCTAAACTCGACACCATTAATAAAGGTGTGGAAAAAGACGGCGCCTTTTACCTATTCTCACTCAGACTCATCCCGGTATTCCCGTTCTTTTTGATTAACCTATTGATGGGTCTGACACCAATCCGTGCATCAAAGTACTACCTAGTTAGCCAACTTGGTATGCTGCCTGGCACTGCCGTCTACCTAAATGCAGGTACGCAACTTGCCAACATCGATAGCCTTTCTGGCATTGTGTCACCAACTGTATTGGCGTCATTTGCACTGCTAGGTTTGTTCCCGCTCATCGCTAAATGGATCATGGCTCGACTGTCTCGCTCACCGCAGGTACAAGAATAGATGAAGATTTTTATCGGCAATAACCCACCAGAGACTCACATCGTGCAGCAACAACTGGCTTCAGAGGGTATCCACTGTGAAGTGCGCGGTGAGGGTGTGTTTGGACTTAGGGGGGAAGTGCCTTTTGACGAAAGTTCACTGCCTTATGTTTGGCTGTTCGACATCGAACAATCCATGATGGCAAAAGCCATTATTAAGCAGTGGGAGTTAAAAACTCAAAATGCCAATCACGCTGATTGGCATTGCTTTGCATGTGATGAACTCAATGAGGGACAATTTGAGGTTTGCTGGAACTGTCAAACCCCAAAACCAATTAAGATGCCACTGACTTAATGAAATCTATCGAATGCTTATTGAACTCATCTGGCCTTTCAACGTTGCACACGTGACCACAATCTTTAATCTCTAAAAGTCGGCTGGACTTGTGTTCAGCCACCATCTCTTTGACCGGCTTGATAAACATATAATCTTTATCACCCATCAGATACAAAGTCGGAATTGGCAGTTCACGATCTTTGAAGTAGCGATTAAGTGGGTTCACTTCTGTTGTCAGTTGATACCAGCGCTTAAACTCTTTCTGACACAGCTTTTTCGCTTCACGAACGAATAAGTGACGAGATTCTTTTTGACCCGGCTGCGGCATCACAATATAAGCAAATAGGCTGTATAACCACATGTAAGGAATCATGTGCTTACTCCAGTTACCTATCTTCACCAAGATCTGTGAACGAGTGTTAAAACGCGTTACAGCGCCGCCTAGTACCATAGAGCGAACTCTTGAGTGCGCGAGCTCAGCTATATTGCGAACAATGATGGTACCTAAAGACATGCCAACAAAATGCGCTGACTGAATTTTCAAATGATCCAGCACGCGCACTATGTCCATGGTTACCTCTTTAAAGGTGTACTTATTGGACATGATGTCTTTTAAAAACTGATTTGACTTGCCATGACCACGAAGATCAATAAACAACAGATTGAAGTGCTCACGGTAAGCACGGATTTGCTTGAACCAGATATTTGAGCTGCCGCCTGCACCATGCACAAAAACCACCCACTCGTTGCTCGTTGGATGCTGATAAGTTTTATGGAATAACAGACTTTCTGACATAGTACTCAATACGCAAAACCTAGATGAACGATACGTTACCATAATTCCCCTGGCGACAGTCAAAAACTATCACGAATTTTGGTAAAAATGATTAATAAGTGTAGCCAAAAATGAAAAAAAGCGGCTAACGCCGCTTTCTGTATCAGTCTTATTGCTCATTGAGCGCCAAGTCGTACATCTTGATGTATTCTTTTGCCGATTCAGTCCAGCTAAAGTCTTTACGCATCGAACGCAGCTGCATTTCCTGCATCTGCTCTGGGTGCTGAAGATAAAACAGTAGTGCACGTTGAAGAACAATCAGTAACGCGTCATGGCAAGGTTCATCAAAACCAAATCCTGTTGCGTTGCTCGGATCATCATCAAAGTCTATGACCGTATCTTTAAGCCCCCCTACCTTACGTACAATAGGCAGTGTGCCGTAGGCCATGCTGTAGATCTGATTGAGGCCACACGCTTCAAATTCCGATGGCATCAAAAAGAAATCTGAGCCCGCTTCAACAAGGTGAGCAAAGCGGTTGCTGTATGCTTCAACAAACTTAAGCTTATCCGAGAACTCTTCACCAAGATCATTGAGATGAGAAGCAATTTGTGGCTCGCCAGTACCAATAATGACCACTTGAACGTCATTCTTTAAGAACTTATCCAGAATAGGCAAGATGTAATGGAAACCCTTTTGATGGGTTAAACGACATACCATCCCCACCATAGGAATATTACGCTCAGGTAAGCCAAGTTCTTGTTGCAGCGCAGTTTTGGAGGCCAGCTTGCCCGACAGCATGCTCTCTAGTTCGTCGCCATAATTGACCGGCAAAAACTCATCATGTGTTGGATTCCACTCTGTATAATCACAGCCATTTACGATGCCATGCAAGTCTTTGGAGCGGTGTACAAAGTCATCAACGAGACCATGCGAGCCAAGTGGCGTCACCAACTCAGCAGCATAATTTGGGCTCACTGCATTGATTTTATCCGCGAAGGCAATACCGGCACGTAATGTGCTCACCCAACCGTCACCATATTGCAAGAACTCCATCCCAGAAAGATGCAGCTCAGGAATAATTTCTAGCTGGCTGTATGAGAAAATACCTTTGAAGATGGCATTGTGAACCGTGAGCACTGACTTCGTACCCTGAAAGCGCGCGTCTTCGGCGTAGCGTGTTTTGAGCAGGAATGGGATGAGTCCGGTATGCCAATCGTTGGCATGGACCACCGCCGGCTTAATGCCAAGCTTTGGTAACACATCCAAACTCGCCGCAGCAAAGAAACCGAAACGTTCGCCGTTGTCGGCATAAGCTCGGTTGTGCTCAGCGTATAGCTCGGCACGATCGAAATAACGATCGCACTCGATCACATACACTTCGACCCCATCGAGATAGGTTTTTTTGACTTGATAAGGGGTATGAGGCCAGTGCTCCAGCTCAGTCGCAAGAACAAACTCATACTGATCCTTATTAGGTAATTTTTGATAGCCTGGTAGCGTGATCGCTACCTCCTTGCCAAGTTCTTGGAGCGCTTTCGGCAGAGCCTTGGCGACATCCGCCAAGCCTCCACTTTTAATCAGCCCTTGAACTTCTGAAACTGGAAACCATACGTCTATGTTTCTCATTCTAGAATCCAACTTTTGTCCCTTTTTTGATGACAACAATGCCACCTGGAGACACATGGAAACGCTTCGCGTCTAGCTCGAGATCCTCACCGATCACTGTTCCAGGGGCAATTTCAACATTTTTGTCAATGATTGCGCGCTTGATGGTACAACCCGCACCAATCTTAACGTCACCTAGAATAACAGATTCACTCACTACAGAACCAGCAGCAATATTACTTCTAAAACCCAGTACCGATTTGTAGATAGAAGAACCACGAACGTAACTACCACCAGCAATTAAGCTGTCAGTCACTTTGATTTTTTGGTGCTCTGCATCAACGAAAGTCGCAGGTGGCAAAGGCGGGTAATAAGTATGCAGAGGCCACTTACGGTTATAAAGCGAGAACTCAGGGTCTTCATGGAGTAGATCCATATGCGCCGCCCAGTAAGAATCAATGGTACCTACATCGCGCCAATAGGTTGTCGCTTTCTCGCCGCTGATTTTGTTCGTCGAGAAATCATAAACATAGACTTCACCTTCTGGGAACATCTTAGGAATGATGTCTTTACCGAAGTCATGGCTTGAATTTTCATTCTCTGCATCGATGCGAAGCTCATTACACAAACTCTCTGCTTCGAAAATGTAGTTACCCATAGATACAAGCGCCATGTCAGGGTGACCTGGAATCGATTTAGGGTTTGCTGGTTTTTCTTCAAAGCCGATCATTTTGCCATTTTCGTCCACTTCGATAACACCAAACTCCGATGCTTCAGCCAGTGGCATACGAAGCGCAGATACCGTAAGTTTCGCTTCTGTACGCTTGTGGAAATCTAACATCTGACGAATGTCCATTTTGTAGATATGGTCAGAGCCGAAAATACAAACGTGTTCAGGGTTAGCAAGTTCAATAAAGCGAACATTTTGATAAATCGCGTCCGCAGTACCTTCATACCAACGCTTACCATCACGCATCTGAGCGGGAATCGGGTCGATAAATCTGTCGGTAATACCGGTCAGATTCCAGCCCTTTCGCATGTGTTGATAAAGAGATTGAGATTTAAATTGGGTAAGAACGTAAATTCTCATCAAGTCCGCATTAATAAAGTTATTAAGCGCAAAGTCGATAAGACGGTAACTGCCTCCAAAAGGCACTGCAGGCTTACTGCGAGATTCCGTAAGAGGACGTAGGCGAGAGCCTTCGCCACCAGCAAGGATCATTCCTAAAACACCAGCCATTGATTTCTCCGTTTTTATTTCAGCTTTCCATTGTGTTAGATACGTAAGTAACGCTTATTGTTTTGGGGGGTATCTAACGTCGTTGTTAACGGATGACAATGTCGATTACTACACCGATCATTCAAACGTTGAATCTTGTATATAATTCGTTTGACAGGCCTTGTTTTGCTTGTTTTTTGGCCTTATTAGCTCCATACCTTTCGTATGGTTTTTCACTAAATTATCGTTTTATAGGGAGATTACAATGCACTATCCCTCAATATTAAGCATTGAACCCAATTGCATTGAAACTCTTGTACTTCGTCACAGAATGCCATACTGAGATCACCCGTTCAACACATAGAGTTAACATTGATTTTACAAAACTGGATGAATTGATAAAACTTACTAAAAATCAGGAGGGTAAAGTGATACGACCAGTTAAAAAGTCTGAAAAGTGTTGCATTTGATTAAAAAGCAGACTGGAGTTGATAAATTATGTATGAAATGAATACAAAAAAGCCCCGAGCGCTAATGAATACACAAGGGGCTTTTTAGAGCGCAAAGCGCCTAATTTGTTACTCGTTGATTAACGAATGACTTCAAGATTAATGTACTTGCCTAAATCTCGTTTCTTGCAGCCAGGTACATAAGGAATTTCACCCAATTTCGGCGCGCCCATCGAGCCTTCCAGCATCTCGATGATCTCAGCATAATGCTCAACGCCCGGATTAACGCGATTCGCGACCCACCCGACAAGTTCAAGTCCATCCGCTTTGATGGCTTCAGCCGTTAGCATCGCGTGACTCAAGCAACCCAGTTTGATACCCACAACAAGCACGACTGGTAACTTTTCTTGCTTAACCCAAGTCGATAGGCAATCGTCTTTTGATACAGGTACACGCCAACCGCCTGCGCCTTCTACCAACACAAAATCACTGTTTTGTTTATGTTGCTCTAGCACGTTGGAGAGCACTTGGTAATCCACTTCAACGTCATCAGCAATCGCCGCAATATGAGGGGATGCTGGCAAAGACAACGCATATGGGTTAACGAGATCGTAATCAACATCTAGATTCGCTGCCTGCTGAAGATGCAACGCATCCGAGTTACGTAAACCTTGCTCAGTCTTCTCACACCCTGCCGCTATTGGCTTATACCCTATCGTCGTTTTTCCTTGTGCACCAACAGCACTTAATATCGCTTTTGATACAACGGTTTTCCCAACTTCAGTATCCGTACCTGCAATAAATAGTGCTTTCATCATAATGCAACTGATCCTAAACAAATTTGATAACTGGCGGGTAATAGGCCGCTTTGATTCGCGTACTGCTTGTATTCCAGTTCGAGCGTCTTCAATGAACGTCGACTGGTAAACCCTTTAGAGCGACCTTCAACATGCGTTGCTCCAATTCCTTTAAGGTCTTTCATCAAACCAAAAGCGGTCTCATACCACATAACTATTTTCGGCAAGTCTAGTTGATGGCGGATACACTCAGATTGCGCTAACGCAATTTTTACCTGATTGAGAGAGGTAAAGTCGTTGACATGTTGATATGCATCAATTTTACCCCACGAGCGCTTTAGCTCCAATAAGGAACCATCGAGAAGCGTTGAAAAATGCAAGCTTCCACCGAGTTTTGTTACTCGCTTCATCTCACTAAGCGGCACGGCTAAATCACTACACCACTGCAACGCTAGGCTTGATATCACGACATCAAAACACTTGTCTTCAAATGGCAGCGCTTCTGCATCCGCCACTTGATAGGAAACTCGCTTGGTACCGCAGCGCTGTTTGGCAACAGTAAGCATCTCACTGGACAAGTCAGCACATACAACATTCGCTCCCCGCTCCAGCAACGCCAAGGAACAATATCCGGTGCCACAACCTAAATCGAGAATACGGTACCCCGCCAAATCGGCTGGTAGCAAGGCCAACAAACGATCCGCAACGAGGCGCTGAAGTTCGGCGTGCTGATCATAGTGTTTTGCAGCGCGGCCAAACGACTCAGATATCGCCGCTTTGTTAGTCTGATAATCCACAAGATTTGCTAATACCTCTGACATTTAGCATCCCTCCGAATGTCGTTTTAAACTGATAGCGAGTTTTTGGACAGCTGTCGCTTCGTGGGCTGCTGACAGCGTAATTCTGAGTCGCGCTGAGCCTTTGGGTACCGTTGGTGGTCGAATGGCTGTCGTCCAACTCTGCTCGCGCTTTAACTCAGCGCACAGTGCTAAAACATCACTTTCCTCGCCCACCAACCAAGGTTTAATGGGTGTTTTGGTGGCAACAAAGCCCGCAGTTCCACTTAGCGTTTCATCATAGATAGCGCCAAGTTCAATCAGCTTTTCTCGGCGCCATTGTTGAGTTTGAATCATCTCGACTGCTTTGGTGATCGCCACAGCATGAGCAGCTGAAAACGCTGTTGAGTAAACATAGTGACGTGCAAATTGAGTTAAGTAATCTTTCATTTCTCGTGAGCACAAGATGGCGGCACCATTAAGGCCAAACGCCTTACCAAAGGTCACGACCAAAATATCTGCGCGTTTACTTGTCATTCCGACTGCGCCATTGCCCTGTTCGCCAATCACGCCGATACCGTGAGCATCATCAATCATGGATAATGCGCCCGCTTGCTCGCACAACGAGACAAAACCATCAAGGTCGGCAATATCGCCATCCATACTAAACACACTTTCTGTCACTGCCATCGTTGGCTTTTCAGCTTGCAGCAACTGAGTAAGGTGTTGTTGGTTACAGTGACGATAACGTTTCATTTCCGCGTCGCACAGCATCCCAGCTTCCATCAATGATGCGTGGTTTAGCTTGTCTTGAAGCAGCAAGTCACCCTTTTTCAGCAAGGCAAAAACCGCAGCTTGGTTGGCGGCAAAGCCGGAAGAAAAGAACAGAGCACTCTCATACCCTAGCCATTCCGTTAAAGCAGACTCGAGGCTTTGATGCTGATTTGAGTAACCCGTAACCAGCGGTGATGCTGCGCTGCCAACGCCATAGTCACTCACGGCTTGCTGATAGCAACGCTTAAGCTCATCACTCGCGGCCAAGCCTAGGTAATCATTGGACGAGAAATTATCAAACTGTTGACCACTGTTTTGAAAAACTGCTTGGTTGCCTCTTTCTAAGGCGATGACAGAGCGTAATAAGTCGCTCTGCTTTCTCTCTTCCAGCGCCTTTTGAATGCGCTGATTAAACGCTAGCGTCATAAAATAGGTCGTCTTTGGTAGGACGTGCAGCAACTCGGCTTACCACTTGGTCGAGAAGGTCATTTTCTTGCACCTCATCCGGTTTTTGAGAGGTTTCTTCTCGGTTGATCCCGAGCTTTTTGAACAGCTGAAGATCTTTATCTTCATCTGGGTTTGGTGTGGTAAGCAGCTTACAGCCATAGAACACAGAGTTCGCACCTGCCATAAAACATAGCGCCTGCATTTGCTCATTCATGTCCTCGCGCCCTGCAGACAGGCGAACCGCTGATTTAGGCATCATGATTCGTGCGATGGCAATAAGACGAATAAAGTCAAAAGGTTCGACATCATCCACTTCTTCAAGCGGTGTGCCTTTCACTTTAACCAGCATGTTGATTGGAACACTTTCCGGCTGGACAGGAAGGTTGGCAAGTTCCATAAGCAAACCCGCTCGGTCATTGGCGCTTTCACCCATACCAATAATGCCGCCTGAGCAGATTTTCATACCAGCATCACGCACGTGACTGAGTGTATCCAAGCGGTCTTGGTAGGTTCGGGTCGTAATGATATTGCCGTAAAATTCTGGAGAGGTATCAAGGTTGTGGTTGTAGTAGTCAAGACCAGCATCTGCAAGATGCGTAGCCTGATCTGGCGTCAACATACCTAGCGTCATACAGGTCTCTAGTCCCAAATCTTTGACGCCTTTGATCATGTCGGTAAGCAAAGGCATATCACGCTCTTTGGGGTTCTTCCACGCCGCACCCATACAAAAACGTGTCGAACCAGCGTTTTTGGCTTTTTGCGCCGCATCTAGCACACGTTCGACTTCCATCAGACGCTCTGCTTCAACATCGGTTTTGTAGCGTGCGCTTTGTGGGCAGTACTTACAATCTTCAGGGCAAGCACCGGTTTTAATCGATAACAGGGTGCTAACTTGAACATGGTTGGTTTGCTGATGTTGACGGTGCACAGTTTGCGCTTCGAACAACAGATCCATAAATGGCTTGTTCATCAGCTCTTGCACTTCGGCATGCGTCCAATCGTGTCGTACTTCCACAGTTAAATCCTTTGCTCTCATTGTTTTTAGTCTTGGCTAGTGTACCGACAAGCGATACACTGTCAACACCGACCACAAGAGCAAGTTTACACTTGGTTAATTTTTAAGCGATCATTATCCATGGATTTAGATTTCGACAGAAAACACATTTGGCACCCATACACTTCCACCCTTAATCCCCTTAGTTGTTATCCCGTAGTCTCAGCTAATGGCGTTCACCTCACTTTGGAGGATGGCACAGAGCTTGTCGATGGGATGTCATCTTGGTGGTCGACCATCCATGGCTATAACCACCCAAAACTCAACGCAGCGCTACAATCTCAAAGTGAGAAGATGTCACACGTAATGTTTGGTGGTATCACCCACCAGCCTGCCATTGATGTCAGCAAGAAGCTTCTTGAGCTTGCACCCGATAATATGGAACACATTTTCTTGGCCGATTCGGGATCGGTTGCGGTTGAGGTGTCACTGAAGATGGCGCTGCAATATTGGCACGCTCGAGGTGAACGTAGGCCAAAGTTTCTCACTCTCTCCCACGGCTACCATGGCGATACGTTTGCTGCCATGTCGGTCACCGACCCTAATAATTCCATGCATAGTTTGTACAAAGGCTTTTTGCCAGAGCATATCTTTGCTGACTCCCCAGAGATTGGGTTTTGGGACGAATGGGATGAAGCGGACATCAGTGATTTCAAATGCAAAATGGAAACTCATCACTCCGAGGTCGCTGCAGTGATCCTTGAGCCTATTGTTCAAGGGGCTGGCGGAATGCGTTTGTACCACCCTACGTTCCTAAAGCGTGTAAGAGAGCTTTGCGATCAATATGGTGTCTTACTTATTCTTGATGAGATTGCGACTGGCTTTGGCCGCACTGGGAAACTGTTTGCCAGCGAACACGCCAACATCCAGCCTGACATCATGTGCGTTGGTAAGGCGCTCACTGGTGGTTACATGACACTGTCAGCTACCTTAACCAGTAAGCACGTCGCAGATACGGTATGTGGCGGTGAAGCAGGATGCTTTATGCATGGTCCTACTTTTATGGGTAACCCGCTGGCCTGTGCTGTAGCAAGTGCGAGTTTAGATATCGTCGCAAGTAACGAATGGCAGTCTCAAGTGAGCAGTATTGAGTCCCTATTTGCGGAACTGTTGCCTAAACTTACAAGCTGCTCGAACGTGAAAGATGTACGTTGGTTGGGGGCAATCGGTGTAGTCGAAACTCATACGGCAGTTAACATGGAAGTGATTCAAAAGCACTTCGTTGAGCAAGGAGTCTGGATTCGCCCGTTTGGTAGGCTCATTTACATGATGCCTCCCTACATTAGCCAGCCAGAGCATATTGAAAGGCTGGTGACAGCAATCGAGACAGCTCTAGAAAATGAAGGGTGTTTTAGCTAACAGCAAAAGCGGCTGCTAAAGCAGCCGCTTTTCAATGTCCCCTGAGAAAAACTACCTGAGTTGGCTGTCCTTGCTTCCTCGGCGATTGAACAAAGCCTGACGGTAACTCTGATGTTCTTGGTTAGACTGACACTCAATACAGAACCTCACACCTTTGATAGCAGTTCGCCTCGCTAGTGGAATAGGCTCTCCACATTCTTCACAAAACTCGGCACTCACCCCCTGGTTTGAAAGACTGCGAACTCTTGAAATTTCGTCGTCTATGGTATTTTGAATTTGTTGGCTGACACTATCGTCATTTGCCCACCCTACGGCCATAACATCCCCTCCTCATTATGTTGAGAAACAAACACGCTCCGCAGCAGAGGTGGACATTATAATTGCTCAGGTTGGCTTGATAATCACATAAAATACATAAAGACTATTACAAATTGGTAATAATCCCATTGGTGCTCGTCGAGAGATAAGAATCACAAGGCAAAAAAAAGCTCGGCAATGCCGAGCTTAGAAACTTGTGTATCGCTAACATTAGCCGATGTGCGTAGCGCCGCCCATGTACTTCTGTAGCGCTGTTGGGATAGCAATACGGCCGTCCGCTTCTTGGTTGTTCTCAAGAATGGCTACCATAGTACGACCCACTGCAAGACCAGAGCCGTTTAGTGTGTGAACAAGCTCAGGCTTCTTCTCGCCTTTACGACGGAAACGAGCTTGCATACGACGAGCTTGGAAATCCCACATGTTCGAGCAAGAAGAGATCTCACGGTATGTCTCTTGCGCTGGAACCCAGACTTCAAGGTCGTAAGTCTTACGAGCACCGAAGCCCATGTCACCCGTACAAAGAACCACTTTACGGTATGGAAGTTCTAGTAGTTGTAGAACTTTCTCTGCGTGACCGGTTAGCTCTTCAAGCGCATTCATTGAATCTTCTGGCTTAGTGATTTGAACCAGTTCGACTTTGTCGAATTGGTGCATACGGATAAGACCACGAGTGTCACGACCGTAAGAACCTGCTTCTGAACGGAAACATGGTGTGTGAGCCGTCATCTTAAGCGGCAGGTCTGCCTCTTCAGAGATGGTATCGCGCACGAGGTTAGTCACCGGTACTTCTGCCGTTGGGATCAGAGACAGTTTACGTGGCTCTTCATCGCTTGCTTTTTCTGTCAGTGGCTCAGTGTGGAATAGATCTTTACCAAACTTAGGTAGCTGACCTGTACCAAATAGGCTGTCAGAGTTCACTAGGTACGGTACGTACATTTCTGTGTAGCCGTGCTCTTCAGTATGAAGATCTAGCATGAACTGTGCGATAGCACGGTGTAGGCGAGCGAACTGACCTTTCATTACGATAAAGCGAGCGCCAGTGATTTTAGTTGCGCTAGCGAAGTCTAGACCGCCACCCATCTCACCTAGGTCAACGTGGTCTTTTACTTCAAAATCGTAAGTCTTAGGCTCACCCCAACGAGAAATTTCTACGTTGTCATTTTCGTCTTTACCTTGCGGTACATCATCCGCTGGCAAGTTAGGCACAGAAAGCGTGATGTCTTCAAGCTGAGCCATTACCGCTGCTAGCTCTTCTTTCTTCGCTTCAAGATCGCTACCTAGTGTACCGATCTGCTTTTTGATCTCTTCAGCGCCTTCTTTGTCGCCGGCAGCCATCTTCTGGCCGATCTGCTTAGAAATGGAGTTACGCGTGGATTGTAAATTCTCAACTTCTACTTGAATCGACTTACGTTGCTCTTCAAGTTTACCGATAGTTTCTACGTCTAGCTTGAAGCCACGACGTGCTAATTTTTCAGCTGTTTCATCCAGCTCTGTACGAAGTAATTTAGAATCCAGCATTGCCAATCCTATGCTTTATAGTTGTGAAGAACTCTATCCTTGGGCGTTTTTTAACCAAGGACAGATATTGATTTGTTAACCGAGTAAAGATAACGAAAAGCCACTACTTTTCATAGCGCTTTTGTGGGCTTTTTGCGTCTAAATCCGCCAGATAATCTAACTTTTCACCAATTTTGGTTTCAAGCCCGCGATTTGTCGGCTCATAGTAGCGCGTGCCCGCCATTTCGGGTGGTAGATAACGCTCGCCTGCGGCGTATGCACCTGGCTCATCGTGTGCATAACGATACTCAGCGCCATAGCCCATATCTTTCATTAATGACGTTGGCGCATTTCTTAGATGGTGAGGGACTTCATACTCAGGGAGGTTATGCGCATCTCGCAATGCCTGCTTCCAAGCGGTGTAAACAGCATTGCTCTTTGGTGCACAGGCAAGATAAACAATAGCTTGAGCGATAGCACGTTCACCTTCCGCAGGACCAACTCGAGTAAAGCAGTCCCACGCAGATAGCGCGACCTGCATTGCTCTTGGGTCTGCGTTACCGATATCTTCCGATGCGATCGCGAGTAAACGCCTTGCGATATAAAGCGGGTCGCACCCTGCGGCAATCATCCTTGCGGACCAATAAAGTGCCGCATCGGGATTAGAGCCACGAATCGACTTATGAACCGCCGAAATAAGGTCGTACCAAATGTCGCCTTTATTATCGAAACGATTAACCTTCTCTCCCGCAACCTCCGCGAGCAGAGGCAGTGTTATCTCTTTCTCACCTTGAGCGTTGTCTTCTGCCATGTCATAAAGCAGCTCAAGATAATTGAGCGACATTCTCGCGTCACCATTGACCAATTCAGCAAGACGCTCAAGAACGTTGTCATGAAAGTTCGCGCTAATGGCGCCCAGGCCACGCTGCTCATCATTTTTCGCTTGTTCGAGTACCAGCAGGATATCTGACGTATCCAACGAGGTGAGCTTGTACACCCTAGCGCGTGAAAGCAGTGCGTTATTGAGCTCAAATGACGGGTTTTCAGTGGTGGCGCCAATAAAGGTGACCGTGCCGTCCTCGATGTGCGGCAAGAACGCATCTTGCTGGCTTTTATTAAAGCGATGCACCTCGTCAACAAACAAGATCGTGCGCTTGCCAGCAAGCTTGTTCTCTCGAGCTCTCTCAATCGCTGCGCGGATCTCTTTGACGCCAGACGTTACCGCAGACACTCGTTCCACTTCTGCATTGGCATAGTTGGCCGCGACTTCCGCCAGTGTCGTCTTACCGGTGCCGGGCGGCCCCCACAAAATCATTGAGTGCAGTTGCCCTGCCTCAAGCGCTCGCCTTAGAGGTTTCCCCGCCCCCAGAATATGCTGCTGACCAATATATTGCTCAACAGTTTCTGGGCGCATTCTAGCAGCAAGGGGACGAAAATCTTCGTCCCCTGAAAAATCAAAACTGAAATTACTCACGATAACGTCCTAGCTACCTAGTTCCGTTGGTCATCAATTTCGACACCATCCGGAACAACAAAGGTAAATCGGTCTGAGGCAGGTTTGCCCACTTTTATGTTGTCGAAAACAAAGCGGCCTTTTTGGCCATCTTGTTCAATCACGTTAAAGCCGTGAACAATGCCTTTACTATCGATGTTAATTTGAAATTGGCCTTGCGTTGAGTCGACTGCCGTTGGGATTAAGGTAAAGACATCGCCTTGTTGGTTGACGCTGTAATTGTCCCAATCACTAGCGCGATTTCGTGTCAGTAGCACGAATGGCGTCTGTTCTGTTGCTTGCTCTTGATTGTAAATACTGACCTGTTCAATAAATGGGCTGTAGTACCACAGATTTTGACCATCCGATACCAGCACATTTTCATCAGGCAGCGTCGTCACCCAACGAAACATACTTGGGCGTGAAATCTCAACATTGCCTTCCCCTTCCATAACGACGTCCCCATCAGGGCTGGTTACTTCTTGAGTAAAAGTAGCGCTAAATCCATCATTGAGCTGTAGCCTGTCACTCAGCTCTTGTTGCGGCGTTGCAAAAGCTAGGGCTGAAAAACCCATTGCTGAAACACTTAACATCGCGGCATTAAACCATTTCTTCATTTGATTTCCTCTTACCTCTTAAGGCGAATCGAATTCTAATCTTTCGGTGGCGCTGGCGCGAGAACTTCGCGGTTACCGTTATGACCCGGTGCACTCACAATACCTTGAGCTTCAAGCTGCTCGACAATGCGCGCAGCGCGGTTATAACCAATCTTAAATCGGCGCTGAACGCCTGAAACCGAACCTCGACGTGACTGCACAACATGTTCGACAACTTGATCGAACAATGGGTCCATTTCTTCGTCGCCTTCCATCTTCTCACCTGGCAACAGAGTCTCTGGAGACTGCTCGCCATTGGTGATTTCATCAATATAGTTCGGCTTACCACGTGCTTTCCAGTTGTTCACCACAGCATGCACATCATCATCAGACGCAAATGCACCGTGTACACGAGTTGTATGGCTAGAGCCAGGTGGCAGATACAACATATCACCCATACCAAGCAGGGATTCGGCACCGCCTTGATCGAGAATCGTGCGCGAGTCTGTCTTAGTCGAAACCGTAAAGGCCACACGAGTCGGAATGTTGGCTTTAATTAGACCGGTGATCACATCTACCGAAGGTCGCTGAGTCGCAAGTATCAAGTGAATACCCGCAGCACGGGCTTTTTGTGCCAAACGTGCGATCAGTTCTTCAACCTTCTTGCCCACAACCATCATTAGGTCGGCAAACTCATCGACCACCACCACGATGTATGGAAGTTTCTCAAGCAATGGCGGTTCTGGGTCCATGCTGTCGCCTTCTTGCCACAAAGGATCATGGATAGGGTGACCTGCTTCCGCCGCCATTTTCAGTTTGTCATTAAAGCCCTTAATGTTACGAACACCAAGCGCGGACATTAGCTTGTAGCGGCGTTCCATCTCACCCACACACCAGCGAAGTGCATTCGAGGCATCTTTCATGTCGGTGACGACCTCAGAAAGAAGATGAGGAATACCTTCGTAGATGGACAGCTCCAACATTTTTGGGTCGATCATGATAAAGCGCACATCTTCAGGTGTTGCTTTATAAAGCATGCTCAAGATCATCACGTTAACGCCAACAGACTTACCAGAACCGGTCGTACCCGCGACAAGCACGTGTGGCATTTTCGATAGATCCGCCACAACCGCTTCACCAGCGATATCCTGACCGAGCACTACTGTGGTTGGTGATTTTGAATCGATAAACGCTTGGCTACCCACCACATCAGAGAAGAACACCGTCTGACGCGTCATGTTCGGCAGCTCAAGACCTACATACGGCTTGCCTGGGATCACTTCCACGACACGTACCGCCATAGCAGACAGCGAACGTGCTAAGTCCATTGAAAGGCCAGAAATGCGACTAACTTTCACGCCTGGCGCAAGATCAAGTTCGAAACGGGTAATCACTGGACCTGGGAAAATATCCACCACTTCCGCTTTAATTTTGTAGTCCGCCAGCTTAGATTCGACCAAACGCGCGATGTTTTCCAACGCTTCTCGGTCAATGAAGTTTTCACGCTTCTCAGGGTGGTAAAGCAGCTCCAGCGTGGGCATCGGCTCTGCTGGTTTTGGTAGATTTTGCTCCTGCTGAACCAAGAACGGGTTCATTTTCGCCACCTGCGCTTTTTGCGCATCGGCCACCATGTTTTGGAACGCTTCGACGTCTTGATCAACGGGTTCGCTTTCCACTTCTGCATCGAGAGCATTCAGGTCAACCGTAGGCTCGATGTGTGATGTTGAAGGCTCGATTTCTATATCAGCGCTATCGACCCATGGAGGCGTAAAGTCTTCGACCTCTTCAACTTCTTCAAATACCTGAGGTTGTGTCTGCTGCACTGAGTCATCCACAGAATAGGCTGCTGATTCTGTCTGTGTGGTAGCTGGCTGCTCACTGCTTTGAGGCTCAGGTTGAGGCTGAGGATCAAACATTGTCTCACTATTAACTGGCTCGACAAATGGTTCAGAGATAGTAGGCTCCGCGTTTGCCATCGCTGCGCCTGACGTGGCAGCAGCCATTGGCGCAGAAATGCTTGACGCTGGCCACTCCGGCTCTTCTCCCTGATTCGCATAGTCATCACTTGAGCGAGCCGCATTTTCCAGCTCTTCAATCGTCGCGCCGAGCTGACGAGTGCGCTCAACCTGAGGTTGCTGAGGTTGCTGAGGTTGCTGAGGTTGCACAGTATTCTGTACGGCTGCTTCAACTTGCACTGGTTGAGACAACTCTTCGACAGGCTGTGCAGATTTAGCCACATTTACTTGTTGTGGAGCCTGCGTATCTAGTGAAGCGTCGTCTTCTGGTTTTGCAAACAGCGGGTCATAAGCAGTTTCAGGCTCTACGTCTGAAACTGAAGGCGTCGAGTCTGGGACATGGATGTTGTACTGCTTCTTGCTCGCTGGCGGTGCCTCTTGCACAGCGCTGTCTGCGCTAAAGCGAGGGAGCTCATCTGTGTCGTCGGATTCTTGGTCGTCAAGTACAGGCTCATACACTTCTTCTTTAGTACCGCGAACCTTATTTACTAGCGCTGCGCTCATCGATAGCACACTGTCACCAATCCACTCTACGATTCGCAGCCAAGAAATACCCGTTAGTAAGGTAAAGCCCGCCCCCCAAAGAAATAGCAGCACCAAAGTCGTACCAAGCACATTAAGCGTTGGTAAAGACAAGCTGGTTAGCACATCACCAATCACACCACCTGATGAGAAATACCAGATATCATCAAAGTTTATGTCAGCGAGACCACAGCTCGTTAGGATAAGTACGGTTAGGCCAAGTAGACGCGTACCCCAGATCATCAAATCAATAGGGTCATCTTCGTCACGATTACGAAAGAACACCCACGCACTGAATGCGGTAATGAAAGGAATGGGATAAGCCAGAGAGCCAAAAACAAAAAATAAAGTGTCTGCTAGCCATGCACCGACAAAGCCACCCGCATTTTGGATATCGCTGCCCCATGAAGTCTGCGACCATGATGGATCAGCGGGGCTAAAGGTGAACAAGGCAATAGCTAGTAGAATAGAGGTAAGTACAGCTAAGATAAAACAACATTCTCTTAACCGTTGAAATCCGTTCAGACGAATCGCTTGAGGCTCTTCGCTCGTCTTAATAATCGTTTCGACTCTTTTTTTGTCCTGTTTGAACATAACCAACATCTAATTATTGAAAACAGTCCGAGCGGCAAAAGCCGCTCGGTGTATTCATTGATTTAACCACAATGAGGATTAAAACCCAATCTGACTGGAGAATAAAGCATGCTTTATCATAACTTTAGTCAACTTCTTGTCAGAGTTGGAAGCGCTCTCTCTAGCGCGTTTTAATCACTAGCTGGTTAGTTTGTTTCACTTCTTCCATCACCACGTAGGTTCGTGTGTCGTTCACACCAGGAAGGCGAAGCAAAGTATCCCCTAAAAGTTTACGATATGCGCTCATATCCGACACCCTTGTTTTCAAAAGATAGTCGAAATCACCAGACACAAGATGACACTCTTGAATATCGTCCAGTTTTTGTACCGCTGTATTGAACTGCTCAAACACATCAGGTGCACCACGGTTTAGCGTGATCTCTACGAACACGAGTAGTGAAGCATCTAAGTACTGCGGATTGAGGAGCGCGGTATAGCCCGTAATATAACCCTGTCTCTCTAGGAGACGTACACGTTCTAAACACGGTGTAGGCGAGAGACCTACGCGTTTAGACAGTTCTACGTTTGAAATACGACCATCTTTCTGCAATTCATTAAGAATGTTGC
Organism: Vibrio sp. 10N; assembly: GCF_036245475.1. Lineage (NCBI taxonomy): Bacteria > Pseudomonadati > Pseudomonadota > Gammaproteobacteria > Vibrionales > Vibrionaceae > Vibrio > Vibrio sp. 10N. Next base: position 1,159,873 of record NZ_BTPM01000001.1, on the reverse strand, counting down.
GATCAATTCGGTCTAGTTCCTTGGACGGCTTCTTATAGTTGTCTGCCATTTTTTATTCCACCTTGTTACTTCCTTGCAAAAAAATATACTACAACTCTGTAATATACAGTATCAAATTTTGTTCATTAGCTTCTATACTAGATATTAATTCGACAATAACACCCTACAAACAGTTAATACAACCACAATATAATGAGGAGTCAGGATGATAATTGGCGTACCTAAGGAAATCAAAAACCACGAATACCGTGTTGGTATGGTCCCAGCAAGCGTTAGAGAGTTAATCTCACACGGCCATGAGGTTTACGTTGAAACTAACGCAGGTTCTGGTATTGGTTTTTCAGACGATGATTACATCGCTGTAGGCGCATCCATTCTTCCTACCGCTGCAGACGTCTTCGCGAAAGCAGAGATGATTGTAAAGGTCAAAGAACCCCAAGCTGTCGAGCGTGCTATGCTACGTGAAGGACAAATTTTATTCACGTATCTCCATCTAGCACCAGATTTTCCACAAACTGAAGAGCTAATCAAAAGCAAAGCTGTCTGCATTGCCTATGAGACTGTAACAGATAATATGGGTCGTTTGCCACTACTAGCACCAATGTCAGAGGTCGCTGGGCGAATGTCTATACAGGCTGGTGCACAAACACTCGAAAAGTCCAATGGTGGACGTGGTCTACTACTTGGTGGCGTACCAGGTGTTGAACCGGCGAAAGTCGTCGTCGTTGGTGGCGGTGTAGTGGGCTCTAACGCTGCTCGCATGGCTGTCGGTATGCGTGCAGACGTCACTATCCTCGACCGCAATATTGATACATTACGCGTTTTGGACGAAGAATTCCAGGGTCGCGCAAAAGTTGTTTATTCTACAGAAGACGCACTTGAGAAGCATGTTCTAGAAGCAGATCTCGTTATTGGTGCGGTTTTGGTTCCTGGTGCTGCGGCTCCGAAGCTAGTCACCAAAGAGCACATCGCTAAGATGAAGCCTGGTGCGGCAGTGGTTGACGTTGCAATCGACCAAGGTGGTTGCTTCGAAACCTCTCACGCTACAACGCACGCAGAACCAACTTACATCGTTGATGACGTAGTTCACTACTGTGTTGCTAACATGCCAGGTGCGGTTGCTCGTACATCTACATTTGCACTTAACAACGCGACGCTTCCTTACATCATCAAGCTTGCGAACAAAGGCTACCAGCAAGCACTGACTGAAGACAAAGGCTTCTTAGACGGTCTAAACGTGATTCACGGTAAAGTGACCTGTAAAGAAGTGGCTGAAAGCTTCGACCTTGAATACGTAGAGCCAGCAACGGCGATTGCGATGTTCAACTAATCAATGTTCTCGCAGAAACAGTCACATACAAATTGAAAACGGGCTTATTGCCCGTTTCAGACTGCTGACAAAGGTCTAGCTTTCAAGCTAGACCTTTGATCTAATAGGAGTATCGAAATATGGATACTCCGATATGCTTCAAAAACCTTCTCCTCAGCAATACGAACTCGAAATGGTAACCATGGAACAGCTCGTTCCACAGAATCATCTCGTTCGTAAAATTGATAATGCCATCGACTTCGAGTTCATCAGAGACGAAGTGGCACATCTATACTGCAAAGATAATGGCCGCCCACCCGTAGACCCTGTGCGTTTATTCAAAATCATTCTGCTTGGCTACCTATTCGGCATCAAAAGTGAGCGCCAACTGGTCAAAGAAATTGAAGTGAACGTCGCTTATCGTTGGTTCTTACGAATGTCACTGACCGAAAAAGTTATCCATGCTTCGACGTTAAGCCAGAACCGAATTCGACGCTTCAATGGTACTGACGTCTTTGAGCGCATCTTCAACAACATAGTGCTTCAAGCGATGGAGAAAGGCTTAGTCGCAGGACAGGAGCTCTTCACTGACAGTACACACCTTAAAGCCAATGCTAACAAGAACAAGCACATGAATCGTCTGCGTCCAGTTAGTGCAGGCGCTTATCTTGATATGCTGAATGAAGATGTGGCTGCAGACCGAGAATCTGAAGGTAAAAATCCATTCAAAGAGACGCCACCAAAGACAGACGTCAAAAACACTAAAGTCAGCACCACCGACCCTGAAAGTGGCTTTATGACACGAGACAATAAGCCTCAAGGCTTCTTCTATCTTGACCACCGAACCGTGGATGGTAAGCACGGTATCATCGTAGACACATACGCAACACCGGGGAATGTGAATGACTCACAGCCCTATATCCGTCGTCTCGATCACACACTAGAGCAGTTCAACCTCAATCCTATCGCAGTTGGTATCGATGCAGGTTACTTCACTGCGCCTGTTGCTGAATCACTCGAGCGCCGCAGTATATTAGGTGTGTTCGGGTATCGCCGCCCATCAAGAACTAAGAACAAATTTAAGAAGAAAGACTTCAAATACCAAAAAGAGACCGATACCTATCGCTGTCCAGAAGGGCAAGAACTTATCTATAAAACCACAACACGCGCAGGCTATCGCTCATACGCTTCAGACCCGAAACAATGTGCGTTTTGCCCCGTTCGGGACGACTGTACTAAGAGTGAAAATATGCAGAAGGTCATAACGCGTCACCTTTATAGTGAGACGGTGGAGCGAGCCAATCAAATGCGACTCTCTAGCTACGGAAAGAAGACGTATCGGAGGCGAAGTGAAACAGTAGAACGAAGCTTCGCCGATGCAAAACAACACCATGGCCACCGTTACGCGCGCTACCGCGGTCTCGCAAAAGTGCAAATGCAATGTTGGTTAGCCGCTGCCGCTCAAAACATCAAGAAGATAGCGTTGGTGGTGAGCTATCTGCGAAAAATGGGCCTAAATAAGGCAGAAATAAGTCAAATACTAGTCTCTGTATGCCGATTTAAGCCTTACTCACTTCAGAACGCTATCTAACAAAAAATATCGCGATCGCGGCCTACGGCCGCTCCGAAAAAAGAACCCCGCTTGAAAAAGCGGGGTTCGTCAGCAATCTGAAACGGGCTTATTGCCCGTTTTTTTGTGCCTGCGTTTTACGCTTAACTTATCAGATGTTTTGACTTAAACGCGTGCAGCAGTATGTTACGCGGAGTCGTTGCCGTATCGCAAAAGGTCGACAAACTCACCTGATAGCCGTGAGACTCCAAAAACAAAGCTTTGTCCAGCGCGAGCCATACCTCTAGTGGACGACGAAACACGCTTTGCACCAAGCTAAGCGCTTCCATCTTCCAAAAACGTGCCTGCCCTACCTGTTCATAATGCTCGAAATCGACGTGAGGTAAAGTGAGTGATTTCTGCGCCGCAGCCCAGTGACAGAAATGCTCAAACCCTTCAGAAAGCTGCGACTTTTTAATACTCGGTACAGGCTCATAGCCTTCGGTCACCTGATTTTGCTGACAGAGCGCATCAAAGCCAAGCCTAAACACCATCTCTTGCTCTCTGTGACGTTTAACGCGCTCGCCACCGGTGACGGTTTCCTGAAGCGGAATGCGCAGCTCTTGCTTAGTTAATGACAGATTGGCTTGTCTAGCTAGCTCAGATAACGGCTGGTATTGTTCATCTTGAATTAAGTGATAGCAACACGGCGATAGAGTGAGTGCTGGAAGCTTGGCATCTACCGTTCGCTGAATCAACGTAACGTGCAGATCACCACATGCATGCAATGCCACCGCATGTTGATTGGCATTGAATACCTGTTTTGAGCTCTCATCAAATGCATCGCCTTGTACGAACTGCATGGTTAAACCACGTTTATCAGCTTCGTGCTGCCCTGCATCACATAGAGCTTGCTGATACTCAAAGCTTGTCACTTTCTGATCGGTTTGAGAGGAAAGAATACGCCCAAGGAATCCCTTACCAGAGCACCACTCCAACCACTCATTGCCTTGATGATTATGAATACACGCAGAGCCCATTTGGCGAATTTGCTCAAGCTTACGCCCCGGAACGCCAGAGTCGAGGCCACGAGGAAGAATTAAAGGGGTCGCTTTCCCAATCGAATCAATCACAGCGGCCTGTTGCAGGTCATGCAACTCAGGTATGAACGGACTCAACGCCTCAACACACTTTGTCGGTGACTGCTTTAATGTTTGAACTTGCTCTGGAGAGCAGTCAGAAAGCCAGTCAGCCATGGCAGGATGTTGAGTTTGCCACGGGTAATGGTCACTAACTATTTGAATAAAGGGATCATGCCGCCAGTAATCTTGGTAGGCTTTGAGTATAGCGGTAAGTTGTTTGAATGGCTGACGCACGTCTCCCCCTATTCTTCATGCAATGCGAGACTGCATGGATTGTAGGGGGAAGTGAGTACTAACAAAAGTATTTTGTGTTAGCGAATCGGTAATTCGATGTCTCTGAACATCTCTTCTATTTCAGTATTCGACTTTAATGAGATGGCCTGTTCAACAACAGGGCGAGTTAAATGAGGGGCAAATCGCTCCATAAAGTCGTACATGTAAGAGCGTAAGAAGGTCCCTTTTCTGAACCCGATACTGGTGGTGCTGGCTCCAAAAATATGACTAGCATCGATGGCCACAAGATCAGTATCTTGCGAATTATCCATCGCCATACTCGCGATAACGCCAACACCAATACCCATGCGCACATAAGTTTTAATGACATCCGCATCAGTGGCGGTAAAGACAACTTTCGGTGTCAGTCCAACTTTGTTAAAGGCAGTATCAAGCTCAGAACGTCCAGTAAAACCAAACACGTATGTCACCAACGAATAGGCGGCAAGATCTTCAATCGATACATGATCTTTTTGAGCCAATGGGTGATCTTTAGGTACCACAATAGAGCGATTCCAGTGGTAACAAGGTAGCATGATCGCATCTTGATACAGGTGCAATGCTTCTGTGGCTATCGCAAAGTTCGCTGTGCCTTTTGCGATAGCTTCAGACATTTGTGAAGGCGTCCCTTGGTGCATGTGAAGCGAGACTTTCGGGTAACGCGCGGTAAAGCCTTTAATCACTTCTGGCAACGCGTAGCGCGCTTGGGTGTGTGTCGTTGAAATGTTCAATGTGCCCATTTCAGGGTGCGTGTGCTCACCCGCTACGGCTTTGATGCTTTCGACTCGAGAGAGAATTTCTTGAGAGATACGAACAATGTCCTCACCGGCATTGGTAACCTGAGTTAGGTGTTTACCGCTACGCTCGAATATTTGAATTCCGAGTTCATCTTCCAACAAGCGAACTTGTTTACTGATACCTGGTTGAGAGGTATAGAGACTTTCTGCGGTCGCTGACACATTTAGGTTGTGATTGACCACCTCGACAATGTACTTTAACTGCTGTAACTTCATCTGCTTGTCTTCATCCTTGTCAAAATTCTCGGCTCAGCTCACCACTGCCAGCCAAAGCATATAATCAATAGTTATAACGAATTACTAAACAGATTAACAGTTTTTTTGGATAGGAATTGTTCTAGCTCTCAAACCCGCTCAGAAAGTTTCCACGTTTTCCTCAGATTATGACCAAATCAACAACTTTGCTGTGTTGGTCAGATAGCCTTTGGTGTATCCTGTGCTATTAGACTGTAGGGAAACTCACTGTAGATACAAAACGTTATGAATATTGGTTTAATTATTGCGCTGGTCGCCCTTCTGCTGGTTTTGGTACTGGGCTATAACATCATGCTGCAATACAAACTAAAAGCCGAAGCTACTAGAAGGCAAGAATCGGCCAGATATGTCGCCTTGATAGATGCCACTGAAGAGCTTATCAGTGGTGCGAGCTATTTGCCTTACAGCAAAGAGCTGATGCTGTGTCTCCATAACCGCATTTTAGATGCCGTTACGAATATGCATGAGTTGGATCCTAAGAACAAACATTTGGCACAACGTGTCGAAGCAGCAAAAACGCAGATTCAGCATCTTCAAGAAAGCTACGAAGGCAGTGAAGCAACATCGTTCAAAGTACCAACCAGCGACAAACAAGCGATCATTATGTTGAAACTGGTCAAACGCCTGCGCGATACCGTTCGAACCGAGCACAACAAAGGACGTATGGATACCCAGTCCTACATGGTTGAAAATGCGCGCCTCGAAACAATCCAGATCCGCATCAACATCGAGAACGTCGTTAAACGTGCTCATGACTCTATGGCAAAAGGGCAGCCTGGTACGGCGGCACAGCTACTGAAAAAAGGCATTGATGCGCTTAGTTCGAAGAACGACAACTACTCTATTCAAGCGAAAGACAAGCTCACCGAGATGCTCGACAAGCTGCAAAACTCTCGACAAGCTAAAGCAGAAGAAAAACAGCAACAAGCCAACAGTGAACGCGACGATGACATCAATGCTCTGTTTGGTGAGAAGAAAAAATGGTAGAGTTAACGAAGGTCGCAAGCGCGGCCTTTTTTAATTCAACAACAACGAAAATAGCCATGATCAGTCCTTCTCAAATCGACGCCATTTTAGAACCTATCAATCAGTTTTTGCACTGCTCAACGCCTGATGCTTGGGTAGAAAAAGCCAAACACCCAGAAAACCTACCAGTGATCTTGATTGATCACCTATTGTGCGAGCTTAAAGCCGGCCAATCTGCAATGTACTTAATTCGCAAATATGCCGTGGATAAGCAGAGCAGCTCAGCACTGTTTGAATGGTTCAAACCCTATGAAGACTTTGCGTATCGCAACATTGGTGATATGACTTCTTTAAAGGGCAAAAGCAATATTTCGAAATCGATCATTGCCAAATCAGACTCACCTTACAGCCAAGATTTGATCGACAAAATGGTTCTACTGATCAAAGAAGAATTACATCATTTCTACCAAGTGTTAGAGATCATGGAGAAAAAAGGCATTCCCTACGAATCAATACCCGCGAGCCGCTATGCCAAGGGGCTGCTTAGCCACATGACAACACATGAACCAAACACACTCATCGACAAACTGATCATTGGGGCTTATATCGAAGCGCGCTCTTGTGAACGATTTGCCAAACTGGCACCGTTTATGGATGACGATATCGCTAAGTTTTATGTGTCCCTGCTGCGCTCTGAAGCTCGTCACTATCAAGACTACTTAACTTTGGCAGAGCAAGTGGCTGGCAAAGACATCAGTGAAAGAGTGGCTTACTTCGGCAAAGTAGAAGCTGAACTGATTTCCTCGCCAGATACCGACTTTAAGTTCCATAGTGGTATTCCCGCTTAATACAAAAATGCCAGAGCTATTAGCTCTGGCATTTTTAGTTTTACCCTATCGATTAACGTAGAGAGGCAATTAGCTCAAAGAAGCATTAATCTCAGCAAGCACCTTTGCCGGATCCGCTGCTTGCGTGATCGGACGGCCAATCACGAGATAGTCAGAACCTGCTTGGATCGCCATATCTGGCGTCATGATACGCTTTTGATCGCCCACTGCAGCGCCCGCTGGACGAATGCCTGGCGTCACCAGCTTGAACTCTGCTCCCAGCTCTGCTTTTAGCATGCTTGCTTCTTGCGCTGAACATACCACGCCGTCAAGACCTGCATTCTTGGTTAGGTTCGCCAAACGCAACACTTGCTCTTGAGGTGCCACGTCAATGCCGATACCTGCAAGATCCGACTGCTCCATACTTGTTAAAACAGTCACACCAATCAATAGTGGACGATCTTTGCCATAAGGCTCCAGGATCTCACGAGACGCAGTCATCATGCGCTCACCGCCACCTGCGTGTACGTTTACCATCCAAACGCCCATTTCCGCTGCAGCACGAACCGCTTTAGAACACGTGTTAGGGATGTCATGAAACTTAAGATCTAGAAATACTGAGAAGCCACGCTTGTGTAGCTCTCGAACGAACTCAGGACCAAATAGTGTGAACATCTCTTTGCCCACCTTTAGTCGGCAAGAGCTTGGGTCAATTCTATCGACAAAAGCTAATGCATCGGCTTGGTTATCGTAATCCAGTGCAACAATCACTTTTTGGTCAATCATTTTCGCTCCTCGTTTTACTCAAAAAAAGCAGCACCTAAGTGCTGCATTGCAATTCTATTTTGGTTATGGCTACTCGCCGTCCAACCCTCGAATGGGCTTGATCGTACCCCATCCCTTACATGAAGGACAATGCCAATATAATGAATGGGTTGAGAAACCACATTTGCGGCATCGATAGTGCGGTTTAGTTTTTAACTGCTCACCCACCAGCGACTGCAACGTAGTTAAACTCTCTTTCGCTTTACCCTCTTCAGCATTCGCTAGGTGGTAATCCATCAAGCGATAAAAGCCTTTCATCGTTGGGCTGCGAACCAGTTGTCTTGTTAGCAGCGCTTGGGCGGCCTCTGTACCGTCGTGCTGCGCAACAAGCTGAGCAAGCATTAGCTCTGCCGAAACACCAGCGCCTTTGTCAATACTGGCTCGTAGAAACTCTACTAAGCCCTGCTCTTGTCCCAGATGGTGATAACACTCAGCTAAGGTTGGCAGTACTTCACTGATAAAATCTTTATCTTGCTCCAGCACTGACTCAAGGTAGGAGATCGTTTTCGAGTAATCCTCGTCCTCCAAACAAAGCTTACCCAGTGCAATACTCGCTCGAGTACAACGCGGATCCACTGACAGTGCCTTCTTAAAATTCTGAACTGCTTTGTTGGTATTACCATCCGCTTTTTCGATCATAGCAAGCTCACACCAAAAGTGGGCGATGCTATTTCTGATGCGCTTTTTACCCATTTTGAACAGGGCATTTGCGACCTCGATGGCTTTGTGCCATTCACTGGTCTGTTGATAAATGGCAAGTAACTGAGTTAATGCGGCATCACGATGTTCAGGCTCATCAACAAGCTGGACAAATATCTTCTCGGCACGATCAAGGAAGCCCGATACCATGTAGTCTTTGGCCAGTTGCTGCAACGCAAGATTTTTCTGATCGATAGTTAAGCCCGATCGCGAGATAAGATTCTGGTGAATTCGGATAGCACGGTCTACCTCGCCACGAGAGCGGAATAGGTTACCGAGGGCAAGGTGAGTATCAATGGTTTCGTTGTCGACCTGAAGGAGCTCGATGAAGTGATCGACCGCTTTGTCTGACTGATCGGACAACAATAGGTTAAGGCCCGTCATATACTGACGAGAGATTTGATGCGATTGCTCTTGTCGATCATGCTTAGCGCTTCGCTGACCCATGTACCATCCATAGGCTGCTGCGATAGGCAAAAGCAAGAATAATAGCTCAAGCATTAATTAAATCGACCTTAACCCTTAATCTAATTAGTTGCTGCTAGTAACGACTTCTTTTGATTCAGAAGGCGTCTGTTTAGCCAGCTGCTTCTTTAGCTTACGTACCGTCATTTGAGACTTAAGGTGTAAGCTACCAAAAATTAGCCAAGCAACGACAAAACCAACAACGAATACACTGCCCAGCAGCGTCGATAGATGGAAGTCACCTTGCGCTAACAAATAGTTGAAGGTTACCACTTCCTGGTTTTGCGAACCCAGTGCTAGGGTTACCAGGAACAATGCGATGAGTACAATTATTTTTAGAATCTTCATATGCTCGTGCCACAGTTATTGGATAGCTCGATTATGCAGGAATTTGCCTCGGCACACCATCGTCTTAGGCAATTATCTTGATAATCTAAGTGATATTTAGAGCAACTAGCCTATTCTTTATCCAGCAGGTGAACCTCATCACTGCCACTCGCCTAAACGTAAAACGGCACACTAAAAAAGCATGCCGTTTCATTAAGATAGGGGCTCTACAGACTTTCGTTCACACGTTCACGAAGCTCTTTGCCTGGTTTAAAGTGCGGTACGTACTTACCATCCAGCTCCACTTTATCACCCGTTTTCGGGTTACGACCCACACGTGGCTCGCGGTAGTGAAGCGAGAAACTACCAAATCCGCGGATTTCAATACGGTCACCACTTTCCAGTGTAGAAGCCATATGTTCCAAAATATCTTTTACCGCATCTTCAATTTCCTTTGCGGATAAGTGAGTTTGCTCCGCGCAGAGTCTTTCTATAAGTTCAGACTTAGTCATAGGTAGTTACCCTCATTACTCTTAATCTTCAGTGTCTCTATCTTCGATGTCTCATACTACAGCGGACAGCGGTTTACATATATTCTATATCAACAATGCACTAACTGCCTGTATAAATTGATAATAGTCTAAATTTCTCAAAGATAGAAACAAAAAAAAGGAGCCTTACGGCTCCTTTTTCTCTAATGGCGTAAATTATTCGCCTTTAGCAGCTTTGAATGCGTCAGCCATAGCATTACCGAACGCGCCTTCTTCTTGCTTGTTCAGTGAAGCCATTGCTTCTTGCTCTTCAGCTTCATCCTTAGCTTTAACAGATAGGTTGATTACGCGGTTCTTACGGTCAACACCTGTGAACTTCGCTTCAACGCTGTCGCCAACGCTTAGGATTAGAGACGCATCTTCAACGCGGTCACGTGATACTTCAGAAGCACGGATGTAACCTTCTACACCTTCTTCTAGTTCGATAGTAGCACCTTTAGCGTCAACTGCAGTAACAGTACCGTTAACTAGAGCACCTTTCTTAGTGTCTGCAACGTAAGCATTGAATGGGTCATTTTCCATTTGCTTAACGCCTAGAGAGATACGCTCACGCTCAGCGTCTACAGCTAGAACAACTGCAGAGATCTCGTCACCTTTCTTGTACTCACGAACTGCTTCTTCACCAGCAACATTCCAAGAAATGTCAGATAGGTGAACTAGACCGTCGATGCCGCCTTCTAGACCGATGAAGATACCAAAGTCAGTGATAGACTTGATCTTACCAGTAACTTTGTCGCCCTTAGCTTGCATTTCTGCGAATGACTGCCATGGGTTAGCTTTACACTGTTTCAGACCTAGAGAGATACGACGACGTTCTTCGTCGATATCAAGAACCATAACCTCAACTTCGTCGCCAACATTAACAACTTTAGATGGGTGGATGTTCTTGTTAGTCCAATCCATTTCAGAAACGTGTACTAGACCTTCAACGCCTTCTTCGATTTCAACGAAGCAGCCGTAGTCAGTTAGGTTAGTTACGCGACCAGTTAGCTTGTGACCTTCTGGGTAACGCTTAGCGATTGCTACCCATGGATCTTCACCTAGCTGCTTAAGACCTAGTGATACGCGAGTACGCTCACGGTCGAACTTAAGAACTTTAACTAGGATCTCGTCACCAACGTTAACGATCTCAGATGGGTGCTTAACGCGCTTCCACGCCATGTCAGTGATGTGTAGAAGACCATCAACACCGCCAAGGTCAACGAATGCACCGTAGTCAGTAAGGTTCTTAACGATACCTTTAACTTCAGTACCTTCTTGTAGAGTCTCAAGAAGTTCGTCACGCTCAACACTGTTTTCAGATTCGATAACAGCACGACGAGAAACAACAACGTTGTTACGCTTCTGGTCTAGCTTGATAACTTTGAACTCTAGCTCTTTGTTTTCTAGGTGAGCAGTGTCACGGATAGGACGTACGTCAACAAGAGAACCAGGAAGGAAAGCACGGATACCGTTTAGTTCAACAGTGAAACCGCCTTTAACTTTACCGTTGATGATACCAACAACAGTTTCAGCTTCTTCGTAAGCTTTCTCAAGAACGATCCAAGCTTCGTGACGCTTCGCTTTCTCACGAGAAAGTTGAGTTTCACCGAAACCATCTTCAACAGCGTCTAGAGCTACGTCAACTTCAGCGCCAACTTCAACTTCAAGTTCGCCAGCAGCGTTCTTGAACTGTTCAGCAGGGATAGCAGACTCAGACTTAAGACCAGCGTCAACAAGAACGAAACCGTTCTCGATAGCTACTACAGTACCTTTAACGATGCTGCCTTGTTGGAATTCTGTTTCGTTTAGAAACTCTTCAAAGAGTTGAGCAAAAGATTCAGTCATTATTTAATCTTCAATAAGTAAACGTCCATGGGCATCCTACCGCATGGGGTTGATAATTTAGTCGGTCATCATCCTTGCGACCAACGGCTCAAAGCTCACCAAGTGTGTGCCAATAGAGGCTACTTAGTGAGTTTAGATTCGATATATTGTAGCGCTTTTTCCAACACTTGCTCGATGTTTAGCGAGGTTGAATCTAACACTAGAGCGTCATCAGCCGGACGAAGAGGGGCAACCGCTCGGTTGCGATCTCGGTAGTCTCGTTCTTCGATCTCGCTCAAAAGGTCGTCAAATCTAACATCTAAACCCTTTAGTTGCAACTGCTTAAAACGCCTTTGCGCTCTTTCTTCTGCGCTCGCATCAAGGAAGATTTTAACTGGCGCTTCAGGAAAAACGACCGTACCCATATCACGGCCATCGGCAACCAATCCAGGTTCAATGTTAAATGCACGTTGACGACGCAGTAACGCCTCACGTACTCGAGGCAAAGCGGCGATCTTAGAAGCAGCATTGCCCGTTTCTTCTTTACGAAGCTCACCGGACACATCTTCCCCTTCCAAAATCACTTTAACTAGATCGCCTTCAGCGACAAACTGGACATCAAGGTGCATTGCTAGCGGCACCAGTGCATCCTCTGACTCAAGGTCAACACCATGATGAATCGCTGCCAAAGCCAACACGCGGTAAATCGCCCCAGAATCCAATAAGTGATAGCCTAACTTTTCAGCCAACAGCATACACAGTGTGCCTTTACCAGCACCACTTGGTCCATCCACAGTAATCACTGGTGTACTTAAGGACATGTTCTACTCCACGTTGTCACATTATTGTTGTTAATTTTACGGCGCAGAATTATATACCCTATGGCCCTAAGTTGCTATGTCTTTGCTCGTTTGACTGTATGTTCTCATGCAATCCATTGATTACTGTGACCATCCTATAAGCAGAACACTTCGATAGCGCCGCTCAGCCACGTCGAGCTGCAAAGTGTACCCACTGTAATCGCATTTTTGGTACTGCTCCGACAAATGACACAAGCTATAGAGTCCCGCACAAGCCCCCAGATTGCCCAGCAATATATCGAGAAACACAAATTCCGTTTTTGAGGTGATCATAGACGAGAGCTGGTTAACATTACTCAAGATGCTTTGCTTTAGCTCATCATCAAAGGCGATGGGTAGGTAGCAATGTGCAAGAGCATTAATCCCACTTTGGTTTACTCGATTTAATAGCGACGCGATCGGCACACTTAGCGTTTTGTCTTTCGTATGTACTTCATAACCATTCCAATAGACTTGCAATCCATGGTCGCGTTTCGTCAATGTGGCGACGATAAGAGAATCACTAATGATACCTTCAACATTGTTTTTTATCTCGAATTGATTTTTGAGATGAATGCTCACAAAAGCAATACGACTTGCCTCTTTCTCGAACTGTTGTTTGGCGTGTCGCAGCGCCATCGCTATTGACGCACTGCCAAACGGAAACAAAAGCACATTCGAGTGCTCAAATATTTGAGGGGCAAGATCTTGTAAATACCGCACTTCAGCACAAAGACTTGGCTCTTCATCGCACTCTGGAAGCAAAATGAAAATACTATCGACATCTAACTGTAGATGTCTGAGCTGCTCAGCATGCCCCCCATCGAAACCGTATTCACGATAGCTTCGCTTATCATGATTAGCGACATGAGGTCTTAAAGACCAGTCTTTCGTGCTCGACAACGTTCCTTGCGCCAGACCGTACTGACCTAGCATGACTATGTTGGGCTCAATTGAGAAAATCATTTCAGCTCACCACCAGCTTCACATCGAAAACTCACGAAATAAGAAAACCACACGCTAATTCAATGCAATCGAGCCAGCGCTCAACGCAATGTCACTACCATTAATCTTGATTGATGAGCCCTTAATGTCTATCTCGCCCCCACTCGATAACGTAATTGAGGCGCTGCCAGTTTTGATCGTAATCGACTCTCCCGCCAACAGTTCTACTGACGATCCCGTCTCTACTTTCGAGCTATCACCCACGTTCAACGTCCAATTCCCGCCAACCCTAGATTGAAGATCCTTCTCTATCTGTTCAATACAACTCTCTTTTACTTGAGTTTGCATCGTTTTTTCAGCCTGAAGATAAAGTAATTCCTCTCCTTTTTTATCAACAAATCGAAGTTCATTGAAATTGCTTGCAGAGCCCTCAGCGGATCGAGTTTTGATCCCTGATGTAAACTTTTGGCTGGGCAGTGAGTACGGAGGATGCTGATTACCGTTGTGCAAAGTACCAGTGATCACAGGTTGATCCGGATCCCCTTCTAAAAAGCTCACTAATACTTCGTGACCAACTCTAGGCCAGAAGCTAGCCCCATAACCATTGCCTGCCCATGATTGAACCACGCGCACCCAACATGAGCTCTGATTGTTGGCGTTTCCTTCCCTATCCCAATGAAACAGCACTTTGATGCGGCCATACTCATCGACACACACCTCTTCGCCTTCTTCTCCGGTTACTAAGGCTGTTTGTACGCCCATAATCGTGGGCTTAGAGCACGTTGGAGTCGAGCGAAACAAAGTATCTGCGGGTATGCATCGAAAGTGATTCTCTATCACCTGCTTACTTGGCTTGTTAGCGCCAACTTGATTGGCAATTTCTACACGCAGGTTAAGGCTCGTAATCAGATAGCTGCGACCAACCAAACTTCTGTCTTCGTGATCAGAAAAGGTAAAATGGTGTCCCACCGCAAATGAACTGCAACTGCTCTTACCCTCAAAAATTTCATGCTCCAGTCGCAACCCTGCCAACTCAATATCCGATGCATGATTCAAGTCAGCCTTTTTTTCAGACTCAGCAACATAGCTAAACACTTCTGTCGAAGTTTGTTGCGAGGCCAAGGAAGAGTTGTTGGCATCGCCACTTGGCTTTACATCCGGATTTAAAAAGTCGTAGGCCTGGTGGGTGTTTTTTCCCGGGGGGATAGTTAAGGAATCAGACCAACTATGGATATGGTTCTCTGCAAGCGTCCCTGTAGTATAAGCAACGTAGCTTTCTTCTGCCTGCCGATACGCTGTCACAGAATCAGCCAAGACCAATATATGGTCCGTTTTCTTATGCTCAAAGAAATAGAATAAGCCCGCGTCCCTCAGCAGACGCTGAACAAAATCGAAATCCGATTCATCGTACTGTACTTTGTACTCAAGCTTTGGGTACATCGCTTTGGTATCTAGGGCAAATTTAACTCCATGCTCAGCCAAAAGCTCGGATACGATATCAATCACCGATTGCTTCTGGTAAATACGACAGTTTTTTCTCTGTCTTAGAAAAGCAAGCTGAGGCTGAATAACAAACTCATAATCCCGAAACTCAACACCTCCCGATCCACTTGGCGTGCGTCGCCCTAACCCTCGCACTTTATGAATCACTCCATGGAAATATCGCTCCACTGGAAGATGTCCTTGCTGATACTTGAGCGTGATATGAGCGCTTTTCCCGATAATGTCTCTTTGGTTAATCTCTACGCCACTAGTGAAGCATGAGACCGTTATTGAGAAAGGTGCTGACATTTGTTCGACAAGGTCAAACTTTGATAAGTAAAGCCTATCCTTTCCTAGCGACGTTTCAATTTGGATAGTATTAGCATCTTGGGTAAGTAGCATTGCCGAACCTATTACTGATAAACAACCGAAGTTTTGTAGAACGCCTCAAAATGCAGAGTGCGAAGTCACACCCTGCAGTTTGAGGACTTTTAGAGACAACAACGTTACCGAAGTGTCTCGTATTTATGACTTACATTTGTTGACCTTTCACACCGCTGTAGCCGTATACCAGTGGCGCTTGAACATTGTTCTGATCGTCCGTTGGCGTCACCGTCATCATCATCTCGGTATAAGAAATAGTGATGCTCTCCGTTGGACGATCATCTTGAATCGATACTGAATAGTTAGAAATCATTGCATCAGTTAGCTCGATCTTCATGATTTCTTCTACTTTTTCACCCTGCTTGGTGATATGAAAAACCGCTGGCTTGCCTTTACCAATTGTTGCTTCTTTAAACAGGTCAGGTGACGCTTTGTCCTGTAGTTTAGTAATGGTAATGTCACCCAAACGCGTAGCGCTGGCTTCACGATCTTGCGCTGTACCTGTGTACGACGTAATTTCACGATTTACGGCCCAATCCACTGACAACAAAGTGATAAGATCTTTATATTGCTCAGCCGTTGCTTCGCCTTTAATGTCACCGTACTTCAAATAAGTATTAGCTTGCATGCTAATCTCCTTTAGCTGCTATATTTAAATTAACTATCCATTACGGATATTTCATCATAAAACACAGACGTGTTTAATCGCTGCCCTACGTCTTCAACTAATAGCATCAGCATTCGACCTAGAACATAATCTTTAATATTGACTTGTATATTTATAAAACCTAAATTAGGCCTACGCTACTTCAACAACAGCATTCGATATTATTAACAATTAAGTATTTACAGAAACGTAAGTATCACCCTCAATTGATAATTGAATTGCAGGCATGTCTTTCTCTTCTACTAACCTTTCCATTAATAGTTCCGATAAAAATGGTAATAGTACATTCTGTATATGTAGTTGAATCGCCCTAGCTCCAACTCCCACATTATTTGTAGTTTTATTGATATGTAATATGACACTCTCATCAAAAGTAAGATCAGCCTGGTAGTGCTCTCGATATCGATTCGCCACTCTATCAAGTTGCAACTTAGTAATGGCCTCTATGTCACTTTGGCTTAAAGGCACATAAGGGATAATGTTCAGTCTTCCCAAAAAAGCAGGCTTGAATGCTTCCAGAAGATCGTTCTGCAACGCTTCGGTCAGTCCTTCTGCTCCCGGTGCTGTTTCTCTATCTTCAAATAAATTCTCCGTTGTTTCAGAACCAACATTCGAAGTAATGATAATAATGCAATTTTTAAAATCTATATCCGTCCCTTCGCCGTCCTTTATTATACCTTTATCGAAGATCTGGTAAAAAACATCTTGTACACTAGGATGCGCTTTTTCCATTTCATCGAGAAGTATCACACTGTAAGGCTTACGTCTAACCGCTTCGGTTAATACTCCTCCTTCTCCATATCCAACATATCCTGGAGGGGAGCCAAGCAATAAAGAAACTTTGTGCTCTTCTTTAAATTCAGACATATTAATAACAGTGACACTATCATCACTACCATAAATTTGCTGAGCGAGTGCTAACGCCGTTTCTGTCTTACCCGTACCACTTGGTCCTGTTAACAAAAATACCCCGTCAGGTTTATTTTCATCGCTCAGTTTCATGCGGGCAGTTTTAACCACTTGGCTAATTCGATCCAGAGCATGATCTTGACCTATGATGCGCTGTTGAAGGCGCGGCGTCAGTGCTCGTAGCGCTGCCAACTGGTCGACTCTCATTCGCCCAAGTGGTATTCCAGTCCAGTCTGAAATCACTTGCGCAACTAAGTTTTCATCAACCTCCAGATGAACCATACTCTGCTCGAACTCATTCAGTGATGCTTTCACTTCTGTCAGTTGCTGACAGACATCGGTTACGTCTGTATCTGCAGCAGATAGAATTTGATGCTTTAGGGCAATTGCCGATTCCAACTGCTCTCGTTGCCACTGCCAATTTGCATTAGCTAATTTTCGTTGCTTGCTAACCTCATCAAGCTGCTCAGTTAACACCGCAATTTTCCCACTATGATTTGAACCAGTAGCTTGCTCTTGTTCCAGCAAGCTTCGCTCTGCAATTAAGGCATCATATTGTCTATCGAGGCATTCAACATTGGCAGGGGTAGCAACTTGACTAATCGCGACTCTGGCGCACGCCGTATCGAGCAAGGCCACTGCTTTATCGGGAAGTTGACGACCATTAATATATCGACTCGACAGTTTGACCGCAGCTTGCAACGCTTCGTCTGTAATCGCGACGTTATGATGTGCTTCCATAACAGGAAGCAGTCCCCTGAGCATAGTAATCGCTAGCTCTTCACTCGGCTCTTCCACTTTTACGACTTGGAAACGACGAGTCAATGCCGCGTCTTTTTCAAAGTATTTTTTGTATTCCGCCCAGGTCGTTGCTGCAATTGTTCGAAGCTCACCTCGAGCTAATGCCGGCTTAAGAATATTTGCCGCATCATTTTGACCCGATCCACCTCCGCTACCAATTAACGAATGTGCTTCGTCAATAAAAATGACGATTGGTGCAACCGACGCTTTCACTTCTTTGATAACGTTTTTAAGCCTATTCTCAAACTCACCTTTCACACCTGCGCCAGCCTGAAGCAGAGCTAAATCTAGCGACAATACTCTGACATCACGCAGACTTTCTGGCACATCACCTTTTGCAATCCGCTGCGCAAAACCTTCGACTACCGCTGTTTTACCCACACCAGCTTCACCAGTGAGAATAGGGTTATTTTGACGTCGACGCATCAACACATCGATGATTTGCCGTATCTCATCATCACGGCCAAGTATGGGATCAAGGCCCCCTTCTTTAGCTATCTGTGTCAAATCAACGGTAAACTGCTCAAGGTTTGGAGACGATGAAGTCGCACTTAAAAGCGAAGTATCTTTTAGTGATAAATCGGAGCCCGTGTGACTACCTTGCCAGTTTTTAACCAGCTCCCCGGGATCAATCACAGACAGTTTCTGTAAGTAACCCGGGGTAAAAGGGATCAAGCTTTCATCGCTGAGCAAAGCATGAATCACGTGGATAGGCTCAATAGCAGTTTCACCAAATGCCAACGTTGAGCTCACCCAAGCCGATTCAATCAACGAGACCAACTGCTTCGATAAGCTAGGCGCGCTATCATGACCCGACTTTAACGATTCAAGATCCTGATTAAGGGCAAAAACGAGCCTGTCGACATTCACTTCATACTGCTCACACACAACCAACAAGTCACTACTCGACTGCTGGCACATAGCCAAAAGCCAATGTTGTATTTCAACGCTGCTATGACTTCGACTATTACAAAGCGACGCCGCCGCTTCGAGACTCACCGTTGCGGTGGGTGACAATTTTTCCACTAACGTTGTTAGGCTCATTGTTGACATAATTACGTCCTGTTTTCCTTTTAATGCCCAGTTCCAATTGAAATATTAATAATTTGATGTCCACGCTTAGCAGGGTAAGCCAGCAAAGTGCCGTGCCCTAAGCCAACGTCTGTCGCTCCGACAGTCGACACTGGCAAATCCCCTGTTTTCACCGCCAGTTGCCAAACAGAATGAATGTGGGTTGGCAAGTAGGCTTTGGTTATACCCTTAAGAATCTTCAAGGCAGGAGATTGAGGCATATAACGCTCAGCTTTAGCGCGACTATGGGGACGTAATGTAATGGCAATGGTCGAATTCACATCCCATACGCGCTTCCCCACCAAGACTCCTTCACCTAAACATGCAAACTGCCCGCGTTCCTCAATTCGACTAGCAAGCCGACTTTGCTGATCAGGTTCGACGTGCAACCATCGTCCCACTCGCTCCTCTATATCAACATCACACCCCGACATATGCTCAAGGATTTGTTTGAGGCTTTTAGTGTTTCGGTTAGGATGGGCCAAAAGCCCTGCATAACGTGCCTCAAGATCACTTTGGGCACCCGAAATAACAAATAACATTCGAGTAATCGCATCTGGCACGCCAGTTTGTAAATAATGCTGATACAGCGTTGGATGGTGATATTTTTCCCAGGCACGGTGATACAAAGCGATCAATCGGTGATGAAAAATGTCGAGAAAATCAGCGGTGGCCGCATCTCTCTTTTTCGTTTCCCGCAACACTCTCTCACTAAAGTGCCTTGGCATTACGCCGCTTGGACCGATCAGCCCCAAGAAGCCGACTAAGAGCTCATATTGGCTTCGCTCGCCATTCGGTTCGACAATTTTTTCAACCGCTTTGCCTGGGAAGCCTAAATGGGTACAAGATCGAAAATGCAGTAACTCAGAGCTTGGCAATGCATCTGTACCCACTCGACCCTCTTTGCCCGCTAGCGCATTTTCAAGTGCTGCGACATAGTGGTGAAACTGCTCAATGGTTTCCAGTCCTTGACCATTCAGTGCACTCACAGTAACTCCTGCGTACCCGACATTGCTGGCCAGCAGTGCACTGGCTCATGAGCTCCGGTCAATGTAATCGTTAACCGACAAAAACTATTTACCACCACATACTGTGCTAAAAAGTGCGCCAGTACTTGCCCGAAGAAAAACAACTGACTCCCAGACACATCTCGACCTGAGAACTCAACCACCATCTCGTTTCCTTGGCATATGCCAACTCTTCCAGACTGCCTTACTCTTGCTGTAGCACTTCGCAACTCAATCTTGCGAATAGATTCAACCAGAACTTTGGTTTGCGGCGCGTGAGTGAAATCATAGAGCTGCAATACTGTTTTCAGCATTGTCCCATCCGGATCATTAGCAAAGTGATTGAGGGATAGTTGACTGACCAATTGCCAACGCGACGACTCAAACATCTTCGGTCTCACCGGTTTACTAAAGGACTTCAAGCAACGTGTATTGGTTTTCAAAAGGTCTTGGTAACTAGAAATCAATAGTGTGAGCTGCTCTTTACGGGTCGGCAATTGGCTAGGCAGATTGCGGTTGCTGCACGTTGCACTCACATTCACCAACCAACGCTCTTGTCGATCCAGTTCTATAGGCTTAGCCGTGCTGCTTACCATTGAAAGAAACGAATCAGTACCCTGCTCCCCCCCCTCCTCGCTGCCATTTGTCACCTCTCGGCGCAACGACCAATACAAAGCTGAGGATTCATCATGACAAGCAGATCCATAGAAAGGCGATACATCAACTTGACTATCATGTTGGTCATAGGCCTCCACATGTCTTATAGAGATAATTTCCGAACTGTTAGTATCTTGATTGCGTGCCACCAACTTGTGCTCGAAGTAAGCCGGATTCAACCGAATAGGCTCAAGCTCAGTATCGAAGGTGTTCACTATCGGTACGCAGCCGAGCAGCACATTTTGAGCGGTCAGCTGTTTGACTAGCACTTCTGAATCGCGATCAAAATACAGATAAATATCGACCTCACTTTCATCGCCAAACCAATCCGGTTGCAACTCATTTAAATCGACAAATAAGAACTTTTCAGGACAAACAAAATACTCAACCAATAAACGGTAGCCATCAAACGACTTATCACCATAAGGCACCACTTTCTGGTTGCTTTCAAACCCAACTGGAGCGATATGTTTCGGAGAAAGATACGTAATAGGCTTTAAGCTGCTTACTGACGACAAAGCAATGCCGACCAATGATTGATTAAGCAGCTGATAGAGCTCATAGCTAAGCTGAGGCTGCCCATTTAAGTAGAGCCTCAGCCTATCTATACCAATATCTTTGAGTTTAATATCGGAATAATTGCTGCTTAGTCGCAGCTTGAGTACGGATAAAGCCGCAGCATCAAACGCAGGTTTAGGCGCCTCAAAAGGCGCACCTCTGAACTTTGCCAACGAGATTTCAGCTGGCCAAAGCTTAGTATCGTAACAAGTCTTAAATAAACAGTTTTTATAACCATCGGCTATAGACTCGACCTTTGTACCCGAAGGAATCGTTAGGCCGTTATCGGTCATATTTTCAGTCGTCAGCTTAATAATCGAGCTAGACGGAATGGGTGCGTGATAATCAGGAAAGAGTTTTCCGACTAAGGCCTCCGTTAACTCAGGAAAACTGTCATCCAATTTTTGCCTTATTTGAGCCGTCAGTAGAGCGACGCCTTCGAGTAATCGAGATACATGGGGATCCTCAATATGCTCACCGCTAATCTTTAGATTGCCAGCAATCTTAGGGTGTCGCTCAGCAAACTCACTTCCCATATGTCTTAGATAGGCGAGCTCTCGATTGTAGTACTTCAATAGTTCATCACTCATGACTACTCCGACACCGATATGCCAAGGCAAACTGGCTCCACTTGAGAATCGAACACAATGGGTTCCGCTTCATACTCCCCTACACATAGAGCATGAATTTTTATTTTTAGCACCCGCTCTAACGATGCTTCATCATCCACAGCTTCAACTGAAACCTCCGTCAGGCGAGGCTCAAACTTGGCGATCGTTTCTTCGATTGTGGCACACAGACGTTCACGACCATCCTGACTACTCAATGGCATCGAGGAAAAATCGGGCAGCCCAAAGCTCAGTAACGATTGGTCAAGTTGGTGATACCATTCAGGCCAAGTTAGCCAACTCACCTTGGCATTCAATAACCCTTCAAGGTCGCGTCGAATCGCATTGCGAAGTCGCTGGCGATGAGACTGTTCACTTCTGTCGGTGTGACTTTGTTCCAGTCGGTCAAATAACGGTGAACTCAACAGACTCGCCATTATTCCATCGCCTCAACAGTTTCTGATCTCAAAATCGATTTCAGCTCAAAGAGCTCCATTGCGCCATCATCGACCAACCATAGCTTTCGCCCTCTGCCCTGATAAACATCGGTATCTAGTACTTTCTGCCAGTCCGTCTCTCTAGCTAACTTCTCTGCCTCACTGTGACTCGCAACGTAAGTCAACGGAACAAAGACCTCTCCACAATCGCCGCTACTTATCTCAACCTTCGCTTTGCGCCAAATGAGCTCAAAAAGCGACTCCGCGGGCAACATCTCCAGATTCGAAACTTCCGAAATAGGGATAAGGTAATATTTGCCATTGGTACCAAACATCTCTATAAAACCAGCTAAGGTGTCATCCACATCCCGAATCAAATACCGGTGCAAGCCATTCACCTTTAGCGAAACATTGTCACGGGTTTGTTCCATCCTTTGAGTGCAGCTTTCCACCTCATCAGCGTTGTTCTCTCGCAGTGCTACCCTAAGCTTCAATAACGCGGAAAAACTCTCACCGGGGTTGCCGATAGTCGCTGCTGTATCTCCACCTTCGGCAAAGTCGAGTCTTGCTTGCGCGGCTCTCACTATTTGTCGGAGGTTTACCACACCCGGCAACATCTCTGGAGCTTGTTTGACAATCAGATCCAGCTGCTGGTCAGCGCGCTCTAGTTGGCCATCAATGCACAGCAACTCGATAAAAATGCTGCGTAACTCATGATTACTGGGCTCATGTTTGAGCTGCTCCGTAACCACTGATAACGCTTGGTTCAACTGCCCATCTTGAATGAGCCGATTAATGGTATTTTGCATCCTTTATCCTACTTGGGTAAAAATGGGTGATAACTCCGTAATCAACCGGATGTTGGAGACCATATGCTCCAACTGAAAATGGGGGCGAAGATGAATAACAGAGTAGTAATGACCGGGCTTTGCTTGCTGCTCTTTGACCTGAATTTTGGCCTCATTTAAGGGATACTTGGCTCGAATCTCATCCGATGCTTCATCTGATGCCGCAGTGTACTGATGCAGCCAGCGCTGCATTTCGTTCTCGATCTGCTGCGCCGTGTTGTACCCCCCAACTTTGTCGCGCCCCATAACCTTGAGGTAATGAGCAAAACGCGCCACACAAAGCATGTATTGCAACATGGAGGAAAGGCGGGCATTGACCGAAGCGCTTTGCTTATCGAAAGAGACGGGTAAGTTAACTGTGGTGTTGCTGTACAACACCAAATGAGGCGTATGAGGTAACGTCGAAATAGCGATAAAGCCATTGTCGGAGAGTTCTGCTTCCAGTCGATCGCCAATTTGTAAATTGACACTCGGCCTTGGCGAATGCGAGCTTCTCGAGTGCTCAAAGCCGCTGCTCGGGATTTCAACCATTAAGCCATGCTTCAGCTTACTGGGTTGCATGCCTCGTATTTGGCTAAACCACCCTGACTCTCGAAATGCTCGCACTGCAACGCCTGCCACCCCATAAGCCGCATTTCCCCAAAGATAATCTCGCTCGGAGCAACCAACCGTTTCTCTAAACTGAAAAGCCGTTAAACCAGAGCCACTTTGCTTGTGTGGCTCTCGCATCAATATATTTGGGGCAGCAATGGCAAGAAACCTTGAATCTTCCATCGCTCGAAGTGCTTGCCACTGACCGTATTCAGGCTGCGAGAACTGTGCACCGATATCTTGTACAGACGCAAGCTCACTGAAATGATTCACTCCAAAAAGTGATGCTTGCGCTGAGGTAATAAACGGGGCAAATGCCGCCGCGCAAACATGACTTATAGTTCTTAAAACTTGTAAATCAGCCGCTGGGTAGCCTTTTCTTGGACGGTGCGTTATTTGATAATCACCAATGACTAACCCAAACGGCTCGCCACCTGGCGTACTAAATTCAGCGGTGTAAAGGTGACGAAAGAGATCACTTTGATCAAAATCTATCGCCCGCGCAGAATCTCGGCACAAATCACGCCAGCTCACATTAAGTAGCTTAACTTTGCAAGTAGAGTGATTATCTTGCGTCCCAGCTTGACCACACAAATAACGTAATCCGCGCCAACTTGCTTCAATTTGTTGAAAGCGCTCATGATGCAAAATAGCGTTGATTTGCTCGTTGATCGCTTCATCTATATCGGCAATGGCTCGCAGCAGCAAGGCCTTGGCGACATTAGGCTTTACTGCGTTGGAGTCGTTAGCACTTCGATGTTTATGCATAGTCATCACGGCGAACTCTTTAGAGCTCGCCTACCCCTTAGCCGCCAATTTCCGGAATTTTGGCGACCAGTCTTAGCGACGTAGTCAGCTCTTCCATTTGCAACCATGGGCGAAGCCATGCGACCGCATTGTACGAGCCCGGAGCTCCAGGTATTTCTCGAACTTGAACTTTGGCATCAGCTAACGGGTATTTCGCCCTGATCTCTTGGCCGCCACCTTCAGAGGCATTCACATAACTCAAAATCCAGCGATTAAGCCAGTTTTCGACGTCTTCTGCTTCCATATAGCTGCCGATCTTGTCGCGAGCCATTACTTTCAAATAATGCGCAAATCGAGACGTGGCCATGATGTATGGAAGTCGCGCCGAAATAGCCGCGTTTGCCGTTACATCAGGGTTGTTGTATTTCTGAGGTTTTTGACAGGTTTGCGCACCAAAGAACACGGCATAATCGGTATTTTTATAGTGACACAGAGGTAAGAAACCAAGCTTACTCAGCTCTGCCTCTCGTCTGTCTGTGATACCGATTTCCGTTGGACATTTCAGATCCGGATCTCCGTCATCTGACACAAATACGTGAGAAGGAAGGTTGCTGACCTTACCGCCCCCCTCTGCGCCGCGAATTGCTGTACAGAATCCATAAGTAGAAAATGCTTCTGTCATTCGCGCTCCTAGCACATAAGAAGCGTTCATCCAGCAATATTTGTCATGTTCGGTGTTCTTCGCCATACCCGATTTGTCATCAAGGTCGAACTCTTCATATCGAAACTCTTCGATAGGTGTGGTCGATTCGCCATATGGCAGACGCGCAAGCACGCGAGGCATGGCAAGAGTGACAAAACGTGAATCTGGGCTTTCTCTGAATGAGCGCCACTTGGTGTATTCCAATGACTCGAAAACTTTTTCTAAGTCGCGCGGTTTAGACAGTTCAGTCCAATTATCAAACCCGAATAGCGCAGGCGACGCTGCTGACAAAAATGGGGTGAATCCGGCAGCGGCAACGTTGGACATCAAGCTTAGCGACTCAATATCTTCAGGGTGATTGGTAAATTCATAGTCGCCGACTAAGGCGCCATATGGCTCGCCTCCAGGCGTTCCAAACTCAGATTCGTACACCTTTTTGAATATTTGGCTTTGGTCAAACTCAACGGCTTTACTGAGATCTTTATAGAGCTCAGATTTGTTCATGCTTAGCACACGAATTTTGAGTGTTTGACTGGTATCAGAATTAACCGTCAAGTACTGCAACCCGCGCCAAGAGCCTTCTAACTTTTGAAAACTGGCGTGGTGCATAACTTCTGCCAGCTGTTTGGAGATCAGCTCATCAATCCCTGCAATCGCTTCACGGAATGTGACGGTTAAGTTCTTGTTCCAAGTAACAGTGCCATTGAGCGCTTCTTCGGTCAGAGTGCGAAGTAGCTCTTCAGAGCGAGAGGTATCGGTTTGCTTAGTCGCCACAATGGCCTGCTGCAATATCGTGGTGCTGGTTTCTTCAACTGTCGGTTCGAGAGTGGCTTGTGCTTCTGTACTCATTCGCTCGGCTCCTTCTCTTGTTTAGTGTCTAGCTGACTAGCAAGATCGTTCAGCGATTCGGTGTTGTTCAGTACTTGTTCGAGGATATTTTCCAGATCTTCTGAACGATCCACTTTGGTCATCAGATCTCTAAGTTTATTGCGGGTGTCCATCAGTTTACGAAGGGGCTCGACTTGGTTAACGACCGCAGCTGGGTCAAAATCGTGCATTGCGCTAAATTCCAAATCCACTTCAAGCTCAGTACCATCATTCGCAAGCTTATTGTCCACCGCGAATTTCAATTTTGGGTTCATACGTTTGAGCACATCATCGAAGTTATCGCGATCAATTTGAATGAAGCGACGCTCTTTTAAGGGCTTCAAAGCGGCTTGATTGTCGCCAGCAAAGTCTCCCATCACGCCAACCACGAAGGGCAATTCCTTTTTTACCGCTGTTCCTTCGGTTTCTACATCATAAGTAATATGAACTCTCGGCTTGCGCACCCGAGATAGTTTGCCGTGGATACTATCCATTACGTTCTCCTTTATCTTCACTTTCACGCCTTACTATCAGCGCCACGCTATTCTTGTTGCTCTGCACGAATTCCCGTTAATCGGAAGTATCCTGTGCGAGCGTCCTTATCAGAAATCAACTCTTGAAGCAGATCGGGCAGCGTCATCTCACTCCAGCGAACGACTTGTTCGATGCCATAAGCCATGGGGGAGTGAGGCTCTGTTTGCTTAAAAAACGAAGCAATTTTCTCGAGCTGCGCAATCGCGTCCATGCGGTTTTGGATCGCTGCATTGACCGAGACTTGTCCACTTTCGTTGTCTGGATTTGGCTCAGTCGTTCCTTCGCCAGTAAGCTCACTGCTATCATTTTGCTTGGCGTGTTCCACCAGCTTATCTTCAGCAAGAAATAACACCGCATCCTTGCATGCAGTTAACCGCCGGGTGATATGAGTGCTGGGTTGGGGCGTGCCTACCGCGCCATCTATGGCCATAGTCAAGCGCTGATAGGCACGCTGTGCTTGCTCAATATCTTCCAGCAACGAAGAAAAATAGTGGGCCGAGCTAGCCTTAACGTTGGCCTTGATGTCCTCAAGACTGACAGCGCCCGCGCTGTGTTTTTGCTCTCGTTTCTCTTTGTCTAAACGTTCAATGTCAGAGGCTTGTTCAAACTCCCACAGCGAATACTGTCGATCTTCAATAAGTTCCGTGAGAGGCAGCGATGCAATCGGCATCAATAGCGTCCCCTCTCCGTCCATGCCATTGAGCCCTAATAACGGCAGCACCTTACTTACCGGCCCATCTTCGTCTTGCTCTGGATAGAGCTCGTGCCAATGGTTTTCGATCAAGACACTGGCAACGTCACATCCAAGTGCCAAGCCTTTAAAACTTGAGCGGCGAATACTGGCTTCAATCAACCAAGCTGCTAGTTCAAGATCTCGACAATCATCGACTAAAGCGTTGGGTACTGACTCCATGATCGGATCCCATAAATGAGCAAGGCTCAATAAAGGCTCGTTGTCCACCAGCGCCGCTCTCTCCGCGCTGCGGGCGTGGCTGCGTACATCTTTCAATGAGAAGTAAACCGACAGCGGCGATAAATCCGTTCTAGGGTCAATTCCACACGGTAAGTCATTAGAAATTGGCGCTTTTAACTGCTCAAGGTCGATACTTGGCGGTTCAATAAACATCCTGTCTTCCTCTAGCTACGGTGAGCAAACACGGGTACCGTGTCGTCATCGCGGTTCCTTGTATTTGGCAGTGGTTCAAGCTCGACTTTAGTGACAACACACGACACATTGTCACTGGCTCCTTTTACCAATGCAGAATGCATCATTGCCAACCCTGACTCAGTAATATCATTTGCCGATAAGCACTTAGCTATTTCGTTATCCGATAGCTCTTTGGTTAATCCATCTGAACAAAGCAAAAAAACGTCGCCAATAAGCAACTGACCTGACACTTGTGACACCACCAAATCGCTTGATACGCCTAACGCTCGAGTAATCACATTTGAAAGAGGGTGGTTTTCTGCGTCTCGTTCCTGTATCAGCCCTTGATCTACCATCTCCATGACCTGGCTGTGATCTCGCGTTTTTCGCGCAAAGTGGCCGTGCCTCATCAAATACATTCTGCTGTCACCCAGCCACAAACAATGAAACAGTCCCTCTTTGATCAGCAGTACAACCACCGTGGTGCCCACAGTTTTTCCCAAGTGACATCGCTGCGAGTATTCAAGTATTGAAAGATTGATGCGCTCTAACGCTGCTATCAGTCCATCACTATCGACGAGTGAACTTGGTGTGAAATCTAAATATTCCTCTATCCCGTCAACCACCATTTGACTCGCAATATCACCAGCTTCGTGGCCTCCCATTCCATCAGCGACGACCCAAACACCAGATTCATCCCAACCGCTAGCGCGGTCTTCATTGTGTGGACGAACCTTGCCCGGGTGCGACTTAACAAAACTGGAAAACACGACGCCTTGATGTTGATTCCCCACTACCACCCCCACTGTGACCAATTGCCATCCAACATGGCTGAAAACTGGCTCACCATAGGCAAACTCTCAGAAACTATCGTGCACGCAGGAATGTGCTCTGAACCTTGAGTCCACCAGACACAAGGGCGCTGAAACCGTGACTTAAGCAGTTGACGATTTAGCTGGGACACTGTTACTGATTGATTGGCCACCAATATCATTTGCTCTGAGGCAGAAGATAAGTCTTGTACTGAGTCGCACTCTTCTATGTTCTCGACCCAGTCGACAGTTTTTAGTCCATCAGCCCACCGAACCACATCGGTATCATCTTCTAAAAGACGCAAGATTTTGCTTTCCGAGCTTTCGCTCCATTGCCTGTCTTCCCAAAACGCCAAATGATCACCTTGTACTGGCTTAGCAATCGTCATATAAAAATGCCGGCCAACCTGATCAACACTTGGCATCAAAGTGCCTATCACCGCAGGTTCACCACACACTTGTGGTGCGAGCGAAAAGTGCCAGATGGGGCTGATTAAATAGATCTCAAGCCAGTTTTCTGCCAATTGTTCACGACTGACCGCCGTCACCGCTTGCAACCACTCTCGCCAAGCGGAGACAAACTCTTCTGGTAACTGACTTTGAATAAAGTCACCACGAGTGGGCACTTTTCCAAAATAACCAAAGCCTTTCATAGCTTGCTGGGACATACAAACCTCGTTAAATCTGACGACCAAAATGGGTGTTGTGTCGTCGCTGGAATCAGTACTAGCTTGGCGCGATTACCTTTAATAACGATATCCAACACGTTGTCTGAGCGAGACTCCGGACGCTGCGCTGCAAGTTGGTCAAGCATCTTAAACAAGCCCCAATCTCCACGATAAGTTTCTGAAACTGCATGACCTGACTTAGGAGGAACAAACGACAATCGAGTATCCGATTTAGAGGGTGTTGGCCAAACAAATTGAGATACGCGCCGGGGACCGTGTCGGTAAATCAACGCTTGCTCGCCAACCTCGACACGTAAATTATTGATGTGCCCATCTAAGTAGAGAGGTTTAAGGCCAAATTCGAGACGCAGCTTTTGGGTTCCTGGCTCAAAAAACATGTTTCTAATTCGACGTGCTTGCTGAAACAAAGTGAGTGACGCTTGATCAATTCCGACGTTTTTTTCCAGCACCCAACGCTTACCCGTGGTGTCGACAGAAGCTTGTAAGTACTGATTAAAGAACTGATCAAACTTGCCACCGTAGCCAAAGAAACGAGCGAAGTCTTTGATATTCACTTCTTGTTTTGCTTTTGGGCTGAAGGGATACTTGCCGTAAATTGCACTCTGGTATTCTTGATAGATGGTCTGATGCCAAAGCTTGTTCACATGTACCTGAGCACCTCGGCTAGCCAATGCCGAAGTTTGAGCCGTCAACTGCGCAGTCCACTGTGAAAACGGCTTAGGCAATGATCGCTGGACACTTCGCATATCACTCATCACTCGAGAAATACTGCCGCCTTCGGCCAAACTCGCAAATGCGCCCTTCTGCCTAGATTCGGATAGCCCCTCTAAGTAATTGTCCACGGATACAATCGACTTAGACAACAACGCGAGATCGTCATCCGAGACGCTTAGCAAGTCGACAAATGCATCTTCAACTTCTTGCCCTGGTAAAGCCAATCTCAATTTGGCGGTATCGTTAGGGATAAAGCGATTGAGACGTGCTTTTTGGTTTCGAAGCGCCACATCTGCCACATTGCCTGCGACTTCTGCGGCCGCTTCAATGTTTTCATCCACCGACACTTGAGTTAGGCGAAGTTCTTTTTGCGCCGCAGTAATGACGCTTTGGATTGGTTGCTCCGAACTAGTAAGGGCTTGAGTGACTTCAAGGCCTTGCGGCACACTGGAAAAAGAAGCCAAACGAACGCCGCTTAACAGCTGTAGCCAATGATGAATATAGTCTTTGAAATAACGTTCATTAACCGAGTCAATCACCGCCTCACGGGTAGATTCATCTATCGTTAATTGATCGCCATATACCCAACTATCCTCCATCAAGCGTTTGACCACTCGACTGTTTTCTAGACGAAATATTCCGTGGTAACCGTTATAGGTATAGAAACCAGGAATCGTTTCAGGAACATCGTTATCAAGTGACAATACTTGACGTCCACGACGCCCTAATACATCTCGTAAGCTAAAATCAGGTAGATGACTTGATAAGAACTCTAACTTCAAGCGTTGATAGGCGCGCTCAGATAAGGACATGGCGGTAAGTACACTGCGTGCTTGAGCAACAGCGTCGTCATCGCGATTCACAGTGTTGGTTGGCAATGCTAGCAAGCTACGCACGTGTAAAAGCAGGTCACTGCGCAACACTTGATTGACCTCGCCGGTGTAGGCTCTTTCAAAATACACTTCGAACCAACTCATGATGACGTCTTCGTTGCGATGAGTGGTATCCACCAACATTAGGTAGGTTTTAAGCGTTTCGTAAAGATACTCAAGATAAGACTCATTGTGTCGCATCTCTGTGACCAGCACATCGGTCAGGTATTCAGAGAAGAACACCGACAAAGCGCGCTCGTAAGCAAGCTTTGAAGGCAGACCGATTTTGTCACCTTGGTATAGCCCCATATTAGCCACGCCCTCTTCGGGCATTTTATTCGAATATCCCGCAGGCAAATCACGAAGCGTATTCAATGCTTGAACAAGCGTAAAAATATCAGTTTGAGGCGTAAGTTCAGGCTCAACCAAATGTTGATACTTGTCGATAGCTGACGCAGAGCTATCAACCAATCGTTTGTTCCATTGGTAGCTGTTATACCAAAGCGCACTGCAGATGATTAAAAGCGCACTACATACAGCAATAACCGATCGCTGAGCCAATAAGGTAAATTTCTGGTGCTTGCGGTTTACCGTCCCGACAAACTGCTCTTTAAAAATGATGTTTTCAAACGCATCCTTTAGGAAAAAGCCCTTCGTAGCAGTGGCTTGCTGGGGCGTCACAACCTGCCCTAGCCCTAGGTGGTTTGATGTACCTTCTGCGACCTGATCTATCGGCTTACCTTGTTGAGCGGCACTGACTAAAAACACCCCACGAAGCATTGGCGCTTCTTCAAATGCATTTGGAATGAAAAT
Source organism: Vibrio sp. 10N (assembly GCF_036245475.1). NCBI lineage: Bacteria > Pseudomonadati > Pseudomonadota > Gammaproteobacteria > Vibrionales > Vibrionaceae > Vibrio > Vibrio sp. 10N. Next base: position 1,128,380 of record NZ_BTPM01000001.1, on the reverse strand, counting down.
CTCTTTTAAAAAGTCATCAATCACAGGCTGTAGCAACTGAAGCTGCTTGGGAAATTCAAAAATAAGGCTGCGTTTATCTACCACGCGCTCTTGATGTAACCGCTGGTTCAAGCGCGCCTGAATTTGCTCAAGTAGCTTTCGAAATTCACTATTAAACTCGCCGACCACACCCGCCTCTGGACTGTTTGCTTCCATTGGGAATGTCACGCCCCAAAGTTGCTCACGCTCCTTCGCACCTAGGTCATCAAAGTACTCGCTAAATCCAGCAACCAGATCCGCTTTAGTTAACATGACATAGACCGGAAACTGCAGCCCTAGTTGGTTTTTGAGCTCTAATATGCGCTGTTTAATCGTCCGAGCGTGAAGGTTTCGTTCAGTGCGAGTCTGCTGGATTAGGTCAACGAGGCTGATAGTGACAATCGCACCATTAATAGGTCGACGAGTTCGATATTTTTTAAGGAGCCCCAAAAATCCAAGCCAGGCTCTAGAATCTCTGACACTGTGACTATCTTGGGTGGTATAGCGGCCTGCTGTATCAATGAGCACGGCTCTGTTGGTAAACCACCAATCACAAAAACGAGTACCGCCAACACCCGATAGCGGGTCAGTGCCCAATTTATCTTTGAGTGGAAATTCCAATCCCGAGTTTTGCAAAGCCGTGGTTTTTCCGGTCCCCGGGGGGCCTATCATCACATACCAAGGAAGTTGATATATGCCAAGCCCACCGGTCAACTTCGACTTTTTCAAAACCTCTATAGCGGCTTGAATACGCTCACGTAGCGTATCTACCTCATGGACGCTGGCCTCATCCGTACTCTCTCCATCTTCCCCTTCGAGCAAGGTTTGTACCGCCGCTTGTTGATGCTTTTTATCTACAGCATGGCGCCCCCATTGATAGCCAACAACCAGCACTGCAAATACAGCAATAACAAACCAACGAGTTGCCGCATCTGCGAGTGGCGTTTTGCCAGCAATAGCGACAAGTGGGCCTCCAAACCAAATGATGAAAGCAAACGCGAAAAAACCTAATAGCAAAAGCGTCCACTTCGAACGAAGCACTAGCGCGATTTTTTTGAATACCAATCCCATCAACAACGTCCGCCCTTACCTAGTTCAACAAATCAATTTCAACACGACGATTCTGAGCACGCTCAGACTGCGTCGAATTACCCTGAACCGGCTCTGATTCGCCTCTGCCTTCCGGCCACAGACGCCCTCTCAATAATGTCCCAACAGACATGGTGTCAGCGACCGCGGTTGCTCTTGCAAGTGAAAGGTGCCAGTTTGAAGGAAAATGACTGGTGATGATCGGCTGACTATCGGTATGACCGGTAATGAGAATCCGTCCATCTGTAGACTCCAGCGCGCGTGATAACTTCTGCAGTATAGGGATAAAGGATGCTTTGATATCCGCACTTCCCGGAGCAAAAAGTTCATGTGAAGCAATAGTGAAACGCACTCTGTCTCTCATCGGCTCGATCCGAATAAGCCCTCTTTCCACTTCCGTGTTAAGACGCTGCTGCAGTAATAGCAACTCAGCTTCATCAATAAGACTCTCTGTCTCCTGCGCTGGCGCCCACTGAGCTAAAGATTGGATTTGATTAAACACGGGATTAGAGTGTTGATTGATGGTGTAACGACTGAATAGAAATAACGACAAAAGCAAAGCCCCAAATACACTCACAACTAACCATGTGGGTATGCCAATCTCACCCTCATTTTTGATTTCAACAACCGGATAGGTTTGGATGGACAAGCTTTCTTCGACTTCTCCATTTACCTGCTCTAGGGATGAAAAAACATGCTGTCGGTACTCCTCCAATTTTTGCTGCCCAACTTGCTCAAACTTATACTTACCAACAAACCCTAAGCTCAAACACACATATTGAAGCTCAAGCAATTGTGCATGTTGGAAAGGCGCACAAAGATGATCATCCAACAGCGTAAAAAAGTACTCACCACCTGATGTTTGTGAATGCAACATGGACAGCAAACTCTCTTGTCCCCACTCCGATTCTCCTCCCCACTGAGTATTCAGCACGGTTTCGTCAATCAAGCAGCACAAGCAAAACATCGCAGCATCCAAACTTGCTTGGTTTATCTGTGCATATCTAAGGCTCGACTCATACTCGTTCAAACGATCATTAAACGCTTGCTTGAGAACCTTGGTGTCTGCATGAGTCGGTGTACAACGAACCTGATTCACCATCGATAAAATGGTGCTCGCGCTCTCAAGTAGTGGGTTTGAACCCAACATCGGTAGCGGCATCAGCGTCGTCTTATTAGTTGTCGGTGTCGCGACCACCGTTGCATCAGCAGATATTTGTGGACTGGGAGCTGCCTTATTTTTACCTGTTCTCAAGCCAGGGCGCGGTTTGATAATGGTTGCGTCTGTCATACTAGTTATCCTGGCTCACACTATTGACGAATGGCCCACAGCTGCATGTCCAGCTCTGGATACAAACCTGAAAGATGAATGGCAATACCGCCGCTTGTTTTAAGTCGAGCCCAATACTGGCTCGTCTTGTCTAACTTGAAGTAGTGATAGCCTGCATGATATGGAACTTGCCTTGGCGCGGCTGGCAATGAAGCCACGGGCACACCTGAAAGCTGGTTATTAATAAGATCACGAATGTGCTCAACCGGTCCCACTTTGACTTGATTTGGGAATCGAGCGCGAAGCTCTTCGGTAGTGACGTCTGCTCTCACCGCAATAACGAACTCAGCTTGCTCAAGCAACTGCTTATCTTCTAGTCGACTGAATCTGATGCCATAGTGCGAACTCTCAAGTGGTAATTGATGCGCGGTTTGTTCAAGGACAGTGCCCATACTTTGGCTCAACGTCGTAAAGAGCTCACCAAGCGTTTGGCTGAGATTGTCGTGCTGATAAGATGGAAGTGTCGGCGTGCGCTTACTTTGATTGGAAAAGGTCGCTAGCTCACCCGCTAGCGCAGCGCACTGGGTATACAAAGATTCTGGATGAATCTGTTTGGTCGAAAGCACGTGTGACAGCACACCATCAAAGCGGTTAAGCACCTGTAACATGAGAAAATCAACGATAGAACTGGCACTACTTTGACTCGAACCAATACGACCAGCCAAAGAGTCAGCTCGCTGCTTTAACGTTCCATGTAAGTCGTTAAGCGAGCGCATGACTTCTTGATGAGCAGAACAGTTGAGCAACGGTGGGATATAGCGTTTATCGAGTACAACTGCTCCTTCTTCCGATACAGAGTGTATTCGTGCAATGGCAATAGTATCAAAACCTGCCAACGGCTCAGACTCTAACTTAAGCTCAGCATTCAGTCTTGCTATCTGAATGATTTCATTCGTATCCTCATTCAAGCTGGTATCGTTAACGCTCACCTCATCAACATAATATCGACATCGTGCTGTTTCGCGCTCTGCTAAGTTCTGCCCTGACGCAGTGGCAGACGGTACCGCTAAATAGATTACTTCATCGCGTACCTCACTCGTTAAAGACTTAGGTTTAGGCAATGAGTCACGCTCTGGCGACAGGACGCCCGCACCAGTTGGTAAGTAGCCATGAAAGCGGGTCAAAGCAAACTGGCCATTGGACAACAATGAATAGTCGATATCCAAATCATAGACCCCCCAAAAGTAAGGGTTCACAACTGCCAGACTTTGATAAAGGCGAGAATAAATGCTTCTCTCTTGCTGTTGAAAATGTTGAGGACGCAGAAACATACCTTCGTTCCATGCGACGCGGCAAAATTCACTCATACTGAAACCTAGTCAATGTTTAGTTGCTAATAAATACTGATAAATCACCGACATTTACGGTCACAGTGGAATAGCTAGTCGGGGATATCTCTACAATCTCTCTCCAACTCGCATTATCGATATCTTGATAAGCCACCAATATTCCGGCATATCTCACACCTGGTCTTAGAGAAATCGAATGTTTATATTCTTGCCCAGGTTCAAACTCAAACTCAGATTTTAAGATTAACTCCGGACCTAGAACACCGCTAGCATCATCAAATAATGTAAAGAAATCTTGGCTTTCAAACAGAGTCCTAGAAGAAAGCTCAAATACCCGCACAACAACAGGGGACGCTCGGCCATTAATATTAGGGTTCACATTTTCAGATACTTTAAAGTCCAATGTAGTATATGGATCGACCACATAATTAGCGACAGAGCAAGCGGATATAAAGTTCAAAGTTAAAATACAGATTACAAAACTTACTAGCTTATTCATTTTTATTCCTTTAACTCCGAGCTTTTAAGATATTGCTCATAGAACTTAGCAAAGTCTTCCATGTAGAAAGCATTAGTTTGATTTTCTATATCCTGCGTTATTTGCAAGTATGTTTTTTTGTAATACAACCATTGTTTGTTGCCTGAAAACAACGGCCAGCGATTAACACTCGATGACGACGAACTCAGCTTAGTATTGGCTTCGAGCTGCTTAGGATCGAGCAATTTCATCAATGCTGAGATTGCTCCGGTTACTCCGGCATGGAGCGCCTCTTCGTGACGTTCAAGATCGCGAAAGGCGGCTTTAATCGCTTTTTCAGGTGGTAGAAAACCGGTCGTTCTTCGAAGCAGTAAGTTATGCATTGCATCTTCAAAGTCTGAAGAGAATTTGAGTGGGTTGTTTTCTACTCTACGAAAGGTTGTTTGGTTGATCCTAGTGCTTTGTTTGAAAACAGAACGATTATGCAAAGTCGACATAATGCCCTCAACAGAGTCCCTAGTCACCACACCAAGTTGAAACCACCAACGCTCAGGGTTATCACTTGAAACGACACTTGGATCTATGCCTAGTCCTTTAAAAAACGCAGCTTGCGTGCTTTCTAATGTATGGTTTTCGGGTGACGAGATAGACTCAGCACGCCTTTGCGTTATGGGCGATAATAAAGTCATAGATTCCGACGCTACAGAGCTGTTATCTATCGAAGGCTCAAAATCTGGAAAACTGAACGCGTCGTCCGGAGCTGAATTGAGTACTGAATTTAAGCTCATCGTATCTGCGCACTCAAGCTCTTGCGGCTTCGGTTGGTCATGAACGTAGTGAGCTCTTTCATGGCAAAAAGGCTCATTTTTAGCCAACAAGTTGCTATCCGCCGCTGGTATAAATGCTTCATTGAACGGGATAGGCTGAATCGCCTGATCATTCCTCAAATGGTCAGTAGCACTGGCACTTTGATGCTGTGAAATAGCGGCTTCTATTTCGTAGTCACCAATCGCAATCACATCACCATGGGTAATGAGCTGTGGAAGGCCTTTTTTTATTGGCTCAACGGAGCGATTGAGAAAAACACCATTGGTCGACATATCATAGATATACGCACTATTATTAACGAGTTCTATTCGGGCATGATAAGAGGAAATAATCTTTTCTGGATCGCTCAACACCCAATCACAATTTTCACTTCGTCCCAATGTTAATTCCAGCTTTCCATCTAGAGCATTGAGAGTTTCACTTTCTACCACATTTGACGTGAAGCGATGATAACTCGTCACCGACAACCTTAATATCATTATTATTTTCCCATTCTGATAGTACACTGCTAGAAAGCATTAGCATGAAGTAATTAATGCAATACTAAATAATATTTATCTCGAAAAGCCCCTTAGATAATCAGCAGCGGCGACATTATTACATCAAGAATCTTTGCCAATCAACAATTGAATAACCTCTTTCATGCTGCTAGCATTTCCTTTAAATAATAATTCCAAGTTCAAATTACGAGTAGAACCTAAAAGTTGTAGAACTTAAAAATTGAAGCTAGACGACTTAAATCAATCATTAATATTTACCATTATAAATAGCACGCCAAATAGAGCCATAAATAACAATTTAGACATTTAAGCGCCACGGATAAAACGTCTAAATATTCATTATTGCTGATAATAAATTATGCGAAGTAAATCGCATTATTGCGTCCACAACTCACTATCGAGTCTAGGACAGCATCGAGGATTTTTGCCATTGACTAATAAGTGGCTAATTAAGTTGGATGTGAGGCATGGAAAAAGAAGAGACAAAAGCAACCAGTAGCGTTGGCTCAAATGAAGAGGCTAACAATATCAGTAAAGATAACAGCGATGAATCAACCCAGATACAATGCAGTACTAACACTCATGACACTTCCCCTCCCGTACACACGAGTACGAGTCAATTAGTAGGAAGAGTCATAAATGGGCGTTATGAACTGCTTGATTTAATTGGGCATGGCGGAATGTGTGATGTATACCGAGCAAAAGACTTGGTGCTAGAGGAAATGGGAGAAAACGACCCATATGTGGCGATAAAATTGTTGCAGCCCTCACTTCACGAATATGCTGATGCGACATCATTGCTCATTCGAGAAGCTCGAAAGACCCAACGCCTTAGCCACGACAACATCATTCGGGTCTTTGATTATGGGTTTGACGAGGAGTTGTGTTATTTAGTAATGGAATGGTTAGATGGTCAAACACTAGACAATGTGATCAAAAGCCATCGACCGAATGGACTTCCTTATCAGCAGGCTATGGCAATTCTCAGCCAAATTCTGTCTGCACTGATCTATGCCCATAAACATGGCGTGATCCACGCCGACCTGAAACCAGGCAACATAATGCTTAGCCGTGATGGAAGTATAAAGATCTTTGATTTTGGGGTATCTCACACAGTTTCCAATCCCGTTCACCCCTCATGCACTAACGATTCAGTACCTTCTGATGTTAGCGGCTATACCCCTATATACGCGACTCCCGAATTACTTAAAGGGCAAACCCCGTGCTCTGATGATGATGTTTTTGCATTTTGCTGTATCGCCTATGAATTACTATCGAGTCGCCATCCCTTTGGCCGAAAAACCATCGAACAAGCGAATCGTGAACAATGGATCATTTCCAGGCCCAAACATATATCACGTCTCAAATGGCGAGCTCTTCGTTCTGGTCTCGAATACACTAAGAACGACCGTGAACGTTCACTTGATGCGTTGCACTCCGAGCTTACCAAACGACGCCTACCTAAATCATTAGCTATATTGGTTATGGCTGCTGTTTTGGTTGGTGGGGGATACGTCTACTCAGTTCAGCAAAAAACCGTTGGTGCACTACAAGCTAAAGTCAATCAGCAAGCAGGCCATTTAACATCGCTCGTTAATGTCTTTGATATGCCTACAGATGCCTTTTTTGCATCCTACTCGACAATGAGCGAAGCATTCACAATGCCAAAACAAGCATGGCTGCGTCAAAATCAGGCGACGGTCGTTGAACACTACGAAAGACTCGTTGAACAGCAACTTCGTAGCCGTGAGTCTCGATACCCGAATTATTACGCTATCGAAGATATCCTAACCGAAGCCAAGCAGTTTTATCCTGATTCGCACATGCTTAATAAGCTTACTAACTCCATCAATCAAAGTCTGCTGCGTACATTAGAAAGCCTGAAAAACAAACTTAACCAAGCGCTTGAACAAGGTGAGTTCCAATCGCAAGGTACTACCAACATCTATCAACTTCTCGATGACTTAAAGACGCTGCGCCATGATTACGTATTTGCACCTTCGTTATTGGCCCAACAAACCTTCGAGCAACAACTGGATAAAGCACTGTTAGAACGTAATGCGGAGTCTTTGGCAGATCTGATCCCAGCCGGTGAAACGTTTTTTAATCATAGCGAGCAGCAGCAGTCCTCACTTGCTGGCGCATTAGCATTAAAACAAGCCATCCTAGATTTGTCGGACTACAAATCAAACGTATCGAAGGGAGAGCAGCCCTTATTTCCTCATCACTCGGCATATTTGGTTTATCGCCCTCAATTAGAGACTTTCCACAAGCGTCTAGCTGAGCTGACACTCGTTTCACAGCTTGACGCTTTGGCCAGTGACGTTGAACGATTCGCCGAAAAAGTCCCTGATAATTTCTCACATCTCATCGATCTCAAACAAAACATGGCCAATCAATATCTCGCATTTTCTGAGTTACTGATTAAGAAACGCCTGACCAGAGAAGCGGCAAAGACGATGCAAAAAGCCCAAACATTACTCACTAACGTGCAGCAATCAAGAGTCAATGTTTACTGACAGTAAGGATTCGATTGCCACACAGCGAGCACTAACAAATACCTATGAACCACAAGGAATGATCTTCATGAAACTGTCACCGCTCTTTCTTACCCTGACAGCCTTAACTGTTGTTGGCTGTGCCAGCGACTCTAACACACTGACCTATACCGACCGATGTCTCACGCAAGACGCTTATGAAGCTCAGCTACCTGAACTTGTACTCTATGGCAGCCAAGCCGGACTCGTCAGTGACTACAGACAAACCAACGAAGCGCTTACCTCGATTTACAGTTCGCAAATTGATGATGCGACGCTCAACATTCAGTTTGATCAGCAAAGCAAGCAACTCTTTACGCGTAGTTACCAAAACCAATATGAGAGAGTTCTCGAACGTACTTATGCCGTTACTTGTAGCGATAAGGATTCATATTACGGAACCGGGTTTGTGGCTCGGAAAGTAGAGGGGGGATTACTAATATGGGAAAAAAGCTCTGAGATGACGGCTTTGCCAAACGACATGTGGGTGTTCTACCAGAGTGGCTACTTCCCTATCCCGTCAGCCAAACTATCTCGCTCACTCTTCAAAGAAAGCAAAGGTGCCGATGTTGCCGAACTTCAACGAATACTCAACTTAGTTCTAAACTCTGAAAAGAAACTCACCCCAGATGGCAGTTTCGGTTGGCAAACACGACAAGCTGTAAAGGAATTCCAGCAAACACATGAGCTCTACCAAGATGGTGTTGTTGGTCAAAAAACCTGGGAGGCCATCGTTAATGAGATAGACAAGCTTTCCAATTCCGCTATCGATTGATGGGGTTCTTAATCGACCAGACGAATGAGGGAATGCCACCTTTTAAAGCACGCTCATAAAGGTGGCAGTCAAACTTAGAAGCTATAACGAACGCCAATACCCGCGCCAATGCCTAACTTAAGATCGCTGTTATCAAACATTAGGTTTGGTGTGAGCTGTGCGTAGCCGTCCCAGTTTCTGGCGAACGGAAGTTCCACACCGAGTGCGATACGAGGACCAAATTTATCTGAACGCTTGATCTGACCACCGACACCGGCATACCAATTGAATGGTACGTCACCACCGAAACTGCCACGGTTAAAGATATAGTCTGCTGCGATGCCATCGTTGCCTACAGCAAAATTAACCGTGTTATTAATCTGACCTACGATACTCAATCCTTGGTCAAATCCCATACCTAGCTTAAAGCCAGAGCTGCCACCACGACGAGAGGACGATTTAGCACTTGATTTTGACTTCTGAGCAGACGCCGTTTGCTTCGGTGCTGATTGCTTTGATGTTGACGTCGTCGTAGACGTTGTAGCTGGCGCTTGATCTTCTTCAACGATTTGCCATTGCTCTTCACCACCCGCGGTAGTATTAGCAGAAGCAAAAGAGGGGCTAAGGATAAGCATTGCAACGGTCGCTACAATACATGCTGTGTTTTTCATACTCGTAATCTTATGTTTGCTGCTCTTAGTTCTGGTAAAGAGCTTGTGAATGTAATGTTGGCCGCATTCTAGAAGCTAGAAACATTGCTATGTCAACGTAGAGCAAATATAGAGCAAGAATAATGAAGAACAAGTTGGGCACGTACAGCACCCAACTGATACGGTCGAACAAACCAATATGAAAGAATGGTACAACTGACTTTAATATTTAACAGTCTTGATCGGTTTTGTTGAAAATTAACGACACTGAATTGACACAGAAACGCTGTCCAGTAGTCTGTGGTCCATCCTCAAAAACGTGACCTAAATGACTATCACAGGCACTGCAACGTATCTCTACACGCACCATACCGTGACTGTGATCATCTAAATAGCGAATTGCGGACTCACTTACTGGTGCATCAAAGCTCGGCCACCCACACCCAGAGTCGTACTTATTAGCAGAGTGAAACAAAGCCGCCTGACAGCAAGTACAGTGATAAAGCCCGGTATCCTTATTGTGGAGCAGCTTACCGGTAAATGGGGCTTCGGTACCTTGCTGACGACAAACACGATATTGCTCTTCGGTAAGAGTCTCACGCCAGTGTTGGTCTGGCTTAGCTCTGTTTTTGTTTTCCCCAGTCATCTCCTTTACACCCTCTTTTTTATTGTCTACATTTTAATCAGTGCACACTTATTACGCGAAATAAACTTGGTTGTAGCACATTGTTGTCAATTACCAACGCAAGTGTGTCTAACATGTTAACCCACCTTGTCCCCAAGGTTAAATACATCAAGCAAATCATTACAGAGTCACGGGCTAAGTTCAAAAAAACGTCATTTAATACCGAATGTTAAGAAAAGCGACACTTTTTTTTGACTTTAGACAAATTAATTTCGATTATCTATTGAAGTTAGTGACTGGATTCTGTAATTTTACTACCAGTTATCTTTAAACAGAAATTAAGTTGTGGAGCAACTATAATGACTATCAAAGTAGGTATTAACGGTTTTGGCCGTATCGGTCGTTTCGTATTTCGTGCAGCGCAAGAGCGCAACGACATCGAAGTAGTAGGTATTAACGATCTAATCGACGTTGAGTACATGGCATACATGCTTAAGTACGATTCAACTCACGGCCGTTTCAACGGTACTGTTGAAGTTGAAGGCGGTAACCTAATCGTTAACGGCAAAACTGTACGTGTAACTGCAGAGCGCAACCCAGAAGACCTAAAATGGGACGCAATCGACGTTGACGTTGTAGCTGAAGCAACTGGTCTTTTCCTAACTGACGAGACAGCACGTAAGCACATCACTGCTGGCGCGAAGAAAGTTGTACTAACTGGCCCTTCTAAAGACGCTACTCCAATGTTCGTAATGGGCGTTAACCAAGACACTTACGCTGGTCAAGACATCGTTTCTAACGCTTCTTGTACTACTAACTGTCTAGCGCCTATCGCTAAAGTTCTTAACGACGAGTTCGGTATCGAATCTGGTCTTATGACTACAGTTCACGCTACTACAGCGACTCAAAAAACTGTAGACGGTCCTTCTGCTAAAGACTGGCGCGGTGGTCGTGGTGCTTCTCAGAACATCATCCCATCTTCAACTGGTGCTGCTAAAGCTGTAGGCGTTGTTCTTCCAGAACTAAACGGCAAACTAACTGGTATGGCTTTCCGCGTACCAACTGCTAACGTTTCTGTAGTTGACCTAACTGTTAACCTTAAGAACGGTGCATCTTACGAAGCTATCTGTGCAGCTATGAAAGCAGCATCTGAAGGCGCTCTTAAAGGTGTTCTAGGTTACACTGAAGACCAAGTTGTTTCTCAAGACTTCATCGGCGAAGTTCAAACTTCAGTATTCGATGCTAAAGCTGGTATCGCTCTAACTGACAACTTCGTTAAAGTTGTATCTTGGTACGACAACGAAATCGGTTACTCAAACAAAGTTCTAGACCTAATCGCTCACATCTCTAAGTAATGTAAGCTTTTAGCTGAATATTTGTAATAAAGGCGACTCATAGGGTCGCCTTTTTAGTATCTGTTTCTGGGTCCATTCGACACCTGGGAGCTATCCCCTCTCCCTAGGAACCAGAGACTTAACCTAGGAAGTTACACTATGGATTTGTCTGTTTTACCTACCCTGACCGTTCTCTCTGACTATGTCACTATCACTCAAATTGGTGACAATAAAGTGGTTCGCGTTCTTCATCCTAAAGCTTCAGCTGCCATCTCTCTTCACGGCGGTCATGTCATTTCATTTAAGCCAGAAGGCCAAGAAGATCTGATTTGGATGAGCAAAGACGCTATCTTTGATAACAAAGCGGCCCTACGCGGCGGTATTCCAGTTTGTTGGCCTTGGTTCGGCCGAGCGGCAGCACCGGCTCACGGTTTTGCGCGCAACAGTACTTGGGAGCTCATCGAGCACCGCGAAAATGAACAAGGCGTGATTGTTAGCCTTGGCCTTACCGACAGTGACGCTACCCGTGATATCTGGCCACATAAATTCCAGCTAGTCTTAAACGTGGAAGTGAGCGATTCATTAAATGTGTCTCTAAATATCACCAACACTGACTCCACTTCATGGCGTTTCTCAGGCGCTCTGCACACCTACCTCAATCTAGGTGATATCGAAAAGATGGAAGTCACGGGTATGGGCTCTAGCTACATTGACGGTCTACTTGATGGCAAAGTGTGTGAAGGCCAAGAGGTGCTGACACTTACCGATACCATCGACCGCGTTTACACCGCCCCATCTGATGAAATCGTACTGCATGACAACGCATTTGATCGCAAGCTGGCAGTCTGCAATAGCGGAGACAACTCAGCAGTACTTTGGAACCCTTGGAAACAAGGCGCGGAGTCTATGGGTGACATGAACAACGATGGCTACCTCAACATGTTCTGTATCGAGTCGACGCTTCATGCTGACTCGCTCGAAGCTGGCAAAGAGCTCGCACCGGGCGAAAGCCACCAACTAGCAACACAGATTTTCATCAAGTAATCTGCGAACCTGAAGGAATTCAGACGACTGAATTGCTTCCCTTCCTTGATATGGTTAGACTTACGAAAATTTTCGTTGAGTCTAACCTATGTCTTATCAATGCCCGCTGTGTCAGCAGCCGCTCGCTCTAGACGAGCGCAGTTATCGCTGTAGCAATAATCACCAGTTCGACAAAGCCAAAGAAGGTTATGTCAATCTTATGCCCGTGCAACACAAGCGTTCAAAAGATCCTGGTGACAACAAAGAGATGATGCAAGCAAGACGCACCTTTTTGGCTCACGATTTCTACGCGCCGATGAGAAACAAAGTCGCCGACACATTACGCGCATCGTTGAACGTAACCAAAGGTAATATTCTCGATATCGGTTGTGGCGAAGGGTACTACACCAGCTACTTTGCCGACGAGCTAGCTGGCGATAACCCTGAGTTTTCTGTCTATGGTCTCGATATTTCCAAAGTCGCGGTTCGCTACGGAGCAAAGCGCTACGATAAGGTTAACTTTTGCGTTGCCTCCAGTCATAAGCTACCTTTTTCTGAAGAGAGTCTTGCCGCGGTGATTCGTATTTACGCGCCGTGCAAACATGAAGAGTTGCGCCGCTGTATCGAAGCTGATGGGCTGATGATCACCGTCACTCCGGGTAGCCATCACCTATATGAGCTGCGCGAACTAATCTATCAAGATGTGAGACTTCACGATGAAGCCGCTGAAGTGATTGAGGGTTTCGACCTAGTTTCTGAAGCTAAGCTCGACTACACAATGAACCTTAACGGCCAGCAAGCGTATGACCTTTTGCAAATGACACCATTTGCTTGGAAAGCTAACCAAGAGTTAAGAGAGAAGCTGAAACAAACCGAGCACTTCGACTGTCGTGCCGATTTTATGGTAAGAGTATATCGCAAGGGTTAAACTAAAGACGCCAATTGGTAATGATATTAATTTTCAATTGCATTGAGTCACATGTGGATCTCGTTTACCATACTGCTTCCAAGATAGCCTTCCATTGAAGGCTATTTTTTATTAAAGAGAGTCCCTATGAAAGCTTACCCTATCGCACTGTCACTCGCTCTGCTCGCCGGTTGTAGCAGCGCGCCCTCAAATGACCTGTCCAAACCAGCTCAAACCGTTGATTCCTTCTACGATTATCAACTGTATTCTCCACAAGGTTTAGCTGTGTCGCTTTCATCATTGCCGGACCAACTAACAAACGCCGATGTTATCCTCGTTGGCGAGTGGCACACCCACAGTGGCGTGCACCGCTTTCAGACCGATCTTCTAAAGCAGCTTGTAAATAATAACGAAAAGCTTGCGCTTTCGATGGAGCAGTTCACGCGCGATAAGCAGCCTATCGTGGATCAATATTTGAAATCGGAAATTGGCGAACAGATGCTGATCCGCGAAGGAAAGGCTTGGCCAAACTACGAAAGCGATTATCGCCCGCTTGTGGAATTTGCCAAAAACAACCAACTCGACATTATTGCCAGTAATGCCCCCAAAAACTTTGTCCGTTGTATTGGGCGTGAAGGTCTTAACTACTTGGAAAAGTTAGACGCTGACGAGCGAGCGTTTGTTGCAAAACGCATTGATACCTCTTCTTCAGCATACAAAGACAAGTTCATGGCCTCGATGCACCATGGCGATAGCGAGCAAACCGAGCGCCAATATGCCGCTCAATTGACATGGGACGCGACGATGGCTGAGAGCATCGTCAACTACATCAGCCAGCACCCTGGCACGCAAGTCATGCACATTGCTGGTAAATTTCACACTGAGCAGGGACTCGGTACGGCAGCGCAAATACAAGCGCTAGCGCCAAATCTTAGCGTCGCTGTAATAACCCCGGTCGCCGATATAAACGGTGAATCAAAAGACTTTCAGCTAGCGGTTCTTGCTCCACCTGTACGTTACGTCCAAAAAGAGAATCAAATGCAAGCCTACAAGCACCTATATAAACGCAGCGACACACTGACTTGCGACTAGCTCATATGACTCAATAGGCACGCTTTTTGGCGTGCTTATTGCTTGGCTATCAATGATAAACAGGTTCTATGTCTCAACCAGAGAAATTTTTATAAAGATTTTGCCATGAATGACGACATAGTAATTGATAGCACTAATGGAGATAGCTATGCAGAGCGTCAATTCCGGCATGTCTGCGCCAACCAGCCAGCTTGGCAATGCCGCAGCAAACACCATCAAACCAGCAGACTCAGATGGCAATGCTTTGCCGACACCGCAGGGTGAGCGCGGCAGCGACAGTGTATCTATCTCACCTCAAGCCAAGGCACTGTTTGCACAAGAAAAGTCAGCGCCAGAAAAACCAGTGGCGGGCGACAAACCAGTTAAGGAAGACCAAGACGAAGGGATGAGCAAATCTGTCACCTCTTTTGCTCACGGTGCGTTGGGTATGGATCACCCTGATGATCTGGAAGAACAAAAAGACACATCCTATTCTGCAGGTCAGTATGCCTCGGCAGCCGTTACCATAGGTGCGTTGATACTTGCATTGGTATAACCGACGTTTGTGGTCACGATAGAGAAGTCGATTTGAGCGTTCGATGTTAGTCAAATGATAATGATGTTATTTGACTTAGAAAACATCGAATGGAACGTTACTTTAAACTCATTGATAAGCCGACCTTTTTTGGGGCTATCGCTCTTTTACTCGCAGTCATCATTCCGCTGATCCTCTTCCCAGAGCAAGGCGCTGACATCATTGCACAAGCAAAACTGATTATGACCGACAAGTTCGGTTTCCTATATCTAGCACTTGGTCTCGCTGCCCTCTTTTTCATGATATTCATCATTTTCAGCGATATTGGCCAAATCAAACTCGGTGATCCTGACGAAGCTCCGGAGTTTAAGACCTCATCTTGGGCTGCCATGCTGTTTTGTGGCGGTATCGGTGCCAGTATCCTGTACTGGGGCTGCATTGAATGGGCATACTACTATCAGTCCCCACCCTTTCAACTAGAGCCAGGCAGTGAAGAAGCGATCCGCTGGGCTGCAACCTACGGCATCTTCCACTGGGGGCCTATCGCTTGGGCAATCTACCTGATCCCTGCACTGCCTATCGCTTACTTCTTCTATGTTCGTAAGCAGCCTGCACTTAAGGTATCGAGCGCACTTATTCCCGTCATTGGCGAGAAACATACCAATGGCGCGCTGGGTAAATTGATTGATGTGTTGTTCATTTTCGGTCTTCTTGGCGGCGCAGCAACGACTTTGGGTCTGGCGGCACCGCTTATCAGTGAAGGTCTGAGTGTTCTGTTTGGCTTGCCACAAACGACTTATACCCAAATTGGTGTGTTAGCTATCTGTACTGCAATTTTTGCTTACTCTTCGTTCGCGGGTATGGAAAAAGGCATCAAGATCCTCAGCAACATCAACTTCTGGGGGGCGATGCTATTGCTCGCTGTCGTTTTGCTGCTGGGTCCAACCATTTTCATCCTGGAGA
The DNA here is from genome assembly GCF_036245475.1 of Vibrio sp. 10N. Classification (NCBI taxonomy): domain Bacteria; kingdom Pseudomonadati; phylum Pseudomonadota; class Gammaproteobacteria; order Vibrionales; family Vibrionaceae; genus Vibrio; species Vibrio sp. 10N. The sequence continues at coordinate 1,112,449 of NZ_BTPM01000001.1, read as the reverse complement.
CTGGCCTAGACTCAATCGGCCGCATGATGTCGAACTTCTTTGTGATGGCAACATGGGCGGAGCCTTTCGGTGGCTACGGCAGCTTTGATGATACCCATTTTCCACAAGACTGGACTATTTTCTATTGGGCTTGGTGGTTAGTATTTGCACCAAGTATGGGGCTGTTTGTGGCCAGAATTTCACGAGGACGCACCATCAAGCAAATGGTCGCAGGCTCGCTATTCTTTGGTTCATGCGGCTGCTTCTTGTTCTTTATTATCCTAGGCAACTATGGCTTGTCGCTGCAGCTTTCTGGACAACTCGACATTGTCAGTATTTTGAATGAACACGGCGCAACTAAAGCGATCTTCTCGATGCTTTCGGAGCTGCCATTCTCTTGGTTCATCATTCTACTATTCACGCTGCTGTGTATAATTTTTACCGCAACCACGTTCGACTCTATCTCTTATATTCTGGCGTCTGTGGTGCAAAAAGATGTGACCCAAGAGCCGATGCGTTGGAACCGTCTATTCTGGGCATTCACGCTAAGCTTTATGCCTGCGGTACTGATGTTCTTAGGTGGATTAAGTACACTGCAAACCGCTGCCATTGTTGGCGGTCTGCCGCTACTTGGTATCGCTGTGATGCTGATGATTTCTGCCGTGAAAGCCACGACGCTGGACATTCGTCACCAAGAAGATTACGTCGAGCCAACCATCAATATTGAAGATCTGCCTGAGTTTGATCCTTGGTCTCATGAAGGTGTTGCGTTGGCACATTTTGAGAAATGCCGCGACGTTGCACAAGTCGCCGCCGACGAAGAGCGCGCGGCAATGCAAACACTGTTTAAAGTGAAAAAACGCATCCGCGCCTACGCACTTGAGCATTCTTCAGACGAAAACAAAGCGATCCCTGAAGAACTCCAACAACAGCTCGAAGAAGCGCTATGTGCACTCACTGAAGCACAAGACCACAAAGAGCAATCATCGCTAGCGGCGCAAGATGCTCGCTCACGCTTTACTGAAGTGTGTGCTGGTGCTTAAATTATCGATGACTAAAAATCAAAAAAGCAGGCTGTCTAGCCTGCTTTTTTATTGGATGAAACCTCACCATCGACAACTAGCGTGAAGGGTGATTGATAATGTGGTCTTCCCAGTCAACAACATCAATTTCATACACGACTTTGTTGCGAACACTTTCGCCTGCCGCGTGCATCGCTGACTTAGAACCGGTGATCAGAGGGTGCCACTCAGGGATCGACTTACCTTCTGAAAGCAAACGGTAAGAGCAGGTCTCTGGTAGCCAGTTGAACTCACTGATTTTGTCGCGAGTGAGCTTCAAGCACTCTTCGCCTGATTCAAAACGATTCGGGTAGTCTTTGCACGAGCACGTTTTGCTGTTAAGCCAGCTACAAGCAACATTGGTGTAGTAAACTTCATCGCTATCTTCATCCATGAGTTTATGCAGGCAACATTTACCGCAACCGTCACATAGAGATTCCCATTGTGATTCGCTCATTTCTTCAAGTGGCGTGGTTTCCCAAAACGCATTGCTCATTCGTGTTACCCTTTTCATCATTGGACGCGTTTTATACCTCTAGAGGCTAAAAACTGCAAGCATTGATGCATGATTCACATATGTACAATTCTAGCGCATCTGGTAAACTCGCCGCCTTCATTATCGAGGGTGTTAAGATGGATTGTCGATTAGGCTGCGGTGCGTGTTGTATCGCCCCAAGTATTTCTTCTGCTATTCCTGGTATGCCAAATGGCAAACCGAGTGGCGTACGCTGCGTTCAACTTGATGAAAACAACCTTTGTAAATTGTTTGGTAAGCCTGAACGTCCCGACGTTTGCTTGCGCTTCAAAGCCTGCCCTGACGTCTGCGGAGACAATGATCGTAAAGCGTTAGAAAACATTCTAGAGTTAGAGCGTTTGACTTAGCGCAGCCTCGCTTTCGCTTCATTTCCTAGGGACTTCCCCCTCTATCCGATTCGCGATTTTCGCCAAATAGACTATGGTCAGATAAACCTCCTAAGCATAGGGTATCTGAGATGAACAAATATTTGGCAGAGCTGTTTGGCACATTTTGGTTAGTACTTGGCGGCTGCGGCAGTGCTGTATTAGCAGCAGCCTTCCCTGACGTCGGCATTGGCTTACTTGGCGTCTCGCTTGCGTTTGGCCTCACCGTATTAACGATGGCATTTGCCGTAGGCCACATTTCAGGCTGTCACCTCAACCCAGCTGTGAGTATCGGTTTGTGGGCGGGTGGTCGCTTTGATGCCAAAGAGTTGTTGCCATATATCATCGCGCAAGTGATAGGGGGTGTCTTAGCCGGTGGCGTGCTTTATGTAATAGCATCAGGCCAAGCTGGCTTTGATGCCGTCAGCTCAGGGTTTGCATCCAATGGCTACGGTGAACACTCCCCTGGACAATATTCTTTAAACTCAGCCTTGGTTACAGAAGTTGTCATGACTGCTATGTTTCTGCTGGTCATCATGGGGGCCACCGACAGCAGGGCACCGCAAGGCTTCGCCCCTATTGCCATTGGTCTTTGCTTAACGCTTATTCACCTTATCAGCATTCCAGTGACTAACACTTCAGTAAACCCAGCAAGAAGTACCGGCGTTGCTCTCTACGTAGGCGATTGGGCCATCGCTCAATTGTGGCTATTTTGGGTAGCTCCAATTATTGGTGCCATCATTGGTGCTTGGGTGTATCGCTCTCTAATCAGCAATAACAGTGACTAAGCCCACTTCTGCGCAGCCAGAAACAATAAAGGCGCGATAAATCGCGCCTTTGACATTGCTGTTCGTCTGCACAAGAGCTTAGATCTTTTGTCGCCCCATCAAAGAGTGTGACAATGTTGTGCCATCGACTAATTCAAGCTCACCGCCAACAGGCACACCGTGAGCAATTCGACTGGCCGACACTTGGTGTTCATGACAAAGCTCAGCAATATAGTGTGCCGTCGCCTCGCCTTCTACCGTTGGATTGGTGGCGAGAATCACTTCTCCGATGTCACCTTGTCTCAAACGGTAATCCAAAACATCTAAGCCGATATCACTAGGACCGATACCATCGAGCGGTGACAAATGCCCCATTAAAACAAAGTAACGACCAGAAAACTGACCTGTTGCTTCAACCGCTGCAATATCCGCAGGGCTTTCCACCACACACAATTGACCGTTCTCTTTGCGTTTTGGGTTGTTGCAGATGTGACAAATTTCTTCTTCCGTAAAGGTTCGGCACTGCTGACAATGACCTATCTCGGTCATGGCACTAGAGAGTGCGTCGGCCAGCTGTAGGCCACCTTTTCGGTCACGCTGTAACAAATGAAAGGCCATGCGTTGTGCTGATTTGGGACCCACCCCAGGTAAGCATCGCAAGGCCTCCATCAAATGCTCCAGCATATGGCTAGTTCGCATTAATTATGTCTCTAATCTTCCAATTAGAAAGGCATTTTCATGCCTGGTGGAAGTTGCATACCACCAGTTACTGACGCCATTTTTTCCTTTTGAGTTTCCTCAACACGACGAGCTGCGTCGTTGAATGCTGCTGCAATCAAGTCTTCTAGCATCTCTTTGTCGTCTTCCATTAGACTCTCGTCAATTTCGACACGACGCGTGCTGTGGCTACCAGTGATAGTCACCTTAACAAGGCCAGCACCAGACTCGCCAGTTACTTCCATGTTCGCGATTTCTTCTTGAAGCTTTTGCATGCGGTCTTGCATTTGCTGGGCTTGCTTCATCAGGTTGCCCATACCACCTTTACCAAACATAGGTTTCTCTCGGTTTATTCATAGTTCAATTAATAACATGGGGTCTCATTCATCAAATGCAACCCCTACCCACCGACAAAGCCGCTAGCCACAAGGGCATTGGCTCTGTCCGCGAGCGGCTTATAGCGGTCTAATACTCTCTTCGTCCAGTTGCGCTGCAAAGCGCGTCAACATGAACTGCACGTTGGGATCGGTGTGCAAGCTTTGCGCCGCATCGGTAAGCTTTTGCTGATACAAATGCTCACGTAGCTCCAGTGGCGTTGTGCCTTGCTCAGAGATCTCAATCGACAAATGACACTCTTGTTGTAATAAGACATTTAACCCTGCGAGTAGTTCGGATTGGTTTTTATCCGAGTTTAAATGCGCGTGGGTCGGTCTTAATCCAAGTTGAATTGAAGTGCCATCTATATTGTAAATCGAGTTAAGCGCAAGCTGCTGAACCAGCTTACCCACTTCAAGTTTCTCAATCATTTCCGCCCACATATCTTGTGCGGCGGCCTCAGCGGTCAAGCGTTTCGCCATCTCTGGCGTTTTCTCATGCTCTAACGCTTTTTTTAGCGTCGACGGTTTAATCGTCGGTTCGCTCTGCTGCAAAGCTGCATTGTTCGAAGGGCGCCATTGATATGGCTCATTCGAGGTCGGTTGTTGCGCTTGTTGCGCCGCGACATCTGACACCTGAGCCGAGCTTGGTGCTCGCCCCTGAGTGCGCATAGCAACTCGCTCTAATACAGAGCTTGGTTCAGATGACGCTTTAGGCTTTTTTCCAGGGGTCGCTCCAGAGCTTGACGTATTTTGCCCTGTCGACTGCCTGCGAGAACGAAGTTGATGACGCAAACCACCTGCAGGGCGCGTTGGTGCGCTTTGCGGCTGACCCGTAGACGAAGTCTGAGTGGGTTCAACTTGGTGCTGCGGCGCTTGGTTCTGCGGCGGGTGAGCGGCTGGTGCTGAGCGCTGAGGTGCCCCTTGCGATGCTCTTAACGGTGCGTGACCAGATGCACTTGGCGGCGCACTCATTTGCGAAGTATCAATGTACGGTTCAGGACTCTCCTCGTACTGAGGAATTGAACCAGCGTACTGCGGCGCACTTTGCGTATGTGACATTGGTGGAGTCGACATAGTTTCAACCGGTGCAGGCTGCGGCGGTACGTGATTCGTTGCCGCTACTGACACCGCTTGTGAAGGCGCAGCTGTAATTTCGCTCGCTTGAAGTTGGGCGACAGGTCTAAAGGCCAACATTCTGAGCAACGTCATTTCCACCGCAACTCGTTGCGACGGTGAAAATGGCAAATCTTGGCGACCTTTCAACGTAATCTGGTAGTAGAGCTGTACATCTGTCGCAGGCAATACACTGGCAAGATGGCGCACTTTGTCACCATCTGCGACGTCTCCGTCAATACTGGTTGGAAGCGCTTGAGCCATAGCGATACGATGTAACTGCGTCGCTAACTCGGACAGCAAAACATCCCAATCAACGCCGTTATCCGCTAATGCCGATAACGTCGTCATCACTTGCTGAGCATCGCCCGTTACGATGGCATCAAGTAATTGCAATGCTTGAGCAGTATCGAGGGTGCCTAGCATTTGGCTCACAACCTCGGTGTTCACATGCCCGTTACCCAGTGCAATAGCTTGGTCGGTCAAACTTAATGCATCACGCATACTGCCGTCAGCGGCATGAGCCAGTAGCGACAAGGCTCTGTGTTCCTGCGCGACGTTTTCATGGCTCAACACATGCTCGAGCTGCTGATGAATGTTATCAACCGTAATCGGCTTGAGATGAAACTGCAGACAACGCGATAAAATGGTCATCGGCAGTTTCTGAGGATCGGTCGTCGCCAACAAGAACTTCACATACTCTGGCGGCTCTTCTAGCGTTTTCAGCAGTGCGTTAAAGCTATGACGAGAGAGCATGTGCACTTCGTCGATCAGGTAAACCTTAAAGCGCGAACGCGCAGGCTTGTACTGAACATTGTCCAGGAGCTCACGAGTATCCTCTACCTTAGTGCGAGAAGCGGCATCAATCTCTAACAGATCAACGCTGCGCCCTTCATCGATTTCCTTACAACTCGAACATTCGCCACACGGCGTCGCAGTGATACCGGTTTCGCAATTCAAGCCTTTAGCAAACAATCGGCCTATCGTAGTTTTACCCACACCACGCGTACCACTGAACAGATAAGCGTGATGAAGTCGATTTTGGTCTAAGGCATTCTCAAGAGCAGTAAGCACATGCGCTTGCCCTACTACTTCAGAAAATTTCTTTGGTCGCCATTTTCTGGCTAACGCGAGATAACTCATGAGGCGTCCTAATTAGTGACCTTCAAATTCACACAGGCTGTATACATCGATACCTAGCGCTTCAAGTCGCTTATCACCACCAATCTCTGGCAGGTTAATAACAAATGCAGCGTGTGCGACTTCACCACCTAGCTGACGAATCAGCTTAGTTGTTGCTTCAATCGTGCCGCCAGTCGCCAGTAGGTCGTCCACCATCAGCACTTTATCGCCTTCAACAATAGCGTCTGTGTGAATTTCCAGGGTGTCCATGCCATACTCTAGTTCATAAGACTGTCCTACCGTTTCGCGCGGCAATTTACCTGGCTTACGAACCGGAACAAAACCCAAACCTAGCTCAAGCGCTAACGGTGCACCAAACAGGAAGCCACGCGCTTCTGTACCAACAATTTTAGTAAAGCCTTGGTCTTTGTATTTCTCTACCATTAGCTCAATTGTCGCTTTATACGCCGCCGCATCTTCCATCAGACTGGTCACGTCACGGAACAAGATCCCCGGTTTTGGGTAATCTGGAATGCTTTTGATGCTTGCTTTGATAAGGGAAATTTTATCGATAGTCATAGTATTGATCTCTGGAAAGGTCTTTGGGTGCCTGTCGTGCAGAGTACGGGTCTAAGCTTGTCGCGTGTCAAATCAACGGCAACTAGCTAGATACGTTCATTCTGTAGGTATTAAGTAAAACGCCCACATCTAAGGTGGGCAGACAACCTTCTAATGTTAGTGATTTTCGCGCTATTCAGCAACGGGCGGTTTCACAGGAATCCGCAAAAAGAAGGTAAAAGTAACAACAAACAGCGTTAACAGCATAAGTTTTAACCAAAGCGGTTCAACGACAAAAATGGACAGGGAAAAACTGGCGATAATAAGCAATGCACCTCGGCGCTTAACCGTTTTGGTCACGCAGCGGTCTTGCTCCCAGTCGGTAATCACTGGCCCAAGTTTGGGGTGCGACTGTAGCCATTGATGAAAGGCGGGACTACCACGAAAAAAACACGCACTAGCCAGTAGGAGAAAAGGTGTCGTTGGTAACAGAGGAAGAGCGATGCCAACCACACCTAAAACAACAGAAATACCACCCACTGTATTCCACATTAGACGCTTTACAGTGGTTAAATTCGTTCTGGTCAAAAACCTGCGTACCCGTTCATTACTCTAATCCATGTCAGAGTAGCGGGAAGCGTTGGGATTAGCAATGCAGCAATAAAGCCTAAAAAGTAAAAAATGTTGTAAGGTTCTTTGAATTCTTGATCGGACATGACTTTAACTCTTGGGTTGGGCTGAAAAAGTGTACTAAAAAGGGAGGCAATTGCCTCCCAAAGCGTTAACATTTTCACTATAACTCAATTACATTCCATCAAAAACCGATTAATTGTGGGGGTATTATCCCTCGTGTCGTGGCATTCAAACCATCAAGCTGATGTCCCAACTGAAACTGCTAGAACCAATACGATTCAGGGTCAGTTTGCCCGCCTCATGTAGCGCTAGATCTTTAGTCATAAAGTTACTCAAGCAGTTATCTCCCAGTCGCTTGCCTCCAGCGATATTAAAATGCGCCTGGCCATTATCCCAGCGACAATCGAGTCCAGCCGGCAAAATAGACACGGAACCCTCGGAGAGATCAATGGTACCAAACAGTGCCTCAACAGTACTTGTTCCATTAGAACATGCCATGCCCTTTTCTAGGTTTCGCGCCAACCCTTTGAGATCCACTGTGTTGTGCTGCAAACGACGCACATAATCATCAAACAAAGTTCGCACTAGAAGTGTACTGGCTACTCCGCCTTGGTCGGCCGAATCAGCATCAACTAAGTAAAATGCCAATTGCCCACTCATCAGCCAGCTATAGTCGAATACCAATGGCAAGCTACTCGCCGATTGCAATAGTCGGTAGCTGCTGCGCCAAGCCCCTAGCGAAGAATCTTTTTCTGGTAGAAGCGCCGTCAGTAGCTCTCTCGCTGCGTTGGGGTTTTGCTGTAAGTACTCCAGATGCCAATGAAGCTCTTGCTCTTGCTGCTCTCCATCGTTACTTTCATCATCCAATCGAAACCAACGGCTCACAAAGTCCGATTGTTCGGCCGCGCTCGAGCTCTCTTCAAGCACAACCTCTATGGCCTCTGCCAAATAGCGATAGTCACTTAGTGGCTTGGTTAGGAAGTCTTTCACCCCCATTCGCAATGCTTTTGCTACATCGCCCATATCCCCAGTTGCTGAAATCACGATCACTGGCAGCGACGGATACTCCACTCTCACCTCTTCAGTAAACTCCATGCCGGTCAAAAGCGGCATCGCCAAATCACAGAGAACAAGATCAGGCTGAACTTCACCAAGCATTTTGAGGGCTTCAAGGCCATCACCGGCCTCAACAACTTGGTGACCAATCGCTTCCAGGAACTTTCTGGTTACACTTCTAAATACTGGGTCATCGTCAACGACCATCACCCTAGCACTGTGTTGCTGCTCGATAGCCACAGCAACTTGACTGTCAGTTTTAGACATAAGACTACGCCTCACAAATTCCATTGAGCGTGTAATTGTTATTATTTTTGGTTTACATCAAACGTCGTATCGTAAGGAAACGCTACAATGATGCAATTCATTGACTATTGAAAACAGGACATACTCCATTCCTGAGTACTTTAACTGTAGGCAGAAATCCATTTTTATACAAATGCCCCCAATTGTGGCATTATCTTGTGCTCTCGGTTTTGCTATAAAAGTGTTCAATTCGCTGATTTCCCAATATTTACTGCCTGAATAAGCGAATGAACTTGAGACGGTCTGACTGGAAAACAGAGGGCTTTTTCAAGTTTTGGGCTATATTGAAAACCAATAATTACAAATAGTTGAATATATGAAACTCGATGATTTAAATCTGTTCCGACTTGTTGTGGAAAATGGGAGTTATACAGCAACTTCTCGTAAGACCATGATACCTGTTGCAACAATTACTCGACGCATTCAGGCACTAGAGGATTCGTTGAACCTTCGCTTGCTTAATCGTCATGCGCGCAAACTGTCACTCACCGAAGCGGGCGAGCGCTTTTACAATGAGTGCTCACCTTTACTGCAACGACTAACGTCTACGTCAGAAGAAATTGCCGACGAGTGTAAAGGGGCATCGGGTAAACTGAAGATTTCCTCACCATCAAACCTCACCAAACGTTTGATGATGCCTATGTTCAATGACTTTATGGCTCAATACCCTGATATCAGTCTTGATTTGACGATGAGCAACCACGCCGATCAGCTAGACCCAACCGAGTGGGATGTCATCTTCCGCGTTGGACCGCAGCGCGACTCTAGCCTTATTGCCCGCAAACTCAGCACAGTCAAAGATGTTTTGATCGCAACCCCAGAGTACTTAGCAAAGCATGGCGAGCCAAAACATGCTGAAGAGCTTTCGTCTCATCGACTACTCAAAGGTGCGCCACTGATTAAATGGCAACTTAAGAACGTCAGTGGCGAGTCTATCATCAACAATACTAAGGCACGATTTGAAGCCAACAGCCTCAATGTTGTGCGCCGCGCCTGCTCGGCTGGACTGGGTATTACCTTGATGCCAGATGTGATGATTCAAGAGCACATCGACAATGGTGATTTGGTGCGAATTTTACCAGAGTGGAGCGCCAACCCGCGTGACATCTACATGCTCTACAATCATAAAGATCATTTGCCAGAAAAAGTGCGTTTGTTTATCGATTTTGTCATCGACTACGCACTTCATTAATTCGCTAGATAAGAAAAACCAGAGCCGAGGCTCTGGTTTTTTTGTGCGTGCTTCTTTGCTTCTCTTAGAAAAGCGGCTTAGATACCTTCGTTATGAAGCTCTAAGTTAGCCAAGTCTTGCTGAATATCGCGCTGGACTTTCGCATCATCGTTACGCAATGAATCAAGGTAATCCAAGTAGGACTGATCGATATCGCCAGTCACATACTCACCATTGAACACTGAAGCTTCGAACTGTTTAACATCTGGATTGCCCAGACCCACCGCTTCCAAAAGGTCTGGAACTGTTTGGTAGATAAGCGCATCAGCACCAATTTGCTTACAGATTGCATCATTATCGCGGCCGTGTGCAATAAGTTCATTAGCACTTGGCATATCGATACCATATACGTTCGGGAAACGAACTTCTGGCGCAGCCGATACCATGTACACTTTGTTAGCACCAGAGTCACGAGCCATCTCAATGATCTGCTCTGATGTTGTGCCACGAACGATAGAATCATCAACGAGCAGTACGTTCTTACCTTTAAACTCAGAGCGGATAGCATTGAGCTTGCGACGTACTGACTTCTTACGCTGTTGTTGACCAGGCATGATGAAGGTGCGGCCTACGTAACGGTTCTTAACGAAACCTTGACGATAAGGTTTATCAATCGCTTGAGCAATTTGCAGTGCGATATCGCAAGATGTCTCTGGAATAGGGATAACAACGTCGATATCTAGATCTGCGAATTCATCTTTAATGCGCTCACCAAGCTTCTTACCCATTTCAACGCGAGCACTGTATACCGAAATCTTATCGATGAATGAATCTGGACGCGCAAAGTAAACGAATTCAAAGATACAAGGGTTTAGTGAAGGGTTGTCTGCACATTGGCGTGTGAATAGCTCACCATCAAATGTCGCGTAAATCGCTTCACCTGGCGCAACGTCACGTACAAAATCAAAACCTACCGCATCAAGTGCAACCGACTCTGATGCCACCATGTACTCAGTTTTGCCTGCTACTTCACGTTTACCCAAGCAAAGAGGACGAATGCCATTTGGATCACGAAATGCAATCATACCGTGCCCGATGATCATCGCTGCTACGGCGTAAGCACCTTTAATGGCACGGTGCACGTTAGTCACTGCACGGAACACGTCATCCGATGTCACATTACCTTTGACGGTATCAATTTCGTGCGCAAGAACGTTCAGCAGCACTTCTGAATCCGATGTCGTATTGACGTGACGACGATCTTTCTCAAACAACTTTTCACGAACTTCGTGTGCGTTGGTGAGGTTACCATTGTGTGCCAGGGTAATACCAAACGGAGAGTTTACGTAGAATGGCTGCGCTTCAGAAGCGCTAGAGCTGCCAGCTGTCGGGTAGCGAACATGTCCAATACCTACGTTACCTTGGAGGCGCTGCATGTGCTTCGCTTCAAAAACGTCTTTAACTAGACCATTCGCCTTACGCAGACGAAAACGATTGCTTTCTATGGTAACAATACCAGCGGCATCTTGGCCACGATGCTGTAAAACGGTCAAAGCGTCATAGATAGACTGATTCACAGGCGTAGAGCCAACGATTCCAACAATACCACACATGTCCTAATCCTCGATTTGCGACATTAGCTGGCGCCGCTAAGCGCCAGACAAGAAACTAGAAGTTGCTTCGATGTGTTCAAAAAACGGCTCAATGACCAATTTAAAGTGTGGAACCAGTTCTGAGGTTTCCCACCACTCGCTGTTGTTCAGCGTGGTAAAGGTATCAACAAAGAACAGTACCGCTGAGACGATAAGCACTCCTCGCAAACCGCCAAATACGATACCCAGTACTCTGTCTGTACCCGAGAGTCCCGTTTTCTGAACCAACTGCCCTATGACATAGTTAATGAGAGCTCCGACAATCAAAGTCGCAACAAACAAGGCAGCGATTGCGGCGCCATTACGAAACATGTCGTCTTCGATATTAGTAAAGTACACCGCAAGTTTTGCGTAGTACTGGCTGGCGATAAAGAACGCGCCAAACCATATCAAAAGCGACATTGCCTCTTTGGCAAAACCGCGAACTAAACTGATCAAGGCCGATAGCCCAATCACACCCAAAATGACAAAATCTAACCAATTCATGAATTCTTCATCTCAAGTTGGCGCGCATTTTAACAGAAAAATACGCGACGCAAACGTTTTCTTATGGATTTAGTGGTTTAAATTTGAGCAGTTGACCTCTTGAGCCGGTAATTTGCTCCAATTCAATCAATTGCTTCTCTAATTTACTTTTTGAAACATCAGGACCAATAATTACTCGAGTAAAGGTCTCCTCCTGCTTCACGTGAGCTTGATAACCGCGCTTTTGCAGATCTTTCACTAAGGCGTGTGCATTGTCGGCGTTTTTTAATGCCATCAATTGAATGATCCAAGCACTATCGGCGTAATCGTTGCGCTCAGGAACCTCTTGTGCCTTTACTGCCACTACATCGGCCTCTGGCTCTTCGACCACGTCTTCACCGACTGTCGCTTGCACAGGCGCTTCTGGAAGCACTGAGATGTCCTCTTCGGGCTCTAGCACCTCAAACGATTCCACATCGGCGTTGATTTCTGGCTTTAATGGAATGCTGGCAAATTCTTCTTTGTAGTGCAGCTTTTTACCATCAAGCAGGTCAGGCAGGATAATCACCCCGACCGCCACCAGTACGATGGTACCCACTAAACGGCTTTGGAATTTACTCGCCATGATTTCTCCTAGATTCGTATTTGCTTAGCAGCCTGATCCACTGCAGTGTGCCAGCACCTCACCAACCGTATGGAACGACCCCACAACCAGAATCAGATCGTCTGATTTGGCGTCCGATTTGGCTGCCTCATAGGCTGAAACTGGCGAATCATATCGGGTTAAAGTTTGGTTGGAATCAAGATGCGTGCATAGCTCATCCGCAGAGGCCGCTCTTGGGCCGCTTAATGATGCAGGATACCAATGCTCTGTCAGGGGATTCAAAACTCGAATGGTTTCGGCAATATCTTTGTCGTGCAGCATACCTATCACGACTTTAAATCGAGTGTTGGGATGCAAGCGATTAAGCTGAGTAACAAGGTACTCTGCCGAATGCGGGTTATGCGCGACATCGAGAATAGTTGTCGGTGTACCTTCCATTACCTGCATACGCCCTGCCAAGCGAGCGTTTTTAAGACCGTTGACGATGTTAATATCGGTAATATCAAGATTGGCTGTACCCAGTGCCATCAACGCGGTATTCGCATTCATCAGGGGTAATACTGGGATAGGCAAGTCTTCTAAAGCAAAGGTGCCGTGTTGCCAGCTCCAAGTGGAGTCTGAAGTTTGCGTGTAGTCAAATTGAATGCCAGTTTGATAGAACTCTGCACCAATATCGTCAGCATGCGCTGGCACTGTTGCTGGTGGCTTTGGTTGACCACAAATCGCTGGTTTACCCGCGCGATAAATGCCCGCCTTTTCAAAACCGATAACGTTAATGTCATCCCCTAACCAGTCAACATGATCCACTGCAAGACTCGTAATCACTGACACATCATGGTCGACAACATTCGTCGCATCGAGTCGACCACCAAGACCAACCTCTAAAAGTACGACTTCAACTTTCTGTTCTTGGAACTGCTTGAGAGCGGCCAAGGTCGCATACTCAAAAAAGCTCAGGCTAACATCACCACGCAGCTGTTCAATATAGGCAAAAGCCTGAGTGTGAGACTCATCTGGCAGCTCTTGGCCGTTAATACGAACACGTTCGTTGTAGCGAATTAAGTGCGGTGAGCTGTATACACCCACGGAGTAGCCTGCATCAAGCAAAATGGCTTCCATCAATGCACAAGTCGATCCCTTGCCATTAGTGCCGGCAACGGTGATAACAGTAGGAGCAGGTTTGGTAAGTTGACCTTTTTGCGCCACGACGGACACTCGGTCTAGGCCAAGATCAATGGCACTGGTATGGATACTGGTTAAGTAATCAAGCCACACCTGTAGTGAAGATGTGGCTTGTGGAATGGATTGTGAACTCATTTAGCCGTCAATATGTTAACGTTTGATAACTTAGTGAGTACTTTACCCTTTTTCGTCCGCTTCTGGTACTTCATATGTAGGTTCTTGTGGAGAATCTTCCACAGAGACCACAAGTGGTGACGCTTGGTTGGTCATTTTCGCTAGCATGCTGCCAACGCGCTGACGCATTTCACGACGATCAACAATCATATCAATCGCACCATGCTCTAGCAGGAACTCACTACGCTGGAAGCCTTCTGGAAGATCTTCACGAACCGTTTGTTCGATAACACGACGACCCGCAAAACCAATCAGTGCTTTTGGCTCACCGATGTTGATGTCACCTAGCATGGCTAGACTCGCTGATACACCGCCCATCGTTGGGTCTGTCATCACTGACACAAACGGCAGGCCTTTTTGCGATAGACGCTCAAGTGCAGCACTGGTTTTCGCCATCTGCATTAGCGACATTAGCGCCTCTTGCATACGCGCGCCGCCACTTGCTGAGAAACAGACAAGGCCACAGTTGTTTTCCATTGCAGCTTCTACGGCGCGTACAAAGCGAGCACCAACTACAGAACCCATCGAGCCACCCATGAAGGAGAACTCAAATGCACACGCCACAACAGGTTGACCTAGTAGTTCACCTTGCATGACAACCAGCGCGTCTTTCTCGCCACTGTTTTTCTGTGCGGTAGAAAGGCGCTCTTTGTAACGCTTAGAGTCTTTAAACTTAAGCTTATCTTGAGGCTCAAGCTCAGTTGCCAGTTCAACACGGTTACCTTCGTCTAAGAACGTTTCTAGACGACGACGTGCTTTCATTCGCATGTGGTGGTTACACTTAGGGCAAACCTCAAGGTTACGCTCTAGTTCTGCGTGATAAAGTACTTGCTCACATGAAGTACATTTAGTCCAGATACCTTCTGGGATAGATGCTTTGCGCGAGCTAACGATGTTGCTTTTTTCTAAAATCTTTTCAAGCCAACTCATGGAAGACCTTTTCTCTTGTTACCCCCGCCAATATGGCGAAAGTGTGAAATTCTAATTAATGCCGTGGGATTAAACCATATTACAGCCAAACTGTAGATAAAAAACTGGTTGTACCTATCCTTGTGACCAAGCCATAACTCTTGATCACGCTAACTTTTCACTGTTTGGAACCTAGTTACCAACCAGAGTTCAAATCATTCGGCAAAAATAGCGGACCAATTGGCATTTCTGGGAGCTGGTACTCATCTGGATAGTCGACGTCGACCAAATACAGACCGTCAGCTTTAGCCGTAGCGCCAGCCAGTTTGCGATCTTTTTGTGCTAGTAACCACTCTATCCACTCAGGTGGCTGCTCACCTCTACCGACCACAATCAAGCTACCGGTAATGTTTCGCACCATATGATGGACAAAGGCGTTCGCTTTAATATCAATCACCACGTAAGGGCCGTGGCGAGTCACGTTTAAGTGCATGATATTGCGCCAAGGGCTACGAGATTGACACTGCACGGCACGAAAGGACGTGAAATCATTTTCACCAAGTAGGTACTGCCCTGCTTGATGCATTTTTTCTACATCCAAGTCGCCATGATAATGACTGATACCAGAAGATAAAATTCCAGGACGTAAATCGTGATTGAAGATCACATAACGATAGCGACGAGCGGTTGCAGAAAAGCGTGCATGGAACGCTTCTGGGACTTCTTTTGCCCAGCGTACCGCAATGTCTTTAGGTAGGTTTGCATTAACGCCCATCGTCCAAGCAACAGGCTTTCGGATCGCAGATGTTTCAAAGTGCACCACTTGCCCTGTACCGTGTACACCGGCGTCGGTACGCCCCGCACACTGAACCTCTATAGGTTCATTGGCAACAATAGATAGCGCCTTTTCCAGTTTTTCTTGAACACTGGTAACTTCGCGCTGTCTTTGCCAGCCGAAGTATTTTTCACCGTTATATTCAATACCTAATGCAACTTTCATAGTTAACTCTGCATCTGTGATTTGTCAAAGGGGGCAAAGTATATACGCAACTCTACTTGGTATAAAGTCACAGCCTGTGAAAGCTTGGTCATTTCTTGATGCTTTGCGCCTTTAGGATTTAACCTTTGATTGACGCAGCAAACGCTTGAGATAAAAAAACGGTGGCAAGCCACCGTTTTCGATTCTATTGATGCTCTGAGAGTTTACTCAATAGCTGCCTCGCTTCTTGCTCAATCTGGCCTGAACCCTCGAGCAGAACTTTCTCTAGCAGCTTAACCGCTCCCTGGTAATCATTCATTTCAATATAGATTTTCGCCATATCAAGATTACCTGCCGCTTCTGAGTCGCAATCCACATCCACCTCAGAAATAGGCCCAATAACATCAGGAAACTCATCAAGGCCGACATCCAGCTTAAGCTCTTCCTCTTCTTGATCAGCCGCATCTCCATCATCGACTTGGGCCATGAGCTCATCGATGGTCATAAACGACTTCTCTTGACCATCAAAATCAGCCACAGGATCTTGTGAAGACCAATCTTCATCCGATGCATTCGCAAGTGATCCAACGTCTTCACCACTCCAAATCGCCTGCTCTTCATCAGGAATATCGTTGTTGATGGCAGCGCGCTGCTCATCGGTCAGCGTAAATCCATTCCAATCTTCGCCAGCATCAGAGTTAGAGGTTTCTTGCAGCATTGCGTCAATATCTAGGCCTGCGCTGTCTGCCGTCGTCTGATCTACAGGCGAGATGTTTGAGAATGTTGCACCGTCACTGTCTTGTAAAAGCTCGTCAAGATTGCCTTCTTGTTCAATCGCTGACATGTCTACCATGCTAAAGGCATCGGCAAGCGCATCTATTTCCGAATGATCCAGCGTTTCACCAATCATTTCTGACGTCGCGGCCACCGGCTCCTGCATCGGCGCCAAGTCCATCGCAGCTTGTTGCTCATCGTACTCTGGCAGTGATTCTAACGAGAGAGCTTCTTCAAACTCTGCGCTGTGAACCGCAGGCTCCATTGACTCACTTGACGGCTCAACATCGCTCTCATCGAGATCAAGTAAGGCGTCTTGCTCGGTAAACTCAGGGAACTCAAAATCTTCTAAAGGAGCGTCAGGTGCCTCCAATGAGGCTGGCTCCGCACTCTCATCTGCAGACGCATGACTGTCATTCGTTTCTTCGGTGCCATTTGCGCCCGGCTCCGTAACAGAATCAAACGTTAAGTCATGTTCTGTCTCTTCACTAGTTAGCTTGCTTGCCGGTTCAGCCGTCAGCTCAGGTTGCACGTTTTCCTGAGTGAGATTGGCATCGGCAAACGCGTGTTCTTCGCTGTACTCTGGCAGTTCAGCATCGTCAAACGTTAACTCGCTATCCGATGAATCCTCAGACATTGGCTGATCATCGTTATCACCCTCTGCATCAGCAAATGCTTGCTCTTCACCGTACTCACTTTGCAGTGCATTGGCGAGAAACTCCGCATCCTCTTCATCATCTGGCGTTTCAACAAGCGTGTCCAAACTGCTAGGTCCGGCATCATCCGCCACTGGCTCATCTACTAGCCAATCATCATCTGACGGCACTCCAAATTCATTGGCAACCAAGGCATCAAGCTCTTTACGCGCCTGTTCGCTGTCATCTCCTTCGTGAGAAAGTTGACTGCCACCTTCAATTTCTGGAACAAATTCAAATTCAGAGTTAGACGCTATATCTGACTCCGCGCTTTTTTCTGCCTGAGGGTCGACAGTATGAGGCTCAGTGGCGGCCTCAAGACCGGCGGCTACCTGCGCGTCAAACATTTCGTCTTCTTGTGCTGACGCGAGCGATTCAGGTTCAATATTAAACTCTGACGGTATATGGTCCTCAAACGCAGGCAGCTCAGGGTCAAGCGCATCGGATATAAGCGGTTCAAGTTCGGTATCTAGCGCCTCGCTTGCCTCCAGCTCCGGTTGCTGCACATCCAGTTCAGCATCACTTACAGCCGCTGCCACTTCATCTGTTTGAACGTCAGGCGCGATGTCGGTTTCATCACTAAGATCAAACGCATCGTCCACCTGCAGTTCATCATCAAGATTAGGCTCATCATCAAGGCGTAGCTCATCTCCTGACAGGAGCTCGTCATCAAGGTCAGTATGTTCAGAAGAAATGACATCTTCATTATCTAGCTCTGCCAATGTTGACGTACCCACCTCGGCAGCACCCTCTAGCGACACGTCCTGCATTGGCGTATCTGCTAGTTCCTCATGGTTGGTGTCTTCAGGTGATGATTCTAGTGCTGTCTGCTCTGGCGCATTCGCCGCAAATAGAGCGTCCATTTCATCATCACTGATTTCAGAGCCTAATAAGTTATCCGCACTGAATGGGTCAAGGTCGAAGTCATCCTCAGATGGTTCATCACTGCTACTTGATAGGCTGCTCTCAAACAGCACCTCATCCAAGAGCTCTGTACTGTTTTCATCCAGTTCAGTTTCTTCATCCGCTAGAAGCTGAACCTCATCGTCATCCCCAGCAGCGGGTGGCTCTGCAGATAGCATTTCATCCAGCGTTAGATCGGAGTCGTCAAGCTCCGAGAGCTCAAAGTCATCCGTGAGCATCTCGTCGAGTAACTCGACATCGTCACTCTCAGTGTCTGGTTTAATTGAGTTCTCAGCCTCGGCATCAATTTGCGAGAACTGCGCAAACAGATCATCAATATCGTCATTATCGACGTTGTCAGAAACCGTGCTATCGGAAACAGCACTCTCTAGTGAAGTGTCAAAGCTTGTTGTCGCATCGTCACTTTCCTGTGCATTGTTGACCTCTTCCTCTGCAATCAGTTTTTCCAGCGATGCTAATGGCGAATCAGCAGACAGATCGTCTAAATCGATCTCCCCTTCATCAAGATCAAAATCGTCACCCGCTAGGAGCTCATCCATTTGCGCTTGGTTAAGGGCGCTATCTTCATCCAACCCGCCTTCAGCAACATTCTCTTCAGCTGCACCTTGAGTGTCTAAACTAAAGTCAGCAAACAAACTATCAAGGTCGTCTTGAGACACGACATCATTGCTGCTGTCTGTATCGTCATCGGATAGGTTTAAATCCAACTCTTCGTCATCACCAGGAACCGCAACGTCATTCAGAGCGCGCTCCATTTCTTCAAGACCAAGTGCTTTCTCACCATCTTTGACGCTGATGCCATTGTTACTGGTGTCAAGATCAACAACACCAATGTCCAACTCACCATCGTCATCGATACTCGCAAACGGGTCGTCCTCATCATCAAGGTTGAAGTCAAAGTCCGCTTCATCAAGATCAGCAAATACATCATTCGCATCACTCTCTTCGTTGTCACTTTGTTCGGTTTCATCGTCAAGACCAGCCAGAAGATCATCTGAAAACAGATCATCTTCTTCGCTAGCAACTGCGGCAGCGGCCATAGCGGCGCCACCACCAGCAGCAGCGGCAGCCATGTCAGACTTATCTGTCGTCTCCGTCTGAGAGTCCGTTAGTTGCTGCTTAGCAGGCTCATCATTGCGGCGTTTACGCGAACGTAGTAGCGCCATAACAAGTAGGCCAAGGAGCAGAGCAGGGACAAAAGCAAGTAATGCCACAAACCAAGGCTTAGCAAGCCATACATCGAGCTGGCTTGGTGCCAGTCGTGCCATTTCTACTTGCTTACGCTTTTCCTCACTGAGCTGACGCTCAACTTCCGTGCGGATGCGCTCTTCATTATCAACTTCTGTTTTTAACGCTTCCACTTCATGCTGAACTTCAGACAGCATAAGTCTTAGTTGGTGGTTGCGCTCTTCTAAAGACAGGAGTTCACTCTCTGAGCGACTCAGCTCTTCGCGAAGTGCCTCAGTGACATCGGGGGCTTGAATTTTCGGCGCTGACACTTCAGGTGTCGAAGGTTGCGGCGATGTTTCTACGGCAGGCGTAGGCTCAGCTTTCGCCACTGGAGGCGCTGTCACTACTTCTGTTGGTTTTGGCTGCGGTTTTTTCGGCTCGGGACGTGGCGGAGCTTCCACCACTGGCGAAGGTTGATTCAGTTTGTTCTGATGTGCCGCCAACACCGCCAATGCTTCTTGCAAGTCAACGCGATTAATCAATGCATTGGATGGAATTCGCAGCTCACTACCTGGCAATAATTGATGGATATTGCCTTTTTCAAACTGCCCTGGGTTTAGCTCATAGAAGGCATAAATGGTTTGCTGAACACTCGCACCTGCTGGCTTAAAACGAGATGCTATTGACCACAAGGTTTCATTTTGCGCAGTCGGGCCATAATAACGCGAGGGTGCGCTACTCTCATCGTTAGCGAGTTGACGGACAGGTTGCGAATATTGCGGAGCCGAGATGACCTCGCCGTTAGGACCGGTTAATCGAATAGTATCAGCGCTGATAGATAAAGATGTTGTCGCTCCTGCTAGTGCTAACGTCACTAGCAAAGGCTTTAAAATTTGATGCATGGAAGGCTCAGCTGTCTGCGATATAGATTACAAAAATTATCTCGTTACTATATCGGATATTGAGTCCAAAACTATAGTTCAGCCTTTAAAAAACTTGATTCAAGCATGATATCGGTACCAATTTTACATTGGTTAACAGCACAAAGGCCCCTAAAAAGGAGCCTTTGATTAAAAAGTAACAGCAACGGTGTATAAAGCACCACTCTTGCCCAGCAGAGGCCGCTGAACAAGAGTTGAGCAAGCTACCGTTTAGAAGTAGTCTCGGATAAGTACTTCTGCAATTTGTACCGCGTTGGTTGCCGCCCCTTTACGGACGTTATCTGCTACCACCCACAAGTTCACACCACTGTGGTGACTAATGTCATTGCGAATACGACCTACCATTACGTGGTCTTTGCCACCTGCGTCACGAACTTGCGTTGGCATATCTTCACCGTGGAAAACTTCGACGCCTTCCGCTTGTTCGAGTAGTTGCACCACTTCCTCAGCAGAGATTGGCGAGCTAGTTTCTAGATGCACGGCTTCCGCATGTCCGTAGAATACTGGCACTCGAACGCAGGTTGGGTTAACCATTAGATTTGGATCATTGAAGATTTTTTGCGTTTCCCACACCATTTTCATTTCTTCTTTGGTGTAGCCGTTATCCATAAATTGATCAATTTGTGGAATACAGTTAAATGCAATTTGCTGACCAAACGCTTTTGGCTCAACAGGTTTACCATTTAGCAGCATCGCCGTTTGACCTGCGAGCTCATCAATGCCGCTCTTACCCGCACCAGAGACGGATTGGTAAGTGGTTACGTTGATACGCTCAATGCCTACTGCATCATGAATAGGCTTAAGCGCCACCAGCATTTGAATGGTAGAACAGTTTGGATTAGCAATAATGTTGCGGTTTCTAAACTCCGCGATTGCCTCTGGGTTCACTTCTGGCACCACTAACGGTACATCGTAGTCGTAACGGAAATTAGAAGAGTTGTCGATAACCACCACACCTTCATCAGCGGCGATAGGTGCCCATTTGGCCGACTGTTCACCACCTGCAGAAAACAGAGCGATGTGGACTTGTGACCAATCGAAGTTTTCTACGTTCTCAACTTTCACTGTTTTGCCGTTGATACGATAGGTCTTGCCCTCACTGCGCTCACTCGCTAGCAGGTAGATATCACCCATCGGAAACTCACGTTCTTGCAGCACTTCTACCATAGTTTCACCTACAGCGCCTGTTGCTCCAAATACAGCGATATTAAATTGTTGGCTCATTTAGTTACCTCGATTTGAAATCCTAATTCTGCTAAAGGTGCTAAGTTACATGACTCATCACCTTTAACAAGGACAGCGCCATATTCGCGTCTATCCCAATAAAACTTACGCATTTTGTCGAAGCCATTTTCGTTGTGGATCTCACGACGGAAAATTGCATCGTCCTTGCGTACATCATAGATTATCTGCGTCATACTGTGCAGCGCAGCTTCATCCCAAGCTCGATCCAGTTTCAGTTCTGGAATAGGGGCGACCGGAAGAAGTGCATCTGGATTTGCACGTTCAGACAACCCTAAGAACTCACAATAGCTATTGAAAATCATGGTGGTGCCACGGGCTTTACCTTCCAAACCATAACCCGCTATGTGGGGGGTCGCGAACGTTAACAGAGGTAGCAACTCAAAATCAACTACTGGTTCAAACTCAAACACATCCAGCACAGCAGTAAAGCCATCTTTTTTAAGCAGGCGTTGCTTTAACGCTTCGTTGTCAACAACAGGTCCACGAGCAGCGTTAATCAGGATCTGATCGCTTCGGAAGTTTGCAAGACGTGCTTCGTTAATTAAGTGATGAGTCGGATAATCACCGTCGCGAGTGATCGGTGTGTGCGTCGTCACTACATCCGACTGCTCAAGCAGAGTATCCAATTCGGTGAAGGTCCTTGTATCGCCCTCGTTTTGCTTAATCGGATCATTGAGCAAGACTTTGATGCCAATACCTTGCAGACAAGTTTGTAGGTAACTACCAACCTGACCACAGCCGACAATGCCAACCGTCTTGTCGAAGATAGAAAAACCCTGTTGCTGAGCAATCACCATCAAACTGCTAATTACATACTCAGCGACACCTACTTTGTTACAGCCAGGAGCAGCGGTAAAGAAAATGCCGCGCTGCGCTAGCAGAGCTTGGTCAACATGATCCATACCCGCAGTCGCGGTACCAACAAACTTCAATTTGTTCGCTTTTGTCAGTAGCGCTTCGTTAACCTTAGTGATGGAACGGATCATCAATGCATCCACATCAACAAGATCGTCAGCCGTCAGTTCACGACCAGGTTTTGCGACGACTTCACCTAGCTGACTAAACAGCTCGACAGCATAAGGCATTGCCTCATCTACAATAATCTTCATGGGAGTATCCAAAGGGGTTGTCCTTACAATAGGCTGAATTGTGCAAGATATAGCACCATGTGTCGAGTGGGCGATACATAAAGATAGCGTAAGGCAAAATTCAGGTACAAAAATGCCCAGCCATTTGGCTGGGCAAGATCCAGAACAAAAGGATTTTAACCCGCTCTCCAGGGATTAAAACTTGCGTCTGCGACTGGTTTTCACCAGTCAGCTCTGGAAATCATAGAACTGATTAACCAGGATTAACCTTGGTACTTTTTCAGTACTAGCGTTGCGTTGGTGCCACCGAAACCAAAGCTGTTAGACATCACTGTGTTTAGCTCTTGTTCACGAGTTTCAGTTACGATGTCTAGACCTTGTGCCGCTTCATCTAGCTCATCAACGTTAATGCTTGGAGCAATAAAGCCGTGGTGTAGCATTAGCGTTGAGTAAATCGCTTCGTGTACACCTGCCGCGCCCAGTGCGTGACCGGTCATTGCTTTGGTTGCTGAAATAGCCGGGCTGTTGCCGCCAAAGACTTCTTGGATAGCGCCAAGCTCTTTAACATCACCTACAGGTGTTGAGGTACCGTGCGTGTTCACGTAATCGATCACTTCAACGTCTTGCATTGCCATCTTCATACAACGTACTGCGCCTTCACCAGATGGTGCTACCATGTCGTAGCCGTCTGATGTCGCGCCGTAACCTACGATTTCACCGTAGATCTTCGCACCACGTGCAAGCGCGTGCTCTAGCTCTTCAACAACAACCATACCGCCGCCGCCAGAGATTACAAAACCATCACGGTTCGCATCGTAAGTACGAGACGCTTTTTCTGGAGTCTCGTTGTACTTAGTAGACAGTGCGCCCATGGCATCAAACATCATTGTTTGCGACCAATCTAGCTCTTCACCACCACCAGCAAATACGATGTCTTGCTTGCCTAGTTGAATCAGCTCCATCGCGTGACCGATACAGTGAGCTGACGTTGCACACGCAGAGCTCATTGTGTAGTTCACACCGCGGATTTTAAATGGTGTTGCCAGACACGCTGACACAGTTGATGACATAGTACGAGGTACCATGTAAGGACCAACACGCTTCACGCCTTTTGCGCGTAGTGTATCCACTGCAAGCGTTTGGTTAAGTGCCGATGCACCACCAGAACCAGCAACGATACCTGTGCGGTCATTTGAAACTTGATCGTCTGTCAGACCTGCGTCTTCGATCGCTTGCTCCATTGATAGGTAAGCGTACGCAGCTGCGTCGCCCATGAAGCGCATTTTTTTACGGTCGATATGCTCAGCTGGGTTAATTTTCAAATCACCCCATACTTGAGAACGAAGGCCCATCTCTTTGAATTGCTCAGAGGCGTTAATACCAGACTGGCCTGCTTTAAGAGACGCTAAAACTTCTTCAACGTTGTTACCGATGCTCGAAACAATACCCATACCGGTAATTACGACTCGTTTCATGTGACATTCCTATAAATTCAAAAACGGCTAAATGATAACGAAGATACAGGATAAAAGTGGTCAGCTTTCCCATAAATTCGTACAATTCGCATCAATAAATGCTACTGATGCCCCACTAAATGTAGTTGTGTTAATTTTCTACCTAGGGGTATAACACGAGATAAGTGTCAAAATTATGACTTCCATCACTCATGCGCAACTCGACTGGAATGAGTCGGGCACCCCGGTATCCGATCAATTTGACGACGTTTACTTCTCCAATGTCAATGGTTTAGAAGAAACTCGTTACGTATTCTTGAAGCAAAACCGACTTCCAGAGCGTTGGCATGACTTTGAGCAGCGCCGTTTTGTCATTGCAGAGACAGGATTTGGCACCGGACTGAACTTTCTTGCCGTCTGGCAGTGGTTTGATCAATTTCGACAACAGAATCCAGACGCCACGTTACAAGAACTGCATTTTGTCAGTTTTGAGAAGTATCCCCTATCACAGCAAGATCTGATCAAAGCGCATCAATCATGGCCCGAACTTGCGACCTACGCAGAGCAGTTGCAAGCCCACTACCCTATCGCCGTACCAGAATGCCACCGCATTGTGCTTGCTGATGGCGCTATCACACTCGATCTCTGGTTCGGTGACATTAAAGACTGCCTACCAAATGTTCCGACACCAGAGCAAGGTGTCGTCGACTGTTGGTTCCTCGACGGCTTTGCACCAAGCAAAAACCCTGAAATGTGGAATCAGGAGCTGTTCAATGGCATGGTGAAACTTGCCAAGCAAGACTGTACTTGCGCTACGTTTACCGCCGCTGGATTTGTGCGTCGTGGACTTATCGAAGCGGGTTTTGAGATGAAAAAAGCCAAAGGCTTTGGCACCAAACGAGACATGATTGTTGGCCATGTTGCTAATAAGCAGCCGTATAGCAATTATGCCCCGCTCTATACCCGAACCAGCAAACCACGCCCTAAACACGTTGCCATCATTGGTGGCGGTGTTGCCAGCGCAACGTTAATTGCCGCTCTCGATCAGCGAGGCGTTAAAACAAGCTTATACTGCAAAGATCCCGAGCCCGCACACGGCGCATCAGGAAATCGTCAAGGTGCGGTTTACCCTCTTCTCAACGGCGAGCATCGCGGCGTCTCTCGCGTCTTTGCTCCTGCCTTCCTTTACGCCAGACAATTTGTCCAGCAAGCGGCAACACGATTTAAGTTTGATCATGACTGGTGCGGTGTCACTCAATTAATGTGGGATGATAAGTCCCAACAAAAACTCGAGCGTATGTTAGAAGCTGACTTCCCAAGCCAGCTCATTCATAAACTCGACGCCGAAACAACCAGTCAAGTAATTGGGGTAACGTCGCCGCACGCCAGTGTCCACTACCCGCTAGGCGGATGGCTCTGTCCTGCAGAGCTCACAAAGGGCCTGATCGATTATTACACCAGTAACGGTAATCTTAGCGCCCATTTTAACGCTGCTATTACCACCATAGAGCAAAGCGAGGACGGTCTGTGGACGCTAAACGGCGTCAATCTCGCTGCTGAAGGATTTGATGCCGTCATCGTTGCGAATGGCCATGAATTTAGCCAATTGGCACAAACCAAGGCACTGCACCTGACGGCAGTGAAAGGACAAGTCAGCCATATTCCTACGACAGCAGCACTCCAAGACATCAAATCGGTGTTGTGTTACGACGGCTATATGACACCGCATAACCCCAACACCATGACTCACTGTATCGGCGCTAGCTACGATCGTAAACATATCGATACTGATTTCGACTCAAAAGCCCAGCAAGAAAATGGGGATAAACTCAAAGCCTGTGTGCCTAATGTGGCGTGGGTAGATGAGGTCGACACCAGCGGCAACGAGTCACGTCAAGGTATACGTACCGTCAGTCGAGACCATTTGCCTTTTGTTGGCCAAGTTGCGGACTTCGACGCACTCAACCACGCCTATGAGGAGCGAGGCAACAAACTTGAACAGTTAACGCAATACTCAGGGATATATTGCTTGTTGGGTCTGGGCTCCCGTGGTCTAAGCTCGGCACCACTGCTTGGCGAACTGCTTGCGTCAGAAATCTGTGGTGATCCGCTGCCATTACCCGTCAATCTGTTGTCTGAGCTCCATCCTTCAAGAACTTGGATTAAGCGCATCAATAAAGCTAAGCCATTGAACTAGCTGCACAATATAAGAGAGTGTACCCTGCACACTCTCTTAGCCTGCAAAATAGGTACAAAAACGTGCTTCCTTCCCCTCTGCAGCCTACGCCACCGTTTTATAAATGAGAATCCTGACTCATTTGTGTGATTTAACTCACAACTATTCGACGTTTTAACGAATCACTTCCATAATTTTTCTTAACACAGGGAGTGTTGATATGAAAGTGATTTGGGCGCTTTGCGTCTGCTGTTTATGTTTGTTGTTGACCCCAGCCATCGCGTCAGAAGACGGTGATACACCTCATGCGACTAATAGTCGGGTGCTCTTCGTCAGCCCTGGCTTTGCAACTGAAAGCTTTTGGCACGATGTCGATCTCTACGCGCAAGCTGCGGCGCATTCGCTGGGCTTACAACTCGAGATCATTCACGGTGATCGTGACCGACTGTTGACTCGCCAAAAAATCGCCGAAAGGATGCAACAACAGCCTGAGCCAGACTTTGTTATCCTCGTAAACGAGAAAGGCATTGGGCTGACTTTACTCGAGTCCATTAACTCACCACACATCAAAGTCACTTTTGTCCTCAACGATTTATCGCCCCTCGACAAAAGGACAGTCTACAGCAACCCCAAATGGACACATCGCCTGTTACCCGGCGTCTTTGCTGATAATTACCACATCGGCTATTTGAGCGCCCAAAACTTATTCATCGAAGGAGGTGAGAAAGCCGGTGACTTTTTGTTAATTTCCGGCGACAAAAACACCCCAGCATCTATTAACCGTGAAGCGGGTGCGACTTCGTTTATTATGCAACAAGATAGCTTAGCAATAGCCCAACGCGTGCATGGTGACTGGAACGAGTCAACTGCTTATCAACAAACTAAAGTGCTCATAAAACGCCATGACAACATTCGCTATATTTGGACCGCGAATGATCACATGGCATTTGGTGCTATCGCGGCGCTAAAAGAAGCCAATAAAGCGATCGGTAAAGAGGTGTTTGTCGGCACAGTAAATACCTCGAATCAAGTACTAGATGCGTTGGCAAAAGGTGAAATATCATCCTTAGCGGGAGGACACTTCACCGCCGTTGGTCTTGCGTTAGTCAAAATTCATTACTACTTGCACAATGAATCTTGGCCACAGCGCACTAAGTACAACTTATTTCGACCTATCTCTTACCCATCTGAGTTCTACGACACGCTGAAAGTTAAAGACTGGCAACAGATTGATTTCCGCGACATTGATATACGAGCTAACCCTATCGACCCGTTTGCCCGCAAAGAGGAGCTCAAGTGACATCGCTCCCCATGAAGACGCTACGGCACAAAATCATCGCCATCATGGTCGTCGCCACGGGTGTATTGGCCATAGTAAATATCTCCATTCAGGCTTACGTCGACTATCAGCAGGAAATGGCGCAAGTCGAAGACAACACTATGCGTCACGTTCGCTCCCTCTACTACCCCATTTCAGAAGCACTGTGGGATCTGGATTTGCGCCAGCTAGAACAGCTATTAATTAGCATTAGCAAGGACAGCAATATTCAAAACATTCAACTTAATGGCATCGAGGGCACTCAACTGAAAGCTAACGTCACGGAGCCATTGGATGTCATGACACACAGCTATGACTTACGCTACAACGGACGTCTGCTTGGGACACTGTCGTATCAAATAGACGATTCGATGATTCAAGAAGAAGTGTTATCGAGACTGACATTGGGGTTTGTATTAAACACTATCGAGGCTCTAGTGATCATCTCAATTGTGGTTATCGTGGTGTATACATTGGTCACCAAACCCCTTAACGAGCTCTATACGATATCTAAAACCATCAACCCCAAAGCATCGAGCAAGCTAAAATTGCCCGACAGCCTAACTGAAAGGCAAGACGAGTTATCCTACGTCGCCAAAGCGCTACAAAACCTCAATAACGCCTCACGCCGTGCCATCGCTGCACAGCGGCGAACCGAGCGACAATTGCTCCATCACCAGAATCAACTGGAACAAAGTATCGACATTCAGACCAAGGCCTACAAAACCCAAAGTAAGCTACACAGAATATTGGCCGATATGTCACTTAACATACTCACCTGTAACGAAGAAAACATGGCGGTGGTCATGTACCGTGCCTTTGAACCGATAGGCCGCCTACTCAATATTGATAGGCTTAGCGTGTTAACAATAGAGAACGACGTCGCCCGTTATCAGTATTCTTGGCGAGCAGACGGCAGCGATAATCCCTACCCCCAAGGCATTAATATTGAATCTATGGTGCTACTGCAACGTCGTTTGCTCTCTTTAGAGCCCATCGTCATTCACGATATTGAAATCCTTAAGAGCCAAGCCGACCCCGAATATAGGATGATGAAAAAGCTTGGTATTGCCTCAGTCGCTATCTTTCCTCTTATCGATGGAAAATCGATATTTGGTCTTCTTATCGCTTCAATTACGGATGGCGCACACGCGTGGAGCGATACTCAAACCGCCATATTAAGCAGGCTATCAACGACGGTCAGCGAAATGCATCTAAGGATTCGCAATCAGAAAGAGATGACAGCACTTCAAGAAGAGTTAATTGAAGCGAACCAGCGCTTACATATCGCTGCAGAAACTGACGAGCTTACGGGCCTACCGAATCGCCGTCCTTTTATGAGCGAACTCGAACATCATACTCATAGCCTGTGCGTCAGTACTATTTCTACCATGATGATCGATGTCGATCACTTTAAGCAATACAACGACCTATATGGGCACGTTCAAGGCGACTTCGCTCTGCGCTACGTGGCCAACACCTTAAAGCAGGTACTGGCTCCGTGTGGCCATTTAGTTGCGCGGATTGGCGGTGAGGAATTTTGTGCCTTATTAGTCAATATTTCTGCTCAAGAAGCGATGACGCTAGCGGAGAAAATGCGTCAAGAGATCATTGCACTGAACATTCCCCACTCAGGAAACGAGCCATTTGGCGTGCTCTCAATATCCATCGGCGTAACACATCAGGTCATCGAAGAACAAGTGACAGCACAACAACTATTAGAAAACGCCGATTCCGCCTTATACCGAGCCAAACAACTCGGTCGCAATCAAGTTCAATCGGAGCCTCCAGAGCTCGATTAGCCTCATGGCGGAAAAAGGTAAATGCAGCTTATACAAACCGTTATTATCGAAACGATAAATTATTGCATTGTTTTGACAAACTGCAGATGCGTACACTGCACAATCTTGCGCTTTTTTGTTCCACTCACTGATTTGGTTCACTTATGAAAAAACTACTATTGCTACTTAGTCTTGCTCTATCTGCAGCACCCAGCTTCGCGGAATCCGAGACTGTACCAGTAGGGATCAGACCATGCTGCGCCTTTGGAACGGGCCTTAAAGCAGAGCTAGGAAGCGTCCCTGTTCCTTTCTACTCCATTAAGAACGTCCTCAATACCGAAGATGTGGATGCACATGTATTCAATGATGGTTCTGCAAGTGTTGTCGGCAGCCTGTTTGGCGCATCCGATGAAGTGAATGGACTCATTTTTACCAATAAAGGCGGCTTTATCGATACGGCGCACGTCAGAGACACCGCGGATTTCGCCTTTTATCTGTATCACTCTCTCAAACAGCGTGACAGCGACAATTATCAAGTTAGCCTGACACCTGAGCTACGTGACCGTCGCATTGTGTTTAGCAACCTCGACAAACTCAATACGGAACAAGATGACGAAGCTAAGCTAGCGGCACTATTGGCGTTTCGTCTCGCCCAGTGGCATGAGATCGCTCAATGGTACGGTCTGGTATCTGTCGGTGGGTTCAAAGAATACCCATCTGCTTTTTCGCCAGAAGATCTGTATTCCAACATGCTTGGTGCGCTTATCGCTTATGAGATCTTCAGAATTAACCCAGACATCACCCAAGATGCATTCGTAGTATTGTTCCCGCAATATTTTCGCAAGCATCTCAACATGCTTGATGCACAAGACGATGACACCAGTATCGAAAAACTCGAAGAGCTTGATGGCATTTGGTGGGACAGCGACAAGCGTCTGCCGAACAAATGGGTAGTAAAAACTCGTGACTATCACTTCAGCCTCGATTTGATACCAAATGTCGTTTCTAATGGTACGCCACTTAGCTTGTCAGCCTTTGCTGATCTTGAACAATACGGACAATTGCAGTTAGTAAAAGCTGACAAGATCCAATCGTTTGATATACTGCCAGCCACATTGACAGACAAAGCTGTGTGGACTCATGAGGAGTTTCAAGCGATTGGCGATATTTCCAAGTCTGTTGACGATAAACACGAGAATAATCGCAACGATGCGCTCACTTTAAAGTTGAACTAAACCATGACTGAGATCCAAAAAAATACCGGCATTAAACGAGTTATTTATGCTGCTCGCTACTCTTGGTACGGCCTTATCGCAGCTTGGAAAAACGAGGCAGCCTTCCGCCAAGAATGTGCTGCACTTGTGTTGGCGGTTATCGTCGCAGCAATGTTAGACGTATCTTTGTTTGCCAAAGCCGCCCTAGTCGGCAGCGTCATCTTTGTCATGATTGTTGAATTGATGAATTCAGCCGTCGAAGCCGTGGTAGACCGCGTTGGTCTAGAGCGCCATGAACTCTCTGGCCGCGCCAAAGATCTTGGCTCTGCAGCGGTATTTCTCGCCATTGGTTTGGCGATGATGGTTTGGGGCTCAATTCTTTGGGTTCACTTTAGTTAGGCATAATTGCCCAGCTTGCAAACAGTTATTGACCTTCGATAGATAGGCTTGAGCATACTTTGTTCAAGCCTTTTTTCATCCTAGCGCCCTATTTTCAATCTCGCTTTTCATAGACTCTGCCAATTTTCATTGACCTCATTTTGCTATACAGTGGCGATTCCAACTCACCGTTACTGGAGCCACTGTGAACCTTCGACAATTGGAAGTCTTCTACGCCATCATGCAAGCCGGAACGGTATCGGGAGCGGCGAGAAATTTACATGTTTCCCAACCCAATGTGACACGTGTATTGGCTCACACCGAACAGCAGCTCGGCTTTTCACTGTTTGAGCGCATCAAAGGGCGGCTGGTTCCGACCCTAGAAGCACAGACACTGCTGCCAGAAGTTGAAAAAATCTATCGCCAGCTTGGCCAGTTCCAAACCTTGACCTACAAAGTCAAAGCTGGGCATCAACACATTCGTATTGGCGCACCTCCCGTGTTGGCCACTAAGTTGCTCACCCCTTTAGTATCTGAATTTGCCCAGCGAAACGCCTGCTCTATTGACCTGACTACCGGTAATCACGCCGAACTATGTCAGGCACTGCTAAATAATGAGCTCGATCTCGCGGTCACGTTTGGTCGTGAAACACCTGCGGGCATATCACATCGCCTATTACTGCAGCAATCGATGACCGTCCTCCTTACCCGTGAGCATCATAAAGCGCTGAGCCCTGAGCTTTCCTCACTCTCACTTTCAACATTGCTTAGCAGTGACATCGGCCTAATCGCACTCGATGAACGCGACCCACTGGGCATGCGCTTGCATGATGCGATAACCGCTCTTAGGGATGACTTTGCACCGACGTTTCGCGTCAGAAGCTACAGTGCAGGCGCCGAACTTGCCAAACTCGGCAGCGGCATCGCCAT
Organism: Vibrio sp. 10N; assembly: GCF_036245475.1. Classification (NCBI taxonomy): domain Bacteria; kingdom Pseudomonadati; phylum Pseudomonadota; class Gammaproteobacteria; order Vibrionales; family Vibrionaceae; genus Vibrio; species Vibrio sp. 10N. The sequence continues at coordinate 1,080,636 of NZ_BTPM01000001.1, read as the reverse complement.
TGTTGATCCTTGGACTGCGCAGCAATACGCGCTAGAACCCAATTTGGCGCGTATCGCGTTAACTGACGACATTGATTGCTCAATCTCGTTGCTTACCAGCGACGTTCACCCTATGTCTATAGCAAGTAAGCAGTTTCTAGAAACGCTCACCACGACCACCAGCCCATAACCTAATGTTATAGGTTACGCACATTTGAGTATTCGATTGTGCTCGTCGTCCCCGCTATCTTGATAATCCTGATTTACCAATCATTTATCCAGATTCATGAGGGACGATATGAACATTGCTCAGCCTTATCTACTTTTCCTTGGGGACGTGACCGACCCTCTCGCAGCAAAAACAGCACGCGGCATCGTTAAATGGCGACCGGATGCCTGTTTGGGTGAGTTGCGACTGACTGAGCAAACCGTGTCGCTCGGCCTTGAGCCTCTATCATTGGCAGACGCCAAAGCGATGGGGGCCAAAACACTGGTCATTGGTACCGCAAATGCTGGCGGTGTTATCCCGCCAAGTTGGGTCGAGACGCTTGTGCACGCGGCGCAGCTTGGATTTAATATTGCTTCTGGTATGCATCAACGCCTTGATAATATTCCCGAACTAGCGTCACTAGCTCCCCAAAACGCCATTGAGCTGTTTGATGTCAGGCATTACGATGCGCCGCTCGACGTTGGCACTGGCAAAAAGCGTCAAGGAAAACGTCTCTTGACCGTTGGCAGCGATTGTTCAGTTGGCAAAATGTTTTCCGCACTTGCGATCGAAAAAGCTCTCATCGAGCAAGGCTGCCAAGCACGCTTTAAAGCCACAGGTCAAACCGGCATTCTGATTGAAGGTCACGGTATTTCAGTCGATGCTGTGGTCGCAGACTTTATTTCTGGCGCCGTTGAAACGCTTAGTCCAAGCTTTACTGAACATGAGTGGGACATTATTGAAGGCCAAGGTTCGCTGTTTAATCCTTCTTTCGCTGGCGTAAGCTTAGGTTTACTGCATGGTGCTCAACCTGATGCGCTGGTACTGTGCCATGAAGTCGGACGCGAGCACATTCGCCATTTACCTCACGCAGCACTGCCAAGCATTGAGCAGACCATCGAGGCCAACTTAATGGCAGCGCGAGTCACCAATCCATCGGTGCAGTTTGTTGGCATTTGTCTCAATACCTCAAACATTTCTGACAAAGAAGCGAAAGCGCTGTGTCTAAAATGGAGCGAAGAGTTCGGCATGCCCGTCACCGACCCTGTTCGATTTGGTGTCGATGCAATCGCAGATCGTGTTCGCTCACTTTAACCTTGGCCACAGTAAGGAAGCTCACCACATGCTGTCTATTAGCGCTCATCATCACTCAATTAAACTGGAACGACCGTTTAGCATCTCTCGCGGTACGAGAACACATGCAGAACTAGTTCGTGTCACCGTGCGCTATCAAGACTTTGAAGCAGAAGGGGAATGTACGCCTTATCCAAGGTATGGTGAGTCTGTCGATTCTGTCATCAGTCAAATAACGGAGTTTGCTAAAACGCTGACTTTAATGACGCCAAATGAGGCAAGACTTAGCCTGCAATCTTTTCCAGCCGGTGCTGCTCGTAATGCCGTGGATTGCGCATTGTGGGCTCTAGAGGCTCAACTTGCCGACAGTCACTTTCCTTCCCCACTATTTAGTATCGCTCCAAGCATAGAAACAGCAATGACGGTGTCGGTAGCAGAGCTGTCCGACATGGCTGAGCAGGCGAAGGGCTATGTGAGCCAAGGGGCAACACTGCTTAAAGTAAAACTTGACGATCAAGCCGTTGTAGAGAAGATCGCTGCGATCCGTGCTGTAGCGCCAAACGCAAAGATCATCGTCGATGCAAATGAAGCTTGGGCTCAGCTTGACCTTAATACACTGTTTGCTTCACTGAAACCGTTCAATATCACCATGATTGAACAACCAGTGCCAAGTGGCCAAGACCATCTACTCAAAGGGATTGAGCACCCTATTCCTTTGTGTGCTGATGAAAGCTGTCATACCCGAGAGCAACTCTCCGACTTGGTTGATTGCTACGAGATGATCAATATTAAACTCGATAAAACCGGCGGCCTTACCGAAGCACTGGCGCTAGAGAAAGAGGCTCGTACAGCAGGGCTCAGTATTATGTGTGGCTGTATGCTGGGCTCATCACTGGCCATGAAAGCGGCATTACCAATAGCGACCAACGCGGAAGTTGTTGACTTAGATGGCCCGGTGCTACTTGGGAGTGATGTGGAGAATGGTTTAACCTATGATCACGGTCAGTTGAAGTTGTAATTGAATATTTACTTCCACACCGTCATCTTCACGAACACCCGTCATCTTCACGTAAGTGAAGATCTCCCAAAGCGCGTAGCCAACTGAAAAATAATGACTAAGTCACGTGAATCCAATTCGCGGCGCGCATGAGATCCCCTTTTGCAAGGGGATGACGACACTTTTGATACATATTTATAAACAAATCGGGCGCGATAAATCACTTTATCGCGCCCGTTTTCAATCAAAAAATGGTCTATACATCACTTGCCAATTGCGCATCACGACGCTTAATCACAGAGCGTAAGCGCAGCAGCATCAATATGGCCGCAACCGTCAATCCAGTCAGGATGCCGATCCAAAAACCTTTCTCGCCCATCGCTGGCACTATATGATCGGTCAGTCCTAGCACCACACCAAGCGGCAGTGCTAAACCCCAATAAGAGGCAATCGCCAAAATCATTGGCACCTTGGTATCTTTATAACCGCGCAGCGCACCGTTAGCAGAAGTCTGCAGCGCATCACTAAATTGATACATCGCCGTAAAGACTAGCAAGGTAGCCGCCGTCGCACTCACCGCCGGATCCGTGGTATAGAGGCGAATGATCCAGTCCGGGAACAGCAAGAACATCGCCACCGAACACAGTGACAACATCGCCGCCACCACGATACCAATTTTACTGCGTTCCACCGCGCCTAAATCGTCTTTAGCTCCTAACGCGTGACCAACACGGATAGTAATACCAAACGAGATACTCATCGGGATCACATAGGTCATGCTCGAAATGTTGAGCGCAATCTGTGCCGCTGCGACGTTTTCTGCGCCAATGCGACCAATCAAAAGTGCAATCACGGCGAAGATGCTGCCGCACACCGCAATGTTCATCCCAATCGGCAGGCCTAACTTTAATAGGTTGAAGATCTCAGCAATTCGTGGCTTTGCATCGCTAAAGCGAATGATGGTTTTGAAATGATGATGACCGCGAATATAAGAGTACAGTAATCCCGACATCAACCAATACACAAGGCTTGTCGCCCAGCCGCAGCCCACAGCACCAAGTTCAGGGAAACCGAATTTACCGTAAATTAGCACATAGTTAACTGGTATGTTCACCAATAGACCAATCACTGAAATGATCATGGGTGCCTTAGTGTTGTTCATACCTTCACAAAAGCCGTTTAAGGTATAAAACAGCGCAATCCCCGGCACGCCAAACGCCAATGCGTAAGCGTAGTCACTGGCAATCGGGATGATCTCCGATGCCACACCTATCCACTCTAAAATTGGTTTCGCGCTCACCAAATAGGCAATCAATAATGCACTGGAGGTAAGTGCTAACCACACCATTTGAAAGAACTCGATAGAGATACTATCAAAATCACGAGCACCACGATGAAACGCCACCACGGGCGTTAAAGCCATTATAACGCCGCGCAAAAGCAGCAATACAGGGATCCACAAGCTCGCACCAAGAGCAATAGCAGCAAGGTCGGCGGCACTAACTTGGCCAGCCATGGTGGTATCAACAAAACCCATCGCTTGAGTTGCGAGCTGGGTAAGAATAATAGGAACCGACAGGTTCATAAGCGCCCCCGATTCACGGGTAAAGCGAGTTAAAGGACGGATTGTCGTTTGCATGGGAAAGTTCTAACACCAATATAAATGCACCAATATAAATGCACCAATGGAGGCGGGATGGCGAGTGTGCATTTTAGGGTGTGCCTGTCTAAGGCGGCGACAATATAAACACCTTAACGGGTAAATTCAATACTGCTTTAGCCCTAAATCGCTGAAATAATGCAACCAAAATTGTATTGAACTTCATCACAAAAGCACGCAGAATAGCGCGCCTTGCCCTATCCTAGGGTTTACGGCACGTCACGGCGATCTGCCCTCCTCTTTTCTTAAACTGAGTACCACTATGAGTTTTGATTCTTTAGGTCTTTCCCAACCTATTCTTCGCGCAATTAAAGAATTAGGTTATGAGAAAGCATCGCCTATTCAAGAGCAAGCAATCCCAGCTGTCATCGAAGGTAAAGATGTCATGGCTGCTGCTCAAACAGGCACAGGCAAAACTGCAGGCTTTGCTCTGCCATTGATCCAAAATCTCGATTCCGGTACTCGTGTAAAGAGCAACCACATTCGAGCACTCATTTTGACGCCAACTCGTGAGCTGGCAGCTCAAGTTCACGAGAGTGTGTTCAAATACAGTGTCCACCTGCCAATCACATCGCAATGCGTGTATGGCGGTGTGAAAATCAATCCGCAAATGATGAAGCTTCGCAAAGGCTGCGACATCATGGTGGCAACACCAGGCCGCCTTCTGGACTTATATCAGCAAAACGCGATCAAATTTTCTCAGCTCGAAGTACTGGTACTGGACGAAGCTGACCGAATGCTAGATATGGGCTTTTATCGTGACATCAAAAAGATTCTGGATCTGCTGCCTGAAAAGCGTCAAAACCTATTATTTTCAGCCACCTTCTCAAACGAGATCCGTGACCTAGCCAAAGGCTTAGTCAACGATCCGGTAGAAGTATCAGTGACGCCGCCAAACTCAACCACAGCATTAGTTGAGCAAAGCATTTACCTTGCCGACAAAAAGCAAAAGCCGGCTATGCTTGCCAAGCTTATTCACGATGGTAACTGGAAGCAGGTACTGGTATTTAGTCGAACCAAGCATGGTGCAAACCGTCTTGCTCGTTACCTAGAAGGCCAAGACATTACGGCTTTGGCAATACACGGTAACAAGAGCCAAAGTGCTCGTACAACCGCGCTGGCTAACTTTAAAAGTGGTGAAGTCCGCGTATTGGTCGCAACCGATATCGCCGCGCGCGGTTTAGACATCCCTCAGCTGCCACAGGTTGTGAATTTCGACTTACCCAACGTATCTGAAGACTACGTGCACCGTATCGGCCGTACTGGCCGCGCTGGTGAAACGGGTAACGCTTACTCACTGGTTTGTGCAGACGAAGCAAAAGAGCTGTTTTCTATCGAGCGTTTGATTGGTAAGTTGCTACCAAGACATGAGCTGGAGGGCTTCAAACCCGTTCATGAACTGCCAGAATCAAAACTCGATACTCGCCCAATCAAGGCGAAAAAGCCTAAGAAGCCGAAAAAGCCTAAGCCGCAGCAAGCACAAGGTCAGCAAAAGCAAGGCAACAGCGCAGCTTCAAAGGAAAACAAAGGTTCAGACAAGCCACGCAAGCCAAGAAAGTTCAATTTCAAGCGCAAACCAAATAGTGGTGGTGAACAAGCAGCGAACAAGTCTCGCAAACCAAGACCAAATCGCTCTCGCCCTAATAAAGCGAAACCAAGTTAATTCGCGAAATACAAAAAAGGCTCACAATATATGTGAGCCTTCAGATTGCTGACGAACCCCGCTTTTTCAAGCGGGGTTCTTTTTTCGGAGCGGCCGTAGGCCGCGATCGCGATATTTTTTGTTAGATAGCGTTCTGAAGTGAGTAAGGCTTAAATCGGCATACAGAGGCTAGTATTTGACTTATTTCTGCCTTATTTAGGCCCATTTTTCGCAGATAGCTCACCACCAACGCTATCTTCTTGATGTTTTGAGCGGCAGCGGCTAACCAACATTGCATTTGCACTTTTGCGAGACCGCGGTAGCGCGCGTAACGGTGGCCATGGTGTTGTTTTGCATCGGCGAAGCTTCGTTCTACTGTTTCACTTCGCCTCCGATACGTCTTCTTTCCGTAGCTAGAGAGTCGCATTTGATTGGCTCGCTCCACCGTCTCACTATAAAGGTGACGCGTTATGACCTTCTGCATATTTTCACTCTTAGTACAGTCGTCCCGAACGGGGCAAAACGCACATTGTTTCGGGTCTGAAGCGTATGAGCGATAGCCTGCGCGTGTTGTGGTTTTATAGATAAGTTCTTGCCCTTCTGGACAGCGATAGGTATCGGTCTCTTTTTGGTATTTGAAGTCTTTCTTCTTAAATTTGTTCTTAGTTCTTGATGGGCGGCGATACCCGAACACACCTAATATACTGCGGCGCTCGAGTGATTCAGCAACAGGCGCAGTGAAGTAACCTGCATCGATACCAACTGCGATAGGATTGAGGTTGAACTGCTCTAGTGTGTGATCGAGACGACGGATATAGGGCTGTGAGTCATTCACATTCCCCGGTGTTGCGTATGTGTCTACGATGATACCGTGCTTACCATCCACGGTTCGGTGGTCAAGATAGAAGAAGCCTTGAGGCTTATTGTCTCGTGTCATAAAGCCACTTTCAGGGTCGGTGGTGCTGACTTTAGTGTTTTTGACGTCTGTCTTTGGTGGCGTCTCTTTGAATGGATTTTTACCTTCAGATTCTCGGTCTGCAGCCACATCTTCATTCAGCATATCAAGATAAGCGCCTGCACTAACTGGACGCAGACGATTCATGTGCTTGTTCTTGTTAGCATTGGCTTTAAGGTGTGTACTGTCAGTGAAGAGCTCCTGTCCTGCGACTAAGCCTTTCTCCATCGCTTGAAGCACTATGTTGTTGAAGATGCGCTCAAAGACGTCAGTACCATTGAAGCGTCGAATTCGGTTCTGGCTTAACGTCGAAGCATGGATAACTTTTTCGGTCAGTGACATTCGTAAGAACCAACGATAAGCGACGTTCACTTCAATTTCTTTGACCAGTTGGCGCTCACTTTTGATGCCGAATAGGTAGCCAAGCAGAATGATTTTGAATAAACGCACAGGGTCTACGGGTGGGCGGCCATTATCTTTGCAGTATAGATGTGCCACTTCGTCTCTGATGAACTCGAAGTCGATGGCATTATCAATTTTACGAACGAGATGATTCTGTGGAACGAGCTGTTCCATGGTTACCATTTCGAGTTCGTATTGCTGAGGAGAAGGTTTTTGAAGCATATCGGAGTATCCATATTTCGATACTCCTATTAGATCAAAGGTCTAGCTTGAAAGCTAGACCTTTGTCAGCAGTCTGAAGGCTCACAATATATGTGAGCCTTTTTCTTACTAATCAATAAATTAAGATATTCAACTAGACGATTTATTATATTAAGCACTTGCGTAAATAACGCTTCCGCCTTTAATCGTGTCGATGATTTCTCGTGACAAATGCTCCGGCAATGCAGGGCAACCCCAACTGCGTCCTAGATAGCCGTTTTGTTTGAGAAACGACTCATTCGCGTAATCTGCACCATGAACAACAATATAGCGCTCACGAGCATTATCGTTAACCCCTTTGCTCAATCCATCTAGGCGTAAAGAGTAACCGTTCGAACCATAGTAAGTAGAATCAGTCAAAAAGGTGCCCAGCGATGTCTTGCGAGAATTAATAATATTAGAGAACTTAGTCGCTGTTTTCTCACCACTATTAACACCGTGCGAGACGTAAGTGTTGAACACCAATGATTTCTTATCCATATCAATGACATAAAAACGTTTTTCTGTCGATGGCTTAGAATAATCAATAATGGTTAACAGCGATTTACTGCGGTTAGTGGTTTTCTCATAAGCAAGGTATGCATCCTTAAATAATTGAAAATCCAGCACTCCCTCTAATTGTGCACTGCTATACATACGTTTAATCGTACCTGATTCTAATTTTACTTCGCTACGTGCGCTGTGGGAAAACAGTACAATGGCCATTAATGCCAACACCCACAACGGCGAAAAAATACTTTTTACCATTATTACAACAAGTTAAGCTAAGTTAAATCTATTTACTGGACGCCAATGTCCCTAATAAGCTGCCAATAATAGCTTAATCATTCGCCAAATAGAAACGCATTTAATGATTTTTACATCATTATTTGAATGTGATCGTGAAACTAATATAGTCTAAAAAATTAAAGCCTTTCACATCAATTGTTTACTAAATTCCATTAAACAATTTCATTAAATGAAAGTAGTTAAATACTCATCCAATTTCAGACATTACATTTCCTACATCATAAATTTAGCAAGGGAATATAGTCGCTAATATCTTTTATCTTCAATAACTTATTTAAACTTTCTGCTAGCGATTACAACAAGTGCTAGAACACGACTCAGTGACTTTGATTCACTTCGACTGCTTTGAATGGCGTCACCCAAGCGTTTGCTTACAGCAAGCCGATGATCAGATCCCGCTTTAGCGTAACAACAAGCCCCACTCACCCCCCTTCTCTGAGTCGTTAGATTCTATGAAGAACAAAAGATCCGAAATTAGTCCCACACGAGCACAGATTTCCCTTATAATCAGCGGCCATCTTTGCCACGACACCCTAAACTTACATTGTTGTGGTCAAGAGAACACGGTCATCTGCTTTTAGGAACATAGAATGTCATTTTCATCACAAGGTTTTTCACCAGAGATAGCACAAGCCCTCACTGAGTGCGGCTATGAAAAACTCACCCCTGTTCAGCAACAGGCGATCCCTCATGCACGTCGCGGACACGATATCCTAGCTCATGCACAAACGGGAACGGGTAAAACGGCTGCATTCTCTTTGCCAATCATCCAACAGTTGCTGGATGCACCAAAGCAAGTTGGCCGTGCAACGACTCGAGCACTGATTCTGGCGCCTACGCGCGAGCTCGTCGATCAAATTGCTAATAATATTGCGGACTACACTAAGTATGTCGACCTCACGGTCACTGCTGTTTACGGCGGTGCTAAAATGTCCTCTCAAGAGCGTAAACTTGAGAATGGTACCGATGTGTTAGTGGCCACACCGGGTCGTCTGATTGAGCACATTGAACTAGGCAATCTCAACCTCGCAAACCTTGAGTTCCTGGTTTTCGATGAAGCTGATCGCATGCTGGACATGGGCTTTATTAGCGCTATTCGCACTATCATGAGTGGTGTGTCTGGTCACCCACAAACTATGCTGTTCTCTGCTACTTCTTCAGCGCAAATGAACGCGTTGGCACAAGATCTTCTTCGTAAGCCGAAGCGCGTTATTGTTAATGAAGAAAACTCAACGGCCGCGACGGTTTTCCACGTAGTTTACCCTGTTGATGAAGAGCGTAAGCTAGAGCTTCTTTCTGAACTTATTGGCCGTAAAAACTGGCAGCAAGTTTTGGTATTCGTAAACTACAAAGAAACCGCAAACGAAGTTGTTAAAGAGCTTAAGCTAGATGGTATCAAGGCGGTTCTTTGCCACGGTGATAAAGCGCAAAGCTCACGCCGCCGTGCTCTGGAAGAATTTAAATCTGGCAAAGCCCGTGTCATGGTTGCGACAGAAGTAGCAGCGCGCGGTCTTGATATCCAAGGTCTGCCACACGTTGTGAACTACGACATGCCGTTCCTTGCAGAAGATTACGTTCACCGCATTGGTCGTACCGGTCGTGCTGGACAACAAGGCCATGCTGTTTCTTTTGTAAGTCGCGACGAAGAGTTGACGCTGGTACAAGTTGAAAACCTCATTCAGCAGCGTATCAAACGTATCCAACTTGCCGGCTACGAGCCAAAAAGTCGTGATGCCCTGCTGACTAAGATGCACAGCAAACCGGCTTACAAAGATCGTCAAGGTCGTAAGAACAACCCTCAGCAAGAGCAAAGTTCTGCCGAGCGACGCCTGAAGATGATGCGTGCAATCCGCAATAAATCGAAAGGCGCGTAATAACGCCGCTGTCTTTTAAAAACGCCGCTGACGTGATACGTCAGCGGCGTTTTTTTATCGTTACTAAGCCAACGCTAGATCTTGCTTTTATTGTTATGTTATAACATCTTATTATTTGAATTTGGCAGATATCGATATGACAATTCCCTCAATCAATCAGGTACTTCTGGTTGCTGGAACACATGGCAACGAGCTTTCAGGCCTTTACTTACAAAAACTCATTCGAGATGGCGTGTACCAAGCTGACCGCTCGACCTTTCAGGTCAAAAGCACAGTGGGCAATCCTCCAGCAGTAAAGAACAATACCCGTTTCATAGACATAGACCTAAATCGCGCCTTCTCATCTGCGGACTTAGAATCGGACACCAACGAAAGACGTTTAGCGGCGGAATTTGTTAAGCAACATGCCAACAACGAAAATCAATTGATTATCGACCTACACAACACCACCAGCAATATGGGTGCAACGCTGATTCTGCTGTCAAACGACCCTTACTACACAAAGATGGGTGCCTACGTCAAACAGCGCATGCCAGAAGCGAATATCCTGTTTGAAGACCGTAAACCTTGGCAAGACCAACCGTATTTGTGTACGACTGGTCAGCATGGACTGATGCTAGAGGTCGGTGCGCAAGCCCATGGCTCACTCAAGTACGAGACTCTAGAGCTAATGAAGAACTTGCTCACCGCAGTACTCGACTATATTGAGAACAGAAACTTAAACAATACAGTCCAGCTCAACGATTACGAGGCTTATGGCTATATCGAAGAGGTCATGTTTCCTCTCGATATCGATGGAATGCGCCTTGCGACCGTCCACCCAACGCTTTGTGGTAGAGACTTTGTCGCCGTTGAGCCAGGCGAGCCTATTCTAGCCACCTTCCTTGGCTACGATGTGCACTGGCAAGGTAAAGACACCGTCTATCCACATTTCATCAATGAAAGTGCTTATTGTCAGAGTAATATTGCTATGGCGGTGGCAGAGAAACGCCTCGTTCGCGTGAGCTAGAGATCAAAAAGGCGGGACTAGAATCCCGCCTGTTTAGTTAATTAGAGAGTGATTACGTTTAAACACTGGTGACACAAGCAAGGAGTCGCTGTTCGATGGTCTCATCAAACTTATGCGCAATAAGCTCAATTCGACTTTCCGCACAATCATCCAGCTCCATTTCGGTTATCCCATCTGATGTCAGGTTATAACCAAAAATCCCCATATTGGTAATAAACACCGCCTTCATGCGCTCGACGTCCAAGTCTAGAAGAAGCAGCGCGAGTTTTTGGCGATCAAACACTTTGTCTGGGGCAAATCGCCAGCCGATACTCTTAAACCCTTCCCCTTCATTTTCTGCCTTGATTATACCGCTCTCCGGCATTGGCAACTCTGAGGCTAGCGGTTTTGACGAATGATGATGGTGATGATGGTGGTGATGCTGTTCATTGGCTAGCGTCGCTCCTTCAAAGGCTGAAAACGGAATATTGCCGTGCTCTGCAAATATCACCTGAGCATCGGGGTGGCCGACCTGCTCAACATATGCTTTCAGCAACTGCTTCTCATCAGCTTGATACAAATCGATTTTGCTGCCGACGATGGTATCCGCAATCGCAATCTGCTGATTGAATGTCTCATGGTTGGTATAGCGAGTATCGGAGAGCTTTCTGGCATCAACCAACGTCAGTGTCTTTTGCAACGATAACACTGTTTGATAATGTTCAGAGGACAGCACTTCGAGTACTTCTTTTGGATGCCCGAGGCCTGTTGGCTCAATAAGTAAACGATCTGGCCTTGCCTCGTGCAATAGCTGGTTGAGTGCAATTTGCATTGGAAGTCCCGCAGCACAGCACATACAACCACCAGGAACCTCGCGAATGAAGACCTGTTCGGCCTCACCGGATTGTCCTTGTACTAAGCTGCCATCGACTCCAATCTCTCCAAACTCATTGACGAGCACTGCCCAGCGCTCATCGGCAGGTTTATCCTTGAGTAGATGTAAGATTGCCGATGTTTTTCCGACACCAAGAAATCCAGTGATGATGTTGGTTGGTACCGCTTCAATACGATTGCTCTTTTCGTTCACTGTGAAATTTTCCTCAAACTGGTTCATTTACTGTCGCGTCTTTAAAGACTATCGTCTAAAGCACAGTCGCATCGCGTTACTATCAATGAAAGCGGGCTTAGTATCATCAAACACCATTTGACCGTTAACCCAAGTGCGCTTCACTCGAGAGGCAAATGAATGACCTGCAAATGGCGACCAGCCACAGTGATAAAAAGTGTTGTCATGAGTAACCGCAGTCACTGAATCATTGTCTATAAGCACAAGATCGGCAAAATAACCTTCACGGATAAAACCTCGACTCTCAATACCATAGCGCAGCGCGGGGTTATGCGCTGTTTTCTCTACTACATCAGTGACGCTCAACCTGCCGTAATGGACATGATCCATCAGTGTAAGCAGTGCGTGCTGCACCAATGGCAAACCCGCTGGTGCTTTGTCGTATTCAACTTGCTTCTCTTCAAACGTATGTGGGGCATGGTCGGTCGCGATGATATCGATTTGACCCGTTTTGATCGCTTCAATTATCGCATCACGATCGCTTTGATATTTTACCGCTGGATTGCATTTAATCAGGTTACCCTTCTCTGCATAGTCTTGATTAGTGAACCACAAATGATGCACACAAGCTTCTGCTGTAATACTTTTGTTTGCTACCGCTCCGGCCTCGAACAAGCTCAGCTCTTCTTCTGTTGTGATGTGCAAAACATGCAGCTGACTTTGATGTTTCTTAGCCAGATCGACCGCATAAGATGAAGAGGCATAACACACTTTGTCATCACGCAGTATTGGGTGATCGTGAATAGTGAACTCAGAACGAGACTCAAGCAAACGCGCGCGATTCTCAGCGATCACCGCGCCACTTTCACAGTGCGTCACAATCAATACTGGTGAATCTCGGAAAATCTTATCTAACGCTTCCGGATGCTCCACCAAGAGGTCACCGGTCGATGCCCCCATAAACACTTTTACCCCGCAGTGTTTAGTAGGATCCAGCCTTTTTATTTGCTCCAAGTTGTCTTCTGTCGCACCAAGATAGAAGGCGTAATTGGCAGCGGAGCTTTTGGCCGCAATGGCATACTTCTGCTCAAGCGCCTCAATGGTTGTTGTGGATGGACTCACGTTTGGCATCTCCATATAACTCGTGATACCACCAGCGACAGCCGCGAGCGACTCTGTTGCAATTGAGCCCTTATGAGTTAGCCCTGGCTCTCTAAAATGTACCTGGTCATCAATCATGCCAGGCATCAAGTAGGCCCCTTGTGCGTCAATCACTTGCTCGTTAGGCAAAGCACTAAGATTTGGCGCTACCTGCTCGATGCGTAGTCCTTTAATACGCACGTCCGTCTCTCGAACTTCGCCTTCGTTGACGACTTTTGCGTTGATGATTAGTGTTGATGACATGGGGTTACTTAATCTCCTTGGTATGTTCTATTTGTCTGGTTTCACGAAACAGTCATCGCAAACACAGTTAATTTCCAACTGAGGGCTCACGACGGTAAAGCCCTCTTGCTCGGCATTGGATTCCAGATTAGTGATCGTCGAGGGGGGAATAGTTTGCTCAACAATTTTGTCGCATTTACAGCAAATCAAGAACTGTGGAACTCCATGTTCGCAGTCGCGATGAATGTGGGCACAGGCGATAAACTTATTTGAGGTGTTCAGCTTGTGAACTAAATGTTCACTCTCCAAAAACTCGAGAATACGATAAACAGACATGGCCTGAAGGGTTTCTCCAAGCTCGGTTTTGGCATAATCGATGAGCTCGTAAGCGGACAACGCACGTTTTGAATGAAGTAGAGTCAAAAGCACCTGTTTACGTTTTGTCGTCAGACGCTTCCCTTGCTGCGAGCAATGCAGCTCTGCATGCTGAATCAAACTGTCAATGGTGTTCATAGTTCACTCGAGATAACACTGGAAATCACACAAATGTTATAACATAACATTTGTGTAGTGCAATCTTTACTAGTGCAGCGTGAAAAGCATAGTCACTCAAGCGTAACATTTGTCACGTACGCTTCTTTGATAATCAAGGAAGAACTATGCTCAAAAACGCCCGCATTCAAACCAATGAACTGATGAGTTACTTATGTGAGTCTGTGCTCGCAGGCGAAGAGTATGCACGTGTCACTTTTGGGCGGCTACTGGTTTAAAGGTTAATTTCGCCCCTAACGTATTGAGTACCATCGCAAACACCGCCTAATGCCAACGCTTAGGCGGTATTCTGCTTGCTGGTTTTTTAACCTTTCGACCAATCCCCACAATTATTTTAATGACACCGTTCATAGAAACCACTACCATTCACTATCGCAAATCAATCTCATTATCACCGCTGCACGCTCTGTTTTCTACTATGACTATCTCTCACAAAGACTATTACAAGATTGCCCTACCCTTCATTATCTCGACTGTCACGCAACCACTGCTTGGGGCAGTTGATACTGCTGTCATTGGCCAACTCGGCGTTGCAGAGCTTATCGCAGGGGTCGCCGTCGGTACGGTGATTATGAACACCTTGTATTGGTTGTTTGGCTTCTTTCGTGTCAGCACGACGGGTCAAAGTGCGATGGCATTAGGTAAAGGTGATCAAAGCCTGCTGGCAAGCAGTCTGATGCGGCCATTTGTGCTCGCAGCGTCTGTTGGACTGATATTTATCCTGTTGCAATCTTTGCTCTGGCAAGGGGCCCTTTGGATCATCGAACCCGAAACGGACGTAGCCCAACAAGCAGAAATCTATTTCTCGATTCTTATATTTGGTGCCCCATTTGTTTTGCTCAACTACACCGTTATCGGCTGGTTGATGGGGCAAGCAAAAGCGAAAGAAACGCTCTACACCCAAGTCTTTGGCAACGCTCTGAACATCGTACTAGATGCCGTTTTTGTGCTCTACTTTGACCTTGGCGTTGCAGGGGTTGCCTATGCAAGCTTGATCTCTCAAGTCGTGATGTTCGCCATTGGTATGAGCTTGGTTTTGAGAACATCAGGAATATCGTTGTCATCACTTATGACAGCTTCAAAGATGACCAAAAGCGATCTTTCGACCATAATCTCATCAAACACCGACCTGCTGCTGCGCACGGTGTGCTTGCTGACATTCTTCAACATGATGGCACGAACGGGCGCTCAACTTGGTACTGATACACTCGCGACCAACGCTATCTTGATGCAGATTACATTTATCGTCAGCTACCTTTTTGACGGGGTGGCGAATGCATCGAGTGTCTTTGCTGGCAAAGCCGTCGGGGAGAAAAATCCATCAATGCTGGAGCGCGTTTTGACCCTCAATTTCCAATGGACTGCGGGTTTAATCGTTTTGCTCACGCTCGTTGTCGCTCTATTTCAAGCTCAATTGGTTTACCTATTTACAAGCCTAGAGACCATCGTAGACTTGTATCAGGAGATGACACCGTGGCTATTGGTGTTCCCTCTTGTGGCAGGGTTCGGCTTGACTGTTTACGGCATCTTTACCGGTACCGGAACGACAAGACCTGTGAGAGATTCGAGTATTGCGACGCTAATTGTGTTTCTTGCCGTGCAAGCATTGAGTGTCGATTTATGGGGTAATCACGGGCTGTGGCTCGCCTTTACACTGTTCTACTGTGGCCGTATTGGCTTCTTGTATCCATTTATTGGTCAAGTAAAAAAGAAGTGTATTGAGTCTAAAACGCCCATCAACCTATCCACAGTAAAAATGGCTAAAGTACATTGATAAAAGCGCTCATTAAGAGCGCTTTTTAATTAAACAGTTAGCTTATTTGATGCTGAGAAGAGGCAAAATCAGCTTGGGATCCCACTTCTCATCGAACGGTGTCGATGTTACTATTGTTACGTTATAACATCAGCAATTAGAGCCGTTCTGTGAACACCCCAATCCTTACCGTTAATCAGCTTTCCATCCAGTCGCAAGAACGAACCTTGTTCCAAGATATTCAGTTTGAAATCGCCTGTGGCGAAATACTGGCGGTTATGGGACCTTCTGGTATTGGTAAGTCTATGCTTTCAAAAGCGATTGCTGGGTTTACTCCGAAGTCGATGTCGGTCTCTGGTGACATCTTCTTGGCGAATGTCAACGTATGCAATGTGCCTTTGATCGAACGCCCACCAGAGCAGCGCGCTGCCTTTATTTTTCAAGATGCGCTCCAAGCACTCAATCCACTTGTAACGGTTGAAGCTCAACTGACGCTAGCGCATACCCGTTGGCGAACCAAGCCTAAAGCAGACGACCGAGACACCATCGTAGCCTTACTCACACGACTAGGTTTTTCTGATCCTTCAGCAATCCTCAAGCTATTGCCAAGCCAACTTTCTGGCGGTCAAAGGCAACGAGTCTGTATTGCGATTGGCTTGTTAAGCAAAGCATCACTGTTGATTGCTGATGAACCAACGAGTGCACTGGACCCTGTGACTGAACAAGAGATCCTGACTTTGATCCGAGAAAGTGTGCGCGAGGCTAACATGGCTGGCATTCTCATTACACACGACCTCCATAGTGCACTCGCTTGCGACAAAATGGTGGTTATTGATGAAGGTCGCGTGATTGCTTACGGCGAACCACGGCATGCCCTAGAGTGCAGTACTCATGATTTCTGTAAATCTCTGAGAGGGCTGATGTAATGCAAGTCTGTACTTTAGAGTCTACAGACTCGCCTGAAAATACTACGACATTGGATATCGAGTTTGTTCACGTTAGCGTGCACCACTACTCACTACCCAAATGGCTGGGTGGCAAACCATTTAAAGCACTAGAAAAGGTGTCACTCAAGGTTGCTGATCGCAGCGTCGCCATAGTCGGGCCTTCTGGCGCAGGCAAATCAACCATGATTGAGCTCTTGTTTGGACTGCGAGCACCACAAGAGGGGCACATCAATGTATTGGGACACACTCTGCCAATCGCCTCGAGCAAAGAGCGCCTTGAACTATGTAAGCAGATCCAACTGATTCCACAAGAGCCGCATACCAGCCTGAACCCTTATTACACCGTCGCTCAAATATTAGTTGAGCCGCTAGAAAGTCTAGGTGTTAAAGGCCACCATCAACAAAAAGCAACAAGAGCACTGGAAGAAGTTGGACTTAGACCTGAACTTTTGACTCTAACGCCAAGCCAGCTTTCCACGGGTCAAGCTCAGCGTGTCGCCATTGCACGAGCGCTTATTGTCGAGCCCGAACTACTGGTTGCCGATGAACCAACCAGCAGCCTTGACCCTGTCAACCGCCAGCGGCTTATTGACCTGCTCAACACGCTTAAGCAGCAAAGAAAATTAAAACTTATTTTAGTTACGCACGACCTTGGCGCAGCCAATGCGTTGTGTGATGACATTATGGTCTTAGACCGGGGTCAGGTAGTGGAGCATGATGACGCAAAGCGCATTATGAACTCCCCTACTCACCCAACAACCCAGGCGTTAATCCACGCACAATCGCTGTCCTCAGCGGTAAATAAACACAACACCAACTCACAAATACTATAGAGAACACTCACAATGCGTATCCATTCCATTAAATTAGCCTGTGCGCTTGCTTTAGCTTTGCCATTAACAGGCTGTTTTGATTCTAAACAAGAAGCTCAAGATACAGCAGCTAACACCGAGGTAAAATCAGAGATTCGTGTTGCTATGATGCAGCCGCCGCGCACTGGCCTATCGCCACTTTCAGACGATGCTTTTAAACTCTCTCGTTGGAGCACGGCGGAAACGCTTATCAACCTAACGCCAAAATCAGAAGCCGAGCCAATGCTGGCAACGGCATGGGAACAAGTTGACCCACTAACGTGGCACTTTACGATTCGTGAAGGTGTTAAGTTCCACGACGGTTCAATGCTGGATGCCAATGCAGTGGTAAACTCACTTCAAAAAGCACTCGATGCTGCGCCTAAGCCGCGCATTCTTGACGGTGTCGACCTCGAAGTGACCGCATTGGATGCAAACCACGTTGAGATCAAAACGACCTTTAACGATCCACTGCTTCCAAGCCGACTATCAAGCCCTCAGTTGGCAATTCTGGCAACCAGTGCATATCAAGATAACGGTCGCGTCATCCCAACGGGTGCGGGTACCGGTCCATTCGAGCTAGTAGAAATCAACGGTACCACCAGCGCGAAACTAGAGCGCTTCGATGGTTACTGGGGCGAGAAAGCCAACATTGAAACCGTTATCGCAGAATACGTACCAAACGGCTTCGCTCGTGCAGCAGCACTTCGCACCGGTACTGCAGATGTGGTAGAAGCCGTGCCAGTTTCTCAAATCGCGACACTGGATGAAAACCTGCTACACGAAGTAGCTATGCCGCGCACCAACACTCTATACCTCAACAACAAGTCTCAGGTATTCAGTCAGCTTGAGCTTCGTAAAGTAGCGGCGGCTGCCGTTGATCGCGAGCAGATCATCCGTACCGTTTACGAAAACCATGCTGATATCGCAGAAGGCCTACTAGGTCCTGCTCTCGCTTGGGCTGCACCAATCCGTCCAGAAGTGACACCTCTCGAAGAAGGCAAAAAAGCCAACGGTGAGAAAATCGTTATCGGTACCTTTACCGACCGCGCAGAGCTGCCAGAAGTGGCGGCACTACTGAAGCAGCAACTAGAAACAGCAGGTTTCCAAGTTGAGCTTGATATCCGTGAATACGCGCAAATCGAAAACGATGCACTGTCCGGCAAATTCGATGCGTTCATCTTGTCACGTGCAACTGTATTAGACTCGGGTGACCCGGTTGCTTACATGCAAAGTGACTTTGGCTGTAAGGGTTCATTCAACCTAGGTCAATTCTGCTCTGAAACCGTAGATGAAGCACTGACTCACGCAGACTTACAACCTCTTGGTGAACAGCGTCAAAAGGCTATCATTGCTGCCGAGCAAAAAATTCTTGGTGAGTTCGCTGCGATCCCACTGCTGCACGAGCGTGTGGTTCAGGGCGAAAGCACAAGAGTAACGGACGTGGTTCGTGACCCAAGCGAGCGCCGTCTAATCAACGCTCAAACCAAGGTAAACTAAACCCAATGATGTCTGTTGGTGCCCCTAGACTGTCGTTGAGCGCGATTGCCCCTTGGCTATCGCGTTTAGCTTCTCTTATTGTCGTTGTGATTCTTGTTGGCTTGATGCCAGATATTGCCGGTATCGATCCAAGCCAATCCATTCTCCGAGCGCGAGCAGGTCAGCAGCATATGTTGACGCCTGAAGCACTTGCGGCGGTTAGAGAGGATCTTCAACTCGACCGTTCTGCCACAGAAAGGCTACTCGATTGGCTGGGAGAGGCTCTTCACGGCAACCTCGGTGTGTCCTGGATAGATGGCACATCGGTCTCAGACGGCATTCAGCAGACATTGTCCACCTCTCTTCTCTTAATGTCAGTCGCACTTGGGCTGACGTTTTTACTGTGCGGTATTGGTTTACTGCACACGCTCTATCGATGGAAAGCGAATAAGCTCAATCAAACCCACAATAGCTTAAGCACGGTACTCATATCGCTGCCAGAGTATGTGGTAGCCTCAGTGCTGATCCTTATTCTATCTATTTGGTTAGGTCTTTTCCCGCCTTATGGATGGCAAAGCTGGCAACACATTTGGCTACCTAGCTTCGCATTAGCGCTGCCGGCAAGTGGACTGTTTAGTCGATTGCTTAGAGACAGCTTGCAGCGGGTACTGAATGAACCTTGGGTCATTACTTGGTTGAGCGCGAATGTGAGTCCAAACCAAATTTTGCGGTTTGCAATAAAGCGAGCCATAAGCAGCCTGATTCCACAGATTTCGATGATCATGATTGGTTTGACTGGCGGGGCGGTTGCGGTTGAGCAGATTTTCTCAATTCCCGGTATTGGTCGGCTGATTCTTGGCGCGGCAAAAGCACAAGACTTACCGATGCTACAAGGTGGGCTTTTAGTCCTTCTCCTTATCTCAATCTTTATCAGCAGTGTCGGCCTGCTCATCCAGCAATGGCTTCTTGGTCACAGCGTAAAGAGCGGAAAATTAATTAGCAGCCACTCAACGTTCTCGTTTACTTCGAGTAAAGGAAAGCGCCTTACTGCCTACTCAATTTTTGCCGTGCTGACCCTTATTGTCTGTTGGTCACTGGTTGCTGACCCTTTTACCAGTCAATACGTCAGGTTAGCCGCGCCGAGTTTTGAAGCGCCACTCGGTGCCGATGGTATCGGAAGAGACTTAATGGCGCGCATTGGCGCAGGCATGTTATCGACCTTCAAAGAAGGCTTCATTGCCACTTTACTGAGCCTACTCGTTGGTATTCTATTAGGTTTCAACACCCGTATTAGCCAAGGCCTTATCGAGATTACCAAAGGGATACCGTACATCATTGCGGGTCTGCTGGTTGCGGGTTTGACCGGGATGCATCCGAGTAGCGCCATGATCGCCATCGTCTTTGTATCTTGGGCTCCGCTAGCGGCACATTGTTCAAGCCTCATTACCGAAGCCAAAGCACAACCCTACACCCACTTAGCACCGATTTGGGGAACAGGGCGCGTAAAAGTGTTGAGACACTACATTTTACCTTACGTTCTTCCGCCACTACTTAGACACGCATTGCTAAGACTACCAGTGATTACCTTAAGCCTGACTGCACTTAGCTTCATTGGTCTTGGAGCCAAGCCTCCTTCACCAGAGTGGGGGTTGATGATTGCTGAGAATTTGCCCTATATAGAGCGAGCACCCATGGGTGTGATGGGACCGATAGCAGGCCTTGTTATGATGGGCGTTGCCATCAATTTGTTGTTTGATGATTAAGCTGTCCATGATCCGAATCAAGGTAAAAGGCGTGCAACAAGATTAACATCTCGCAACACGAAATCTTGAGATCATTAAGATCTAACATCGCTCTCAATATAAAAGCCTGATAATGAACAATAACAACTCTCACATTACCCTCGAAATGATCGACGGTGCGATCGCTAAAGTCGAATCAGCGAACCACATTTCCCTAGACGCTTTGAAAGCGCTTCTCAGCCTGCAGCCAGAGCAAACGGTGGAAATGTTTGGAGCGATGCGTGCTCTTGAGTCCATAGATGACAAATACAAACAATTGATGACCAAGTATCCACAGCTACTGGACAATGCCCAGCACGTTTTGGAAACCTCCATCCTGCTTGGGTAAGTTGACCAACACATAGATTCTGCGCGCCGTACTCTCTTAAATGGCGCGCTCAATTGCCTCCATTTTGCCGCCATACTAGCGTAACTCCAACGCCCTCGCCTACCCCTTGATAATGAACGCAATTGAACATCTCCCTATTGCCAACCATACTGATATGTAACCTTTTTCCTTTTTGCTGAAGACTGTTCATCACTATTTTGAACGCTCACAGACTCTCAGAATGCAGGAAGCAATGTGCGATGTCAGAATCTAACCAACAATTCGAACTCATTTTCTTTGAAGAAATGGCTGAACATCTTGAAGAGATGGAATCCCTGTTACTTGAAATGAACCAAAATGATGACGAGTCTGACTTGGCAGATAAACTCAACGCTATTTTTCGGGCAGTTCACTCGATAAAAGGTGGCTCTGGTATTTTTGGTTTTGACGATATTACTCACGTCAGCCACGTTCTCGAAAACTTACTTGATAAGCTACGCAATCATCAAATTACCCTCACCCAAGCCGTTGTTGATGCTCTGCTCAATGCCCGTGACTTGCTCGACGTACTCAAAGGCTCATATCAAGCCGATCACGACTCAGCGTCATTCAAATCGCAAATCGTTACTCTGTGTGATGAGCTGCAACGCGCAACCGTGTCGCCAGAGACTCCACCAGCAAATTCAGAAGCCGCCCCTTTCTCCACCAACGCCCCCTTGTCCGCGGCGGAGAAATCGACCATCAAAATCCTGTTGGTTGAAGACAGTAAGGTGATACAAAAAGTCGCCAGTTTCACTTTAAACAAGATTGGCTTTAGTTCCGTCGAGGTTGCAGAAAATGGCGAGCATGCTCTAGAGATCTTAAAGGCCTCGAAAGACAAGCCTATCCAACTGATTCTCCTCGATTGCCAAATGCCGGTTATGGATGGATATCAAGCGACTGAAAAGATACGACAAGGCGCGGCGGGAGAGACACACAAGAGCGTAACTATTATCGCCATGACCGCAATGACGGGAGAGGAAGAGCAGCAAAGATGTATAGAAACAGGAATGGATGATTACCTGTTAAAGCCAATGAAAGCCGAACTCGTGGAGAAAAAAATAAACCAATGGCGCGGCAAAATACTCCCTAACCCTGAACCAGCACCGTCCCCTACGCCCTCCTCACAGCCGAAAAAAACCGCCAGCAATCAACGCGCAATCCCTGCGACCAAATCTCTGGAGTCAACCTCAATTCGGGTGAGCACGCAAAAAGTCGATCAGCTCATCAACCAAGTGGGAGAGCTCATCATCACTCAGTCTATGTTGCAAAAGCTGACCTTCGATTTGGGGCTAAACAGCAACGAACTGCTCGCTGGTAGACTCAACCAACTAGAAGCAAACACCAGAGATCTTCAAGCCACCGTCATGTCGGTACGCATGATGCCTATCGGCACCGTATTTGGCCGCTTTCCACGTATCGTAAGAGATCTTTCCCACGCCCTGAATAAAGAGATTCAGCTCATTATCGAAGGTGAGCAAACACAGCTCGACAAAGGCTTGCTCGAAATGCTGGTCGATCCGCTCACTCATTTGGTTCGCAATAGCATTGACCACGGCATCGAGGCGCCTGAGCAAAGAGCAGCACTCAACAAGGCCTCCCATGGCACGATTACCTTGTCTGCGGTGTATCGCGGCGGTGACGTTATTGTCCATGTCGATGATGACGGTACAGGCATCGATCCACAAAAAATCCTCGCCAAGGCCAAAAACAACGGGCTGACACTGCCTCAAAACATGAGCGAGCAGGACATATTTCAACTGATCTTTTCTGCCGGTTTTTCAACAGCAGAACAAGTCACCGAAGTCTCTGGTCGAGGCGTCGGTATGGACGTAGTCAAACGTAATATCGCGAGTATGGGGGGCACAGTAGAAATAAGCTCAACTCTAGGGGTGGGTACCAGAATGTCGATCCGATTGCCGCTCACCCTTGCCATACTCGAAGGGATGTCGATCAGTGTCGGTGAGCATGTCTACATCATTCCATTGTCGAATATTGTCGAGTCGCTGCAACCGAAACAGCACGATCTCAAAAAACTTAATAGCGGCGAAACCATGATCAAAGTACACGATGATTACATCCCAGTGCTTCGATTGCATAACTTCTTCAATCTAGACACCGACATCACCGAACTTAGCGATGGCATTATGGTGCTGCTCGAACACGGAAGCAAAACCATTGCCTTATTTGTTGATAGCCTACTCGGGCAGCAGCAAGTGGTGGTTAAAAACCTAGAAAACAACTTTCGCAAAATCCCTTGTGTTTCCGGCGCCACCATCATGGGGGACGGGCGAGTCTCGCTTATCTTGGATGTCGCCGATTTGGTTCGCCAGCCCGATACCTTGCACAGCAAATAACCGCTATCAACAAGTTAACTTGGTATAAGCCAACTATTTCCTAGACTATTTTCAACACTATCCGTTCATTGCTCATAATGTGCTCGCCTAAAGAGTGACATTCGCCCAATGCAACAGATAACCACTTTGGAGATAGGAGCGAAAATAGTGAACGGCGCCTCCGACAACGACAACCAATCTGACGCCAAAGGCTACTTAACCTTTTGGCTTGGTGAAGAATATTACGGCATCGATATTCTCACGGTTCAAGAGATCATCACATACAGTCAAGTGACTGCCATCGCCAACATGCCAACCTACATCAAAGGGGTCATGAACCTCCGTGGCGTGGTGATACCCATTGTGGATATGCGGATCAAGTTTCAGCTTGAAGACGTACGCTATCACGACATGACCGTCGTTATTATTCTCAATATCGGAGAGCGTATCGTTGGCATTGTGGTCGATAGCGTCGCCGATGTGGTTGCCATTGATGCCAACGACATACAACCCGCCCCAGACTTCGCTGGTGCGCTTGATACCAAATACATTCAGGGGCTCGCTTCGCAAAACGAGCTCATGCTTATTCTCATTCACATCCAAAAACTGATGACCAGCCGTGACATGGCACTGTTCGAACAACTCGATAGTGACGCTTCGCTTGTCCACGACAATCAGTAAGGTTATGCCCATGAGTAACAATGACCAAGAATACCTTATCAAAGAAAACGAGATACTGGTGTCAACCACGGACATGTCTGGGCGCATTACCTTTGCCGATGACAATTTTGTCCGCGTCAGCGGTTTCTCAAAAGAAGAGTTAATCGGAAGTCCGCACAACATTGTTCGCCACCCAGACATGCCGAAAGAAGTGTTTGAAGATCTTTGGCGCGAGATCAAAGCCGGAAACTGCTGGTCAGGGATCCTCAAAAACAAACAGAAAAATGGCGGCTTCTACTGGGTAAAATCCGATGTAACTCCCCTTTACAAAGACGGGAATCAACTTGGTTTCATGTCTGTTCGCTCCATGCCCGATAAAGCCGAACTCGATAATGTCAAAGCGCAGTACGCAAAATTCAAAGACGGCGAACAAGATGACCACGTCATACAAAGTGGCAAGGTGGTGAAAAAACACCGAACCAACCCACTGCGTGCACTTACCATTAAGCAGCGTCTGTTTGGCTTAGTCGCCATAGCTACCGTTGCCCTGCTTACTGTTCTCGGTATCGGCATACACAGCTCCTACACCGAAAAAGAAGCCGTTGAGCATCTTTACAACAACCATATAGAGTCCTATAGCCGACTACATAGCATGGACAAACTCTGGATAGAGAATCGTTTATTGCTGCAATCTCTACTGCTACCCAACAGCTTCGACTATCACGTCACCGCGGGGCAACAGCTCAAGCAAAACACGACCGAGTTAGAGCAGCTAAGCGCAGCACTGATCAACAAATTTGATACTGAACACGCCTCCACCATTGAGAAGTATCGAGCTATCGCCAACCAAAGCACTCAGCTTGCAACCACAACCCTACCTGAAATTTACAGCACTCTGATGTCAAGCGATGCCAGCCTTCACGACAGTGAACTGTTCAGAACTCGCGTTTCTGTCGCCATTTCAGAAATTGCCAGCTACGAAGACAATCTCGGCGCTCTGATTAGCGAGAATCGTGTTCAGTCTGCTGACATCTATGATCAAAGTAAGCAGGTGTTCTGGTTTGAGGTCGCCTTGGCCTCGGCTATCACCCTGCTGTTTATCGGCATCTACTTAGTGTTTGCGTATCTGTTTAGCCACGATATCAATCGTCGACTCAAAGACATCCGCCGTTACTTTAAACGACTCGTCAAGCAAGACTATCTGTTTGATATTGATGTCAAAAACAACGACGAAATCGGCCAAGTTCTCCATTCTCTGAAAGTCATGAAAGTACAACTCGCCTATAGTATGGAAAGCGTACGCCAAAAAGCAGTCTCGGCAACACGAATCAAAATCGCGTTAGACAACGTGAGTACTAACATGATGATCGAAGACAGTGACCACACCATTATCTACGTTAACCCAGCCATCGAAGGCATGTTTGAGCAAGCTGAGCAAGAATTCCAAACCTTAGCCCCTGATTTTGATGCAACAAAGCTTGTGGGAACCAAAATCAAAGATCTGAATATCCCAGGGCTTTGTGCTCCACACCATCAGCTCAGCCCTGTGAGTGGATTCGAGCAAGAGCCGCATTCTGCCAATAAAGAGCTAGTGCAGGAGGTGGATATCAACGGCCGCATTTTCCGCATCGTCAGCAATCCCGTCATCGATGCGACAGGCCAGCAAATTGGTTATGTCACCGAATGGTCGGATCGCACCACAGAGATCGCGGTCGAGAAAGAGATTGAGCATGTCATTGCCTCTGCCGTTGATGGTGACTTCACCAAACGCATGGCGCTTGATGGCAAGAACCCGTTCTTCACCATGCTGTGTGGCAACATGAATCGCTTGCTAGAAATTAGCGAAGTGAGTTTGGCTGACATTGTTTCCGTGCTGTCTGCGTTAGCCAAAGGCGATCTTACCGCGCAAATTGGCGCCGATTATTCAGGTGCGTTTGGCGAGCTTAAAACTAGCTCGAACCTTACTGTCAGCAAGCTCAAAGAGATGATTCAGCACATCAAAATCTCGGCAGACACCATCAATACTGCGACCAAAGAAATTGCCATTGGCAACATCGATCTCGCGCAGCGTACTGAAAAGCAAGCGCGCAGTCTTGAAGTGACTTCATCCAGCATGGAAGAGTTAACCATCACCGTCAAACAAAACTCCGAGCACTCCAAACAAGCCAACCTACTAGCGAAACAGACCTCAGACAATGCACGTAAAGGCGGCGAAGTTGTTAAGCAAGTGGTTGATAACATGTCAGAGATCCATACCAGCTCACGAGAGATCATGAACATTATCTCCGTCATCGACAGTATTGCTTTTCAGACCAATATTCTCGCGCTTAATGCTGCCGTCGAGGCTGCTAGAGCGGGAGAGCAAGGACGTGGATTCGCGGTTGTTGCTACCGAAGTTCGTAACTTAGCACAGCGCTCTGCCGCGGCGGCCAAAGAGGTAGAGAGCCTGATTAATTCTTCAGTGAATAAGATTGAGACTGGCTCGAAGCTGGCCTCACAAGCCGGTGATTCTATCTCTGGCGTGGTCAATTCCATTCAAGATGTGGCACAGCTGATTGAAGAAATCACCCAAGCCTCAGTTGAGCAAAGCACGGGGATCGATCAGGTGACTCAAGCAATACTGGAAGTCGATGATGTGACCCAGCAAAACTCCGCTTTGGTGGAAGAAGGCTCTGCGGCAGCCAGTTCGCTCGAAGAACAGGTGGCTAACTTAGCGCTTTATGTCTCGGTGTTTGATACCGGGGATCAAAATGTCAGTGACATTGGAGAGGTGCAACTTCCCGCTCAGGAGAGCCATTTAAGACCCGTCAGCCCTCGTCTACTTTCTAACAGTGACAATGAGGACTGGGCCGAGTTTTGATGATTGTACATACTCATTTTGAATATACTGATGATGACTTTGCTGCGATCGCTTCCCTTATCTACAAAAGAGTGGGTATTGACCTTCACAGCAACAAAAAAAAACTGGTCTACAATCGGTTAGTCGGAAGATTAAGAGCACATCAACTGAGCCGTTTTGCTCAGTATATTGCCTTGCTCAACGACCAGTACCACGTTGAGTGGGAGTACTTTGTCAACGCGCTCACCACCAACTTAACCTATTTCTTCCGCGAGCCTTATCACTTCACGCTTCTCAAGCAGCATGTTCGTGACCATTACGTTGGCAATAGAATCACAGAGCCAATTCGGATCTGGTGCAGTGCCTGTTCAACCGGTGAGGAAGCTTACAGCATCGCCATCACCATGGCAGAGGCATTTGAAAGCTATCAGCCTCCGGTCAAGATATTGGCGACGGATCTCAACACGCAGGTACTCGCGACCGCAAAGCATGGACGCTATACATTGGAGCAATTAGGCAGCGCGAGTGAGGAGCAAAAAAAACGCTTCTTTCACTTTAATAAAGCATCAAAGATGTATGAAATAAAACCAGAGATACAAGCGTTAGTACACTTTAAACGACTGAATCTTATGGATCATCAATGGCCGATGCAAAAGCAGTTTCACGCCATTTTTTGTCGCAATGTACTGATCTATTTCAACAGGGAGACCCAGCACTCTATCCTGACTAAGTTCGCGAATTATTTACCGAAAGACGCCTTGCTGTTTCTCGGTCATTCTGAAAGCTGCCCTGCGGAGCAAACGCCGTTCAAGCTACTAAAACAAACCGCTTACCGACGAGTATAACAACGATGCTAAAAGTACTGATCACCGATTCTAATAATAGTACCTGCCAAAATCTAAAAAGCATCATCAGCAGTCAGAGCAACATGACGGTGGTTGGCGTCGCCCATGACGCTCACCAAGCCAGAGCGTTGATTAAAGAAGTCGAGCCCGACGTGGTCACGCTCGCCATCGAACTGGTTGGCATGAACGGTCTTGCGTTTCTTGGCAAAATTATGGCCCTGCGCCCTATGCCAGTTGTCGTCATTTCTCAGCTTTTCTCCAATAACCCATTGCTCGCCAAGCAAGCCATCAAACTGGGCGCTGCGTCCTACATTCAAAAGCCAAATTTATCCGCAGTGTCATCAAGCCATTTTGATTCCTTCGCCCGAGAGGTAATCAAAAAGCTAAGAGAAGCGGAGTCTCAGTTCAAACGCGCGCAACAAACAACGCTTACTCAAAGCCACTCATCACCGCTAAGACCGACATTGCAGCAAAAGCCAGCATCAGTATTGACAGGGCAAGTATCCCATCGACTCATTGCCATTGGCGCTTCAACCGGGGGAACCGAAGCCATTACCACACTACTTCGATGCCTGCCCGAAAATAGCCCAGGCATTGTCATTGCTCAGCACATGCCTTCAGGCTTTACCAGTTCATTTGCTGCACGGCTACAAGGTCTATGCTTGGTTCAGGTACAAGAAGCGCGCCATGATGAAGTGATCAAATCTGGCCACGTCTATATTGCGCCCGGCGGCTACCATCTAAAAATACAAAAACGCGCCGGCTGTTTTTACACACAGCTCAACGATGACGAGCCAGTCAATCTCCATAAACCTTCGGTTGACATTCTATTTGAGTCCGTTGCTGAGCAAGCAGATAAAAGGGGCATCGGTATCATTCTTACCGGGATGGGAAAAGATGGTGCGCGCGGCCTATTAAAAATGAAGCAAGCAGGCGCTATGACCTACGCGCAAGATGAGCAGAGCAGTGTGGTATACGGCATGCCTAGAGCTGCCAAGAACTTGGGAGCCGTGTCGAAAATACTGTCGCTTGAGGCCATCACGGCTGAGCTGATTAATATTGAACCGGTAGCCAGTTAATAGTGAATACCTCGGTTACCGATCTACGCCGCTATAGCCCTTGTAACCAAAGCGCGCTAAATAGTGCCAAACTTTCTTGACGTCTTGTTCATCATAACCATCATGCACCACAGCATGCCCCAAAGCTCTGGCATTGATCATTCCATCTGTAGCAAGCTGTTTCGCCAGTTCAACAAACTGTGCGCCTCGATAGTCTGGATAAAAACTCATGGTTTCGATGCTGAGCTCAAAGCCTTCGTGCCATAGTATTGGTACGCCAAGTTCTCTCGCATACTGTTCCACATCGGTGGCTTTAAATATTGGATCGAGCACTAAGCTTTCAATATCCTCGATTAACTTCAGCTCTCCATGGATGTGCGCTTCAATATAGTCATCCAGCATGTCAACGTTGGCACTGCTGGCTTTATCGATCAAATCACTTAAGCGGTCATTGGTAGCAAAATCGTCCGGTTGAAAGAAGCTATCCGGATAACAAAATGTGCTGCGCTCTAAAACATGAGGTTTGAGTTTGAAATAGGAAGAGCCAAACCTCGGCGAAGCTCCCATTGGGTATTGACGGTAGTTGAGCGCGCCGTATTTAGGTCTGAGTTGATTAGGTGCATCGTCATAAGCTCCATCAAATACTCTCTGTTCCCATTGCCAGCGAGCACCGCCTTGAAAAGCCGTTAATCCACCATTACTCGTTTGGGTTTCAAACTGGGATTTGATGAGACCTGATTTCGCCATCGCCAAAAGCAGCGGCGTGTTGTCTTCGGTAAGTCTATCAGGATGGAAATTAATCGTGATGGAAAGAGGTCTCTGCAAGGGGCCTCCTGTCGCTTTTCGACGTATATTGCTGAGGGCTAAATCGACCGAATTCATGCTGCTCATCTACTGCTCCGTAGCCTACTCTGAAACTTGCTAGAGCCAATTAGTCTCTGATATTTCTACAAGCAACGCAACGCATACGCCACCTATGACGAGCAGTTTTCCACCACTAAAAGGTAATATTGTAATTGCGAGCCCCCTAAGGAGCCCGCCTAGTTGTATTACAGCGTCTTCATATACTCCACTAACGCTTGCTTTTCCTGCTCTGTCAGTTGGGTGCCATAGTCATGTCCCCAATTGCTGTTTCCTAGCAAAGTAGTATCCAGTAGCGTTGAATTTTCCGTCTCTTCGTTCATCAAGCCGACATTGACGGGATCAAGCTCTCTGCTGCCAACATAGAAACTTTTCAATCGCTCCTCCGACGGTTTGAGTAACTCCATCAAACTGAGTACCGAACCATTGTGCAAATATGGCGCCGTCGCCCAAATGCCATTTAATGGCCTCGCTTTGTAAACCTGCCCTGTGGCTTGCTCCGCGTCGACCAACTGCTGCTCAGGTGACTTAAAGAACTCATCAATTTGACGGTCGATGTCTTTGGCTAACGTGTTAGCTTCAAGGAGTTTAACCAAAAGATTAAAAGCGCCTACACACTTTAACTCACTCGCTTTGTAGGCATGACATTTGTCGTACAGCTTTATTAACTCATTATACGCAAGCGTTAAGCCAGCAAATGCTTCGGCATCTTCCTTGATTCGCACGTCACGCGGGACATTGATGCCATTATTTGGCTGCGCGGCGAGCTCGCCTCCCATGTATTGCTCGTAAGCGGCTAACGCGGATTCATCCAGCTTTTTAACCGCACTGCCAACAACCGAGTTCACCAAAGGATCGAGGCCCTGAGTGGTATAGCCATTGGTTGGCCCATCGATAATCGCTACGCTTGTACAAATAGCCGTTACCACCTTTTTGTGACAGAGTCTCTGATGATAATTGAGCCAGCGGTTTTAATACGCTCGGGGATATGCATGCGCTAAAAGTAAGCCAAGAAAGCAAACTTCTAACGCATGTATCTGCGTATTTAGATTGAATAGAAAAAGTACAACTGCGACTTCATTCTCAGAATAATTCCACGAATCACATCAAGAAATGCTAGAAAACCAATCGGCTTATCACCACTAACCCAGGCCAGCCCCACTGCCCCAACCGGAATGTCGTAGCCATCTGTTTCATGGATCTTCAAACGTACAAAATGATGCTTGTTGTTGACGTTTTGACCCGTCGTTGTGCGCACCGATTGATCCAGCGCTAGCAGTGTCCCTTGTGACTCACCTGTCGCTTCAACAATACCTTCCACTTCTGCTGCAAAGACATGTCCAGGGTAGACCGAAGTTGAAAACTCGGCTGCTTGTCCTTGATGAATATTACGAATGGCCTGATGGTTGACTCGCATCAGCACGTACTTCTCATTGGTGTACATCTGCAAGCGAGGCACTCGCGACAAAAGCTGACCTTCTCGCAGAATGAAGTTAGTTACAAAGCCATCTGCTGGCGCATAAACCTTGGTGCTGTCCAAGTCCCATTGAGCTCGTTCTACATTTTCTTGAATGTTACGAAGCTCTGCACGTTTACTCTCAACAGCAAGCGCTGATTTATTGATAGCCAACTTAGCTTTATCGGAATCAACACGCTTCTTCTCAAGTTGAGCTTCGATAGTCGTCACCTTATGACGTGCGACTTCCACTAAGCTCATCTGCTTATCTATATCGCTCTCCGTGATGGTGTTGCTCACCACAGAGTTCTGCTCTTGAAATCGCTTGAGCATTTTTTGCTGCAACTGATAGTCGACAACGGCTGCATTAAGCTGACTCTGAGAAGTCTCTACCGCTTTAAGTGATGATAAGTAAGTCGACTTAGCAATTTCAACATCTTGAATGGCGCTGTCGAGAGACACTTCAGCGGCATCGTGTTGAATAACCGCTTGATCTAAGGCAATCTGGTAAGACTTTGGATCGATCTCATAGATAAGCTGACCTTTGCTAATCTGCTGATTAGGCTCAATGTGAAGTTTGATGACCTTGCCTGAAACATTGGATGAGTCTGGGCGTAAATGGATATGCGGCGCCTGAACCAAAGACCCTCCAGAGAGATCCATCGGTGTATAGTTAATTAGGCCGACCCAAACAAACATTAACCAACCTACACCACCAACATACGCAAAGCTCTTGGAGAACTTATTCCAAGGCATGCCGATTAGCCTAAGTAAGTAGATGAACAGAGCCCAAACAGCTAAACCTTCTAACATGCATCACTCTCCGATTTTTCGCTGTCACTGCTCCAAATATCGCGCAGGCGAATAATGGCTTTCTCCATATCTACAAATGCGATAATCACAGCCAACACCCATACCCAATGCCAGATAAAGCCAATCCAAGTGAGTGCCGTGATCAGCCCAAGCTGGTGATGGTCTCGACTGTGGGCTTTATTGATAGGAAGTTCATGGATTCGCCAAAACCCATAAATCGCAGCACCAATACTGGCGACTAACACAACGGCTGACACGACGTGAAGTGCCGTATCTGCCCCCGTTCCAACGAAAGGGACACTCACTAAACTCATTGCTTGCTCTCATAGATAAATCGAGCCGGAAGTGTAAACAAGGATGAAACAATTGGTTACAGTGTGATAGATTCAATCATAAATCAGTGATTTTTGATCGAATCAGTACCAAAGGAAATGCCATGTTTCACAACGTTCACTTTGTAAGAGTAATGGGAATCAAAGGATTAGTTGACCGCCTGCAGCTAACTTACGGTATTTCATCCGATGTACTCGGCATACCGCGTTCTGTACTGGAGTATGATATGAACCTGATTCCGGTCTCAGTACTCAACCAATTTTACGAAAACCTTGAGCACATCACTGGAGATCCTGATGCAGTGTTAACGCTTGTTCGACAAATGGACCTCAGCAAGCTAGGGTCATTGAGTCACTGGTTCTTCGCAGGACATGACTTGGCTACAACGATTCGTCGTATTAACTCCGGTATTACCTGTATCCAGTCAGGGGCCTTTTTGGGTGGAGAAATTGTCGGCCCTATCGTCAAATGGACTTACAGGAACGACTCGATCACGGCTAACGCGAAAGCGCAAGATGGCGTGCGTGTCGCCAACTTCATGTTCAATGTGCTCAAACATTACTTAGGGCAAGACTTTACGCCCAACAGAGTCTGCCTTCCTGGCTCCCTAACCAACAAAGCTAAGTACGAAGAGTATTTTGGGTGCCACATTGAGTGGGGACACAATAAAACCGAAGTGTGGCTGCCGAATCGCTTGCGTTTACAAGGCAATAGAGCGCCCAAACTGCCCGCAGAAAAACTGTCAATGAGCTTTGCTGACTTAGATGGCTATCTCGACATGCCCGACCCGCAAGATGAGATGAAAGTGCTTTACGAAGTCGTTAATTACTCTAGACATTTTGGTCTGCCAACACTTGCTAAAGTATCGCAGCTTTTGGGCCTCTCGGAGCAGCAACTACAGCGGCGGCTACAATCTTCTGGGTTAAATTTTACTTCTATCTTAGGGTTTGTACTTTCCGGGGAAGCTGTAAAGCAAATTGTCTTGGGTGTGCCATTAGAGACCGTCGCAAAAAGAATGGGCTATACCAACACAACAAGCTTTAGTCGCATGTTTAAAAAATACCGTGGAGTGACGCCAAGACAGTACGCTCAAAATTACGCTGACGCTTATTGATTTGATGAGATTTGGATAGCAAAACCTTACCCCAGATAGGAGTGTTTAATCTCCGTTCAATGGTGCCCCAACCTTTCAGATAGCCTTTGCGAACACGTAGGACCAGAGCCTTTGCTTGCTGAAAAGTCATCGACAGTTTATTTACTATAAATTGATAGTGCGCCTTCCCGTGGGAAATCTCAGACTGAACGGAACAGGGAACACCGACCCTGTTCAAATAAAGATTGATGCTCTGGATCTGTGCGTCGTTTTCCCATTTCAAATCTCCTCATCATTGGATGACTTGATCTTATTATTCGTGATAGGCAACTAGAGTGCGGAGTTTATGACGCACTTACGATTTTAGACAATGTCAAACTAGATAAGCAACTGATTTACTAAGTTAAAATGGGGGGCTGAGTCAAGCTCAGATCCCCCATAACTTATCGGCATCGTTTTGTATTGGTTATCTCTTACGGTACAAACCAAACAGACCTAACACAAACAAACCAAAGATTCCAAATGAGCCGCCTGAGCCACCGCCTGAACCGCCATTTAAACCTGAGTTTGCATTACCGTCAGTACCATGATCGGTGATGAAGCTAATAGTAGTTTCAACGATCATTGTTTCTTGGTCGGCAAGTTTGAAGGTTAACGTCGAATCAGTTTGAGTAAGCTCAGAGATTGCGAAGTTACATTGAACAAATTCCTTATTCACAGGGTTGGTTTCACACGTGTTTAGCATATTGCCATTCGCGTTGTAAATACCGCCCGTTTGTTGTGAAACGTTCACGTTGTCCATATTGATGACATCGGATAGGTAGAACTGAATGACCATGTCATTGTCAGTTTTAACCACCTCGATATTACTATTGATGCTTTGGAAAGTTACTTCCATACCATCTTTAGTAATTGTGTCGCCTTCAACAATCGGTGTTACGTCAGAAGCAGGAATATCAAGTGTGATAGTTCTTGCTTCTCCGTTGATTTCAGCTACTTCGAACGAATGTTCGCCGTCGTAGTTGAAATAACCGTCGTTTGCCGAAAGTACTTCAATGTCAACAAGGCACTGCTCGAACGAGCTCAGTGTGTTTCCACAAGAGTGTTCAATACGAGCGAAGCCATCTGCAATGATGGTGCCGGTCTCAACTAGATTGAGTGTGGCATCATTGTGCGTTAGGTTTTGGATGTTGTAATGAATAGTTTCACCAAAGCCTGTTGCAGGTACATCGATAACCGGTAGATTTGGGGTCACAACCGTGTTGATTGTGTCCAAAATAAAGTCTTTGTGCGGGCCGAACTCATAAAAGTTCGAATCTGCAGTTTTGACTGAACTACCACGGCTAACGAATGACGCTACTCCATAGAACGTGTGATCGCGCTTGAGTGGTGTGCCAGAGTCCCCTGGTAGCACGCTCATCAAGTTGTCGCCTTTATTTTGAAGTGAAAACGTTGGTTCATAAGTAATGTCACAGTTTGTGACAAACTCTTCATCACAACGATCACGGAAATAATGAGCTTGAAGATCACTTCTGTAAAACTTGAAATCACCTTGTTGGATGTATCGAGGGGTGCGTCCATCGCCGTCCTGTCCCCATCCTTGGAAGGTAAATTCACTGCCTTTTACGATTGTTTCGTTAAAGTTGTTGTCACGTAAAAACCCAATAGCTGAAGAGTTTTTATGTGTTATTGATGACTCCAACTCTAGAATCGCAAGGTCCGTCCAATTGTCAACATAGCCACCGCGGTGGTCCGTTTCGCCGTGAAGATTACTGCCGATAATGGTATCTGAAGGTAAAGAAAGTACCTCTTGGATATACTCATCAGTGATCTGTTCTTCATGCTTGCGGTAAACCGGTTTGCCGTACGTGTCATCGGTAGGAGTATAATGTTGGTAATACGCCTGTAAGTACTCAAGACGCTCAGCGAAGCGCTGAGGATTTCGAGTGGTGTGGTGAGTAACGTTGTGGAACGACTGCTTGTCGTAATTGTTACGGTCATGACTTTGTGTCAGAGTGACCGTGCCGTTACTGTCGTCAAGACAGTGTTCCGCAGTTACTAACCATTTACCGCCGATAACACCTGCACCGCAGTAGATGGTGTAGGTGTAGCCATTTTCATCGTAATGCACTCGAAGGTGCAGAAGCGAGTCATCGTACTCGTGCTCTGGAACAGGTTCCACAAACTCGCCGCCAATCATTGGGGCTACGTCTGCTGCTGTTACTGAAACTGAAGTAGTTAGAGCTAGTGCAATTGCCATTGAAAGTGTAGTTTTCATAATATGCCTCTGTATGTGCTGTTAAGCGTTTAATTTATGTGAAAAATTCACGGTCAGAATTAGTATGGCAATGCGACATTGATTATTAGTAAGGGTTGTAATTTCTATGCGGGCTAGATTAAACATGCAATTTCTTAAGACTTGTTACTAATTTACCAGAATAATATTACGTTATTTTTGAACAAATAATTTTAATGGAATTTGAAAAATTGATCGTATTGAAGATTAAGTCGAATATAATCCATAGCGCGTTTTCCTTTTTATCCATATCCCCTATATTAGTTACAAAGCAAATCATTTATTTGTTAACTTAATCTAAGTGTTAAACATGGAAATTATTTCAATAAATAATACCGTATTGTACAAGAGTAGTTTTAATCAGGTGGCAATGACAATCCTTTAATGGTTTCTGACGTAAAGGGATCTATATATCATAAAGATAGTAATATCTGGATACTGCTTCATCACGGCCAACACTTGTTTAAGGTTAAACCACTTATCGGTATTGTCATCGAGCTAAAGCTGACCCACCCACTTAATACCTTAGTGTTTCTAAATTCTCTGGAGCTATCTCGCAGAATGTTTGCTCACTAATCCCCAAAACATTTCCCTACGCTCTCTTTCGGCTTGAGTTTCCCTGACCTAGGTACTTGAACATTGGAATTGTTTGCAGTATCACCGGATATCCACTTCAATCGCACTCACTTTACTAGTGCTACCTTTTCTTTCATGTGCCTTCAAAGTAGTTATGTCGGTAGTGGGTATCAACAACAATGTTGTTTTAAGGGGGGATGTTGCTCATACTCCTCAAAACATTCCAAACTGTTGCGAGCTTCCAGCATTAATTTATAGTGGCGAACAAGCGTCTACATGAATAGCCACCGATTCAGTAGACACTAGTTATTCTTCTCTCATATCGCTTCTCATACTCTACAAGCGACAATTAATTATTGGAACCGTGCCTGCGTTTTACATTAGGGGTAAACAACAAGTTCAAGAAACAGTGGACAAGTGTTTAGAAGTGGATAAGTACATTGAGATAAATCAACTAACGCAAGTTAAAGCATGCGAACTCGCTGGCGTTTCAATCTCAACGTGGAGACGATTTAAAAACCGTTCCGCATCTTCTTCATAGACCGCATCTAAAAATCAAGCATGCTGACTAGCGCTGACATAGTGTGAGTTATGCTCGTGACTTGTCAGCATGCTTGACCTATCGTAAGCAAAACAAACAGTATCCAAAAAGTCTCGGGATCTTAATTTAAATAAAGATGGAGTTGCCCACTAGCTGTTTTATGGCCTAGCTCATTAGCAGATACCGTATTGGTACTGCAGTTAGCAAGATCATTACCACATAGTAAAGGTAGCAGTCGACAATACAGAGGTGGCAAATGAGAATTTATGCTTTAGCTAAATACATTCCTGATAAATATCGTTAAAGAATCGAAGTGGCTGTAACCTGCCCAATTGAATCCTTTAGTTGATGAGTAAGTGTTATCCCCCCATAACCTAGTTGTTCCGTATAAGTTATCATTCCAACAGCATTTGGGTTAAACTCACATGTTGAATCAGTTACGAACAAATCAAAGATTGCTACCTGTTTGGTGCTCAAACCACTTTCCTTTACATTTGCTTCTGTCTCACACCCATCTGAATCGGTGTATCTAACGTTGCCACTTGAAATATATTCAAAGCTATATCCAGATCCAATATAACTAATCTCATTATCTAAAACATCAATAGAGTGAGATGGCTCTTCAACCTTGTAATAAACCGCTAGCTCATTCAAATTCAATCCTATATCGGGGATATTGAGTTTAAACGGCACCATTTCAAAGCTAACTTTACCAAGCTGAACCAACGACAGGTTAGCTTCAAGAACACCGTTGTTAGTAATAAAGTTAATTACTCCATTAGCGCTAGAGGACGAGATGTCAAAATGTTGATACCCTTGTCCTGTTGTCGATGAAGCTGAATTATTTTGACTTAGCAGAAGTACACCATTCTTACTCAACTGCACGTTGTAGCCCGACTCTGTTACGTATATTCCGTATCCAGAATTTACTAAAGAAACGCTACCACTATTACTACCACTCTCTGTGTCGCCGCCACCACAAGCAGTTAAACCAAGCGTCATTGAAACCAACGCTGCACAGTACTTTAACTTCATATTATTGATTACCAATGTATATCTGATATATTTTAAGCCAAATAAACCACTACATTACGAAGTGGTCAAAAATAGCCTTACATAATAATTATTTTTTAACCTTCAAACAGTTAAGTCTGAATGTCTATTTAAAATTCTATCAATTAACAATCTCTTTTATCAATAGAGAATTATATTCACCATGTGAATATCTTGAGGTGGATATAGATACCCTAAAGGGGCAACTATGGTCACTCTTATTACTAACTTATTGATAATGCAAATAAGTGGTCCAAAAGAGGTACGTCGAATATATTAAAAAGGTGACATTCATCAAAGACTGTGTAGATTAAAAGTATGTTTATCTAATCACACGTACTCACTAGACAAAGAGAACATACCTGTCTCTTGATCATATCTCGGTCTAATAATTCAGCAGTGATGCTGTTTCTTTGCTCAACTAGTAGCTATGTCAGCAGGGGTATCAAACGAAATGTTTTTTAAGGGGGGATGTTGCTCAAGCTCCTCGAAACATTCCAGACTTTTACGAGCTTCCAGCATTAATTTATAGTGACGAACAAGCGTCTTTTTCACTTTAACCTTAAAGGACTCCTGACAGGTCAAACATTCGTCGTAAATCAGTGCCCACATTTGCTGGGCTCTTGTATCAGGTGATGTGGTGCTTGGATACAGCTTATGAATGCACTGTAGGTCTCTGGATGCGGATAAGGAGAGGGTCTGCTTGTTATCACCTGACATCAACCTTCGCAGTGCGCCTTGAAGCTTTTGTGAAGCTGAAACCCTTTTGTATGCGTCTACAGCTAGGAACATATCCACTTTCATTCTGGCGGCCAGTTGGCAAGTGACAAGCTCTTTTCCTTCACAAGACGACGGTCGATCTATCGCGTCTTCTACCCTGCAAATGACGTCAACAAGCCGTTTTTCAAGCTCTAGAGCTTTCGAACGAGCCTCTCTTGGCGTCACTTTACCCAACGAATATTTATATTCAAATTGACCATAAAAATAGTCACGAACACGCGGAGGAAATTGGAAACGGAAAGTCCAAGAATGATTACTAGATTGAGTGAGATAGCGCATAGCTCAGTACCTAAGTTCAGTACCAGTCGCGTTTTCTATGCTATTTGAAAGGTGTGGTGCGTTATAACTCGTTGATTACAAATTACTAAACGCTAGATGGGTGGAAGCCCCAGCCACATCCCGGCACACAAGTCACTCGCTGCGGCTGCTTCCTTCCGGACCTGACCGAGTTCACGAGCTATTGTTGCGGGAGGACCAGGGCCTCCATAGATTTTGTTGCTGTTGCGCGGTGAAGGGTCACTGCTGCAAAGCGTGGGAGGATTATCTGGTATCGGGGCGATGATTGCAAGGGCTTGCGAGTAAAACTGTTTGCTTTATCTGTTAAGTGCTTACAGATTAAACAAAGCGCCCAACTTTCCTGCATTTGAAGCAGGCTTGGACGCTTTGGGAAAGAGTACGGGCTATGGAACGTTACACTTGTTGCTGCTCGTCTTCGATGTTGAGGATGTAATCGGTGATCCAGGCGGTACCGAGCAAACAGAGCCAAACAACAAACACAGGTTTAGGCACATCGATAGTGGGTACCACCACAAGCGCCGCAAATCCTACGCTGGGCAATGTCCAACACAATAACTTGTTCCATTTAAAACTGGTGAGTCTGCCAAGACTTTCCATTGAGGCCAGCATACCGGTCATGCACAGCGCCATTAATGCAGCGTAAGGCAAACCCGCAGCCCACAAAGGCAAGATCAGAAACAGTGACCACCAACTGTGCTCCGTAGAGCCTTTCCAGTTTTTAGCCGCAAACCAAGCCACAAAGACTGCAAACGCTTGGACTAACGTCACCATAGGGGTGCCACCAAGTTTACCAGCAGATTGAGTCAGCATAATGCCGACATTGAGTGTCAGCACAATCAGACCAACAATACTGACGATCCAAATGTTGCTTCGCTTTGAAAACGCCACCATCAACACGGGCACCAAAATCCACACCGCAACGGACATAGCGATTGATTGCAGCGGTAAGGTTAAGCCATACACTATCATTGATGCCAACAGCATCAAGCCAGCGATACCACCCTGAGGCAATATCCACAATGCGGGGATCATCACCGCTAGCACGGGAATTTCCCCTTCTGTAACACCAATGGTTCTGGCACAAATCATCGCCAGCACACTTGTGATTACGAATTGAAACACCGAAAATACCATAGCTCCCCCTCATACCTTTCCGTGGCAAATAAAACTGGGACAGTTTCAGTATGGATCAATTCAAAGCGCAAATCTTTGCAGTAATTCACCAAATTCCTCTTGGGAAAGTCGCTACTTACGGCCAAATTGCAAAAATGGCGGGTTATCCCGGTTATGCCAGACATGTTGGAAAAGCGCTTGGTAACTTGCCACAGGGGAGTTCGCTGCCTTGGCATCGAGTGATTAATAGCAAAGGGGAAATCTCGCTTAAGGGAGAAGCGTTTTTGAGACAGAGATCGATATTAATGGAAGAAGGCGTGGAGTTTTCAGTGAAGGGGCGAGTACGCTTAAAAGTGTTTGGTTGGCAGCCCTAAGACTGCCAACGCTTGTTCGTTATCTCACGCCCACCAGCAGCAAATTTACTTGCTCAGTGCTGTTCGCATCGGTAATCACTGGGTAAGAGGTATCAGAAATAAAACGCAGCTTACCTTCCACTTCGATTCGTGCGCTCACACTGTAAGTATGCTTTGGATTGATCTCTTGTGTGTCGTAGCTGAGCTCAAAATCGAACGGTACTTGAGCCCCATCCGTTGTGAAGGTTTGCTCACTGATAACTTTCGCCGCCACGTCTTGCAGCGATACGTCTTGAATTTTCACTGTCACTACTGCATCAGCAGGTAATGCAATTCTTTCTCGGTAAGCAATGGTGCCTTTGACTGATGCCATTGTCTCTTGCTCCGCAGCAGCCACTTCTTTGCTTTCAGTTTTCGTGTCGGTTTGCGGCGCAGTTTGGCAGCCAGCTAAGCCAAGGATCAGCGCCAATGCGCCAAATTTTAATAGTTTCATGAAACCTCACTTGATGGGGCGATTAACTCTTTTAGCGATAGTTTTATTAAAAGCACATCGCTAAGTTATGCAATAAAGATAACAGAATTCTACAGTTACGATGCCTCAGCTCGGTCATTTTGCGGAAAAAACCACTCAATTCCTACAAACCATCGTATCCCTTGACGAATCCATCAGTAAAATCCACACTTTGCCCATTACGTACCAGAAAAAGACCGATATATGAGCAAACCATTAACTGAATTACTCGATCTGCTGCAATTGGAGCAGCTAGAGCAAGGGCTATTTCGAGGTCAAAGCCAGCATTTAGGCTTGCCTCAAGTCTACGGCGGCCAAGTCATTGGTCAGGCGCTGTCTGCTGCGCGTTATACAGTGGCGGAAGACCGCACCGTGCACTCCTTCCACAGCTACTTTCTCTACCCAGGTGATCCGCTAAAACCTATCATCTACGATGTCGAGAATTTAAGAGATGGCCGCAGCTTTAGCACCCGCCGCGTCAAAGCGATTCAAAATGGTCGCCCTATTTTCTATCTCACCGCGAGCTATCACTGCGAAGCCCCTGGTTTTGAACATCAAAGTACGATGCCTGAAGTGGCGGGGCCGGAAAATTTCGCTTCTGAGTCTGAACTGGCGATGCGCATTGCTGACTTCTTGCCAGAACAAATCCGTGAAGTGTTCTGCAGCGAAGAAGCGATTGAAGTGCGTCCGGTGCACGTTGTTAACCCGTTGAAACCTGAGAAGATAGAGGCCAAGCAGTATCTTTGGATCCGTGCCAATGGTGAGGTTCCAAACAATGAACTCATTCACCAATATGTGCTTGGTTACGCTTCTGACTGGCGCTTCCTCACTACCGCCCTGCACCCTCACGGCGTCTCTATCTTCGCGCCTAAATTCCAAATGGCAACGATTGACCACTCCATGTGGTTCCATCGTCCAGTGAATACTAACGAGTGGCTGTTGTATGCGATTGAAAGCCCGAACGCGAGCAACTCACGTGGTCTAGTTCGAGGCGAGATCTTTAACCAGAAAGGTGAACTCGTCGCCTCGACGATTCAAGAAGGCGTGCTGCGCTTTAACGACTAAAACTAACAAGCGCCTTATCGACTCACTCGATAAGGCGCTTTTTATTGGCTGAAATATATGATGATTATTTCTTTGGATTCGGGTATTTACTGAACTTACGGTTGATCAGATAGTTAATCACACGTCGTGCAAACCCTGAGTATGGAGAATAGAGCGCGCCCGTTGCCGCCCACTTACCTTGTTGCATCACAGGGCGCATTTTCGAGAATGTCTCAAACCCCTCTCTGCCGTGATAGTGTCCCATCCCACTTGGTCCAACACCGCCAAATGGCAAATCGTGCTGGGCAACATGCATCATCACTTCATTAATGGTAAATGCACCGGACATGGTATTTTCCATCACCGCATTTTGCAGCTCTTTGTCATCAGAGAATAGGTACAGTGCCAGCGGCCTATCGCGCTCACCAATAAAGTGATACACATCGTCCATCGACTTATAGGTAATGACCGGCAAAATAGGCCCAAAGATTTCACGGGTCATGACCGCTTCATCGGCATCAGGTGACACCACCAAATGCAATGGGAAGCGACGTGTTTCTGGGTCGGGTTCACTCGCGGGAATCAGGTTAATCACCTCACCCTGCCCCTCTTTCGCTAAAGCGAGAGTTTGTTGCAAACGCTCAAAAGAGACCGTGTCGATGACGGCCGTGTAGTCTGGATGGTCTATGGTTTTGAAGCGGCTTTTCATCACCGATTTCGCGGCTTTCACCACTTGTTTGAGCTTATCTTCTGGCACCAACAAATAATCGGGAGCAACACACGTTTGCCCTGCGTTATAAACCTTACCTCCCAGAATACGTTTAATGGCTTTTTTGACATCGTAGTCCGGACCGATAATGGTTGGTGATTTACCGCCAAGCTCAAGCGTCACTGGTGTTAGGTTTTCCGCCGCCGCCGCCATCACTTTACGGCCCGTCCCACCGGATCCGGTAAAGATAAGGTGATCGAATGCAAGCTTAGCGAATGCCTGCCCTGTGTCGCCGGTTTCGGCGATAAAACAGATTTCATCTTGAGTAAACGCCGTTGCGAAAATCTGCGCGAGCGTTTCGCATAGGTGTCTGGAGTTTTCGGACATTTTCACCATCACCCGGTTGCCCGCAGCAAGCGCAGCCGTCATTGGACCTATAGCCAAATAAAGCGGATAGTTCCAAGGCACTATGATGCCGACCACACCCAGCGGCTGTGGCACCACTTTATTCTTTGCTGGCCAAAACCAAATCGAGGTGTGACGCTTTTTTTCTCGCATCCACTTTTTCAGTTGTTTGCGCGCATCCACAATGCCTTCAATAGATGAGAAGATCTCCAGTAGCGCAGTCTCTGTGGATGAGCGGTGACCAAAGTCTTTACCAATCGCCTCACAAATGGCTTCTTGGTTATCTCGCAGTACTTTTTCAAGCTTGAGTAAGTTCGCCCTTCTTAGCTCACGGCTGATAAACGGCGCTTCTTTAAACGCTGCTTGTTGCTCTTTCAGTCGTGTACTCATTTGCTGTTCATTTAGGGTAACCATACTCATTTATTGTGCTCCTTTAACAAGTAACGCTTTTAATAGTTGTTGGCATTGA
Organism: Vibrio sp. 10N; assembly: GCF_036245475.1. Lineage (NCBI taxonomy): Bacteria > Pseudomonadati > Pseudomonadota > Gammaproteobacteria > Vibrionales > Vibrionaceae > Vibrio > Vibrio sp. 10N. The sequence goes on along the minus strand of NZ_BTPM01000001.1, from coordinate 1,037,187 downwards.
TGAACGTTCATCTCTTCGGGAACCGGGTATTCTCCGAAGGCTTCTTTAATTGCTTGCTGGGCAAGGGCCGGAATGTCCTCTGCTCTCAACTCTGTAATGTGTTTTGGAATGCTCAGTAAATCCAAAAGCGCTTCGACATCTTGAATGAATGCCTGACTGTTTTTATAACCGAGGGTGCGCGCCAGCATTGTCAGCCTTTGGTTATCTCTTTGTGCAATAAACTTGAGCACATGCGGCAACACCATGGCATTAGCTCTGCCATGAGGTACGTGATAAAACGCACCAAGCTGATGGGCGATGGCATGCACGTAACCGATATACGTTCGAGTAAACGCGAGGCCTGCTTCAAAACTCGCCACGGCCATTTTCTCTCTAGCTTCGCTGTCTTGGCCATTTTGATATGCGCGCGGCAAGTATTCAAAAATGGCTTTGATGGCGTTTAGCGACAAGGTTTCAGTTTTGGCGTTTGCGTATTGACTCAGATAGGATTCAATCGCATGTGTCAGTGCATCTATACCGGTTTCTGCAGTGATTTGTGGTGGAAGGCCTAGCATGATCTGTGAATCTAGCACCGCCGCCTTAGGTACCAAAAACGGATCGGTGATGGCTCGTTTGGCTTTAGACTCTATGTCACTGACAACCGCAGCGACCGTTCCTTCAGAGCCAGTGCCCGAGGTTGTCGGAATCGCAATTAACGGCATGATTGGGCGGTGCACTTTTAGCAAGCCAGGAAGCTTTGCGACATCTTTCTTGGTCTTTACACTTGCCGCAATGGCTTTAGCACAATCGATAGGCGAGCCACCGCCAAACGCAATGATGCCATCACAGCCAGAGTGACGATAACGTTCTGCCCCAGCGCGAACCGTCGCATAGTCAGGATCGGGCTGTACTTCATCAAACACGGTAAACGGCATATTGGCTTGTTTTAATGCCTCTAGCATACCATCAAGCAATCCCAGTCCACGCAGTACGCTGTCAGTAACGATAAAGGGTTTCGTCACAGAAAGATCTCGGCAATAGCTTGCAACATCCAGCACTTTACCACTCCCAACAATGCACTGAGGCTCGGGAACCGGCACCATTTTGATAAACGGTTTTTTTACCGAGACCAACACCTGATGCAACATAAAAACACTCCTTTGTTTTTACCAATCACCCTATATGGTGAGCCGCCACTACTTATAAGTACGCTCGACCGTCTATAGGTTATAGAGTGATTACTCAGAGCTGGCAAGACTACCAAGCTCAAGTTGAGAACTCTCACCAAATCAATATATTGGTAAATCAGCGGATGGGTAATGCCGTGGTGTACTTCAATGGCTCCATGGCAAACGTTGAAGTGACGTTAGACAACCCATCAATACTGTTCACCAGTCGCTTGTAGAACTCATCAAAACACTTCATGTCTTTAACGAGCACTTTCATCATATAGTCATACTCTCCCGCCATACGATAAAACTCCATCACTTCAGGGAATAGCGATACCGTTTCGACGAACGCTTGATACCATTCATGGGAGTGATTCGTCGTCTTTATTTGCACGAACGCGGTGAACGACAACCCCAATGTTTCCGGATTTAAAAGCGCGACACGCTTATCAATCACACCACTCTCTTCAAGCTTCTTTAGGCGCTTCCAACACGGCGTTGTCGTGAGGTTTACGGCTTCAGCAAGGTCGTTCAACGATAACGTGCCATCTTGCTGAAGCAGCGACAACAGCTTCTTATCTGTACTATCTATATCCAAAATCGCTCCATTGTAGAAAATTTTTCTATCAATTAACAAAATCAAAGTAAATATAGCAAAGTTTTTCTCCCGGTTAGTAGGTAAATTATCATCATCGAAATCGTGAAGCAGGAAACCGCCACCATGTGTACTGACCATCAATGGATTAATAACGCTGTTCGTAAACTTGAAGCTGACTTTCAACGCTCAGCTGACACACACCTAATCAAGCTGGATTTGCCAAGCATTGATGGGATTGATGTCTATCTGAAAGACGAAAGTACGCATCCAACAGGCTCACTAAAGCACCGTTTAGCACGCTCCCTGTTTCTGTATGCGATTTGTAATGGTTGGATTGGCCCAGAAACAACGGTCATTGAATCTTCTTCTGGCAGTACCGCAGTATCCGAAGCATACTTTGCGCGCCTACTTGGTTTGCCGTTTATTGCCGTGATGCCAAAGTGCACCGCGCGAAAAAAGATCGAACAAATTGAGTTTTACGGTGGTAAAGCACACCTGGTTGATCGCTCAGATCAAATCTATGCCGAGTCACGTCGACTGGCCGAAGAGTTGGACGGTCACTACATGGATCAGTTTACTTACGCTGAGCGTGCAACTGACTGGCGTGGTAACAACAACATTGCTAACTCTATTTTCAGCCAAATGAAGATGGAAGATCATCCGGTGCCAAGCTGGATCGTGATGAGCCCGGGTACGGGTGGCACGTCGGCAACCATTGGACGCTTTATCCGTTACCAGCAACACAACACCAAACTGTGTGTGGTTGACCCTGAAAACTCAGTGTTCCATGACTACTTCAAGACAGGCAACGCCAACATCACTGGTGACTGTGGCAGTAAGATTGAAGGCATTGGTCGCCCACGTGTTGAACCAAGTTTTATCCCGGGCGTGGTCGATGAAATGCGCACTATTCCGGATGCGGCAAGTATCGCAACAATTCATTGGCTAGAAAAAACCTTGGGTCGCAAAGTCGGCGCTTCTACGGGTACTAACCTCTATGGTGTGCTGCAACTCGCGAGTGAAATGAAAAAACGTGGTGAGACGGGATCGATTGTGACTCTGCTGTGTGACAGTGGCGAGCGCTATCTAGATACTTATTACAACCACGAGTGGATTAATAACAATATTGGCGATCTGCGCCCATACCTGGATAAGCTCGAAACATTCGAAGCGACCGGTGAGTTGGCCTAGCCGCTGTCATTTGGCTTGATGACGAATATTTAAAATAACAACAATCTGTTGGCAGGGAGTGATTCGTCACTCCCTTTTTTTATCCCTTACTTATGCTCGTAAGACGTCTTCACTTTGTCTTGTGCCAACGCGATATAAGACACTAAATCGCGATAGGCGATATCCATTTGCTCGACAATTTCAACATCCTGATTGCCCTCAGCTACCAACCTCAGCCCATCGTGCAAGGCCTTAGCCTTAACATGAAAGTATTCCAGTGGCCCGCCCACAGAGGCCAATTGTTGTGTCTCCCCGTGACCAGCTATCACCTGACCAAAGATCGTATCGTGTTCACCTAACGTCAGCAGTGATGCATCAAAGTCAGCACCAATCAGTTTAGAATGCGCTGTCGCCCACATATTGGTGTATTGCGCGATGGCGCTTGAGGCATAAATATCGACGGTGGTGGTGTAAATCACATCAACGGTGTCAGAAGATAGCGACAAAATCGATTGAGTATCACGGACAATATCTGAAGCACCTGTAGAAGCATCCGCTACTTGCTCTGACACCAATTCAATATTTTCACCCGCTTTATTGGTACTGCTTTCGATTCGCTCTACTAAGCCCGAGATCTCACTGGCTGCTTCGTTCGCTCTCCCCGCCAATGAGCGCACTTCATCTGCAACCACAGCAAATCCACGGCCATGCTCACCCGCTCGAGCCGCTTCAATGGCAGCATTTAGCGCAAGCAAGTTGGTTTGCTCTGAGATCTGGTGAATGATGCTAATAAATTGCGTAATATCGCCCGTCAGCACTTGCAGCGCCGCGACGGTTTCTTTACTCGCCATCGCCGATTGCGACACTTGATCCAAAGATTGGTACATTTCTTCCAATTGCTGCTGAGTGCTATCAAACACACCCAGATTCGCCTGCAATTGGTCGCTTTGGTTAATCAACTGGTTATTGGCCTGCTCAATATTGGCAGTGGCGCCGACAAGCTGTGACGTCACGCTGCTTAAAAACAGTCGAGAGCGCTGTTTTTGCCTCTCGAGCTGAGCCTCTAGACGATGTATCTGCAGCTCTTTGTCAGCAAGTTCTTGTTGCAATTGGGCTAGATGGCAAGCGAAGGCATCTTTCTGTTCGGTTTCTAACTGCAACTGCTGCTGAAGTTGTTGTACTTGTTTTTTTGATGCAAACATAAGACCACTTTTCGATTTGTGATTTTTTATCGTTATTGTCTTCTAACGGTAACATTGATGGTGAAAATGAAAATGCCGAGAAGAGTAAGTTGTGATAGGGGGATGGTGGTATCACCCTAATAGGGTATGGACTTGGAGCGGGTTAAGCCGTGACTAGGATGACAACAGCCAAATGAAAGAGGGGGGAAAGTGACTTGGTTCGCTTCCCTCTCTCGACGCTGATGTGACTGAGCAGCCGAGAGAGGTCTAGCATAGCGTGCTTAACAAATGAAAGGACTAAACGTCACCCTCTTCTGCATTGCGTGCTGCTGCTTCTTTAATGATTGGTTGAAGCTCACCCTTCTGGAACATTTCCACGATGATGTCACAGCCACCAATTAGCTCACCTTCAACCCATAGTTGTGGGAAAGTTGGCCATTGTGCGTATTTTGGAAGTTCAGCGCGGATGTCTGGGTTTTGTAGAATGTCTACATAAGCGAATTTTTCGCCACATGCCATCAATGCCTGAGCTGCTTGAGAAGAGAAACCACAGCTTGGTAGCTTAGGTGAACCTTTCATGTAAAGAAGAATCGTGTTCTCTTCGATTTGCTGCTTAATTTTGTCGATCGTTTCCATTACGTCCTCGAAATACTTGTACTGCGAATGTGTTCACATTCTAGCGAATCGCCGCAGAATAAAAAGCACATTAATAGTGTGGTTATATCTTTGTTACTAGGTTGTGATGTAGTATACCCAAATACCTTGCAAACAAAGGTGATGTAAACAAATCATCACAATTATTTTATCACGGACTCTTTTAATAAAGTAAAAACTTGCTAAAATAGCAAGCAGTCGGTCATCACATGACTCAACAATAAATATACTTGGAAGCAATCAGGGTAAAAACCCGCTAATAATCAATGGAGAAGCGAGCAATGGCATTCGAACTACCAGCACTTCCTTATGCGAAAGATGCTCTAGAACCACACATCTCAGCAGAGACACTAGATTTCCACCACGGTAAGCACCACAACACATACGTGGTTAAGCTAAACGGCCTAATTCCTGGTACTGAGTTTGAAGGTAAAACTCTAGAAGAGATCGTTAAAACCTCTTCTGGTGGCGTATTCAATAACGCAGCTCAAATCTGGAACCACACGTTCTACTGGCACTGTCTAGCGCCAAACGCGGGCGGCGAACCTACAGGTGCAGTAGCGGACGCAATCAACGCAGCATTCGGTTCTTTCGAAGAGTTCAAAGCAAAGTTCACTGATTCAGCAATCAACAACTTCGGTTCTTCTTGGACTTGGCTTGTTAAGAAAGCTGACGGCTCTCTAGACATCGTTAACACGTCTAACGCAGCGACTCCACTAACAGAAGAAGGTGTGACTCCACTACTAACAGTAGACCTATGGGAACACGCTTACTACATCGATTACCGTAACGTTCGTCCAGACTACATGAACGGTTTCTGGGCACTGGTTAACTGGGCATTCGTAGAAGAAAACCTAGCTAAGTAATTAGCGCTTCCCAAGTTTCGCTTAAAGGCCTGTCTCGACAGGTCTTTTTTTATTTCTAGGCTAAAGCTCCCAACTCTCTTGCCGATAAAGTCTTTGTAACCAGAGGGCTTTATGCAAATTCATCACTTAGACAAAGCAAATTTAATCAACGAACTGCAATGTGGTACGTCGCTGAATCGCGCCGTAGAACAAGGCAGACGTGCCGACTTTGCTCTAATGCTCTCTATGTTCTCCCAAGACTCGCGTGAAACGGCCATCACCGAGGATGTCGATACCAGTATCACGGATGAAGCGGTATTAAGAAAACGCTTTGACGTCCCAACGGCTCAGAAGCTGCAAGGTGAGCTTGATGACTACGCTGTGTCTGCCTCTATCGCTAAACAATTTCATGATGGCGGCCTCTCCAGCGCGAAGCTTCAGCACTACAGCACACCAGAACCTTTGAACTACAGCCCGACTGACACTCATGGTCTTGCTGAAGAGGTGTATCACAACCTTTCAGGTCATACGCGACGTCAGCTTGGTCAAAAGTCAGTGCCTAAACCAACAGTGGACATCCTCTACAATCAACTGACCACCGCAAACAGAAAAGACGCCTTGTCCATTCAGCTTTAACCCTTATTTTTTAGTGGTTTCTAATGTAACGGAGTCCACTCTTTCGGTTCAGAGTGTGACTCACCCCAAAGTTACTGCTCTCTACTTATTTCTATCCACAAAAACTTGAAGTTATTCACACTTGAGTCACAGTTTTTCTACCAAGTTATTACTTTAGGCGGACGGCATACGCAATCCGAACCGACTTTCGGGGATAGACATGATCATTAAAAATTCAGTCGTGTTGATAACATCAGCAGGTACAAGTCTTGGCGCTATGATCGCCCTTCACTTTGCAAGGCTTGGCGCCTATGTGGTGCTATGCGATGTTGAAGAAGGCAATTTGACGGCAGCCTATCGACGCTGCCTAGAAGTCACTGAGCAAGTGGAAAAAGTCCATGTTAGCGATTTGTCACTGAGTACGATTGAGCAACTCTTTTCCTCTATAGAGTCCAAGCTAGGCCGCGCCCCGAACGTTCTGGTCAACCATTGGACTTCACTGCCTAAACAAACCCTCACTGGTGGGTATGCTGATGGTAAGTTCATTACTCAATTTTCCCTGCTGGCATCCAATCTATTTTTGTTTGGCCAAGTGGCTGCAGAGCGCATGTCACAAAGCCAATCTGGCGTTATCGTTAACGTAGTCGCACAAGAGCCAGACCAATATTACAGTGACTTAGACAACACGACGTCTATGGTAACTGGATTTACCAAGAGCTGGGCCAAAGAGCTCAAGCAACACAATATTCGTGTTGGTGGCGTTATCCCGGTCAGCAGTCATAGCCATCATGCCAACAGTAACTGGTCGCAAATTCAGGATGAACTCACCCGAACCACTGAGTACATCGTCAGTAACGACTACTTCAGTGGCCGTGTGGTGTGTGCAGAAGCATAATCAGCTTGCGAGTAGCCAAGCACTTTCCCTAAAAACGTAAAAAGCCCCTTCATTTCTGAAGGGGCTTTGTCATTTTTCCCGTAAATTTCGTGCTAGCGAAAATCTACTACTGAATTAAGCTTCAGCTTTCTCTTTTTTAGCTTTAGCAGCTGGCTTCGCTTCTTGGTCTGCTTTCTTCTTGATAACAGTTGTACCTTCGAAAGTTTCGCCTTCAACGAATGCGTTACCGTAGTAAGCCGCTTTCAGAACTTCTTTAAGCTCAGAGATTAGTGGGTAACGTGGGTTCGCACCAGTACATTGGTCATCGAACGCTTCAACCGCTAGCTCATCAAGCTTAGCTAGGAAGTCAGACTCAGCAACACCTGCAGCTTGGATAGAAGTTGGGATGTCTAGGTCTTGCTTAAGTTCTTCCAACCATGCTAGTAGACGTTCAATCTTCTGAGCAGTACGGTCACCAGCTTGGCTTAGGCCTAGGTGGTCAGCTACTTCAGCGTAACGACGACGTGCTTGTGGACGGTCGTACTGAGAGAACGCAGTTTGCTTAGTTGGGTTGTCGTTCGCGTTGTAACGAACAACGTTAGAGATTAGTAGTGCGTTCGCCAAACCGTGTGGTAGGTGGAACTCAGCACCAATCTTGTGCGCCATTGAGTGACAAACACCTAGGAATGCGTTCGCAAATGCTACACCAGCGATAGTTGCTGCGTTGTGTACTTTTTCACGAGCGATTGGGTCGTTTGCACCGTTCGCGTAGCTTGAAGGTAGGTACTCTTTAAGCATCTTAAGTGCTTGTAGAGCCTGACCGTCAGAGTATTCGTTCGCTAGAACTGATACGTAAGCTTCTAGAGCGTGAGTTACTGCATCGTAACCACCGAATGCTGTTAGAGACTTAGGCATGTTCATAACAAGGTTCGCGTCAACGATAGCCATGTTAGGAGTGAGTTCGTAGTCAGCTAGTGGGTACTTAGCACCAGTCTCGTCGTCTGTAACAACTGCGAATGGAGTAACTTCAGAACCAGTACCAGATGTTGTAGTGATACATACAAGCTCAGCTTTTTGACCCATTTTAGGGAACTTGTAGATACGTTTACGGATGTCCATAAAGCGCATTGCAAGCTCTTCGAAGTGAGTTTCTGGGTGCTCGTACATTACCCACATGATCTTAGCAGCATCCATCGGAGAACCACCACCTAGAGCGATGATTACGTCTGGTTGGAAGCTTTGCATTGCTTCAGCACCTTTCTTAACAACAGATAGCGTTGGATCCGCTTCTACGTCGAAGAAAGTTTGAACTTCCATGCCTTGAGCTTTAAGTAGCTTCACTACTTCGTCACTGTAACCGTTGTTGAATAGGAAACGGTCAGTTACTAGGAATGCGCGTTTCTTACCTTCTAGGTCGCTCATTGCGATTGGAAGGCTACCACGACGGAAGTAGATAGACTTAGGTAGTTTGTGCCACAACATGTTTTCAGCTCGCTTCGCTACAGTTTTCTTGTTGATTAGGTGCTTAGGACCTACGTTCTCAGAGATAGAGTTACCACCCCAAGAACCACAACCTAGAGTTAGAGAAGGCGCTACGTTGAAGTTGTAAAGGTCACCGATACCACCGTGAGTAGTAGGGATGTTTACAAGGATACGTGCAGTCTTCATCTTGTCACCGAAGTAACGGATGCGGTCAGCGTTTACGTCTTGGTTTGTGTACAGACCAGACGTGTGACCGATACCACCGATTTCAACCATAGTTACCGCTTGAGCAACTGCGTCTTCGAAGTCGTCAGCGCGGAATAGACCTAGAGTTGGAGATAGTTTCTCGTGAGCAAATGCGTCATCGATCGATACTTTACCTAGACCTTCACCAACTAGAACTTTAGTGTCAGCTGGAACTTTAACGCCTGCCATCTCAGCGATTGCTGGAGCTGGTTGACCTACGATCTTAGCGTTTAGGTTGCCGTCGATTAGAAGCACTTTACGTACTTTCTCAGCTTCAGCTTTGTTTAGAACGTATGCTTTGTGAGAAGCGAAACGCTCTTTAACTTCGTCGTATACAGAGTCAACAACGATTGCAGCCTGCTCAGAAGCACAAACTACGCCGTTATCGAATGTTTTAGACATAAGGATAGAAGCAACTGCACGTTTAACGTCAGCAGTTTCGTCGATAACTACAGGAACGTTACCTGCACCTACACCAATTGCTGGCTTACCAGAAGAGTAGGCTGCTTTAACCATGCCTGGACCACCAGTTGCAAGGATAAGAGCGATGTCATCGTGCTTCATAAGAGCGTTAGAAAGCTCTACAGATGGTTGGTCGATCCAACCGATGATGTCTTTTGGAGCACCCGCTGCTACTGCTGCGTCTAGTACTAGTTTCGCTGCGTCGTTAGTAGAGTTCTTCGCACGTGGGTGTGGCGAGAAGATGATACCGTTACGAGTCTTCAAAGAGATTAGAGATTTGAAGATTGCAGTAGAAGTTGGGTTAGTTGTTGGTACGATACCGCAGATGATGCCTACAGGCTCAGCGATAGTCATAGTGCCTAGGTTATCGTCTTCTTCAAGAATGCCACAAGTTTGCTCGTCTTTGTATTTGTTGTAAATGAACTCAGACGCGAAGTGGTTCTTGATAACTTTATCTTCAACGATACCCATACCAGACTCTTCAACTGCTTGCTGTGCAAGAGGAATACGAGCTTGGTTAGCTGCTAGAGAAGCTGCACGGAAGATCTTGTCTACTTGCTCTTGAGAGTAAGTAGCAAATTCCGCTTGCGCCGCTTTAACGCGTGCAACCATTGCATCTAGTTCAGCCATATTTGTTACAGGCATAATGAATCTCCTAAAATAAAAAAACTAAAAACTTTTTAGTAAGTTAGCTACTTCTGCTAATGAATCTCTTAACTACAGAACAACTCTACTTAGTAAACTGCTTTCAGAGCTGAGTATAATCTTTCACGGTTTGAAAAAAATTGACTCAGATCAGTTCTGAAAAGTAATTTACCTACATAGTAGTAACCCCAAAGGGTTGCGTAGCATAAGACTTTGTTTTTAAAGGTGTTACTCGGGTAAAATACCAAGGTTAAAAAAACACCGATCAGTATTTTTTTTTCATAACCCTAGCTATTTGTGTAAAAAAGTTTCACTTTTGTTCCCGAAAAACAAGTAAAACGTCCCTCTCGTGCTACTAAGTATATGCTGGTGACATTAGTTTCTTTCAACCCATAACACAAAAATAATTAAATTTTGACTGCGGCAACAATTTGGAAACAAAAAGGTATGTTACCTAGGTTGTGGCACGAAATTTTCCTTCATATATCATTCATATTCTCACATCAGACAGCACACCTAATTCACCGCTGTTATACGTTGAAAATAGTCATTAAGTTTTAGTCGATTCTCCGCCCACAATGTCGTACATTAGCCGCACTTTTTACCCGGGCATTGATGTGTCGCATTGTGTCCTTTTTCTATCATTGAGATTCTTCTATGAGTAGCATCGAATTTGCAATTTACTTGCAGTTTTTCTTAGGTTTGGTCGCTGCAGTAAACCCTGTTGGTATCATGCCAATTTTTGTTTCGTTAACTAGCCACATGTCTCCCGAAGACAAGAACAAAACTGCCGCCACCGCCAATATCGCAGTAGCCGTTATTCTGATCACCTCGTTACTGGCAGGTCAGGTTCTATTGGACATGTTCAGTATTTCCCTTGATTCGTTCCGTGTGGCGGGCGGATTGCTGCTTTTGAGCATCGCGTTTTCGATGATGTCGGGCAAGCTCGGCGAAGATAAACAGAATAAGCAAGAAAAGTCGGAATACGTCAGTAAAGAGCAGATCGGTGTTGTTCCGCTGGCGATGCCATTAATGGCTGGACCTGGTGCTATCAGTTCGACCATCGTTTACGGTGCCCGTTATCCAACCATGGTTGAAACCGTCGGAATCATCATCAGCGTGATCTTGTTCAGTTTCTGCTCATGGCTACTGTACCGCTCAGCCCCACTTATCGTGCGCTTTTTGGGACAGACGGGGATCAACGTCATTACTCGTATCATGGGCCTTATCTTAGGTGCGCTTGGTATTGAGTTTATGGCCAATGGCCTCAAAGCCCTCTTCCCTGGTCTCGCCTAGGCATTCAAGCCCTCCCAACTATATTTACCTAGCTAATCGTCTCGAAAGGACGCTTAGCTAGGTAAAGCAATCCATCTGCCCCTTCAAGCGACTTGGGTATATACTAGCCATATCAAACGCTTTTAGATTCATGCTATGGAAAACAACCGCTTAAAGCACAAGCTTTACATCATTATCTTTGGTCATCACACGCGTGCAGGCCGAATCTTTGATATCGCCCTTATCATCGCGATTTTGATTTCACTGACCGTTTTAGTCCTGCATTCCATTGAAGGGCTGGCCACAGAGTGGGATCAAACCTTTGTAATGCTCGAATATTTCTTCACGGCCATCTTTACGATCGAGTATGTATTGCGCCTCTACTGCTCGCCTAAACCGAAGGCCTATGCCACCAGCTTCTACGGCGTGGTGGATTTACTGTCGATTCTGCCTACTTACCTAGCGCTGCTTTTCCCATCGGCAACCTTCATGGGCGTCATTCGTTTGCTCCGTGTGATGCGAATCTTCCGTATCCTCAAGCTCGTGCGTTACCTTCAAGACTCTAATATTTTGCTACGCTCGCTACTCATGTCGCGTCGTAAAATCTTTGTTTTCTTTAGTACCGTCGCGATTTTGGTGACGATCTTTGGCGCTCTCATCTATGTGATTGAAGGCCCTGAAAATGGGTTTACCAGCATTCCGCAGAGTATTTATTGGGCCATTGTGACCATTACTACCGTCGGTTATGGCGATCTTGTACCGAGCACCCCATTAGGTAAAGGGCTTGCATCATTAACCATGCTCCTTGGCTACTCTATTCTCGCGGTTCCAACAGGAATCATCACCGCAGAGCTGAATCAGGAGATGAAGACACACCGTAACTTGGTCAAGTGCCCAAATTGCTCCAAAGCAGGCCATGAAAGTGATGCTCTGCACTGTAAGCATTGTGGAAGTGAATTAGCGACGCCAGAAGACAGGGTAGTAGAAGGCGACACAGAACAGTAAAAAGTAGCAGAGACAAAAAAGCCCTCATCCGAGGGCTTTAGCTTCATAGGGCCTCAAATTGCTGAAAAATTAACCTGCCTTCTCAGCCAAGATGATACGTAGCGTGCGACGCAATGGCTCTGCAGCACCCCATAACAGCTGATCACCTACAGTGAAGGCATTAAGGAAGTCATTACCCATCGCCATTTTTCTCAGACGGCCCACAGGGATAGACATAGTACCCGTCACTTTCGCTGGCGTTAGCTCTTGTGCGGTGATGTCGCGATCGTTTGGAATCACTTTCACCCAATCGTTGTGCGTCGCGATGATTTCTTCAATCTCGTCCATAGGAACATCTTGCTTTAGCTTGATGGTCAGCGCCTGTGCGTGACAACGCATTGCACCAATACGCACACATGTGCCATCAATCGCAATTGGGCTATCTTGCAAACCTAAGATCTTGTTCGCTTCAACGCCCGCTTTCCACTCTTCTTTGCTTTGGCCATTTTCACGCTTCACGTCAATCCATGGGATGAGCGAGCCTGCTAGTGGAACACCAAATTGATCCGTTGGGAACGAAGAAGAACGGATAGTCTCAGCGACTTTACGGTCGATATCGAGAATAGAGCTTGCAGGGTTGGCGAGTTCAGAAGTCACACAGTCATTTACTACACCCATTTGAGAGATAAGCTCACGCATGTTCTTAGCACCTGCGCCAGAAGCCGCTTGGTAGGTCATCGCGCTCATCCACTCAACCAAACCCTTCTCATACAGGCCGCCAAGACCCAATAGCATCAAGCTAACGGTACAGTTACCGCCAACGAACGTGTTGGTGCCTTTAATTAGACCGTCTTGAATTTGACCAAGGTTAACTGGATCTAAGGTAATGATTGAGTCTTTGTCCATACGGAGAGTAGAAGCCGCATCAATCCAATACCCTTTCCAACCAGCTTGGCGAAGTGCAGGATACACTTTCTCGGTATAGCCACCACCTTGACAGGTAATCACCGCGTCCAGCTGTTTCAAGCTTTCGATATCAAAAGCATCTTGCAGAAGACCTGCATCCTTACCAAAGTTTGGCGCTGGAATACCTACTTGCGACGTGCTGTAGAATACGGGTTCGATGACATCAAAGTCTTTTTCTTCGACCATGCGCTGCATCAGTACCGAACCCACCATGCCACGCCAACCGACTAAACCTACTCTCATTGAATTACTCTCCGTGTGAATTGAAATAAAGGCTCCCCCATCTATAAAATTTTCCGAGCCATAACACAAGAGCTAATTCACAAATTCAAGCAACTTTTTTCACAAACCCAACCAGTTAGCACGCCATAATCGATTGATGCATAGTAAAAAGGCTCCTTTCGGAGCCTTTTTACTATTAGTTTGGAGTTTTCGTTTCTTTTCTCAATTGAGCTCTTTTACCTAGAGCATAACCAAGCCCTAGCGGAGCAAAGAAGATGACTAAAATGAACAAGATGAAGTAAACAATCGTGCTCTTAATCAACTGAATGAGCTTTTCTACTGCAAGAGTTAATACATCTTGAGATATCTTATCGAGATCTTGAGCAAACAGTTCTCGCTCACTGTTAACGATGACCGCAATTTCCTTGCGTTCACGTTCCACCATCTTGATCAACTCCTCTCGCTCACGCGCGACCATATCATCCAACGCTTGACGCTCAGCACTGAGTTGCGTCAGTTTATCTTGAGTCTTAACATCTAAATCGTTAAGCAATGGTTGGAGTTCGATTGCCATTTTTTGTGCCAAATCGCGCATGTATTCAGGGTTATTCTCAACAAAGTCTTTAAAGGCGTCAGCACTGATTTGGAAACTCTGTATAGCGCCGCGAATATCATCGCCACTCACATTGCTATTGAGCGCAATGAGCTGGGCTTTCCAAGTCATCAGTTTCGGTGTCTGTTCCGACATCAATGACAATCTATCAGAAACATCAGAAAGGGCCTCTGGCATGGTCCCTAACGTCGTGGTTACTTCGCTCTCATCGATGCCTTGTGCCTTCAACCATTCGCGATATGCAGGGACGCGGGTAAAGCTGAGGTTTTCGAACGGATGCAGTGCAGCAAACTGGTCGACAAACACTTTGGTAGTCCCGTAGCTTTCTGATTTAAACAATGACTTGGCAAGCTTATCAATTTCCTGATTCAGCTTACTGGCGGTTTGTGCCGCGTCTTCTGTCACAAAGAGGCTCTTGCCTGCTCCTGTCTTGAAAAACTGATCCATCTGGACAGTAAACACCCAAGTATCAATAAGACCAGCCGTTGGTGAAACTTGATAGGCCGACTGCCCTAGCCCCTCTTCTGCATGAATTTTCCACAGCAAAATATGTGACTGATTGATGACATCAGTTTCATCATACTTAGCCGACAAAGAATCGGCGGTCGCTTCAACTTGGGTAAAAAACTCACGACTAAACTCACGCGTCATAAGACGCATGTTAAGCTCTTGCTTGGTTAACGGTGTAGTCTGGCTATCGATCTGAATTTCCAGTAGCGAACAGCCAGAAATCAGCGAAATAAAGAACAGTAAGAGTGCGCAGCGCAAGCGGTGCAGTTGTTTCATCAGAGGCCTCAACATCGGAAAATAGCGATACTCCGTAGCCTACACTGCATCTTGAGGCTACTAAGTCGTATAATATCGCCACTATAAATCACTCAAGTAAAATTCACGTTAACTATTGATATTTATAGCCTAAATTTCGCGATTTACTAGACGTTATTGTTGGGTCTGAGTGGAGATGTAGTCCTCAGCCGACACAATCGCTTGCTTAAGCTGTTGTTCGAGCTCATCAATTGCAGCAGACTCAATCGTCTGGGTCTGTTTTAATTGTAGCTCGGCAGTGATGGCCGTCTGACGTAGCTGTTCTGCAAATATACTGCCCGAGACCCCCTTGAGAGTATGCGCGACTCGGGTCGCTTGAGCGATATCACTACCGACAAGTTGGCGCAGTTTGTCGGCATCTTGACTGTGTTCCGAAACAAAGACACCAAGCAGCAGCAACATCGACTCCTTATCTCCATCTAAGGTATTAAGCATCTCGGCAAATTGAATGGCAGCGGCCTGCTGTGAATTTTCGGTCGCCTCGGGCTGTTCTGATGCACGAGCATCGGAGGCGCCCTCCAACGTTTCACACTCAGCATCAGGGGTCGCCACCGCACTTAATGTGCGCGCGGCGGCAATCGGTGGCTGATCGACAGATTCAGGATTGGTACCTTGCTGCGATGAGGCATCTCGCGTCTCGCTCTCTTGTTCTCTTGACGGCGCGGTGGCTTCGTCCGCTAACTCAATAGGTTGCAAAGCATTCTCGTGAGCTATCGACAAGGGCTCGCCTTGCTTACGAAAACTCGACAAAAACAAACAAATAATCGCAATAAAACTGATCAGCACAAGTACCAGAACCTGTCCATCAACCAGACGTTCTGTTTGCATTTCACGAAGTGACAATTCGGTCATAACCGGATGATTGACCACCCGTTCCACTAAAAACTCAGTATTAGCAACTTGCGATAGCAATACAGACGCCTGCGAATTGAGCTCTAAGATGTGCAAACGGTCGCGACCGGACAATCCGTAGGCTTCGCGTTGAATATCCTCAAGTTTTAAATACACTTGGCGCGGCTCAACGGCGTCATTAAACAAGGTATCCAGTACGACAGCAGACAGCTGGTTACTCAATGAGATCGCCGACTCACTCAAACTCGTGGGTTTATCGTTGATACTTGCAATAAAGGTATCCATACGAGCCTCATCGTGCACAAGAAGCTGCGCTTGCTCAACAAACCGCTCCAACAAATACACGGTATGAGACACATCTGAGAGCAAATCAGACTGAGTTAAAGATTTGAGCTGCAGGGTTTGGGCATAAATCAGTTGGATTTCGAGCTCAAGTTGCTCAGAAAACTGGGAACGATAGGGCTGGGCAAGAAACAGGGGTTGGCGAAGTTTATCGATACTAAACGATATCTCATCAATAAGATGCGTGATTTTCTCTTCTTGCGACGACATATAGACTACCGTGGCCACAGAAATAGACCAAAGCAAAACAATGGACACTGCAAAACCATTGAGGCGTTTTAATAAATTCAACCGTCGCTCCCTTTCGATACGGAATAAAGCTTGTCCCTAACCTTTTCATTGTCGCACTTACAAAAAAAGCGCTACAGGGTAGCGCTTTTTTTGTGATTAACGATTGCGATTCAGTTGCTCTCTTAAATTTGGCGGCGTGCCTTTAATTGTAAGAGTGTCTGTATCGGGATCGTAAAACACGCGCTCACCTAACAGCAGACTATCAAAACTGAGATTCAATCCGCCACCCGCACCAACAAACTTTGTGAGCTTGCGTACAGTCGAGCGATCGGCTGGGAAACTCTCTTCCAATTCATAGCCTTGCTCTTGAGTGTAATCCAAAAAGCTCGAGCCTTCATTGCTAGGTAGTTCACCAGACAGCTCTTTGATTTGGACTTCATCGCCCGTTTTAAGCTGGTCGTTACAGTAATCGTAGACCTGCTTTTTATAATTAACGGTTTCATCTTTATCTAGCTGCGCGTCGGTACAGTAATCTTCTACTGCTTGCATCAACAAAGAGTTCTGCTGCTTAGTATCCAGCCCCACTTCCGCTTGCAAAAAGTCTAAGAAGAAGTCCGCAACCTTACGCCCTACACGCCCTTTGATGTACGTTAGGTAGCGATTTGAGCTTTTGTCTAAGTCATAGCTGGTCAGGTCAATGCGAGCAGCAATATCCATCTTCGCAATGTCGAGATAATCAATCGCGCCGATGTTTAGCCCCTCTGTCACTTGCAAGCTGTTGTACGATGGCAGCAAACCGATGAACAAATAGTCCGTTGCTAGCGATTGATACTGAGCCATCACCAGCGTACCTGCTTCTGCAAATGGGTACTTGGCAAGTTCTGTTTTAAGGCGCTCAGCACTTTGCTGAGAGAAGCTATAAAAGTCTTTGTCACCTTTTAATAGATCGCTTAGCCAAATTTGAAAATCACTCTCGCTGGTAAAGGAACCAAATCCTTTTCCTGCTTTCGAATTAAAGACACGATGCAGTTCAGCCACTAAGGTTTCGGTTGAATTATCGTTTTGCAGCATCTCTTGGCGATACTGAACGACAAGCTCTTCCTGCTCATTTATTGCCAACTGGTGTAAAATTACGTTAGATAGGTTCAAACTCATTGTGAATTTATCATGGTTGCTGTTTCGTTTGTGATGCAGAGTAGGGTATCATAAGCCGCTTTCATTATCATTAGCAGAGTCTTTATGCCAATTACATCTAAATACACCGATCAACAAGTTGAAGACATCCTTGCCGAAGTAGCCGCTGTTCTAGATAAGCACGGCGCAAGCGCAGAACTTTCACTGATGATTGCAGGTAATATCGCAACCAATGTCTTAAATCAAAACGTTGCGCCTTCACAACGCCAAGCAATTGCGGAAAAATTCTCTAAAGCTTTGATTTCGTCATTAGAAACTAAAGATCAACACTAATCTCGACAACGGATAGATTACACGGCAGATGGTAGATAGCGAAAATTCATACGGAGAAAAGGTCTCTCGCCTAGTGGGCTGGGGACACTGGTTTGCGTTCTTTAATATTATTGCGGCTATGCTCATTGGTACCCGCTACATCGCTGCCTCTCCATGGCCAGATTCGCTGCTGGGACAATTCTATTTGTTCGCATCTTGGATCGGTCATTTTGGCTTTTTGGTATTTGCCCTCTATCTGTTAGTGCTGTTTCCGCTGACCTTTATTGTTCCCTCGCGCAAATTATTTAGATTAATAGCGGTCTGCTTTGCTACTTTTGGCCTCACCGTCCTATTAATTGATACCCAAGCATACCAAACCATCAACCTGCATCTATCGCCGGTGGTTTGGGATCTGCTGTTTAGCGACGAAAACAGCACCGTTAGCTCTGATCTGCAGCACTTGTTCATTGTCCTGCCGCCCATTTTCTTGGCTGAGCTAGCACTCGCTGAATGGGTATGGCGCAAACAGCGTAAACTGTCCCACAAGCATGTTGGACGTCCACTCGCAGCCCTGTTTTTCGTGTGCTTCATTGCCAGCCACCTGATTTTCATTTGGGCGGACGCGTTTTTCTATAACCCTGTCACCGTGCAAAAAGCCAACTTCCCACTCTCCTACCCTATGACCGCGAAGTCATTCATGGAGAAGCATGGCTTATTAGACAGAGAAGAATACCTACAAAAACTCAAAGATAACGAAGGTGGTGCGGATCTGGTTCGCTATCCTCTCTCTGAAATTGAGTTTAATCGCCGCTCAGAGAATTTGAATGTCCTGATTGTCAGTATCAATAACCTGCGCAGCGACATGCTTAATCCAGAGACCATGCCTGTGTCGTACGGATTTGCACTCAACAATCAAAACTTTATTAACCACTACAGCTCAAGCAATGACGACTTTGGCGCCTTTGGCTTGCTGTATGGGATCCCAAGCAGCTATGCCAGCAGCATCAAATCCCAAGGGACAGAACCTCTGCTGATGTCAGTGCTTGCTAATCAAGGTTATCGATTTGAGCTTTATAGCGGTGACAACTTTACAGATGACCTCTATAGCGAGACCATTTTTAGAAAATTCCCAATGGTTGATCTCACTGCGACCAAATCTGAAACAGTAGATAAGACCATTTCAGACAACGCGGCGATCGAACAATGGAGCGAAGCGATTATCAATGGGTCGAATCAACCATGGTTTGGCTTTATTGAACTGACTACCGTAGACAACTTTAGCGACTACCAGCCGCAAGCCAATGCACAAACGGCGGAAGAGCGCTTTGTGAGTGCCTACTCAGCGGCGGCTACCGCAGCAGATGCCGAATTTGGCAAAATACTGCAAACATTGGTAGACCAAGACTTACTCGATAGCACCATTGTTATCTTAACCTCAAACCACGGTACTGAGTTTAATGAAACCAAGACCCGAAGCTGGGGCTCTAACACAAACTACAGCCAGTATCAGCTGCGCGTGCCTATGGTCATTCACTGGCCTGGTAAACTCGCTGCAGACTATGGACACATGACCAGCCACCTCGATCTTGCTGCGACTATCTTAGAAGACCTGAGCGGCGTATCGACTAACGCGAAAAACTTCAGCAGCGGCCGTAACCTGTTTGATGAGAGAAAGCGCAAGTGGATCATCGCAGGTGATACAAGAGAGCTAGCCTTAGTGACAGCCAATGACACGACAGTAGTCGATAAATTTGGTAACTACAGCCTGTATGACAAAGATTACGAGAAACTGGATAACAAAAATCCCAAGCTGCCTATCTTGATGCAAGGCTTTACTGAGCTACAACGCTTTTACGCTAAAAGTCAGTAAATCAAGCAGTTAATCACATTATTAGCTCTTGACCAGTAAAACGCTCTGGTTTAGATTAATCCCATCGGACTGTAGCGCAGCTTGGTAGCGCACCGTCATGGGGTGTCGGGGGTCGCAAGTTCAAATCTTGTCAGTCCGACCATATTCAAGCCCTAAGACTCGTCTTGGGGCTTTTTACTGCTTAAATGTGTAGTTTTTAGACACCCAAACCATTATTTTGAACCAATTGCTTATAAATAAAGCAAACAGTAAAAATAAGGGTTTACAAACAGTAAGATGCCCATTATTATGCGCATCAACACGGAGAGATGGCTGAGTGGTCGAAAGCACCGGTCTTGAAAACCGGCAACCGTTAATAGCGGTTCTAGGGTTCAAATCCCTATCTCTCCGCCACATTCTAAGAAGCCGCTGATAATTCAGCGGCTTTTTTCGTTTCAATGCCCGACGAACCTTCCCTGTGGCGACTTCAACTTCTACTCAGCCATAAACTGCTACAATCAGCGTAATTCAACCATCCAAGGCGACTCACATGATTATCCTAACCACAACTTATGGTGACATTGAAATTGAACTTAACATGGACAAAGCGCCTGTCAGTTCGAAAAACTTTCTACGCTATTGCCAAGAAGGCTTCTATGAAGACACCATTTTCCATCGTGTTATTGACGGGTTTATGATCCAAGGTGGTGGTCATACCGAAGACATGACCGAGAAAAAGACCCACGCACCTATCGTCAATGAAGCAAACCGCGGTCTTAAAAACCTAACCGGCACCATTGCCTTTGCTCGCACCGATGCGCCGCACTCGGCAACAGCCCAGTTTTTTATCAACTTAGATGATAATGATTTCTTGGATCATACCGGTAAGACAAACTCCGGTTGGGGCTATGCGGTGTTTGGTAAAGTGACCGCGGGAATGGATGTGGTCAATAACATTGGTAAAGCCATGACTGGCATGAAAAAAGGTCATGAGGATGTGCCGCTAGATACGATAAAAATCACCAAAGTCACCATTGTTGACTAACGACAAAACATATCACGCTGGCCTACAGCAAAACTTCTGTTGTGGGTCAGCATGATAAAAAATGAAGCGCGTTTTCGACGCTTAATGACCAACCGCTAAATTTACCACCTATCGCACTCCCCCCTATCTAAACTGCTGATTTCAAGCAACCCTTATATGCAACAAAGCACATTTCAACAAAATACAATGTGATGCCTCGAAAAACGAATGTAAACACAATGTGAACGGTTTTCGCTGCGCTATTTCCTCGTTAATTTAGTCTCGCCTGTTTTAAGGAGTTTCAGACAGGAACATTCTAAATAAAGACATGAGGTCACAAATGAAAATTCGCATTAGTCGTCTATTTGCTGCGATGCTAACCGTAGGTATTGCTCCCGCAGCATCCGCATACGATCCACTCTATTCTGAACAATGGCATTTAAATAACACAGGGCAAACCTCCTTTGCTGCCAACCCAGGCGTTATTGGTAATGACCTAAATACACAGCTTACTCAAGCCATGGGAATTGCGGGTGTTGGTGTGAAGATCGCGGTAATAGATACTGGGGTACAAATTGATCACCCCGATCTTGCCGCTAACGTGGTTCCAGGCAGCCGAAACCTCGTTGAAGACTCGGAATACCCAATTGACTACCCGATTGACGAGAACGGACACGGCACGGCAGTCGCAGGCTTGATCAGCGCAGTGGGCAATAATGGCGAAGGCGGCCGCGGTGTTGCTTCTCGCTCTTCCCTAGTTGGCTTTAACTGGCTGGATAGCCAAACCGTTGAAGGCTGGCTGATTTCTCACGGCGCTGACCCTTCCACCAACGATGTTCGCGTATTTAACCAAAGCTATGGCTTTAGCCCTACAACACCGATTCCATTCGATGAGACTGATCCTGAGTTCAAACTTGAACTGGACGTGATGAAAGACGTCAGCAGCTATAACGCGTGGGGGCGCGGCGCGATATTTGTTAAATCATCGGGTAATGGTTATCGCTACTTCAACACCGGTCGCTTCTTTGTTCTGCCTGGTGATTTCTTTGCCGGAGGCAATAATCTCGGACTGCCAATGCACAACTCGCAGCAGTCTTACGACAACGCCAACTACTATAACCTCGTTACCAGTGCGCTAAGAGCGGATGGCACTCGCACTAGCTACTCTTCTGTCGGTACTAACGTCTGGGTTGCAGCTCCTGCTGGTGAATACGGTCAAGACTACCCTGCAATGGTCACCACAGACCTAATGGGTTGTGAGCAAGGACAAAACACCAGCAGTGACTTGGGCATCAACGGCCTGCATGGTGGAACTGAGTTCGACCCAAACTGTAACTACACCAGTACCATGAACGGCACCTCTTCCGCAGCGCCGAATACTTCAGGTGCAATTGCAGCCATTATGTCGACTAATCATGCATTAACAGCACGCGATGTTCGCGCTTTGCTCGCAGAGACCGCTAGCATTACCGACGCCGAGAACCCAGGCGTGTCACTGGATTTTATTAATAGCGAAGGTCAATTGGTCAGCTACGAAGCGATCTCCCCGTGGCAGAAAAACGCAGCCGGTGTCGATTTTCATGCTTTCTATGGATTTGGGGCGGTTAACTTAGACGAAGCCATGAAACGCGCTCGCATGACCAACAATGTGTTACCGCCACAAATCGTCACACCATGGGTTAATAATGCCGCTAAGGTGACAGTGCCAGATGCAAGCCTAACGGGTGGCGAATCATCAATTACCGTTGCTGATGACATCACCGTTGAGTCAGTCCAGGTCAAACTTACTCTCGATCATACTCGTTTGCCTGATTTGGCGATTGAACTGATTTCACCTTCGGGCACTCGCTCAGTACTGCAAACCCCTCGTAACGGTCTCGTCGGGCAATCTCTAGAGCCAGATGTCTCTGGCTACGATAACCAACTAATGCTATCGAACCAATTCTATGGTGAAAGTGCCAAAGGCGAGTGGACGCTGCGCGCTATCGATACCAACGGTGATGAAGTGTTCTCTTACCTAGCCTACTTCAACTCTTCCACTATTTTTGAAGTGCCAATGGCCAATAACACACAACCAGGCGTTCTCAAAAACTGGTCTATGCGTATCTTCGGTCATTAAGGAGCCTATCTCATGAAAACTATTACATTCTCTATTCTTGCGCTGTCGATGGCTGTCTCTAGCGCGAACGCAAAACAGTTAGCCGAGCAAGCAACACCCGAACTCTTTGCTCCTTCTAGTGCGGTAGAAGTCAATGGCGAACAATATCGCAAACTATCTGTCGACGACATTGCTAACGTGGCCGAGCTACACGTGGGAGATGAGGTATTTAAAAACCCATTCAGTAACGTCTCTAAGGCAACTGGACTGGTGTTTATTACCGTCGACAATGCGAAAGATGCCAAGGCGGTTGCTAACGAGTTAAAGCTTGATGTGGTGTTCGCTCAAGGTGAGTCAGCAGTGCTTCGTGCATCACAAGGGCAAGATCTACTGGCGATCAGTGATTATCTCAATGCGGATAGCCGAGTGAAAGCGTCGAAGATTGAGCTCAATAGTGGTAAGTATTTGCAGCAATAACGCTTGATCGACCAATCAAAAATGCCTCACGGCAGTGAGGCATTTAAACCAACAAAAACCTCGATATTATCGAGAAGGAATATTACAAAGCTCTACTTTCATTTACTGACAAGCCCCCACAAGCGTCCACACATCCCACTGCGCTGAGTTATCAGTCGGATTTTCACCGCGTGTCCACCACTTAGCTTGATACTGCGAACCTTGATGCTGCACGTTATCACCGCCTAAATAAGTTTGAGAAGCCGACCACGAAGTGAGAGCCTCACAAGTGCCACTAGACCCATTTTGTACGCTAACCACCTGAGTAGCAGTGTCTGACGAACCTTGATCGTCGGTAACAGTTAGCGTCACAGTGTATTGCCCCGATGATACATAGCTATGGCTAGCGCTTACGCCCTGGTTGCTCGCCCCATCTCCAAATCGCCAGCTGTAAGTGGCAATGTTACCATCAGAATCACTGGATTGACTGGCGTTAAACTGACAAGAGAGAGCGGTGCAGTTCACATCCATTTGAGCGATGGGAGCCTGATTACCACCCGATGGGCTGCCGACATTGCTAGTAGGGACACCTGCCGGAAAGTGTGAGGAGACTAATGGCCAGATTTTGCTAATGTGGGCGCCTTTGTTGTAGCAGCCGCCCAAATGGTGCAAAGCGACGACGCGGTGGCTGTTCGCTGATAGCACTGGTGAACCCGACGAACCGCCCTCAGTATCACAAAGATAGCCAGAGTCTGTGTTACTGCCACGACCATTGGTCACCGGTCTATCTACCACGCAATGTGCACCGCTATCGGTCTCTACGCCCAGCTCTTTCAAGCGTCCACCTGGGTGCTGAGGAATGTAAATAGTCTCCAGCAAGCTTGGAATGCGTGGGTCGAGGCCAAGATAACCAAACGATTGAATGGTCGAAAAGTTTTTGACCGTAAACAGACTAAAGTCCAAATCGTAGCCCGTTTCCAATAGCTTATCGGCTTGCACCTTCACTACAGTACCTCGGCTACCGCCACATTGACTGAGCTGGTAGTTAAACCAAACTTCGGTATTGGCAGCCTCACTCGCCGACTCAATACAATGATTATTGGTCATCATGTGGTTATTTGGGCCTACTCGCCACGCGGTACATAAACTTCGACCACCAATGAGAATGCGCGCGACCGGTTTACTGTGTGCCACCTCTTTTCCATATTGATTGTCAAAACACGCCACCGCTTGTTTGTTGTCCGAGCCACAAATCGACTCTTCTCCCGAAGGACTGGCGTTAATCACCTGCTCCAGTTGACCTTGCGGCAACCCCACTTGTACATAGTCGACGACCGCACTGCCGTTCCCTATCAGCGTTACTTCTACTGCGTCACCCGCTATCGACATAGCAGAGAACTGCGTTAGGCCATCATCACCTTGGCTGCTATCGATGGTCATTGGAGAGTTGTGCTGCGCGCTATAGACGTAACGTTCACTACCGTCACTGCTAACAACTTCAATTGCTGCACCAGCAGGCAGTGCGACATCGCGAAAATGCACTTTGATAAAACTCGCGCCTGGCTCAGAAAAGCGAAACACCTCGGACGTAACAAGAGTCGATTCCGTTTGTTCAGAACTCACGCTTAGGGTGTGATTGGTTGTACTTATACTAGAAACGCTAGGCAGCTCAGTTTGGCCATTAACCAGTGCGTGGGAAGAAAAACTCAAGCTAGCGCTGGCTAGCAGTAGGCTCATTCCTTGCCAAAAAGGCAAGCGTGAACCAATTTGTGGTCGATCCATGAAAGGTTCCTTACTGTGAATTAGTTAAACACCTAGGTGTTACTCATTCACAGTAGTCAGGCTTATTGGAACCTAGCGGACGATTTGGTGGTGAGTATGAGGTTTTACGAGTTGATATGAGCTAAGCCGTAACTGATATGTTTCTCGAAGTACAGACACTGAGATTTGAATCTCGCTACGGTCACCCAAAGCGATGTCATTCTCGTGAAAACGAGAATCTTCTGTAGCGTGAGCCTTAGGTTATGGTGATACGGTGAGTGAGTCACGTGTTGTGGCAGATCCTCACTTTCGTGAGGATGACGAGGATACTGAGGATGACAAGGATAAGTGGGGATTACCCCACACTGTGTCATCCCCTTGAAAAAGGGGATCTCGTTCGGCGGGTGACTCACATAATTTGAGCGTAATACTCGCGGAAAGAGATCCTCACTTTCGTGAAAATGACGAGATAAAGCTAGGACGTCGGTAAGGTATGAGTGAGAAAAGTAGGATAATTGAAACACCTACGACTCTGCAGTTCCTTCCGTAACTTCTACCGTTTCAACCGCTTCAGTTCGCTCAGGATTCGCCGCTTGCTCCGCTTCCATTTTGGCGCGTTCAGCTTTTGAGATATAGCGCGGCTTGTTACTCTTCTGCTTTTTAGCGTTGCCTTTTTTCGCTTTCGCTTTCAGGATCTGGATGACCTTCTTCTTTCTGTTCATAAACGGCTCTATTCTCTAGCGGGTTTTCATGGGCTGCGCATGATAGCGCTCTCTTGGGTGTTAATCCACTGCTAAGCACGATTACTCGCCATCGAGAACATTAATCTCATCCCCTTTGCCTTGTATATAACTGCCTAGGTGCGTTGCAAAACGCTGCTCTTTAATTATCGGCAGCACATCTTGCGCCAAATTTGCTGGAAAAACTTTGAACGTCGACAGTTCATCAATAGCAAGCCACTTCACTTCTTGAACATAGCTTTCATCATTAAGTCCCACTAGATTTCCAAGACCGGGTTCGCCTTGCCAATCACGAATATGATAAAACAGCTCTACGTGGTAGCGCTCCGCCGACGTTTCATAGAACTCACGAACACAAATGAGCTCACCAACTTCGACATCCAAGTTCGTTTCCTCTTTGAATTCGCGCACCAAACTCTGCTTAGTACTGACATCCCCTGCCTCAAAACCGCCACCAGGTGGGATCCAGTATTCGCCGGAGTAGGGATCTTTTACGCGCAGCATCAAAATGCGATTGTCTTGAACCGCTATCCCTGCGGCGCGAATACGATGTTTCATGTTAACTCCTTTAACGTAGCGGCTGCTTCAATCAGCGACATGTGAATCGGCACTAAATCGGCATGATTACTGCGATAACCACCACCAATCACACACGCAATTGGAATTGCACGTTGCCGACAGGTAGCAAGCATCCAACGGTCTCGCTCGCGAATGCCATCAAGAGTGACATTCAAAAAACCAAGTTCATCATCTTGGTGGATATCAACGCCAGCATCAAAGATCACCAAGTCTGGCTGATGAATATCAATCGCAAACTGAACGACTTGCTTGAAGCTCTGTAAAAAGTCAATGTCAGCGGTGCCTTTGATTAGGGGGACATCGAAATCTGAGTCGGGTTTTCGCGCTGGAAAATTTTTATCGCAATGCAGTGAGAGTGTGATGATTTGTGAGTTTTGTGCCATCAGTGATGCCGTGCCATCACCGTGGTGCACATCGCTATCGATGATCAGTACCTTGTCGACACCCTGAGAAATCGCGTGCTGCGCGGCGACCGCCAAATCATTAAACAGGCAAAAACCACTACCATAATCAAAATGGGCGTGGTGATAACCACCACTCAAGTGAATGGCTAAGCCATTTTCGAGTGCCTCTTTAACCGCCAGTACCGTGCCACCCGTTGAAGTCAGCGTGCGCTCAATGAGCTTCTCACTCCACGGAAAGCCGATGCGGCGCATTTTCGCAGCCGGCAAAAGCCCCGAGACCAAATTATCGGTGTAGGTATGACAGTGGGTCTGTTTGATTTCATCCACGCTAAGTGCGTTAGGTTCCACAAATCGAAACAGCGACGAGTTGGAATAGCGCTCAGAGACCGCCTCATAAAGCAGCTCGTATTTACGAATTGGGTAACGATGCCCATCAGGCAATGGCAGCGCGGAGTAAATAGGATGATAGATGAGTGGAATCAAAGTATTCTATTCTCAGTTAAATCAAAGACACAAAAGCATGACACAACAGCATAGTAGCGTTAGGAGAGCAACATGAAAACCGTCTTCATAACCGGAGCCAATCGAGGTATCGGCCTCGCTTTGACCAAAAAGTACTTAGAGTCCGGCTTTAGGGTTCATGCCACCTACCGCAGCGCCAGCTCCGCTCACGAACTGCTTTCTCTGGAAGTAAGCGAATCTCACCTTACCACACACTCGCTGGATGTGACTGATTACGGCTTGGTCGCGAAATTAGTGCAAACTTTGCCGGACATCGACATCTTCATCAATAATGCAGGTTACTACGGCCCGAAAGGCTACGGCTTCGGTAATACCGATGTTGATGAATGGCGCAAAGTATTTGAAATCAACAGTATCGCACCGCTTAAACTGACTGAGCTGCTGTATCCAAAACTCATCAACTCGTCGGTGAAAATCATTGCCTGTTTGTCGTCGAAAGTCGGCAGCATGACAGAAAACACCTCCGGTGGCGGTTATATCTATCGCTCCTCGAAAGCAGCGCTGAACTCGGTGGTGAAAAGTTTGAGTAACGATCTCACTTCACAAGGTTTTACCGTTCTGGCGCTGCACCCTGGTTGGGTACAAACCGAGATGGGTGGGCCAAATGCGCTAATTCCTACCTCAGCATCAGCAAGCGGCTTATACACGGTAATCCGCAATGCGTCTCTGGATGATTCGGGTAAGTTTTTGAACTTTGAAGGTGAGGAGCTACCTTGGTAACTCTTCACCTTACTAATTCTATTTACAACTGAAAACACTGGAAGCGGGCACTGAATTAGCTCGCTTTAGGTTTACTACGGCGCTTTCCGCTAGAGCTAGCTGCGGTGCGGCGTTTTTTGTACTTTTTGAAGGCTGGTTTTTCCACTTTCGGTAGATTGCGAAGCGACTCTGGCACTGGGCCTGTTTTCACCTGTCCCATCAACTGATCCAGCTTTACATTCAAATCCGACATGAACGGCCCATAAGACTGAGTCTTTTCCGCCATACCTTGCAACTGAAACTCCCAATGCGCCGTCATATCTGGGTACGTTGACTCATCAGGCAATGCGTGAATAAGGCCTCGACCTGCTGGCGTTGACATCACAGACTTACCCTGACGGCTTAGCAGCTGGCGTTTAAACAGCGTATCTAGAATGCCAGCACGAGTCGCTTCCGTACCGATACCATCGGTGTCACGCAAAATCTTTTTCAGTGACTTATCTTCCACAAATCGGCTGATGCCAGTCATCGCTTGCAGTAAGGTGGCTTCGGTAAAGTGGCGCGGCGGCTCGGTTTTCTTCTCGCCAATTTGGCCTTCACGACAAGTAAGAACGGTGCCGACTTCGAGCGGTGGAACGGCGTCTACCCCTTCTTCTTGATCATTGGCACTATTGCCCAGCAGTACTCGCCAGCCAGGCTCTTGCAGTCGTTTGCCTTTTGCAACGAACTGGCCACCTTGAATATCAAATTCCAACATGGCCTCTGCGTATACTGCCGCAGGGTAAAACTGCATCACATACTGTCGTGCGATCAAGCCATAGACTTTTTCTTCAAATCCAGAGAGCACCATGCTGGTTTTCTTAGGCGTCGGGATAATCGCGTGGTGAGCATCGACTTTACTGTCATTCCACGCTTTGGACTTACGACTACTGTCTGCACCACCCACCGCAGCGGCGTACTCTTGGCTGTTGTTTTTTATCGCCGCTAGCACGTCACCGGCCTGGTAGAAATGGTCTTTAGGGAGGTAGCGGTTATCTGAACGCGGGTAAGTAATCAGCTTATGTTTCTCATACAACGCCTGACACACATCCAGCACCTGTTGAGCACTCATGTTGTAGCGTTTGGCGGCATCAATTTGCAGCGCCGACAACGAATACGGCAGCGGCGCGTTTTGTTTGGTCGACTTGTGCTCCGACTTAACGACTTTGGCAGGCTGTCCTTGAATACGCTGCGCCACATTCTCGACCAGCTTGCGATTAAGAACCCGTCCTTCTTCATCTTGCCATGGTTTACACGCTTCGCTCGGACGCCACTTGGCGCGAATATCGAATGCGGGACCGTTGTCTTGGTATGGGATCAAGGCATGCAACGTAAAGTAATCACGAGGAACAAAGTTCTCTATCTCTTCATCACGGCGAACGACTAATCCCAATACTGGCGTTTGCACACGTCCAACTGACAGTACGCCCTGATAACCGGCCTTTTGACCAAGCAAAGTGTATGCTCGAGACATATTCATGCCATAGAGCCAATCGGCACGTGAACGCGCCAATGCAGAGACGGACAAAGGCACAAAATCTCGGTTCATACGCATGTTATTCAGCGCTTTTTTCACTGCAGGCAGGTTTAGGTCGCTAATTAGCAGACGCTGCGCCGTCTCTTTCTTCGATTTAGGCACTTTGCAGTAATCAATAACCTCGTCCACCAGCAGTTGCCCTTCTCTATCCGGGTCTCCGGCGTTAACAATTTGCGTCGCGGTCTTGAGCAGTTTCTTCACTGCGGTAAGCTGCTTAGAGGCACTTTTTCTTGGTCTCAGTTGCCACTGGTCGGGCACAATCGGAAGGTCAGCAAGATTCCATTTTTTGTAACGCTCGTCATAAGCGTCTGGCTCAACTTGCTCCAGCAAGTGTCCAATACACCAAGTGACGACATCTCCGTTACCACATTGAATAAACCCATCCCCTTTTTTCTGAGGATTAGGTAAGGCGGCGGCAATCGCACGGCCAAGGCTGGGTTTTTCTGCAATGAAAAGGCGCGTCATAACATGAGATGAGTCGAAAAAATAAAGGTAAGCTTAACTAAGCTTACCTTTATGAATCAAGAAAAAACTGTATAAATAGCCAGTTATTGAAGCACCGTTATAAAAATTGCACAAATTTTCCAAGCTCGCGCTCTGGTACTTTCATTGGTGTGCAGCCAGGTGTGCCTACATAGAGAAAACCAACAATCTGATCGTCACCTTCAAGCTCGAAAGCCTGACGGACATTGTCATCAAACATCCATTTACCTGAACGCCAAAACGCTTGAAAACCCTGCGCTACCGCGGCCATTTGCATCGCTTGTACCGCGCAGCCTGCTGACAAGTGCTGCTCAAACGCAGGCACTTTTTCATGCGGCGTTACTTTGGCGATAACAGTAATCACCAATGGGGCGCGAAACGGCGCTTTTTGTGCTTTTTCTATAACAGCGGGTTCACTGCCTGCAAGAGTAGCAGCGTTGGCAAGTATATTGGCGAGTTTCTGGCGACCCTCTCCTTGAGCGAGAACAAATCTCCAAGGCGTCAATCCAGCATGATCGGGAGCTCGTAGTCCCGCTTTAATGATGTTTTCTAGAGCAACCCCTTCTGGTGCGGGGTCGGAAAGTTTGGCTATTGAGCGTCGGTTGAGCAACAGGTCTAAAGCATCCATAACACATACCTCTTATTATCGTTTCGCCATAATAACAAAACGTTAACCTCTGCGCATCAACAATGAGAAGCGATCTCATTTAGTGGCTCTGGTTTGACGTGCCAGTTGTGGAGCAGCAAGCACGTCAGCCCAGAAGTTTTGGTTTAGACTCTATTAGTTTACTTACAGCTTGGCGGCCAATTCGACACCTTGACGAATCGCTCGCACAGCATCGAGTTCCCCCGCATAGTCCGCGCCACCGATGACGTGCAATTTGTCACCAAATTCTGGCCATTGGTTTTCAAACGGTTTCACCGACTCCTGACCAGCACAAATCACTACCTTATCTGCAGGGATGAGCTTAGACTCTCCCTTCACCGTGATGTGGAGACCTTCAGCGTCAATCTTGTCGTAAGTGACGCCACCAAGTAGGTGGACGCCGCGCTTCTCAAGCGTCTTCTTATGGATCCAACCTGTGGTTTTACCTGGACCCTTGCCGACGCGACCTTCTTTACGCTGCATCACCCATACATTGGTGTTCGTTGTCGAATCTGGGAACGGGTACAAACCACCAGGGTGTTCGATGCTTTTATCAATGCCCCAATCGTGTAGCCAATCGTCCAGTGTTTGACCGTGCGGCTCGGTAATCATGCTTGCGATATCAATACCGATGCCGCCAGCACCCATGATAGCAACGTTCTCACCGAGGTAAGTCTTGTCACGAATCACCGTTTGGTAATCGATGACTTTATCTGCATTATCAATACCTTCCAGTTTTGGTATGCGTGGTTTAACACCGGTTGCCATCACCACTTCGTCGTATTCTCTTAACAGATCGGCTGTCGCTTCGGTTTCAAGGTGGAGCTTAACGCCAGTCTGCGCAATGCGGTTGGCAAAATAGCGGATCGTTTCTCTAAATTCTTCTTTGCCCGGGATCTGCATCGCAAGTCGGAACTGGCCACCAATACGATCGCTCTTTTCAAATAAGTCAACCGAGTGCCCTTTTTCGGCCAACATCGTCGCACAAGCCAGTCCGGCAGGACCCGCACCAACCACCGCGATATTTTTACTGTTCACAGCCTTCTTGATGATCAAGTCCGTTTCATAACACGCTTGTGGGTTCACTAAACACGTTGCTCGCTTACCTTTGAATGCGTTATCCAGACATGCTTGGTTACAGCCAATACAGGTATTAATGAAATGGGCTTCGCCTTGCTCCGCTTTAGCCACAAAGTTCGGATCGGCCAAGAAAGGTCGCGCCATGGAGACCATATCGGCATGCCCAGACGAGAGAATGCGTTCCGCCTCATCCGGGGTATTAATTCTGTTGGTCGTGATAACCGGGATCGAAAGATGGGGACGGATCTTCTCGGTCACCCAAGTAAATGCTCCGCGTGGCACTTGGGTCGCGATCGTTGGCACCTTAGCTTCGTGCCAGCCAATACCTGTGTTGATAATGGTTACGCCTGCTTGTTCAAGTGCTTTACCTAGCTGAATGACTTCCTCGAATGTACTGCCCTGTTCCACAAGATCCAGCATCGAGAGACGGAAGATGATAATGAAGTCTTCGCCAACGGCTGCACGCACCGCTTTAACAATTTCTAACGGCAAGCGAATGCGATTGTCATAACTGCCACCCCACTCATCGTAACGTACATTGGTACGCTTACAGATGAATTGGTTAATGAAGTAACCTTCTGAGCCCATGATTTCAACGCCGTCATAACCCGCTTCTCTTGCCAACGAGGCACTGTTGGCGTAAGCGTCGATGGTTTTCCAAATCTGACGACTACTCATTTCACTTGGAGCAAAGGGGGTAATCGGCGATTTAATCTTAGAGGCACTTTGAGAGAACGGGTGATAACCGTATCGACCTGCGTGAAGGATTTGCAGTGCGATTTTACCACCATGTTTATGAACCGCTTCTGTGACCACTTTATGCGCTTTCGCATGCTTAGGTTTACTGAACTCTGCGGCAAATGGCGCAAGGCGACCACGAAGGTTAGGCGCGAAGCCGCCTGTCACAATCAACCCAACTCCGCCTTTAGCTCGCTCTTCATAGAACGCAGCAAGCTTATGGAGACCTTCTTTATGCTCTTCAAGACCAGTGTGCATTGATCCCATCAGCACTCGGTTTCTAAGTTGAGTAAATCCTAAATCCAGTGGCTTAAGTAAGTTCGGGTACATGGCAGATCCATTTATTGTTGTTGTGGTCTGACCAGAATATTATGTAAAGGTTAAAAAATCAAACTGCCGTTTACATTCTTACAACATAAACAGAAAAACTTTCTGATTCTTTGAACTTCATCTAGTATGGTAAGTCTCTAATTTATATTCAGTTAACCCTCAGGCTGATAGAAGTCAGCGTCACATACGTACAATTACATAATTGATACTGCGAATTGTTAACCTCAGCGCTACACTAGTAATTGATGTTAAAGGACATAAACACTCACACTTTGTGATGTGGAGAGATGATGAAAAAAGTATTTCGTTTTATAGGTATGATTTTCAAAGGCATTTGGAAGCTGATTAACTTCACTCGCCTTGCTATTGTGAATCTGTTTTTCTTTGCGGTGCTCGCCACACTGTACTTTGCGTTTACCCAGAGCGACGCGCCACCAGCGGTTGAGAAAAAAGCCACAGCGCTGGTGATGAACCTGTCTGGCCCTATTGTTGAACAAAGCACCTACGTTAACCCAATGGACTCGTTCACTGGATCTTTGTTTGGCCAAGAGCTGCCAAAAGAGAACGTTGTCTTTGATATTGTCGACACCATCCGCCATGCCTCTCAAGATGAAAAAGTCACGGGACTGGTTCTCTCGCTGCGAGAAATGCCGGAAACCAGCCTGACCAAACTACGTTACATCGCTAAAGCCATCAATGAGTTTAAAGCAACAGGCAAACCGGTTTATGCCTATGGCGCGTTTTACAACCAAAGCCAATATTATCTCGCCAGTTACGCCGACAAGGTCTACCTTGCTCCTGACGGTGCGGTGCTGATCCGTGGCTACAGTGCATACTCAATGTACTTCAAAACCTTGCTTGAAAAACTCGATGTCACTACGCACGTGTTCCGCGTGGGTACCTACAAGTCGGCAGTCGAGCCGTTCCTTCGTGACGACATGTCTGAAGACGCGAAAGCCAACGCAACGCGCTGGGTAACTCAACTGTGGGACGCGTATGTCGATGATGTCGCAGCAAACCGAGAAATCGAGCCAAGCATACTCACGCCGAGTATGGACGATTTCTTAGCATCGCTGAAAAACGTCGATGGTGATCTTGCTGCTCTATCTAAAGAGCTAAGGTTAGTTGACGAGTTAGTCACTAAGCCACAAGTCAACGAAGCCATGATCGAAGCCTTCGGCAGTGACGGCGATGGTGGCTTTAATGCCGTGAGCTACTACGACTACCTGGCAAGCGTGCCGTTTGATATGCCAACAGAGCCTGACAACCAAATTGCCGTTGTTGTGGCAAGTGGTTCCATCATGGATGGCGAACAGCCACGAGGCACTATTGGTGGTGACACCATTGCCGCGCTTCTAAAGCAAGCTCGCGAAGATGACAGCGTTAAATCGGTTGTGCTGCGTGTAGACAGCCCGGGCGGTAGCGCTTTCGCTTCTGAAGTGATTCGCAATGAAGTTCAAGCACTGAAAGATGCTGGCAAACCTGTTGTGGTATCGATGTCGAGCGTTGCTGCATCTGGCGGCTACTGGATTTCAATGAGCGCGAATGAAATCATGGCTCAGCCAACAACCATTACCGGCTCAATTGGTATCTTTAGCGTTATCACTACATTTGAAAAAGGGCTCAACAACATTGGCGTCAACACAGATGGCGTTGGCACTTCACCGTTCTCAGGTGTTGGCGTAACTCGTGGCATCAACGAAGGTGCATCGGCTGCCTTCCAGATGGGTATTGAGCACGGTTATAAGCGCTTTATCACTCTAGTCTCTGATAACCGTAACATGAGCCAAACAGAAGTAGATAACGTCGCTCAAGGCCGTGTATGGACAGGCCAAGATGCGCTAGACCACGGTCTTGTTGACCGAATTGGTGACTTTGATGATGCTATCGCTCGCGCCGCAGAGCTGGCTAACTTAGAAGCGTACGACGTGTACTGGGTAGAAGAGCCACTGAGCCCTGCACAGCAGTTTGTACAGGATCTCATGAAGCAAGTGAAAGTCAGCCTAGGGCTTGATATTTCAGCCTGGGTTCCACAAAGCCTATTGCCTGTTGCAACAGAGCTTCAGCAGCATGCAAGTCTTATGGAGAGCTTTAACGATCCAAAAGGCCACTACGTTCTCTGTTTGACCTGTAATGTCCAATAGCGGATAACTCTGCAAAACCCGACTTTAGAGCCACCAATCGGTGGCTCTTTTGTTTGATTTGGTTATAATCGCCTCACCTGTTCCCAGTTTCAAAGTAATGTCTGTCATGACGCGTAAACACATCTACATCGCCTACACCGGCGGCACTATCGGCATGCAAAAGTCCGATCATGGTTACATTCCTGTCGCGGGCTTCATGGAAAAGCAACTGGCAAGCATGCCAGAATTCCATCGTCCTGAGATGCCAGAGTTCACGATTCATGAATACGAGCCGCTTATCGACTCTTCAGACATGACACCTGCCGACTGGCAACAGATCGCCGACGACATTCGTGACAACTACGACAACTACGACGGTTTTGTGATCCTCCACGGTACCGACACCATGGCGTACACCGCTTCGGCATTGTCGTTTATGCTGGAAAACCTTGGCAAACCTGTGATTGTTACTGGCTCACAAATCCCACTGGCAGAGCTGCGCTCAGATGGCCAAGCAAACCTGCTAAACGCGCTTCACATAGCAGCCAACTATCCAATCAACGAAGTGACGCTGTTTTTCAATAACCAGCTGATGCGCGGTAACCGCAGCACAAAATCACATGCTGATGGCTTTAATGCCTTTACCTCACCGAATCTTCAGCCTCTGCTAGAAGCAGGGATTAATATCCAGCTGAGCAGCGGTGTGGAAATCAACAAACAGCCGGAAGGGAAATTCAAGGTACACGACATCACGCCGCAGCCTATTGGCGTTATCACCATGTACCCAGGCATTTCACACGAAGTAATCCGCAATACCTTGCTGCAACCTGTTAATGCGATGATTTTGCTAACGTTTGGTGTAGGTAATGCACCGCAAAACCCAGAACTTTTAGCGCATCTGAAAGAAGCGTCAGAGCGCGGCGTATTAGTGGTCAACTTAACTCAATGTTTGGCGGGTAAAGTGAACATGGGCGGTTACGCGACAGGCTGTGCCCTAGCTGATGCTGGTGTTATTAGTGGTTACGATATGACGCCAGAAGCAGCACTTGCCAAGCTGCACTATCTGCTGAGCCAGAACCTAAGTTATGAGCAGGTGAAAGCGAAGATGCTGGAAGTACTTCGCGGTGAAATGAGTAAGTAACCGCAAAGCTCATTCGCACTCACAGACATTTCAAGGCCGCAGAGATTTCGTCACTGCGGCCTTATCTTTTGCTCTTCAACTTACAAATTTCGCCAATACGCTATCCGATGCATCCTCAATTAAATCCAGCACCAACTCAAACCCTTGATCACCACCATAATAGGGATCCGGTATCTCAGTGTGACTCGATGAGCCATGGCTCAGAAAAAGCGACAACTTGTATTGCAAATGTGCCGGGCAACGCTGTTTTAGATCGGCCAAATTATCTTTATCCGCTGCCAAAATCATATCAAACGCTTCAAAGTCATCATCCGTGACCTGCCGTGCTCGAATACCTGAAAATGAATAGCCTCTCGCCTCCCCTGCTTTTCTAGACCTTGGGTCTGGCGTATTTCCTTGGTGATAACCAATCGTACCCGCCGAGTCTATCGTCACCGAGACGCCGCTTTGCTCAGCACGTGCACGAAGTACGGCTTCACCGGTAGGAGAGCGGCAAATGTTGCCCATGCATACAACTAGGATTGATAGTTTCTTTTTACCCATCTGATTCGCCCCTAACTTGGATAAGTTTTCCGATTGAAGACACTATAGTTAGCGGATTCCCCAATCATTGTCATGGATGTTCACCTCAAAAAGCGGATGCACACAGCTATTATCCCCTTCAATTTAAATTGCGCACAATTAAATTTATTGCAATTTAAATTACAGCTTGTTACTGTGCTACGTAAACAAACGGAAGCAAAAACTCACAATACAAAAGGTTGGCGACTCATGATTACCCTACATCACCTCAACAAATCACGCTCCAAGCGCATCATCTGGCTACTAGAAGAGCTTAACGTTCCTTATCAAGTCAAAGCGTATCAACGTGACTCAGTGACCAACTTGGCGCCTCCCGAACTTAAAGCGGTTCACCCGCTTGGTAAGTCACCTGTAATTGAAGAGAATGGCCAAGTATTGGCGGAGTCCGGCGCGATCACCGAATATTTGGCGCAGCTTTTTCCAACGGCCTCTCTTGCCCCTGCGCAAGATTCAGCGGAGTATCCGCTTTACTTACAGTGGCTGCACTTCGCGGAAAGCTCGGCTGCGTTGCCGCTTCTACTTCACTACTTCCTAAAGGTTGACGGCAGTGAAACACGCTTTCTTGATGGTTACAGCAAACAAGAATTGGCGCTGATCTTGGGTTACCTCAACGATCACCTAACAGCCAACACATGGTTGGTTGGCGAGCAATTTACCGCGGCCGATATTCTACTGTCTTGGATTGTTGAGGTGGCTGCTCAGCTAGAGCTTCTTGGTAACTATTCTGCATTGCAGGCTTATCTTGCGAAACTTCAACAGCGCCCTGCCGCTCAAAAAGCCGCAGAGCTTGAAGCCCAATACGACAAATCAAGCGCTTAAATGCGCTTACAGTCGACATAGCGAATATTCTAAACCAAGTTGTTTATTGACCAACGTCAATAAATGAACAATTTGCATAAATATCTGTTTTTTGCATAAATATCCGCACTAAAGGGTGACTTAATAGTCTATCAATTACGTCACCCCATATTTTTTCATCCCGTTGCGTTTAATATCCCCGTAAAAAACACTCGCTATTTTCATCAATAATTTTTTGTGAGCAAGTCTAAAGTTATTCTCGCCTATCCATAGTACATTTTAACCACAGTTTAGATTAGTAATTCTTATAGCTTCAATGTGGTAATTGAACGTTAAACGTACAGCTAAGCGGGAAGAGAAGCACTTCCTGCTAAGGAGAATGCTATGACCGCCCACGTCGTCCAAGAACCGAAAAAGTCAGGCGGCTTTTTTACTCGTTTCAAGTTCCCTTCTGCCTACACCATATTATTTGCGCTGATCGCCATTGTGGCGTTGATGACCTGGATCATTCCTGCAGGCCAATATGAGCGGGAAATGAATGAAGACCTAGGTCGAGAAGTCCCAATTGCTGGCACTTACGCCAGTGTAGAAAGCAATCCACAAACCCCTATTGATGTACTACTCGCACCGATTGACGGCTTTTACGACCACAACAGTTATGAAGCTGGCGCCATTGATGTGTCGCTGTTTGTACTTGTCATTGGTGGTTTCTTAGGTCTGGTGACCGCAACCGGCGCCATTGACGCCGGTATTGAGCGGGTAACTCGCCGCCTTGAAGGCCGTGAAGAGTTAATGATCCCCATCCTGATGGCGCTGTTTGCCGCAGGCGGTACTGTGTATGGCATGGCGGAAGAGTCACTGCCATTTTATACCCTGCTTGTGCCCGTCATGATGGCTGCGCGGTTCGACCCATTAGTAGCGGCAGCGACTATTTTGCTTGGCGCGGGTATAGGCGTTTTGGGCTCAACCATTAACCCCTTTGCAACGGTCATCGCTGCCAATGCCTCCGGTATCCCTTTTACTGATGGCATTATGCTGCGTCTGGCGATGTTGGTTGTTGGCTGGGTGATTTGCGTCGCTTATGTGATGCGTTATGCCAAGATGGTTAAAGCAGACCCGACCAAGTCCATTGTTTATGATAAGTACGAAGAAAATAAAGCGCACTTCCTTGGTAATAAAGGCGATGAGTCATTAGAGTTCACCACTGCTCGTAAAGTCATTCTTACCATATTTGGTGGCTCATTTGCCGTGATGATTTATGGCGTGTCGGTTGCTGGGTGGTGGATGGCCGAGATCTCCGCCATGTTCCTAGCCGCATCAATATTGGTGGGTCTCGTCGCTAAAATGAGTGAAGAATCCTTTATCGATAATTTCATTGAAGGGGCGCGCGATTTGTTAGGCGTGGCGCTGATTATCGGTATTGCACGGGGGATCGTGGTGGTGATGGACAGAGGCATGATCACCGATACCATATTGAACTCCGCCGAACATATCGTTACCGGCCTCTCGTCCGTGGTGTTTGTTAACGTCATGTTCTTCTTAGAAATCCTATTGTCCTTCTTAGTGCCGTCAACGTCTGGGTTAGCGGTACTCACCATGCCAATTATGGCGCCGTTGGGTGACTTTGCGGGTGTGGGACGTGATCTGGTTATTACCGCCTATCAATCGGCGTCTGGGCTGGTCAATCTGATTACCCCAACCTCGGCTGTTGTGATGGGCGGGCTCGCAATAGCGCGGGTACCGTATGCGCGATGGCTCAAGTGGGTTGCACCGCTTATGGCGATTCTAACCGTGTTCTGCGTTGTCATGCTGAGCCTAGGTACCTTACTCGGCTAACTTAGCTCAATTACCCCACTCTTTTGCCCGCTGCTTGTCAGCGGGCTTTTTGGTTTTATAAGCGGTCCTTGGTCCTTGGTCCTTGGTCCTTGGTCCTTGGTCCTTGGTCCTTGGTCCTTGGTCTTCAGTGTAGGAGCCCAAAAACAAGACCTGCATCACATATTTGAGTGAAATTCTGTTAACAAATGGCATTTTGGTGTGAGAAAAAGCGCTAACTAGTAGATGGGAATGCATATTTTGTCGCATTAGTTATAAGCATTAATTTATCTAATGCGAATTGTATTTCCCTTATGCTTCCTAAATTCAATATGTCGGTAAAAAACTCTGCATATTATTCCCTTAAAAGCCCTGTTTTAACCCATTATCTATTCAACTAATTCCGAATATATATTGTTAACAGCCCCCTTGATAGCCCTAAAATGCAAGCGAGAATATGTGTGATCGCGATCTAATACGACGTGAATATTTTGCTTCATATTATAACCACCACAGCGAAGCTAATAATAAATACCCTACATAAAACTCGATGAGTTTTAATAAATATTAGAGAGACTTGATTATGAATAAACTCTATGTTGGTTCTGAAGTTGGTCAGCTACGTCGCGTGTTAATTCACCGTCCACGTCGTGCTCTCACACACTTAACTCCATCAAACTGCCACCAGCTCCTTTTCGATGATGTGCTTGCTGTCGAGAAAGCTGGCGAAGAACACGATGTGTTTGCAAAAACGCTAGAGTCCCAAGGTGTGGAAGTGTTACTACTGACTCACTTACTTGCAGAAACACTTGCGATTCCAGAAGCGAAAGATTGGCTGCTAAACACCCAAGTGTCGGATTTTCGCTACGGTCCAACCTTCGCCAATGACGTGAGATGCTACCTAGGCGACTTGCCAAACCTTGAGCTTGCGAAAGTGTTGACTGGCGGTTTGTCGTTCGGAGAAATGCCGCTTGAATCATCTTCAATGCTGCAATCACTGTACAAAAAGAATGACTTTATTATCGATCCGCTACCGAACCATCTATTTACCCGCGACACCTCATGCTGGGTTTATGGCGG
This sequence comes from Vibrio sp. 10N, assembly GCF_036245475.1. Lineage (NCBI taxonomy): Bacteria > Pseudomonadati > Pseudomonadota > Gammaproteobacteria > Vibrionales > Vibrionaceae > Vibrio > Vibrio sp. 10N. The sequence continues at coordinate 996,990 of NZ_BTPM01000001.1, read as the reverse complement.
CGTGTCCATTAACCCTATGGCAAAAGTCGCGCGTCAACGCGAAACCAACCATCTTCGTGCTATCTACCGCTGGCACCCAACGTTCGCTGGCCAAGACTTCATTAAGTACTTTGGTGATGAACCTTTGGCGTATGACCACTCCACTATTGAAGGTGGTGATGTACTGGTCATTGGTAAAGGCGCCGTTCTTATTGGCATGTCTGAGCGCACCACACCACAAGGCGTTGAGCATTTGGCTGCAAGCCTATTTAAGCACGGCGAAGCGAAACAGGTGATTGCACTGGAGCTGCCAAAAGATCGCTCTTGCATGCACCTCGATACGGTAATGACGCACATGCGTGAAGATACCTTCTCGGTCTATCCGAATGTGATTCCAGATGATGTGAAGTGCTGGAGCTTAACGGGTGATGAATCGGGCCGCGTCAAAGCCACTCAGCAAAGCTCGTACATCTCAACCATCGAGAAAGCGCTGCAAGTCGACAAACTCAATCTTATTACCACCGGTGGCGATAACTTTGAGGCCGAACGTGAACAGTGGAACGACGCCAACAATGTGCTCACCGTGAAACCAGGTGTGGTCATTGGCTACGAGCGCAATACCTACACCAACGAGAAGTACGACAAAGCCGGCATCACAGTATTGCCAATACCTGGCGATGAACTTGGTCGTGGCCGTGGCGGTGCTCGCTGTATGAGCTGCCCTATTGAACGTGATGGTATCTAACCATTCCCTAAGACTTAACTGCTCTGGATAAAGACTATGAAAAAACAAACCATTGTCGTCGCTCTTGGCGGTAACGCACTGCTCAAAAGAGGCGAGCCACTCGAAGCGGAAGTGCAAAGACACAATATTGAAGTCGCGGTTAACACCATCGCTAAAATTGCTGAGCAATACAATGTCGTACTGGTGCATGGGAATGGCCCACAAGTTGGTTTACTGGCGCTTCAAGGGCTCGAGTACAAAAAGGTCAACCCGTACCCACTCGACGTACTTGGCAGCGAAACGCAAGGCATGATCGGCTACATGTTGATGCAAGAGTTCAAAAACCAAATGCCGGAGAGAAACGTCACCTGCATGCTGACACAAATGACCGTCGATCCTAAAGATCCCGCATTTCAAGATCCGACTAAGCCGATAGGTCCGATTTATGAGAAGCAAGAAGCTTGTGAGCTCGCAGAAAAATACCACTGGACAATTAAGCCCGACGGCCAGCACTTTCGCCGCGTGGTACCAAGCCCACAACCGACAGGCATCATTGAGCACGAAGCGATTACTTCGTTAATCGAGCAAGGTCATTTGGTCATTTGTACTGGCGGCGGCGGTATTCCAGTTACGCGCAAAGAAGGAAAATTGGTAGGCGTAGAAGCGGTGATCGACAAAGACATGTCGGCAGCCTTCCTAGCCAAACAACTCAACGCAGATCGTCTGTTGATTTTGACTGACGCCGATGCGGTTTACCTCGACTGGGGCCAACCAACACAGCGTCCACTGCACGCCACGACACCAGCAGAGCTCTCCCAATATCAATTTGATGCGGGCTCAATGGGACCAAAAATCGACGCCTCATGTGAGTTCATTCAGCAAGGCGGACAAATGGTGGGCATTGGCGCACTAGAAGACGGCCTTCGCATCCTAGAAGGCAATGCAGGCACAGTTATTACCAAACGTTAATTCACATTCCATCACTATGCTATGACGCGCTGGCTTAATTTAAGCGGTATGAGCCAGCGCTAAGACAAAAAAAAGGACACTATTATGGCTTTCAATCTTCGTAATCGTAACTTCCTAAAACTTCTTGATTTCACACCTCGTGAAATCGGTCATTTGTTAGAGCTGTCTATTGAGCTTAAAAAAGCTAAGTACAACGGCTATGAGCAGCCACGCCTTAAAGGTAAAAACATCGCACTTATCTTCGAAAAAACCTCAACTCGCACCCGCTGTGCGTTTGAAGTTGCCGCATTCGACCAAGGCGCGCAAGTCTCCTATCTTGGTCCAACGGGCTCTCAAATTGGCCACAAAGAATCGATGAAAGATACCGCTCGCGTGCTGGGCAGAATGTATGACGGCATCGAGTACCGCGGGTTTGGTCAAGAGATTGTGGAAGAGTTAGGTCAATACGCCGGCGTGCCTGTTTGGAATGGTTTAACCGATGAGTTCCACCCGACACAAATTCTGGCTGACTTCATGACCATGATGGAGCATTCACCAAACAAACCGCTAAGTGAGATTACCTTTGCGTATCTTGGTGATGCGCGCAATAACATGGGTAACTCACTCATGGTAGGTGCGGCGAAAATGGGTATGGAAATCCGCCTTGTGGCGCCAAAAGCATTCTGGCCTGAAGCGTCACTGATTGAGCAATGCCAAACCATTGCAGCAGAAACCGGAGCGAAGATTGTCCTTACCGAAGACGTGCAAGAAGGCGTGCAAGGTTGTGACTTCCTTTACACCGACGTCTGGGTCTCCATGGGTGAAGCCAAAGAAGCGTGGGCAGAGCGCATCAAACTGATGCTGCCTTACCAAGTTAACATGGATGTGATTAAAGCGACGGGCAATCCAAACGTTAAGTTTATGCACTGCCTTCCAGCATTCCATGGCGAGGATACCACCGTAGGTAAAGGCCTAGCCGCCGACTATCCAGAGCTATCACAAGGATGTGAAGTGACCGATGAAGTGGTTGAGTCTCCATACTCTATCGTGTTTGATGAAGCAGAGAATCGCATGCACACCATTAAAGCCGTGATGGTGGCGACATTAGGTCAATAATCCATTGAAGCGAGTGCACGGACAAAAGCGAGGGGTTTCTCTCGCTTTTGAGTGATTGAACAATTACCTGTCATTAAAATGAGAAGTGGGCATATATTTTACTTTTTAGTAATTTGCTAGTGTATGAGATGCAATTTATTAAATATAACGACATATAAAACCACCTCAAGGATGAGTTTTACTATTTAGTAGGTGACACATGTACGACACTCCTGATTTAGACAACCCTACTGTCGATGAGCAAAAGCTTACCGAAGTGTGCAAAAAGCTGCTGCAACAACAAAGCTTCACCACCCAGAACAAACTCAGACAAGCGCTTGTCGATCTTGGCTACCACGGGATCAGCCAATCCACGGTCTCACGTCTGCTCGCCCAACTCGGCGTCGTAAAAATGCAAAACGCGTGTGGTAAAAAAGCTTACTGCCTGACCTCAGAAACCAGCTCGGTTCGCGTAGACTCCTCTATCTCTTCCCAGATCGAACTCATCACCAATAATCAGTCGTTAGTGGTGATAAAGACGCACCCTGGCAGTGCTCAATTGATAGCAAGACTCATCGATATCGATCCTCACGCCGACATCCTCGCCACTATTGGCGGTAACGACACCATTTTAGTGGTGCCAAAACATGTCAAAGACGTCGACCGTTGTGAGCAAGTCGTGCGGGCGCGATTGGGGGCATAATAGTAAAGGGAAAGAGGTTTGTTCCCGCTCTTTCCCTATTCTAAATGACGCCAATTCTCCAAAAGATAACTCGCTGCTTTGAAAAAAGAGGGATTTATTTAGTACTCTTATTCCTGAGTTCTCGATAAGCAAAAGTACCCAAAGTTAAAAAAAACGCGATGTCTTTCATTGATTCATCTAGATGAACAAACAACCACATAAGCCCGCACAGTATCAAACCACCTAAAAGCCTATTCAGATTAAAGTTACTCATACTAATACCGACTGGAAGTGTTAATAGTTGTACGATTGGATAGCTCCTCTTTCGCGCTATTTAGTTCATGTTGAGATTGAGATAACAGTAATATAATTGCTAAAGCACCCAAGCTTCGGATAGCAGCTTTAACCGTTGTTGCCTTAACCAAGGTCTTTAATCCATCTAGGCCGGAGGATAATCCAGCAGTAAAGCCAAATGCCCCACCTACATATAAAACAATTTCTGACTTGGTAATGACAGCATTTAACTCTGAGTTCGAGCGCGACCACATTCCCCAAGACGGATTTACAAAAGTGGTGTCTAGCAACTTAGTCAAAACAATGTTCATCAAATTCTTATTTTCTAAGGAGCGCACGTGCTTGAGTGCAGTTTGCTTTTCTAAGTGCCCCAAATGACGATACATCACCATATATGACAATGCCAATAACTCAGCCTCATCTTTCTTTTCCAGATACTTTGGATTCACTTTTGTAATGTTCGCCAACAACTTCACTTTATCAGGAATAGATGTGGGAAGTTTATAGGGTAATTGTTCTGATATCATTGCATGCTCTCAGTTTCTACTTATTGCTCAAGACTCTAAACTGATTTTTTGGAGTGTTACAACACTCAATACGGCTTAATAAACAAGCTATCAATTAAACATCAAACAATTGCGAAGTACTCTAAGGTTCTCATCACGTCTCTCCTCATCGCTCTAACAATGAGCTTCATGCGGTACCCTTAAAAATATCGAACTTAACTGTGAAATTCCCCTAAGATTTATCCCGTTTTTTTCTTTTAGGTTTGCTTTATGATGGAGCGTAGACACAACAAATTTAAGGAATCCCTATGTCAATGTCGGAAGAGTCTAAGCAGCAGCGTCATAAAGAGCGCCAACAGAAAGTTAAAGAGAATGTCGATAAGAAGATCGCCAATGCTCAAATTGAGAAAGGCCTGCTACTTGTTATTACCGGAAACGGTAAAGGAAAATCGACATCAGGGTTTGGCACGGTCGCACGCGCTGTCGGACACGGCAAAAAGTGTGCAGTGGCACAGTTTATTAAAGGTACTTGGGATAACGGTGAGCGAAACCTGCTCGAAAAGCTGGGTGTTGAATTTCAAGTAATGGCAACGGGCTTTACCTGGGAAACCCAGAACAAGACGGCGGACACCGAAGCAGCGCAAGGCGTCTGGCAAGAGTGCAAGCGTATGCTGCAAGATGAGTCTATTGATGTCGTCTTGTTTGATGAGCTGACCTATATGGTGAGTTATGGCTACATTGAACTTGATGAGGTGGTCGAGGCGCTCAATAATCGCCCTGCAATGCAGTCTGTCATTATTACCGGACGTGCCGCGCACCGAACATTGATTGAGATGGCAGACACCGTTTCTGAGGTGAAAAACGTTAAGCATGCTTTTGAGTCGGGCGTTAAAGCGCTTAAAGGCGTCGACTGGTAACCTTCTTGGGGTACAAAATAAACTAATTCGTGCATGACAATGGTTTGCATTTCGTTTAAATTAAACATATATGCAACATAACGGTAACATGGAGAGTTTTATGGAAAGTTGTACTCTGACCCTTTGGATGCACACCAGCGAGCATCAGTTTGTCCTAGGATGGGGACCAATACAAAGCATGCAGGACTCCACAGCGTGTTGGGACTCAATAGCGCCTAGCACACAACCATCGAGCGTCTCACTGACCATTCGCAGACCCAATGGTGTTATCGATAGCAAAATGATCGACATGGCAACGGTAACTCGTTTGATTGGCCAATGGGAAACCATCGCCGAGCCAGAGCAAGATCTCGACCTGCATTGGTAACCACATACCGTTAACAAAAATGCCAGCCTCAAAGGCTGGCATTTTTTGCTTAAAAAGACAGATTAGTTAAAGAGACCTTTCAGCAGGCTATCTACTGCTTTTTTCGTCTTTTCATCTTTAATGCCTAGTCGCTCAGTGGCACGCTCGACTTCTTTTTTCGCTTTCTCTTTGAGCACATCGTCAAACACCAAAGCAAATTTTGGATCCGTCCACGCGCCAGTAATTCGAATTGGAATCGTTACATCTCTAAGCTCATCGATACTCTGACCACCCTGCCCTTCAAGGGTACCAACAACCGACGTGCTCACCACAAAGTCAGCGGTCTCATTGATATAGTTCGCCGAGCCTTGACCTTTGACACGCAATAGCGGTGACTCAGCCGTCATATCATTGGTCGATACCACACCGTTGGCAAGTTTGAGCGTTGCTTTCATCGCGCTGAAGTCGGTCTTTTTCGGACCTGTTTCGCCCTCTACAGGCTTCCCTGTAAAGCGAGCGTAGTTGTCACGAATAAGCTGCGCCACGTTGATACCATTGACTGCGCCATCGGCAAAGTTAATTTTCACCGTACCCGACAGGTTTTTCTTCATCGCGGTAGGTGCTAGACCTTTGCCTTTGACATTCACATCAATATTACCCGTACCTTCCAACATATCGTTGTTGGCCACATCAACCAGCAGTGGTTGTACTTTGACGCCTTTAATACGCTTCACTGCGCTGTATGACGCTGGAGATTTACGTGCATCTAACTTGCCCGTTGCAGTAATCGAACCACTGTAAAGCTGCGAGCTGAAAGAGTTCAGCGTCGCCACGCCACGATTCACAGCAAAATCGGTCTTCACTTGCTGCATATGAGCATTGCCCGCTTTGAACTTATCGATGGTGATCTTACCTTGAACATCCAAACCGCCAAGCGCTGTTAAATCAGGTTCAACTTCTTGTGAAGGTGCACTGGTGCCCGAACCACCTGTTCCAGATTCACCACCTTTAGAGTCAGTGCTAGCTGCCGCTTGGTTCAAGCCCAAAAACTCATCTAAATCGATATTTGGGCTGTGCAGTGAGAAGCGCACCTGCGGAATGTCCGCCAACTGCACCGTTGCCTTACCATCAAGCTCAATCTTATTAACGGTCAGTTTCTGCAACACAAAGTCTAGGAAGCTTTTGTTCATATCAAAGCTAAGATCAGAAGCCATCACCACCTTCATCGGCGATTGCGGAAGCGTTGCTCCTTCTAGTGTCGAATCTAAAGACAATCCACTCAACGTAACAAGAGTCATCGCTTTATCGACGGTAAACGTGGTGCCACCTTTAGCCTCAAAGGTGAGATCGGCAGCATTGCCTTTCATTGAAAAGTCGATGGCATTTGGCTTATCAAACTCAAACGTCGCCAGTTTTAACTGCGCTTGTTGAATCTGGTTTACCGCATCTTTATAGGTCGCATCAAACTCGATGTTCTTGAGCGCGTATTCTGCAAAGCCCTGCGCCAGTTTGAAATCAGCAGTACCCTTCGCTGTGAACTGCTGATCGTTGTTTTGGCCTTTAAGCTCAAAGCTCGCCGTCGTCCATTGGTCAACGGCAAACTCCGTCACATTCAAGCCCACATCATAAAGCTTAGTGAAAGCGCCCGTTTGCGCGTTTGACACCTCAAGCAGCGCATTTGACACGGTGACACCAGAGAGAGAAATCTGCCATCCATCGGCGGCTGATGTGGACGTTTCAGCTGGCGCATCGCTGGTTGCTTCTGGCTCTGCCGTGGTTTCTGTTTGCGGCGCTGCCGTTAAGGCATCAAGATTTGAGCGGCCGTCTTTCAGAGTTTCTAAGTAAACCTGCGCACCATCTAACGTTATCGAGCCAATCTCCAACGTTTTATCGAGCAGCGGCATCACAGCCACACTCACGCCGACTTGGCTAACACTAAATAAATTTGGGTTTTGAAAACCTTGCGGGTTTTTAAGGCTGGTTTGGCCAAGCTCTAAGCCTACCGACGGGAAGAACTGCCAACTGATATCACCGCTAATTTCAAGCTCAAGACCCGTTTGAGTTTTCACTTGTTCAGCAAGCATTGGTTTGAACTGGTTGGGATTAACCAACATCACCAGTGCCGCGATACCTAACACGATGACAAATACCGGGATGGCAAGAATGAGGAGGAATTTTTTCATTAGCAACTTCCTTGCAAGGCTGAAAACCTAAAAACAAAAAGTGGCACATAAAGTGCCACTAATTAGTTAAAAAATAAAGCAATTTAAACGCCGTTCGAGCACCTATCTATTATAGGACATTCTCACTGAGTTCATTGTGCGCTTTCAATCCGAACTGAGTCAGGATTATGCACGAAGTAACTTAGCGATGTGCGCTTTTAACACGTCGATTGCGATACGGTTTTTACCGCCACGTGGGACAATAATGTCCGCGTGTTGCTTTGATGGTTCAATGAACTGCATAAACATAGGACGAACTGTCGATTGGTACTGAGTCAGCACAGATTCCATTGTACGACCACGTTCTTCAACATCACGCTTAACGCGGCGCAGTAGACAGATATCAAGCGGCGTATCCATAAATACGGTCGCGTGCATCAGTTTACGTAGGCGAGGATCTGTCAGCAGAAGAATACCTTCAAGGATGATCACTTTCTTTGGTGTCATCGTGGTGCTGTTTTCTGTACGAGTGTGCTCGGTGTAGCTGTACTCTGGCACTTCAACCGCTTCACCATTGATCAGTTGCTCTAGGTGTTCGCAAAGCAGATCGTGGTCAAGGGCATTTGGGTGGTCGTAGTTCGTTTTAACACGCTCTTCCATGCTCAAGTGACTTTGATCGTTGTAGTAACAATCTTCCGTGATGACACCGATTTGATGATCGCCAACCTTCTCGCGAAGTTCGTTATAGATAGTGCTCGCAATGAGGCTTTTTCCAGAAGCAGAAGCGCCAGCGATACCGACGATGACACATTGATTATTATCAGACATTCTTTGCACCTAGTACATATATGGTGGTGAGGACAAAACCGCGTAATTATATGGACATCATTCAATAGATACTAGTCGATATCTCACTTATTTGACGTTCAATTTTGTCTCAGATCGAAGAATGAAAAAATGCAATCGATTACCCACTAGCCCACTGTTTGCTTAATAACCAACCATACTCATATCGAGTTATTCGACCATCTTAAACAAGATTGAGTCTGGTTTCGCTTTGCCGCCCCAAAATAGATCCGAGCAAACTCTTTCTGCAAGCTCTCGATAGATAATTGCGTGTTCACTATCTGGGTTTGACACCACCGTTGGAGCACCATTATCAATCGACTCACGAATGTCGATATGAAGCGGCACTTGACCAAGCAAATTAAGCCCAAACTTCGACGCCATCCACTCAGCACCACCCGCACCGAAGATATGCTCTTTCGAACCACATTGGCTACAGATGTGATAGCTCATATTCTCAACAATACCAACTACAGGTACCGAGACTTTCTCGAACATCGCAGCGCCTTTAATCGCATCAGCCAAAGCAAGGTCTTGCGGCGTGGTCACGATAAGTGCGCCGGTTACCGGTATTTGCTGTGATAGGGTCAATTGAATATCGCCTGTGCCCGGCGGCATATCAATAACCAAGTAATCTAAATCTGGCCATTCCGTTTCATTAAGAAGCTGAGCCAACGCTTTGGACGCCATAGGGCCGCGCCAAATGGCCGCGTCATCAGTACTCATCAAGTATCCGATGGATTGCGTGTAAATACCATGAGCAGGTACGGGTTGCATCCACTTGCCATCACGCACTTCTGGGTGCGCATCGATTTGGCCGAGCATGATAGGAATTGATGGGCCGTATACATCGGCATCTAAAATACCCACTTTTGCGCCTAGCTGACTGATCGCCAATGCAAGATTAACTGCGGTGGTCGATTTGCCTACCCCGCCTTTGGCAGAGGTCACCGCAATGACGTTTTTCACACCTTTGATTTCCGTCGCCACTGTAGTTTCAAGTGCTTTGGTACTGACAGAGACTGAGAAAGGAAACTGAGCGACTTCGCCAGAAGCTTGTTTGCCTTCAATCCAGCTAGCTAATGCCTCTCGCGCCGAGAGGTTGGCAAACGGCAGAGCAATTTGAAACTCACCCGAGGCTGCAACCTTAACCACATCAGGGACTTCACTCCACCCAAGCTTAAGATTTGAATCACTAAACTCCCCTAGCCATTGGCAAAAATCTTGTTTCGATTCGAACGTGCGCATCTTGCATTCCTTATTATTGTTAGTCTTTTGCTAATCTTCCTAAGATTAGCACTCACTTGGCCGAACCAGAACCCTAAAAAAGTTGGGGAGATTGGTGTCGGATATCTTGGAGTCATGCCATGCATCATGTAGTATTAGCCAATATTTTTACTCTGAATAAAGAAAGCGAAACAAAGTATGGCAAACGATCCAAGAAAACTGTTGGTCACTTGTGCACTACCGTACGCTAACGGCTCTATCCACTTAGGTCATATGCTTGAGCATATCCAAGCGGATATTTGGGTGCGCTACCAACGTCTACGTGGCAACGTAGTAAACTTCATTTGTGCTGATGATGCTCACGGCACACCAATCATGCTGAAAGCTCAGCAGATGGGGATCACGCCGGAAGAAATGATCGCAGCAGTTAGCGAAGAGCACCAAAAAGACTTCGCTGGCTTTGATATCAGTTTCGATAACTACCACAGCACGCACTCAGATGAGAACCGCGAGTTGGCATCTCACATCTACCTTGAGCTGAAAAAGAATGGCTTCATTTCTAGCCGTACTATTTCTCAGCTGTTTGACCCAGAAAAAGAGATGTTCCTACCAGATCGCTTCGTTAAAGGTACTTGCCCGAAATGTAAGTCTGAAGATCAATACGGCGACAACTGTGACAACTGTGGTGAAACCTACAGCCCAACTGAACTGATTAATCCTAAATCAGCAGTATCTGGCGCGACGCCTGTAATGAAAGACTCTGAGCACTTCTTCTTCGACCTGCCTCAGTTTGAAAGCATGCTAAAAGAGTGGACTCGCTCTGGCTCGCTTCAATCAGAAACAGCGAACAAGATGCAAGAGTGGTTCGAGTCAGGTCTGCAGCAGTGGGATATCTCTCGCGATGCGCCTTACTTCGGTTTCGAAATCCCAGGCGAAAAGAACAAGTTCTTCTACGTTTGGCTAGATGCCCCTGTTGGCTACATGGCGTCATTCAAAAACCTGTGTGGCAAGCGTGACGATCTCGATTTCGACGAGTACTGGAAAAAAGACAGCTCGACTGAGCTTTACCACTTCATCGGTAAAGACATTGTTTACTTCCACAGCCTATTCTGGCCAGCAATGCTAGAAGGCAGCGGCTTCCGTAAGCCAAACAACGTATTCGTTCACGGCTACGTAACAGTAAACGGCGCGAAGATGTCTAAATCGAAAGGCACTTTCATCAAAGCGGCAACGTACCTTAACCACCTAGATCCTGAGTGTCTACGTTACTACTACGCTGCGAAGCTAAACAGCCGTATCGACGATCTAGACCTTAACCTTGAAGACTTCACGCAACGTGTTAACGCTGACGTCGTCAACAAGATTGTGAACCTAGCATCTCGTAACGCTGGTTTCATCAGCAAACGTTTCGAAGGCAAGCTTTCTGACAACTTTGCAGAGCCTGAGCTATACAACGAATTCGTTGCAGCCGCTGACCGCATCGCAGAGCTGTACGAGTCTCGTGAGTTTGGTCGTGCAATCCGTGAAATCACGGCACTGGCTGACAAAGCGAACCAGTACGTTGACGAGAAAGCACCTTGGGTTGTTGCTAAAGAAGAAGGCAAAGACCAAGAGCTTCAAGACATCTGCTCTGTGGGTATCAACCTGTTCCGCGTTCTGATGACTTACCTGAAGCCGGTTATGCCAGCTTTGGCTGCGCGTACAGAAGCATTCCTAAACGAAACGCTAACTTGGGAAGGTATTGCCGCGCCACTGACGGGTCATGAGATCACTAAGTTCAAGGCGCTGTTTAACCGTATCGATCCTAAGAAAGTGGAAGCGATGATCGAAGCTTCTAAAGAAGATGCAGCAGCAGAAGTCGCGGCGAAAGAAAAAGCGGAAGCAGAGAAGAACAAAGCAAGCCAAACTGAGCTTGATAAAGATCCTATCGCTGATGAGATCGAGTTTGACGACTTTGCCAAAGTAGACATGCGCATTGCTCGCATCATTTCTTGTGAAGAAGTGCCAAAAGCGAACAAGCTACTTAAGTTCCAGCTAGACATCGGTGGCGAAACTCGCCAAGTGTTCTCTGGTATTAAGTCGGCATACAAACCTGAAGAGCTAGAAGGTAAGCTGACCGTTATGGTAGCAAACCTCAAGCCTCGTAAGATGAAGTTTGGTATGTCTGAAGGCATGATCCTAGCCGCAGGCCCTGGTGGCAGCGACCTATGGATCCTTGAGCCACATGACGGTGCTCAGCCAGGCATGCGTGTGATGTAACACGCTAATATCGTTAGACTAAAGCCAGCATTCTTGCTGGCTTTTTTTGTGATTTAATTCACAAATAATGTGCAATTGCACCAAAACATCGCACCATCCTCTACCAAAAAAGTATTAAGTTACTGTTTTATATAAAAATTCCATATTGGCATTCCCTTTGCTCTATGTCTCTTGAAGACATTAGACGACGTAAAGGAGGTCGTTATGTTTGTGTTGATATCTCTAGTCTTATCTATTGCTATTTTGGCTGCCATTTATCATTACGCCAAAATCACCGAAGCTAAAATAGAACGAAAATACCAATTGGTTGTACAGCTTCGCGATCTGATCACCTTGATTCGCCAGCACCGCACCGCCACTCACTATCAATTGATGTTTGATCAGAAAAAGGGAAAGCAGCTCGAAAAAATTGAATCCGCCATGGAAGAATGCTGCATTCGGCTTATTAATATCGCTCACTTTGATAACAAGCCGCTGTATCGCGTGCTGCACAGCAACGTCAAATTGCTTTCTCGTTCTTGGAAAAAGCACAGCGTCAGCAAAAACCAGATTGTGCACGGCAAGCTGATCCGTCAAACCTTGTTCCTGGTCGATGAAATATTTGTCGCCTGGCTAATGGACGTTGAGCGCGAAGAGCTGGATCAAGAGTATCGCAATGTTTGGCAAGGCGTTATTGACTCTCTCGACTGTCTAACTCAGCTACGTATTTGCATCGATGGCGCGGATTCTGAGCTTGGAAGACAGCGTATCCTTCACTACTGTAAACAAATGCACCGCAAAGTGAATCATCTCAGTCTCGTGGGACCACTTAGCGTACCCTCCCCCATGTACAGCACGACAGTAAGCAAAATAGAAGCCTTGATTGAAGAGCCAGATACAGCTCTGGATAAAGAGTTCCTATACCAACTAACGTCAGAGCTATCGGAACTGATTTTTTCTAGCTACGACGGTCTGGTGAATGAAATTGCGAGTGACCTCTATCAGCCAGTACCAAACATTATGACGGTCTAATTTTGTCATTTATTGTTCATAATCAATACGTAAGGTAACACGAATATAATCCAAGCCACTGCTCTGTCATTCAAACAAGTGAAGACAATGGCTTGGTTTAACAAGTTCGCAAGGAGGCGACGATGACATCTTCTTTAGGCAAAACATCCAACGCGGTTCGCCGCCTGTTCGCTATGTCACCGGAGGGTGGCGTGAGCCATGAATGCTATTACCAGAGATTGGCGGATCTGAGAAAGCTGATTGCGCAGCTCAGAATGCACCGAGAAGCAACCCACTATAGCTTGCTGTTTGGGCATAATAACCAAAGACAGCAGACTAGTGCGCGTACCCAATTGCAGCAACTACTCACCAGTCCAGCCTTAAATCGACTAGATGGGTTTGCCGATATTAAAGCTTGCGTGAGCGAACAGCTAAGTCATTGGCAGCAGCAAAGTGTTCGCGACAATCAGTTGGTACATAGCCAATTAATCAGGGATGCATTAATTTTGGTTCAAAGCACCATCTCTATTTGGGCGAAAGCGGATGGTCAGACGCACCTATTACCGACACAACGAAAAAGCTGGCAGGCAATAGTGCCCTACATGGACACACTGACCACATTAAGACTGCACATTGAAACCCTTGAAAAACAAGATAGCCAGCATGAAATCCGCAGCCTCATTCGTCAATTAAGTCATCAATTGTCTGCACTGCACATCAGCCAAGATTTGAGCTTACAGCAGCACCTGCATGAAGACCTGCTTGAGCGCATTGCCGATGTTGACGCCGATGACTCTGCTGGTGAGTCGAAACAGCGCTTGTATCGCATTACGTCCCAGCTATCAGAGCTGATTTTTCACTGCTACGACCGTTCGGTCACGACAGTGGCGCAGTCTATTTACTCGACACTGCCGAAAATTGCGGTGGCATAAAAAAACCGCCCATCGGCGGTTTTCTCTATGTGTTATCAACCTCTATTAGCTGTCGTCTTCTGTAAAGTTGCTCGGCAGTGTGGTCTTCATCTGGGTCCAGATTTGGCCACTTTCCATACCGTATTGACGAATAGCGTTAGGCAGTCGGTCACGATCACCCGTGCGACATACCTCTAGCAGCTCTTTGTAGAAGTTAAGTGCCAAAGTACGTGCTTCTGGGTTTGAGAAGTAGTAAGAACCGACACGGTCATACAGTTTCTTCAGACCATTGAAGATCAAACCGTAGATTTGGTTTCCAGAGTGGAATGCCAAACGCTGGAACAACGAGTAGTCGTAGAAATTAAAGGTTTGAGCGATCAGCGATGCTTGGCGCGCCGCTTCGTCTTTATCGCCATCGTCTTTAACGTGTGCCTTGAGTTTATCGGCATACGGTGATGATTCAATGAACGCGTCCCAAGACTCTGCATTTAGCAAGCTTTCACACGATTCGATAATGCCTTCGATAGTACGTTCAGCATTTTCTTTATTCGCTTTGAATGCGTAACGCATGAAAATCGGACTGATATTAGTACGAGCAGCGAGCAAGTCTTCAACGATTGATGTTGCGTTATCCGCATCCAACGTCATCAGCGTATCCAAAATATGTAGGCCAGAGGTCTCCATAAATTGGTTTACTTTGGTCGGTTTACCATGTTGGATAGTTAACCAGCCATCACGCGCAAGTCGCTGCAACACTTCTCGTAGCGTAGTTCGTGTGACCCCAATGAGTTCTGACAGCTCTCGCTCAGCCGGGAGAATTGAGCCTGGAGGAAAACGGCCATTCCAGATACTCTCAATAATATACTTTTCAGCGAACCCTGCTGGGCTCTTCGCCTTTATTACCATTATGGGGTGTTTCCAATCTATTGTATTTATCGTTACATGAAACTCATCATACCACTACTTCAAGATTTTGGTAAACCTACACTACTTATCAATGTAACAATAGCAAGATGGAGTAATTACTCTATTTTAACATTTACGCGACTATAATCATTAATGGGTATGAAGCATGAATACCACCCAATTATTTACCTTTCATTAATATCCCAAGCTACTGAATCACATACAAAACACCAGTAACATTCACAAGAATAATTAATAAGATATTTCCGAGTCTTTGGTAAGAATAAGCCTAAAAAACATACTTTTTTGACGGTTGTGATTGGCATATCATCGTTACGCAGTGTTTCATCCAGAACACTGTCAACAAAGAAAAAAATCAACTATTGATCGCGGCTATGCTTGGCTTATTTCGTATAGATCGCGTTTTTGGCAAAAAATACCTTTTTCCTTTTTTGAGAACGGTGTTTTTTGTTGACTAAATCTTACCGAGGAGTATCGTTGCGGGCGAAGCAAGGAGTGCTTAGCAGCTGAGGGACTTGGCAAGTGAACAGTATCCCCACTCCATGTGTGTGGTGTGTAATTTTTGTTCGTTTTCTAAGTTTTTTAAGTCTGCCGATTTATTTGGAAGCCCACTCAAATACTCTTCGTACCCTTTGCTACTGTCGATTAATAACAACATAAGAGTATTACTATGCCGATGTCTCTTGGAAATGCGTTTATCAAGAACTTTCTTGGTAAAGCACCCGATTGGTATAAACTAGCCATCATCTCGTTCCTAATTATCAACCCTATTGTTTTCTTCCTCGTTGACCCGTTTGTTGCAGGTTGGCTACTTGTGGTGGAATTCATCTTCACCCTAGCTATGGCACTTAAGTGCTACCCGCTACAACCTGGTGGCCTTCTCGCCATTGAAGCGGTTGCGATGGGAATGACTAGCCCAGACATGGTTATGCATGAGCTTATCAACAACATTGAAGTGTTGTTGCTTCTAGTGTTCATGGTTGCCGGTATCTACTTTATGAAGCAGCTTCTGCTGTTTATCTTTACTAAGATACTGCTTGGCATTCGCTCAAAAGCGGTGCTCTCTCTGGCCTTCTGTTTTGCAGCAGCATTCCTATCCGCATTCCTAGATGCACTAACGGTTATTGCCGTGGTTATCAGCGTATCGGTTGGTTTCTACTCTATCTACCACAAAGTGGCATCAGGCAAGACCTACGGTTCATCTCACGACCACACTCATGACGGTGAAATCACCGATCTTACTCGTGACGACTTAGAAGATTACCGTGCATTCCTACGTTCACTCTTGATGCACGCAGGTGTCGGTACGGCGCTAGGTGGCGTAATGACTATGGTTGGTGAGCCTCAAAACCTGATTATCGCAGGCCAAGCGGGTTGGGAGTTTGGTGAGTTCATTATTCGTATGTTGCCAGTAACGGGCCCTGTTCTTGTCTGTGGCCTAGCAACCTGTTTTCTTGTTGAGAAAATGGGGGTATTTGGCTACGGTGCAAAACTGCCCGAAAACGTTCGCAACATCCTAATTGAGTTCGACCGTGAAGAGCGTAAATCACGCACTAAGCAAGATATCGCGAAACTTTGGATCCAAGGCGCGATTGCAGTTTGGCTGATTGTCGCTTTGGCAATGCACCTTGCAGCGGTTGGTCTAATTGGTCTATCCGTTATCGTTCTAGCAACGGCATTCACAGGTGTTATCGAAGAACACTCAATGGGTAAAGCGTTTGAAGAAGCGCTGCCATTTACTGCCCTGCTTGCCGTATTCTTCTCGATCGTTGCTGTGATTGTCGACCAAGGTCTATTTAAACCAATCATTGATGCGGTACTACACATTGAAGACAAAGGCACTCAGCTTGCCCTGTTCTATGTGGCAAACGGTCTGCTATCGATGGTATCGGATAACGTATTCGTTGGTACGGTATACATCAATGAAGTGAAAACAGCATTGATTGAAGGCGTGATCACTCGTGACCAATTCGACCTTCTGGGTGTGGCTATCAATACTGGTACTAACCTACCATCAGTAGCAACGCCAAATGGTCAAGCGGCGTTCCTATTCCTACTGACTTCAGCATTGGCACCGCTTATCCGCCTTTCTTACGGTCGCATGGTTATCATGGCACTGCCATACACCATCGTACTGTCAATTGTAGGTCTACTTGGCATCATCTACTTGGTTGAGCCTATGACTGCATGGTTCTATGAAGCGGGTTGGATTGTCGAGCACACTGGTGCCGTAGTTGAGAGCGCTATCTCATCTGGACACTAATTTTTAGTTGATTGTGAAACTATTCCACGTTAAAAAGCTCTGAGTATTCAGAGCTTTTTTTATTTATCAAGGACGTGACAGTGACACTTCTAGCCAACATTAAAGCATTTTCACAGACAAGACTGTCTTGGGGATTGCTGCTTCTAGCGATTATCTTCTTCGAACTCTGCGCCCTTTTCTTCCAGCATGTCATGCAGTTGGCACCTTGTGTTATGTGTATCTATGAACGGGTTGCGATGTTTGGCATCAGCGGAGCAGCATTAATTGGCCTGATTAATCCTCAGAACACCTTGTTGAGATGGCTTGGTTTAGGCACTTGGGGTGCTTCTTCCATCAAAGGTCTCACACTCTCACTTGAGCATGTAGACTATCAGTTCAACCCTTCCCCATTTAAGACCTGTGATTTGTTTGTTACTTTCCCGGATTGGGCACCGCTGAACGAGTGGGCACCGTGGCTGTTTGAAGCCTATGGAGATTGTTCGAAAGTGGTATGGCAGTTCTTGTCGCTATCCATGCCTCAATGGCTGGTGATCATTTTTGCGGGTAACTTGGTGGCGTTGGCTATTGTGGTGATTTCACAAGGTGCGAAGGTATCATCAGCGCGTACGCGTGGATTTGAATAGAATATAGGCTTAACGTTTACCTCTTCCAAAGTCCGTTAGAAGAGGTAAACGCATCCTGTCATTATTTGCCGCAGCACTTCTTAAACTTGTTGCCACTACCACAAGGGCAAGCATCATTACGCCCTACGTCTTTAAACGGGTTTAGCGTCTGCGATTGATGACCAATCATCATCTCATCTGCCGCCATCGCCACCTCATTCACCATCGCATCAAGTTGCGGCGCTAAATCTGCGTACGTTGGCAACTGTTCAAAGCCTGCTTCACGCATTTGAGCGTGGGTTTGTTCTTCATCCATCGCTAGCATCAGCGCCGTCAGTAGAGCTTGAAGCATGCGTTCAGTACCGTCAGATAGAGCCTTGCCTTGCCATTGAACCTCTACGACCGGCCAAACCGTCATGAAACCTTCTGCAAAGTCTGCCGCTCGCTCTTGGTTATCATCAAGCAAAGCCAGCAATGCGTATTGATTGGTTTTAAGAAGTGCATATTGAGCATGTAGGTGCTCAACGACCCAAGTTTCTTGCTCTGATGTGAATTCGCCGATTACTGAAGATAACCAAGCCTCTGGTTTTAGCGGCTCAGCCGCAAAGTTAGCCGCTAGGATTGCGCCTTCAATAAACGCGCTAGATTCGCCTGTCCAGTCGACAGGAAGCTCAATGAATTTCATTTGTTCATTACACCAATCAAAATTTGTCGCAAGTATATTTACCTCGCCCTAGAAACACAATGGTCGATTCTTTGTTCTATAACGGGTAGAATCCCCGCTCCCTGACTATGATGAGAACTGGTATGCGTGTTGTTTTGGGCCCAATGGAGGGTGTGTTAGATCATTTAATGCGAGAAATTCTTACTGAGATCAACGACTACGATCTTTGTGTCACTGAATTTGTTCGCGTTGTTGACCAAGCTTTGCCTGATCACGTGTTCTATCGCCTATGTCCTGAACTGGCTCAGGGTTCAATGACCAAGTCCGGCACTCCCGTTCATATTCAGCTTCTTGGCCAAGATCCCCGTTGGATGGCAGAAAACGCTGTTAAGGCAGCGTCCCTTGGCGCGAAAGGGATTGACTTAAACTTTGGCTGTCCAGCCAAATTGGTCAACAAGAGCAAAGGTGGCGCGGCGCTACTGCAACACCCAGAGCTCATCCATAATGTGGTTAAAGCCTGTCGCGAAGCTGTAGACCCTTCTATTCCCGTTACGGCTAAGATTCGTTTGGGCTGGGAAAACCCAGACGACTGCTTTGAAATTGTCGATGCGATTGAGCAAGCGGGCGCTAATGAGCTCACGGTGCACGCGCGCACCAAAACTGGCGGTTATAAAGCTAGCGAGATCAAGTGGGAATACATCAATGCGATTCGCAGCAAAACCAACTTGCCTCTGATCGCGAATGGTGAGATTTGGAACTACGCCGATGGCCAGCGCTGCATTGACACCACGGGCGTGGATTCTTTGATGGTGTGCCGCGGCGCGTTCAACGTGCCAAACCTCGGTAACGTGGTCAAACACAACCATACGGTAATGCCTTGGCATGAAGTGGTTGAGCTGCTTTTGGTCTATTCAACCTATGAAATCAAAGGCGATAAAGGACTCTACTATCCAAACCGCGTGAAGCAGTGGTTCTCGTATCTTCGTCAGCAATATCCGCAAGCCGCTGAGCTATTTCGTGAGATCCGCACCTTTAACAAAGCGGCACCGATTGTCGAACATATCCAGCAGTACCGCGACAAGATGCTCGCCACCTTGCCGCAGTAATACTCGTTAGCAAGTCAGCAGCAGAGAGCCCTCTGCTGCGATATTGACGTCTAAAGTACCGTTAAGCGATTCAGATTTGCTGCCCGTCAGTGCACATTCAAAACTGACACGTTCAAGCCCTAGTTTCCAAACCGGCAGTGAAATCTGCACAACGTCAGCCCCTAGGTTAAAGCCACTAATCACCACTTCATCGTCTAGTTGACGTGCAAACACCAAGCTAAACTCATCAACATGAAGCGGAACAAAACTGCCTCGCTGCAAGGCTTTTGAAGCTCTACGAAGCGAAATCAATTGCTTGCAGTACGGTAGCCACGAACTTGTCTCAACTCGCTCCCACGGGAAGCAGCGACGATTATCGGGATCATGTGTCCCCTCAAGCCCTACTTCCACACCGTAGTACAGGCACGGAGTGCCAACATAGGTCATTAGAAGCTGTAAAGCGATGGCAAGACGATTCTCATTGCCAGCCAACGTGGTGATAAAGCGTTCGGTGTCGTGACTATCGAGTTGGTTTAACTGAGATAGCTGATTGCTCCATGGCACCTTAGCACTCGCCTCTTGAAGCCAGTTTAAAAACTCGTGGCAGTCAATCTCGATAGGGTCGAACGCAATGTCTTTGCTCGCGAGAAGCGCGCGTAATGGATGAGCAAAACCATAGTAGTTCATGGCACCATCTTCTTGGTCACCTTGCAGCCACTGGGTCGCCTCAAAGAAGTGCTCACCCAGCATGTAAGAGTCAGGATTCACCGACTTCATCGACTCGCGAAACGCTCTAACATAATGGGCGTTATTGGCCGCACCTTCGCCTTCCCCCAGCATATGAATCACATCAAAACGCCAGCCGTCGATGTTATAAGGTGGTTTTAACCAATGTTTGATCACCGAATCTTCACTGCGATAGATATGATCGCGCACTTCCTCATTGTGGAAGTTAAGAACCGGTAACGTATCTATCCCTTTCCAGCCGACATACTGTTTAGAGTCACCATTAAAGAAGTAGTAGTCCCGGTAGGGACTGTCTGCAGAGGTGTAAGCACCGTTACTCTCCTCTAACACGTCAAACCATGGATGAGAGACAGAGGTGTGATTGAGCACGGCATCAAGCACCACTTTCATACCTCTTCGATGCAGGTTGTCGGCGAGGTCTGCAAATTGTTGATTGGTGCCAAATTTTGGATCGATGGAATAGTAGTCCACAGTGTCATACTTGTGATTACTGTAAGAGGTAAAAATCGGGTTGAGATACAGCGTCGTGATACCAAGATCTTGCAGATAATCCAGCTTTGATTCGATACCAGCAAGGTCACCGCCATAAAACTCAACCGCCCCAGAGTTACCATGATTACCCACTGGCTCTCCCCACTGCTTTTTCACAGACTCACGATTGCGATTTGGGTATTGGTACTCGCCTGTCTCAACGCCAATGCTAGGGTCTCCATTACAGAAACGATCAGGGAAGATCTGATAGAACACTTGCTCGGCTACCCAACTTGGTGGCTGGTCTGCGCGATTATACTTAAAATGATACTCTCGCCCTGGCATGCGGCGGTGAGTGCCGCGCGCATCAAGCCAATATTGCCCTGTAGCCGTCAACGCTTTGAACACATAATAGGTGACATCTTTGTCCGCACTGAGTGGTAATGTTGCCTGCCAAATATCAAGCATGCCTTTGGTACCAACCTTACTAAGCGCGATTAGATACTCTTCATTGTCCGGCTCGTGGCGAAGCTGAATCGATTCAAATTTGTCTTGCTCAGAAAATAGGCGAATGGTGAGCTTATCGCCTTCTCGCACTACCCCATCTTGGGTTTGTGAATGATATAAAAGTGGCTGGTTCATTATGATTCTTCTGTTATAGGGAACGAGGAAGGATCATTGTAGAAGAATCGGATGCAGAAAAAATCCCCCTTCAAATTGAAGAGGGATCACAGATTGTAGGCTTAGTTGGGGAGGTTGAGACCTAAGTCATGGTGACGGTTAGCTAAGTAACAAGCTGTCGTCAGCAAGCTCTTCGCCACGTACTTTTGAGAACATCTCCAGTAAGTCTGGTACTTGCATGTTGGCACGCTGCTCGCCTGCAACATCAAGCACAATTTCTCCTTGGTGCAACATCACCGTTCGGTCACCACAAGCCAGTGCATCTTTCATTGAGTGGGTTACCATCATGACCGTGAGATTGAACTCCTGAATAACCTTTTTGGTGAGATCAATAACGAACGCCGCCATGCGTGGATCGAGTGCTGCAGTGTGTTCATCCAGTAGCAGCAGTTTACTGTCTGACAGAGTTGCCATAACTAGGCTTACCGCCTGACGCTGACCACCAGATAGCAAACCAATGTTGTCCCCGAGCCTATCCTCAAGTCCAAGTCCAAGGATGCTGATGCGTTCTTGGAACAGCTTGCGACGTTTACTCGATAGCGACAAGCTCCAGCCACGCTTTTTACCACGCATATAGGCCAGTGCCATGTTCTCTTCGATAGAGAGATCGCCACAGGTCCCTGCTAACGGGTCTTGGAACACGCGTGCACATTGGTTAGCACGCTGATCCACGGTTTGGCGAGTCACATCCATATCATCGATCAGAACACGTCCACCAACCATTGGCGTTTCACCGGTTACCGCACCTAGCAAGGTTGACTTACCGGCACCGTTAGAGCCAATCACCGTTAAAAACTGATGCTCAGGTACCTCTAAGTTCACCCCTTTCAATGCACGATTTTCCAAAATTGTCCCTGGGTTGAAGGTGACTTGAATATCTTCTAATCGAATCATGCTGTATTCCCCGTGTTGCCTGATTGAGAGACCGCTTTACTCTTAGCAGGCTTTACGACCTTTTTTGCTTTGAGGTTTCCTTTAATTTTTGGCGCAATTAGTGCTGCTGCCACCAGCACGGCGGTGACCAAGTTAAGATCAGACGCTTGCAAGCCGAACATACCTGTACTCAAGGCAAAGGCGACCGCCAAACGATACAACACCGAACCAACGATAACGGCAGTAACCGCCACCCAGATTTTACGACCCGGTATAAGGGTTTGACCCAGAATAACCGCAGCCAGACCTACCACGATGGTACCAACGCCAGATGTTACATCCGCGAAACTATTGGTTTGCGCGAAAAGCGCACCAGCAAAGCCAACAAACCCGTTTGAAAGTGCTAAACAGAAATAGGTATAGAACGACGTGCTTGCTCCTTGCGCTTTAACCATACGGGCATTGACACCTGTCGCGCGCAGACCCAAACCAAAATCACTATTGAGCAGTCGCACCACAAACCAAGCCGAAATCAATACCAATACGCCCACCACCAAAGGGCGAACATACATCGCGTCTCCCATCATTTCGAAAGGCGTCAGTATGGTGTCTTCACCAAGCAAGGCCATATTGGGCCGGCCCATAATGCGAATATTGATGGAGAACGCAGCGATCATCGTCAGGATGGATGCCAGCAAGTGAAGGATGCCACAGCGCACCGCAAGAAAAGCGGTTACCCATCCCGTTGCCGCGCCAGCCACAATGGCCATGCCTGTTGCCACCCAAGGGTTAATACCCGCAACAATCGCCGTAGCGGCTACAGCCGCGCCCATTGGGAAGCTGCCATCAACACTCAAATCAGGGAAATCGAGAACACGGAAGGTAAGATAGACACCCAGTGCGACCAGTCCATAAATAAGACCAATTTCAAGGGCACCAAAAAATGCAAAAGCAGACATAACTACTCCTCTGCTGCTTAACAAAAAAGCTGGATCCGAAGATCCAGCTTGCTCTAAAAACGAGTGTTACTTAACGCTTGTAGCGCGATCCATAACCGTTTTAGGGATCGTAAGACCCAGTTTTTTTGCTGCCGTAGCGTTGATCACCAAGTCAGAACCTTTCGCCACTTTGACGTCAATTTTGCCAGGATCTGTACCTTCAAGAATTTGCGCTACGTAATCAGCTGTTTGCACACCAATTTGGTAGTAGTCGAAACCAAGACTCGCAACCGCACCGCGCTCAACGTACGACGTTGCTGCGCCAAATACAGGTGTTTTCGCTTGGTTAGCCGAAACGATCATGCCTTCAATGGCACTCGCCACCGTGTTATCGATAAGTGCGTAGATGATGTCTGATTTCGCCGAAATGGCTTGAGTCGCTGTTTGTACATCAGCACTTTTTAGCGCTGTCGCTTCAACAAGCTCAATACCACGTTTGTCTGTGCTCTCTTTTAGCAGCTTCATTAGGCTCACTGCATTCGCTTCACCTGGGTTGTACACCACACCAATGCTCTTCACATTTGGCATGATCTCTTGGATAAGCTCTACGTGCTGATCGACAGGTGATAGATCCGACAGACCTGTGACGTTTTTGCCTGGCTGCTCAAGCTTTTTCACCAGTTTCGCACCCACAGGATCCGTTACTGCGGTAAATACCACTGGAATATCGCGCGTTGCAGAGACCAATGCTTGCGCTGTTGGTGTCGCAATGCCAACTAAAACGTCTGGGCGCTCACCGACATATTGACGTGCAATCTGTACTGCAATCGCTGGATTACCCTGCGCGGTTTTATAATCAAACTCGAGGTTTTTACCTTGCTCATAGCCTTTTTCTTTCAGGCCATCCACCAAACCTTGGCGTGTTGCATCAAGCGCTGGGTGCTCAACAATTTGCGATACCGCGACTTTAGCGGTTTTTGCCATGATGCTGGCAGAAGACAGCAACGCCACACCGGTTAATGCTGCAGTGACAATAATCTTGCTTGCTTTCATCTTAACTCCTTGACTAAGCAACCCTAAATAAGCAGACAAAGGCAACTCATTTAAGGGGAATGAGGGTGTAATATTTAATTTACACTTCGTGAATTATTTTTTGACTCGCTGTTACTTCTACCAGTAAGCCAACCAAATTGAAAGGTATTATTAACATTCGCATTAGATAAACGTGCTATCCGTGTGCTTTCGCAACCAACATTTAAACAAATGCGTACATACAGCGATACATGCGACTAATATTTACTCAAAAATCAGCGTAATCCATTTTTGACAAAAGTGAAGCATTGTGAATGCAATTCTGTGAAAGATGTCTATATTCATACAGATAGCGTAATCGTCAATTAGTTAGCCACATCCAATCGCGAGGGAACTTCTAGCATGCGTCCATTACTTCTTTTACCACTGCTTTTCCTATTGGCAATGCCCTCGCTAGCCCGTGAGTTTGAAGGCAGTCAGCTAGAAAAAGTGACCACTGTGAAAGGAGTGCCATGGTCAATTCTGACCGTGGATGACACCAAGTTGTTAGTAACATTAAGAGAAGGCAAAATGCTGCTTGTCGATACTAAAAGTGGCAAACAGACGTCGATAAGTGGGCTACCTGCGATTTATGCGTCTGGCCAAGGTGGCCTAATGGACATTCATCCAAGCCCATCTGAAGACGACGTTTATTACTTCACCTACGCGAAACCAATAGGTAAAGGGGGAGCAACCTCCCTTGCGAAAGCGACCTTAAATGGCAACAAGCTCACAGACTGGCAAGATCTCTTCACCAGTAATGTTTCCGTTACCTCTGGTCGCCACTTTGGAAGCCGAATTGCTTTTGATGATGAAGGTTTGGTCTATATGACCATCGGTGATGCCGGTGACAGGGATAATGCTCAGCAGACCGACAACCACGCCGGGACCATCGTTCGCCTCAATCAAGATGGTACGATTCCAAAAGACAACCCATTTGTCGACAAACCTAATTTTGCTCCTGAAATCTACTCCTATGGCCACCGTAATCCTCAAGGGTTGGTGTTTGATAGCAAACGATCTCAATTGTGGACGATAGAGCACGGTCCAAGAGGCGGCGATGAGCTCAACTTGGTCAAAGCGGGGCTTAATTATGGATGGCCTATCACCTCTCACGGTAAAGAGTATTGGGGGCCAATCAATGCCGGAGAGGCACAAGAGAAAGAAGGCATTGAATCACCCAGAAAAGTGTACATTCCTTCTATTGCACCCGGGTCACTGCATCTGTACGAGGGTGAGGAATTTCCAAGGCTCAATGGTGCCTTGTTAATCGGAGCACTCAAACTCACTCATATCAACATTCTAGATATCAACGAAGCTGGTCAAGTACTCGAAGAAAGGCGTTATTACGAAGAGCTCGGTGAGCGAGTACGTGATGTGACCACCGATTCAGCTGGTCACGTCTGGTTTAGCACCGATAGTGGTGCGATTTATAAGATTAGCCGCAAGTTCAACTAGCGCCAACAACTCATTAACACTCACCTCAAGACAGTTACAATTGCATGGCCCGGAGACTAAAACGAACAAGCCCCGCTCACCGTTGAGCAGGGCTTGTGTTTAACTTTTGAACAAAGATGGGGTTAGAACCAGCGATCAAAGTCGCTTCTATCAAGCTGCCTGAATGCTCGGTTAAGCGTCATGGCAAGCTCTTTATATTTAGGCTTGGCTTTTACCGGCTCCATTGCGCCCCCTGACTCAATGATCTTTTGGTGCAGCTCTCGATACCAAGAGGCCAACGCTGGCGGCAATTGCGTGTTGTATCTGTTACCCAACCACCACATACCTTGCAATGGCATACTGATAGCAAACAATGCAATAACAATCGCTTGCGGCAGTGCATGAGCGTTATTAAACGCCATCTGTGTTAGCACACTAATGGCTGCGACCGCGGGCATCACCTTGATCCCAAAACGCGTCGCTTTAATGATGCGTTGCTCTGGAAACAGGGGCGTTAGCTCCTTGCGCATCGGCCAAAGTTCCATGTACTTTTGGCCATTTTTTAAACTCTGAGTCAGACTTGCTCTCTCGCTCATAGCTAACCTCACTAAAAAAAAGTTGAACTATTCAACTAAATCAGCAAAATATTGACGGAAGTTAAGATTCTTTCAAATTTATTTTGTTATCTTCTGCCATTATCGTTATTCTTTGCGAATCCTCAATCTCATTGTTGTCTTTATTTACAAAATAGGCAACCGTCGAGATGACCGTCGCAAGGACGCTAATGTGGTTTTCTTCGGAAAATCGCATATTATTATACGGCAATTGATGATTTTATGACCAAGAGTGATAGGCATTTTTTGCTGCCTCTCAGTCTTGAGATACGTTTACATCCTTGATCCCCGATCAGATAAAATACAGGTAACCTCTAATGTCTAAGCTGGTTTTAGTTTTAAACTGCGGCAGTTCTTCTCTTAAGTTCGCCATCGTTGATGCAGAGAACGGTGATGAGCACCTAACAGGTCTTGCAGAATGTCTTCACCTTCCTGAAGCTCGTATCAAGTGGAAACTTGATGGTAAACACGAAGCTCAACTAGGTAACGGCGCTGCTCACGAAGAAGCATTAGCGTTCATGGTAGAGACTATCCTTGCTTCTAAGCCTGAGCTAAAAGCAAACCTAGGCGCTATCGGTCACCGTATCGTTCACGGTGGCGAGCAATTCACATCTTCTGCACTAATCACAGACGATGTACTTAAAGGTATCGAAGACTCTGCAACATTTGCACCTCTTCACAACCCTGCTCACATCATCGGTATCGAAGCGGCGAAGCACAACTTCCCAGAGCTTAAGAACGTAGCGGTATTTGACACTGCGTTCCACCAAACTATGCCTCAAGAGTCTTACCTATACGCTCTACCGTACAACCTGTACAAAGAGCACGGCATCCGTCGCTACGGCATGCACGGTACGTCTCACCTATTCATCGCACGTGAAGCAGCTGAACTACTTGGTAAGCCAGCTAACGAACTGAACATCATTAACTGCCACCTAGGCAACGGTGCTTCTGTTTGTGCTATCAAAAACGGTGAGTCTGTAGATACTTCAATGGGTCTAACTCCTCTTGAAGGTCTTGTGATGGGTACTCGTTGTGGTGACATCGATCCTGCGATCATCTTCCACCTACACGACGCTCTAGGTTACTCTGTTGAGCAAATCAACAACATGCTAACTAAAGAGTCTGGTCTTCTAGGTCTAACTGAAGTGACTTCTGACTGTCGTTTCGTTGAAGACAACTACGGCGAGAAAGAAGAAGCAACGCGTGCAATGGACGTGTTCTGCCACCGCCTAGCGAAATACGTAGCGGGCTACACTGCATCTCTTGACGGTCGTCTAGATGCTATCGTGTTCACTGGTGGTATCGGTGAAAACTCTGCACCAATCCGTGAGATGGTTCTAAACCGTCTAGGCGTATTCGGCATCGAAGTTGACGGTGAAGCTAACCTTAAAGCTCGTTTCGGCGGCGAAGGAACTATCACTGCAGCAAGCAGCCGTATCCCAGCAATGGTTATCTCTACTAACGAAGAGCTAGTCATCGCTGAAGACACTGCACGCCTAGCAGGTCTTTAATGTTCAAACTGGCTAACTAAGGTTAGCCAGTTTTCTTATTGGACTCAGTATATCGCTGGCTCACCCTCAATCGAAGCCAACCCTTATTGAGTTTCTTCCCCACATATAGTTTGAGGTACTCAAAGAATGTCCCGTACTATTATGCTTGTACCTACTAGCGCTGGTGTCGGTCTTACCAGTGTTAGCATGGGTGTCCTGCGTGCAATGGAGCGTAAGGGTGTAAACGTATCGTTTTACAAACCTGTTGCTCAACCTCGCCACGGCGGCGATCAGCCAGATCTAACTTCTTCTATCGTCGGTAACAGCAGTGATATGAAAGTGGGTCAACCACTTCCAATGTCAGAAGCTGAAAACCTGATCGGTAACGAGAAGCTAGACGTGCTTCTAGAAACCATCGTTGAGCGTTACAACCAAATCAACAAAGATGCAGACGTAACCCTTATCGAAGGTCTAGTACCAACTCGCAAGCACCCATTTGCGAACGCAATCAACGAAGAAATCGCTAAGACACTTGGCGCTGAAATCGTATTCGTTGCAACGCCAGGTACAGACAACCCGAGCCAGCTTAAAGAGCGTATCGAAGTTGCATGTTCTAACTACGGCGGCACTAAGAACAAGAAGATCTCCGGTGTTATCATCAACAAGCTAAATGCACCAGTTGATGAAGCAGGTCGTACTCGTCCAGATCTCTCTGAAATCTTCGACGATGCCGACACCGCGCAGCAAGCTAACCTTGAAGTGATGCAAATCTTCAACACTAGCCCGATTCGTGTTCTAGGCTGTGTGCCTTGGAAGATCGACTTGATCGCAACACGTGCAGTAGACATGGCTGAGCACCTAAACGCTGAAATCATCAACGAAGGTGACATCGCTCAACGTCGTATTAAGAGCATTACGTTCTGTGCACGTTCACTGCCAAACATGATTGAGCACTTCAAACCAGGCTCTCTACTTGTGACTTCTGCTGACCGTCCAGACGTAATCGTTGCAGCGGCGCTAGCAGCAATGAACGGTGTGGAAATCGGCGCTATCCTACTAACAGGCGGCTACGACGTTCCTACTGAGATTGCTGACCTTATCAAGCCTGCGCTTGAAACGGGTCTTCCAATCTTTAAAGCACAAGGTAACACTTGGCAGACTTCTCTGAACCTACAGAGCTTCAGCCTAGAAGTTCCTGCAGACGATAAAGAGCGTATCGAGTTCGTAAACGAGCACGTTGCAGGTCACATCGACGGCCCTTGGATTGATTCTCTACTTGAAGGCACTGTAGGCGGCCGTAAGCTTAGCCCACCAGCATTCCGTTACCAGCTAACTGAACTTGCTCGTAAAGCTGGCAAGCGTATCGTTCTTCCTGAAGGTGACGAGCCACGCACAGTTAAAGCTGCGGCTATCTGTGCTGAGCGCGGTATCGCGGAATGTGTGCTGCTTGGTAACCCTGAAGAAATCAAACGTGTTGCAGCACAGCAAGGCGTTGAGCTAGGCGCTGGCGTAACTATCATCGATTCTGATGCAGTACGTGAAAACTACGTTGCTCGCTTGGTTGAACTACGTGGCGCGAAAGGTATGACTGAAGTTGTGGCTCGTGAGAAGCTACAAGATTCTGTATACCTAGGCACTATGATGCTTGAAGCGAACGAAGTTGACGGTCTAGTATCTGGTGCTGTTCACACAACAGCGAACACTATCGTTCCTCCGTTCCAAATCATCAAGACAGCTCCTGGCACGTCTATCGTATCGTCAATCTTCTTCATGCTTCTGCCTGATCAAGTATTGGTATACGGTGACTGTGCGATTAACCCAGATCCAACAGCTGAGCAACTTGCTGAAATCGCTATCCAATCTGCAGACTCTGCAGCAGCGTTCGGTATCGAACCTCGCGTTGCGATGATTTCTTACTCGACTGGTGAGTCAGGTAAAGGTGCTGACGTAGACAAAGTACGTGAAGCAACGAAACTGGCTCAAGAGAAACGTCCTGATCTTATCATCGACGGTCCTCTACAGTACGATGCGGCAATCATGGAGAACGTAGCGGCTTCTAAAGCACCTAACTCTCCAGTAGCTGGTAAAGCGACAGTATTTGTATTCCCAGATCTAAACACGGGTAACACAACATACAAAGCGGTACAACGCTCGGCAGATCTAGTATCTATCGGTCCAATGCTGCAAGGTATGCGCAAACCAGTTAACGACCTTTCTCGTGGCGCACTAGTAGACGACATCGTTTACACAGTTGCACTGACTGCGATTCAATCAGGTCAAGAGCAAAACTAAGTTTGTTCTAACTGAATCAAAAAAGCCTCCATTCGGAGGCTTTTTTAGTATTTGCGATTTAGTGCCAGAGAGTTAGAACACTTCATTAACGTGGAAGTAAAAGGTACCGCCGTGCTCACCATAACCAATATCGGCGCGCACATTGACCTTATCTTTGATCTTGAATCTAAAGCCAGTACCGGCGCTTGCTAACGTTTTATCCCATAGCCCGGAGACATTTTCAGAGACCGTACCTGCCGCGCCCCAGAACACAACACCGACTCGCCAGTATACAGGTAAACGATACTCCACCTGCCCCATCATCATTTGGTTATCACGATATCGGCCAAGGATATAACCACGCATCGCATCAGCGCCACCAAGATCAGGCAACTGATTCCAAGGGACATTCCCCGAGGTTAAATTGGCTTGGACTTGCCATGCGAATAGCCCAGGTACTGGTGCTAAGGTATGGTATTGAGACGCCTTAAGTGAGTACTTACCAAAATTTTCCGAATTGGTTGCATCATGGTACAAACCCAAGTCGGCTTGCAGTAAGGTGCCTTTGGTCGCGTTAGTCACGTTGTCTCGTGTATCAAAGACATTCGACACAAACACACCGTAACTGGTGTTGTCCGTCAGCTCATTAGCAAGTGGGTCTAACCCCTGGTTTTCAAACTTCTTGTCATGTGGGCGCACCGATTTTACGTTGGCACCAAAACCTAAAAAATAATCGCCGGATACGCGTGTCAGCCAGGTTGGCTTAACATCCACCACTTGCTCTTTAAAGTCGATCTTATTGCCGTCTTGCTGCCCGTTTTCATATCCTTGGCCATAGTAAACCGCCGCGTCATCAAACACTTTAATGTCGGTGTAAACGCGGTTATCACCGCCGTTATAAAAGTGCTTATTGCTGAACGTAATACCCATAGAGCCATTGGACGACGCATACGGGTTAATCACCATAGAAGAAGGCTGACCGGCACCCTCGCTTGGGTCACCATATAACCCAACATACAACAGTCCAAGTCCCAATCCTTGCTCTGGTTTGTAAAACACCGCAGGAATATAGCTCGAGTTGAGACCTTTATCTGCATCATATTCCGACTCAGCGCCAAACACACCTAAAAAGCGATCAAGCTTCTCCGTAGTTGGGTTTGGGGTGTGCTCAACAAGGGGCACAATATGATCGTCAGCGAGCGCAAGAGAAGTAACGGCAGAGCAGGCCAGCGCAGTTTGAGCAAATAAAGTTCGCATGATTTGTAATAATAAGATTGAGAGCAAAGGCTGAATTATAGAGGAAAAACGTCAAATTGCGCTGCCACAAATGTAAAAAAACTGCAGATTTTACTCTGCAGTTTTTTGTTTAACTTTGAGGTGGTTAGCCTTGAATACCAACGATCAACCATGGCGCATTTGGTTGGGTCAAATCACGCTCTAGGTGCCAGATATCTTCAATGTCTTCTTCGATGTTTTCCACTGCATCACGGTAGCGGCCAGAGAATTGAAGACTCAACTGTGCTTTGTTAGCGTCGTAATCCGCACGAACAACCTCAGCGTCAACGTACATCACGTCAGTATGCTGCTCACCTTCAAGCTTAGCGCGCTCGCTGATAAGATCTTGCAGCAAGCTTGGCGACACATACTCTTCAATCGTGTGGAGTTCGTTGTGGTTCCACGCGCCTTGAAGGATACGATAGTGCTCGCGAGCACCATTTAGGAACGCCGCTTGGTCGAAGCCCGGTGGGTAGTTGTGAGGCACTTCGCTGTGTCCAGCTGCACCAAAACCACCTGTTGAAGCCGTTGATGCTGGCTGTTCAAAGTTTTGGAAGTTTGAAGGCTGCTCAAACTGTTGGCGAGAGTGACCGCCAAACGCCGGCTGCTGCCTCTGCTGATTCATACTTCCCTGCTTTGCCCCCAGCATACCGCGCATCAGCTTGAAGATCACAAACGCGATCAAACCAAAAATCAAAATATCCATGAAGTTGATGCCTTCGAAAGCACCACCAAAGAAAGCAGCTAATAGGCCACCAGCAAGCAAACCACCTAAGATACCGCCCATCAGACCTTTCTTACTGCTTCCAGCTTTGTTTTGATCTTGACGACTGATGTTATTGGTATTTTGTTGTTGCTGCTTTGGAGCCGGAGCCGTTTTAAAGCTCTTACCAAATGATTTACCGCCACCGAATTTCTTTGCTTCGGCTACCGGATTCACCGACACTGCCAGTACTAGCAGTGCGACGAAGGAAAATAAACGTTTCATTCTCAACCTTTCGTTATTGTCACATTACATCGTAAGTCCTATTACGACTTATACCCAAGCAAATCTCACTAAACCAGCAAGTTGATAAACCTTGGGCACATTACGCATCATATACTGAGCTTAGCATTAAAGGAACGCTTCAAATGCTCGGACTTGTTTCAGAATATTGCACGTTTGTTACGGTATACACCTGCTTATGCCTGTTATTTCTCAATCAATCTGTTTTACCGACCACAATCTCAAAAGTGCGCTGCAACCTTGCAATGCCTAGCTTCATTTGTTGACGCTACCCTGTCCCACCACTAAAATAACGAACCGTGTTCAATTAAGAATCCATCACCATGGCCCGTAGAAACGATCATACCCGGGAAGAGCTTATCGACCTGACACTGACTACCGTCAGGGATTATCTCACCGAGAACTCCTATCACTCGCTGAGTCTTCGCAAGATTGCCACACTTATTGGTTATGTACCGAGTACCTTGGTGAATATCTTTGGCAGTTACAATTTACTGCTGCTTCACGCTGTTGCGCGCACCGTCGATGAATTGTCGGAAGAGTCCCGAAAAGCCGTTGAGCAAACGGATGATGCTGAGCAAGCTCTGTATGCCATGGCGATTTGCTATCATGATTTTGCCAAGAAGTACCCGTATCGTTGGCAATTAATTTTTGAGCACAACATGAATGGCGACCAACTCCCAGAATGGCAGTCACAACGTATCGACGGAATGACAGGTATGCTTGAGCATTTGTTGTCTGCGTACCGTCCAGAAAAATCCGCTGCTGACGTTATGCAAGCGAGTCGTGTGCTTTGGGCGGGAGTGCACGGTATCACTCTACTCAGTGTCGATGACAAGTTTTTCACCTCAGAGCCTGTTGATGGCAGTGTGCTCATCAAAGATCTCATTTCAAACTACCTAAAGAGTTGGTAATCAAAAGGAAAGGTAATGCCTAACACCAAAACCGCGTCTTTACTTAGCGAAAGGCGTTTTGTGCCCTACTTTATTACCCAGTTTTTCGGCGCATTCAACGACAACATTTTTAAAAACGTTCTACTCCTTTTTGTTGCATTCGCCGGCCCACAAGTATTGCCTGTATCCAGTAACTTGTTTATCAACCTTGCCGCGGGTTTATTTATCCTGCCGTTCTTCTTATTTTCAGCTTCTGCTGGGGTTCTGGCGGACAAGTATGAAAAGTCCTGGTTTATCCGCAAGGTAAAACTGGCAGAAATTGGCATCATGTGTTTGGGCGCCATTGGTTTTGTAACCGAAAGCTATGGCATATTGCTGCTGTTACTGTTTTTAATGGGTACCCAGTCGGCATTCTTTGGTCCAGTAAAATATGCACTCTTACCACAGCAGCTGAAACCAAACGAACTGCTTTCAGGCAATGCGCTGGTTGAAACGGGCACATTCCTCGCTATCCTTTTGGGTACTTTGGGAGCGGGCATTATTGCTTCCGCCGAGCAGGCTAAGTATGTCGCTGCCGCTAGCGTAGTTGTGTTTGCGGTCGCCGGTTATATTGCCAGTCGCTCAATCCCTAATGCACCTGCAGCCGATCCGCAGTTGAAATTCCGCTGGCAACCTATCAAGCAGACCAAAGAAACACTTAAGATTGCTCATCAAGATCGCGTGGTTTTCCAATGCATCATGGCCATCAGTTGGTTTTGGTTCTTGGGCGCGGCTTACCTAACTCAATTCCCGAACTTCACTAAGATCCACTTGATGGGCAACGAAGCGGCGGTGTCTTTTTTGTTGGCCCTGTTCTCTGTCGGGATTGCCCTAGGTTCTATGCTGTGCGATAAAATGTCGAAAAATCGTATTGATGTTGGCATCGTGCCTATAGGCAGCTTCGGCATCACCATCTTTGGTGCATTAATGGCATTCTCCGTGCCGCAAGAGCTTCCTCAATTTGAATCATTTGGTGAGTTCATTGCCCACTCCGCACTTTGGCCTGTATTTGGTTACCTGCTTGCGCTCGGCGCATCTGGCGGCCTATTTATCGTGCCGTTGTACGCCTTGATGCAGCAACAAGCCAAACCAACCGAGCGTGCTCGCGTGATTGCCGCGTTAAATATTTACAACTCACTGTTTATGGTCGGCAGCGCAGTGTTAGGTATCGTTGGTCTGTCGGTGCTTGGACTGACCATTGTTGAGCTTTTCATCGTATTGTCCGTGCTGAACTTCCTAATGGCGGTCTACCTGTTCTTGCAGGCGCCAATATTCGTGGTGCGCTTTCTGATTTGGATCATGACCAACATCATGTATCGCATCACCCACAAGAACCTGCACCACCTGCCTGAGAAGGGGGGCGCCTTGATTGTGTGTAACCACGTCAGCTACATGGATGCGCTGGTTATGAGCGCTGCTAGTCCGCGTTTGATCCGTTTTGTGATGGAAGAAGACTACGCCAATTTCAAACCGGTTCGACGCTTCTTAAAACGCGCCGGAGTCATCCCTATTTCTGCTAAACGCAAAGGCTCGATTCGCCGCGCATTTGTAGAGATTGAACAAGCCCTTGCCGATGGTGAGATTGTTTGCATATTCCCAGAGGGTCGTTTGACCGCCGATGGCGAAATGAATGAGTTTATGCGCGGCATTGATATTGTTCTTAAACGTTCCCCTGTACCGGTTATTCCAATGGCATTAAAAGGGCTATGGGGCAGTTACTTTAGCCGCCACAAAGGTCGCGCATGCAAAGGGCTACCATCGCGTTTTAGAGCCAGACTGGAACTTGAAGCCGGTACACCGGTTCAACCAGAGGAAGCATCTAGCCAAGCTATGTACCAGAAAGTGGCTGAGCTACGGGGTAGCTATCGATAGCTGGCGCTGAGCCAAACACCTTACTTAACGGGCGTTTAGTTTTTCTAAACGCCCGTTAAATTTTATTTAGTTTTACTGACCTTTAACTCTCGCTACACTCACTTAACTATTGACTGGCACATACGCTATTTCTGCTGTTCGTAAGGATTTCGATGTTATCCCAACTACGCTCTTACCCCCTGTTTTTCCTTGGGATCATTGCTTGTTTAACCCCTTGGGTAAGCTCTCCAATGGCGCTGATTTTTGGCTTTCTTCTCACCACTTTTAGCTTAGTGCCGCGCGATATTCCTATCGCCAAATACACCAAAAAGTTGCTCGCTTACTCGATTGTTGGTTTAGGTTTTGGTATCCACCTTGACCAAGCTCTGCAAGCGACCAGCGACGGCATCGGTCTAATTATCGCCACCATCATTGGTACGCTTGTGATTGGTTGGGTGCTAGCGAGACAGATGGGGTTGGATAAGCACACTGGCTATTTGATCTCATCCGGCACTGCAATTTGTGGTGGCAGCGCCATTGCCGCGGTTGCCCCTGCGATTGATGCCGATGACGAGAATATTGCCATTGCGCTCGCTACCGTATTTGTATTGAACTCACTTGCGCTGTTTGTTTTTCCTGTGATTGGCCATGCTTTATCGCTCGATCAACATACCTTTGGGACTTGGGCGGCTATCGCCATTCACGATACTTCATCGGTCGTAGGCGCGGCATCGGCGTATGGTGAGGAAGCATTGACCACAGCAACAACATTGAAACTGGCTAGAGCGTTATGGATCATTCCCGTTGCGCTTGTGAGTGCGATGCTGTTTCGTAACAAAAACAGCAAGCTAACTATCCCTTACTTTATCTTCTTTTACTGCGGCGCCATTTTAGTCAGTGACTACTTACCTCAGTTTGAATGGGCGTATCAAGGCATTTTTGATGTCTCGAAAAAATTATTGGTTGTGTGCCTATTTTTGATTGGAACCAGTATTTCCATAGATAGACTCAAACAAGCGGGCAGTAAGCCTATGGTGTTTGGGATCACGATGTGGCTGCTTATTTCGGTGACCTCGTTGAGCTGGTTGCTACTCGCATAATAAATACACCGTCATCTTCACGAAAGTGAAGATCTTTAAAAGCGCGCAACTAACTGAAGATAGTCACGATGTCACGTGAATTGGGTTCATAGCGCGTTGGTGAGATTCCCTTGTTCAAGGGAATGACGCTGTTCTCGAGAAGAGTTTAACAACAGGCAGGCTACTTAGCTAAGCTGAATTACTGGTATCAGTGGAAGGCGATAAAGTGCTCTTGTTTGAACTAGAAGCCGACTTTGACTTCTTGTGATTTAAATACAGTGTCGCAGTAAGCAAAAAGGCGGTGAGCTCAGCAAGTGCTTGCGGCAATCCCTCGGAAGCCAGTGCAAGTCCTATCTGCAATCCTATCGCGACCATTAAAAGCTTGTTCATTCCCTACGCTCACGCTCAGCTGTTTAGATAATGGCTATTATGGTGAGCCTTACTGGGAATGAACAATGCCGATTTGGACTATGAAATAACAATAAAATCGGACTGAGTATCTGAGAGCCACTGTTTGACATCTCGCCTCGCCACCTTAATGCCTGTTGATGCCAAGTGGCTTGGCATTCGGTAGTAAGCTATCGGGTGTTTGAATTTCGCTAACAGAGGCAGTAAACACTTCCGCATCATCGCAAGCTCTGGCTGCGTGTTGGCTTGCACAACGGCTACACATCGCACACCAAACTCTTCATCCTCAACCGGAACCACCATCGCTTGGCTGATAAACGTCAGGCTATTGAGTGCCGCCTCTACTTCTTCGCAATGCACGTTCTCACCGCCCGAAATAAATAGATTATCAGCACGGCCAACCACACACAGTTCTTGCAGAGAGTTCCAATGTCCGAGATCTTTTGTATCGAACCAGCCAGATTCAAGCGTCAATGGCACAATCTGCCCTTGCTGAAAGTAGCCACAAGCCAGTGTATTGCCTGCCAAATATATGCGTTGATGCTCTACCTTTAACGCCCGGTGTGACAATAAGACGCCTGACGAGGGGATCGAATCGACACGTTTCGCGGTCACCGTTGATGCTGTTTCCGTCATGCCATAACCCATCCACGCCTCTATGCCACGCGCCTGTGCACTCTCCACTAACGAATGCGCAATATGACTGCCGCCAAGCAGCACGCGTTTTAGTGTTGTTGGCCACTGATTGTCTATTATGCGCTTCAATTGCGTTGCGACTAACGAAGCATGAGTGACATTGGCAATATCATCGGCAAAGTCACCGGATGCGATATGTAATGTCGCTCCAACGTTCAACCAACGCCAAATGATCGCAAGTCCAGAAACATGAAACATCGGCAGACTGAGCAGCCAAGAATCTGCACGGGTAAAAGAAAAACGCTGCAATAATCCATCAGCCGATGCCTGATGATGAGAGGCGGTATGTGCGACAGCTTTAGGTTGACCGGTAGAACCAGAGGTAAAAACAATCGAAGCGATCGACTCACCCAAATCGATATTGGAAGGTGGCGCTTCATTGGTGGGCTGGTCATCACGCTGCGAGTAATCAACCATATAAAGCTCTCGCTCACCGCAGTTGGCTGTCGACCCGTCCCATTGACAATGTCCCCAGACCAACACGCGATCATCTGGTCGGTAAAGCGTGTTAAATTTCGCCATCAATTGCGGTTTGGGCTGATCGCTGAGTAAGGCGGGAATAGCGCCGTGTGCGACACAGGCAAGGTAACGTAATACTAGGCTTTGCTCTGCCCGCCCCACCAAGCACACGACGTCTCCGGCTGAGACATGATGCTCAACCAATTGCTGCCGAAGCACTTGAATTTGTTCAGATAACTGACTCCAGGTGAGCGTATCCGCAGCGGATTTTAATGCAATCTTATCCGGCGCTAACTGCACCCATCGTTCCCACAATGGGTGCTTAGCCAACAAATCTATATTGGTTCCAGCCATTAAGCGGCATCATCACTGTGTGATTGCCAATACAAGGTTTGCTCTGACAACGGTTGTACTGGCAGTAAACATGCCGGCCACGGCGTTTCAAGCTGTGCTCCAAAAAGCTGCATGGTATCAAGTCCCGGAGTTTCATCAGGAACCAACCAATTCGCTAGACGTGCGAGCTGGCCTAGGCCAACACTGGACTCAAGGCTAGAACTAATGACAACTTGAATGGCATGGTTTTTTGCTTCTTCAATGAGTGCAATACACTTATCAATGCTACCCACTAACGTCGGTTTTATGACCAGCGCTTTAACCCCGGTCAGATGTTTGACTGCAAAGTCACTCTGGTGCACGGAAGCTTGCAACGTTTCATCCCAAGCAATGGCAATGCCAGTATCAATCGCAAATGACACACTATCACCAGGCTGCTGACAAGGCTCTTCAATGAACGCAATACGCTGTCTTAGCGATGGCGCCACATACTTGGCAAACTGTTTTGCTTTATCGAGTGTCCATGAACGGTTGGCATCTAACCTTAAAGTCAGATCAGGGATAGATTCCAGTAACAAGCTGACAATCATTCCATCGCGGATCGCTTCATAAAGACCCACCTTGATCTTAGCGACCTTCTTACCTTGCATGTTATTAAGTTTAGGGATCAGCTCATCAGGATCGCCACTGCACAGCGGCGCAGCTCGATAGTTTCCTTCATTTGGTAACTGATTATCCAGCTCTAGAAGAGCCGTTGAGAGACCAAACGCCACCGAAGGGTAGCAGTTTTCAATATCTGTAGATTGATGATGAACCCACAGTTCAAGTTGAGCTTGGGCTTGAACACCAGCCGCTTCGAGCGACTCTTGACTGAATCCAGGTAACGGGGCAATTTCTCCCAGTGCAACGCGGCCGTTGTCACTGAGTTCTACAATCCACCCTTCCCTTGCTGTGAGCTTTTGCTCACGAAGAATAACACCACTGTCCATCGGCAGACTGTAGCGATAGAGTTTTGCTTGTCTCATGGTCGTTCCCACTTCATAAGAAGTCATCACAGCCACCTTGAGAAGAACGGTGACTATGAACAATACACCGGGTTAGGCCGCGGTAAGGGCTAAGAGTTCCCAAAACTATTATATTCCGAGAACTATGGGTATTCATACGCGATATTGAGCGCCCTCTCACCCACCCGAAGCCAAACGTAAATAGGCTGCCAACAGGCAGCCATTGCACGTGTGAATTATGGGTTTCTTGGGAACTTGTCAAAGTCAGGGCGACGTTTTTCGTTAAACGCGTTGCGACCTTCCTGACCTTCTTCTGTCATGTAGAACATCATGGTTGCGTTACCTGCAAGCTCCTGAAGACCTGCTTGACCATCACAGTCTGCATTCAGTGCCGCTTTCAGGCAGCGAAGTGCCATTGGGCTATGCTGAAGCACTTCACGACACCAGCGTACCGTTTCTTTCTCAAGATCCGCAAGTGGCACAACAGTGTTAACCAGTCCCATGTCCACCGCTTCTTGTGCGTCGTAGAAACGACATAGGAACCAAATCTCACGCGCTTTCTTCTGGCCAACGATACGAGCCATATAAGATGCACCCCAACCGCCATCGAACGATCCCACTTTTGGTCCTGTTTGACCAAATTGAGCATTGTCAGCCGCAATCGTTAGGTCACACATCATGTGTAGAACATGACCGCCACCAACAGCCCAACCGGCAACAGAGGCAATAACAGGCTTAGGACAAGTACGGATCTGGCGTTGGAAGTCCAACACATTCAGGTGGTGCGTACCAGAATCATCCTGATAGCCGCCGTAGTCACCGCGAACGCTCTGATCACCACCTGAACAGAACGCTTTTTCACCAAGTCCAGTTAAAATGATGACACCAACACTTTCGTCGTAGCGTGCATCAGCCAAAGCTTTAATCATTTCCTTAACGGTACGTGGCGTGAACGCATTGTGTACTTGTGGGCGAGCTATGGTGATTTTTGCAATGCCGTCTGTCGATTTGTGATATTTGATTTCTTCAAACTCACCGGTGACATCAGCCCAATCAACGGGTGCGTATAGCTCTTCTTCTGTTAATCCAACGGTTTTAGCCATGATCTATTCCAATTATTCCACTGAGCCTAGGCTCATTTGTTCTAGATAAGTACGCAACCTCTGGGCAAAGGCCTGTGGCTGCTCTTTGTGTACGTTATGGCCTGCATTTTCAATACGCTCAAAATCGAGCCCACTGTCAGTTGCAAGCTGAGTAAATTTGCTATCGAATTCACCGCAGATATACAGCGGCGTTCGATTTCCGGAGAACGACAACGCTTTCACGCTTGGTAATAAGTAAGGCTGTTTGGCTAACGAGGTAGCCAGCAGCATATCGCTCAACGAGCTTCCAAGGTTAACACTGCGTTTAGCGATCAAAAGTTGTCTTTGCTCATGATTTAGTGAGGAAAACACGCTTTGTTGATACCAATCGGCCAAAACCACACCAATATTTTCCTGTTGGAAGCGTTTTGCCCATTGGCTGTCGCTGTGCCAACGCGCCGCTCGCAACTCTGAGTCAGGCAAACCAAAATTACCCCCTTCAATCACTAAGCCTTTAATATTTAGGTTATTTATGGCTTCGTGATTGGCACGAAACTCCGTCATTAGGTACATCAGTATGCGAGCACCAAGGGAATATCCGACGAAACAAATTGGCACTGTTGCACTCAATTTATGTGCTTGAATACAGTTTAGTATTGTCGCGGTAACCATTCTGCAAACTTGATCAAAACTTACGCCTTGGATAGAGCAACTTTTTCCGTGGCCTGGCAAATCGAGTAACAACCGATGATGATCATCCAAACTATGGCTGACCGCATCCCAATCATCCCCTGCCCCCAAAAAACCATGGACAAAGACCACTAAGGGCGCTTTAGAAGATGAATGCGCGGGTAAACAGCGATACGCTAAGACATCACGCGTTGGCATAATTAAGGTCACTGGCGGCGCTTTGGCCAAGTTGGCGTATCATCTCGCCGACCTCATGTGGCTGGGTGGTCACTTCAATCAGCAAAGTGCCTTCTCCATGAGTAAGGTGATGGGCCATAGTGGACTCTAAATCTACTTTGTCTGTTGGCGTTTGATATTGAAGGCCAAATTGGGCAGCTGCATGATGAAACTGATAGCCGTGAGGCATTTGATAGTACTGAGATTTCTGCGCTGACGGTGCGGGAAGCATGTCAAAGATAGCCCCGCCATCGTTATTGGTCACGACAATCACACAAGGCTGAGTCGTGCGCGTAAACAGAGCCAATGAGTTCAAATCATACAGCAATGACGTATCGCCAATATACAGCACCAAGGAGTGTCCATTACCGCTTTGCACCCCTGCAGCAGTCGCCACTAGGCCATCAATGCCTGAAGCACCACGGTTACTGTAGGTTTCAACACATGGCACAGAGGTCAGCATATCAACCAGACGTACAATTAAGCTATTGCCAATAAACAAATCAACATTAACAGGCAACCGCTCAATGCTAGCGGCCACATCAAATTCAGTCACGTGAGGCAAACATGGCAGCTTATCAACCACCGCCTGTGATGCACCAATAAGCTCATCCGCCCAACCAGAAAACGAGGAAGATGGGAGCGCTAGTGTGGCCGAACTTAACCATGCATTAAGATTAACGTTGAGCTGCTTCTGTCTTAAATGGCTTGGGTTAAGGCACTCAAGTAGCGGCGAAAGCAGTACGTATTCACATCCGGCTTCGACCTGACGATCAATCCAACTCAGCAACCGTTTAGACACCAACCTCGCGCCTACCTGCAGGATAAAGTCAGCCTGACTCAACACGGCATTGGCGTTTGCGTTTTGTAGCCAAATATCATAGCGCTGCCAACCATCACTAGCACCCGATTGAGGGTCACAAAGTACTGGCCAGCCAAGTCGTTTGGCAAGGCTTAGAGCTTGCTGCGCTTCAGCAAGACTCACACTGCCAATAATAATGACGCCTTGACGCTCAATCAGGTTAAGTGAATCCACGCTGTGCGTGTAATCATGATGCTGTCCCCCCGCTCCATACTCGGAATAACAATCATCACTATCACGCCATGCACTCACCTGGGCGAGATAATCAGCAAACATGGTTGTGTCTTCACCGCCATAAAGGGGTTCAGGGAATGGGCAGTTGACGTGAATGCTCGCACCACGCAACCTTTGCTCAGCAAAAGCGTAATCAATAGAGGTCAGTAGCCACGACAGCGGGGCTTGTGTCGTTGGTGAAGGTAAGTTGAGCGCATGGGTAATATGCTGAGAGAAAATGCCCGTTTGCTCAATAGCTTGGTTTGCCCCGCAACCCACCAGCTCAGTCGGTCTATCGGACGTGAGCAATATTAGCGGCTCTTTAGTGAGATTTGACTCTGCAACCGCTGGCAGTAGATTCGCCACCGCTGTACCAGAGGTGACGATCACGGCCACCGGACTGTGGGTACTTTTAGCAAGCCCTAACGCCAAAAAACCGAGGCCACGTTCGTCGAAGTGCGTATGGACAGTGAGCCCGGGATGCTTCACAGCTTCTAAAGTCAGTGGCGTTGACCGTGAGCCGGGTGCAATACAGACATGCCTTACCCCCTGACGATAGCACTCCTCGAGTAAAACGTGAGTCCATACACGATTGAGTGCCGCTTGATGCTGGCTCATGATGCCACTCCAAGCGAAGGATTTTCTGAAATAAGGCTGAGCAGTGTCGACATTTTTTTGTCAAGCTCTTGCCATTCGTGTTCAGCCACCGATCCTGGCACTATGCCAGCGCCGGCAAACAGTTGAACTTCCTCTTTCATCAGCAAAGCACTGCGGATCGCGACACAGAATTCGGCGCGTTCATGACTTAAATATCCAACAGAACCCGCATACCAACCACGTGCAAAGGGTTCTCTTTGCTGAATGAACGCCATCGCTTCATTGCGAGGCAGTCCAGCCACGGCAGCGGTAGGTTGCAGAGCTTGCAACAACTGAACCGCATTAATACCTTTGTGCAACTGAGCCACAATGTTGCGTTTTAAGTGCTGCACTTTTCGAAGGCGCACCAGACGCAACTCTTGCTCTAAATGCACTTCACTGGAGTGCGGTGCCAAGCTTTGCAAAATGTCATCCACGACATATTGGTTTTCGTTGATGTTTTTCAGATCCTGCGTCAGCCAGTTAGCAAGCTCCATATCATGTGCAGCATTATCCCCTCGGCCGATAGTGCCAGCTAAGGCTTCGGTTTCTAACTGCTGCCCCACTCGGCGATAGAGCCGCTCGGGCGTTGACCCTACAAACCCCAAATCCTTAGAGAGAGCCATCATAAAATGAAAGCTGTGATGGTTTTCCCGGTAGCTCGCTTTAAGCAATTGAGCGGGCGAGATAGGCTCTTTGACATCAACCGTCGTTTTGCGTGCCAGTACCACTTTCTTAAACTGCTCGTTTTCAATTCCAGATAGCACATCACCGACAAGCTCATGCCATTGCTGCTCCGTTGGCGTGTGTGTCAATCGTGCAATTGAGGTCGCTAAAGGCGGCAGTTCAGTCACATCAACGATCAGCTGTTTAAGAGCTGCGATCGCCTTATCTGCACTCATGCTGATGTTGACCGCAAGACGCCAACTGTCATCAAAACGAATCAGTTCAATGTGTGGCAGGAAGAAGAAAGCGGACATGCAGCGGCGGTTTTTATCTGAATGACCATCAAAGGAGCGTCCACCCCATACGCGCTGATTTTCCGCCAAAATCGCATACGCTGGCGCGGCCTCAGAAAAGGTGTGCAGTTTACCCAGCGCCACAACTTCTTCTCGCGTGTCACGGGATTGCCAGTAAAACTTGGGATAATGAGGTTGCGCTTCTAGCCAGTCGATGCAGTGAAACTTAGGACGACCCTCTAGTTGTTGCTCGAGTCGTTTGCAACCTTGTGGGGCAGTTTCAAGTTTGCTGATAAGCTGAGCAATAGCTGTTGTTAACTGAGACAAATCAACCTCATAACCTTAAAATTTGTTCCTATATACACGAAATACTCTATTTCTACCAACTCTATAGATCAAGCCACAAGGCGATTAATTGCTCACGATGTCAACCAGCTCACATCTCCACCTTTTGGGTGTGTGCTTTATTTTCCAGTTTGATCAGATTTTTATTCTTTCAAAAGCCAATTTGGTGTAATTTAGTAAAGAAATTATCGAATTTTTAGGAATTAAACAATGAAAAATATCGGGATGTCGTCAAAACTCGATAATGTCTGCTATGACATTAGGGGTCCTGTACTCAAACATGCTAAGCGCATGGAGGAAGAGGGACATAAAATACTGAAACTCAATATCGGTAACCCTGCCCCATTCGGTTTTGACGCCCCTGATGAAATTTTAGTCGATGTCATCAGAAACCTGCCGACCTCTCAAGGCTACTGTGACTCCAAAGGTATATACTCCGCTCGTAAAGCGGTAGTTCAACATTACCAGCGCAAAGGTATTCGTAGTCTTGATGTAGAGGACGTTTATGTTGGTAACGGTGTATCTGAGCTTA
Organism: Vibrio sp. 10N; assembly: GCF_036245475.1. Lineage (NCBI taxonomy): Bacteria > Pseudomonadati > Pseudomonadota > Gammaproteobacteria > Vibrionales > Vibrionaceae > Vibrio > Vibrio sp. 10N. The sequence continues at coordinate 952,389 of NZ_BTPM01000001.1, read as the reverse complement.
TTGTAATGGCGATGCAGGCACTGTTAAACAACGGAGATGAAATGTTAGTTCCCGCTCCTGATTACCCATTATGGACAGCGGCTGTTTCCCTCTCTGGTGGTAACCCGGTTCACTACCTGTGTGATGAGGAAGCGGATTGGTATCCGGACCTAGATGACATTAAAAAGAAAATCACTCCGAAAACGCGCGGTATTGTTCTTATCAACCCGAACAACCCAACAGGCGCCGTTTATAGCCGTGATTTCCTGTTAGAAGTCATCGAAATTGCGCGCCAGCACAAACTGATTATTTTTGCTGACGAGATTTACGATAAAGTCCTTTATGACGGTGCAACCCATACCTCTGTCGCGACCCTAACCGAAGACGTATTAGTGATGACCTTTAACGGTCTGTCTAAGTCGTACCGCGTTTGTGGCTTCCGTGGTGGTTGGATGTTCATGACTGGCCCTAAAGAGATGGCGACAGGCTATATTGCAGGGCTTGAGATGCTGGCATCGATGCGACTTTGCGCTAACGTACCTATGCAACATGCTATTCAAACGGCACTGGGTGGTTATCAAAGTATCAATGAGCTGATCTTACCCGGCGGCCGCTTACTTGAGCAGCGTGATAAAGCGTACGAGTTGATCACTCAGATCCCTGGCGTGTCATGTGTTAAGCCAAAAGGCGCCATGTATCTGTTCCCGAAAATTGACACCAAGATGTACAACATCAAAGACGACCAAAAGATGGTGCTCGATTTCCTCAAGCAAGAAAAAGTGCTACTGGTACAAGGTACTGGCTTTAACTGGCCGAAGCCCGATCACTTTAGGATCGTTACGCTTCCGCACGTGGAAGATTTGGAAATGGCGATTGGCCGATTTGAGAGATTCCTGTCAACCTACAGCCAGTAACTCTTTCATATCGATACAATAAAGCCTATTCTTAATACGCGCCCAAGCTAAACTGGGCGCGTATTAAGGGGAAAACGTTGTATGAAAGAAAGTCACTTTTTCGCTCACCTCGCTCGCATGAAATTGATCCAACGCTGGCCACTCATGCGCTCGGTCTCTACCGAAAACATCTCCGAACACAGTCTCCAAGTCGCCTTTGTTGCTCATGCACTGGCTATCATCAAAAATAAGAAGTTCGCTGGCAACACCAACCCTGAACGCATTGCCATTCTTGCGATGTACCATGACACCAGTGAAGTGTTGACCGGGGATTTGCCGACACCAGTTAAATACTACAACCCTGAAATAGCCAAAGAATACAAAAAGATAGAAGCCGCCGCCGAGCACAAACTTTTGTCCCTTCTGCCGGAAGAGTTTCAAGAAGACTTTAAGCCATTTTTGATTTCTAACGCCGCTCACGAAGAAGACGCACAAATAGTGAAGCAGGCTGACTCTATCTGTGCGTACCTCAAGTGTCTTGAAGAGCTCAGCGCTGGCAACCATGAGTACGCGCTCGCCAAAAAACGTTTGGATGAAACCCTTCAAGAGCGGAGAACCCCAGAGATGGACTACTTCCTGAATACCTTCGCCCCAAGCTTCGAACTGTCCCTAGACGAAATCAGTTAGCATTAGGAGAGATAATGACCCGCGACAATGATGCACCAAGCGCCCTATCTCTTGAGCCACTCGATGTCTGGCAAGTCCGGCACAGTGACGAGCATAAACTACGCCGAAATGACCACAGAGATCCCTATCAGCGCGATAGAGCACGCATTCTTCATTCTGCAGCCTTTCGCCGTCTACAAGCCAAAACTCAGGTTCACGGAACTGGGGTCAATGATTTTCATCGGACCAGACTGACTCATTCACTAGAGGCTGCTCAAATAGGTTCAGGCATTGTCGCTCAGCTCAAGCAGAAGCAACCTGAATTTAGCGAGTTATTACCGTGTGACGCGCTGATTGAAGCCTTGTGCCTTGCACACGACATCGGTCATCCGCCCTATGGACATGGCGGTGAAATCGCCCTCAATTACATGATGCGTGAGTACGGTGGTTTTGAAGGAAACGCGCAGACATTTCGTATTGTGACTCAGCTCGAACCCTACACTGAAGCGCATGGGATGAACCTCACTCGAAGAGCATTGCTTGGGCTGCTGAAGTACCCTGCATTTATGAGTCAAACACGCGCAGAAAAGCTGCCTCATGCGGTTGCTAACCAGCGTCAGTTGAAAGCCAAAGACTGGTCGCCAGCAAAAGGGATCTACAATAAAGACTCGGTACAATTTGATTGGGTGTTACAGCCGTTAACGCCATCCGACAAAGCCCTATTTCAAACCATGCGCGGCGAGCAAACATCCCAATTGGGGCATCGTAAAACGCGATTCAAATCTTTAGATTGCTCGATCATGGAGCTTGCCGACGATATTGCTTACGGCGTCCATGATTTAGAAGATGCGATTGTGCTGGAACTTATCGACCGGGAACGCTGGCAACAGAGTGCTGCTGAAGCATTGAGTAAGCTCGAGCCTAATTGGTTAACCAGAAATATTGACTCTATCTCAGAGCTTTTGTTCTCAGGTAAGCATTATGAACGCAAAGACGCAATCGGCGGTATCGTTAATGCTCTTCTCACCAGCATTAAGGTGGCACCGGTCGTTGATAGCCAGTTTGAAAGCCCACTGCTGGCCTACAACGCCTATCTCGAAGAGGGGATGGCCGAAGTGTTAGATGTGCTCAAACAGTTCGTCAGTCAATACGTTATTCAAGTGCCAAGGGTGCAAATTTTTGAGTACAAGGGGCAGCAAATCATCATGGATCTGTTTGAAGCATTCAGTGCCGATCCCGAAAGGCTTTTGCCAGAATCAACTTGTCAGCTTTGGAGAACGGCCTGCGGTCAGCACGACGATGGAATGCGAGTGATAGCTGACTATGTTTCCGCAATGACCGACGGATACGCGCAGAAAATGCATCAGCAATTGTTTGCGGCAAGCTAAGACAAGGGCAGCTTACTCGCTCTTGTCACCGTAATTGCGCTCAAACACACCTTGCGGCATGTGGTTGATTTGAAACCCAATCATTTCATTAAACGCGGTGAGTAGCGGGGTAAAATCGACACTCGGTTCGATCGACTCAAGTAAATGAAAACCAGCTTCAACTGTTGAGAGCGCATTACTAGAAGGGGCCTTGCGAATACGGTAGTCACCAATCAGATCATCGGCCAACTTTACTAGCGGCAGAGATTGTAAGTTGGTCGACAATTTCCACATCTTATACGCTTTCTTCCAAGTGCCATCGAGCAAAATGACTCGAAGCGGCTTACCATCTGCCTCATCAACCACCTCGGATGCAGGCTTAGCGCCCTCTCCCGGATAAAGAATTACGTTTTGATAGCGCTCATCACCGAGTAACGCATTGAGCTTGTCATGCTGACTGAAATTTTCACCAACAAACAAAAGCGCATTACCTAGGGAAAGCGATAATATACGAGCGGTACCGAGTGGGCGCTTTTCTTCGCTGCTATGCTGCAAAATGATCAATTGTGTGTCACAGTGGATGGGCTCTATCCACTGACATATACATGCCCGCTTTGCTTTGAGGCATTTTGGACAATAACGAGACATGGACACTTCTTTCGTCATAAGGCTATCGCTGTTTAGTTTACTGTGCGTTTTGCTACAAATCCCGACGCTACAAAACTGGGTTGAATGGAACAAACTGGCTATTTATTCGGGCCAGTGGTGGCGGATAGTAACAGGAAATTTCTCACACACCAACTTAGCACACCTAGGTATGAACCTCGCCGCTCTATGGGTGATTTGCTATCTGTTTCGCCCCAACTGGCGCATGCTAACACTAGTGGCCTTGTTCAGCGCTACGATGATCGGTACAGGTCTGCTGCTTAGCTCACTGAGTTACTATTTGGGGCTTTCTGGAGTATTGCACGCTATCTTCGCTTTTTGGGCACTCAGGGAGTCCCTTGAAGGACGCAAGTCAAGCTGGCTGTTAGTACTTGGCGGAGTGATGAAAGTCGCTTGGGAGCTCTATTTTGGCGGCTCAGCTGCCACATCGGCACTCATCGAAGCCAATGTAGCGGTGCAAGCCCACGCTATTGGATTAGTCGCGGGCTTGGGGCTGGCATTACTCGTTCATTATCGCAAGGCCGCCGTTAAAGCGTAATTCGGTCGCGGTTTTTCTCCACCGTGGCCGCACCAATCCCCTTCACCGCGGTTAAGTCATCGGCCGACGTAAACTTACCATGCTGCTTTCGGTAATCGACAATCTTTTGCGCCTTTTCAATACCGACCCCTTTTAGAAGCTCTGCCAGCTCCTCTGGCTCAGCTTGGTTGATGTTAACGGTAATTTCTATGCCTTCCAGTTTGTCACCGTCAGCAGCCCATACAGAGGCAGACGGTGCTACCAACAATAGAACTGCAAGCCAACATGTTGTGAGTATTTTCATGATTATCCCTATTTTTGGTTGGTTTAGGAGTGAGCCAACATAAGGGAAGCGAGTATGGAAGGAAGTCTGACTGGCAGAAACTATAACGGACTGCATAAGCAGTCCGTTATTATTGAATTATCAGTTACATTCAAATGTGAATGAACTAATGCTGTCTCAGCTTATTGAGCGCCTGATTATTGAGCGTCCAGGAAGTACTCAATCTCAGTGTTGCTGCGCAGGATAGCAATGACAGAGCTGATGTCTTGCTGAGTCGCTTCACGAATCATCTGTGCACCGATTTGCTCGTTGTAAGCACTGTTGTAATCTGACATCACTTTGTTCAGCTCAACCACCACAACATTGCCTTGCATGTCTTTGGTTTGAGCAAAGGTTGCAGCGCCTTCTTCTGGTTTAGACATTGCGAATACAGTACCTGCTAGAGGTGAACTGCGGTCGATAGTTTCTAGCTCACCAAATGCTAGGCCGTTTGCGTTAAGCGCATCCGACTTGCCTTCTTTAAGCTCATTAACCAGTTGTACACCCAGTTCCATTGCCGCTTGCTCGCCTTTCACTTTCGCTAGCTGAGTTTCAACTTGCTCACGTACCTCTTCGATTGGCAGTACAGTTTGCTCACGAAGGTCGTCAACACGAACCACAATGATGTGCTCAGGAGCCACTTCCATCACCTCAGAGTTCAGACCATCTTCTTTCACTTCTGGTGATTGGATAGCTTGCATCACTGTCGCTGACTTCAAGATTTCAGGGGCATCGATTTGCGAGATAAAGTCTGTCGTCACCACCTTCTGGTTAACCGCTTGCGCAGCGTCATCCAGTGAATCTGGGTACTCAAACGCCACTTTCTCGAGCTCATTTTGCAGGCTGTAGAACTCATCAATCGCAACTTGGTCTTTAAGCTCTGCAACAATCTCTGCCTTAACTTCAGCTAGTGGCTTAGACTCTGATGCTTTTACCGCGTCTAATTGAATGATGTGGTAACCGAAGTCTGATTTAACCAAACCAGTGCGATCGCCAACGTTAGTCAGTGCAAACGCTGCTTCTTCAAAAGCAGGATCCATCACGTCACGTTCAATCCAACCTAGCGAACCACCTTGATCCGCACTGCCGATATCTTCAGACTTTTCTTGCGCTAGCGTTGCAAAGTCAGCACCTGCATTTAGCTCATCAAGGATAGCCTGTGCTTTCGCTTCATCGTCACCTTGAACCAGAATGTGGCTAACTTCACGTTGCTCATCCGTCGAGTACTTATCTAGGTGCTCATCGTAGTATTGCTGAACGTCTTCATCTGTCACAGTAACGCTGTCTTTTAGCGTTTGTGCCGATAGCTCGATATAAGACACTTTTACTTGCTCTGGGCGAGTAAATTGAGCTGGATTTTCTTGGTAGTACTGCTGGACTTCTTCGTCTGTGATCACCGCTTTGTTGGCGAACTCTTCAAGCGATAGCGTTAGAGTTTTGATGTCACGCGTTTGAGTCAGCAGTTTGCCTTGTGTTTCAATTTCACTTGGTAGGGTGAACTCGCTGCCTTGCAGTGCGCTTAGCAATTGGCTACGCACTAAATCACGGCGAAGGTATTCTGCAAAGCTATCAGCAGTGAAACCTGCACGACGTAGCGTTGCTTGGTAAAGTTCTGAGTCAAATTTGCCGTCGTTTTGGAACTGCGGCATTTCAAGCATCATTGTACGGATTTGAGAATCGCTGATGCGAAGACCTAGAGATTCCGCGTGTTGTTCAATGAGCACATCGTCGATCATACGATCGAGTACCGACTTGCGGAAAGAAGCGACATAGCTTGGGTCGCCAAGTAGAGTAGAGAAGTACTCACCCATTTGCGACTGCATACGATTACGCTCGTTTTGATACGCCTGCTCAAACTCGCCACGACCGATCTCAACATTACCCACTTTGGCAGCTGTGTTACCGATACCGCCAGCGATATAGCTGCCAACACCTGCAAACACAAAAGACAAAATAATGAGTCCTAAGATAATTTTAACCGCGATGCTATTCACGCCCTCGCGAATTCGCTCCATCATAATTTTATTACTCTCCAGATAGGAAGGGTTATCTTCAACTGCATGGGATAATATCAGAAAAAGAAATGCGCATCAGTAAGATGCGCATATTTAAAAAAGGTTCGACTTTATTTGTCGATCAAGCTTGTTGAAAGCTTAATTTTTGTGCAGTTAATGCAAGGTTTGCGACTAACTGCAACAAAAGATTAGTTACAAGCGTCTTTAAGCGCTTTACCCGCTTTGAATGCAGGAACTTTAGCTTCAGAGATTTGGATCTCTTCGCCAGTTTTTGGGTTACGACCAGTACGAGCAGCACGAGTACGTACGCTGAATGTACCAAAGCCAACTAGAGCCACTTGATCACCCTCTTCTAGCGTAGTGCTCACTGCTTCGATGAAAGCATCTAGTGCACGACCAGCTGAAGCTTTAGATAGATCTGCGTTTTCTGCGATTTTTTCCACTAATTGTGTTTTGTTCACTGTGTTTCCCCTTTCTGTTACCAGATTATTATTTTTAAAAGGTAACGTTAGTGCCACAAAAAAACGCTGACAAGCTTTTTTTACTTATCAGCGTATTTCTTTTAGCTAAATTTGGGGCACATCACTATTTTACAGGCTCAAACGCCGCTCCAAGCGGTGCTCGCTCTAGTGCTACCTCAAGAACTTCATCAATCCATTGAACTGGAATAACTTTCAAATCAGCAATTACGTTGGCAGGAATCTCTTCCAGATCACGTTCATTATCTTTAGGAATCAATACTGTTTTGATACCACCACGGTGCGCCGCAAGCAGTTTCTCTTTTAGGCCACCAATAGGAAGTACTTCACCACGAAGGGTAATTTCACCCGTCATTGCCACTTCCGCTTTCACAGGGTTACCCGTTAAGCTGGAAACTAGCGCGGTACACATTGCGATACCCGCACTTGGACCGTCTTTTGGTGTTGCCCCTTCTGGCACGTGTACGTGAATATCACGCTTCTCGTAGAAGTCAGTGTTGATACCGAGCTTTTCAGCACGAGAACGAACCACCGTCATTGCAGCCTGAATAGACTCTTGCATCACATCGCCAAGCGAGCCAGTTTGCGTTAGCTTGCCTTTACCTACCATCGCTTCAGTTTCGATAGTCAGTAAGTCACCACCCACTTCTGTCCACGCTAGACCCGTCACCTGACCGATACGGTTGCTGTCATCAGCTTTACCGTAGTCGAAGCGCTGCACGCCAAGGTATTCTTTCAGATTCTCTTGGTTGACGGTCACTTTCTTCAGCGCTGGATCAAGCAGGATGTTCTTCACTGCTTTACGACAGATCTTCGAGATTTCACGTTCTAGGCTACGTACACCTGCTTCGCGAGTGTAGTAACGGATGATGCCGATGATCGCTGAGTCTTCAATTTCAATCTCGTGCGGTTTCAGACCATTGCGCTGCACCTGCTTAGAAACAAGGTGACGCGTTGCAATGTTGAGCTTCTCGTCTTCGGTATAACCCGACAGACGAATCACTTCCATACGGTCTAGAAGCGGACCTGGGATATTCATCGAGTTCGACGTCGCCACAAACATCACATCAGACAGATCGTAATCCACCTCTAGGTAGTGATCGTTAAATGCGTTGTTTTGCTCTGGATCGAGAACCTCTAGAAGCGCAGATGATGGATCACCGCGCATATCCGATGACATCTTATCGATTTCATCAAGTAGGAATAACGGGTTCTTCACGCCTACTTTCGACATCTTCTGAATTAGCTTACCTGGCATAGAGCCGATGTAAGTACGACGGTGACCGCGGATTTCCGCTTCATCACGAACGCCACCAAGCGCCATACGCACGTACTTACGCCCTGTTGCCGCAGCAATAGAGCGACCTAGCGAGGTTTTACCTACGCCCGGAGGACCAACAAGACAAAGGATTGGGCCTTTAAGCTTGTTGATACGGTTTTGTACCGCCAAGTACTCAAGAATGCGTTCTTTCACGCGCTCTAGACCATAGTGGTCTTCATTCAGTACTTCTTCTGCTTTAGCGAGGTTTTTCTTAACCTTAGAGCGTTTTGCCCATGGCACACCGACCATCCAATCGATGTAGCTGCGCACTACCGTTGCTTCTGCTGACATAGGAGACATCATCTTAAGCTTTTGCAGCTCTTGCTCTGTCTTCTCTTTCGCTTCCGCTGGCATTTTTGACTCTTCGATTTTCGCTTTTAGCGTCTCGAACTCGTCAGGCGCATCATCAAGGTCACCCAGTTCTTTTTGGATGGCCTTCATTTGCTCGTTGAGGTAGTACTCGCGCTGAGATTTTTCCATCTGCTTCTTAACGCGGCCACGGATTCGCTTCTCAACTTGTAGTAAGTCGATTTCCGATTCCATTTGACCCATCAAGAACTCAAGACGCTCAGTCACATCAAGTAATTCAAGTACTTGCTGTTTGTCTGCAAGCTTTAATGGCATATGAGCGGCAATGGTGTCTGCAAGACGCGCCGCTTCATCAATTCCGCCCAAAGAGGTGAGTACCTCTGGTGGAATTTTTTTATTCAGCTTGATAAAGCCTTCGAATTGGTCAATGGCACTACGCACAATAACTTCTTCTTCACGCTCTTCAAGTTCTGGAGTAATTAGGAATTCTGCATCCGCTACGAAAAAGTCTTCGTCACGGTAACTGCTGATTTTTGCTCGTTGCTGACCTTCAACGAGTACCTTCACTGTACCATCAGGAAGTTTGAGTAGCTGTAGAATGGTCGCAACCGTACCTGTGGTGTACAGGTCGTCGATTTTTGGCTCTTCAGTATCTGCTTCTTTTTGAGCCACTAGGAGTACTTGCTTGTCATTGTCCATCGCAGCTTCTAGACAGCTGATCGACTTTTCGCGGCCAACAAACAAAGGAATCACCATGTGTGGATAAACCACCACGTCGCGCAGAGGCAATACCGGGATTTCTATACGCTCGGAACGTTCCAAGTTCATATTATTCTCTCTTCCGCTTAGTATTATTTTCAGTATATGGGGGCGTATTCGTTGGATTCAATAAAGAAATAAAAAAAGGAGGTAATCAATACCTCCTTTTTGAGTGAACTTGGCAAATTACTCTGCGCTGGCCACTTGATTGTCGTTGTTGGTGTAGATAAGTAGCGGTTCTGACTCACCATTTATCACACTTTCATCGATAACCACTTTGCTCACATCGGTTGCCGATGGCAGCTCATACATGGTTTCTAGAAGCACACCTTCAAGGATTGAACGTAGGCCACGAGCACCTGTTTTACGCTCCATTGCTTTAGCAGCAATCGCACGCAGTGCATCTTCGCGGAACTCTAGCTCAACACCTTCAAGCTCGAACAAAGCACCATACTGCTTAGTCAGGGCGTTTTTCGGCTCGTTAAGGATTTGAATCAGCGCATCTTCATCAAGCTCTGTCAGAGTCGTTGTGACCGGTAGACGTCCAATGAACTCAGGGATAAGGCCGTATTTCACCAAATCTTCTGGTTCTACTTGAGTGAATAGCTCACCAACCGTTTTGGTTTCGTCTTTAGAGCGAACTTCCGCACCAAAGCCAATACCTGTACCTGTCGCTACACGTTGGTCAATCACTTTATCTAGGCCGGCAAATGCACCACCACAGATAAATAGGATTTTAGACGTGTCCACTTGCAAGAACTCTTGCTGTGGATGCTTACGGCCACCTTGAGGCGGAACAGAAGCGATAGTACCTTCAACCAGTTTAAGTAGTGCTTGTTGAACACCTTCACCAGACACATCACGTGTAATAGAAGGGTTTTCAGCCTTGCGTGAGATCTTATCGATTTCATCGATATAGACAATGCCACGCTCTGCTTTTGCTACGTCGTAGTCGCACTTTTGCAGTAGTTTCTGAATGATGTTTTCTACGTCTTCACCAACATAACCCGCTTCGGTTAGTGTTGTTGCGTCGGCCATAGTGAATGGAACATCAAGGAAACGAGCAAGCGTCTCAGCCAGTAGCGTTTTACCACTACCTGTTGGACCGATAAGAAGGATGTTACTCTTACCGAGTTCAACACCGTCTGCCGTCGTATCACCATTGCGCAAACGCTTGTAGTGGTTATATACGGCAACCGAGAGAACTTTCTTCGCATAGTCTTGGCCGATTACGTAATCGTCTAGGTGCGCGCGAATGTCTCTTGGCGTTGGCAACGCTTCAGATTCCTTCTTCGGCAGCACATCTTTGATCTCTTCGCGGATAATGTCGTTGCATAAATCAACGCATTCGTCGCAAATGTAAACAGACGGACCTGCGATTAGCTTGCGAACTTCGTGCTGACTTTTGCCACAGAAAGAGCAGTACAATAGCTTACCACTACCGCCCTCTTTGCTTTTATCTGTCATTCGCTAACCTCTTAGCCTTTACTTTCTATGTTTTGAGTGTATATCAATTTAGACTATATTGCGCCCGAGAATTCATTTTTCAAGGGCTGCAATCCAGTCTTATTTCACTCAAACGATGACGGGTTAACCGCGATGGGTTAAAACTTCGTCGATAATACCGTATTCAGCCGCTTGAGCCGCTGACATGAAGTTGTCACGGTCAGTATCTTTTTCAACAACTTCGAGTGGTTGGCCTGAGTGCTCAGCAAGAAGTTTGTTCAGCTTCTCTTTGATTGTCAGGATTTCTTGCGCGTGGATCTGAATGTCTGATGCCTGACCTTGGAAGCCACCTAGTGGCTGGTGAATCATCACGCGAGAGTTTGGTAGCGCAAAACGTTTACCCGGCGCACCACCAGCAAGCAAGAACGCACCCATTGAACATGCTTGACCAGTACATAGCGTGCTGACGTTAGGTTTGATGAACTGCATCGTGTCGTAGATCGACATACCCGCTGTTACACTGCCACCTGGTGAGTTGATGTAGAGGAAAATATCTTTGTCAGGATTTTCTGATTCTAGGAAGAGCATTTGAGCGACAATAAGGTTCGCCATGTTGTCTTCCACTTGACCAGTCAAGAAAATGATTCGTTCTTTTAGTAGTCGCGAATAAATATCGTAAGAGCGTTCGCCGCGGGAAGTTTGTTCAACCACCATAGGTACTAGCGCGTTCATAATTGGCGACATTGCATTTTTTTCTTGGTAGCTCATATTCTTATGTCCCTAAAATAAATGGCCCGGATGATAAACATCATACGGACCATTGTTAGCAGAGAAGTCGACTCTAAGTCAACCTTCTATACAAGATATTGCTTATTAAGCTGCAGGCTGTTGGTTCATTAGCTCGTTGAAGCTAACTTCTTTGTCAGAAACCTGTGCTTTAGCTAGGATCGCGTCGATCGCTTGCTCTTCTAGTGCAACGTTGCGCATGTTGTTCATCATTTGCTCGTTTTGCTCGTAGTAAGCGATAACTTCTGATGGATCTTCGTATGCCGTTGCCATTTCAGAGATAAGCTCTTTCACTTTCTCATCGCTAGCTTCTAGCTCTTCAGACTTGATCACTTCACCTAGAAGAAGACCAACAACTACGCGACGCTTAGCTTGCTCTTCGAATAGCTCACGTGGAAGCTGAGCAGCAGCTTCTGGGTTGCCGCCGAAACGCTGTGCAGCTTGCTGACGTAGAGCACCGATCTCTTGATCGATTAGCGCAGCAGGAACGTCGATGTCGTTCTCTTTAACTAGACCGTCAAGAGCTTGCTCTTTGATGCGGTTCTTGATTGCTTGCTTAAGCTCACGCTCCATGTTCTTACGAACTTCTGCTTTAAGAGCGTCAACGCCGCCTTCAACAACACCAAACTTAGCAACGAACTCGTCGTTGATTTCTGGTAGTTCTTGAGCTTCAACTTTGTTCACTTTGATTAGGAACTTAGCTGCTTTACCTTTTAGGTTCTCAGCGTGGTAATCTTCTGGGAAGTTTACGTCGATTTCGAATTCCATACCCGCAGTCTTGCCTTGGATACCGTCTTCAAAACCTGGGATCATGCGACCAGCGCCCATTTCTAGTGGGAAGTTCTCAGCTTTACCGCCTTCGAACTCTTCACCGTCGATAGAACCAGTGAAGTCGATAGTTACACGCTTGCCGTCTTCAGCTGCTTCTTCAACTTCAGTCCAAGCTGCTTGCTGCTTACGTAGAGTTTCGATCATCTCTTCAACGTCTGCGTCTTGTACTTCAGTCGTTGGTTTTTCAACAACAACGTTCTCTAGACCCTTAAGTTCTACTTCTGGGTACACTTCGAAAGTTGCAGTGAATACTAGATCTTTACCAGCTTCGTTCTCAACAGGAGCGAAAGTTGGTGCGCCTGCTGGATTGATTTTTTCAGAAACGATTGCTTCGATGAAGTGACGTTGCATAACTTCACCCATCACGTCTTGACGTACTGCTTGGCCGTACATTTTAGCAACCATCTTCATTGGCACTTTGCCTTTACGGAAACCATCGAAACGACGGTTTTTCGCGATGTTGCGTAGTTCAGCTGTCACTGCGTCTTCGATGTTAGCAGCAGGAACAGTAATGTTTAGACGGCGCTCTAGGCCCTCTAGAGTTTCAACAGTAACTTGCATTGTATAAACCTCAGTTTGGCTCAGTGTTGGCTGAGCGTATGAGCGTCGATATCACGAGGATATTTCCGCTTCATCCTTGTTAGTACCCTAAGGTACTTCTTTTAAAATGAGCATCGGTAACCAGCCAATCATGCTTTACATAGCACCCTGCTCTGGATACCGGACTAATGAGTGACGTCTTCGTTACACTGAACGAGTCAGTTTAAAGGCATCTCTGATTAGTCTCAGGACAAAATTTCAGACGCGACATTCTAGCGATCTCCACCTACCCTGTCGAGTCGAAGTCGGGTCAATCGACGCTTTTGTCGCTAATTACTCAAAGAATTGGGGAAACATGGCTGTTTTCTCCCAAGTCCACAATGAAATGGGGACAATATCGTCTTTTTCAAGAGATAGAAGGGCTTTTTTTAGTGAAAGACGAAAAAAGAGATCTTGCTCCTGTTTTGCAGCACATTCACCTCTCAGTTCTTATAACTTTTTCGCCACAAACCAGTCATATTCGTTAACCTATAACGTATTGAGCGGTAGGGGTATAGTCATGCGATTAAAACGGATTTTGGTGAGCTTTATTGCACTGTTTACTTTCATCTCCGCTACCGCTGGTCATTGGTACTGGAGCCACAGTTTGGAAGCGATGCAACTTCAGCATCAAAACTGGCTCAACCGCTTTGTCGAGACGATTGACAGTAAACTCGACAAATACCGTCATATCCCTCAACTGCTTTCCCAAGATAAAGAGTTGGTCGATGCACTCCAAGCCCCCAACAATTCTGCACAAATAGAAGTCACCAACCGCTATTTGCAGCAAGCTAACAAAATCATTCTTGCTTCCGACACTTACCTTCTCGATCGCTACGGTAATACCATCGCGGCGAGCAATTGGAACCTTCCTCATTCGTTTGTCGGTAAAAACTTTGCGTTTCGTCCCTACTTTCAGCAAGCAATTGAGGGCAACCAAAGTGCTTACTTTGCTTTAGGGTCGACATCTGGACAAAGGGGTTATTATTACTCGTTTCCCGTTACCTATGCCGCCGACCATATTGGTGTTGTTGTGGTCAAAATGGATCTGTCTTCAATAGAGCGCAGCTGGCAAAGTGACACCAGCATTTATGTGGCGACCGACAATAATCAAATTGTGTTTATGTCCAGCGATTCCGACTGGCTATTTACCAGCCTAACCGATATCGACTCAGACACGTTAACCTCCATCCGTGATTCAAGGCAGTATCTGCAAACCACGATTACAAGTCTGGGTTTCCAAGGTGACTTATTGGCCAGCTCTACGCTGCTCACCAATCCAAAAGGTAACCTGTTTACCCGGCACTATTTAGCGACCCAACGCGATTCGGGCATCCCCAACCTGATACTTCGCGTGCTCACCCCCTTGTCGACCTTGTATGTCGATGTATTTGGTTTCATTAGCGTGCTGGCTTTGGTGTTTATCTCTGTTTATTTGTTCATTGCTCTTGCTGAGAATCGTCGTTATCGACACCGGCAAATCGAACAGCTACAAGCGGAAGCAAAACAAAAACTAGAATTTCAAGTCATGGAAAGAACCGCAGAACTGCATGTCGAAATAGATGAGCGAGTGAAAACCGAAAAAGCCCTTCGCCAAGCCCAAGATGAATTGATTCAGGCAGCAAAGCTTGCCGTGCTTGGCCAGATGTCGGCCAGCATTAGCCATGAACTCAATAACCCGCTTGCGGCGATTCGTAGCTTTGCTGAAAATGGTCAACGCTTTATCGACAAGCACAAAGTCGAACGCGCGAAAGACAACCTCAGCCGCATTGTTGCCCTGACGGAACGAATGGCGAAAATCAGCCAGCAGCTCAAGTCTTTTGCCAGACGCAGTGACGCCAATGAGCTGAGTGAAGTGAAATTAGCACCCGTCATTTTCTCAACCATCGAACTCATTCAACCGCAGATAAAAAGCCTTCAGGTAAAACTGGATAGTGTCATTGCGCAGCAAGATACCCTTGTTGTCATTAACCCTATTCAGTTAGAACAGGTGCTGATTAATCTAATGACCAATGCAATGCAGGCGATGGAAAACAGTCCGCAAAAACAGCTACAACTGACTGTCGAGGAGATGGAGCACACGGTGATGATACACGTCGACGATTCAGGTCCTGGTTTAGAAGACTATTCATCCCCAACACTGTTTGAGCCTTTCTACACCACTAAGGAAAACGGTTTAGGGTTAGGGCTGTCTATTTCCCAGCAAATCATTCAAAACCTAGATGGTCAGATCCATGTTACTCAATCTGCACTAGGTGGCGCTCGCTTTAGTGTGGAGCTGCCTCTTTCTAAGCCTGCTACGACACCAACAAGGAAGCCTTCATGAGCCAAGTGTTTTTTATTGATGACGAATCGGACATTCGCATTGCCTTAGAGCAAAGCTTTGAACTCGCCGATATCGACGCGAAGTGCTTTGCCAGTGTCGAGGATGCGCTACTCGACCTCAAACAAGAAGCGCCACTTGCCATCATTTCCGATATCCGATTACCTGGATTGTCGGGGTTGGATTTACTCAATACTGTCTGTCATCATCACCCTGGCATTCCGGTTATTCTTATCACTGGCCACGGCGACATATCCATGGCAGTGCAAGCCATTCAAGATGGCGCGTATGACTTTATTGAAAAGCCATTTTCTGCAGAGCGCCTTATCGAGATCACTCAGCGCGCTATTGAAAAGCGCCAGCTCACCTTAGAAAACGAGCAGCTCAAACGCTCACTAAAGGCCAGCCAAACGTTAGGCCCGAGAATCATCGGCGATACTCCGGTAATACAAGGCTTACGAGAAACGATTGGCCTAGTTGCCGATACGGAAGCCGATATTCTCCTGTTTGGCGAAACTGGCACCGGCAAAGAGCTGGTCGCACGCTCTTTGCACGAACAAAGCCGTCGACGTGATGCCAACTTTGTTGCCGTCAACTGCGGCGCCGTGCCTGAAAACTTGATTGAGAGTGAGTTGTACGGACATGAAAAAGGCGCCTTTACTGGGGCGGAAAGCGTTCGAATAGGTAAATTTGAGCATGCCCAAGGCGGCACACTGTTTCTCGATGAAATTGAATCTATGCCCATGCAGGCGCAAATCCGCCTGCTTCGTGTACTGCAAGAGCGCGCCATTGAACGAGTGGGTTCCAATACCCTCATTCCTTTAAATATCCGCGTTATCGCCGCAACCAAAACGGATCTGAACCAAGCCTCACTGGCCGGTGAATTTCGACAGGACCTCTACTATCGACTCAACATTGTCACTCTTGATCTTCCTCCACTACGAGATAGAAAAGACGACATCGCCGCCCTTTTCCATCACTTTCAACTTGTCGCCGCCTCCCGTTATGGCAAAACGGCCAACGCTCTCTCTGCGACTCAGCTCAGCCAATTAATCAGCCATGACTGGCCTGGTAACGTAAGAGAACTAAGAAACTCAGCTGAGCGTTTTGTGCTACTCGGAAAAATTCAGGCGGGTAACCCACAAAATGATAACCAAGAGTGGGGTCAAAGCCTTGCTGAACAGGTGGGATTGTTTGAAAAAAGCGTCATTGAACAAGCATTGGTCGAAACTAATGGCAGCATCAAGCAAACGATGGAAAAACTCAATGTACCAAGAAAAACACTGTACGATAAAATGCAGAAATATCAGCTTATTAAGGAATCCTATAAAAGCGAACACTAAAATAAGCTAGAACTGTGATTGATATCTCCTATACTTGAAAGTGTAGCCATGGAGTTGCATACATAATTATTAATAAGGAGTCGTTATGGGGGAAAAAACCAAAGTGCCCTTCATTTCTGACACAGTTGAGATAGATGGCATTTTTTACGTTGAACAACGTGTCGCTAGTGGGGAGAGACGCCAGGCTAAACCAAAACGTGTGCTGTATGAAAGACGTTACCAGCCTGATCCTCGAGAAATTTACGGCAAACATATTGATGAGGAGGTCTAACGACCTCCTTTTGCTGTTAATGACTAAGTTTTTTTACTTGGTGATGATTTCAGGCCCCATTAGGGTCGTTGGCAGCCAAGTTGAAACCCAAGGCACGTAAGTAACAATGATCAAGAACAAGAACATCACTGCCACCCAAGGCAGTGCGGCTTTCACCACGCCCATCATCGACATCTTCGCTACCCCAGCCGTCACAAACAAGTTAAGGCCAACTGGCGGCGTTATCATGCCAATCTCCATGTTCACTACCATCATGATGCCAAGGTGAATAGGGTCGATGCCTAACGCGATAGCGATTGGAAACACCAACGGCGCCACAATGATAAGCAGACCAGACGGTTCCATAAATTGACCACCGATAAGCAGCAGAACGTTAACCACAATCAGGAAGGTGATAGGCCCTAAACCTGCTGAAAGCATGGATTCGGTGATCATCTGTGGAATACGCTCTTCTGTCAGTACGTGTTTCAGAATCAACGCATTCGCAATGATAAACAGCAGCATAATAGTGAGCTTACCTGCCTCAAAGAGTGTGTGCTTGGTATCTTTGTGAACAAAGGTCTGGAACACTTTTACTATCGCTGGTTTGGTGTTTTCCTTGTCCGCGAATGGCCCCATATCTTTGTAGATAAAGTTGGCAATCAAGAACGAGTAAACCGCTGCCACTGCCGCCGCTTCCGTTGGTGTAAACACCCCGCCATAGATACCACCGAGGATAATCACCACTAACAGCAGACCCCAACTCGCTTCACGAGCAGAATCGAAGACTTCTTTCCAACCGACAAAGGGTTGTTTCGGTAACCCCTTTACCTTCGCGGCAATATAGATAGCGATCATCAGCATGAGACCTGCTAGCAGCCCCGGAATAACGCCACCCAGGAACATACGCCCTACCGACACATCCGTCGCTGCCGCGTAAACCACCATAACGATAGATGGCGGAATAAGAATACCCAGCGTGCCCGCATTACAGATAACCCCTGCGGCGAACTCTTTGGTGTAGCCGTTTTTGATCATACCTGCGATAACAATACTACCGATGGCGACCACGGTGGCTGGAGACGAGCCAGACAGCGCCGCAAACATCATACAAGCCACTACCGATGCCATCGCCAGACCACCGCGAAACCAGCCCACCATTGCGATCGCAAAGCGGATAATTCGCTTCGCAACACCACCGGTCGACATAAAGCTTGAGGCGAGAATAAAGAAGGGGATCGCGAGAAGTGTGTAGTGGCCAGCAAAGGCGTTAAACAGCGTCTGCGCGACTGATGCCAATGACGCATCCGAATGCATTAACAAAAACAAAATACTCGATAGGCCAAGCGATACCGCGATCGGTACCCCGATAAGCATAAAGCCTATCACCATCAAAAAGAGTAATAGAATATCCATGCTTATTTATCCTTGTCCTTAACGTTATCAAACGCGTTGTCTTGCATCTCGGCTTTCAGCGCTTCCAGATCTTCTTCCGCTTCGTGGCCGGCAATTAAGCGATCCAGTTTTCCGGTGATAATTTGATACGCAGCCTGGGTAAATCGAAATGTCAGCATCGCCATACCAATAGGCAAAGCCATGTATGGAATAAAGCGCGGCATTTTTTCGTAGCGCTCACCTTCATTGAGCCAATCGGCTAGAAACTGCAGCATTTCTGGCATAGGGATATCATCGGTTTCATACCAAGCTCTATCCGTAACAAACGGATACCAGTAGTTCCATGAACCAATGAGTAGTAAAACTGAGAAAGTCAGACAGGCCAAAACAGAAAAGATGGCAAACAGCTTACGGTGCTTTTCCGATACCATGTTGATCACCACATCCACACCGATATGAAAATGCTTTTTCACACCATAAGACGCGCCGACCAACACCATCCAGGCGAACATAAAGACGGTAAGTTCAAGTGCCCATAAGATATTGTCGTTAAACACATAACGAGAAATAACATTAGCAAAGGTCAACAACGTCATCGCACCTAAGAAGAACGCAATCAACGTTTCTTCAAAGGCATCGGTCACTTTGCCAATACGAGAGATAAGAGACTGTTCCATGTGATACATCGCTTTTGTAATAATTGGGACAGGGAAAATGACCTCACAACCGTGAGGCCATGTGCTGCTTAGTGATTACTGTTGATTAGAAGCAAGAGCCGCTTCGATAAGATCAGAGCCGATATCCTTCTCAAACTTCTTCCATACTGGTTGAAGCGCTTCTACCCATTGTTGACGCTGTTCTGGTGTCAAAGTGCGGACAACACCGCCAGACTCGACAATGTTATTTTTGTTAGCCAAGTTAACCTTGGTCGACTCAGCGTTACGAGTGTCCGTCACTTCTTTGAGGATTTGAGCAAACTGATCACGCGTATCCTCTGGCATACCATCCCAGAACTCACGAGATGTCACGACAAGGTAATCAAGGATGCCGTGGTTGGTTTCGGTTACGCCGTCCTGTACTTCAAAGAACTTTTTACCGTAAATGTTTGACCAAGTATTCTCTTGACCATCGATAACCTTAGTTTGCAGGCCACCGTATACTTCTTTGAACGACATTTTCTGCGGGTTAGCACCGAGCTGCTCAAACTGTGCAACCAGAACATCAGAGGCTTGAACACGGAACTTCAGATCTTTCGCATCACCAGGGACCAACAGCGGCTTGTTCGCCGACATCTGCTTCATACCGTTATGCCAAAACGCTAGACCTTGAAGGCCACGACGCTTCATCGCATTCTTAAGCTTTTCACCTGACTCTGAATTTTGGAAACGATCGACTGCCTCTACGTTTTCAAACAGGAATGGTAGGTCGAAGATGCGGTACTTCTTAGTAAACTTCTCGAATTTAGAAAGTGAAGGAGCGGCAAGTTGAACATCACCGTTCAAAAGGGCTTCGAGAACTTTATTATCATCGTACAGTGTTGAGTTGGGGAACACCTGCATACACGCTTTACCGTTCATTTCGGTATTCACGCGCTCTTCAAGCAATGACGCGGCAATGCCTTTTGGATGCTTGTCAGTATTGGTTACGTGACTGAACTTAATGACAATCTCACCTGGGTCACAGTTGGCAGCCGCATTGAAGCTAACAAGCGCAAGCGCAGAGGCAGACAATAGGGATAGAGGCTTTAACATTATTATTCTCCTTTGAATGAATGCAGTCCCATCTATGGGTACTGATGTTCTACAAGGAGCAACAACAATGCCAAGTTAAAAATTAATTTTAAACTATTGATTAATAATAGATAAAATCAAGAATGTGTCATATAAGACTCAGGTAACCAAGCCTTGATGAGTGGAAACCCATACAAGGCGTTGGTTAAAATGGGTGGATTTCCACCAACTACTGGCTGGCGACTGGATCTGGATAGCTGTCTCTTGGGTCCGCAATATAACCATCAATCGTGATATTTTCGATACCGACGGCAAGCACCACACCACAAAAATGGGGCGCGGCCATGGACGTTCCGTTGTAAGCCACTACACCGCCTCCTGCTTGCGTTGACAGAACATTAACGCCTGGCATAGCAAACTCCATCGTCGAGGCAACAGATACACCATCTGAGCGAGTATAAACATTATTATTTGAGAAGTTGGAGAAGCTCGCAACGCTATCACCACTTGCAAACGCTGATATCGTATAGACCCCCGGATACTGGGTCACCGCCGGCGTGTAGCCAATAATATCGGCTCCGCTGTTACCAGCGGCAATAGCAAATGTCACCCCGGTCAACTCCACGGCATTAATTAACGCTTCATCCAAAGCCTGCGAGTACCCTGCACCACCTAAGCTCATATTAGCGCAATCACCTGGGCCAGCATTGGCAGCAACATGATCGACCCCTGCGATCACCCCAGACATACTACCACTACCGTTATTGTCAAGGACGCGAACTGGCACTACTTTGGCGCCTGGAGCCACCCCAACAACATCAATCGTATTGTCGACAGCCGCTATCGTGCCCGCAACGTGAGTCCCATGCCCATTTCCATCTTCAGTGGTGTTTTTTCCGCGAGTAAAGTTCGCTCCTCGCGCTGTATCTACGTTTAAGTCGGCATGACGACTATCGATTCCAGTGTCTATCACCCACGCCGTCGCGAACGGACCATTGCTACTCGGCCCACCGACTCGAGTCACTCCCCAAGGCGTCTGTTGCTCTTGAGGTGGACTGGTATCATCCCCTCCTCTATTAGGCTTCCCTCCTCGAGGAAGTGCTACCATCAAACGGTCTTGTTCTATATATGCGACCTCACTAAATCGAGACAATTGAGCTTTCGCTTGAGGGGGCAAATTCACTGACATCCCTTTGAGTGCATGGCGGTAATGTTGAGTGACCTTACCTTTGTTCTGTAGAACAAAATTCGCCACTTCACTGCGCTTAGACTCCGAGACTCCGCTGTTGAACACAACGATATATTGATTGGTAAAATCATGACCTTGCTTTACACCTGCTTGCAGTGATGTACTCAGTGCGATAGTGGCAATGGCCATTGTTACATTAGACAGCTTCATAAATCCTCCCATATCTTGGTTGAGTATGAATGACTGACTCGTGGTAAGAATTATAGTTAGTAAGTAAACACTCAGCCAAAAGGGACTATTGCATCTTTGAGAATCAACGTAACACGTCCCCTTGGCTATATATGTTTGAAGCCGAAGGCAATCTCGTCGATTGCCTTCGGCTTTCTTTGGGTTGATAATGAGTTACGGGTCGTTAAACGATTAATCGCTGCTCAGTCTCTGCATCGAAAAATACCGCTTTAGACATATCAAAGTAGAGTGGCGCCGTCTGTCCTACACTGGCATCAAACTCTGGCGACAAACGGCATGCAACTTCTTGGTCGTTCACTTTAACCATAGCGATGACGTCAGGCCCCGTTGGCTCAAGGACTTCAAGCTTCAAGCTAACTTGGGTCGCTACTGACGCCTCTTCTTCAAGCTTTTCGGTAATATGCTCCGGGCGCAAGCCAATAACGATTTCATTGCCGTCTTGCGGACGCAGAGCTTCAGGCAGCGCAACCACATGCCGCTGATTGTCACCAGAAACCACATAAATAATGGGCTTATCGTTCTCATCGAGGTCAACTCGAGTTTTGATAAAGTTCATCGAAGGAGAGCCCATAAACCCTGCCACAAACATATTGTTTGGCTCGTTGTAGATCTCCTTTGGCGTTCCCAACTGCTGTAACTCACCATCTTTCATCACCGCGATACGGTCGGCGAGAGTCATGGCTTCGATTTGGTCGTGGGTCACATACACAATCGTAGTCTTGAGTTGTTGATGCAAACGCTTGATCTGATGGCGCATCTCGACACGCAATTTCGCATCTAGGTTAGATAACGGCTCATCAAACAAGTAGAGCTTAGGACGACGAGCCAATGCTCGGCCCATAGCTACCCTTTGTCTCTGACCACCCGAGAGCTGCGATGGTTTGCGATCCAGTAAATGGTCAATTTGCAGCATCTCTGCAACACGGTTTACTTCGGCATCAATTTGATCCTGAGGCATCTTGCGAATTTTTAGACCAAAGGCGATGTTGCCACGCACCGTCATATTTGGGTAAAGCGCGTAAGATTGGAACACCATAGCGATATCACGATCTTTTGGCTGCACCTGAGCGACATCACGACCATCAATCACGATTTCACCTGCGCTGATATCCTCAAGACCGGCAATGGTGTTCATCAAGGTCGATTTGCCGCAGCCCGATGGCCCTACAAGGATAAGGAACTCACCGGAGTCGATACTGATATCGATGCCTTTAAGGGTTTCATTGTCCGCATTGCGATAGGTCTTACGGATCTGTTTAAGTTCTAATGTTGCCATGTTGATTATCCTTTTACTGAACCCGCAGTGAGACCGCGAACAAAATACTTCCCTGCCAGTACGTAGACCACCAGCGTTGGCAACGCAGCGATGATCGCAGCGGCCATGTCAACGTTGTACTCTTTGACGCCAGTACTCGTGTTGACCAAGTTGTTGAGCGCGACCGTTATCGGCTGCGTCTCAGAGCCTGAATAGACGACCCCAAATAAGAAGTCATTCCAAATTGAGGTGAACTGCCAAATCACTGTCACCATGATGATAGGTGTTGAGAGTGGCAGCAGGATTTTAAAGAAGATAGTGAAGAAGCCTGCACCATCCAGTTTGGCTGCTTTGACGAGCTCATCCGGCACCGCAATGTAGAAGTTACGGAAGAACAGTGTCGTAAACGCCATACCATAGATAACGTGTACCGCGACCAAACCTGCGGTTGTGTTCGCTAGACCTAGTTTGCCAAGCAGCGCCGCCATTGGCAGCAAGATGACTTGAAACGGAATAAAGCACCCGAACAGTAGCAAGCTGAAAAACAGATCGGAGCCTCGAAACTTCCACTTAGTGATAACGTAACCGTTGAACGCACCCAGCAGAGTTGAAATTGCCACCGCCGGGATCACCATCTGGAATGAGTTCCAAAAGTAGCTCTTTACCCCTTCACATTTTACGCCAGTACACGCGCTGTCCCACGCCTTGCGCCACGCATCAAACACCCACTCGGTTGGCAGCGACATTAGGTTGCCCGCTTTTATATCAGGCAGCGTCTTAAATGACGTGATGACCATGACAAACAGTGGCATCAGATAAACCAAACAGAAAAAGGTCAACGCTGAGTAGATAAAGAGTCTTGAGAGATTCATCGACGTGTTCATGATTTCTTCTCCCTAAGCTCTGAGTACAAATACGGAACCAAAATGGCCAGTATCCCTGCCAGCATCATCATGGCACTGGCGGCACCAAGACCAATCTGTCCACGAGTAAATGAGTGCGCGTACATAAATAGCGCTGGCAAGTCGGATGAGTATCCAGGACCACCTGCGGTCATCGCCGTCACCAAATCAAAACTCTTGATGGCGATGTGAGAAGTAATGATGACTGCGCTAAAGAACACAGGACGCAGACAAGGCAAAATGATTTTCCAATAAATGGTTGGCAAATTTGCACCATCGATTTGCGCTGCTTTAATGATCGATGAATCAATGCCACGAAGCCCAGCTAAGAACATGGCCATAACAAAGCCAGATGATTGCCAAACTGCTGCAATCACGAGGGTGTAGACCGCCATATCGGAGTTTACGAGCCAATCAAACTGGAAGTTTTCAAATCCCCAATCATGCATGAGTTTTTCGATGCCGAGACCTGGGTTTAAGATCCATTTCCACGCTGTACCTGTGACAATGAAAGAGAGTGCCATCGGGTAGAGGTAGATAGTACGAATTGCGCCTTCTTGACGGATATTTTGGTCAAGCAATATGGCGAGTCCAACACCGAGCACAATCGCTATCAGCATGAACAGCACGCCAAAGATACCGAGATTGGTGATGGAAGTGATC
Organism: Vibrio sp. 10N; assembly: GCF_036245475.1. Classification (NCBI taxonomy): domain Bacteria; kingdom Pseudomonadati; phylum Pseudomonadota; class Gammaproteobacteria; order Vibrionales; family Vibrionaceae; genus Vibrio; species Vibrio sp. 10N. The sequence continues at coordinate 928,155 of NZ_BTPM01000001.1, read as the reverse complement.
CAACGGTCGTTGTCCATCAGCTTCTCATACTGAGCAAAGCCAACAAAGTTGAACGAAGGAAGAAAACGCGAGTTGGTTAATGAGATTGCCGCAGTCCAAAAGATGAACCCGTAAATACACACTAGGGTAACGAGCATGGTGGGTGCCATGACTATTTTTGGTAGCCAATGTTGAAGGCGATCTACCAAGCTCGGTTTTGGTGCGGACTGCTTATTTGAGTCTTGTGCATTCAAAGCCTGCTCCATAACTTTTCCTTAATGATAACTGCTTTCGGAATTGAGCAAGCGCTAAGGGTGCAAGGCACCGCTCTCTCCCTAATTCAAGGGAGAGAGTCAGCTTTAACGCTTAGTTTAGGAGGAAGTGACTAGATAGCCGCTTTAACTGCTTTCGCTAGCTTCTGTGCTGCTTCTTTTGGATCCGCTTTTGGATCGTTAAAGAAGTTTGTGACTACGTCGTAGATAGCACCTTGAGCGTAACTGGTTGTCGACATACCGTGTGCCATACTCGGGACAAGATCACCGGTTTTCGCCGTGGCTTTGAAGCTCGCCATTGAGTCCAGAGCACATTGGTCAAACGCGCTCATGTCCATATCGGTACGAACTGGGATTGAACCCTTGTTGAGGTTGAACACTTCTTGGAACTTCTTATCCAAGATAGTTGCTGCTAACGCTTTTTGCGCCGCTACGTTGCTTTCATCTTTGATTTCAAAGAACGCGAAACTATCGACGTTATGCGTGAACTGGCCATCTGTACCTGGCGCTGGAGCACAGATATAGTCTTTGCCCGGTACCTTACCCGCGGCAGTGAACTCACCTTTCGCCCAGTCACCCATGATTTGCATTGCCGCTTCACCATTGATAACCATCGAGGTTGCAACGTTCCAGTCACGGCCCGGAGAGTTCGCATCGATGTAGTCATGCACTTTTTGGAACTTGGTGAAGACTTCGACCATCTTGTCACCTGATAGCGTGTCCATATCTAGGTCGACAAACGCTTTACGGTAGTCATCTGAACCAAGTACGTCCAGCGCAACGGCTTCAAATACGGTTGCGTCTTGCCAAGGCTGACCACCGTGTGCGAGAGGGATGTAACCTGCTGCTTTGATTTTCTCTGCAGCAGCAAAGAAATCATCCAGCGTTTTCGGTACTTCTACGCCCGCTTTTGCTAAAACCTCTGGGTTTGCCCACAGCCAGTTAACACGGTGAACATTGACTGGTACTGCTACGTATTCGCCGTTGAACTTCATCACGTCTGTGACCATGCTAGGTACGCTGGCATCCCATCCACCAGACTGTGCAACATCATCAAGATTCGTCAGGAAGCCCAAGCCGCCCCACTCTTGAATGTCATGGCCTTTGATTTGCGCCGCCGAAGGAGGATTACCCGATACTGCTCGAGTTTTTAGTACTGTCATCGCACTTTCACCGCCACCACCAGCTACTGCAAAGTCCTTCCATGAGTGACCTTGTTCTTCCAGCATCGCTTTTAGTGCTTGGACGGATTTTGCCTCACCACCAGAAGTCCACCAGTGAAGTACTTCAACTTCACCAGCGCTCGACAGCGAAGGTAGGGTGGCAGCAGCGAGGGATAGGGTCAGTAGGGTTTTATTCATTTTCATTATTATCTTCCATGTATTGGATTAGACGAAAGGCATTCTTGCCTCTGTTCGCTACTCAGTGTAGATAAACCCCAACTTACATACTGCAACAAACTGTTACCACAATGTAACAACTGGGTTACATTGTGAATTCTATCACTAAGCCTCCAGATTCGGCGGAAGATAGATCTTGGCCTCCAATCCACCCTGCTGCGCATTGCGGATCACTAAGTCTCCCCCCAGTCCATGCAAGATACTGCGGCAGATCCCAAGACCTAGCCCGTGACCATCTTTGTCATTCGCAAGACGAGTATATGGTTCAAATACCGCTTCTAGCTGCGCATCTGGTATGCCATGACCTTTATCTAAAATTGTGATGACGATCCAGGCGGGACTCTCTTCTATCGACACAAATGCATGTTTACCGTACTTCACCGCGTTATCAATAAGGTTAGTGAGGACTCGTTTTATCGCCAGTGGCTTGAGCACGACAGGCTCCATCGGCTGTGCGGTAAAGCTAACCTGAGTGTGGACTTGGTTATACGTTTCGGAAACATTGCGAATCATCTCGTTAAGGTCAATGAAGTCATTGTTCTCATGCAAATCCGTATCCCGCACACATTGAAGCGCCCCTTTCACCATCATTTCCAAGTCATCAAGATCTTGATTAAATTTATTGCGCTTAGTGTCATCATCAAGCAGTTCTGCTCTCAACCGTAAACGGGTGATCGGCGTTTTGAGATCGTGAGAAATGGACGAAAACAAATGTTCTCTGTCCGCAACGTATTTGCGGATCCGAGTTTGCATGCGATTGAACGCCCGAGTCGCCGTAACAAGCTCGGTAGCTCCCTGCTCCTTGAGTGGCGACTGGTCGATATCCATGCTCATCTCGTTGGCCGCTTTCGCGAGACGCTTGAGCGGCTTCACTTGAGCTCGGACCAACAAGAATGTCAGCATCAGCATCAATGAAGTAAATATCACCAAAAACACCAACTGATCTTTGGAGAAAAACTGATCGTCCAACTGCATATACGGAGATGGCAATAAAGCAGCAATATAAATCCACTCACCCGGCTTGAGCTTTAACTGCACCACCAATATAGGAGGGTCAAGCGGGCCGAGAGTCAGCGTGTGATGGGCCCAAGATCTTGGTAAGTCACTTAAGAAAATGTCGTTTTTAAGCAGCCTAAGGTTCTCTGCTTTTGAGAAGTCCACTTTGACCGCTTCAATGGTAGGCAGCTTATCGACCAACACCCTCTGTACCGACATCATTGCCGCCTCTTTAAGCGGTGTATCAGGGATAGGGTCAACCAGTAGCTCTTCATGATTAAAAGAGACAAAAAAGCGCGTACCGCCCATATTGCGGATCTGATCTAACACAATATGACGGTATTTAATCGGCAACTTTTGAAAGAAAGTGACGGTAGAAGCAAACATGGTCGCCATGCTCGCTGAGGTATCACGGATACCAGAAAGCTCATCTTGCTTGGTTTTCTGATACCAAATAGTCGTGAGTACACCTTGAGAGAAAAATACCGCTAACAAAGTAAGCAGCAGTGTGCGTGCTACCAACGAATTGGGGCTTAGCCGCTTGAACCATCGCGCTCTAACCATGAGTTACTGACCATACTCCACAGGCACTGATAAAATATAGCCGTTACCACGCATGGTTTTAATATAGTGAGGATAGGCTTTGCTGGTTCCAAGACGATTACGAATGCGGCTCAGCTGCACATCAATTCCCCGCTCATAAGGCAGCGCCTCACGGCCGCGCGTGGCAAAGGAAATCGTGTCTCGGTCGAGAATTTCGTTCGGGCGCGATAAAAACAGCATCAACAGCGCAAAATCACTGCCAGAGAGATCATGACTTCGACCGTTAACTCTATTAGTCATTCGATGTGCGATTGTATCAAGATGCCAGTCACCAAAGTCGATGGTTCTAGGTGGCGTATCGTCATGTTTATCTTCGTGAATGTGCGCTCGGCGCAGCAAGGCTTTAATACGAGCCATTAGCTGCCTTGGGCTAAACGGTTTGGCAATGTAGTCATCGGCACCAATCTCAAGGCCAATGATCTGATCCGTCTCATCGGACACCGCGGTGAGCATAATAATCGGTACCTGAGATTCACGCCTCACTCGTTGACACAATGTGAATCCATCGTCGCCAGGTAGCATCACATCAAGCAAAATGAGATCAGGATAGCCTTTGGCTTTGATGAACAGCTCCATCTCTACACCATCTTCCGCCCCAGAGACTTGAAAACCTGCCTTTGTCAGATACTCTTCAAGTAATAGACGGATTTCCTCATCATCATCCACCACTAAAATGTGCGTCTTAGCCTGCATTACGTTCCCTTAACTCTGTACTGCGATCTCTACAGTGTAAGGGTTTTGGCGAAGAGTTATTATTGATTCGTTTATAAATTTTGCCACTTAGTTTTGCTCAAGTTCACAAAAATGACATGGAGGTGACCAATTTGCGCCTGTAGCTCACACTAAGAAGAGCAACTGATCACCATTGTTTTTCCCCAATCAGGCGGCCGTTTCGCCAGATACTCATAGTCTGGTTGCTCATCGTACGGAGTTTTTAGCACCTTCGCTAAGGTATTCACGAATGCAAAGTCGCCTTGCTCCGCTTTTTCAATAGCTTGCTGAGCCAGATAATTTCGTAAGATGTACTTAGGGTTCACCGTTCGCATCTGCTTGCCGCGCTCAGATGCTGATATGGTCTCTTTGTCGCATCGCCGTAAATACCGCTTAAGCCACGTCTCGGCTTTGTTTCTGTCCACAAACAAATTTAGGAGTGAACCATTACCCTGTATGTCTAAGCACGATAACGCACGGAAGAAACGAGGATAATCAATACCCTCCGATTCCAGCAAAACAAAACTATCCTCAAAGAATGTGCCATCCTGAGGCTGCTTGGTATACAAACCAAACTTCTCGCGCATTTGAGCACTGTACTGACTTTGCAGCCGCGGAGAAAAATGCTCAAGAGCGGCCTCCAGTTCGGCCCGTTCAATCAGTGGTGTCAGCGCCTGTGCCAATGCCGTCAGGTTCCAAAGAGCGATGGAAGGTTGACGATCGAACGCATAACGTCCCTCGTAATCAGAGTAATTACACACATAGCTCGGCTGATATTCATCCATAAAGCCAAACGGCCCATAATCCAATGTTTGCCCCAAAATAGACATGTTATCGGTATTCATCACTCCATGGGCAAACCCTATGGATTGCCAGTGAGCAATCAAGTCCGCTGTCAGCGCTATGATGCGCTCAAACATCGCAAGATAGGGCCGCTTTGCTTCCTGACATTGAGGGAAGTGCCACTCAATGACTTTATCTGCAAGGTGCCGAAGCAGGTCATGTTGCTCGGTATAAAAGAAATGTTCAAAGTGCCCAAAACGAATATGCGATTCAGCCAATCGCAGCAGCAAAGCGCCTTGCTCTACCTTTTCACGATACACCGGCGTGTCACTCACCATCATGCCCAGCGCTCGTGTCGTCGGCACGCCCAGCTCTGCCATCGCTTCACTGCACAAATACTCACGAATGGTTGAACGCAGTACAGCGCGACCATCCCCCATTCGAGAATAGGGTGTTTGCCCTGCGCCTTTAAGGTGCAAATCGAAGACAATACCAGTGTCCGCCACGAGCTCCCCCAGCAAGAGTCCGCGTCCATCACCCAAATCTGGGTTATAGGTACCAAACTGGTGTCCAGCGTACTTCATGGCTAGAGGTTTAAACTTATCGGTAGGGAGACTTCCCGAGAGCACACTGAGTAACTCTGAAGATTGTGGCGCGTCACTGCTAAAACCGAAACGCTCTGCGAGTGGTTGATTCCAGCTGACCCATCTCGGGTTATCGAGGGGGGTTGGCAAAACATGATGAAAAAAGCCTGAAGGCAATGTGGTATAGCGGTGGCTAACCTTGATTTCATCTAACAACGACATATCGAGCTCATTTTTTAATCACAACAGAGTTGATATGAGTATAGCGATTAGAGGGGTTTAAAAAAGAAACGAAAAGTGTGGGTATTATGGAGAGTTTGCGCCTAGAGGAACGCCCATTTGCGATGATTGCCAAGTACGGTGTGCACTGAATCGAGGCGTTTGGGCTGTCCCCTAAGAAGTACTGTTATTAGAGCATCGCTAGAATTGCGAGCACGGTACCTAGAGAGAAAAGGCAAGTGCGGCTAATAACGCCAAGGTTGGTCGGTTGAATCATTTCTTGATGCATAGGCAATATCTCCTTTTTATTACACTATGATTACAAGATAGGCTCAAACGGGTATTTTTACAACATATGTCGCACAATTATTTGAAACTGAGTCAGGTTTTTTCACCAAAAAACCGTCAATACTACGATCACTGATCCCAAAAAAGCCGCAAAACAAATCGGCAGTACTAGGTGCTTGTCGCGGGAAAGCGTGATGAAGCCAGCAGGCTGTTTCACAACAAAAGTGACCATAAGTAGATTGTAGACCGCTATCAGTACGCCAATCATGAAAACATCAAAGTACAGCAAACTCGTCACCAAATAGACATAAAAGCCGATCAATAGGTAGTCAACGACAATGAGCCACGCTAAACACTTGCGCATGTTGGTACTGGGAATCACTAAATTAGTCATAGCGCTTCATGACCTCAAAAGGCGTAGTCGGCTGATTGCTTGTCGCTTCACGGATCGCCTGTTGCTTAGAGCTATCAAGCAGTGAGTCAAGCTCTTGCCCACCCAATGGGGGATTCGTGTCATCGAAGCTGAACGCCGCAAATTCTTTATACACCTCGTTAAGTTGGCGCAAGGTTTCTGCCGTTAAGATATACAATTCGATTCGACGATTAATACCAGATTTCGGGTTGTCGAGATCAATGGGGGCGGTATCGCTCATACCAGATACTTGGAAGATATGACGCTCTCTCAGGCCTCCTTTATCAAGATAGTAACGAGCACTGTTAGCTCGATTGCTCGACAACTCCCAATTGGTAGTGCGCCCGCCTTTGAATCGGCTTGCATCGGTGTGACCTGTAATAATCATTTTATTTTCGATATTGGCCAGTAATCGCGCCAAACTCAGTAACAAGTCTTGATAAAACGGCGTCACTTTGGCACCACCACGATAAAACATCGGGCCTTTGTCAGAATCGGCGATAACCAGCTTTAGGCCTTGAGGGGTAATAACGACAGCAACACTGCCAAGGGCATCAATACCACTAAGCTGCTGTTTAACTCGCTCGGCCAGTACCTCAAGCTCCTGCTGACTGTTGAACTCCCCAGACAATACGGACGTGTCATTAATTCGATGTAGCTCAGCATCGTAGTGCGAAGTGGCAACTGAAGGCAAAGGCAGCGGATTTACAGAATTACCGCCCGTCTCCGTAGTACCATGGTGTTGAATTGGGTCATTACCGTAAGCGAAATAATTGAGCAGTTTTTTCTGATCATCAACGTCGACCACCTGCAAAATCCACAGTACCAAGAACAAGCACATCAGGGAGATCATCAAGTCTGCCATCGCGACCTTCCAGCCACCATGCTGCAAAGGATCGCGTTTTTTGCGGCCTTTTCTGGCAAAGACAATGGGCTGCTCCATAGCGGCTCCCCCTGTGTTTGGGCTAAATTTTCAAGCGAGTCAAAACAATCAAGAAGGCTGCGAACGCAAGACTTCTACCGCTTTTTCCAGCTCGACAAACGACGGCTTGTATCGAGTTTCAATATTCTTCCTTCCCGCGTTAGCACACATATGTGCCGACTGACCTTGAGAGTAAGCTGACAATATTGATTTCACACAATGCAAAGGCGCCACCTGACTCTCTGAAACATCTTTGATGCTGCTCGACATTGGCCCAAGCACACAGTAGCAACCGAACACGCCAGTAAAGGTACCCACCAGCGCCGCAGCAATGTTTTTTCCTATTTCAGTGATTTCACCGTCTAACCCTTGCATGGTTAGAATAATGCCCATCACCGCTGCCAATATCCCCAAACCTGGCATCGCCTCGGCGGTCGCATGCAACTTCTCAGACGGTTTGGTGTACTCATCATCAAGGTGTTCAATTTCCTCTTCTAGAAACGCTTCCAACAAGTGGTGCGACTGCTTACCCGTGATGACTTGTCGAAACGAATCAATAATAAAGTTGGTGGTCAACCTATCATTGGTCACCCGACGGTACTTGTTAAAGATCTTACTCGAATCTGGATTCTCCACGTGGATGTCTAGCGCCTTAATATTTTGCACGCGAGCAGTATTAATTAGCTCAAACATCAAAGAGAGCAGCTCTTGGTAGTAGTCTTTATTGTAAGGTGTCGCTCGAAAAGCTAACCCTAGTTGCTGCGTCATTAGCTTGAGGGTGCCCGATGTTGTCGACATCAGTAAGCTGGCGAAGGCAGCACCAAAAATAATAATGATTTCAGACCACTTAAAGATGAATTCAAACTTGCCACCTAGGAAAATAAAGCCACCAAAAATGACACTGAGCACCACGACAACCCCTATCAGCTTTTGCATGCGTCACTCTCCCTCATTCTGCTTTTCAGAATGTCCAATCCTCGATGCTTTAAACGGTGCACCTTGGTTTCATTGACATCGAGCACCATGGCCACCTCTTTGGTGTTGAGACTTTTGACATACACCAGATACAAAATGCGTTTTTCCATCTCTGGTAGTGTCTCGAGCACCTCTCTGACTTCCTCAAACAGCAGTTGCCGATCGGTTTCCGGCACCGCTGTGACTACGTTTTCCAGTTCAATATCATCAAACACATCCACCAGGCTCATCGCCTTTTGAAAATCACTGTCTTCGATGCCGAGAAAGTGACAAACCTCAACGGTGGTCGGTTCTCGGTTGAGCTGCTGGACTAACTTCTGCTGAGCAAACTTAATGCGGTTGACGAGCTGACGCTTATCACGCTCCATATAATCACGCCGCCTGAGCTCATCCACCAACTCGCCTCGTATCCGCACCGCCACCGCACGCCGAAAATCATCATTAGCGACATGGTCGAACTTACGCAGCTCAATAACCAAAGTCATCATGGCAGTCTGGCGTAAGTCTTCAAACGTCCCTTCGTCAACGGCATAACGGTATTGGTACAACAACCCATTGATGAGCTTTAAGTTTTTCTGCAGCACCAACTTCTCAAGCTCTTGAATACTCGATTCTTCCTCGGTTTGGGTGTGTTGGTACTTGGGCTGCAATAACATCATGCCACCTACTGAAACACAGCCTTGGTCACGAGCACATCTCCCACTTGCAAAGAGGCGACTTCTGATAGATCGTCTTTGAGATCGTCTTGTATTACGTAGATAAACTCTTTATTAAAAAAATACTCCCGGTCTTTAACACTAAATTTCTTAATGATTCGATTCTTGATTCGACTGCGCTGCTCGTTGAGGTAGCTCTCATTGTCACTTGGCGTAAACAATGAAACATCGAGCAGCAGCAAGCTTTGTCGGTTGCCAAGGTTGATGGGTACCAGCACGTTATCCACTTGCACTTCAACCTGCTCAATAATGACTTCCGATGGCTCCTCTGAGCTAAACCAGCCGCTAATCATCTGCATTGAGATTATGTTGCTTTGGTAAAGCACGAAGCCTGCTAGGCATAAAGTCAGGGTGAGTAGAAACGTCACAGCAATTTTAATCATCACTACACCCTCGCAATATATGCTGTGTACTCAGGTACGCTAAGTAGCTCTGTCTCATCAATATCCTCAGGCTCTTGTGAGAAAAAAGATGCGTGATATTGCTCGGGATTGGCTGAGCGGCGTTGCTGCGATAATGCAACCTCGACTTCCGAGAGAGCACTATTTTGAGCGATTAACTCATGACGTAGTCGCTCTGACGTTGCCAATAAGGCCTCTCGTGTGGTCGCTGCCGAAGCGTTCATATGCACCGTCAGCTTATCCCCTTCTATTCGAAGTACCATCTCCATACGCCCAAGCTCTGGTGGGTCAAAACGTATTCGTGCCACCTGGGTATTCATATCAACCTGCAGCTGCACCTTATCCTTCACTACTTGATAGATTTGCCTTTGTGCTTCAATGGGTAGACTTTTTTCAACCGACAAGCTCAAAGAGGAGGGTCTCCCCACCCCGCTATCTAACGTGGGAGAGATAGTCTCCGTTGTTACAGGTAGAGTAACGTTATTAGTAGGTTGCAGCTGATTAACAACAGCCCTCCAGCCAGCTTCATTAACCTTGAGGCTACTCGGTGTTTGGCTTTGCATGGAGCTGGCGTACTGTGACAATAAATTTAAATCGGAACGATGTGTATTGGCGCTGTTCGCAGACACGGCTTCCGCCACTAATCTATGGATGAGTTGAACTTCTCCCGATACTGACAGCACTGGGGGCTCACTCGCCTGCATATCTTGCAAGTGACTCTCCAGTACCGAAGCAACATCGGCAGCGATCTTACTTTGTATCGGTTCATCACCCTCAACTAGAGTTCTTGTTTGCACACCTCTTTTCACTTGTTCGGACAGCATGTTCATCAAAGGGGTGGTAGTTTCGGAAAGCGTTGAATCGGTTGATACTATCTCCTCAATGTCGTGATAATCGTGGTACTTGCTACTCTCGCTAACGGACGGACTCGTCGGCAAAGAGGAAAACAACGGATTCGACTCGGGACTCAATTCCGCTTCCACACCTTCATGTGATTCGCAGCCGGTTTCTGACGTCAAAGATAAATCATAAGATTCCAATTGGTTGTCATTGGGTATCAAAGCGCTGGCTTTTACGACTTCAGGAAGAGGCTCTTTTGTATTCTCAGTAACGTCAAAGGAATAGGATAGCTGCTCTAGTGTGTTATAGAGTGTTTGAAATGACTGCGCTAACGGCGTCATTTGGGTTCCGCCGATTTCTCGGGCTGAATGCCAGCGATTGCTCTGCGCCAGTGATGAGTCATGTTGACCAGAAACCGACGTTTCTATGGCTCCAAGCAAGGCAAAAAGGGTACCTTGGGCGTGCGAATGAGTTTGTAATTGCATCATGACTCCCTAGCCCTGACTTGTGTCTGGGCGTACGCTTTATCACGCGTTTTTAAGCTGGCATTGTGCTCAATTTGTTGCTTGAGTACGCTTTGCTCGAGATCCACCAACTCAATGCACCGTCGGTGTACGTGCTTCACTTTTAGCACAGTCGCTCGATAATTCTCGTCGTGTTGATCTATATTCGGTAGAACTTGCAGGAGCACTTGATTCCACTTAGCAATCGACTCAAAGTCTTTTTGCTCCAGTGCTCGCTGTAACTTGTTTGCTAGCCCTCGCAGTTGACTAGCTTTGAGCGTCATCGAGCCACTCCATGGCACCTTCCCACCCCTCTTTAAGATCAGAGACCACCTTAATAAACTGCTCTATCAACTCCGGTTGCATCTCTTTTGAGGCTTCAAATACCGTCGCAATGCCATGCTCATAAAGAGCATGAATGTTCTGAATTAGAGGTTCAGCACTTGAGAGATCTAGGGAGGCATCCAGGCCAACCAAAATATCGATACACTTTTGTGATGACTTAGCTTTAAGCTCAAGATCCTTCGTTTCAATCGCGTATTTCACACTCTCTAACTCTTGAATTAATCGCTCATGAAGCATGCATATCAGCTCAAAACTGGATGACACCGACGCGTTCGCGTTCACTTGAACATTGCTGTAGTTTTCTTGCTGTCGTTTGCCTAATAACATGAAGTGACTCCTTACACGGTAAATAATCCAGAGACAGACTGTAGCTGGCTGCTCAAAGCGTTAAGCTGGGTAAATTGGGATAGATATCGGTTGTAATAGGTTTCGTATCTGGCATCGAGAGCCGAGAGCGCATCATTGATTCGGCTCTTTTCGGAGTTCAATGTATCGATGCGGCGGCTTAAAGAGCCATTTGAAAAGTCCAAGTAGGTCTCGAGCGTGGTATCAAACGCTTGGAATACACCCGCATCGCCAGTAAACAGCGTTTCCATATCTTGGGTTTTGGCCGCCTCTTCGAACTTGTCCCTATCGAGGCTCAGTTTTCCATTTCTATCTAGCTCTAAGCCCACTTCGTAAAGCCGAACACCGCTATAATCCTCTCTGATCACTGAGGCCAATTGATTCTTGATATTGCGAACGGTGGAATCAGAAGCAAGCACCCCTCTCGCATCACTTTCCCCCCCAGATTGAGTCAATTTAGTAATTTCACTCACTGCACTGTTATAAGCATCAACAAACGATTGAAGCGAATCTAGCGTCGCCGAGACGTCGTCACTGATCTGAACGCTCGTTGCGGTATCACCAGATGCATTCGCTTTCTTTAAGGTGACATCAACACCTGAGACCAAGTCTTCAAACGTGTTGCTATTGTTCGTGAATAAAGCGCCCGTTTCTCCACCAATGGAAATTTGCGCATCTTGCCCTGACTGCACCACAGACGCAGCCGCGACATCAGTCGCCCCCCAATCACTCGTCGCATCACTCGATAAACTAAAGTTATTTTCCTCACCATCAGAGACCGCACTAAACAGTACCTTCATCGCGCCTTGGGATTTGACGATCACAGCTTGCATCGAGTCTTCAAATTGGCTGTTGAAGTAAGTCACAAATTCGGTATAGGTCACATCACCACTGGCATCACTGTCTGCATCCATAATATTGATTGATTGAGCGTCGCCGGACTGGGTATTGGTCACGGTAAAAGAGCCATCTGACGCCATCACATCAGAAGGATCGGTTGAGCTTACATCCACCATCATTTGATGGTTTTGAGCTAGCTGGTGAACGAAAATATCGAGGTCGAGACCTGAAACTCCAGAGTCAGCAGTAACAGAAAGATAATCTTCGTTGGTTGTTATAGCACTTTGCATGAGTGTCGCACCCGCTTTGGTGAACTCATAAACCTGATCATCTAGTTTTTGCAAAGCTGACTTAATTTGATTGATTGCCGATGTCTGAGAACTTATTGTCGACAGTTTTTGACTGTAGCGCAGTTCAAAAGGCTGCACATCCAGACTGGCAAAATTACTCGCAAGCTGTACGGCATCGACATTCATAATTTGTTCCTCAACTCATTAAAGGAGGGACAGCTCAACCCTCCCGTTTCACGGTTTGATTAGCCCAATAGACTCATCGCCAATTGAGGCACCATTTTTGAGGCACTCAACATAGAGGCACCCGATTGCATGAGCATCTGCTGTTTACTCATCATTCCAGATTCCGATGCAAAATCGGTATCCATGATTCGGCCTTTTGAAGAATCTAAGTTCTCGGTCATATTGCTCAAGTTGGTGATAGTGTGCTCAAGGCGGTTAATATTTGCACCAAACTCCGCACGAGCAGTACCTAGTAGCTCAATAAGGCCACCCGCACCCGATAGCGCTGTGATATTGCCCGCAGCAGATAGACCACCACCGCCAGCCGCGAGCGCGTGGCCGGTTACAGCTGCAACTTCCGCCGATGCGTCGACAGTCAATGTCTCAGCGGCTGAAGAGCCAATCTGAAAATCTACAGAAGCTGAAAAACCCGCCGTACTCAACAAGTTAGTGCCACCAAAATTGGTGTTCGCGGCTATGTTAGATAACTCATCACTTAGCGCGTTAAACTCCACATCTATTGCAGCCTGGTCTGCAGCAGAGTTGGTTCCGTTTGCATACTGAACGGCCAAGTCATTCATGCGATAGGCGATATTGGTCATCTCATCAAACGCACCCTCAGCCGTTTGCATCATGGAAATCGCATCTTGAGAATTGCGCATCGCCACATTCATCCCACGTGACTGTGCCTCAAGTCGGTTCGCAATTTGTAGGCCTGCTGCATCATCAGCTGCAGAGTTAATACGGAAGCCCGTAGACAGTCTTTCCATTGATTTCGTTAACGCGCTGTTAGTCGACTGCAAAGTATTCTGCGTGACGAGACTTGCGTAGTTAGTGTGTACTGATATAGCCATCTGATGTTCCCCATCTGTGTTTGCTGTTCAATTACTGCTAACGACATTGGAGAAAATTCATTTCATGTTTTTTTTAAAAAATTTCGCCAATCACGAACATTGCAAGTTTCAAAAACGAGAATTGCGTGAAAAATATCCTAGGATATTACTCAACAATAACCACTAAAATGAGCTCTATGCGCAACGTACTCAAGGCGGTCATACCAAAACTCACGATACCTGTCGTGCTTCTGATGATCCTGGCAATGGTGATCCTACCGCTCCCCCCAATTTTGCTGGATGGGTTCTTTACTTTTAACATCATGCTGGCCATCGTTGTCTTGCTTGTCAGCAGTACCGTCAGCCGAGTACTCGACTTCTCGATTTTTCCGTCATTACTATTGATTGCAACATTGCTTCGTCTGACACTCAATGTCGCCTCAACTCGTATCGTCCTGCTAGAAGGTCATCATGGTGGTGACGCCGCGGGTAAAGTGATCCAGTCGTTTGGTGAAGTGGTGATTGGCGGCAGTTATGTGGTCGGTATGGTGGTCTTTGTGATCCTGATGATCATTAACTTCGTGGTTATCACCAAAGGGGGAGAACGTATCTCGGAAGTCTCAGCCAGATTCACCCTTGACGCCCTTCCCGGCAAACAGATGGCGATTGACGCCGACCTTAATGCAGGTGCTATCGATCAACAAGAAGCGAAAACCCGGCGCCTTGAAGTTGGTGAGGAAGCTGAGTTTTATGGGGCGATGGATGGTGCCAGTAAATTTGTTCGTGGCGATGCCATTGCCGGCTTACTGATTCTGTTTATTAATCTCATCGGTGGTGTACTGATTGGCGTTTTTGAACACAGTCTCTCCGCAGAAGAAGCCTTTCAAACCTATGCACTGTTAACAATAGGCGATGGTTTAGTGGCACAAATTCCTTCTCTACTGCTCGCCACATCTGCCGCTATCATCGTTACTCGCATCAGTGATAACGACAATGATATGGGCCAAACTGTGAAGCAGCAACTCCTTGCCTCACCAAGTAACCTCTACATGGCCGCGGGCGTAATGTTTGTGATTGGCAGCGTTCCCAATATGCCACACATAGCCTTTTATACATTTACCGTATTATTAGCTTTTGTTGGGTGGCAGCAATCAAAATATCGCGTTGTTGCTCCAACTGTCGAAGCAGATGTTGACGCTTTACCCCACTCTGGGCAAGAGAATGTGATTGATTGGAACATTATCCCAAACGTAGATGTCATCGCTCTCTCTTTAGGCTTCAAGCTGGTGTCTCTGACGAGCACCAAGAAAGGTGGCAACCTAATTAAGAGTATTCGTGGCAGCCGTAAAACCTTAAGTGAGCAAATTGGCTTTGTGATACCAGAAGTGGTGATCACTGACGATCTCTCTCTCAAGGCCTCTGAATATGCTATCAGTATTGACGGTGATGAAATCGAACGGGGAGAAGTCTACGTAGACAAAGCTATGGCTGTTGGAAATCGTATCAACCATCCAGACTTGGACGGCATTGTTGGCGTTGACCCTGCTTACCAATTACCCGCATTATGGATTAACAAAGAAGACAAAACCAAAGCCATCAACCTCGGATTCCAAGTCATTGAAGTACACGACGTGATCGCCACGCACGTGAGTAAAGTGTGCAGTGAACACCTAGACAACATTTTTAACTATGATGATGTGAAAGCACTCAATCGACGGCTGGCGATACAGCACCCGGAGCTCGCAGAGAACCTTGCCAGTGTCATCTCTCCCAACCTGCAAATGCAGGTTATTAGGCAGTTGCTAGCTCAACAAGTGCCTATCATTAATGTTCGAACCATTGCTAATACGATTATAGAAAGTATTGACTCGGTAAAAGATCCCATATTGCTATCATCCAATATTCGTGTCGCACTCAAACGCACTATCATGAACTTAATTACATCAAATCAAAAATCGATTAACGCTTTTATTATCGCTCCCGTTCTTGAAAACGAAATCAAAAGTGCAATCTCCCTGACTCAACAAAACGATCCGACCATTCCGCTCGATTCAATCCCACTGGATCCGACCATACTGAAAAAGTTCCAAAATAGAATGCCAACCATAGTCCAAACCCTGCAAAGTCAAAACCTACCACCAGTGTTAGTCGTACCACCGACGACAAGACCTATGCTCGCCAAGTTAGCTAAAGCCTTTGCCAAGCAGTTAATCGTATTAAGTTATAATGAGATTCCCAACGACTATGGGTTAAACGTGCTGGGTGAGATTGAGTAAAGTGCACAGCTAGTTGGTAGTGTTAAAATACTCGCACCAGGTTTTTCTCGACCACCTGGCCGCGAAGCTGTCGACCAGATTTGGCGTTCTTTATCGCAATGACATCACCAACCTGACCATCCTCCAGTGCCACTCCTTGCGTTTCCAAGCTAAACGTTTTTGAGTGGTAAATTACACTCACTGGGAGCCCTTTTTCTACATCGTAATCAAGATAAAATCGCTGGGCGCTTAGAATGTCGCCCTTCTTGACTGAACGCTTTAGTTTACTGCCAAGAACCTCATCTACCTGATAGAACAGTCTCGCATCTTTGGTCAACGTAACTTCAGAAAGTGAGGTGTCTGTGGATTGAACTCGATGTCCTTTCTTGAGCGTTTTCGATGCGGTTGCCGCTAAAACGCTGAGTTGAGAAGTGGCCATCGCCGATGCCTTCCAACCTAATTGAGGGCAACTGACAAACCATTTTTGAGACCCCAAAGCAACTTCACGCTTGGTCTCAATAATAGGCTCTATCGGGCAAGGCTGGACATGGTTAAGTGCCTTGGAAAAGCGCAGCTTAATGTTAAGTGTTGCGGATTCCGGATAGCGCCTTTTAATCGCTCTCTCGATCCTCGACTTCAAACGGTTCGAAATTCCGAGTAGTGTACTTTGACTATGCACTTCGGAGGTTGTCTCTAATGCTTGAGCCGGAAGGGTCAAAACACATGTCAGCATGCCAAAGGCAACCCCCCATCGAAGACTTGGTAAAAATACAGAGTATATTTTCTTACACATTGATCTTCAGCTGCTGTGCCCCCATCGCTTCTTCCATGGCTTGGTGTTGCATCACCATGAGACTGCCCTGACGCGCAAGCTTGTGCTTGCACATATGCACGCTACGTTCAATTTGACCATCTAAGTCCGCGACGCGGCGTTGCAGGTCTCCTTTAAGTCTCTGCTGTACTGCCTTGGCGTATTGACGATCTGTACACCCTAGATGTTTCGCTAGAGAAAAGCGTTTGGTATCCGCTTCAGCCATTTGGTATGAGAGTGACAGTATGCTGTCGTTGAGTGCTTCAAGCGTGTGGTATTCACCTTTCAATATCGCTAGCCTTACTTCATCAAGTTGCTCTGATAGTTGATGCGACAGACGTAAGATAGCCTGACCGTAATGCAGGTAGCCGACGATAACTTTCTTATTTTCCATGATCTAACCTCGCGATTACTTTGGCTAACTCATCCATATCAAACACCAACTCCCCAGAGGCGATTTGCGCCTTGATTTGTTCCACCTTGGCCGCATCGATATCGTCCATACCCTCAAACAGCGTCTTACTACTTTCCAGTAACGACACCTCATGCTGAGACAGATTGACTTGCTTGACCCTTGTCTTATGGTCTGGTTCTGTCTTTTTCTGTTGCACCGCATCAACCTGAGTGTTTGGTACGATGTACTTAATGTTATCGACCTTAATGTTGCTCATAACCCATACTCACCTCTGTTGGTCTCTACTAGGCTATAACGGCAACAAATCACTCTCATTTCAGTTTTTTCTCAATAGCTTGATAACATTATCCCGACTTGGTCCTTGAAAACTGTTGTGAATTGAACGAAGTGATTGGTGAGGACTCGACTCGACCTGCTGTTTAAAGCTGTCTATATCTCTAAGCTCCGGATGTGAGCAGAACGCGATCAATTGATTCGCCCTTTCCTTTTTAAACTTGAGAACCTTAGACAGGGCCAGATACATTTTATTTACCCGCTCAAGGACGCGCTCGATTTGAGCTAGAGCACCGGACTCATTGACCGCTAATTGAGTAATGTTCTCGACCACAGGCTGTAGCGTATTCACAGCAACGGCAATTGGAGTTCCCTCTGCATAACGCCCACCTTGGCCCGACACAAAGATTTGACCGTCCCATTGTCGCCAATCCTTGTCACTCATACCTATCACCAGCTCTTGGTTTTCATTCAATCTCAGCTGCAACTTGGCAAAAGCAAACATCATTTTGAACTGCTCAAGCAACACTTCACGATCCTCAGTACGCTCAAACGCTAAAGCAACCAGTCGATGATTAATGTAGAGCGAGACCACTTCATCCCGATAGCGTTCACGCCCCATGTCAAGACCCGGCACCGTAAACTCGATAGTGGGAGCATCAACCTGTACCGGTGCAAACGTAGAGTCCAGAACATGACGGCCAAAAAGCTGTTTGCTATTCCAGAACATGAGCGTCTTTTTGATCACATCAATTTGGTTTGCTTGTGACGGCGTATATTGTGGCAATTCAGCCAGTCGCTTGAGTTTTAGTAGCTCACTAGCGGTAGTGCGAAGTACCTCTCCAGCCAGGAGCAACTGGCTGAAGCCTTTATGAGACTCCGATACTTCAGCGATCAGTCTCGGGCGCTCGTGTAAGTTGAGGTGCACCATTTGCTGGCCGAGTACGACGGAACGATTGGGTCGATTCTCCAGTTTTTCTGGCTTACGAATGCGCCCCGTGGTTGCAGAGCTCACCTCAGACTTGCGTAATCCTATACTGGTTAACTTCATTGCCTCTCCTTAGCGTTGACCTTCAATGTGCTTATCGAGTCCGTTATGTCAGTCGCGGCTCGTTCGCGAAGTTAAGTTTGATTTCTCCTTCAGCTTGCAGCTCTTTGACAATATCTATGATCGCTTTACGAGCTTGCTCCACTTGACTCACGGGCACGGCACCAATACGCACCAGGTTCTCTTTCAGCTCTGTAGATACTCGCTGCGGCATTGAATTAATAATGTAAAGTCGGCACTCTTTATTGGTTCCCTTCAAGGCGTAAGCCCACTGCTCTAGACTGACTTTCTCATTAATCACATTGATGGTTTCCAGATCTTGATTAAACAAGGTGAAGAAATCGAACATGGCTTCTTCCACCATCTCAGCAGTCTGTTTGTCTTTGTCATGAAGATATTCAAACAGCTCATTTTTATTGCCTGAATAGCGATTGATAAGGTTCGCGACCACTTTTGAGCCTTGAAGACTCGACGAGCCGCCACTGTGGTAATTGATCTTGCACCGGTCGATCAAATCTTTCAGCGTTTCCATCAGCCCAGAGGTCAGCACCTGAGTCTTAGATATCTGCAAAATCAATTCATGGCACTCTTTTTCATCGTACTCATCCATAACCCGACCGCTGTATTCAAGGGGTAAATGGGCAATCAAAAGCGCTTGCAAGTTAACGTGCTCTTTGCGCAAATCGTTGACGAGCAAATCAGGCGGTATCCACGCCAATTTTTCCGCATGAGAGCGAATTTCATCACCATAAATCTCCGAGACCAAGTCACGCGCGAGATTACCATTGAGAGTTTTCTCCAAGACATTGGTGATGTAGTTTCGTGTTCCGCCCAAAATGCCGGAGTGCTTGCGAAAATCATCGAAGAACCCATTCAAAGAGACCATGGCATCTGCCGCTTTAATGTCTTGCATCTTACTCATGGCATGGGTGATCTGCTTAATCTCTTCATGGGTGAATCCCTTGAGCACCTCAGCGCCAATATCTTCGCCCATGCTGAGTACGAGCATCGCGACCCCATCTACCGACTGGTAGGTTTGCTTATCATCCATATTGGCTCACCCCTCTTGTTTCATAAGAAGTAATCCTTAAGCTTGAATCCATGTTCGTAAGATCTCCGCAACCCGATTGGGGTCCTCTTTAGCAATCAGTTTCAAATGTTGTATCTGCACTTCCAAAGGACTGTCGGCAGACGGCAAGTTATCATCCAGAGCCTTAATCCCCGTCGCATCAATACCCAGCGCCTCCAACTTAGACTGCATTGCCGCCTCTGCCTCACGCTCCTCTTTGGTAATGAGGTTGTCATAATCCATGCTTTCAGCATCTTGCTCTTCACGCTCTGCAGACTTCGTCAGGTATTGCGCCAGAGGTTTAAGTACAACCATGATCATCAGTCCGCTGAGCATCACGCCCAGCAAATACTTAAGCGGTTGCATGATGTTCATATTCTCAAACCAAGGCACTTGAACTTGTTCCGGAATGGCGGCAACCACAAAAGGGAAGTGAGTGATGTGAATGTTGTCACCACGCTGCTCATCAAAGCCGATGGCTGATCGCACCACATTCTCAATATTGACGAGTTCTTCCGGTGTCCAAGTTTGGTTTGGGTTGGCCATGTCATTGACGACCACAGAGACGGAGAGTTTGTTGAGTACCCCTTGCTGATGTTGCACATGGCGTACTTTGCCACTGACCGCATAGTCTCGGGAAGTTTCACTTCGATTGACTATCGAGTTGGGGTCAGGTTGTTCCTCAGCATCAGTAACGGGCGGTGTATTACTCAGCGCACCTGGAATACCCAGCGCCATGGAGGATTCGTTGACGTCATTGAGTAAGGTCTCTTTACGCACAACCGGATCGGCGTATATTTCTTCGGTTTCTTCTATTTTGGAGAAGTCGATATCGCTGGCGATCTGCACTCGGAAGTTACTGACTCCGAGAATGGGTGTCAGCATATCGGTTGCCTGTGCGACCAAGGTTTGCTCTACGTTGCGCTTGTAGTCCGTCTGTTTGCCGGACGTTACGGTGATGTCTCCTACCGTTGCATCGTTGGACAATAAACGACCGTGCTGGTCTACCACGCGAACGTGTTCTGATTTAAGACCAATCACCGCACCAGACACTAGATTAATGACCGACTCCACTTGCGAGGGTTTTAAGTCCATCCCATTAATAATATGCACGATAACCGAGGCTCTAGGCTGCTCCGCTTCTTCGCGCATGAACAAGCTTTCTTTAGGGATCGCCAAATGCACTCTCGCCAAGCTCACCGCACTCATAGTAGTAATACTTCGCGCCAATTCCCCTTCTAGGGCATGCCGATAGCGCGCATTTTCCATAAACTGACTCTCTCCTAAACCTTTGCTGCTGTCTAAAGAATCAAAGCCACTCGGTAACTGCTCTTTCAAACCTTTAGATGCTAAAACCATGCGGATCTTGGCGACATCCCGCTCCGGTACCAGGATTTGCCCATCATCTTGACTCAGTTGATAGCGTATTGCTTCTTCATCCAACATTTGCAAAATCTGGCTGGAATCATAGTTTGACGATTTGCTGTACAGCGGTCTAAAGCGCTCAGCCGAGGTCCACAACATGATAACGATGATGGCGGCAGTGATAGTGGCAAAAATGGTAATAATGATGACGTTGCGCTGCGAGCTTTGCCAAAAGCTCGACAACCAGCCCGATGCTTTACCAAGCTTTTCTTTAGCGGTGCCGAGATTATTATCAAGCGCCAGCTTATTATCAGCCTCTGTAGCCATAGAGCGTCCCTAGCCTAAATGGGCATTTTGATGATGCTTTCGAAATTCGACACCATCTTGTTGCGCACCTGCATCAGTGCATTGAATGATAAACCTGCCTTTTGCGATGCAATGGTGGCACCGAGTAAGTCATCACTGTGTCCTAGCTCTACTGCGGTTACGCGTTCTGCAGCGTGCTGCTGATAAGTGTTGACGGTATCAAGCACCCCTTTGAGTGCTCGTCCAAATTGCAGACTGTTATTTGTCACCGCGCTCTCTGACACTTTTCCTAGCGCTGATGGACTGAGCATACTCTCGGTCGGCACTGACAATGGATTGGTGGCTATTGTCGTATGCTGAGCCATCTTCTCCAGCATCTCTTGCTGAATCTGCATCACACTGATTTTGTCCATATCGATTCCACCTTCCTTGGGAGGCGATAGCGCCTGATAAACCTATGTCTATTTTCGTACCAAGCGGATTTCCACTCGGCGATTCTTATCACGGCCCTCAGGGGTCGCATTATCGTATTTAGGATACCGGTCCCCATGACCACGGATCTCTATCATCGATTTAGAGACACCATTTTCCACAAACCACTCAGCAACATCTGACCCTCTCTGTTTGGAGATCTGCAGGTTAGCCACGGAATCTCCAGAGTTATCGGTATAACCATCAATCAGCACTCTAACAATTTTGTTATCGCGCTTAATAAGCGCGCTGATGTCATTGATGATCTGTTTTTGTGTCGCCGTCAGCTGAGTCGAACCACGTGCGAATAACAGCTCCACTTGCCGTGCGTGTTGAAAATTCACTGGCGGCAAAGCAAAACGACACTGATTAAACTCACTCAAAGCTCGGTTGAAATGTGTGGTTGGGAAATAAACATCAAAGTCCATCGCATTGATGTTAAACCACGCACCGCCCGCCATATCAGCCAATAACAGGTCGGCACCATCTCGCGTCACTAATTGAGTGCCCCGCTGCTGCACATTCTCAACGGTTGTTGTCGAATACGATTTGGTGATCCCCCACACTGGTTCTGTTGTGTTGAAGGAAGTGGATTGCGGCAATGCCCGCACACCGCGCTTCTCAACGCCGACTTCTAATGGTTGCGATGCAACGAGAGAGAACTGAACCCGAAACCCTGTATGCGGATCATCAGCCGCCAATACACAGCGATCTACCTTAGACTCAAAGTGCCATTTCACCGCGTCAAATGGCACGATGTATTTCTGTGCAAAACCCGACCCCGACCACAAAAGTAAGCCAATTAAGGGGAATCGGCATAGTAAACGCCAACGTTTCATCTCTATCCCTAAATCAAGTCAAACAAGGAAATGCCAGACACTCGCGCAAAGGTCTTTTGTGTGGCCTCTAACGCAATCATGCCCTGATTCAGCTCCGTCGATGCTTGGGCATAATCGAGCTCTTCTAAACTCGTGGTCACCGTCTCAGCAAAAAACACCATGTCAATGCTGGTCTCTTTTTGTCTATCCAAAGAGTTGTACTGACTCCCAATATCGGTCAGTGTTTGCAACAGGGTTTGATGCACCTGCTGGTTACTTATTAGGGCTGTCTCAAGAGCCGTTTCAAATCCAGCGGTTGGTGATTCCAGCTCTGCAATCGCAGCATCAAGATCGGAGAAAATCGCATTGCTACCTATCACATCCGTAATAGTGAGATTACTACTCACATATTGATCGTCGCCCACTTTGGTTTTGCGGTAGTCTCCATTCGAGTTAAAGGCATAACTGACAGTATCAATCGCGGGGTTAAAAATGTCGGTGCCAGAGAATAGATAACTACCATCGTTTTTTTGATTTAAAGTGGTCAACATTTCCGCCTTAAGCGAATTAAGCTCCAATACAATCCCCGCGCGACTTTCCGTATCCAAGGTACCGTTTTTACCTTGCAGCAAGAGTTCGTTGACTTGCTGTGACAGCTCTTCAAGCGTATTCACATTGGTTTCATAGCGAGTCAGTTGAGACTGTACGTTTTCGATATTGCGCTGGTATTGCTGATTATCAGAAATGTTCTTCTTCAGCCCTTCAAGGCGCACCGCTGCAATCGGATCATCGGAAAGGTGATTGAGCTTTTTGCCCGTCGACATCTGCTCAAACACCCGATTGAGGCGAATGTTATTGTCCATCAGCGCACGCTGCATGATGGAGTTAAACTGTGAATCGGTTACGCGCATGAACTCTCTCCCTAAAAGGCTTGCAATAAGGTTTGAAACATTTGGTTTGCGGTACTAATCACCTTCATATTGGCTTCATACGCATTGAGATAGAGAAGCATGTTGGCCGCCTCTTCATCAGAATTCACCGCACTGACGCTGTCTCTGATCACCTGCGCATCATCCAAACTAATTTGGGCTGCGGTCGATTCACTTTCCGCCTGGCGAGTAAAAATACCGATGTCACCCAAGAGCCCTGAATAGGCGCTGTACAATGTTTTGCCGCTCACAGATCCCGTACTTAAGCTCTTCTGCGATAACATGGAGAGTTCGGTAAGTTTACCGCCATCCCCAGCCGAGCCAGGGCTGGTCGAAAACGCTAGTTTTTTGGGGGTGAGATCGGGATTAATCGCAATGGATGATGACTCGCTGCCTGTCGTCACAATGAACAAATCACTGTCAGGGCTGGTAAGCTGAGTGCCATCCAACACGTAACCGCCATCTAGCACCGCATTCACTTCAGTGGCGAGCGCCCCGGCCATATCATTCAATAGCGCTTTGATGGGTTCATACTGCTCAGCTTTCAAAGCTGCAATGGCTCCCATCTCGCCACCGAGTGATGCGTCCACTGGCGTGAGCATGGATTGGAACTGAATATTAAGATCGCTACTGTAGGGGTCTCCGCTACTTAAATCCCGCTCCAGCGTCGCCGAGTAGCCATTTATGACCAAAGGCTGTCCATTTGGAGTCGACACCTCAACACCGCCCGACTCTAAATAGATCACTTGGATATCCACCGACTTGGCCAACTCATTAAGGTGTTTATCCATTGAGTCTTGAAGCCCAGACACACTTTTACCCAGCAGCGCATCTTCTTGCAGCTGAGTATTGAGTTTGGCAATACTGTCTAGCTGACTGTTTACGTTGGTCACCAAGGCACCATAGCGCTCACTCTGCGCTGCTTGCTGCTGATTCAACTGGGTGGAGACCGCATTAAATTGCTGTGCCAGCGCGCTCGCATTGGTCAGTACTTGCTGGCGAAATGCTAGGCTTTCTGGTGACACACTGGCTTCATCAATGGCGGCGAAGAAGTTATTCAGACCAGACGTCAGACTTAACCCTTCTGCCCCCAGCATGTTTTCCAGATTCGACAGCCCCTCAAAATAGGTGTTCGTGTACTGCGCTAACTCATTAGACTCTCGTAAGCGGTTGATACTCGACTGCTCCGCAATACGTATCACGTTTCCAACTTCGACACCTGCTCCTAAGTTAATCCCATTAACAAAGTTGCCGGACGATGTGGCATTAAAGCTCACAATCTGTCTGCTGTACCCGGGAGTGTTGACGTTAGCGGTATTCTGCGCTGTCGTATTCAATGCCACCCGATTAGCAAGCACGCCTGATAGTCCAATATTTACCATGCCCATTAGCGCACTCCTCCATGATTAATAACGGTATGTAGGGCTGCGCTATCGTGCATTTCAGCCTGCCCTTGTTGGTGATTTGACTTTGAGAGGGAGTAAACGGCATCCGCGCTATCTGTTGGTACTTGTGATGCCAACTGTTTATAAATCATGTCCGCGAGTCCAAACTGAGACTGGCGACTGATGTTCTGTGCTAGCTGCGCATCCAACATGCCCTGAAACAGGCTGGAAGATTTCGTGGAAAGAGGGTTATCTTCATTACTCAATGCCTCACTGGAAGCACGCATTCGTTTGAGCATAGATTGTATGAAGAGCGCCTCAAATTGTTGTGCGGCTGCCATTAAACCCTGCTGGCTATTATCGTACTTGAGTGTAGATAGAGATTGCTGGTCTAAATAGAAAGAGGTTTCAGCGGTTGGCGATTGACCACTTAGGCCAGTGCCAGTTGTTGCCTGCAAAGTTCTAAACTCAGGCTTAGCTTCAACCTGCTCGACGACATCAGAAAATGGCACCGTGTTTATTTCCACTGGTGTAGCCTGTGGCGTAATAGACCTTGCGTTATTCAGCGGTACCTTAATATCTCCGCTAGGGAATGCGTCCAAAATCGAATTTTTGCTGATAATGGCCAGTGCACTGGAATCAATCATATCACCACCAGCTCCCCATTAATGGCACCGACTTCATCCAGTGCTTGTAAGATCTGCATCAGGGCTTCCGGCGTGGCTCCGATGTTATTAATCGCATCGACGATTTCTTGCAAATTGGTGCCAGGAGGCCAAACCATGGTGGTGCCATCATCTTCATCAACCGCTATTTGAGTATTTTGAACTACCGCCGTCTCACCTGCGGTGTTAAACGCCCCCCCCGGCTGTGATACCGACTCAGACTCCAAAACAGTAACGGTAATTCCCCCTTGGCTGACCGCAGCTTCACTGACGGTGACTCGTTGACTGATCACTACAGTTCCAGTGCGGGAGTTAAACACCACTTTGGGAGACTTGCGACCCTCTTCGATTTCCAGCTCCTGGATCATCGCGACAAACATCACGCGGTCTTCACTGTCGATGGGCGCCGAAATTTCCACCTGTCCTTTATTCAACGCTTTAGCCACTTGACCACCGAAGGTCTGGTTGATGGCTTTAGAAATGTTGAGCGCGGTTTCGTAATTTGGATGTCTCAATTGCAAACGAATGGTTGGGTCACGATCAACACCCGTTGAAATAGCCCGCTCTAATGTCGCCCCATTGGGAATTCGACCCACGGTAGGCGTATTACGAGTCACACTGGTACCATTCTCACCTGTCGCATTGAAACCACCGACCACCAAGCTTCCCTGAGCAACCGCATAGACTTCACCATCAATACCTCTAAGAGGAGTCAGTAATAAGGTGCCACCACGCAGACTCTTTGCATCACCCAAAGAAGAAACGGTCACGCTGACTAGTTGCCCAGGTCCCATGTGAGGCTCGATTGCTGCAGTGACACTGACAGCCGCAACGTTTTTCAGTTTAGGATTGGTCGAGTCATCAAGCTGAACACCAAATTGCTTGATCATGTTCACCACCGATTGTTGCGTGAACTTCACCTGAGACTTGTCTCCCGAGCCGTCAAGACCGACAACCAAACCGTAACCAATCAATTGGTTTTGCCTATCACCATACACATCCGCCACTTCCGATATCGGACGCGCTGCGAGTGTTTCTAATGCCATCAATAACAGCATCAAGACCATCAGCCAATGGCTTATGCCTGCTAAGCGACGCAACGTGGTGCGTGAGAAACGCATATCTGTCGTACTCATTAAAAGGGCATCCATGGTGAGTTAAAGAACTGAGTTAACCAACCCGCCGTGTTGCTGTCAGCAAATGCGCCTCGACCCGCATAGGTAATACGCGCATCAGCGATTCGCTGCGATGACAACGTGTTATCCGCCTGAATATCATCCACACGAACATTGCCTGTTAACCGGATGTACTCATCCCCCTGATTTAGCTTGAGCCACTTCTCACCACGCACTCTTAACACCCCATTGGGCAACACGTCATAGACCGTGACCGTGATTGAGCCTGTTAAGCGATTACCTTGCGTCGAAGCCGCCGCACCATCGAAATCACGCGAAGCATCCAGTGACGCCGCCCCTTCCGTATAAGTGGTGGTCCCTAAAGTAGGCGCGGCCACCGCAACACTGGAGTCCTTGCCAAACTGAGTCGAAGCACTTTTGTCCGACTCTGTCTTTTCATCGAGCACCACTGTCAAAATGTCACCAATTCGGTAAGCTCTCCGATCTTGAAACAACGTCATCGCCGTTTTTCCGGTGTATAGACTGCCTTTGCTAACACGGGTCACTTGATAGTCAAGATCCGGCGGGGCGTACGCTTCATCATCTGGTGACGGCGGAATAAACTCCTGTTGACGACCCGCACAGCCAGAGAGGTTGATCACTAATAGCGCCACCACTGCCAAAAAGTAGATGGCACCGATTGCGTGTCGCTTTTCTATCACTCCCACTCTTTTGGGCGTTTGCTCTTCGCGTTTAGCCATGCTTCCCCCGACCTATGCGCTCCCTTAAGCTCAATGCATTACGATTGCTGAGCGATGTACTGCAGCATTTCATCCGCTGCACTCACCATCTTGGCGCTCATTTCATAAGCACGCTGCGTCGCGATCATGTCCACCATTTCCTCGACGACCTGCACATTGGACCCCTCTAATGCGCCTTGCTTAAGTTGGCCTGAGCCTTCCGTCCCAGCGACCAGTTCAACGGCTTCACCAGACCCTTCGGTTTCTGCAAATAAATTTCCCCCTTGAGCAGCAAGACCCGCCGGATTCATAAATTTCACGATGGTAATTTGACCCAGAGCCTCAGGATTAACTTGCCCCGGAATAGTTGCCGTTGCTACTCCGTCAGCGGTAATGCTCACCAAGGTTGCCTCCGGCGGCACCACAATCTCAGGGATCAATGGATAACCTTGAGTGTTAACCAACTGCCCATCTGAGTTAGTGTGAAACTGACCATTACGGGTATAAAGCAGCTCACCATCGGAGTTCTCGATTTGGAAAAAACCATCACCTAAAATCGCGATATCGAATTGCTGGTTAGTGTTTTGAACATTGCCCTGAGTAAACACTTTTTCAGTACCGACCACTCGGACGCCATTACCCAGCTGTATTCCTGTTGGGTGTTCGTTGAGCTCGGTGGTTTCGGTTCCCGCTTGTTTGTCAACGCTGTAAAACAAGTCTTCAAACACCACGCGATCGCGCTTAAAACCCACCGTATTGATGTTGGCGAGATTATTGGAAATCGCGGTCATTTTGGCATCTTGCGCCGCCATCCCAGTTTTTGATATCCATAATGCGCTGTGCATAACAGCCTTCCTTAAGCTTTAAGTAGCTTGTTGCCTATTTGAGCAATTTCGTCTGCCGACGCCATGACTTCAATTTGCATCTCATACTGGCGCGTGAGTGACATAATGCTCACCAATTCTTCCAAGCTGGAGACGTTACTGGCCTCCAAGTATCCAGAGCGAACTTGTACGGTAAAATCCTCGTCTAGCTCATCACCGCTTTTCGCCACAAAGTGACCGCTGGCGTGCATGGTCATTTGCTCATATTCCGGCTTAACCAATTTCAAAGCACCGACTTCAAGCGACGCTTCACCGCCTATTGGGGTGACCGAAACCAGTCCATTGCTGCTGATAGAAACAAACTCGAAATCCGGCAGCACCATTGGCCCTTCAGTCGACATCACACGGCGACCACCAAGATAAAGCTGCCCCTGACCATCAAGACGAAAATTCCCCGCGCGGCTATACAGCTCTAGGGGCTCGTTTTCCAAACCTTCTAAAGTAAAGAAACCATCACCATTGATGGAAACATCAAGCGGCCTGTCGGTACGAATGTCCTCACCTTGACGGAAGTTGTTCACAGCAGAGTTGGTGCGCGAAGTCACCGAGGTCAAAAAGCCAGAGCCTTCAAGACGCATCGGTGAAGAGTGCTCCATCAGGGCTTTGAACCCTATGGTGTCGGTGTGGGATAAGTTATTGGCACGCACGTGCTGAGCGAGCATCGTTCGCTCAGCACCTTTAGCGGCGCTAAACAGTATTGGGTTCATCGTCCTACACCACGTTGAATAGCGCTTGAGTCAATTGATCTGACGTCGAAATAGATTTGGTGTTAGCTTGATAGTTACGCTGCGCTGTCATCAAGGCCACCAGCTCAGAGGTCAGATCCACATTCGATCCTTCCAATGCGCCTGACGTTAAATCCCCAAATACACCGCTACCTGCAGTACCTAGAACCGGCGTCCCTGAGCTAAAGCTTTGTAGCCAAGCGGTATCACTGGTTTTTATTAGGTTTTGAGGCGAGGCAAAATTAGCTAGCACAACCTGACCCTGAAGCTGAGATTGCCCATTAGTGTAAGTGGCGTAGATTTTGCCATCGTTTTCCATGCGAACGCTGGCATAGTCGCCTGAGGTGTAACCATTGGGGCTGTTTTTGGAGACTACGAAGTCACTGCCATATTGGGTGACTGATGATAAATCAATGTTTAAGGTTACAGGCTTAGATCCGTTATCAGGGTCAAAAGTAACATCATAACTATCACCAGATAACAAAGTACCATTTGCACCAAACTTGATGACTTTATTAATTTGAGTCGGAAAAGAATCTGCATCTACAAGGTCATTCGAAGCATCTATAGACTTACCGTCAACTAATACATGCACTTTCCACTCGTTCGAGTCCGTCTTAACAAAATACTGACTCACCGTATGAGAGTTTCCCAGAGAATCATAAATAGGCGTGGTGTATGAATGGTTATAAGTGGAAGAATCGCTATAATCAAAAGGTGCAGTGGGGGCTTGTTCTCGAGCGTCTAAGTTAGCCACAAACTCAATGTTGTCGGTCATTTTTGCTTTCAATGAAGCAGTACTAACTTGAATCGTACCCACAGAACCCAAAAGTAGGTTATCGTTACCATCATCTGGGTATCCTTGCAGCGCAGCCCCATTATTGGCGGTGATTACTCCATCCGCATTCATGTTAAAAATGCCCGAGCGGGTATATAAGGTTTGCCCCTTACTGTCTTCAAGCACAAAAAAGCCGTTACCACTCAATGCCATATCTAAGGAACGACCTGTCCCCGTGACCGTGCCGCTTTTTTCGAAGTTTTGCGAAACCCCTACCACTTCCACACCGCCTGCCTCACTGCCACTGTAGACTGACGCAAACTCGGTGCGTGACTCTTTAAAGCCTGTGGTTGATACATTCGCAATGTTGTTTGAGATGGTATTGAGCTCTGAGTTCGAGGCGTTTAGCCCACTCAATGCAATACTGAAACTCATAATGTCATCCTCTTCATTCCATAAAGAGGCTACCTCCTGGATCTAAGTCCTTAGGAGTACGACAGCCGTCATCTTACCTAATCGAGCGCGAAAAAAGGTGCGCCAAAACGTTAACTAAACAGCGAAAATAACCAATAGCCGCGGGGCAGTTCATCAATTCTGCGCAAACGCGGCGACTTCGTAAAAGGCAACTTTGCCTATGCCTTGAACCTGCAACTGACTGGTTCCATCAAGTGCCGGCGTGGTCACTTGTTCTACCACACCATGCTGAAAAATCGTTGGTGAATAATTTTGACCGCTGTCTACGCTCACTCGCATTTGGTAACGGCCATTAAGCTGATGCTGATCGGCATCGATGGTAAAGCCTACTTTACCTGCCGATTTTGGACCAAGCGGTATCGCGATAGCATTCCCTGCGCTGTCTAAAAGCTCAATCGTCACTGTGTTTGAGGGCGCTAGTAGCTCTATGTAACCCTGATTGCTACTGCCCGGGCTCATCTCTAGCTGATCGCTGCGCACCGTGACATTTTTATCCACCAAGCTTGCTGTGCTGAGTACCTGTAAGTTGTCCAACATCGCCGTGTTAGATTGCATCAACTGCACCAAATTCTCGGTGCTCTCAACCTGTGAGAACTGCGCTAACTGAGCCACATACTCCGTACCATCGGTTGGATTGAGAGGATCTTGGTTCTCAATTTGCGCCACCATTAAGGTGATGAACTCATTCTTTAACGCCTCACCACTGTTTGGATTGACTTGCGGTGCGGCGCTTGATGCGGACACAATGCTGTTGACCTGAGCTGCCCCTGATATCGTAGCCATGTTTTGCCTACCTATTTAATTTGCTGGTTGCTATCGAGAGCTGCGATCAGTTACGCCACAACCCAAGCAAGGATTGCTGCATCGATTTGGCATTACCCAAGACTTCCACGCTGGCCTCAAAGCTGCGTGTCGCAGAC
Source organism: Vibrio sp. 10N (assembly GCF_036245475.1). Taxonomy (NCBI): domain Bacteria; kingdom Pseudomonadati; phylum Pseudomonadota; class Gammaproteobacteria; order Vibrionales; family Vibrionaceae; genus Vibrio; species Vibrio sp. 10N. Next base: position 897,227 of record NZ_BTPM01000001.1, on the reverse strand, counting down.
ATCATATCGGCCATTTCATTAACAACATTGATTCCGGAGTAATACACATACCCCTCATCATTCGACAGTGGATTATCTGGCTCAAATCGCTCCTCGGTGACCGAAGACACCTCAATGACATCCGCAATTCGGATAGGCACTATGCCTTGATGCCTGCCTTCATGTCGGCTCTCATTCAGTGACTGTGCCGCGTCAAACTGATTGTATATTGATGAAAAGATGGGTTTTAATGGCTTGTAAACCTTAGCCGGATCGCCAGATACTGAATCTGCGTTCGCCAAGTTGCTTGATATGGTATTAAGCCGTACAGTCTGAGCCGTCATTGCCGACCCAGCCGTTTCATATATTCCGAAAAATGACATAGTATCCCTACTTAATTAGCCAATATATCCAATTGCTGACGTTGTTATATGTTGCCTTATGGCCACCAGTGCAAGACATGTCACCAGAGTAACAATCACCCAACACTCTATGATGTCTGTGGATGGTTTCGCCATTATGTTCCGTTTAGTTTCTCATTCTAGCTACGCCCTTGACCTAGCCATGTAACTATTCCTGTTTCAGGTTTGACATCACTGACCTTTAATCGCGGTCTTGAGTCCGTTAATCTTCGACTGCAAAAACGCGAGGCTCTGATGGTAGTCCATCACATTTTTAGCAAACCTCGCCTGCTCAGCCTCTAGCTCAACTGTATTGCCATCACGAGTGCGCTGCACTGGAATGCGATACAGCATTTGGCTATCAATTTGCCACGTTTTTCCAGTACCAATACCTGACAAAATGGCATCAAACGACACATCAACCGCTTTGTAATTTGGGGTGTCAACGTTAGCAATGTTCGAGCTCAGTACGGTGGCTCGCTCTAACCTAAATTGCACCATCTGCGGGTGAATCCCAAGCGCCTGATCCAAATCAATCATGTTCACTCCTTGCGTTTCCAATCGGTGATGTCGAGTAAAACCCTAACCGCGAGATCGCACATAGCTAGCCCTACGTGACGTCCATCTTCCACCTCAACGAAGCTAGTGTATTTACTCTCAACTCACGTTATATAAATTTGAAATGGAAACCCTATAACCTATAGTTAACGTTAATTATCGTGTCAAACTTGAGAACCAACTCAAAAACAATAAAGGAAAACTTGACATGGAGAGAGTTATCTACACCGAGTTTGGGAACCCCAATGTTAAAATGCGCAAGTTTTTGCTCAAACATACCAGCCATTTTTCTAATGAAGTGATTGACTTATTCAAGTTCAACTTCTCAAGCAAAAACACCAAAGTGACGTTTTCTGAAGCGAATCATTACCCAGAAGAATCCGTTCAAGCGGTACTCAACATTGAAGAGTTTGGTAATATTTTTTTCTACATCGAGCCCGAAAACCTAGACCATTTACTGCACCAACACCTCAACAGCGACACCCAAACTATCAATCATGCGCAATCGCTGTCAGAACTGACACAAACCCATTACCGATTGTTCCAAAAGTTTTCTATGGCACTTGCCAATATCATTACCGCCGATGCTCAGCACTACCTGCTCGATAGCACAGAACACGAACCATCCAACGTTGGCGTCAATGTTATTTTCCGCGTCGATCACCAAGAGATTGCCATCACCATCATGATTGATGATCGCTACGTGAAAAAGTTGCGCGAAATGTTGGGCAACAACGAAACCTTTGACAGAGACGAGATTCTTAACACGCTTCGCTATCAACCTGTAGAGCTCGGTTGTGTGCTGTTGACCGGTCAGTGCACTTTGCATGAGCTATCCAAGCTAGTACCTGGCGATGTGCTCCCATTAACTCTGTGTAAAAACCTCACTATCAAAGTCAATGGACATCCAACCTTTTTTGGCAAACTGCAAACTATAGACTCAGAGCTGGGAGTAAAGATCGATGGCTGATAACAAACCAACGAGAGACCTAGACGTCTCCATCGAAGATATGAACTTACAAGATGAACTGCCGGATCTTGATGATTTAGATTTGGATCTCGACGATCTTGAACAAGAAGAGATGCACGCCGCCGATCCTTCGCCCGCTAACAGCGTCAACCTACTAAAAAGTATTCCCGTCGACATTACTGTTGAAGTGGCTCGTAAAACGTTGATCCTTGATGAACTGCTCAATCTAAAGTCTGGCAGCGTTGTCATGTTGGAGAAACATGAAGGCGACCCCGTAGACATTAAAATTAACGGCACCTCCTTTGGTACCGGCGAAATCGTATCGAAAAATGGCCAGTATGGCGTTAGGTTGCTGAGCATAATCAAGAAGCCCAATCAGTAGGTAGGCACTCATGACTCCGTCACTGCGAATCGCGTTGAGGTTGTTGATCATTGCACTGCTACTGCTGCCCCATTTGGCGAGAGCTGAAGGGTTAACCATCTTAACCGAAACTCAAGGGGACGATGGGACAGAGTACAGCGTGAAACTGCAAATCCTCATTTTGATGACGCTACTCAGCTTTGTGCCCGCGTTTATCATCATGTGCACCAGCTTTACTCGCATCGTGATCGTTTTGGCTATCCTTCGTCAAGCTCTGGGCTTACAGCAAACGCCCCCCAACCAAGTGCTGGTTGGTATCGCGCTTATTTTTACTTTGCTTATCATGCGGCCAGTATGGACTAAGATCTACGACGAAGCGTACGTACCATATAGCAACGGCGATGCCACACTCGCCCAGGCCCTCAAAACCGCTGAAGGACCGCTGCGGCGTTATATGCTGGATCAAACTCAGCGCAAAGCTTTAGAACAAGTGACCAAAATAGCAGGTGAGACCCAAATTGCTAATGAGGAAGCAATCCCCTTTCTTATTTTGCTCCCCGCCTATTTACTCAGCGAACTCAAAGTCGCGTTTCAAATTGGCTTTATGTTGTTCCTCCCTTTTTTGGTGATCGACCTCGTCGTCGCCTCGGTTCTCATGTCGATGGGGATGATGATGCTGTCGCCGTTGATCGTCTCCCTACCATTCAAATTACTGGTCTTTGTGATTGTCGATGGCTGGGGATTGTTAATGGGAAGTCTTGCCAATAGTTTTTGGGTGAGTACATGAGTCCGGAGCAAGCGGTCACCTTAGTAGGCCATGCCATCAGTGTCATTTTGCTGATGGTATCTGTTCTGATTCTGCCAAGCCTGGTCGTTGGCCTCGTGGTCGCGATTTTCCAGGCCGTTACCCAAGTTAACGAGCAGACACTGAGCTTCTTGCCGCGCTTGCTGGTGACTTTACTGACCATCATTTTAGCCGGACATTGGCTCGTGCAAGAAATCACCGACCTATTTATGTTTGTGTTCAATGCCATCCCCACAGAGGTGGGGTGATGCCATGGCCATTACATTTACCGAGATTACACAGTGGTTGGGGCTGATTTGGTGGCCATTCGTTCGCTTAACGGGGCTATTCATAATCGCGCCATTCTTTGGTGATAAAGCGATACCTATGCGGGTGAAAATTTTATTCGCCTTCGTGTTCTCATTACTGCTCGCGCCCATGGTCGATAGCGTGCCGCCATTTAATCCGTTTTCTATAGACGCGATTATCTTCACGATTTACCAACTTGTATTTGGGTTTCTCATTGGTTTTTCAGTGATGATTTTCTTCACGATTTTTTCTATTGCAGGGCAAGCGATTTCGATGCAAATGGGACTGGCAATGGCCATTATGAACGATCCTGCCAATGGAGTAAGCATCGCAATTATAGGTCGAATCATGTTTATCACGGCGATGTTGCTGTTCTTATCTATCGACGGCCATTTGATTGTGCTGTTGCAATTAAAGAATAGCTTCACGCATTGGCCACTAGACTCTCGATTCCCATTCAGCAGCATCGATTATGTCCTCAAGATGGTGTCGTGGATGTTTGCGACGGGACTCTTGGTGGCAGCCCCTGCCATTGTCGTAATGCTGCTAAGTAACATCACCTTTGGTCTAATGAATAAAGCTGCTCCTGCACTCAACGTCTTCGCCCTAGGCTTTCCTATGACCATGTTGCTTGGGCTGTTCGCCATGATGGCCTCTCTCACCGGGATTGGGGATCACTACCTTGAATTGGCACTCGAACTCAATCGTCACCTCAACTACATCTTAAGACTCCCGAATGGCGGATAACCAAGACAGCGGTGACAAAAGCGAACTGCCCAGCCAACATAAACTGGCAAAAGCTCGTCGTGAGGGCCAGATCCCTCGCGCAAAAGATTTCGTCTCATCACTGACCTTAGTGGTGGTCGTCGCCTATTACGTATTAAGCATGGATAGGTTGGGACAAACTCTGATAGAGCTGTTTTTAATCTGCTATGAGTTTGATGCCAGTGTCATTGGACAGTTTCACTTACTCATCGAATTGGTGGGCAAAGCCTTGTTTGCAATGGTGATGCTGTTTTTTCCCCTTCTTATATACCAAGTCATTAGCGCCATCATCAGTTCCACTATGCTAGGAGGGTGGGTTTATAGCCCATCATTGCTTGCCCCAAAACTTGAACGAATCAGTCCGCTAAAAGGCATTAAACGCATATTTTCAACTCAATCATTAGTGGAGCTGGTGAAGAACAGCGTCAAAGTATCACTGTTCTTTGCCATCCTTTACTGGGTCATTAACCGCTATATGTCAGTTATTACTGGCCTGGTCAGCGCACCGTTTGATAATGTCATCGGTACTGTAAGCACCATTACCATCGAATATCTTGGCTATCTTCTTTTGCTGATTCTGCTATTTGGACTGATTGACTTCCCTTATCAGCGCTATGAGTTCACTAAGCAAATGAAAATGACCAAACAAGAGGTCAAAGATGAGCACAAAGAACAAGAAGGCCGACCCGAAGTCAAAGCGCGTATTCGGCAAATCCAAACGCAAAACGCCAAACGCGGCGCCAACGAGCGAGTCCCAAAAGCCAGCGTCGTACTAACGAACCCAACTCATTACAGTGTGGCGTTAGTGTATGACTTATCCCAAGCCGAAGCACCTTTCGTGGTCGCCAAAGGAAAAGATGACGTGGCCGTCTACATACGCGAGTTAGCGGCCAAACACCAAGTCGAGGTCGTGCAAAGTCCAGAGCTAACCCGTGCTATCTACCACACAACTCAAGTCGATCAAATGGTACCTAATCAACTATTCGTGGCCGTGGCGCATATTCTCACTTACGTCAATCAACTGAAAGCGTGGCGCCAAGGACAAAGAAGCAAGCCTAATGGCTTGCCTCCTTTCGATATACCTAAAGCTTGGAGTGATATTACACCGCCGCCTGACTAACCCGCTCTAATCGTACTGCCGATACCTTAAACTCAGGTATTTTGGCATGGGGATCGGTCGCAGTATTGGTGAGCTTGTTAGCCGCCGATTCCGCAAAATGGAACGGCACGAACACCACACCTTGCTGCATGCGTTTGGTGACGAACGCTGGTGCGGAGATCTCACCACGGCGCGATACCAGCTTAACTGGTTCACCATTTGTTGCACCTATCGCTTCTGCATCCTCAACACTGATCATAATGCGCGGTCCAGCAAGGTTATCCAGCCCTTTGGTTTTGCGCGTCATGGTTCCAGTGTGGAACTGCTCAAGTAAGCGACCTGTGGTAAGAATCATAGGGAACTCTTTATCCGGCAGTTCAGCCGCATACTCAAATGGGATCGCTGCTATAGCGCCTTTGCCACGAATAAACTGGTCTTGGTGCATAATGCGTGTCCCAAACGGTTTGACGTTATTACACGGCCACTGCAATCCATTTTTACCCACCGACTGCCAGCGAATACCATGGTATTGTGGCGTCACGTCAGCGATCTCTTCGGTGATGTCCTGCACTGACTCATATTGCCAATCGCTGCCCATTGCATTAGCGATAGATTGAATAATATGCCAATCTTCACGCGCCTCTCCCGGAGCTTGTACAGCCGGTACCAAACGTTGCACTCGGCGCTCGGTATTGGTGAAGTGCCCTGCTTTTTCGGCAAAGGAGTAAGATGGCAACACGACATCGGCTAGTTGGGCAGTTTCTGTAAGGAAAATATCTTGCACTACCAGGAAGTCCAAGGATTTCAAGCCGTGTACCGCGTGCGCTTGGTCAGGGTCGCTCAGTACTGGGTTCTCCCCCATAACATACAAAGCTTTAATCTCCCCATCACAAGCGCCATCGATGATCTCTGTCAACGTCTTGCCCCGTTCGGTCGGCAGGTTGTCACAGTCCCATGCCTTGGCAAACTTAGCTTGCACTTCTGGATCAGTCACCTTTTGATAGCCCGGGAAGTCGGTTGGCAACGCCCCCATATCACAAGAGCCTTGTACGTTTGATTGACCGCGAAGCGGGTTTATCCCGCCACCTTCTACACCCAGATTGCCGCAGAGCATTTGCAAGTTAGCTATCGAGCGAACATTGTCGTGACCTGTGGTATGTTGAGTAATCCCCATAGAATAAAACACTGACGTCACTTTAGCGGTACCAATCATCTTAGCAAGGCGCTCAATATCAAATTCAGCGACACCGGTGATCAGTGCGGCATTTTTCGGGTGATAGTCGGCTTTGCGGATCTCAGTAACAAATGCGTCATAGCCTTCTGTTCGGTTGTTGATAAACTCCGGATCATGCCAACCATTTTTATCGATCACATGCATGATGGCATTCAGTAGCATCACATCTGTGCCTGGACGATGGCGTACATAGAGCTCTGCATGATCAGCCATATCAATGCGCTTTGGATCGGCCACAATAAGGCGAGCACCACCAGCAATGGCTTGCTTGATGTGCGAGGCGATGATCGGATGCGCGGCACTGGTGTCGGAGCCAATGATAAAAATAACATCAGAGTGAGCAATACTTGGAATGTCATTGGTCATCGCACCGCTACCAAATGCGGCTTCTAGACCAGTCACCGTTGAGGAGTGACAAAGCCTTGCACAATGGTCAATGTTATTAGTACCAAGCTCTCGCCTAAACAGCTTTTGGAATGCGTAGTTGTCTTCGTTGGTGGTCTTGGCTGACGAGAACCCCGCTAGACTGTCACTGCCATACATCGACTTGATTTTGGTCAGTTTGTCCGCCACGTAACTGATGGTTTCATCCCACGAAGCTGGTACTAGTTGTCCCGCTTTACGAATCAGAGGCTTGGTGAGCCTCTCATCGCTGTGAATGAAATCAAAGCCAAATCGACCTTTGACGCACAGCATGCCTTGGTTGACCGGTGATGTAGGGTCACCTTTAACATAGCGAATTTTGTTGTTAGCCGCATCGACATACATTTCAACACGGCAACCCACGCCGCAATAGGTACAGATAGTTTTGACTGGCGTCAGCATTTCTACACGGCTGTGAGATTTGTCTCGTTTATCCACCAGCGCCCCTGTTGGACATACCTGAACACAAGCACCACATTGAACACAGTTACTGTCCCCCATAGTGGCGCCATCTGGGAATGCAGGTCTATGGGCAGATTCAGAGAAGTTCAAAATACCGTGTACTGACTCAGTCTGGCAAGCATGAACACATGAGCCACAGCTAATACAACGGTTGGCGTCAAAGACAATAAACTCGCTGGATTTGTCCACTGGGAACATTTTGCGGTCATTGGTGTTGATCTCGCGATAATCCACCTGATATTCAGTGGCGTAATCACGCAAATCACATTGAGTATTAGCCTGACAGCCGCACTCGAGGCAACGAGCGGCTTCTGCTATCGCCTCTGCGTCAGTCATACCCAGTTCAACTTCTTGATAACTGGTTTGGCACAGTTCTACGTCCAAATGTTTTGCTTTGGCTCTCGACTTGGCGCGTTCTTGTAAATACTCCGTTTGACGAACTTCAGTTAACCGCTCCGCCTTTCGGCTATTGAACGGTGCAGGCTCAGGCTTAAAGTGCCCTTCAAGAATGTAACGCTCAATCGCATCCGCCGCTTTTTTACCATCGGCAATGGCTTCAATCGCCGTCGCGGGGCCACGCCTAAAGTCACCTATACTATAGACGTTATAGCCATGGTGCATGGAATCACCATCGGCGGACGCGGTTCCCCAATCGGTCAGTGGGAGAGGTTGTCTAGCCGTTTTTAAAAACTCCACATCCGGCTTTTGTGATATAGCAGAGATAACACTATCAAACTCCAAAATCTGGGTTTCACCCGTGGCGACTGGGCGACGACGCCCCGAGCTATCCGGTTCACCCAATGCCATGATTTCTAGCTCAATCGCTTTAACCCTACCTTTTTCATCAGCCACGTTACTCTTAGGGTTGGTCAGGAACTTGAACTTCACGCCTTCAAGTTCAGCCGCTTCAATTTCATGTAGCTCAGCTGGCATCTCGTTGCGAGTGCGACGATAAATAATCGTGGTGTCTGCCCCCTCACGTATAGCGGTACGCGCACAGTCTATCGCAGTATTGCCGCCACCAATCACCGCCACCTTACTACCCAAGGTAAAGCGCTTGTCGGTCATATGATCTTTGAGGTAATCAACACCAAGAATGCAACCCTCTAAATCGGAGCCTGGATAAGGCATGTTCACCGCTTTGGTTGCGCCAACCGCGAGACAAACCGCTTCGTAATTGGCGGTCAGCTCATCGAGAGTGACATCTTTACCAAGCACAGTGTTGGTTCGAATTTGCATCCCACCGCGACACATCAGCTCAATTTCTTTATCTAGGATATCTTTCGGTAGACGGTATTCTGGGATCCCGTAACGCAGCCAACCACCCGCTTGCGGCATAGATTCAAACACATCGACAGCGAAACCTTGGTAACTGAGGTAGTAACCACAAGCTAGGCCACCAGGGCCAGCACCAACGATGGCGACTCGATGGCCGTTGTAAGGCAGCTTTGGTGGCTCGAACTGTTCTGCAACAGATAAGTCAATATCGGCAGCATGACGTTTTAGCTGTCGGATAGCTAAGGGCTCATCAACCAAACTGCGGCGACATTCATGCTCACAAAACGCGGGGCAGACTCGGCCAATGGAGATAGGCATCGGCAGTGTGTCTTTAATGACTTTCACCGCTTGATGATGATCGGCCTCAGCAATGTGGTACAGATACGTTTGAATATCGACATTAGCCGGACAAGCTACCTTGCAGGGCGCTTCGCAGTCTGCATTGTGATCGGCAAATATTTTGTTAAGTGCTTGGCGGCGTAACGTATTCAGCTGAGAAGATTCGGTAACGATGGTCATCCCGTCTTGAACTTGTGTTTCACAGGCTTTCACCACCCCTTGACCCACAACTTCAACCACACACATGTCGCACGCTTGCTTTTCAGCATGCTTACTGATCGAACACAGCGACGGAACATCCACTTTGATATCTTTGGCCACGTCAAGAATACTCTTGCTGTCACGCAGCAGATAAGATTGACCATTGATAATTACATTCATAGAGCTATCTCTTTTAGACAGATGGTACATAGCCCACTGCACATGCCGCTAGCATGACCCTAGGTCATATCAAAACGCCACAACACCAATACAGACAAGACAAGATATTCACCAAATAAATGAAACAAGGTGTAGCGGGTACGGCAAATTGTCAGCAATTAAGCTGCTTGTGATCGGCATCACAGTGGTAGAACAAATCTAAAATGAGAAATTTTGGCGCTCTCTGGGGGTCCACCAAAAGGGGGATTTACAAATAGGAGCAATACTGATTTCAGTATAACCACAACGTTATAAAGGTCAAATGACCACAGTAAATGTGTGAGTTTGACCCAAAGCAACTCACCACGATTGGCGCAAAGTGGTAAACAGCTATCGATGTCAGTTGATACCTTAGTGTGGTCAGCAACAATTACCTATTGAGGAATCAAAATGAAAATGCTTAAAGATATCGCTATTAGTTCAATCATTACTACTGTGGTAATGCTGGTTCTAAACGCTTCTTGGGACTGGGTGTTCATTGCAAGCTTGGAAGTAGCGGTACTCGCCTCTGTTATTCTGGCCGGGATGCTGAAAGGCGCGATTTCCCTAGAAAAAGTGATGGCGGCCTATTTCCTAACCCATAAGTCCTTGCCAAAACTAAAGCGCGGCGTGTCTTCATACATTATTTTGGTTGGCTCTAAATTTGTTGCTATGGGCATGATTGCGATGCTATTTGGTCAGCATGTGGCATTTACTGGCGCGTTTGGTGGTGTTGTGGCGTTTTTTGCGATTATTTTTGCTGTGCTGGGTGTTGAAGGGGTAATCACTAAAGCGGTAAGCCAATGTGAAGGCGCCACGCAATAAGCGATAAAACGCAAAAAGCCTCGCTAAATAGCGCAACGTAGTTCATTTAAGAGGAGCAGCGTTGCGATTAACAGGGTATCGGGTTTTTGATATTTTTACCGCCCTAGGCCGGTTTGGCTTAGGGCGTTTGTCTATAAAGAGGATGGATAGGTCGCCTCGAAGGCTCTTTAAGCGTTTCGGCGTGTTACCTAAGGATACCGCTTTACTCATCACTTTGAGCTGGCTGGCTATAAATTGGCAAGCATACTTAAAACTTATTTCATTAGGTAAGCGCCCGTGTTCAACTGCGGCTTGACTAGCTTCTCGTCTCACCAAGTTATAACCAAGTAGCAGTCCCCATAGCTCTTGATAGACGAGATCGACTGTTTTGCTTCTCAACACTAAAGCGTTATGTTGCATCGAACTCTTGATATCACGATAACCTAATTCTATCTCCCACCTTTCATGATAAAGCTCTGCCACGGATTGAGCGTCATACTTGTCTCTAGGAAGAGAGGTAAACACCGTCTTGGATTTACCTTGGACCTCGTAAGTGACCGCCCTGACTGTCCATTTCTCAGGAAGATTAGGGTTCTTCTTACGAGCCTGTGGAGAGGTCTTCATCTCTACTAGCATGTCACTGCTTTCTTTATCGTCCAGTAGGGTATATTTGACTCCTTTCTTTGCAGGGAGAAGCCAATGTCTATTTATTCCACTGTTGTGAAGAGAAAGTAGTAAATCTGCTCCATAAAACCCTTTATCCAGTAATGTCACAGAGTTGTCTGGTAAAGCGTTGATGAAGGGCATCGCTAGAGGGATTTCACCTCGGCGATACGGGCTTATCGCTGCATCAACGATGACATGAGAGCGAACATTCATCATTGTCACAACCCTCAATACTGGATGAGGTGTTTGCCTGTTGCTAGACGTATTACCAGAGCCAAAATGTTCTCTTAATTCGGGTGTGTCAGCTGTTCTAAAAAGAGCACCATCTACAGCAAAAACCTGTAGGCCTTGCCAAGTATCATCAGGGTATCGCTCAAGCCCCCATGTTTTTCCGCATTGCTTAAACAGCCATTCTGGTGCTGCTTTACCTAAGCGCTGTCTTGCTTGGGTTAAAGCGCTCTTTGCCAACAGTTCTTCATCAGCAAGGCCATCAGCACAGACGTTCATTCTCCGTGCGACTTCGGCAATGGGTTCATTACGGAAAAAAGCCATACCAACAATTAACCACAAAACCATATCACTCGGTAGTCGGCGTCGACGGATTGTCGCTTTATCAGACAGAGAGGCTGCTTTAGCGACCCACTCATCAGGAATATGTTCAGAGAATGTGGTGAGCTGAGCTACATCGACAGGGTTTTCTTCGAGGAAGTCGGCAAAGAAGTTTTGAATAGACATAAAAAAATCGGAAACCTATAAACAGGTTTCCGATTGTCTCTCATCAGAAGGATCGGTCAACCGATCCTTATCTGATCTACATTGCGCTAAATAGCGAGGCTTTTCTAAAAATGGTCGGTGAAGAGGGATTCGATGCGACTGGGCTTCCAGCCCCCGACCCACATGCGCATTCTTAATATCTCGTATTTCTAGAGGTCAGAATGCAAAAAACCTCGCTGATTAGCGAGGTTTTTTTAAAATGGTCGGTGAAGAGGGATTCGAACCCCCGACCCTCTGGTCCCAAACCAGATGCGCTACCAAGCTGCGCTATTCACCGAGATTGCTGAGTGGCTTATTGCCTGTCAACGGAAGCGTATATTACTGATAATTCTCAGGCGTGCAAGGCTTTTATAGCATCTTTTTACTAAAATCGACTCGTTTGGTCAGCAACTAGCCAGAAGCACGAAAAATGTGACCAAATACACACACTAACATACAGGTCATTAACAGTCTGGGTACAATTGATCCAGATCAGTGTTCATTTTAGCACCAACCGTTAACGTAACCCTGTCTTCACTACTTTTTGGAGGAAACATGGACTTTTGGCTTGATCTCCTATTTGGTAATGCAGTGGGCTTGTCTTCAATGATTGTGATTTTTGGGGCGTTTGGTCTGATGCTGTTTTACGGTGCTTTCTTCATCTATAAAGTAATGAATGACAAATCTCCTCACTAGAATCGCTTAGCTTCTATTTTGAAATAGATAACTGCTATGCACCGGAGTGGATCGCCTGTTCACTCCGGTTTTTTATGCTCTCACTTTTGTGCTGACTTCGTATATACTGCCATTAAATTGGCTTATTTCGAGATGCAGTTATGTCTCAAGACGATGACCTAGACCTATTCCAGCAAATGATGGGCGATGTGAAGCCTATTCAACACGATACCGTCGAACTGAAAAAGTCCCACCAAGTTTCCGACGCGCAGATGGCAAAGCGCCAAGCTGCACTTTGGCTGTCTGAGCAAGACCCTGAATATCTCTCTATCGACTATGCGCCCATGGTCAAACCTGATGACATCATCGAATTCAAACGCGATGGCGTTCAAGAAGGGGTATATCGCAAACTCAGACTCGGCAAGTACCCTCTGCAGGCCAAGCTCGACTTACACCGTCGAACACTCAAAGAAGCACGTGAAGAAGTGATTAAGTTCCTTCAGCAATGTATGCGCATGGATATCCGAACCGTTATCATTGTCCATGGCCGCGGCGAGCGATCTAACCCACCTGCTCTTATGAAAAGCTACTTGGCAAACTGGCTAACGCAAATCAAAGATGTCCAGTGTGTTCATAGTGCTCAACGCTTCCATGGCGGCAGTGGTGCTGTGTATGTCATGCTACGAAAAAGCCAAGAAAAGAAGCTTGAGAACCGCGAACGCCATCAAAAACGCATGAGTTAAGTGACTTAAGGCTAAGTTGGGTATAAAATACGCGACCTTTAAAACTGACCAACATAGAGTGATAACCTCGCATGTCGAACCCTGCTGACGGAAAACGTCTCAACAAATACATCAGTGAAACGGGCTTTTGCTCGCGTCGTGAAGCGGACAGGCTCATTGAGCAGCAACGCGTAACGATCAATGGCAAGGTGCCAGAAATGGGCACAAAAGTGCTACCTGGCGATGATGTTGAGATTGATGGTAAACCTGTTCGTAGCAAGGAAAAACCGATCTACATCGCGCTTAATAAGCCGACGGGTATCACTTGTACGACTGAGCGTGATGTGCCTGGAAACATTGTCGACTTTGTTGGTCACCACAAGCGTATTTTCCCTATTGGTCGTTTGGATAAACCTTCCGATGGTCTTATCTTCTTGACCAATGATGGCGACATCGTTAATAAAATCCTTCGTGCTGGCAACAACCACGAAAAAGAGTACGTGGTTCGCGTCGATAAGCCGATCACTAAAGACTTCATCAAAAAGATGGGCGCAGGAGTCGCTATCCTTGATACCGTCACTCTGCCGTGTAAAGTTGAGCAAGAGACCAAGTTTTCGTTCCGTATTACGCTGACACAGGGCCTCAACCGTCAGATCCGCCGCATGTGTGAAGCATTAGGCTATGACGTTCTAAAACTGCGCCGCGTACGCATTATGAATATCTCTATTGATGGTATTCCAAACGGAAAATGGCGTTACCTAAGCGATGAAGAAGTGGCAGAAATTCTGCGCATGTGTGAGGGTTCTGTCAGTACAGAAGAGGCTTCACGCAAAGACGCTAAGGGTCGCCATATCAATAAGGCTACCGATGCTAAGCTGCACGATGCGCGTCGTGAAGCTGAGTTTGAGAAGAACCAGCGTGATGGCAGAAATCCGCGCTCGGCTAGTCGCAATAACCGTGACAACATGAAAACGTATTCTGGTCACGGTGCCGATGAATACCGCCGTGGCCCGAGTAAGCGTCGTCACTCAGATTCCGATAACCAACGCAGTGAGGGTGGTCGTGGTGGCAAACCGAGCCAGCGCAAACCAAATCATTCTGGTAATAAATCACGCCCAGCGAAACCAGCAGCCAAAAGACCCGTTAACCCAAAATCTGGTCAGTCAGAGTCGGGTCAACGTAAGCCTCGTGTCGGTGGGACTTTGTCGCTGAAAAAGTAGTAAATCCTAAGTAACGATATTACTACTTTGATTGATACGCCTCGCAGCATTCAATTTGACAAATAGGTTAGCAAGGTAACTATAAGTTGTAATTGAGCCCTAAACTTCGATTAGGGCTCAATATGAAAAGCGACTTTCTAGCTAAGTATAATCTCCCCAAGAACAACACAGAAGCGGTTCGATATCTAAGCAACATACTCAAGATTCCTCTTCATCTAGCACAAGGCGACGCATCAAAAATATCCTTGGCTATGGCTGGTACTATCATGTATCGACAGCTTGACAGGCAATCTCGCCAACAAGCTATGCTCTCCATCCACCAGCTAGAACACAATCAATTGAAAAGCTCTCTGATCTCTAAATGCACAGACGCGTTGATAAACCCACAATGGGCTGAATGGTCACTAACAAATGAAGAACTGGCAGAGCTTCTAAAGTTTCACAATCAATTCAATCGATGGTCTAGCATTGGAGGCGCAAACCCAGGGCTATACGGTACCGCAGGCTCCGGTTGGATGATCATAAAAAATGGAGCAAGTTCTGGAAACTTAGCGACATTAATCGCTTCCATTGCATTAATGGGTGTACATGAGTTTTCATATTATGAAACTCATAGATACTCTAATGAGCTCGAGAGACGCGTTCAATGACTAAGTACATTTCAGTAATTGCGTTTAGCTATCTTATCTTAGTTACCTTCTCGGTAATATTGGGGGATGTACTCTCGCTCTCTATGCTCGAAGGAAACAATCTTGCCGCCCTAGTTTTAGCCTTTATCATAGCGAAGGAATGTACATCTATTGATGTCGGCATTACACGTTCAAAATCTGCTGTAGCGGCGTTTACGTCTCTAATTTACTGCCTGAGCTCTAACTATATTTCTTACCTTCAATGGGAAAGCCTACTTACTCTAAGAGAGAATCTTGTCGTTCTGGCTATCTCACAGCTAACCATTTACGTGCTAATGAAAGTGAAGGCAATTTAGGTAACTTAAGCTTCACATAAATTCACAAATTTCGCTCGAGTTAGTGCCGCCAAGTCGGTCGGTGCTAACTCAATTTCTAACCCGCGCTTTCCTGCACTCACACACATCATTTCTAGGCTCTCGGCGGAGCTGTGAATAAACGTCGGCAATGCCTTCTTTTGGCCTAAAGGGCTAATACCACCTAGCACATAACCTGTCGTTTTCTGGGCAATGTCTTTGTCCGCCATGTCGGCTTTTTTGCCACCAGCGGCTTTCGCTGCCAGTTTCAAATTAAGCTTTTCAGCCACAGGAATGACTGCAACTGCTAGATTCTTTGGTTCACCATTGATAGCAAACAATAAGGTTTTAAATACAGTCGCGGGATCTTGCCCTAGTGCTTCTACCGCTTCCAAGCCATAACTCTCATGGCGAGGGTCATGATCGTATTGGTGAACGGTGTGAGTGATCTTCTTCTTTTTAGCTCGGTTGATTGCCGGGGTCATCGCTTACTCCAAAACTCGCAGACCAAAAAAAAAACGGCGCCTTTCGGCACCGTTCTATTTATTGAATAAAAACCGGTTAAAGTCTAGTTTTTATAAACAATTTCGCCTTTTGGCTGATACTTGTTTACATCAATTGGGCTGTTCGCTTCTAGGTACTCTTTTAGCACTTCTGCATCAACAAAGCCTGTGTTGACGTGACCTGGGTGACCTGTCAGTTTTGGATAACCATCACCACCTGCCGCGTTGAAGCTTGGTACGGTAAAGCGGTAAGTCGCTTTAGGATCCAGCGCTTTGCCATTAATAACGACGTTAGACACTGACTCTTTACCTACTGTCATTTCAATGCCAGCGAACTGCGCGTAAGCACCTGAGTCTACTGGTTTTGTCGCAACAACATTTAGGTAATCAAGAACTTCTGCACCTGTCATGTCAGTGTAAGTAATGATGTTGCCGAATGGCTGAACGATCAGTACATCTTTATAAGTGACATCGCCTTCTGCGATAGAATCACGAACACCACCCGAGTTCATCACAGCAAAGTCCGCTTTTGCGCGTTCCATGTGTGCAGTACCAATCAAACGACCTAGGTTAGTTTGGCTAAAGCGAACCACATTACGGTCACCTTCCAGCTTGCCGTTTGTGTCAGCAATTTTTGCACCTAGCTGCTCTTGGCCTTTTTCTTGGAATGGTGATAGGAAAGCCAGTAGCTCTGCATCTTGCTTGATTTCATCTTCAACCAATACGCGCTGCTTCTTACCGTCAATTTTGACTTTCTTCTTCAGGTTGACTGGAATCAAGTCGTAGCTCACCATGTTCAGCTCGCCGTTTTTGAACTCATAGTCAGCACGACCGACGTATTTACCCCACTCGTACGCTTGAACAATCCAAGTACCGTTTTGCATGTCTGGCTTACATTCGTCGCTTGGCTTGAAGTTCTTCTTAACGACGTTTGGCCCTTCCATACATACAGGCTCTTGTGAGTGACCACCCACAATCATGTCTAGATCGCCTTCGTTCAAGTAACGCGCTAGGGCTACGTCACCTGGTGCGTTGACACCACGTTGACCGTTTTCATAGTGGCCCATGTGAGTCACAGCAAAAATAAGATCTGGTTTTTCCGTCTCTTTTAGCTCGGCGATAAGCTTTTTCGCTTCTACTTTTGGATCGCGGAATTCGATGCCACCGATGTACTCAGGGTTACCAATTTTTGCCGTATCTTCCGTTGTTAGACCGATAACCGCGATCTTGATACCTTGCTTATCAAACATGTGGTAAGCATCGAACAGGCGCTCGCCAGTTTCTTTGTCGTAGATGTTGGCAGACAGCATTGGGAAGTTTGCCCACTCTTTCTGTTTAAACAGAACTTCTAGTGGGTTATCAAATTCGTGGTTACCTAGCGCCATCGCATCGTAACCAATCATGCTCATGCCTTTAAAGTCCGGCTCAGCGTCTTGAAGATCAGACTCTGGTACACCTGTATTGATGTCACCACCAGAAAGTAGCAGTACGCTGCCGCCTTCTGCTTCCACGTCTGAGCGAATTTGGTCGATCAACGTCTTACGCGCTGCCATACCATATTCGCCATATTTGTTTTGCCAGAAACGACCGTGATGGTCATTGGTATGCAGGATGGTTAGCTTGTACGTTTCATCAGCATTCCATTCTTGCTCGGGTTGAGTTGCGCATCCTGCTAGTGACGCGATGATAGCCGCACTCAGTACGGACTTAAACATAAGGCTTTTTTTCATTGTCATACCTTTTGAACTTTGGGGATCCACTGCCTAGAGCATATTGAAATAGCTCACTTTTTGCCGATAAGCATTTTAAAATGCCAAGAAAAACATCGACAAAATTTGCGTTAGTTTAAAGTAAGCTACCAAACATAACATTCTGATTTCACTTTTATGTAATCTATATCACAAGTTGATATAAACTCGCTGGCATAATAGTCAGTAATATATGTTGCTGCTCGGAAACTGTACTGGATAGCGGCGCTACAGAGCGAGTTATTCAACCAGTTAAGATCGATTTTTCTGCGAAGAAACGATTGCCCAACAGGTTTAGTTAACATGAAAAAAGCCAGCTTGAGTGCAAGCTGGCTTTGTGTTTTCTATTGAGTCGCTAGAGACTATTTGATGTCGATATGATCGAATCCTTTAATCAAATCATCCAGCGCTTTCATTTGAGCCAAGAACGGCTCTAGTTTATCGAGTGGTAAAGCCGATGGGCCGTCACAACGCGCTTTGTCTGGGTTTGGGTGCGCCTCGATAAATAGACCCGCAATACCCGTCGCAAGACCTGCTTTCGCCAGTTCAACCGTCTGCTCACGGCGACCGCCAGAAGCAGCACCAGATGGGTCACGCATTTGCAGTGAGTGCGTCACATCAAAAATGATTGGGCTGCCGTTTGAGGCTTTTTTCATTACACCAAAACCAAGCATATCAACCACTAGGTTGTCGTAACCGTGACAAGAGCCGCGCTCACAAAGGATGATGTTGTCGTTGCCGCACTCAGCAAACTTATCAACAATGTTGCCAACTTGGCCTGGGCTCATGAACTGAGGCTTTTTCACGTTGATCACAGCGCCTGTCTTAGCCATGGCTTCAACAAGATCGGTTTGACGAGCTAGGAATGCTGGTAGCTGAATCACATCTACAACGTCTGCGACAGGTTGAGCTTGCGCTTCTGTGTGAACGTCAGTGATGATTTTCACGCCAAAGGCATCTTTCAGCTCTTGGAAGATTTTCATCCCTTCTTCAAGACCTGGACCACGGTAAGAATGCACAGAGCTGCGGTTTGCTTTATCAAATGAAGCTTTGAATACGTAAGGAATACCCAGCTTCTCTGTTACCTTCACATAGTGCTCACAGATCTGCATCGCAAGATCACGTGATTCCAAAACGTTCATACCAGCGAATAGCGTGAAAGGCTTGTCATTCGCTACTGGGATATCGCCTACGTGTACAGTTTTCATTTCCATGTTGTTATTCTCAGAGTTTAGTGAAGGGTCACAGGGGTGCGACTAATCGCTGTCACCTGTGTTTTCAGTAATTCGATTGCTGGGTCATCTGGGCATTGATCAATAAAGTATTGAAAATCACTTGCCGCAATTTGATGACAATCTAGCTGTTGATAAATATAGCCGCGATCGCGAATTTCGTATGGATCGTCTGGTACAAACGTCAGAGCCAAATCGGTACATTGCAAAGCTAAGGTGTATTTCTCTTCACGCAGCAGCGCACTTTTCAGTAGCGCTAACCAACGGCCAATCACAGTTGGATTATCAACCGTTTCAAGGTGTTTAGCTTCTAGCTTAGCAAGCGGTCCTTCATGACCGATAAGCCATGCTTGTAAGCGCTTTTTACTGACGTACTCACCATCGTATGGATTGATGTACACCGGCGCTTCATTTGGCCAGCACACTTTCACCAAAAATTGAGTTGGGAAAGTGACCGCTTCCATTGGTAAGCCAAGCTTGCTACCAAGGTAGAGCAAAATAGAGCCAAGGCTCACTGGCACGCCTTTACGGCGCTCTAGTACCTTGTCGATGAATGCATTATCCGATGAGAAGTACTCATCGTCATCACCTTTAAATTGCCATTCGGTATAAAATAGTCGAAGCAGCGCATCTAAACGCTGCTTATCATCACGTTCGTGAAATAGCTGCTGCTCAGCCTCTTTGGCTAAGCGCGCGAGTTCAAGTTCAGCCCAATGCTGCTGCGTCTCTGGATCCACTGCTTTGTTTAAGATCAGTGCACCTTCTGCTAACTCTATCGCATCAAAATCTTCGTCAAACAGTTCAATCATGGTTTACCCCATTAGGAATGGCGTTTTAAGCATGGCAATCTTCGCTGCCATCAATAGCCACCCTAGCGCACCAAAAAAGGCGCATGTTCTTAATAAATTGTTCTTTGCCAGCTTTAGCGTGAAAAACGCCAACGCGAAATAGGCCATAATGCAGGTCACTTTTTCTGTCATCCACGGCGCAGCGTCGGTAAAAGGAACAAAGCCGGTATAGGCGATGAGGCCGAAACCAGAAAGCAGTAAAAGAGAGTCGTTAATGTGCGGAAAGCGTTTTAGGAACGGTAAATTCACTTTTGGAGAATTCATCATCATCAGTCCGTATCGAACCGACAATAAGGCCACTGAAATCGCAATCGTCAACAAGTGAAAATGCTTTAATCCTTCATACATATGAGCGTCTCTCTTACTTTCTTTTGGTTGTTATGGGTGCCACTTTCCGAGTGTCACTCTATCGTTGTTGCCGTAATCTTTCTCTGTGGTGACTTCGGTAAAACCATGGCGTTCCATGGTGCGTCTCACCGCGCCCCCTTGTTCAAAGCCGTGTTCGAACAGAAGCCAGCCACCATCAAGCAAATAACTTGGTGCAGCCGCTGTGATGGTTTCTATATCGGCCAAACCGTTATTTTCTGCAACTAATGCAGAAGAGGGTTCAAAACGTACGTCCCCTTGGGAAAGATGGGGGTCGTTTTCGTCAATATAAGGTGGGTTGGAGACAATAATCGCAAACTTGTGACCATGGTCAATCGGCGCAAACCAACTTCCTTGAGCAAAGCGAACATTACGAATATTCAGTTTGTCGGCGTTGCTGTTAGCAAGCTCAACCGCCTCATGCTGGAAATCCACACCCTGAAGTTGACGTTTTGGAAGCTCCGATGCCAAAGCAAGCGCAATCGCGCCGGTTCCAGTGCCTAGGTCAAGCAGATCGCCATCGATAAGCATCGCTTTATCTAGGGCGAGCTCGACTAAACGCTCGGTATCGGGTCTTGGGATAAGCGTGCTAGGTGCAACATTGAGTGGCAATGACCAAAATTCTCGCTCGCCAAGAATATACGCGACAGGCTCACCTGCAGTGCGTTTTGCCATTAGCGCCTCGAACTGAGTCGCCTGCTCTGTAGTTAGCTCTTTTTCCGGCCATGTGAGCAGGTAGCTTCGCGGCTTTTCAAGGACATGACACAGCAATACTGCCGCATCTAGGCTTGGCGAATCGCTACCAGACTCAGAAAGAACAAGCGATGCTCGTTTGAGCACCGCTTCAATAGACATATCTAGCGACATGAATTAGTTGTTCTCTGCAAGTGCAGCCAGCTGATCCGCTTGATGCTCTTGAAGTACTGGGTCGATAAGGCTTGCCAAATCACCTTCCATGACTTCGTTCAAACGATACAGTGTTAGGTTGATGCGGTGATCAGACACACGGCCTTGTGGGTAGTTGTAAGTACGAATACGGTCACTACGGTCACCCGAACCCAGTAGGTTACGACGAGCATCCGAAACCTCTGCCGCGCGGCGAGCTTCTTCAGCTTGTACGATACGAGCCGCTAGCACAGCCATCGCTTTCGCTTTGTTTTTGTGCTGTGAACGCTCATCCTGACACTCAACCACAGTACCTGTTGGTAAGTGGGTAATACGAATAGCAGAGTCAGTGGTGTTAACGTGCTGACCACCCGCGCCTGACGCACGGAAGGTATCAATCTTAAGATCCGCCGCTTTGATTTCTGGCAGATCCGCTTCTGGGATTTCAGGCATTACCGCAACAGTACATGCAGAGGTGTGAACACGGCCTTGCGATTCTGTCTCTGGAACACGCTGCACTCGGTGACCACCAGACTCAAACTTCATTGTGCCGTAAACTGCGTCACCAGATACTTTCGCGATCATTTCTTTATAACCGCCCTGCTCTGACTCATTGCAGCTCATCACCTCAATACGCCAGCCTTTTTTCTCTGCAAACTTAGAGTACATACGGAATAGGTTGCCCGCGAAGATACCCGCTTCGTCACCACCCGCGCCAGCACGGATTTCTAGGAAGCAGTTGCGCTCGTCGTTTGGATCTTTTGGAAGAAGAAGAATTTGCAGCTCATCCGCTAGATTTTCGATCGATGCTTTTGCTTCTTTGATCTCTTCTTGAGCCATTTCGCGCATTTCTGCATCGTCTTCTTTTGCCATCTCTTCTGCCGCTTCAAGATCGTCTTGCGCTTGCTGATAGGCTTGGAAACACTTGGTCACTTCCTCAAGCTGAGAGTACTCTTTTGATAGAGCACGGAACTTGTCTTGATCACCAATAACACCAGGGTCACCAAGTAGATGTTGAACTTCTTCGTAGCGTTCAACCAGAGTTTCCAATTTTACTAAAATGGAGGCTTTCATAATTGCGTCTTTTCTCGGGGTATGGCTTATTTCGTTTGGTCTAAACCCAAACTCTGTCGGATAACAGCCAGTTTTGCAGGGTCACCCTGCTCGGCAGCATCTTGCAGCGCTTTGGTCGGCGCGTGAATAAGCTTGTTTGTTAATTTATTACTGAGCTCCAGCAACAGTTTTTCAGGGTCTCCCCCCGCTGCTAGCGCTTGTAAGCTTTTTGAAAGTATATCTTGTCTGGTGTCATTCGCTTGTTTGCGATAATGCCTAATGCTGTCTACCGCCTGTAGAGAGCGCATCCAAGACATAAACTGCGCGCTCTCTTCACTGACAATCGCTTCCGCTTGGATAGCTTCGACCTTGCGCTGCTCAATATTGCTATCAACGATCGATTGTAAATCATCGACAGTATACAGATAGGCGTCATTCAGCTCGCCCACTTGTGATTCGATATCGCGAGGAACGGCAATATCAATAAGCAACATAGGCTGGTAACGACGCTTCTTAATGGCCGTTTCCACCATCCCTTTACCAATGATAGGCAGCGGGCTGGCCGTTGAGCTGATCACGATGTCCGCTTGCGGCAGTACTTCTGGGATGTCATTAAGTGCAATGACCTTAGCCCCGAACTGGGTGGCGAGCACTTCCGCACGCTCTTTGGTTCGGTTGGCAACAATCATATTTTTGCACCCTTGCCCTTCTAAATGCTTAGCCACTAGCTCAATAGTTTCTCCAGCACCGACAAGCAGCACCGTAGAATTAGCTAAAGATTCAAAAATCTGCCTTGCTAACGTCGTCGCCGCATAAGCAACCGAGACCGCACTGCCACCAATTTCGGTTTCGGTACGAACACGTTTTGCAACAGAGAAGGTCTTTTGGAACAGCTTCTCGATACCACCTTCAACCGATTGATGGTCACGGGCGTCACTATAAGCTTGTTTAACTTGACCAAGAATTTGCGGTTCACCCAATACCAATGAATCTAGGCCACAAGACACTCTCATTAAGTGTTTAATCGCCGCTTGCTCTTCATACACATACAGAGAAGGCTTTAGCTCCTCCGCTGGCACGTCGTGAAAGCGCACCAACCAATCAATAAGTTGGGCTTTATTGGTATCACCGGTATCACAATAGATTTCGGTACGGTTACAGGTCGACAAGATAACCGAGCCATTGACTTTGGTATTGTTTCTCAGCTCATTCAGTGCTCGGTCGAGTTTTTCCGGTGGGAACGCCACCTTCTCTCTTAGATCCACTGACGCTGTATTGTGGTTAATACCAATAGCAAGCAATGACATGTAACGCGAATTCTCTGATACAGATTTGACAAATAGGCCAGAATTTTACTTGATGGCACCACTTATTGAAAGACTCTGACCAATATGTTTTCCTGAGTTTGTGGGATTGATGCTATAGTCTGTCAATATTGTATTGAATTTGCACAATAATCCATCACGTAAGTAGTTTCCTATGCACAGACTTTTTCGTCGCCTGTTTTACACATTGACGGCACTGTTTTTGTTTGGCTGTAGCACAATGCCACCTGAGCCACAAAGTGTCGAGTGGCAAGCTCACCGAGCCGAACTCAACGCCCTCACCCAATATAAGGCCAGTGGCAAACTTGGCTACATTTCGCCAGAGCAGCGCCAAACTTTGAACTTCTATTGGACATATTCCGCCAATTTGACTCAAGTTCGCCTTACCACTTTCCTTGGCCAAACGGTATTCAACCTGACATCCACGCCCAATGGCGCATTTATTGAAACTTATGACGATCAAAAGCTATCAGGCCAAGACGCTAACTTACTCATTTATCAGCTCACTGGACTCAATATTCCTATCGAGCAACTGGCAGACTGGCTCATTGGTCAGCCAAACTCTGCCGATAACTATCAACTTAATAAGTTCAACACAGTAGCAAGCCTGACCAAACAGCTTAACCAAAAGACATGGCAGCTTAACTACACCGAGTATCGCAGTTTCACGCTCGAAGATGAAACTCGCACACTGCCTATGCCAACTCGAATGCAGTTAGTGCAAGGCGATACCAAACTTAATCTCGTTGTTTCCAAATGGACTATCAAACAGTGACCGAACGTACCATGATCACCGACACCACCACTTGGCCAAGCCCAGCTAAACTCAATCTGTTTCTTTACATCACAGGTCGACAGGCCAATGGCTATCATGAGCTGCAAACCTTGTTTCAATTCGTTGACCTATGCGACTCACTAGAAATCACCGCCAACGACAGCGGTGACATTACCCTATCGCCAGAGATCGAAGGGGTAGCCACAAAAGATAACCTCATTTGGAAAGCGGCCAGTGCGCTTCAAGCGAAAGCTCAATGCACTTATGGCGCCCATATTAAGCTGGATAAAATTCTTCCAATGGGCGGTGGCATTGGCGGTGGCTCATCGAATGCGGCAACGGCACTGGTAGCGCTGAACTTCTTATGGCAAACCCAGCTCAGCGTTGATGAATTGGCGGAAATCGGTCTTGCGCTCGGTGCAGACGTGCCGGTGTTTGTGCGTGGCTTCGCCGCATTTGCAGAAGGCGTTGGTGAAAAACTCAGCGCAGCCGAGCCCGAAGAGCTTTGGTATTTGGTCGTCAAACCAAAAGTCAGCATCGCGACCGTGGATATCTTTACCCATCCCGATCTGACGCGAAATACGCCGAAGCAAGAGCTGGCAACGCTTCTAGACAGCCCTTACGGAAACGATTGCGAAAAAATTGTCCGAATGCTGTATCCAGAGGTTGATAACCAACTTTCATGGCTGCTACAATACGCGCCGTCAAGATTGACGGGGACTGGATCGTGCGTGTTTTCCGAGTTTAATAGCAAAGAAAATGCACAAAAAGTCCTAGAACTGCTTCCTGACACTGTCTCCGCTTATGTGGCGAAAGGGTGCAACCGCTCTCCTTTACTAGAGACCCTGGCTAACTATGAATTAGCCCTATTACAATCTGTTTAAACTGGACGCAACCCTGAGGTTTCCACCGTGCCTGATATGAAGCTATTTGCTGGTAACGCAACACCTGAACTAGCCCAACGTATTGCTGACCGTCTATACATCTCTCTAGGAGATGCTACTGTTGACCGTTTCTCTGACGGCGAAGTCGCTGTTCAAATCAACGAAAACGTTCGTGGTAGTGATGTATTCATCATTCAGTCAACTTGTGCGCCAACTAACGACAACCTAATGGAGTTAGTGGTAATGATTGATGCAATGCGCCGCGCTTCAGCAGGCCGTATTACTGCTGTTATTCCTTACTTTGGTTACGCTCGTCAAGACCGTCGTGTACGTTCTGCACGTGTGCCAATCACTGCAAAAGTTGTTGCAGACTTCCTTTCAAACGTTGGTGTTGACCGCGTTCTTACTATCGACCTACACGCAGAGCAGATTCAAGGCTTCTTCGATGTACCAGTAGACAACATCTTCGGTACTCCAGTGCTTCTTGAGGACATGGCTGAGCGTGGTCTAGAAGATCCAGTGGTTGTTTCACCTGACCTAGGCGGCGTTGTACGTGCTCGCGCAACAGCTAAAGCTCTTGGCGACATCGATATCGCGATCGTCGACAAGCGTCGTCCACGCGCTAACGTATCTGAAGTGATGAACCTAATCGGTGATGTTGAAGGTCGCGACTGTGTGATCGTTGATGACATGATCGATACTGGCGGTACGCTATGTAAAGCAGCAGAAGCGCTGAAAGAGCGCGGTGCTAAGCGTGTATTCGCTTACGCAACTCACGCTGTATTCTCTGGCAACGCTGCTAAGAACATCAAGAACTCTGTTCTAGACCAAGTTATCGTGACTGACTCTATCACGCTAACAAAAGAGATGGCTGCTACTGGTAAAGTAACTCAGCTAACTCTATCTAGCATGCTTGCTGAAGCTATTCGTCGCATCAGCAACGAAGAATCAATCTCTGCGATGTTTACTTCAAAGTAATTCTAGCTTAGACATAAAAAAACCACTTCCCTTCGAAGTGGTTTTTTTGTATTCACATTTTTTTGTGCCAACTTAGTGTGCTATCATACCGCGCTTTTGAGATTCAAGAGAGATCTTAACGTTGACTCAGCAGATAAAATTGCTTGTAGGCCTTGCCAACCCTGGACCTGAATACGCTCGTACGCGTCATAATGCTGGTGCTTGGGTGGTAGAGGAACTCGCTCGTATCCATAATGTCACTTTGAAAAACGAAGCTAAGTTCTTCGGTCTCACAGGACGAATCCTGGTGAACGGCAGTGACTTACGACTGTTAATCCCAACCACTTTCATGAACCTATCTGGCAAGGCTATCGCTGCATTGGCGAAGTTTTATCAGATCAAACCTGAAGAGATCATGGTCGCTCACGATGAGCTAGACTTACCTCCAGGTGTTGCCAAGTTCAAAAAAGGTGGCGGTCACGGCGGTCATAATGGTTTGAAAGATACCATTAGCAAGCTGGGCAACAATAAAGAATTTTATCGTCTAAGGATTGGTATTGGCCATCCTGGACACAAAGACAAAGTGTCAGGTTATGTACTCGGTAAAGCACCAGCTAAAGAGCAAGAATGCCTCGATGCTGTTGTTGATGAATCGGTCCGCAGTCTCGACATCTTATTAAAAGATGGCCTGACAAAAGCACAAAATCGCTTACACACCTTCAAAGCTGAATAAGGTTTACAATCATGGGTTTTAAATGTGGCATCGTTGGTCTACCAAACGTTGGTAAGTCAACTCTGTTTAACGCACTGACTAAAGCTGGTATCGAAGCAGCAAACTTCCCGTTCTGTACTATCGAACCAAACACAGGCGTGGTACCTGTGCCAGATCTACGTCTAGACGCGCTGGCGAAAATTGTTAATCCACAAAAGATCCTTCCAACAACAATGGAATTTGTGGACATCGCAGGTCTTGTTGCTGGCGCTTCTAAAGGTGAAGGTCTTGGTAACAAATTCCTAGCGAACATCCGTGAAACTGACGCGATCGGTCACGTAGTTCGTTGTTTTGAGAACGAAAACATCGTTCACGTTGCAGGTAAAGTATCACCAATCGAAGATATCGAAGTGATCAACCTTGAGCTAGCTCTTGCCGACCTAGACTCTTGTGAGCGTGCAATTCAGCGTAATGCTAAGAAAGCCAAAGGCGGCGATAAAGACGCGAAGTTCGAACTAGTCGTGCTTGAAAAACTGCTTCCAGTGCTAACTGAAGGTGGCATGGCGCGTACTGTTGATTTAGCAAAAGAAGAGCTAGCAGCAATCGGCTACCTAAACTTCCTAACGCTAAAACCAACCATGTACATCGCGAACGTGAATGAAGATGGTTTTGAAAACAACCCATACCTTGATGCTGTACGCGAGTACGCAGAGAAAGAAAACAACGTGGTTGTTGCAGTTTGTGCATCTATCGAATCTGAGCTTTCTGAGCTAGACGACGAAGATCGCGAAGAGTTCCTAGCAGACATGGGCATTGAAGAACCGGGTCTTAACCGTGTGATCCGCTCTGGTTACGAGCTACTGACTCTACAAACTTACTTCACTGCCGGTGTTAAAGAAGTTCGCGCCTGGACTATCCCTGTTGGTGCAACTGCGCCGCAAGCGGCAGGTAAGATCCACACTGACTTCGAAAAAGGCTTCATCCGTGCAGAAGTTGTTGGTTATGACGACTTCATCCAGTTCAACGGTGAGTCAGGTGCAAAAGATGCAGGTAAATGGCGTCTAGAAGGTAAAGAATACATCGTTAAAGATGGTGATGTAGTTCACTTCCGCTTCAACGTGTAATTTCTTAGCACTCATTATTGTTTAAAAAGCCAGCAATTGCTGGCTTTTGTTGTTTTACAAGGTTTATCAACTCACAATGAGATCCTGCTTCGAAGCAAATAGCTCCATTGAAAATCGACAATTATTTACCAGATTTAGATCAGAAACAGAGCGGTTTGATTAAAAAAAGTTCGAACGGCACTTTTTCGCAAATTTCTTCACAAAAAAAGTTGACGCATCACACTCAACTCCGCATAATGCGCCCCGTTCTCAGCGATAAGGCAACTTTCAAAGAGAATCAACAATATGGAAATGGCTACGTAGCTCAGCTGGTTAGAGCACATCACTCATAATGATGGGGTCACAGGTTCGAATCCCGTCGTAGCCACCATTTCCTAAGCACTCTTTTTAGAGTTTTTAGGAAATAATGCGGAAGTGGCGGAATTGGTAGACGCACCAGATTTAGGTTCTGGCGCCGCAAGGTGTGAGAGTTCAAGTCTCTCCTTCCGCACCATTATTGTTGAACAACGTTTCGTTGTTTCTGCAGGGCTATCGCCAAGCGGTAAGGCAGCGGCTTTTGATGCCGCCATTCCCTGGTTCGAATCCAGGTAGCCCTGCCACTTTTAAAGTGGCAAGTTTTTGAAAAAAAACCTTGGCACAAGAGACGAGTTTGTATTATATTCTCTCGCTCTCAAGAGTGGCTACGTAGCTCAGCTGGTTAGAGCACATCACTCATAATGATGGGGTCACAGGTTCGAATCCCGTCGTAGCCACCATTTATTACAACTTGCAGGCTCGCCTTCAAGTACAACGTTAAGATTGAGTTTTACCAATTACTCTCTTAACTAAAAAGTTTTGTTGCGGAAGTGGCGGAATTGGTAGACGCACCAGATTTAGGTTCTGGCGCCGCAAGGTGTGAGAGTTCAAGTCTCTCCTTCCGCACCATCTTTTAGATAATAACGTTTATTCGTTGTTTTCTGCAGGGCTATCGCCAAGCGGTAAGGCAGCGGCTTTTGATGCCGCCATTCCCTGGTTCGAATCCAGGTAGCCCTGC
Organism: Vibrio sp. 10N; assembly: GCF_036245475.1. Taxonomy (NCBI): domain Bacteria; kingdom Pseudomonadati; phylum Pseudomonadota; class Gammaproteobacteria; order Vibrionales; family Vibrionaceae; genus Vibrio; species Vibrio sp. 10N. Next base: position 868,599 of record NZ_BTPM01000001.1, on the reverse strand, counting down.
CACTATTTAAAGTGGCGCGATAGAGAAGCGGCTTTTGATGCCCCATCTATTGTCCCTAGTTCGGCTCTAGTTAGCCCACCACTATTTAAGTGGCTCTGATTTAAAATCAGGTTACAACGTTAAGATTGAGTTTTACCAATTACTCTCTTAACTATAAATTCTCTTAGAAATAAGAGCGTTGCGGAAGTGGCGGAATTGGTAGACGCACCAGATTTAGGTTCTGGCGCCGCAAGGTGTGAGAGTTCAAGTCTCTCCTTCCGCACCATCTTTTAGATAATAACGTTTATTCGTTGTTTTCTGCAGGGCTATCGCCAAGCGGTAAGGCAGCGGCTTTTGATGCCGCCATTCCCTGGTTCGAATCCAGGTAGCCCTGCCACTATTTAAGTGGCTCTGATTTAAAATCAGGTTACAACGTTAAGATTGAGTTTTACCAATTACTCTCTTAACTATAAGTTTTGTTGCGGAAGTGGCGGAATTGGTAGACGCACCAGATTTAGGTTCTGGCGCCGCAAGGTGTGAGAGTTCAAGTCTCTCCTTCCGCACCATCTTTCTTTTGAAAGAATAAATGGCGAAAGCCTCGAGTGGCTACGTAGCTCAGCTGGTTAGAGCACATCACTCATAATGATGGGGTCACAGGTTCGAATCCCGTCGTAGCCACCATTTATTACAACTTGCAGGTTCGCCTTCAAGTACAACGTTAAGATTGAGTTTTACCAATTACTCTCTTAACTACAAAGTTTTGTTGCGGAAGTGGCGGAATTGGTAGACGCACCAGATTTAGGTTCTGGCGCCGCAAGGTGTGAGAGTTCAAGTCTCTCCTTCCGCACCATCTTTTAGATAATAGCGTTTATTCGTTGTTTTCTGCAGGGCTATCGCCAAGCGGTAAGGCAGCGGCTTTTGATGCCGCCATTCCCTGGTTCGAATCCAGGTAGCCCTGCCACTATTTAAAGTGGCACGATAGAGAAGCGGCTTTTGATGCCCCATCTATTGTCCCTGGTTCGGCTCTAGTTAGCCCACCACTATTTAAGTGGCTCTGACATTGTTCAGGTTACAACGTTAAGATCGAGTTTTACCAATTACTCTCTTAACTACAAGTTTTGTTGCGGAAGTGGCGGAATTGGTAGACGCACCAGATTTAGGTTCTGGCGCCGCAAGGTGTGAGAGTTCAAGTCTCTCCTTCCGCACCATCTTTTAGAAATAACGTTAATTCGTTGTTTTCTGCAGGGCTATCGCCAAGCGGTAAGGCAGCGGCTTTTGATGCCGCCATTCCCTGGTTCGAATCCAGGTAGCCCTGCCACTATTTAAAGTGGCGCGATAGAGAAGCGGCTTTTGATGCCCCATCTATTGTCCCTGGTTCGGCTCTAGTTAGCCCACCACTATTTAAGTGGCTCTGATTTAAAATCAGGTTACAACGTTAAGATTGAGTTTTACCAATTACTCTCTTAACTATAAATTCTCTTAGAAATAAGAGCGTTGCGGAAGTGGCGGAATTGGTAGACGCACCAGATTTAGGTTCTGGCGCCGCAAGGTGTGAGAGTTCAAGTCTCTCCTTCCGCACCATCTTTTAGATAATAACGTTTATTCGTTGTTTTCTGCAGGGCTATCGCCAAGCGGTAAGGCAGCGGCTTTTGATGCCGCCATTCCCTGGTTCGAATCCAGGTAGCCCTGCCACTATTTAAGTGGCGCGATAGATAAGCGGCTTTTGATGCCCCATCTATTGTCCCTAGTTCGGCTCTAGTTAGCCCACCACTATTTAAGTGGCTCTGACATTGTTCAGGTTACAACGTTAAGATTGAGTTTTACCAATTACTCTCTTAACTACAAGTTTTGTTGCGGAAGTGGCGGAATTGGTAGACGCACCAGATTTAGGTTCTGGCGCCGCAAGGTGTGAGAGTTCAAGTCTCTCCTTCCGCACCATCTTTCTTTTGAAAGAATAGTAAGGCGAAAGCCTCGAGTGGCTACGTAGCTCAGCTGGTTAGAGCACATCACTCATAATGATGGGGTCACAGGTTCGAATCCCGTCGTAGCCACCATTTATATTGTAAGTTATACTTACCAGACAACGTTGAGATTGAGTTTTACCAATTACTCTCTTAACTATAAAGATTTGTTGCGGAAGTGGCGGAATTGGTAGACGCACCAGATTTAGGTTCTGGCGCCGCAAGGTGTGAGAGTTCAAGTCTCTCCTTCCGCACCATCATTAAGAAGGCTCGTCATTGACGAGCCTTTTTTCTTCCTATGCTTTTGTTGCTGACTCTTTGATACAGTGAGAGAACACTCAGTACCCTGCCAAAAGTAACTAACTCGTATTATCTTTCGCAACACTCATCACAGATTTTCCCATTGCCCCTATCCAAATTGCATCGCCACGCAGATCCTTGTTCCATATAGTTATTTATTGAAGTGGTGCACAGCGATATGCAGGCTAACGTATACATTGGTCAATATTCACAACAAGGCCATCTTGGCTTTTCTCAAGTCAAATTCGGAGCAAACGGTATAGCTAGTTCACCCTCCATCAAAACTGATATCGTTAACCCCTCTTACCTCGCCCATTCTCAACACGGCCTTTATGTGGTCTCTGAGGTTTTCCAAGCGGAAGGGGCTGCTTTGCACTTTCTTGCAGGCGATGAGCAATATTCTCAAAAAGTAGAGCTAGACGGGGATGCGCCCTGTCATGTCGCAATTTCCGATACTCTTGATAGAGTCGCCGTTGCCCACTACGGAACTGGAGACTTCGAACTGTTTGCATTAGAGCCAGCAGGAATGATAGGGCAACGAATAGCCAAGCTATCCAACTATGGTCAAGGTCCTCACGCTACGCGCCAAACATCACCCCATGGCCATCAAGTGATGTTTATTCCTAACACGACCCAATTGGTCACCGTCGATCTTGGTATCGATTTGCTTACCTTCTACCACTGTGAAGGCAAACAGGTTCAGCAGTCCCAACGTTTGGAATTCCCCCCAGGAAGCGGACCAAGACATGTCAGCTTTACCCAAGATGGTCAATTTGGTTTTGTATTGTGTGAACTAGACGAGTCTCTGACCGTGATTACCCAAAAAAAACAACAGTGGCAAATAGTCACCACTATCGCCGCATTTCCAGAACACACATGCCACGAAGCAGCGGCCGCGATTAAACTCTCAGCCGATGAGCGTTTTGTGTACTTAACCAGTCGTGGAGATTCAGTGATAAGTTGGTTTGATGTGAGTGAGCCTGAACGTCCTGTGTATCGAGGCTATGTCGAGGTGCAGGGGGCATTTCCAAGAGACATCAGTATCACGCCGGATGGTAAATGGTTGCTCGCAGCCAATCAGCATTCAAATAACATTGCGATATTTAAGCTCGATCTTCAAACAGGTAAGCTAAATTGGCATTCAAACTTACCTGAGGTTATTGCCCCGACGTGCCTAGTAATTAGTGCTTAGTTCATTACTTTAAGCCAATGGCGTATTTCAACACTTGTTGTTTAATTGGCCCAGAGTGCTCTGCCAACTTCAGGATAGCATTTCGTGCAAACATCAAAGGCGGCAGCGTATTGCTAAAGCCTTTATAGAACACATCCATACCAGTTTGCATGAGTAGGTTGTCTGGGCGGCGTAAACGCTCATATTGAACAAGAGCTTGTTGTGTCACTCCTCTGGATTCAAAACATTCGAGCAGCGTTTCGACGTCTTTAAAGCCTAAATTGACACCCTGTCCAGCTAAAGGATTAATCGTGTGTGCAGCGTCACCAACGATAACACAACCCTGCTTGTGATAACGTTGAGCATGACGGCGGGTCAGCGGAAATGATCCGTGCTGTAGCACTTTCACTTTCCCGAGTTCTGCCGGAAAATAAGTGGCGATCTCCGACTCTAGCTGCGCGGGATTCATATTCTTCAACTGTCGAATACGCTTGGGAGCGTCATACCAAACCAGTGAGCCTTGATTGCCGCACAGAGGCAAAAACGAACGAGGACCACTTGGTGTAAACCATTGCCAGGTAATATCTTGTTGTGGCAGCTCCGTTTCAACATTGATCAGCATACATTCTTGACGATAGTCCCAGGCCGTAATACCAATGCCCGCCGATTGTCTCACTCTCGAGTTAGCACCATCTGCGCCCACCACTAAATGTGCCTTGAGCACTCTGCCCGATTCAAGCGTGATACTGGAATCATTAGGAGCGAGCTCTAAGCTTTCTACTCCATCACCTTCGATGACTTTTAAGTTTTCAAACCGCGCGAACTGGGCCCAAAGCCCTAATTGAATCATACGATTCTCAATAATATAGCCCAGTTGCGGGAGAGAGAGCTCGCCGGCGTTAAATCGAATGCGACAGTTGTCCGCCTCCCAGGTTTCAAGTCTAGCGTACGGACAGACTCGAGTGTCTTGAATAGCGCCCCAGGCGTCTAAAGATTGCAGAAGATCCACAGAACGATGTGAAATAGCAGACACACGTAAGTCCATCGGCTGGGCTTGTTCAAATGGCTTCGGCGTGAACTTCTCAATAACGGCAACCGAACGACCCTGCTTTGCAAGGCCGAGAGCAAGCGCCGCTCCTACCATTCCACCGCCAACGACGACTATTTCATACTGTTCCATAGTGCTAATACTGTCTTTAAATCAATGTGTTCTCATTGTACGTAGCGACTTACCAAAGCGCGAGTTTTTTCCCGTCAAAATCCTTGCTTTTGTGAGGGCTAATTTCGACGTGCACCAATTGAAATATAAGCTCTCAAAGAGTTTTCTCCCTACCCCTAGTCAGGCGGTTTTTAAAGCAGTACAATACGCCGCTTACCACCCTATGGGTGGCGATAATTTGAACAATTGTGACCACGCCTTTTACGATGCGTCACGGTTCTAAAAAAGATTTAAATAACTGACGAGCGATAGTGATGAGTAAGAAACTGCTAATTAAAACCTGGGGCTGCCAGATGAACGAATACGATTCATCAAAAATGGCCGATCTGCTTAATGCTGCAAATGGCTACGAGCTAACTGAAGTGCCAGAGGAAGCAGACGTACTACTGTTGAACACTTGTTCGATCCGTGAAAAAGCGCAAGAGAAAGTTTTCCACCAACTCGGTCGTTGGAAAACACTAAAAGATAAAAAAGAAGGCGTAGTGATCGGTGTCGGCGGCTGTGTGGCGACTCAAGAAGGCGACCACATCCGTGAACGAGCGCCATACGTAGACGTGATCTTTGGCCCGCAAACTCTGCACCGCCTACCTGAAATGATCAAACAGTCGCAAAACGACGAAGTGCCTGTTATGGATATCTCGTTCCCAGAGATCGAGAAATTCGACCGCCTACCAGAGCCTCGTGCTGAAGGTGCAACGGCGTTCGTATCTATTATGGAAGGCTGCTCAAAATACTGTACTTACTGCGTTGTACCATACACGCGTGGTGAAGAAGTTAGCCGTCCAATGGATGACGTTCTATTTGAAATCGCTCAACTAGCGGAACAAGGCGTACGTGAAGTCAACCTTCTGGGTCAAAACGTAAACGCGTACCGCGGTCCAATGCACGATGGTGACATTTGTTCATTTGCAGAACTGCTGCGCCTAGTGGCGTCAATCGATGGTATCGACCGTATTCGATTCACCACTAGCCACCCGCTAGAGTTTACTGACGACATCATCGCGGTATACGAAGACACGCCTGAACTAGTAAGCTTCCTGCACCTGCCTGTACAGAGCGGTTCAGATCGCATTCTAACAATGATGAAGCGTCCACATACTGCTATCGAATACAAATCTATTATTCGTAAACTGCGTAAAGCGCGTCCTGATATTCAGATCAGTTCTGACTTCATTGTTGGTTTCCCTGGTGAGACAGACAAAGACTTCCAAGACACCATGAAGCTAATCAAAGATGTGGATTTCGATATGAGCTTTAGCTTTATCTTCTCACCACGTCCAGGTACGCCTGCGGCTGATTACCCATGTGATCTACCAGAGCAAACCAAGAAAGACCGTTTGTATGAGCTACAGCAAACAGTTAACACGCAAGCGATGCGCTACTCACGTCTCATGCTAGACACTGAGCAACGCGTCCTTGTTGAAGGCCCATCGAAGAAGAACCTGATGGAGCTGCGTGCACGTACCGAAAATAACCGTGTAGTAAACTTCGAAGGTGGCGCTGAGCTAATCGGCCAATTTGTTGATGTGAAAATTACTGATGTGTTTGCGAACTCTCTACGCGGTGAGCTCGTAAGAACAGAAAAAGACATGGATCTTCGCTCAGTAATCTCACCAACGCAGATGATGGCAAAAACCAAGCGCGAAGATGAGCTAGGTGTGGCTACCTTTACGCCTTAACGCCTATACCCAATCCACTCCGATGTGCTATTTTGGAGTGATATGGGAACAAAATGTGGAGTCCGGTCGCAATCGGACTCCGTTCATCGCCCTACAGGGGCAAAATGCGAGGCAACATTGAGTAATCAAATCGTAACTCTAGAAATCAATCTAGAACCTTCAGACAACCGCCGTCTGTCCAGCTTGTGCGGTCCTTTCGATGACAATATCAAACACTTAGAGCGCCGTTTAGGTGTCGAAATTAACCACCGAAGTAACTACTTCACCATCGTAGGTAAGCCGCACACCAGTGCTGCTGCACTCGACATCATCAAAACGCTATACGTCGACACTGCACCTGTTCGTGGTCAGATCCCGGATATTGAACCAGAACAAATTCATCTAGCAGTAAAAGAGTCTGGCGTACTTGAGCAAAACACCGAATCGGAAATTGCTCACGGTAAAGAGGTCTTTGTTAAGACCAAAAAAGGCATCATCAAGCCACGTACGCCAAACCAAGCACAATACTTGGTGAACATGGTCACTCATGACATCAGCTTTGGTATTGGCCCAGCAGGTACCGGTAAAACATACCTTGCCGTGGCTGCCGCCGTTGATGCATTAGAGCGCCAAGAGATCCGCCGCATTCTATTGACTCGACCTGCGGTTGAAGCCGGTGAGAAACTGGGGTTCCTACCTGGTGATCTTAGCCAAAAAGTTGACCCATATTTGCGCCCACTTTATGACGCACTGTTTGAGATGCTTGGCTTTGAGCGTGTTGAAAAACTGATTGAACGTAATGTGATTGAAGTCGCGCCACTTGCTTACATGCGCGGTCGTACTCTGAATGATGCGTTTATTATTCTCGATGAAAGCCAGAATACAACGGTGGAACAGATGAAGATGTTCTTAACCCGTATCGGCTTTAACTCTCGCGCAGTTATCACCGGTGACGTGACTCAGATTGACTTGCCTCGAGGCGCTAAGTCGGGCCTGCGTCATGCCATTGAAGTACTTAACGAAGTTGATGAAATCAGCTTTAACTTCTTCCAGTCTGACGATGTAGTCCGTCACCCAGTGGTTGCTCGCATCGTCAACGCTTACGAAAAGTGGGAAGCAGAAGATACAAAAGCGCGCAAAGAGATTGAGCGTAAGCGTCGTGAAGAGCGCGAAGCAGCGCAAGCCCTGCTCGACAAGGCAGCAGCGACAAGCACACCTGCGGAAAGTAAATAATGAGTATTGAACTGGATTTACAACTTGCTGTCGAATCAGAACAAGGCCTGCCAAGCGCTGATGAGTTTCAGCGCTGGTTAGACAAGACGATCATTCCGTTTCAAAAAGAAGCGGAGCTCACCATCCGAATCGTTGACGAGCAAGAGAGCCATCAGCTCAACCAAGAGTATCGTGGTAAAGACAAGCCGACTAACGTGCTTTCATTCCCGTTCGAAGCGCCCCCGGGCGTAGAGATGAACCTCCTTGGCGACATGATCATCTGCCGCCAAGTGGTCGAAAAAGAGGCGATTGAGCAGTCAAAGCCCTTGAACGCACACTGGGCACATATGGTTGTACATGGCAGTCTTCATCTGCTAGGTTATGATCATATCGAAGATGACGAAGCCGAAGAAATGGAAGCTTTGGAAACCGAAATTATGCTTGAAATGGGCTTTGAAGACCCATATCTTGCAGAAAAGGAGTAGAGGCAAATCTCGCCTTTGCACATGTGCGCTATCACACATCTGATAGCATTCTGAATTGAGAAGTCATGAACGAAGAGTCTTCTCCCTCTCAACCAGAGGGAAACAGTAAAAAATCTGAAGGTCCGAGTAGGAAGTCCTTCTTTGAGCGCCTAGGTCAAATTTTTCAAGGCGAACCAAAAGATCGCCAAGAGCTTGTGGATGTTATCCGCGACTCAGAAGAAAACGACCTAATTGACCACGACACCCGCGACATGCTTGAAGGTGTTATGGAAATTTCTGAAATGCGAGTACGCGACATTATGTTGCCACGTTCGCAAATGGTCACTATCGAACGTTCCGATAACCTCGATAAACTGATCGCACTAATGACCGATGCACAGCACTCACGCTACCCAGTCATCAGTGAAGATAAAGACCATGTAGAAGGCATCCTCTTAGCTAAGGACCTCCTCCGTTACTTGGGCTCTGACAGCGCCCCATTTGATATTGAAGAAGTGATCCGCCCTGCTGTAGTGGTTCCTGAAAGTAAGCGTGTAGACCGCCTGCTGAAAGAGTTCCGTGAAGAGCGCTATCACATGGCCATTGTTGTTGACGAATTCGGCGGAGTATCGGGTCTGGTGACCATCGAAGATATTCTTGAAGAAATCGTTGGTGAAATCGAAGACGAGTTCGATGACGACGACGAGCTAGATATCAGAAAACTGAGTAAGCACACGTTCGCTGTGAAAGCGCTCACCACGATTGAAGAGTTTAACGATACGTTCGGCTCTACCTTTAGTGATGAAGAAGTGGATACCGTTGGTGGCTTAGTCATGACTGCATTTGGTCACTTACCGACTCGCGGTGAAGTGGTTGAAATAGAAAATTACAACTTTAAGGTGACAGCGGCGGATAATCGTCGTGTGGTTCAAGTCCAAGTGACTATTCCGGACCAAGAAACCGCTTCAAGCGTTGAAGAGTAAACACCTACCTCAACCTTGAGCTCACCGAATAAGTGAGAAAATCATAAATGAAGAAAAGTCTTCGACTACTGCGGCCCATTGGGGCCGCTTTTGTTGGCGCAAGCACAACTCTTGCCTTTGCGCCGTATCAGCTTTGGCCTCTTGCCATTGTCAGCCCATTCCTTCTTATGCTACTTATCCGTGGCCGAAGCAGCAAAAGAGCACTTTGGACGGGTTACGCGTGGGGACTTGGTCAATTTGCTACCGGCATCAGTTGGGTTCATGTCAGCATTGATACTTTCGGCGGAATGCCAAAGATCGCCAGCTTATTCTTAATGGCGCTGCTTGTAGGCTATCTGTCTATCTATTCTGCGCTCTTTGCATGGTCGCTTAACCGCTTCTTCCCATCGGAAAATAAAACCCGTTACTTTATCGCCGCCCCCGCGCTGTGGTTGATTTTTGACTGGGCCCGCGGCTGGGTCATGACTGGCTTCCCGTGGCTGTGGCTCGGTTACAGCCAAATTGATTCACCACTCTCAAGTTTTGCGCCTATCGGTGGCGTCGAGCTCATCACTTTATTGCTCATCGTGATGTCGGGCAGTTTGGCCTATCTCACCAGCCGAAAACAATGGCAGTTGATACTCATCCCCATGGTGGTACTGGCGACGGGCTTTGGTCTTCGCAACTATGATTGGGTTACCCCGGCCAGCCAACGAACCAAAACGGTCGCTCTGATACAAGGTAATGTTGACCAAGCACAAAAGTGGCTACCCACACATCGCTGGCCAACCATAATGAAATACACCGACCTTAGCCGTGAAAACTGGGATGCAGATATCATCATCTGGCCAGAAGCTGCGATTCCGGCCATGGAATTCGAGCTCCCTTCGTTTCTGAGTAATTTAGATGCCGCGGCTAAGATGAATGATTCTGCCATCATAACCGGTGTCATCAACAAAACCGATTCAGGTGAGTACTACAATAGTATTCTGGTCGTGGGTCAGACACCGTATGGCGACTACGAAATGGATCTGGACGAGCGTTACCACAAACACCACTTACTGCCGTTTGGGGAGTTTGTACCGTTTGGAGACATTCTAAGACCTATTGCGCCGTTCTTTAATTTGCCGATGTCGTCATTCAGTCGTGGCGCTTATGTACAACCAAACATTGTTGCCAATGGTATGCATCTCGCACCAGCTCTATGTTACGAGATCATCTTTGGTGAGCAAGTTAGACAAAACGTTACCGACGACACCGACTATCTGTTGACTCTATCCAATGATGCTTGGTTTGGCCGCTCAATCGGTCCTTTGCAACATATGGAAATTGCCCGTATGCGAGCATTGGAGCTCGGTTTGCCATTGATCCGCTCAACCAACAATGGCGTGACAGCGGTCACCGATCATAAAGGTGACATCATTGCCCAAGTTCCTCAGTTTGAAACCGCGGTTCTGCGCACAGACGTTACCCCAACGGATGGTACAACCTGGTACCGCGAAGTTGGCAGCTGGCCACTTTATATTTGGGTAGCACTGTGTCTTGGTTTTGGCGTTTTACGTCGTAAACCTTAATCCCAGTCCTTAGTGGCTTGCCGCGCTGGCGCCTAGCCACTAAGGGACTTTCCACCATTCCTACAGCACTTCAAACGCCTGCCGATAAACTTTCTTCCATAATATATAACTATTTGGTTCTTTTACGTTGCCAAACAAAGTCATATTCTTATCAGGTAATCAATAACCACCACGGTTGAATGAAGGAACATAGAATGAGCAAGATTTACGAAGATAACTCCCTGACGATTGGTAACACCCCTCTAGTTCGCCTAAACAAAGTAAGCAACGGCAACGTTCTTGCTAAAGTAGAAGCGCGTAACCCTAGTTTCAGCGTTAAGTGCCGTATCGGTGCTAACATGATCTGGGAAGCAGAAAAAGACGGTCGTCTTAAAGCGGGCGTAGAACTTGTTGAGCCAACCAGTGGTAACACAGGTATCGCACTTGCTTTCGTTGCAGCAGCTCGTGGCTACAAACTAACGCTAACGATGCCTGAATCTATGAGTCTTGAGCGTCGTAAACTTCTAAAAGCACTGGGCGCAAACCTCGAGCTAACAGAAGCAGCAAAAGGCATGAAAGGCGCGATTGCTAAAGCCGAAGAAATTGTTGCTTCCAACCCAGAGAAGTACCTACTGCTTCAACAATTCAACAACCCTGCTAACCCAGCAATCCACGAGAAGACCACGGGTCCAGAAATCTGGGATGCGACGGATGGTGAAGTAGACGTATTCGTAGCGGGTGTTGGTACTGGTGGTACTATCACAGGTACTAGCCGTTACATCAAAGGTGAGAAAGGTAAAGCTATCGTTTCTGTGGCGGTAGAGCCAGCAGAGTCACCAGTGATCACTCAAGCGCTAGCAGGTGAAGAGATCCAACCGGCACCGCACAAAATCCAAGGTATCGGTGCAGGTTTTATCCCTGAGAACTTGGATTTAGAGCTTCTGGATCGCGTTGAGCAGGTAACCTCAGAGGAAGCCATCGAAATGGCGCGCCGCCTAATGGAAGAAGAAGGTATCCTTGCTGGTATCTCGTCTGGCGCAGCGGTTGTAGCGGCCAACAGACTGGCAGAACTACCTGAATTTAAAGGAAAAACAATCGTAACTGTACTACCTAGTTCAGGTGAGCGTTACCTAAGCTCAGCATTGTTCGCAGGTATATTTACCGACAAAGAGATTCAGCAGTAATATGTAGCCAAATCAATTTTTACACGAAAAAAGCCCCTTTAAGGGGCTTTTTTGTTGAATCTCTGTCAGCCTTTGGTAATATCAGGACAGTTTTATTTTAAGCTTAAAAATAAATAGGCTAAATACCGAATTTCGTAGAACATGCATACAGCGAAGACTGCAATCATGTCCTACAATTCTAGTCCGATACAATTCTTAACGGTTATGACTTTCGTCCAATAGCGAAGCATAACGATAAGCTTTGTTTGGTCTAGAAACTAAACATAAAATAAATCAATTGGGGTATAAAAAATGTACGAGAAGCAAGTAGAAATCACAGCAGAAAACGGCCTTCACACTCGTCCGGCTGCTCAGTTCGTTAAAGAAGCTAAAGCATTTGACGCTGACATCACTGTGACTACTAACGGCAAAAGCGCTAGCGCAAAAAGCCTATTCAAACTACAAACTCTTGGTCTAGTTAAAGGCACTACTATCACTATCACTGCTGAAGGCCCACAAGCTCAACAAGCAGTTGACCACCTAGTAGCTCTAATCCCTGAGCTTCACTAAGAACCCAGTTCTCCTTAAAGCCATTTTGTGAAAACAGAATGGCTTTATTGGAAATGGCTCGGGCTATCAGCTACATATTATAAGTGGCTAAAAAACCATCCAATCTTTGATACACTAGACCATATAAAGGTAAAGCTATGATTTCAGGCATCCTAGCATCTCCTGGTATTGCTATCGGTAAAGCACTACTACTTCAAGAAGACGAAATTGTTCTAAACACGTCTACTATTTCAGATGACCAAGTTGAAGCAGAAGTTGCGCGTTTCTTTGACGCTCGCAACAAGTCAGCTCAACAGCTAGAAGTTGTTAAGCAAAAAGCGCTTGAAACTTTTGGTGAAGAAAAAGAGGCTATCTTCGAAGGCCATATCATGCTTCTTGAAGATGAAGAGCTAGAAGAAGAAATCCTAGCACTCATCAAAAAAGACAAACTATCTGCAGACAACGCGATTCACACAGTAATCGAAGAGCAAGCAACTGCACTAGAGTCTCTAGATGACGAATACCTTAAAGAACGTGCAACGGATATCCGTGATATCGGTACTCGTTTCGTTAAGAACGCACTAGGCATCAACATCGTTTCACTAGGTGACATCGATGAAGAAGTTATCCTAGTTGCTTACGACCTAACGCCATCTGAAACAGCGCAAATCAACCTAGACTACGTACTTGGTTTTGCTTGTGACATCGGCGGTCGTACTTCGCACACTTCTATCATGGCACGTTCACTAGAACTTCCTGCGATTGTTGGTACTAACGACATCACTAAGAAAGTGAACAATGGCGACATGTTGGTTCTTGACGCGATGAACAACAAGATCATCGTAAACCCAACACAAGCTGAGATTGACGAAGCTAAAGCGGTACGTGAAGCATTCCTTGCTGAAAAAGAGGAACTAGCAAAGCTTAAAGACCTACCAGCAGAAACTCTAGACGGTCACCGTGTAGAAGTTTGCGGTAACATCGGTACAGTGAAAGACTGTGATGGCATCAACCGTAACGGCGGTGAAGGTGTTGGTCTGTATCGTACAGAATTCCTATTCATGGACCGCACTGCTCTTCCTACTGAAGAAGAACAGTACCAAGCTTACAAAGAAGTTGCGGAAGCAATGCACGGTCACGCGGTAATCATCCGTACTATGGATATCGGTGGTGATAAAGATCTACCTTACCTAGACCTACCTGAAGAAATGAACCCGTTCCTAGGCTGGCGTGCAGTACGTATCAGCTTGGATCGTCGTGAAATCCTTCGTGACCAGCTACGTGGTATCCTACGTGCATCTGCACACGGTAAGCTACGCATCATGTTCCCGATGATCATTTCTGTTGAAGAAATCCGTGAGCTGAAAGCAGCAATCGAAGAGTACAAAGCAGAACTTCGCGCTGAAGGTCTAGCATTCGACGAAAACATCGAAATCGGTGTAATGGTTGAAACGCCTGCTGCTGCAGCAATCGCTCACCACCTTGCGAAAGAAGTTTCATTCTTTAGTATTGGTACAAACGACCTAACTCAGTATACTCTAGCTGTAGACCGTGGTAATGAGCTGATTTCTCACCTATATAACCCACTATCACCTGCTGTACTAACAGTAATCAAGCAAGTGATCGACGCTTCTCACAAAGAAGGCAAGTGGACTGGTATGTGTGGTGAGCTTGCTGGCGACGAGCGTGCGACTCTACTTCTACTAGGTATGGGCCTAGATGAGTTTAGTATGAGCGGTATTTCAATTCCTAAGGTTAAGAAAGTAATCCGCAACGCTAACTTCTCTGAAGTTAAAGCAATGGCTGATGAAGCGCTACAAATGGCGACTGCAGCAGAAATTGAAGCGCACGTCGAAAAATTTATCGCAGAAAAGACAAACTGCTAATATAATTGACTAGATTAAAATCAAACCTTTAGGAGCACGACATGGGTCTGTTTGACAAACTGAAGAAGCTAGTATCTGACGACAGCGCTGACACTGGTGCAATCGAAATTATCGCACCTCTATCTGGTGAAATCGTAAACATCGAAGATGTGCCAGATGTAGTATTCGCTGAGAAAATCGTTGGTGATGGTATTGCAATCAAGCCAGCTGGTGACAAGATGGTAGCTCCTGTAAACGGTACTATCGGTAAGATCTTCGAAACGAACCACGCGTTCTCAATCGAATCTGACGACGGCATCGAGCTATTTGTTCACTTCGGTATCGACACAGTTGAACTGAAAGGTGAAGGCTTCAAGCGTATCGCTGAAGAAGGCCAAACTGTTAAAGCTGGCGACACTATCATTGAATTCGACCTAGCTCTTCTAGAAGAGAAAGCGAAATCAACGCTAACGCCAGTCGTTATCTCTAACATGGACGAAATCAAAGAGCTTAACAAGCTTGCTGGTGCCGTGACTGTTGGCGAAACACCTGTACTACGTGTAACTAAGTAATTAGTTATCTCGAAGTAGAAAAAACGCAGCTTAATCGCTGCGTTTTTTTATACCTGCTATTTGGCTTCATTCTTCAAAAAATCGAAGTCCGCCGTCATTTTCACGCACGTGAAGATCTTTTAAAGCGCGTAGCTAACTGGCCAATAAAGACTATGTCGCGTAAATATCGTTTATCACGCGTTGTGTGAGATCCCCTTTTTCAAGGGGATGACTCGTTAGTTGGGGATGGTTAGGTTCATAGGAATGGTTTAAGGCAAAGAAGAGAGTTACAGCTCTATAGACGCCAATACTTCACCATCAAAGGTTTGAACACTGAGTCTATTATCTTCCAGTAGACCAAAGCTCGCAGCAAACTCATTGCGCGGGAATGTAATCGAGCCCGGATTAAAAATGATCTGCTCGCCTCGCCACTCAGCCACTGGGATATGAGTATGACCGTGCGCAATCACATCGCCTTGCTTGAGCGGCGGACGCTTGTCACTGTTGTACAAATGGCCATGGGTTAAGAACAAACGCTGACTGGTTGGCAACATCACCCACGCATAGTCACTCATCATCGGAAACTCAAGCAGCATCTGATCCACTTCACTGTCACAGTTACCACGAACCGCAATGATCTCGTGCTTATGCGCATTGAGAAGCTCTGCAACCTTTGGTGGATTATAACTGCTCGGCACAGGGTTTCTTGGGCCATGATTGAGGACATCACCCAAAATCACCAAGTGTTCAGCCCCTGAGCGGCCGTAATGTTCTAACACTTTCTCGGTGGCTTCTTGGCTACCGTGTAAGTCCGATGCAAAGAACAGTTTCATTGATTTATCTCCAACACTTTCTATGTGTCTATTGTATCGAACTTACCAACCCGGTGCAGAGCTAATCGATCCCAAGCATGCCGTTGACCACAATGTTATTGTAACTAACCATACCAATCACGCGCCCCTCTTCAATCACCGGTGCTCTACTGATCCCAAATCGCTCAAACAGTCTCGCACAATATTTCACATTCATATTCGGATCGACACATAAGGCAGGCTTCGTCATGATTTCATAGATATTCGTGCGCTGCGGTGAGCGGTTGCGGGCCAACACTTTTTTGGCAATGTCATTCATTAGCACAATACCAAACTCATCATCGTCGCTGCGCTTTTCAACCACCAGCGCTTTCACTCTATGTTCTTTGGCCAGCACAATTCCATCATGCACCGTTTTTAGACCATCGACCATCACATACGTGTTGGCCATGACATCACGTACACTTACCTTTTTTTGTTGACTCATAGTTCGTCCTCCACAACTTTGGTCAGTGTCTCGACTTGATGAGCGACACCCACCGCGTCTTCTATATCGATTTGTACCGCAATTCCTTGCCCCGAGGTTTGGTCAAACTCTCCTACTTGGCTAATCGTCTCCAATATATGCCGAGACAAATGCTCTTCAACAACAAACAGCACCACATCTTTTTGCACTTCCAACGTCAACCCGAAAAAAGTTTGTTTCTTGTTGAGGCCCTCGCCTCTGGCATTATTAATCACCGTTGCACCGGTCGCGCCCGCTTCACGTGCAGCGTCCAATACCTGCTCCGTCTTGCTGTCTTCTACAAAAGCAAGGATCAGTTTAAAGCGCATTGTTCTTCTCCTTAGAAGTGTGATGATGTTTGTCGGATGGCTCCTCAGTAAGACCTTGGTTTGCTGAAGAACGTGCCGTTAAGAATTGAGTGAGTTGGGCATACGCCATCACAGAGATAATTGGGAATAGGCTGGCGAAGGCAATAAGACCAAAGCCATCTATCATTGGGTTCCTTCCTGGGACGGTCGAGGCGAGCCCCAGCCCCAACGCAGTCACCAAAGGCACGGTCACGGTTGAGGTGGTCACCCCGCCAGAATCATAGGCAAGGGGCACAATAAACTTAGGAGCATAGTAGGTTTGAATCACCACCAATATGTAGCCAGCAATGATGTAGTAATGGATCGGATCACCCACCACAATTCGATAACTTCCCAAGGAAATCCCTACCGCCACCCCGAGCGCAACCGCAATTCTTAGGCCGTTAACCGAAATCGCCCCCGCAGAAACTTGGTTGGCTTTTATCGCTACTGCAAGTAACGATGGCTCTGCAATGGTGGTGCTAAAGCCAATACAAAACGCAAACAAAAACACCCAGTAGTAATCCACCCAAGCCAGTGAATCCCCTACCGTAATACGAACTTGATTAAGGAAATCCGGCGCGGTGAGCTGCATTGCCATCGTCTCACCAAGCGGAAACAGCGCCAACTCCAGCCCAACTAAAAACAGGCTCAAGCCGATAATCACATAGCCAAAGCCGATCATGACCTTCATCGGGTTAGCGATGGGCTTCTTTAAGATGGCAAATTGAAAGCCGAAAATAATCACCATAATCGGTGTGACATCCCTTATGGTCATTAGCAAAGTGTGAAAAAATTCCCACAGAAAACTCATACCATCACCATCCCGTAGATCATCACAAACATCATAGGGAGCAAGGAGGCAAAAGCGATCAAACCAAAGCCATCCAGCATAGGATTACGACCTTTAATGGTACTTGCTAGACCGACGCCGAGCGCCGTCACTAAAGGGACAGTGATAGTCGATGTCGTTACCCCGCCTGAGTCATACGCGACACCAATAATGTATTCTGGTGCAAACCAGGTCAGCACCACAATTCCGATATACCCGCCAATGATCAATAAATGAATAGGCCAGCCCTTTAGGATGCGTAGTACACCAAGCACAATCGCAAGTCCCACGGAAATCGCAACCGACAGTCGCAGTCCATCGGCGTAGGTTTGCATCGATGCTTCTGTCATTGGGATAATGCCGCCTTCAGCTGCCACTTCAGCCGCCTCCGCTGACACTGCAGTCAATGCTGGCTCAGCGATAGTAGTCCCGAAGCCAAGACAAAAGGAAAAGACCATTAACCAAAATACGCTCCCTTTTCGAGCAAAAGACTGCGCCATGGTTTCACCAATGGGAAACAGCCCCATCTCTAGGCCAAATACAAAGAAAGTCAGGCCGAGTACCACGAGCAGCAAACCAAACAGAATAGAGAGAACATTGGGGAGAGGTTCTTGAAGAACAACGAGCTGAAAGAACAACACGACAAGGACGATGGGCATAAGATCCTTAAAGCTATTTATCATAGCGCCAAGGAGTGATTTCAACCCTTGCATAGCGCACCTCCCTTATCCAGCCGTCACTAATATAATCATGGCAAAGATAATTGTAAGAAAGTGTGACACGTATGACACTGTCGATGGTCGCTGCCATGAACTGTAGTTTTTGTGAACCAAACCAGTAGCAATACCCGTAAACCCAGTAGCATCAAAGCGTATTTAGAGACCAGTTGAGCAGGCCGACAGTGCATCGTCCAGTTAGTTAATTCCCTGATTCGTTGCTATATTTAAACCCAAATGCCCGACACGAGGCGTACCGTAGGTAGCAGGCCGCTACCCATAGAGGAGATACAATGAAGCTGTTATTAACCGGCGGGACCGGCTTTATAGGACGTGAATTACTCAAGCACCTCACGACACACAGCGTGACGCTGCTCACTCGCGACATCTCCACAGCTAAACGTATTCTCAACCATACCGATCTTGGCAATATTCACTATATCGACACTCTCGACGCCTACGACGACCTCAATGAGTTTGATGCGGTCATCAACTTAGCAGGGGAGCCTATTGCGGATAAACGTTGGAGCAATGAGCAAAAAAAGCGTATCTGCGATAGCCGTTGGAATGTCACAAAAAAAATTGTCGAATTGATTCACGCAAGTACTGAGCCACCCGCCACTTTTATCAGTGGCTCAGCGGTGGGTTACTATGGCGATCAGCAAGATCACCCTTTTGATGAGAGTCTAAAAGTACATCAAGATAACTTCGCGCATACCGTTTGTGACCGCTGGGAAGAGATTGCAATGCGCGCCCAGTCAGACCACACTCGCGTCTGTATTTTAAGAACAGGCGTGGTACTCGGTGAAGGTGGCGGCGCCCTCGCTAAAATGATGTTGCCCTATAAACTTGGCGTTGGCGGCCCCATAGGCGATGGCTCGCAATACATGCCATGGATCCACCTTCTTGATATGGTACGCGGCATCGTATTTTTACTTGAAACCGATCATGCCGTCGGCCCTTACAACTTATGCGCACCTCATGCAGTCTCCAATGCCACTTTTAGTAAGACCCTTGCTTATACACTGGGAAGACCGCACTTTCTCATGACGCCAAAATGGGCGTTAAAGCTCGCAATGGGCGAGTCCTCATGCTTGCTGTTTGATAGCGTTCGAGCAAAACCTAAGAAGCTCACCGAAATGGGCTTTAACTTCTCTTTCCCCCATATCGATACCGCGTTAAAAAACATCATCAGTAATACACGGTAATGCTTGCTACTTCCTATGATGTGTCGGTAAGGTAGCTAAAAACAGATCATAGGGTTAAGTTAGCAATGGTAAAGTCAGTACTCATCACCGGGTGTTCTAGTGGTATCGGTTATATCGCCGCTCACGCGCTTCAAAAGCAAGGATACCAAGTCATCGCTTCATGCCGCCAGCAAGCGGATGTGACGCGACTTCAGCAAGAGGGCTTAACCTGCATACAACTCGATCTTGCTGACCCTAAAAGCATCACTCTCGGCGTCCAGAAGACGCTCGCACTCACCGAAGGCAAGCTTTACGGTCTATTCAACAACGGTGCTTACGGGCAACCAGGAGCACTTGAAGACTTGCCTACCGAGGCTCTGCGTACTCAGTTTGAAACCAATGTCTTTGGCTGGCATGAGCTCACCAAGCAAATTGTTCCCATTATGCGTAAACAAGGCGAAGGGCGAATTATCCAAAACAGCTCAGTGCTTGGATTCGCCGCAATGAAGTATCGCGGCGCTTACAACGCCTCTAAGTTTGCGCTCGAAGGGTGGACCGATACCCTTCGCCTAGAGCTGCATCAAACAGGCATTCACGTTTCACTCATTGAACCAGGTCCGATTGAAACCCAATTCAGAACCAATGCAAAGCGAGCATTCCTACAATGGATTAACGTCGAATCTAGCCCATACCGAGCGCAATACGAGCAGCAGCTCAATCGTTTATCGGCAGATGCGTCGGGTAATCAGTTCGTATTACCACCGGAATCTTGTGTGCCACCTCTACTGCATGCACTGGAGTCCAGCTCGCCGAAACTTCGCTATCGTGTCACCACACCGACCAAAGTGTTCGCCGTACTAAAACGGATACTACCTAGCAAGTGGTTAGATCCTATTCTGCGAAAGGCTGCATAAAAAACGATCAGTTGTAATTTTAGTGTCACAATTAAACGTTATATTAACCACCGTGGTGAAACCACAATGCGCATCAATACCTTAGGTAAATAGATGCCATAGCAATATCTAACTCACAGCATTCACGTGGATTACAACGAAAATGACGCTAAATCAGCTTAACTGGTTAGCTGTGGGGGTTACACTAGCTTACTTCGTAATGTTCTAGACACCTTTGCTTGCTGCCGTTCTGGAATCCATTAACGCCGCGTTTACGACGCGGCGTTTTGGCATCTAATCTTCCCATTTCTCTGCGCATAGCCTTGAATTTTCGGTCATTGATACCAATCTTGAACTAAGAACGATAGACATCACCTACAAGGAACACTCAATGCAACCTGCGACCATTGTGGAGTTAAACGAACAAAACTTTCGCCAAGTATTAGAAGGCTCAATGACCGCGCCTGTGCTAATCCATTTTTGGGCACCAATGAGTGAAGAAAGCGCGCAAATCATCCCTGCACTAAGAGCGCTTACCGAGCAATACGCCGGAGCCTTCTCCCTAGCCCTGCTCAACTGTGAAGAGCAGCAAGCCATCGCGGGCCAATTTGGCGTACAAGCGTTACCAACCATCGCACTATTTGTAAATGGTCAGCCTGTTGACGGCTTAGGCGGTCCTCAGCCTATCGAAGCGGTGAAAGCCATGCTGGCGAAGCACCTACCAAGTGAAGATGAGCTAAACGCACGCAAAGCGCTTGAGCTATCTCAGCAAGGTGAGTACGAAGCCGCGATTGAGATTCTCAACAGCCTTTCAGATGAGTACAAACAGAAAGGCGAAATCAAACTCGCTCTAGCGCAGTGTCTACTGGAAACCAACCAGTTTGATGTGGCTGAAGCGGTGCTCGATACCATTCCTATGGAGTACAAAGATAACTTCTATAAGAGTTTGATTGCGAAACTCGAGCTACATAAGCAAGCCGCGGACAGCCCAGAAATTCAATCGCTAGAAGCCGCGCTGCAAGCCACCCCAGACGACCTTAAGCTCGTGGCAGAACTGGCGCTTCAATATCACCAAGTAAACCGTGATGAAGAGGCACTTGAGCTGATGTGGGCACCACTAAGTCGCGACCTAAATGCACTTGAAGGCGATCTGAAAAAGTCATTTATGGACATCTTGTCGGCACTCGGTCAAGGCAACCCTATTGCTGCGAAATACCGCCGCCAGTTGTATTCTTTACTGTACTAGTCGCACCATATCTCGCTATTCAGAAAAGGGACCTTTGTGTCCCTTTTCTCATATTGGTGTGACCAACACCCGTTCACTTTTCGTATAACCTACTGATACAAGTAATAATTACCAATCGCAAAAATACACTTCATTACACATAAATGTCTCAACTAAACTGTATACTGTTGAACAAACGTACATTTTTAATACAGGAAAATTGTCATGGCTATTGATGCAATGATCACTATTGGTGGGTTTATCCTCGTTGCCGTTGTCTTTATTGTCGCTGGGGTCAAAACGGTGCCTCAAGGTAACAACTGGACGGTAGAGCGATTCGGACGCTATACACACACGCTCAAACCGGGTTTAAACCTTATCATTCCCTTCATTGATAGTGTTGGCAATAAAGTTAACATGATGGAGCGCGTGCTGGATATTCCACCGCAAGAAGTGATCTCTCGTGATAACGCTAATGTCGTGATCGATGCTGTCTGTTTTGTTCAGGTCGTGGATGCGCCAAAAGCCGCGTATGAAGTGAATGACCTAGAGCATGCCATTCGCAACCTAACACTGACCAACATGCGTACCGTATTGGGCTCTATGGAGCTCGATGAAATGCTCAGCCAACGTGACTCCATCAATACCAAACTGCTTTCTATCGTTGATGAAGCCACCAACCCTTGGGGCGTGAAGGTCACCCGTATCGAAATCCGTGACGTTCAACCACCAGCCGATCTTACCGCCGCAATGAATGCACAAATGAAAGCCGAACGTAATAAACGTGCTGAAATTCTAGAAGCCGAAGGGGTACGTCAAGCCGAGATCCTACGTGCAGAAGGTCAAAAACAAGCAGAAATCCTCAAAGCCGAAGGTGATAAGCAGGCTGCTATACTTCAAGCAGAAGCCCGTGAACGTGCCGCAGAAGCAGAAGCGAAAGCAACCGAGATGGTTTCCAACGCAATCGCTCAAGGTGATATGCAGGCCGTTAACTACTTCGTTGCTCAAGGCTATACCGATGCACTGAAATCTATTGGCCAAGCGGAAAACGGTAAGATCATCATGCTACCACTTGAGGCAACAGGCCTAATGGGCTCTGTCGCTGGTATCGCGGAAATGTTCAACCAATCGAAAGCAAGCAACAATGAGGATAAAGCGTGATTGAATTACTCAGCCAAGTTAACTATTGGCACTGGTTAGCCCTAGGTTTACTTCTGCTTTGTGGTGAGCTGCTTGGCACGGCTGGGTATATGTTGTGGCTTGGCATCTCAGCGATGCTGGTTGGCATTGTATTGGCATTTGTGCCCATCAGTTGGCAGCTTCAGTGGGTTAGCTTTGGTGTGTTCTCTCTCGCGCTTACTTGGCTTTGGTGGCGTAAACAACACAAGGTCGACAAACATTCCGATCAGCAGCGTGACCTCAACCAAAAAGACAAACAACTACTTGGACAAACTGCGGTACTTGAAGAAGACATCAATCGCGGTAAATGTCGCATCAGATTGGGGGATACATCTTGGTCGGCTTACAGCGACCAACCGTTGCCTTCCGGTACGTTAGTCAAAGTCATCGACGTAGATGGGATAACCCTACTCATTGAAAAAGCCGAATAAAAAATGCCCCTGACACAAATCAGGGGCATTTTTTTATTTATCTTGCGCTTCGCGTTTATGCTTTGGCACGTAGTTCAGAATCGAGATAGGCACCGGTTTTCTGGGTGTAAACCCTTCAATCTCCACTCGATCTAGCAAATGGCCTAAACGACTCTCAATCATGCACAGGTTCTTGAAATTATCTTTAGAGACCAGCGATACAGCCTCACCTGCCGCTTCAGCGCGACCGGTACGACCAATGCGATGCACGTATTCATCCGCTGGGAATGGTAAGTCATAGTTGATAACCACAGGGAGATTTTCAATATCAATACCACGCGCGGCAACGCCCGTTGCGACTAGGTACTGGATTTCGCCAGCTTTAAACGACTCAATCAATTGCTGACGAATCTTCTGGTTACGGCCACTGTGGAACGCTTCAGCTGCGATGCCGCGCTTTTCAAGCTGGCTCACCAGTTTGGCAGCGCCATGTTTAGTCTCAATAAAAATCAGCGCTTGTTTCCAATCATTGGTTTGCAGCATGTGGCTGAGCAGCGACGATTTCATGTCTTTATCGACCGTGACAATCCACTGCTTGATGTTGCTCTTTGAAGCACTGTGTTTGGTAATCGAGATCTCTTCAGGATCGCGGATTGCCGATTTTGCTAACTCTCGAACTGGGTTAGACAGCGTTGCTGAGAAAAGGAGGTTTTGCGCATCTTCTGGTACGCGAGCAATGATTTTGTTGATGGCATCGATAAAGCCCATATCAAGCATCTTATCGGCTTCATCTAACACCAGTACTTCGAGCTCATCAAAATGAATCGCGCGCTGACCGTACAAATCAATCAAGCGGCCAGGAGTGGCAACGACAATATCAACGCCATCAATCAGCGCTTGTTTTTGCGGTGCGTAATCCACACCACCAAACATCGCCATCGACTTTAAAGGCAGATGCTGCGCGTAGGCTTCAATGCTTTGGTTTACCTGCAGTGCCAGTTCACGAGTCGGCGTTAAGATGATCGCACGCGCACGCTTCTTACGCTGGGTTTCGCTTTGGCTTAGCTTCTCTAGAATAGGCAGCACAAAACTCGCCGTTTTACCGGTACCCGTTTGTGCCGCTGCAATCAGGTTTTCACCTTTTAGGACAATCGGAATTGCTTTGGTTTGAATCGTGGTTGGCTTTTGATAGCCAAGCGACGCTACTGCATCCAATATAGGTTGGCTTAAGCCGAGGTTAGAAAAAGACATCACGAGTTCTCAGACGATTAATTGCAAAAAGTGTAGCAGATCATAAGAATTAAAACGAAAAACCCCTGACAACTCATAGAGCTATCAGGGGTCTTAAAATAATGGCACGCCCTGTAGGATTCGAACCTACGACCACATCCTTAGAAGGGACGTGCTCTATCCAGCTGAGCTAAGGGCGCGCTATAGGGAAAGGATTATACGAGTTAGGAGAGGTAAATCAATGGCTTTATTACTTTGAGTGGTTTAAACGCCCAAAAAAAAGTCAACACATCATCAAAAGACGAAAAACACACCAATGCAAACGTTTGCGTTGTAGCTTTTGAAATAGTTTTCTGGGACAATGCACACAAAAATAACAGTCAATTAACTTTCTCAAGGAAAATTATGTCTGCTCAAAACATTGATGGGAAACTCATTTCTCAAACTGTACGCTCAGAAGTGGCCGCTCGTGTTAAAGCGAGAACGGACGCAGGACTTCGAGCGCCGGGGTTAGCAGTTGTTTTAGTGGGTGAAGACCCAGCCTCGCAGGTTTATGTGGGTAGCAAACGTCGCGCGTGTGAAGAGGTAGGCTTTGTTTCTAAGTCTTACGACTTGCCAGCGAGCGCAACCGAAGAAGAGCTATTAAGCCTAGTTGATGAGCTGAACAATGACCCAGAGGTCGACGGTATCTTGGTGCAATTGCCGCTTCCAGCGGGTATCGATACGACTCACGTTCTTGAGCGCATCATCCCAGAAAAAGATGTCGATGGCTTCCACCCATACAATGTAGGCCGTCTAGCGCAGCGCATTCCTAAGTTACGCTCGTGCACGCCGAAAGGCATTATCACTCTCCTTGACCGTTACAACATTCAACTTCGTGGTAAGCACGCGGTGATTGTGGGTGCATCTAATATTGTTGGTCGCCCAATGACGCTAGAGCTGTTGCTGGCTGGTTGCACAACGACAACCTGTCACCGATTCACTAAAGACTTAGAGAGCCATGTGCGTCAAGCAGACGTGGTAGTGGTCGCTGTTGGTAAGCCAAACTTTGTGCCAGGCCACTGGATTAAGAAAGGTGCGGTTGTGGTCGATGTGGGCATCAACCGTTTAGAGAATGGTACTCTGGTTGGTGATGTCGAATACGATGTGGCTAAAGATAACGCGAGTTTCATCACCCCGGTTCCTGGCGGTGTGGGCCCTATGACAGTCGCAAGCCTGATTGAGAACACCATGATTGCCTGTGAGCAGTTCCACACTGCTAAAAAGTAATCCGCTCCAGTAAGGGAGCTCGCTCCCTTACTTTCATTACCGCTTGTCGCACGACATTTCCCTCTAAAAATCAGTCAGATAACGTTAACTCCCTCTCATTTTTCCCTACTCTTTGTCCTTGTATTAGTAACTTTGCCGCTTTGTCACAGTATTCGTCCCTCACGTTAGGTACAAACAGAGTCAGAAATATTCGTCGACTAATGAGGGGACAACGCTATGTATAAGAAAAATGCCGTAATTACAGCGGAAAGTGGCCTACACACCAGACCAGCAGCACAGTTTGTAAAACAAGCTAAACAGTATGCTGAAGATGTCGAGATTGTATCAAAAGGGAAAACCGCCACCGCCAAAAACTTGTTTAAGCTGCAAACACTGCAGTTGGTGAAAGGCACAGAAGTCACGGTTCAATCTGCCAATAAACAGGCAGTGGATGAGCTGGCGAGTTTCTTAGAGAAAGTGACTGGCTAACGATAATAAAAGGGCTCAACGTACGCGGCCTGAGTACGTTGAGCCCTTTTCTATTTACTGTGTCGGCATTGCGCCTCGGCCACGACTACTTCATCGCAATACGGTCCGCCAAATGACTCACCGCTAAAGCAAAATAGTACGAACGGTTCCACTTCATCAACACGTTGTAATTGTTGTATACCAAGTAAACACGACCATTTTCATCGTCGGGCATGATAAGCCACGCTTTAATGTCTTCATCCAACTGCGGCAATGGGCGACCATCGTATTTAGTTACGCCTAACTTGCTCCACTCTTGCAGTAGTTTGCCTTTTTCAGACTCACGACCTTGCAGTTCCGGTGAAAACCCTTTTGGTACTTTGACTTGGCGACCCCAGGTGTATTTGTCATCCCAACCTGATTGCGCTAGATAGTTCGCGGTAGAAGCAAACACATCGGCTTCCGTATCCCAAATATCTTTCTTACCATCGCCATTGCCATCGGCAGCAAAGTTTAAGAAAGAGCTTGGCATAAACTGGCTTTGCCCCATTGCCCCAGCCCAAGACCCTTTCATGTTTTCTGGTGCAATATGGCCCTGCTCTAGAATAGTCAGAGCGGCAAGCGCTTCACTGCGGAAGAAAGCTTCGCGTCGCCCTTCGTAAGCCATGGTCGACAGCGCATCGATGACGCGGTAATTCCCCGTGAAGCGGCCAAAGTTACTTTCCACACCCCAAAGCGCCACAATAAAGCGCGGCTGGACGCCGTACTCATCACCGATACGTTTCAGTTCAGCGTAATGTTTATCGTGCAGCTCTTTTGCCTGTTTAACTTTCCAGTCTGGCACCGCTCTTGGAATGTATTCATCCAAGGTGAGCTTTTTCTCGGGCTGATTGCGATCGGCTTTCACCGCTCTAGGCTTGTATTCAACCCCGGCAAAGGCGTCTGTTAAAATTTGCTCGGAAATCCCTTTGGCACGTGCTTCTTGCTTGAGGCCTGCAACATACTCCTCAAAGGATTCCTTTTGTTGCGCGAACGCGCTTGTGGCTAGGCTAGCTCCTAGCATCACTGACAATATCGTTTTCACCGTGCCCTCCCCTGAGCATTCGGATTACTTCTGTTGAGCTTTTTGCTCTTTATATTTATCGAGTAAGTTTTCTGGCGGTGGTGGCAGTTGTAAGAAAAAGCCCTCCTCGCTAATCGACGCTTTCACTTTATCAACGTCTACCAAGGCCAACTTACGGCCAGCGAGATTGACGACCATGACAAACTGCGGTCGGCCAAACATCTCCATTAGAGCGTCTGGTACTGGAGTAAAGTCGTCTTTCTTAGCAATGTACAGGTATGCCCCGTCTTTTTTAGTGCTTTTATAAATTGAACAAAGCATGGTTGTATCTCTTGTGGTTGCCTATCTTCTCAAGTCGAAGAAATAATTAAGTTAGTTTATGG
Organism: Vibrio sp. 10N; assembly: GCF_036245475.1. NCBI lineage: Bacteria > Pseudomonadati > Pseudomonadota > Gammaproteobacteria > Vibrionales > Vibrionaceae > Vibrio > Vibrio sp. 10N. The sequence goes on along the minus strand of NZ_BTPM01000001.1, from coordinate 841,494 downwards.
AAAATTGAGAGTTAATTATCCATTTAAGAGCAAGATAGCTTGCTGTATCTAGTGTTGAAATATAACATGATTATTCCCAAGTAACCTCTAGATACGGTTACATTGGCAAACCTAATCAAAAGCAATGTCATTGGCACAAGGATTTGATCATTAATGTCTCAATCCCCAGATCTGAAAGGCAGTAGCTTCACCTTATCGGTGTTGCATCTTTCTGACAACGATGTTTCCAAAGCAGTTCAATTTTTACAACAAAAAGTCTCTCAAGCACCGACCTTTTTCGCCTCAGCACCTGTGGTGATCAACGTCAGCCAAGTAGAGGGCGACCTCAACTTTATCGACTTAAAACTTGGTATTGAAGAGATAGGCATGATTGCAGTGGGCATTACGGGCTGTCAGGATAAACGTATTCAAAACCTTGCCTCAGAAGCCGGTTTTGCGGTAATGACGGCGAGTAAAGCGCCCGCTCAAGCGCCTGCCAAAATGGAACCGACTAAAATCGTTCGCACTCCAGTGCGCTCCGGTCAGCAGATCTATGCCAAAAACAGTGATCTTGTCATATTAAGCCATGTGAGTGCGGGCGCCGAAGTCATTGCCGACGGCACCATTCACATCCATGGCAAATTGCGTGGAAGAGCCATCGCCGGAGCCAGTGGCTCACGCGATGCAAAAATTCTCTGCAACGACTTACAAGCTGAACTAGTCTCCATAGCAGGGAACTACTGGCTCAGCGATCAGATTGAACGTGAATATTGGGGTAAAAAGGTACTGTTCGGCATGACCGACGACCAACTCGTATTCGAGATCCTCACGATTTAGAATTTTAAGGAAAACAATAAATGGCACGCATTATTGTGGTAACGTCGGGTAAAGGCGGCGTAGGTAAGACGACTTCTAGCGCGGCTATCGCGTCGGGTCTTGCGCTAAAAGGCAAAAAAACCGCTGTGATCGACTTTGATATCGGCTTACGTAACCTTGACCTTATCATGGGTTGTGAGCGCCGAGTGGTCTATGACTTTGTTAATGTCATCAATGGCGAAGCAACGCTTAACCAAGCACTGATTAAAGATAAACGCACCGACAACCTATTCATTCTGCCTGCCTCACAAACTCGCGACAAAGATGCACTGACTAAAGACGGTGTGCGCCGCGTGCTCGACGACCTTGATGAAATGGGTTTCGACTTCGTGATTTGTGATTCACCAGCTGGCATTGAGCAAGGCGCGTTAATGGCGCTTTACTTCGCTGACGAAGCGATTGTCACGACTAACCCAGAAGTGTCATCGGTTCGCGATTCAGACCGTATTCTTGGCATTCTTGACTCTAAGTCTCGCCGTGCAGAAGAAGGCAAAGAGCCTGTTAAGCAGCACTTATTGCTCACTCGCTACAACCCAGCTCGCGTTACTCAAGGTGAAATGCTGTCGGTTGAAGACGTGGAAGAGATCCTGCACATTTCACTGCTGGGTGTCATTCCAGAGAGCCAAGCAGTACTGAATGCCTCAAACAAAGGCGTACCAGTTATTTTTGATGATGAGTCTGATGCGGGTATGGCGTATGCAGATACTGTTGATCGTCTACTCGGTGAACAAGTCGACTTCCGCTTCTTAACAGAGCAGAAGAAAGGTATCTTCAAACGTCTATTCGGGGGGTAAGCTATGTCTTTACTTGAGTTTTTCCGCCCACAGAAGAAGACCTCAGCAAACCTAGCGAAAGAACGTTTGCAAATCATCGTTGCAGAGAGACGCAGTGAAGGCTCGCCTTCTCCGTCTTACTTACCGCAATTAAAGGAAGATATCCTTAAAGTGATCGCTAAATACGTCGACGTTGACCCATCTATGGTCGATCTATCGTTCGAACACAAAGACGATGACATTTCGGTTCTCGAACTCAACGTGCAGCTTCCAGAAGACGAAAAATAGATGAGAAAAGGCTCGCGATTGCGAGCCTTTTTGTTGTTTAGCGCTTTATTGGCTGTAGATGTTACACATCCATAACCTTGTCGAGCTGACGACCAAATAATTCCAAGCGCCAGCCTTGCATCACATCTGGTAACTTAGCTGGGTCACGTTGATGCTTCCAAACCCAAGATAGGTACTGGTTTAGCTGCTTTTTAGACGCTAAAAACTCAGTTGCTAAACCGCTATGCTGGGCAGCCTTTTTCACTTCGTCTTTGAGCGTTTTAAAGACTTGTTTGTAGCCAGGAAAATCCATCAGACGTTCGATTTTCTCTGGATAATCTTCTTCCGGTGTTTCTTGAGCACGTTTGACGATAGCTGCAATACGCTCACCGTGACGGCGAATCGCTCTTGGGTCGATGCCCTCTTGTTCCATCTGCTTTGGCTTTTTCAAACCATATCGCGCAACCGTCCACAGCTCTTGCTCTTTGATGATAAAGTTCAACGCTAAATCGCGTTTGAGCGCTTCATTAAAACGCCAAGTTGCCAGAGGCTTTAGTACCGCTAGCTGCTTGCGTTTAAGCTGCCAAGCTCCTTTGATATCTAGGTAGGCATTCTCAGGATTAGGCGTTCGTCCGCGCTTTTGCATCAACAGATCAGATTCTTGCTGCGCCGCTTCCCACCACTCTTTGGCTTCCACTTTTGCAAACAGCTTAAAGTAAAGCGGCCATAGGTAGTAAACATCGGCTGCCGCGTAGTCGAGCTGCTTATCCGTCAGTGGACGCGCAACCCAGTCGGCGCGAGACTCACTCTTATCAAGCTCAACATCAAGATACTCTTGCACTAAGGCAGCGAAGCCTGTCGACAGGCCATGCCCCAAGAATGCTGCCATGATCTGCGTATCCACCATAGGGTAAGGCATGCACTTGAAGCTGTTAGCAAACACTTCTAGGTCTTCACCACAAGCGTGCAGCACCTTCAATACTGATGTGTCTTTAAGAAGCTCAATGAACGGAGTGAAGTCACTGATTGTGAGTGGGTCGATAAGAGACAGCTGTTCACCATCATAAAGCTGAATCAAACCCAGCTTAGGATAATAAGTACGAATGCGCACAAACTCAGTGTCCAACATCACGACATCAGATTCACGAGCCTTGCTGCATACCGACTCTAGCTCGGCAAACTCTGTTACTATTTGGTATTCCACTCAATCTCTCTTCATAAAAAATGCCAGCTTTGCGGGCTGGCATTTTAGCACTGATTGTAATCAAACGTTAACTTAAACTGTCTTCTCTGAGGTCTTGAGCAGTTTTGCGTCATTTTCTTCACGCAGCACACGACGTAAGATCTTACCGACGTTAGTCTTTGGTAGATCATCTCTAAATTCAACACGTTTCGGGATCTTGTAACCCGTTAGATGCTGACGACAGTGCTCGATGATCTCTTCTTTAGTTAACGAATTGTCCTTCTTAACCACGAAGATCTTAACAATCTCACCAGAGGCTTCGTTCGCTTCACCAATCGCAGCGACTTCCAGTACCTTGTCATTGAGCGCCACAACATCTTCGATTTCATTTGGATAGACGTTAAAGCCTGAAACCAAAATCATGTCTTTCTTACGGTCAACGATGTGCAAGAAGCCATCATTATCGAACTCAACGATATCGCCTGTCGACAACCAACCTTCTTGGTTGATCACCTCTTTTGTCGCTTCAGCACGCTGCCAGTAGCCTTGCATGACTTGTGGGCCGCGAACTTGCAGCTCACCTTTGCCGTCACCTTCCACTGGGTTGCCGTCTTCATCGACAATTCGCACTTCCGTTGATGGTACCGGTAAGCCAATAGATCCATTGTATTCTGTGAGATCGTGCGGGTACGCCGCCACCAATGGAGAACACTCGGTGAGACCATAACCTTCCAATAGGAAACAGCCCGTGGTCTTTTTCCACTGCTCTGCAACGGCGCGCTGTACCGCCATACCACCACCTACAGCCAGTCGAAGGCCGCGGAAATCGAGCTCATGGAAATCTTCATTGTTGATGAGTGCGTTAAATAGCGTGTTTACACCGGTAATCGCAGTAAATGGGTACTTTTGCAGCTCTTTCACAAAGCCCGGGATATCGCGCGGGTTGGTGATAAGCAGGTTTTGTCCACCCATTTCAATAAACAGCAAGCAATTCACCGTTAGCGCGAACACGTGGTACAGCGGCAGTGCAGTGACCACCAGCTCACGGCCTTCGTTCAACACAGGCGCGTACATCCCCTTCGCCTGCATCACGTTAGCAATCATGTTGCGGTGTGTCAGAATCGCCCCTTTTGCAACCCCTGTGGTACCGCCGGTGTATTGCAAGAAGGCAATATCATCACCGGTCATAAACGGCTTCACGTATTGCAAACGGCGACCTTTACTCAGCGCTTTCTTAAATGAAATCGCACCTGGTAGGTCATACTTAGGCACCATGCCTTTTACGTACTTAACGACGAAGTCGACAATCGTCCCCTTCGCGGTTGGCAACATTTGACCAAGACTTGTCAGTACTACATGCTTGATTGGCGTTTTATCAACGACTTGCTCAAGCGTATTGGCAAAGTTTGAAACGATAACGATGGCTTTCGCATCGGCATCATTCAGTTGGTGCTCAAGCTCACGCGGCGTGTAGAGAGGGTTCACGTTCACAGCGATAAGGCCAGCACGCAACACACCAAATAGCGCGATTGGGTATTGCAGCAAGTTTGGCATCATGATCGCAACGCGATCGCCTTTTTGCAGTTTTAGCTCATTTTGCAAGTACGCTGCAAACGCTCGGCTACGCTCTTCCAGTTTGCGGAATGTCATTACCGAACCCATATTCACAAACGCAGGTTGGTCTGCATATTTGTGAATCGACTGTTCGAACATTTCGACTAGAGAGGGGTACTGATCAGGATTGATTTGCTCAGGCACATCGCTTGGGTATCGAGAAAGCCAAGGTTTATCCACAATTCTACTCCTTGCGTGTAAGGTCACTCTTTCGTTTCATAGGCAGATTTCAGTGTTGTTTTAAAATATTGTTAACACTTTATGGGACTATGAATGTTTTATTATTCCTGCTATTACAACACAGCAGACCAGTTAGCGCACGAAAGACTCAAACACTTGTTTAATTTTTGTTAACTCGTCCAAGTATTAGTTCAAATACCTGCTCAGGTGATTCCAAATGGCAATGGTGATCACCCTCTACCAACTCAATCTGCGCGTTACGAAGCGGCTGTAAACACTCTGGGCGCTGCAAATACGCGTAACCACGCTTGCCAAGTATGATCAGGTGAGGCACCGTGACTGCCTCCATAATCGCCAAGGCTTGCGGCTCACTCATCCGATAGACCGACTCGCATTTGAGCTTACTGTCATGTCGCCAGACCCACTTATCTCCCAATTGTCGGAGATCGCGCTCGACAATCGGTAGTACCGCTTCAGTTGGGAGTTTGGTCGCGCGTTTACGCATCGCAATCGCATCTTGTTTTGAAGGGATGGATTTGGCCGTTTTATTGCGCCAGCGCTCTCGGCTTTCGATGCCTTTTCTCAAACGCTCAGGGCTCAGCTGCGGCAATTCCGAAAGTGGAATATGCGCTTCGATTTGAACTAAACAGGACACTTTTTCTGGAAAGGCTGCACTATAGCAACTCGCAATCAATGCACCAAGTGAATGACCCACCAGGCAGACATCAACCGCGTGAAGTTTAACCAAAATGCGGTGAAGATCGTCAACGTAGTCATGAAAGTTATAAAAGTGATGCTCGCTCTTATGGCTCGAGTGACCATGACCGGGCAAATCTATCGCGATGACTCGCCAATCAGGAGCATACTGCTCAATAAGCGGAAAGAGTGCGTGGAAGCTGGCGGCGTTATCCATCCAGCCATGAATAAAAACGACCGTCTTTGCGGCCGTTTTTGTTGCGCAGCGCTCAAGATAGGCAACCGTTCTGTCATCGATCTTGACCAAATGTTCTTTGAAGCTAGAGTCCAATCCTACTTCACCTCTTTGATGACTCTGCCGGTACTTGGGCCGCCATGATAGTAGAAGCCGTCACAGTAGTAGCCCCAACAAGAGCTATAGCCGCCAAAATCTCGGTTGATGATTAAGCGCTCTTCAACGCGCCACAAGTAATTGCCGTACGCTTTGATAACAGGGAAATCAGCTTCGTACTCGCCAATTTTGCCACGTTCCAGCCCCTCTTTATGACCACCGACTGTGATTAGACGCCCTTGAGCATAGGTAATCGGGTCAACAAAACCGTCTACATAGGCAATAAAGCGGCCATTAGGCTCTTCACTGATGTCAGGTTTTCCGTACTTATCAATTGGAAGGTTGACCACTTCGATACGCGTTCGATCAGCGAGGTTTTTCACCGTATCAATAACACCGCCCAGACGGACTTCGGTGTTATCACTGGTATCCAATACACCTTGATAGGTCGCCACTACATTGTCATTCGTGGTCGCTAAGGTATCGGGAAGGCTCCCACATGCACTCAAAACGGCACTTAAGGCCAAAATACTGCTGAGTTTCAGAAGTGTTTTCATAAATAGGATACTCTAGTTAAAGCAAATAACTCTTATTATCATATATAGATATCGACACCAAGCAACTGTTGGAGTTCCTCGCGCTTAGCTCGATTCATGACATTCATATATTCTTCCAGTGCCTTTTTCGAACGGCCCTCTGGCAAATCATACTGAACTTGCGCTTTCGCCATGTCAGCATCGGATAAGTGTTTAACTGAGTGCGCTACCGCTTGAGCGACTTTGGTGACCTGAGTAGATTGGCTTGTTGGTTGAGACGTGGAGGCTTTCGACACTGCCTTTTTTGAATTGGCTTTTTGTGTCTTACGCTGGTTGGGTATGGAAGGTAAGCCGTTTATCGAAACCATAGTCTAATCGGGCTAGCCATTAACAAACTAGCCCTCTCCTTGATTACTCTCTGCCCGGCAGCTTTTTCCAAGCGACTGTATCACGTAGATACACTGGGCTGGCTTCTTCAGCAGGAACCGTATTGCCTTTTGCCAGCTCAAACTGAGCAAGAAAAGCGATATCTTGCGCTTCTGGGAACTGAACCTGTGAGGCTTGAGTGTCGATGGCTAGCGTTGATAGCGTGTCCGCGTATGCTTCCCAACCCGTGCCAGCAGTTGTCCACGTGTGCTCATCTTTCACTAAGTTCTCAACTAACACGCTCGGCGGGACAACTTGCTCTTGATCCACATCCTGCCAGTCACCAGACTCAAGACGCTCAAAGCGCCCCCAATACACCTCGTTCATACGAGCATCAATCGCGCTTGCGACCGTGGTTGCTCCGCCGACACGATACGCGCCTTGCGCCATTGCTTTAAGCGTCGAAATACCGATCATCGGCAAATCAGCACCAAAACCTAGGCCCTGTGCGATACCAATACAAATACGTACGCCAGTAAAACTACCAGGACCACGAGCAAACGCTAAAGCGTCAAGCTCAGCCAAAGTCAGGCCTGCTTCTTTAAGCAGCTCATCCACCATTGGCAGTACTTTCTTAGTGTGGTCACGCGGAGCCAATTCACTGCGTGAGTATGTGGTGTCACCCACCAGCAAAGCCACTGAGCAATTTTCGGTTGCGGTATCGATCGCGAGTATTTTGTAAGTCATTTATTTCTCAATTTGTTCTTCTGTCGCTTCAGGCGCCATGTCCTGAGCTAAAAACTGTTTTATTACACCAAGATCACGAGTGCGTGGGATCGGCGGCAAACTGGATAAGAAGGTCGCACCATACTCGCGAGTCACCAAACGGTTATCGCATATGATGAGGGCCCCTCGGTCTTTCTGGTCGCGAATCAAACGCCCCACGCCCTGTTTCAGGGTAATAACCGCATCCGGTATTTGTACCTGCTGGAACGGGTCACCGCCCTGCAATTTACAATCTTCGATCCGAGCTTTAAGCAAGGGATCATCGGGTGCGGTAAACGGTAATTTGTCGATGATAACACAGCTCAAGGTGTCACCTCTAACATCTATTCCTTCCCAAAAAGCGCCTGTCGCCACTAGCAGCGCGTTGCCAAGCTCCATAAATTCTGCCAACGTTTTTTGCTTGCTGGTCTCACCCTGAAGCAAGACGGGCAGTGACAAGGTTTCGCGAAACTTCTCCCCCAACTCTCGCATCATGCTGTGCGAAGTACACAAAAAGAAACATCGCCCTTGGTTTTGCTCAATCACAGGCGCCAGCATGCTCACCAGCTTATTGGCGAGTCCCGGACTGTTTGGCTCAGGCAAGTAACGCGGTACACACAGCCTTGCTTGCTCGGGATAATCAAACGGACTTGGCAGAGAAAACTGCTTCTTAGGCACTAAGCCGAGACGTGACGTGAAATGCCCAAAGTCATCGGAAACTGCGAGAGTTGCTGAAGTGAATATCCACGCACCGCCTTTCATTTCGACCTGTTCATGGAACTTGTCAGCGACGGTGAGCGGCGTGATATGTAGGCTGAAATGTCGCGGAGAGGTGTCATACCAATAAGAATAGCCGGTGATGGTCACATCGCAGACACGCTCTAGGCGTCCTTTTACTAAGTTGGCACGTTCGAACGCGGTATCCAGCAGTTGGCTGCGGCCTAATGCCAGCTTTAGCACCTCAATCACGAACTCTAGTGCGTCCATCAGGCGTTCCATTTCACGCTTAATGTTCGGCGATGCAATGGCGTCTCGCCAGTTGCCTCGAAATCCGGTGTCGCCTAGGATGATTCGCATCTCCATAGCAGCTTGTGATAGGCGCTCTCCCGCTTTTTGTAGCTGACGCATATCACGGGCTTCGGTGCGATAGCCTATCTCGATATCTTTGCACAAATCCTGAATTTGGCGACTAGAGATAGACTGACCGAAGTATTGACTGGCAATGTCTGGGATCTGGTGTGCTTCGTCGAAGATGAACACGTCCGCTTCGGGGATCAGTTCTCCAAATCCGGTCTCTTTGATCGCCAAGTCAGCCATAAACAGGTGGTGGTTCACCACCACAACATCAGAGTCCAGCGCGCGTCGTCTTGCTTTGAGTACAAAGCAATCTTCATAACTTGGACACTCTTTGCCTAAGCAATTGTCGTTGGTTGATGTGATGGTTGGAATAATCGGGCTATCTTCAGCAATAGCATCACACTCACCGAGATCTCCAGATTTGGTCTCCGATGACCACGAACGCACTTTCACCAGTTGTGACAACAAATCGGTCTGAGTTTCAGTGGTATGACTTTCCACCATTTGGCGGCTCAGCCTATCAAGACACAAATAGTTAGAGCGCCCTTTTAGTAGCGATACCTGCCCATGAAAGCCAAGTGCTTCAACCATCAAGGGTAAATCGCGGTGGAACAACTGCTCTTGCAGGTTCTTTGAGCCGGTGCTGATGATGGTTTTCTTGCCGCTGAGCAGTGCTGGAACCAAATAGGCAAATGTTTTACCCGTTCCCGTTCCCGCTTCAACCACCAGCTGGGTTTGATGCTCAATCGCCTGTTCGACGGCATTGGCCATATCGAGCTGAGGCTGACGAGGTTGAAAGCCCGGTATAACCGTGCCCAAAGCACCATCGGAGGCAAAAGCTTTATTGATTGTACGTGAACCCATTTGGCACCGCTGCTTACGAAGAATTGGCCTAGTATACCCAAACCCTCAACAGTTCAAAAATGGAAATGGTCCTAGATAGGGCCGAGTCAACGGCCATCCGACGGCGCTCTAGCAAGCCTTGGCCACTTCTTTTGTTGAAACCTTGCTCAGAATAGATTAATAATGTCGGTTAGATTGCGTACAACCTTCATAAAGCGCACCCAGAATTAAACCCTCAGGTGAGCCTGATGCGAGTTAACCGCTTGTGTCTATGCTTAAAACACTCCTGTGCTTTAAGCGCATCTCGAGGTAAAAACAGTATTTTCACGGAAGCAGTAAATCATGGAAAAGAAAACCCTATTAACGCATTGCAGCGATGCACCTGGCCTGATCTCAAAGATCACCAACATCTGTTACAAACACCAGCTGAACATCATTCACAACAACGAGTTTGTGGATAACACCAGCGGCCATTTCTTTATGCGTACTGAACTTGAGGGTTATTTCAATGATGAAACCTTCTTAGCCGACCTAGACCAAGCACTTCCTCAAGGCACTAAACGTAAACTGGTCGATTCATCTCGCAAGCGCATTGTGATCTTAGTGACGAAAGAAGCTCACTGCCTTGGTGATATCTTAATGAAAAACTTCGATGGCAGCCTTGATGTTGAAATTGCAGCTGTGATCGGTAACTACGACATCCTGCAAGGTTTGACTGAGAAATTTGATATCCCTTACCACTGTGTGTCTCACGAGGGCCTCAGCCGCGAAGAGCATGAAGCCAAAATGCTTGAAGCCATCGACCAGTATGATGCTGACTATCTCGTTCTGGCAAAATACATGCGTGTACTTACTCCAACCTTTGTTGAGAAGTACCACCATAAGATCATCAACATTCACCACAGCTTCTTGCCAGCCTTTATCGGCGCGAAACCTTATCAGCAGGCTTATGACCGCGGTGTAAAAATCATCGGTGCAACGGCGCACTTTGTGACCAACGACCTCGACGAAGGGCCGATCATCAAGCAGGACGTGATTCCTGTGGACCACAACTTTAGTGCAGCCGATATGGCGCAAGCCGGTCGTGACGTTGAGAAAAACGTATTGTCAAAGGCACTGAACAAAGTGGTTAATGATCATGTGTTTGTTTATGGAAATAAAACGGTGATTTTGTAGATAATATTGAATTCGGTTTGACACGCCTTAAAAAACAGGGTGTTGCATAGCTCCACCCTGTTTCATCCTAGTAAGTAAAGGAGATACTCAAAGCGAACGCAGTAGGTGGCCACCATCAACTGGTGTACAAGTACCAGTAATAAAGCTAGAGGCATCACTGGCTAAAAATACGAACAAACCATCAAGATCAGAGAGTTTTCCTTCACGACCAATAGGAGGAAGTGGTGTAAACTGATTGTTACCCTCTTCATCATACTCAGCTGCGGTCATTTCTGTTTGAAATGTTCCTGGGCTAACACCATTAACCCGAATTCCATGCTCTGCCACTTCTAACGCGAGGTTTTTGGTAAAGGAAAGCAGCGCTGTTTTAGACATCGCATAACTGGAAATTCCCGCGGCATGACCATGGGCGGCAATAGAAATCAGGTTGATAATGCTACCTGGCATGTTAGCTTCAATAAGCCTATCACAGGCTATTTTCGATACTCTCCATGCACCCTTAAAATTCACGTCAAACACTTGGTCCATAGCGGCTTCATCAGTGTGACTCACAGACTCAAACTGCCCACTTATACCCGCATTGTTGACAATGATGTTTGGTACACCAAATTCACACGTCGCGGCATGCATCGCACTCTCAACCGACTCGGTGCTACTCACATCCATTTCAATGGCAAACGCCTGCCCACCTTGAGCTTGAATGTCACTAACCAGTTGATGCAACCGTTCGCTTCGTCTTGCTGCTAGCACCACACGACATCCCGCAAGGGCAAAGGTTTTCGCGATGTGAGCACCGATCCCACTCGATGCTCCAGTTACCAAAGCCGTTTTCCCTTTTAAACTAAATCTATCTTTCATGCTTCTGATCCGTAACAGCTCTGTTTCTCAATTGATTCTTCTTATTTGCCTCTAAAAACTCACTCTCGTTGATTTTCTGATTCAACAATCTGTTTGAGCGCGTAGGGGTGAAGCTTAATGCAGATATTGTCATGTGTAAACGCAACCGTCGGATTAGCCAATCGCTCCCCTTCACCTTTCGGGCTCGATAATTTCACTTTCACACCTTGCGCTTTGGCCCTCTCTAACTTGGTTTCAAATTCAGGGAACTTCGCATACAAGTCCAGCAAAAATTCGTCTGCTGTCTGCGCCTCGGATGGCACCACAAACTCGACATGCTCCCAATCTTCAACCGGATGTTGTTTACCGATAGCAGGGTAAGGCAGCTCTAAACACTCAATCGACCAGCCATGGCTTGCAATTGGGTTATCAAACTCAAGAACAATAATTGGGCGGCCATTAATTTGTGCCTCGGAGATCACTTTGCCATAGTCGAGCCATGCGTGATGCGCAGCTTTTGCCAACTCCCCATCGTTGATACGCAGCGCAATGTGGTCCGCTTGATAAGCAGATAAATCGATAGCTAACAGGCTGCATAAAGCCTGAATATTATCCAGAAAATCATCGATTTTATTCAACATTGCAGAAGGCACTAGACCTTTTTCTATCAGGGTTTGTTGCATTTTTTCGTGCTCACTTTGATCATCAAACGCCAAATAGTAGCAGGATTGAGCTAGAATCAGAAAAAATACAAACTTTCCCCCTAGGTGAGCGGCGCTAAAGTTGCTATTATGTGCGCCAATTTACTAGATTAAATCCAATTCCAAGAATTGAAGCCAAGTTTTGAAGGAAATGCGTGTGAATATCCAAGCACTGATCAACGACAAAGTATCTCAGGCTCTCGAAGCCGCTGGCGCACCTGCAGGCAGTCCTGCGGCTGTTCGCCAATCTGCAAAACCACAGTTTGGTGACTACCAAGCAAACGGTGTAATGGGCGTTGCTAAGAAGTTGGGTACTAATCCACGAGAATTCGCACAAAAAGTTCTGGACGTTTTGGACCTAGATGGAATTGCAAGCAAAACTGAAATTGCTGGTCCTGGTTTTATCAACATCTTTCTAAGCGAAGAATTTCTTGCGCAGCAAGCTGACGAAGCACTTGCAGACGCTCGCCTAGGCGTAGCGACACAAGCGCAACAAACTATCGTTGCTGACTACTCAGCACCAAACGTTGCTAAAGAAATGCACGTTGGTCACCTACGTTCAACCATCATCGGTGATGCGGTTGTTCGTACTCTAGAGTTCCTTGGCCACAAGGTTGTTCGTGCAAACCACATCGGTGACTGGGGTACTCAGTTCGGTATGCTTATCGCAAACCTAGAGCGCGTTCAAAAAGAGTCTGGTGAAGTTTCAATGGAGCTTTCTGACCTAGAAGCCTTCTACCGTGAATCTAAAAAGCTTTACGATGAAGACGAAGAGTTCGCAGTACGCGCTCGTAACTACGTAGTGAAACTGCAAAGCGGTGATGAGTTCTGCGCTGAGATGTGGAAGAAACTAGTTGATATCACCATGATTCAAAACCAGCGCAACTACGACCGTCTAAACGTATCACTCACTCGTGAAGACGTCATGGGCGAGAGTATGTACAACGACATGCTTCCAGCTATCGTAAAAGATCTTCAAGAAAAAGGCCTAGCGGTTGAAGATGACGGCGCACAAGTTGTATTCCTTGATGAATACAAAAACAAAGATGGTGAGCCAATGGGCGTTATCATCCAAAAACGCGATGGCGGTTTCCTATACACCACTACTGATATCGCATGTGCTAAGTACCGTTACGAGCAGCTTGGCGCCGATCGCGTACTTTACTTCATCGATTCACGTCAGCACCAGCACCTGCAACAAGCGTGGACTATCGTTCGCAAAGCAGGCTACGTGCCAGAATCAACAACGCTTGAGCACCATGCGTTCGGTATGATGCTAGGTAAAGATGGTCGTCCATTTAAGACTCGTGCTGGCGGCACAGTTCGTCTTGCGGATCTTCTGGATGAAGCGGTAGAGCGTGCAAACGCGCTTATCGAGTCAAAGAACCCTGAACTTGCGAGCGAAGAGAAAGCAAACATCGCAAACACGGTTGCAATGGCAGCGGTTAAATACGCAGACCTTTCTAAGCACCGTACTACAGACTACGTGTTCGACTGGGACAACATGCTTGCGTTCGAAGGTAACACTGCACCATACATGCAGTACGCTTACACGCGTGTTGCATCTGTATTCGCGAAAGCTGGCGTATCTATGGATGAGCTTACTGGCGACATCAAGATCACTGACGAAAAAGAGAAAGCACTGGTTGCTAAGCTTCTACAGTTTGAAGAAGCGGTTGAGTCTGTGGCTCGTGAAGGTCAGCCTCACATCATGTGTAGCTACCTATTCGAACTAGCAGGTCAATTCTCTAGCTTCTACGAAGCTTGCCCAATCCTAGTTGCAGAAGACGAAGCAGTTAAGCAAAGCCGTCTACGTCTTGCTGCACTGACTGCTAAGACTATCAAGCAAGGTCTTGAGCTACTGGGTATCGAGACTCTAGAAAGAATGTAATTTATTGAATTACCGTTCATAATAGAAGGCGAGATGCGAAAGTAACTCGCCTTTTTTGTATCCCTTTTGATGTGAGCAACTGCAATGAGCTTTGAACTGCACCCACAACTAAAAAAAGACACCACCCTGCTTGGTGAGTTTCCATTGAGTCTGGCGCTACTGCACCGCGACAACTCCGTGCCTTGGGTTATCTTAGTCCCGAAAAAAGCCGATCTAACCGAACTGCACCACCTCCCAATGCAAGAGCAGCAACAATTCTTGGTGGAGTCGGAACTGGTTAACCGAGCATTAGAGACACTGTTTACTCCAGACAAACTCAATTTCGGCGCGCTAGGAAATATGGTACCGCAACTACATGTTCACCATATTGCAAGGTACAAAGATGACTTGGCGTGGCCAGGGCCACTTTGGGGGAATGCAAAAGGTGAGTATCGCAGCGATGACGAGCAGCAAGGTTTGGCTGAACGCATTCAAGCACAGCTTTTGAATAGTGAGCAGTTCAAAAAGGCGTAATAGTTCAGACGTACTTAAGTATCACCCAATAAAAAGCTCCGACAGTGTCGCAACGTAGTTCATTTAAGAGGAGCAGCGTTGCGATTAACAGGGTATCGGGTTTTTGATATTTTTACCGCCCTAGGCCGATTTGGCTTAGGGCGTTTGTCTATAAAGAGGATGGATAGGTCGCCTCGAAGGCTCTTTAAGCGTTTCGGCGTGTTACTTAAGGATACCGCTTTACTCATCACTTTGAGCTGGCTGGCTATAAATTGGCAGGCATACTTAAAACTTATTTCATTAGGTAAGCGCCCGTGTTCAACTGCGGCTTGACTAGCTTCTCGTCTCACCAAGTTATAACCAAGTAGCAGTCCCCATAGCTCTTGATAGACGAGATCGACTGTTTTGCTTCTCAACACTAAAGCGTTATGTTGCATCGAACTCTTGATGTCACGATAACCTAATTCTATTTCCCACCTTTCATGATAAAGCTCTGCCACGGATTGAGCGTCATACTTGTCTCTAGGAAGAGAGGTAAACACCGTCTTGGATTTACCTTGGACCTCGTAAGTGACCGCCCTGACTGTCCATTTCTCAGGAAGATTAGGGTTCTTCTTACGAGCCTGTGGAGAGGTCTTCATCTCTACTAGCATGTCACTGCTTTCTTTATCGTCCAGTAGGGTATATTTGACTCCTTTCTTTGCAGGGAGAAGCCAGTGTCTATTTATTCCACTGTTGTGAAGAGAAAGTAGTAAATCTGCTCCATAAAACCCTTTATCCAGTAATGTCACAGAGTTGTCTGGTAAAGCGTTGATGAAGGGCATCGCGAGAGGGATTTCACCTCGGCGATACGGGCTTATCGCTGCATCAACGATGACATGAGAGCGAACATTCATCATGGTCACAACCCTCAATACTGGATGAGGTGTTTGCCTGTTGCTAGACGTATTACCAGAGCCAAAATGTTCTCTTAATTCGGGGGTGTCAGCTGTTCTAAAAAGAGCACCATCTACAGCAAAAACCTGTAGGCCTTGCCAAGTATCATCAGGGTATCGCTCAAGCCCCCATGTTTTTCCGCATTGCTTAAACAGCCATTCTGGTGCTGCTTTACCTAAGCGCTGTCTTGCTTGGGTTAAAGCGCTCTTTGCCAACAGCTCTTCATCAGCAAGGCCATCAGCACAGACATTCATTCTCCGTGCGACTTCGGCAATGGGTTCATTACGGAAAAAAGCCATACCAACAATTAACCACAAAACCATATCACTCGGTAATCGGCGTCGACGGATTGTCGCTTTATCAGACAGAGAGGCTGCTTTAGCGACCCACTCATCAGGAATGTGTTCAGAGAATGTGGTGAGCTGAGCTACATCGACTGGGTTTTCTTCGAGGAAGTCGGCAAAGAAGTTTTGAATTGACATAAAAAATCGGAAACCTATAAACAGGTTTCCGATTGTCTCTCATCAGAAGGATCGGTCAACCGATCCTTATCTGATCTACATTGCGACAGTGTCGGAGCTTTTTGCTATTACCTTTTTACCACTACGTTGTTTTTGAGATTACGTTGTTTTTGAGATTACGTTGTTTTTGAGATTACATAGTTACGTTCAAAGAGAGGCCATCTGTCTGATTCACGTGATACCTCACACGAACCACCTGCCCTTTCTTATCACAGTCTTCCGTCCTTGAAAGCTTTCCTTTTCGAATCCAGATCGCCAGCATCGCATCCACACCATCCTCACTAAGAGCAAACTGCTTTGCTAAGTCCTGACGACTTACACCTGGGTTTTCTTCAATATGCGCTTTCAACTGGGACAGGATCATACCACTTGGATCTCCAACTCGGTCTGTTTCTTACTTTGGCTTTTAAGCAGCTTCCAGACGATGGCACAAATAGCCAAGATAGCGACAATCCACGCTGCGCTGGTCATTGGGTGCTGAGCAAAGTGAGTCACTTGGTAGTATAGCGTTGCGCCACCGTAGGCTAGACCCATAGTCCATACCGCAATAAAGCGCGCGTACTTTTGCCCAAACTCTTTCACGTAGGCGCCCATCGCTGCTACACAAGGTGTGTACAGCAAGATGAAGATAAGGTAAGCAAACGCGGCATTACTGGTAACAAAGTAGCCTTTAAGATTACCGAAGATAGACGTGTCTACTGCTTGCTCCTCTGCCACAGCAGTTGAATCAGACAAATCACCGACATCAACGCCCAGTGGATCGGAGTAGCTCAAGTCCGCAAGGTTTGCAGGGATAGATGCTACCGCTTCTTGTAGGCTAGCCACTAAATCGTACTCACCCTCTTCACCTTCACTTGAGGTGTAAAGGCTATTTAACGTGCCAACCACCGCTTCTTTAGCAAAGATACCCGTGATAATACCGACCGTTGCAGGCCAGTTGTCTTGCTGAATACCCATTGGCGCGAAGACTGGTGTAACAATTTGAGCAGCTTTAGACAGAACAGAATTTTCGCTGTCTTCGTTACCAAAGGTGCCATCAGTACCCACTGAGTTTAGAAAGCTTAGAATGGTGACAACCAAGACAATGGTTTTACCTGCACCTAATACGAAGCGCTTCAGTTTCTGCCATGTCTTAATCATAACGTTCTGGAACGTCGGCAGCTCGTAATCTGGCATCTCCATCACTAGGCTATCACTCGAACCTGGATAGATGGTGTGTTTAAGGACTAGGCCGGTAAAGACGGCAGCAACAATACCGAGTAGGTAAAGCGCAAATACAACATTCTGGCCACTTTCTGGGAAGAACGCCGCAGCAAACAGCGCGTAAACCGGAAGTCTAGCGCCACATGACATAAATGGCGCCATAGACGCAGCGAGCTTACGCTCACGCTCTTGGTCTAGTGTACGTGTCGCCATAATTGAAGGCACGTTACAACCGAAACCAAGAACCAGCGGTACAAACGCTTTACCCGGAAGGCCGATTTTTTGCATCACTTTATCAAGCACAAACGCTGCGCGGGACATGTAACCGGAACTCTCTAGTACCGCTAAGAATAGATAAAGCGCAGCGATAACTGGAATGAAAGTCGCAACGGTTTGGATACCGCCACCCACACCGTCAGCAATAAGGGTTACTAACCAAACCGGTAAGTGATCATCAAGAAGGTAGTGTCCACCATCAACCAATAACGCACCGACACCGATATCGAAGAAATCGATGAACGCGCTACCGATGTTAATAGAGAACATGAACATGAGATACATGACCACAAAGAAGAAAGGAACACCCACATATTTATTGAGAATGAAACCATCCACTTTTTCCGTAAAACTGCGACTTAATTTGCCTTCACTACGGCGCAGCTTTTTACACTGCTCATGCAAGAAAGTGTATTTGGTGTCAGCGACTTGCAGATCGATATCGAGACCACTTTGCTTACCCACCAACTCAATCTCGTCTCTTTGCTCAGAGCTTAACGCGTTAAGCACCATCACATCATTCTCGAGCGCACGAATAGCCAGAGCACGTGGGCTCACAGACTCAGCGGCAAATGTCGGCTCAACTTTTGCGATCGCCTGTTCCATCTCAGTGCCATAATTAATGGCAAGTGCGTCAAGGGTAAGTCCTTGAACGACTGTTTTATGCAAACGCTCTTTTAACGCACGAACCTGATCTCTGTCTGTGGCCGACAGAGTAAGTACAGGGCAACCCAGCGCCTGCTCTAGACCGACTACATCCAGCTTTAGACGCTCTCTCTTCAGTGCGTCCATTTTATTTAAGACTACAACCATTGGGCGGCCAAGCTCACGAAGCTGCAATGTCATATAGAGACTGCGCTCAAGACTTGTCGCATCGACAACATTAATAATTAAATCCGCTGGGTGTGTAAGCACTGCACGTGAGGCAATAGATTCATCGATACTGTTGCCATCATTACCACTATCTAGCGCATAGATACCCGGTAAGTCAGTCAGCTCAAACTGGTCACCGGCGTGGCTATATTGGCCTGTTTTTTTCTCAACAGTAACACCGGCCCAGTTGCCAACTTGCTGTTTAGCGCCCGTCAGACCATTAAACAAGGTCGTTTTACCGCTATTTGGGTTACCGACAGTCAGAATGGTGTAGTTCATGACAATGACTCCACTTCGATAGATTGTGCAATGGCCTGACGAACGGCTAACGATACACCACGCACTTCAATTTGCAGTGGATCGCCCATAGGAGCACGGCGAATCACTTTTACTTCTGTATCTGGTAATAACCCCATTACCATCAATTTCTTACGGACATCATTGGAGAGCCCCGTCAACGCAGTGATTTTACCACTGCTTCCGATGTTCAAATCAGCAAGCTTCATTCTATTCACCCAAACTATGATTGGTAATGAGAAATATTAACATTAACAGTCATTTTAAAGGCGTAACCTTATTTTCCGCTTTGCGTTATGTCAATTTAAACCGAATTGCAAACGTATTATTTGTCAAAATATGTCCGTCAATTACGTCAAAATGTCGAGTAGAACTCTACCTTGGTGACAAAACAATGACATAGATTGAATCTGAATAAATATAAAATCATTAAAATACAACAACTTATTAAACCATCTATAAAATGGCGCGATCTTCATGGTAAGTTGCCGTTATTTTTATAAGGAAATTAAGTCGAATTACTTATAGTTAATCCCAACAGAGCAACCTGCTCCTGTTAATCGAAATTCCAGAGGTGATGTGGGCGACCACATCACTCCGGCAGCAAGCGAAGGTGTCATTGACACCCGCGGTATGGTCCCCCGGCTATGCCGCGATTTTTTTTGTCTGCTCCAAACTGCCTCACAATCCCATCACTGCAAATTGTAAATATTTTTCCCTCACGACATAATTTATAGCTAAGTAGCCTCCGCTACATATTCTGCTCGGAAAAGGAATGGGTCTATGTTGACGTTAAATGGTGATGTGGGAGAAAGTTTTGGCCACTGGAAAATGGGCAGCGATGACGCTCTCATCCCGCTATTGGATATGGCGAACATTGCTTGTGGTTTCCACGCCTCAGATCCCCAACATATGTCAAGAACCGTCGCATTATGTCTAAAACATAATGTCACTATTGGCGCCCACCCAGGTTACCCTGATCTACAAGGTTTTGGTCGACGTTCTATCGCTATGGAAGAAAGTGCGATTACGGAATCGATTTTGTATCAGGTTGGTGCTTTACAAGCGATTACCCAACACCACGGTGGTACGGTCAGCTATATCAAACCTCATGGCGCACTTTACAATGACATGATGTCATCTCCCGCAGTATTTACCGCCATATTGTCTGCTGCACATTCCTTGGCGCTGCCTTTGATGATATTGGCGACCAATGAGCATCAACAGTATGATGATTTAGCCGCAGAAGTTGGAGTCCCGCTCATCCTGGAAGGCTTTGCCGATCGCCGTTATTTAAACTCGGGTTTATTAGCTCCACGAAGTCTAGACAACGCAGTTCTTCATCAACAAGATGAAATTTTAGCCCAAGCTGACGCATTTATTGGCCATGCCCCTATCGAAACCATAGATAAGCAGCCACTGACCCTTTATATCGACACACTTTGTGTTCATGGCGACAATCAAGCTTCGATTAACGTGGCAAAGGCTCTACGTACTCGCATCTCCAACGCAACAGCCAAAGGAGAGAGCCAATAATGATTAAGCCTGCTATACATTCTGTTGGTGAGTCAGCGATTCTGCTTGAGTTTGGTCATGCTATTGACTTGGAGCTGCCTGCTATCATTGGCCAATATGCGTCCGTCATAGAGCGAGCATTTTCCAGCACTATCACCAACTGTACACCTTCATACACGACGTTACTTATCGAGTTTCACCCTCTTTCCTGCTCTCCAGAAGCGCTCACGGAATACATTCAAAACATTGACCTTAACTCTCTGCCATCACACAACCACCTTAAACCCATCACGCTTCCCACCTATTACGCTTCAGAAGTCGCGCCCGACTTAGCATCACTCGCCAAGCGCCATTCGCTTTCGGTAGAAGAAGTGATCACCCTCCATTGCCGCTCAACCTATACGGTTTGTGCTATTGGTTTTGCTCCCGGCTTCGCCTTTCTGGCTGAACTGCCCAAAGCGCTGCACACTCCAAGACATCAAACCCCTCGAACTCGGGTGCCCAAAGGGAGTGTCGGCATTGCCAACAATCAAACCGCCGTGTATCCCAGCGACACACCAGGTGGCTGGCAAATCATAGGAAACTGCCCACTGACTTTGTTTGATCGGTCCGCTCCAGAAAAGTCATTACTTCGTATTGGAGACAAAGTGCAGTTCGAGCCCATCGATCGAAGCACCTTTTTAACCTTAGGAGGTGAGCTATGAGCGCTCTTGTCGTGATTAACAATGGTCACCATGTAACAACACAAGATTTAGGTCGCCGCAATGCGTCACGATATGGGCTAACTCAAGGTGGCGCTGCTGACTGGCATGCACATTGTTGGGGACAAAAATTGCTGGGAAATCCGATGACCGCGACCAGTTTAGAGATCTTGCTTGGGCGCGTGAAGTTTCGTGCCCAGCGCGATCTGGTTTTAGCGCTAACTGGTGCCGATTGCCATGCTGAAATACACGCACGTTTCGCAGCTGATCCTATTGAAAACTGGCGTGTTTTTTCTTTAAAGGAAGGGCAAGAGTTACACCTTAAGGTACCTCGAAGCGGCTGTCGAACTTACTTATCCGTGGCGAGTGGATTCGATGTCGAACCTTTCATGGGCAGCAGTTCAACCGTAGAACGTGACGGCGTAGGAGGGATTGCTCCAGGCCAACCTCTCTCTTGTGGTGATAAGCTAAACATCAATAGAAGTGAGCGGCTACATCAGAGCGTTGAGGCAAACCATCATCCAATGCCTAGATGTGCTATCCCTCGTTATGTCGGAGAGCGCACCTTACACCTGCTCCCCTGTTTTCAGTTCGAACAAATTGAACCCTTGCTGAGAAACAAGCTGCTAGAACAAAGCTATACTGTTTCGGCAAACAGCAACCGTATGGGGATCCGACTTGAATCCAGCGATAGCAGCATTGCTAACCACTGTCAGCATCTGCCTTCATTGATATCAGAAGGTATTGTAACCGGATCGGTGCAAGTGCCACCCGACGGTAATCCAATCCTCATGCTCTGTGACCATCAAACATTAGGTGGCTATCAAAAACTTGGGGTGATTGCCTTCCGTGATTTATCGATTGCAGCACAGCTAAGACCAGGTGAAAAGCTTCGCTTTAAGCTAAGCCCTGCACCACTTGAGCGACTTAAGCAACAAGCCTTCTATCGACATTTTTCGCTATAACCATGCTGCCTAGTCGCTGTCACTCATGTCCATCATGGCAAACTTAGATGGCGGGACACCGAAATAGACCTTAAAGCGCTGAGAGAAGTATGACGGGTCATTAAAGCCACAAGCAAACGCGACTTCCGAGACTTTCTCACCTTGAAGCAACATTTCGCACGCTTTCTCCATACGCACATCGGTCAAATAGTCAGTAAAGGTACAGTCAAACTGAGACTTGAAGCGTCTTTGGAAGCTCCTCTCAGAAATAAACAGTGCTTTCGCAGCCGATGCAGTGCTTAGCTCGGCATCGTGATATTGCTCTGCCACCAGTTGGGTGACTTGTCGCTTCCATTGCTCATGTTTATCTGGTTTTACATCCGGCATCTCTTTTTCCGTCACTAAGCTGACAAGTTGCCTATCGACGTCTTGTGACCGCTGAACAGGCGTGGATGGCGATCCCGATTGTGAAGGCTGAATTGATAGCATCCACCGCAATGTAAGACGATTGATGTTGCCGCGCTCCACTGGTTGAAGCTCCCCACCAGAACGATGTATATGAGCAGGTAAACTCGACGGACTGAAGTCGAGTTGACTCTCTTTTCCATCAAATGATTGCGGCGAGTTCTGCGAATTGAAGTTCGGTAACGGTAGTCCGTTGTCCTCGAAAGTAACATTGAGCTTACTGGCGTCATCGTCAACGATGATACTAATCACTTGTCCTCGCACCATTCTTCGCAGCGCGTTGGCAATAATAGAGTTGAAAATAATATCCAGATTGCAGGTGTCCAATACAACGTTATCGCTGCTCGCTAGCATTTTTAAATCAACTTTAATACCGTAGCTGTCCAGCTCTTTTCGCCAAGCTTCGACGGTAAAATTCAAAATACTCGACACTGAACAAACGAGAGGATAAGAGCTTTGCTCATCAAAAATGGCTTTCACATTGTCCAACCCATCAAAACTGGAGACAGAACCTGGATTGCCATTGGATAAAGATTCCAATTTGAAGTTTGCGCTGTGCTGTGCCGCTTGCTCGACCAACTCTCGGATTAGCTGTTGACGAATTTTAAACGCCTTACGAAGCTGCTGGTTGTTCCCAACTAAAACCCGACTTTGATGTTGTAGCTGCTCAGTCTTTAGAGCGACTTGTGTTTTTAACGCGCGGTTCATAAAACGAATGCGTCGTGAACGCCAGTAAATGACCGCTCCGATAAGCAATAAACTACTGATGGTAAGTAAAAGGTAGAACATGCCCGTCATATACCAGGGCGTTCTCACTTGGTAGCTAAACGTAGTGATCTTGTCTAACGCTCGGTCCCCTTTTACCGCAACCTCAATGGTATGTAGCCCTGGTGTGGGTTTGTCGATATTAAGTTGAAAACCTTGCATATCTTGCCATTCGCCGTCGGAACTGCGATACACCAAACTATGCCCTTGAGCAGAAGGCCACAAGCTAAATTGAATGGCTACCGAATCACCATAGCCAACATCGGGCATCAGGTTCTGTATGTCTCCGAGGTGTCGTGCTGAGTTGTTAACAGACACTTGGGAGACCAGAACTGACGGTGTCGGCACAGGGTTGTCGAGGATACGTTCAGGCGCAAATTCGACAATGCCATAACGCGAGCCGATGACAATCAAGCGACTTTGGTCGCTATAAGCACAGCTGCCATTAATGAATTCGTTACTGATCACTCCATAAGGCGCACCAAGATGACTAACAATATCCCCTGAACGAGTATAAGCAGTAAGACCTGCAGAGCTGACCAGCCAAAACACACCTTCACTTTGGGTAACACACACAGGACGCGTACTATCTTGAAATAACTCCAACCTTTTAAACGACTTTTGTTGATCATCATACAAAAAGGCGCCATAACTGCTGGCAGCCCAAATACGGTGCTCATCGGCTACCAGCTCAGTAACGCTGCCAAATGGCTCACTATCACCGATGTAGCGACTGCGTCCCTCATCAATAATGTACAAGCCGTGATCGGTACCAACCAATGCCCTGTTGTCCGCCATGGCATAAATTTCAGTGACCTTAGCGGGTAAGTGTTCACTCACTACCCAGTCATCACCATAATCATTCACTCGTTCAGTCGTCACATTGAGACTGAGTAAACGTAAGCCATCACTGATCCAAAGCGTATCACCACTGCCTAAAGAGATGTGTTCGACTTGGGCAGGCATATTATCTATCGTTTGCCGCATTGCGGTGATTTGATAAGCGTCGAGGTCCAAGTGCATCAAACCTCGCGCCGTCGCAATCCACAAATTTTCGTCACGCTGCGCCAGTGAAGAGACTTTACCCCAGTAAATCATGGCAGACTCGCCATTTTCATCTACTGAATAGAGCGCGCTGCTGGTAATAACCCGGTAGCCACCCAGGGGGTTATCCATTACTTCAAGCTTCGGCTCAAGACGGTTGAGGTTTTCATCGATTGATACAGAAATACGTTCAAAGAACTTGCCGTACTCCGAGAAGTATCGGACGCCATTGTTGGTGGCAATCCACATTCCTAAAGCACCATCGGCTACCAAAGCATAGATTTTATCGCCCGCAAGTCCAAACTCGTCGTGAGGATTAAATTCGACTTGTTCAAGGGTAAGATCATCCTGCTCAAGCCAGTACAGCCCCTGCTCAGTACCAATCCAGAAATGGCTAGCAGTACTCTCTAAAGACAGAACATGCTGACCGAGAGGAAAAAAGGTTCTTAACGTTGGCTCATCGATTGGGTAGATCTCTACACCAGATTGATAGCCAATGACTAAACGATTTGAGTAAGGCTCAAGCAGCAATGTGGATATCGCGCCACGATGTACTGTACCGACATAATCCAACTCACCATGCTGCCATCGATAAAGGCCGACGTTTGTCCCAATATACCAAGTGCCGCGAGTTTCTATCGCTGCGGTAATTTCGACCCCAACACCACCATAAAAACGTTCAAACTCATCCATTGGGATGACCTCAAACTTTGAGGGATGATCATTGCCAAGGTAGACCTGGCTACCAGTCGCGAACCAAATATACTCGCCACCATGACCAAGTGATTGAATATGCTCAGTCAGTTTCGTGGTATAAATTTGGTTAATTTGACCAAGTGGTCGCTGCGAGAACAGTTTATTGGCTTTGGCGTACCAGAACTGTCCACGAAAAAACGTGACGTCATTGTCATCAAAAGAGAGGCTATCTAACTCGATAAATCGAGTGCCATCATAAAACCGCACACGATTGTGGACATCAATAGACCATAGCCCGCCTTCAACACCGGGAAACAATTGCTTCGCCGCAAGAAACTGTCCATTCGCTTGTAAAGACAAGGGATAAAAAACAGGTGGCAGTTCTTTACTCACCACTAACTGAGGCATGAGTAATAGAAAAAATACGCAGAGCTGAAAATAACGACTGATTGCCTGACTCGCACGCACACCAGAACTCATTGCTTTAGAGCAAGCAGTGACAACAGAGCAGTGTGAAAGAGAAAAAGAATACGTCAAAAGCAACCCAGTTAATTTGCGGCGATAATTATCGTAAATTTACTGGATTTATCTGGGTTATGAAAGGAAAAAGGTGAAACTAACCATCTAAATGACTCATCGATCACAGGCAAAACCCAAGTGAACACCAATGAAATACTCGATATTCATATTGAGTTTCGCCCGTTCAGAGTTTATTGTGCCAAGCAATCGTTAAAGCTGTAAGCCATTGATTTTATGAACGTAAAGTAACTTCCATCTTCAACTACGATGTCGCTACCTAATGGGTCAAGCTGCCCAACTTTGGTACCCGTCCCTCGGGTCACAGAGTTCACAACCGCTGGCGTGAATTGCGGCTCCGCAAACACACACTTGACCTGCTGTTCACGCAAGGTGGTTTTTATTGAAATCAATGTCTTAGCACCAGGTTTACGCTCAGGACTCACGGTAAAGTGGCCTAGGTTGTTCAGAGCAAAAAACTCTTCATAGTAGCCATATGCGTCATGGAACACATAGTAACCTTGGCTTTTAATCGGACCAAGCATCGTCTGGACTTCGTTGATCGTTTGATCAAGTTTAGCTTCAAAAGTCTTCAGCTTGTCTTGATAAGCCGCTTGATTGTCTGGGTCAATCGTTTGAAGCTTGGCAGAAATCGTACGCGCGACCTGGCGGCTTTGCTCAGGCCCCAACCACACGTGTGGATCGTAACTGCCGTGGTCGTGACCTTCATGCCCATGATCATCGCCGTCGCCACCAAACTCCCTTAGAGCAAGACCTTCAATATCTTGTATTGCGAGTGAGTTAGGGTTGCCTTCTACTGACTTAGCCAGAAAGCTTTCTAGATCATCACCAAACCACACCACGACATCACTACCGCGGATTTTTTTCACATCTGACGGCTTAAGCGCATAGTCATGAGGAGAAGCGTTCGCGTTCAGAATCGACGAGGTAGACTGCCCTTCAATGATCAACTCATGGGAGATCATCTCAAAAGGCTTTATACTATTCAGCACTTGCAACGCTTGCGCTTGAAACGAAAGCAGCGAAGTAAGGGCTACAACTGGAATGTAACGATACATGGGGCTTAAAAATCCTTCTGGCTTGGAATAGTTCAAGATGTTACATTATAACACGACGTAATTGCAAATGAGTTCTATTCATGTCCGAACTGATTACACTCGACCAAGTCTCGGTTGAGTTCAGTAAACGTAAGGTTCTAGATAACATTAGCCTAACCATTAGCCGCGGGGAGATTTTAACTCTCATCGGCCCAAATGGTGCTGGCAAATCAACCTTAGTCAAAGTCATTCTTGGGTTACAAAAACGCTACAAAGGCGCGATTCGCCGAGCAAACAAACTCAGGGTTGGCTATGTTCCTCAAAAGCTTAAGCTCAACGATTCTTTACCATTGAACGTCGAGCGCTTTCTTGCACTTGCAGGAAAATACAGTGCCCAAGAGCGGCTAGACGCCCTGAAACTGGTCGGTGCCGAGCATCTAATTTCCAGTAATATGCACCAGTTATCTGGCGGCGAAACTCAGCGCGTGCTGCTTGCGCGCGCTCTACTGCATCGACCTGATATTCTGGTTCTTGATGAGCCAGCGCAAGGAGTCGATGTTCAAGGCCAAATCGATCTGTACGAGCTTATCGATACACTAAGGCATCGATTCAACTGCGCAGTATTTATGGTTTCTCACGACCTGCATTTAGTCATGGCTAAGTCAGATAATGTCATCTGTCTTCACCATCATATTTGCTGCCAGGGAACGCCACAGACTGTCAGTCGCCACCCTTCGTATATGGCGCTATTTGGCAGTGCGACCCAAGAAACACTGGCCTTCTATCAACATCAGCACGTCCATCATCATCATGACTTAGCAGGCGATCCTGTAGAAGGCAGTGCTGCACAATGTTCACATCATAAACATGGGCACTCGCATCATGATTGAGTTTTTGCTTCCATCCATTATCGCTGGCATCGGTATCGCTCTAATTGCCGGCCCACTCGGCTCTTTCGTGGTTTGGCGCAGAATGGCGTACTTTGGCGATACACTCGCTCACGCCTCACTGATGGGGCTGGCACTCGGGTTCTTGTTTGATATCAACCTCTACCTTGCTCTAGTCATCTGTTGCATGGCCTTGGCTGTCATTCTCGTTACTTTGCAAAAACAACAGCTTGTTGCCACCGACACACTACTTGGCATCCTTGCACACAGTGCTCTGTCGCTCGGCTTAGTGGCGGTGAGTTTCTTAGACAATGTGCGCGTTGACCTGATGAGTTACTTATTTGGCGACCTATTAGCGGTGTCTCCGACCGACCTGATCTACATTTATGCGGGTGTTACCCTAATCGGCGCTCTGCTATTTGTATTTTGGCGACCACTACTTTCTACAACGGTTAACGAAGATCTTGCCGCTGTCGAAGGCGTGAATGTCGACTTAATGCGTTTGGTCATCATGCTTATGGTTGGTTTAGTGATTGCGCTCGGTATGAAATTTGTCGGGGCGCTTATCATGACCTCACTACTTATCATCCCAGCAGCGACCGCACGTAAGTTTACCACCACGCCGGAGCAAATGGCCTTCACGGCCTCTGCAATCGGTATTATCTCGGTATTCTGCGGCCTAAGTCTGTCTTGGTTCTATGACACTCCAGCTGGACCATCAGTGGTGATTAGCGCAGCAGGCTTTTTCTTGCTCGCCCAGCTCGTTCCATCACGTGACTAGACTTTAGCTAACCCAAACAAAAAAGCTCCGATCGTTAGACCGGAGCTTTTGTTTAAATACAAACGGTTAATGTCGAGTCATTACCAACCAGTAATTTCTCGTAGACCTTTACCGATGTCAGCAAGGCTCTTCACTGTCTTAACACCCGCAGCCTCTAGTGCAGCGAACTTGTCTTCTGCAGTGCCTTTACCACCAGAGATAATCGCACCAGCGTGACCCATACGCTTACCTGGAGGCGCTGTCACACCTGCGATGTAAGAGACAACCGGCTTAGTGACGTTTTCTTTGATAAACGCCGCAGCTTCTTCTTCCGCAGTACCACCGATCTCACCAATCATAACGATCGCTTCAGTCTCAGGATCTTGCTCGAACAACTTCAGAATATCGATGAAGTTTGAACCTGGGATTGGGTCACCACCGATACCAACACATGTAGACTGACCAAAGCCTTCATCTGTTGTTTGCTTAACCGCTTCGTATGTCAGCGTACCTGAGCGAGATACGATGCCCACTTTACCTTTCTTGTGGATATGACCAGGCATGATACCGATCTTACACTCGTCAGGAGTGATAACGCCTGGACAGTTTGGACCAATCATCACAACACCAGCTTCATCTAGACGCACTTTAACGTCTAGAAGATCAAGTGTAGGAATACCTTCAGTGATAGTAACGATAAGCTTGATACCCGCATCAATCGCTTCAAGAATCGCATCTTTACAGAAAGGTGCTGGAACATAGATAACTGACGCTGTTGCACCTGTCTCTTCAACCGCTTCGCGTACCGTGTTGAACACCGGCAAACCAAGGTGAGTTTGACCACCTTTGCCAGGAGAAACGCCGCCGACCATTTGTGTGCCGTAAGCGATCGCTTGCTCTGAGTGGAACGTACCTTGACCACCAGTGAAGCCTTGGCAGATAACTTTTGTATCTTTATTAATTAGTACAGACATTATTTGCCCTCCGCTGCAGCAACTACTTTTTCCGCTGCTTCTGTTAGCGAGCTTGCAGCAATAATATTAAGACCACTTTCCGCGAGTTTTTGTGAGCCTAGAGGCGCATTGTTACCTTCTAGACGAACCACAACCGGTACTTCAACACCGACCTCTTCAACCGCACCAATGATGCCGTCTGCAATTAGGTCACAACGTACGATACCACCGAAGATATTAACCAGTACGGCTTTCACGTTGCTGTCCGATAGAATGATCTTGAACGCTTCTGTTACACGTTCCTTAGTTGCGCCACCACCTACATCAAGGAAGTTTGCAGGTTGACCACCGTGTAGGTTTACGATGTCCATTGTACCCATTGCAAGGCCCGCACCGTTTACCATACAGCCGATGTTGCCATCTAGTGCAACGTAGTTAAGTTCCCACTGCGCTGCATGCGCTTCACGCTCATCTTCTTGAGACGGATCGTGCATTTCACGAAGTTTAGGCTGGCGGTAGAGTGCGTTTGAATCGATGTTAATTTTACCATCAAGACATAAAAGATTGCCTTCGCCTGTAATAACCAGTGGGTTGATCTCTAGCAGTGCAAGGTCGTACTGGGCAAACATGTTGCCTAGACCCATGAAGATTTTTACAAACTGCTTAATTTGGTCGCCTTCAAGACCTAGCTTGAACGCAAGCTCACGGCCTTGGTAAGCCTGTGGGCCAACAAGTGGATCAATCGCCGCTTTATGAATCAGCTCCGGCGTTTCTTCCGCCACTTTTTCAATCTCAACACCACCTTCTGTTGATGCCATAAACACGATACGACGTGTTGCGCGGTCAACCACTGCACCAAGGTACAGCTCGTTAGCGATGTTAGATGCTTCTTCAACTAGGATTTTAGTCACTGGTTGACCATTCGCATCTGTTTGGTAAGTCACTAGGTTTTTACCTAGCCACTTCTGAGCAAATTCTTTTACACCATCTTTGGTGTCGTGAAGTTCCACACCGCCCGCTTTACCGCGGCCACCAGCGTGAACCTGACATTTAACTACTTTCTTTTCAGTACTGATACGACCAGCAGCTTCGAACGCTTCCTGTGGGGTGTCACATGCGTAGCCTTCTGGTACAGGCAATCCGAATTCTGCAAACAGCTGTTTGGCTTGATATTCATGCAAATTCATTGTGCGATTCCATTTGTTATATCCCTGAGGGATTTTTTATTTCCATATACCGAGAGTCGGTAATACGTCTGTAGGAGTACTCGTTAGAGTCGCCTCTTAAGGGCTTACTAAGGAGCTAGACGTTGAGCTAGTCTAGCTCCATTTATTTTGGACGTCTATACATCCAAAACAAAAAGCAACGCTTGGTTACACATCCAGTAGCAAGCGTGCTGGGTCTTCCAGTAGTTCTTTGATAGTCACTAAGAAGCCTACTGATTCACGACCATCGATCAAACGGTGGTCGTAGGATAGTGCTAGATACATCATTGGTAGGATCTCTACCTTGCCATCAACCGCCATTGGACGCTCTTGGATCTTATGCATACCCAAGATAGCCGCTTGTGGTGGGTTAATGATTGGCGTAGACATCAATGAGCCGAACACGCCACCGTTCGTGATGGTGAAGTTACCACCCGTTAACTCTTCAACGGTTAGTTTGCCATCACGACCTTTGATCGCGAGTTCTTTGATGCCTTTCTCGATATCAGCAAAACCCAGTGAATCACAATCTTTCAGGACTGGAGTTACCAAGCCGCGTGGCGTTGAAACCGCCATGCTGATATCAAAATAGTTGTGGTAGACGATGTCATCACCGTCGATAGACGCATTTACCTCTGGGAAACGTTTTAGCGCTTCCGTCACAGCTTTCACGTAGAAAGACATGAAACCAAGGCGAGTACCATGACGCTCTTCGAACTGATCTTTGTACTGTTTACGAAGATCCATGATTGGCTTCATGTTCACTTCGTTAAACGTGGTTAGCATTGCTGTGCTGTTCTTAGCCTCAAGTAGACGCTCAGCAACACGCTTACGTAGACGAGTCATAGGCACACGTTTCTGGCTGCGTGCCAGTACTGGAGTCACCGGAGCATCCGCTTCCGCCTTCGGAGCCGCTTTCGCTGCCGCCAAGTGTGCTTCAATGTCTTCACGAGTAATACGACCGCCAACACCCGTGCCTTTCACGTCTGCTGCCGTTAAGTCGTTCTCAGCCAACAAGCGACGAACCGCTGGGCTCAGTGCGTCATTTGACTCTTCAGTCAGTGCCGCTTTGTGACGCTTGTCTGGAGAAGCTTCGGTAGATTCCGTAGTGTCTGTTGTTGGTTCACCTGCAACAGCACCTGGCTTAAGCTTAGCAATCAGCTGTTTAGACAGAACTGTTGCGCCTTCTTCTTGGACAATCTCCTCAAGAACACCTTCTTCTGGTGCTGGTACTTCAAGCACAACTTTATCGGTTTCGATATCAACGATAACTTCATCACGCGCTACCGCTTCGCCTGGTTTCTTGTGCCAAGTTGCAACTGTCGCGTCTGCAACTGATTCAGGTAAGTCTGGAACCAGAATTTCAATAGTCATATCTGTTTCTTCCTTTTTTCTTCTAGTTCTTAATCTAGGGTCAACGCGTCAGAAATTAACGCTTTCTGTTGTTTCAAGTGTACCGACATATAACCAACTGCCGGTGATGCAGATGCTGGTCGACCAGCGTATTTCAAGTCAGCGCCCGCAGGAATAGCCGCGCGGAAGTTGTGTTGACTTGAATACCAAGCGCCTTGGTTTTGAGGCTCTTCCTGACACCAAATGAAATCTTGAGCATTGGTGTATTCAGCAATCTTGGCTTTTACATCATCCAATGGGAATGGATACAGCTGTTCAATACGCACAATAGCAACGTCCTCTTGGTCGTTGTTGCGACGTTGCTCGAGTAGGTCGAAATAGACTTTACCTGAGCAGAACACCACGCGTTTGACGTTTTCTGGTTTCAGATCATCAATCTCACCAATCGCCGGTTCAAACGTACCTTCAGACAAATCTTCAATGCTAGAGACACACAGTGGATGTCTTAGCAACGATTTTGGCGACATAACGATAAGCGGACGACGCATCGGGCGAACCACCTGACGACGGATCATGTGATAAACCTGAGCTGGTGTAGACGGGATCACCACCTGCATGTTTTGCTCAGCACACAATTGGAGGTAACGCTCCAAGCGAGCCGATGAGTGCTCTGGACCTTGACCTTCATAACCGTGTGGTAACAGCATCGTTAGGCCACATAGACGGCCCCACTTCTGCTCACCAGATGAGATAAACTGGTCAATAACCACTTGAGCACCGTTAGCAAAGTCACCAAACTGCGCTTCCCAAATAGTTAAACCACTTGGTTCAGCTGTCGCATAGCCATATTCAAACGCCAATACCGCTTCTTCAGATAGTACGGAGTCGAATACTTGGAACGGACCTTGTTTATCATGAAGGTTACAAAGTGGGATATAGGTACTCGCGTCTTCTTGGTTATGCAGCACTGAGTGGCGGTGGAAGAACGTACCACGACCAGAGTCCTGCCCTGAGATTCGAATACGTTTACCGTCATCAAGCAAGGTCGCGTAGGCCAGAGTTTCGGCCATACCCCAGTCAATCAGCTTTTCACCGTTCATCATCGCCGCACGGTCGTTGTACAGCTTGTTAACTCGGCTTTGCAGCTTGTGGCTTTCTGGATACTGACCAAGCTTATTACCAAGACCGACAAGACGGTCGGTGCCAACTTGGCCTCCCCACTCTTCATCCCAGTCACGGCCGAGATATGGCGACCAGTCGACTGAGTGCAGTGCCATAGGACGCCACTCTCTACACACGACTTCGCCACGATCGAGTGCATCACGATACTCATTGATCATCTGCGTCGCAGTTTCAATATCGCTTTCATCACGCTCAATCAAGACATCCGCATACAATTTGCGAGGCGTCGGGTGTTTTTTGATCTTTTGGTACATCAAAGGCTGAGTCGCATTTGGCTCATCCGCTTCGTTATGACCATGGCGACGGTAACAAACCAGATCAATCACCACATCTTTACCAAACTCGTTACGGAAATCGAGCGCGATTTGCGTAACAAAAGCAACGGCTTCTGGGTCATCGGCATTGACGTGGAAAATTGGTGCCTGAACCATCTTAGCGATGTCGGTACAGTACATGGTTGAACGAGTATCGCGAGGGTTTGAAGTGGTAAAACCAACTTGGTTATTGACCACAATACGAATCGTACCGCCAACCTTAAAGCCGCGAGCTTGCGACATATTAAAGGTCTCTTGTACCACACCCTGACCCGCAATGGCTGAGTCACCATGAATCGTAATTGGCAGTACCATGCTACCGTCTTTGTCGCCTAAGCGATCTTGACGAGCACGTACTGAGCCGATAACTACTGGGTTTACAATCTCTAGGTGAGATGGGTTAAATGCCAATGCTAAATGCACATCACCACCTGGTGTTGCAAAGTCGGCAGAGAAGCCTTGGTGATATTTCACATCACCCGTGCCCCAAGTCTCATCGTGTTTGCCCGCAAACTCATCGAACAAGTCCTGTGGTTTTTTACCCAAGACATTGACCAACATGTTTAAACGACCACGGTGCGCCATACCAATCACCACTTCACGCATGCCTTGGCTACCAGCATGGCGAATCAGTTCTTTGGTCATTGGGATTAGCGCGTCACCACCTTCTAGAGAGAAACGCTTTGCACCTGGGAATTTCGCGCCAAGATAACGCTCAAGACCTTCTGCTGCAGTCAGCTCTTCTAGGAAAGTGTGTTTATGTTCGATATCAAAGGAAGGTTGGCCAACCACAGACTCTAAACGCTGCTGAATCCAACGTTTTTGAGCGGTGTTTGTCATGTGCATGTATTCTGCACCGATTGAGCCACAGTAGGTTTTTTGAAGAGCTTTATGAAGATCACGAAGCGTCATGCTGTCTTGGCCAATCGCAAAAGAGCCGACATTGAACGTTTCGTCTAAATCATCTTCCGTCAACGAGTGGAACGCAGGCTCCAACTCATCAACCGTTGGGCGTTTCCATAAACCTAGAGGGTCCAGGTTTGCAGCTTGATGCCCGCGGAAGCGGTAAGCATTGATAAGCTGTAGGACTTTTACTTGTTTTGCATCGACCTCGGGGTCACTTACTTGAGCACTTGAATGCTTTGTTTCTTGAGCGAGTCGTCGGAAGTAATCACGGACACGTGAATGCGGCTGTTCCACCACATCAGGCTGCACAGGCAGCCCATCAAATACACGTCTCCACTCCTCACTTACCTGATCGGGATCACTTAGATACAGTTCGTAGAGATCTTCTACGTACGTTGCATTGGCGCCTGCCAAGTGTGAAGACTCGAGCCATGCCTTCATCACACCATTGTGCATATTTTCCCTTAACCAGTAGTTTTCACGTATGCTTCGGTCTACGCCGAGCTATAAGAAGCCGACTCTCCGGGACGTCGAGTCGGCAATTTTTATTTGTTATTACACCGAACGATTCACAAGCATTGATTTGATATGACCAATGGCTTTCGTTGGGTTGAGTCCCTTAGGACATACACTGACACAGTTCATGATGCCGTGACAACGGAAAACACTAAACGCATCATCAAGATTTGATAAGCGTTCATCCGTTGCGGTATCACGACTATCAATCAGCCAGCGATACGCAGCGAGAAGACCTGCAGGTCCAATAAACTTGTCTGGGTTCCACCAGAAAGATGGACAAGACGTCGTACAACACGCACACATGATGCACTCATACAGTCCATCAAGGTGAGCACGTTCTTCAGGCATTTGCAGGTTTTCACGCGACGGTGGCACATTTCCATCTGAGATAAGAAATGGCTTAACTTTCGCGTAGTTATCATAAAACTGAGTCATGTCGACAATCAAGTCTCGAACCACCGGAAGTCCCGGTAATGGTCGAATGACAATCTTGCCACCCTCAAGCGCTGATAGCGGTGTTATACAGGCAAGGCCATTTTTGCCATTCATGTTCAAGCCATCAGAGCCACACACACCTTCACGGCAAGAGCGACGGAACGAAATTGTTGGGTCTTGCTCTTTCAATAGTATTAGAGCATCAAGCACCATCATGTCCGACCCTTCATCCACCTCTAAGGTGTAGTCTTTCATGTAGGGTTTGTTATCTACATCCGGATTGTAACGGTAAAGAGAGAAATTAAGTTTCATAGTATTGTCCTCCCTTTAGTACGTACGTGCTTTCGGCGGGAAAGCTTCACGGTGAACAGGGGTCATGTTGACATCACGCTTCGACATCTGCTCAGTTTCAGGGTTGTAGATTGAGTGACATAGCCAGTTCTCATCATCACGCTCTGGGTAATCAAAGCGAGCGTGAGCACCGCGACTCTCGGTACGGTAGTTTGCTGCGACTGCAGTCGAGAAGGCTGTTTCCATCAAATTATCAAGCTCTAGACACTCTACACGCTGAGTGTTGAACTCTTTCGACTTGTCTGCAAGATGCGCTTCTTTCAAGCGGTCACGAATCACTTTTAGCTCTTCTAGACCGGTTGCCATCGCATCACCTTCACGGAATACCGAGAAGCTGTTTTGCATACAGGTTTGCAGATCTTTACGGATTTGAGCTGGGTCTTCACCCGATGCACTGTTCTCCCAACGCATGGTACGAGCCAGTGAAGCTTCAATGTCTGACTCAGTTGCTGGGCGAGCTTCCGTTTGCGCAGCCAGCGTCTCACCTAGGTGAAGACCGGTTGCACGACCAAACACGACAAGGTCAAGTAGCGAGTTACCACCTAGACGGTTCGCACCGTGTACAGATACAGAAGCAATTTCACCACAAGCGAATAGACCTTGAACTTCCAGATCGTTGCCTGAAGCGTCTTGTTTGATCGCTTGACCAGACACCTGAGTCGGTACACCACCCATCATATAGTGACAGGTTGGGATAACTGGGATTGGCTCTTTCACTGGGTCAACGTGTGCGAATGTACGAGACAGCTCACAAATACCAGGTAGGCGAGACTCAAGAACGTCTTTACCTAGGTGATCCATCTTAAGCTTGATGTGTGGACCCCAAGGGCCATCACAACCGCGACCTTCACGAATTTCGATCATCATTGAGCGCGCAACCACATCACGACCCGCAAGGTCTTTCGCGTTTGGCGCATAACGCTCCATAAAGCGCTCGCCATCTTTATTAAGAAGATAACCACCTTCACCACGACAACCTTCAGTAACAAGTACACCTGCGCCAGCAATACCCGTTGGGTGGAACTGCCACATTTCCATATCTTGCATAGGTACACCAGCACGAAGGGCCATGCCGACGCCGTCACCTGTATTAATATGAGCATTGGTTGTGGAAGCGTAAATACGACCAGCACCACCAGTTGCAAGAATGGTTGCTTTGGCTTTGAAATAGCAAATCTCGCCAGTTTCCATACACAAGGCGGTACAACCTAGTACAGCACCGTCTTGGTTCTTAACCATATCAAGCGCATACCACTCAGAGAAAATCGTGGTCTTGTGCTTAATATTTTGCTGATAAAGAGTATGCAAAAGCGCGTGACCTGTACGGTCCGCTGCGGCTGCCGTACGAGCGGCCTGCTCACCACCAAACTCTTTAGACTGGCCACCAAATGGACGCTGATAAATCGAACCGTTCTCGAAACGAGAAAATGGTAAGCCCATTTTTTCTAATTCGATGACCGACTTAGGACCATTTTTACACATATATTCGATAGCGTTTTGGTCACCGATATAATCAGATCCTTTGACAGTGTCATACATATGCCACTGCCAGTTATCTTTATGAGAGTTGCCCAATGCCACTGTGATACCGCCTTGCGCCGATACCGTATGTGAACGAGTTGGGAACACTTTTGAAAGCAAAGCACAAGAGAGGCCTTGCTCAGAAATTTGCAGTGCAGCGCGCATGCCTGCACCACCAGCGCCGATTACTACGGCGTCAAACTCACGAACTGGAATAGACACTTACGCACCCCACAGAATAAAGAAACCAGAGAAGAAATAACCAAGCAACACAGCGACAATGCCTAGTTGTAGAACACCACGTAACATAGTGTGCTTGATGTAGTCTGTAAGAACTTGCCATAGACCAATCCATGCGTGGATCAGTACAGAGACCAATGCCAACATGGTGAACACTTTAGTGAAAGTACCACCAAAGAAATTAGTCCACGATACGTAGGAAATATCCCCTGCAAAAGCGCAGAAGCTCACGAGATAAATCGTGTATAAAGTCATAATGATGGCGGTAGCACGAATCAAAAGATAATCGTGGACGCCGTTACGACCAAAAGTTGAAACGTTGTTTACCATACCAATACTCCAGCCAGCAGAGACAGGATGCCTGTCACGATGAAGGCAACCTTGGCACTTTTCGCGCCCGATTCGAGCTCTTCAAAGTAACCTAAGTCCATAATCAAGTGGCGAACACCACCCACGATGTGATACGCAAGTGCTGTCAAAATGCCCCAAAGAATAAATTTGACGAAAAAGCCGTCGACGATGTCGGCCGCCTCGACAAACCCTACTGGGGACGAGAGTGATTTGGCTAATAACCAAAGGAGAATACCGATCGACACAAACGTTATCACACCAGACACACGGTGCAGGATAGACGCGATTGCAGTGATCGGAAAGCGAATTGTCTGTAAATCTAGATTAACAGGTCTGGACTTTCTTTCTTTCACGGGCTTGCTCACTCAGCTCCATTGAGCATTTATTGTTATGAATATTTTTTGGTCTGTAAGCCTCAAAAGTTAACATAAACTTAACAAAAATTTCGTGTTACAAGGGAGATAATTGTTGCAACAATGTTAACAAATGAGAATCCAAAACCACCTCACTTCGGTTTGTATACTCGATTTTTAAAGGCTAGGACCAACAATTTCACCGCAACTATACGGTTGGCAACATTCTAATACAATTGATGTAACAAAATATGCTACACAGAACAGATTTTTAACCATTTTTCTATAAAAAATCATAACAAGTGCACACAACATCGTATAAAAATTGACTTTGCCCCCGAAGCAAAGTAAAAAATTGGCACACAAACATCCTGGACGGATTAAATAATAAACAAAGGAGATTGTTATGGCAGATAAGAAAGCGACCCTTCACATTGAAGGTCAAGCGCCAATCGAGCTGCCGATTATGGAAGGTTCTATCGGACCAGAAGTAGTCGATGTTCGTAAGCTTGGAGCGAATGGTTACTTTACATTTGACCCGGGTTTTCTTGCCACTGCATCTTGTGAATCTCAAATCACTTATATCGACGGCGGCAAAGGTGTTTTGCTACACCGTGGCTTCCCTATCGATCAGTTAGCTAACAATGCAGACTACCTTGAAGTGTGCTACATCCTTCTTGTTGGCGAAGCCCCATCACGTGAAGAATATGAAGAGTTCAAGCAAATTGTTACTCGTCACACTATGGTTCACGAGCAAATCGCGAGTTTCTTCCACGGTTTCCGTCGCGACGCTCACCCAATGGCCGTTATGTGTGGTGTAGTCGGTGCACTTGCAGCCTTCTATCACGACTCCCTCGATATCAACAATGACTCACACCGTGAAATTGCGGCTTACCGCCTAATTTCTAAGATGCCAACCCTTGCAGCTATGTGCTACAAGTATTCTATCGGTCAACCATTCATCTACCCACGCAACGACCTAACGTATGCGGAGAACTTCCTACACATGATGTTCGCAAACCCTTGCGAAGAGTACGAAGTAAACCCTATCGTTGCGCGTGCAATGGACAAGATCTTTACCCTACACGCAGACCACGAGCAAAATGCTTCAACGTCAACGGTACGTCTAGCAGGCTCATCTGGCGCTAACCCGTTTGCATGTATTGCAGCAGGTATCGCGTCGCTATGGGGGCCTGCACACGGCGGTGCAAACGAAGCGTGTTTGCGTATGCTTGAAGAGATTGGTTCTGTAGACAAGATCCCTGAGTTCATCGAACGAGCGAAGGACAAAGACGACCCATTCCGCCTAATGGGCTTTGGTCACCGTGTTTACAAGAACTACGATCCACGTGCAACCGTTATGCGTGAAGCGTGCCACGATGTACTGAAAGAGCTCAACATTCAAGATCCACTACTAGATGTAGCAATGGAACTTGAGCGTATCGCTCTATCGGACGAGTACTTCGTAGAGAAGAAACTGTATCCAAACGTAGACTTCTACTCAGGTATCATTCTTAAAGCGATTGGTATCCCTGTGTCTATGTTCACCGTTATCTTTGCTATGTCTCGTACTGTGGGTTGGATTGCTCACTGGAACGAAATGCACAGCGATCCAGATAACCGTATCGGTCGTCCACGCCAGCTATACACAGGTCAAGCTATGCGTGACTTCAAACCGCTACACGAGCGCGAATAACGATAAACACAACATCAAAAAGCAAAAGAGCAGCCTAGGCTGCTCTTTTTTTATCGATTCATCGTTAGACCGGATTATCGATGTCCTTAAACTCAACATCGAGCCCATGCTCTTTAGCCAACCATTCGCCCAACGCTTTAATTCCATAACGCTCGGTTGCATGATGCCCTGCGGCAAAGTAGTGAATATTCAGTTCGCGCGCTGTGTAGGTCGTGCGCTCCGAGATTTCTCCCGAAATAAACGCATCCAAGCCTTTTGACGCAGCAAGCTCAATGTAGTCTTGACCACCACCTGTACACCAGCCAACGGTTTCAATCAGCTTCTCCGCCATATCAGGCGCGATATGCAAAGGCTCACGATTCAACGTTTTGGCAATCTTAGCTGCAAACTCAGCGCCAGTCATCGGCGTCGCCAATTTGCCGAACATCGCCACAGACTGAGGGTGTCCCTCAAGGCCATCAATGACTTCAATATCAAGCAATTGCGCTAATCTAGCGTTGTTACCTAGCTCCGGGTGGATATCAAGTGGCAGGTGGTAGCCAAATAGGTTCACGTCGTTTTTAATAAGAGTACGAATGCGCTTACCCTTCATTCCGCGAATAGGCTCCGGCTCACCCTTCCAGAAATAGCCATGATGAACCAATACGGCATCCGCTCCGACACTCACAGCGTAATCAATAAGCGCTTGTGATGCGGTGACACCGGTAATCACTTTTTTGATATCACTCGCACCTTCGACTTGAAGTCCATTTGGGCTGTAATCTTTAATCAGTTGCGGTGAGAGTTTTTCATTGAGGATAGCTTCAAGCTTTAGGTTATTCATGGCACTTCCTGAGCAAATTCTTGATTTCCGTGGTTATAGCAATTTACTCTAGCAATGTCGAAAGGAAAACGTAAAGAATACGCTATGCAAACCATCAGGGACTTTATTACTTGGATAAATGAAAGCCAGAGCCTCGTCACAGGACATTCGAGCGTGGCTGAAGGTTTTCCCAAGGTATCCAATCAATCGAGCGCACAAGACGATTCAGAGTACCTAGGCAACCCTAGGCTTGGCTTTCTTTATCAGGAGCTGTGTCGACGTTTGTTTGAACAAAGCGACAGCCATAGTGTCTTTGCTGAAGAGATACAACTGCAGCACGATGGACGCACCTTGGGGGCTATCGACTTTCTTATCGAAAAACCAGAACAGCAACAGATCGAACACTGGGAGGTAGCGATTAAGTTCTATTTGCTGAAAGATGGGCTCTGGTATGGGCCGAATGCAAAAGATAGGCTAGATAAGAAAGTGAGCCGCATGCTAGAGCATCAGCTAAAAATGTCTGATACCCCCGCGTTTAAGGCTCAGTTCCCTGATATTGTCAGCCCTTCCCAACATTTGTTGATGCAAGGCCGATTGTATATCAACCCGTTTGACCAAGAGAAGACGCCAACCCAATGCTTAGGCCTTGAGATCAATCCACAGCGCGTTACTGGTTATTGGTGCTACCAATCTCAATTTCATCTTATCAATGAACCGATATACCGGTTAGAAAAACCGCTTTGGGCGACCGGAAAGCCACAACGTGCAGAGTGCGATGCTGTGTCGACGCTACCCAAGCACTTTATTCATTGTCAGGCCAAAAGCGGCCAGTTCTGGTTTGTCGTCCCCGATGACTGGCCGCAAAGCAGTATGTAACCGTAAAGCCGGAGACTACTGAGCCAACACGAACTCAGCCAGCAAGGGGTTATGATCCGATGCATCACTCTCTGGCGTACTCATCGCCTCTAACGTCATGCCTCGATAGAAAATATGATCGAGTGGGAGTCCGGTAACAAAGCGCTTCCTATTATCGGGAGTAAATTTGACCTCTTGGATCTGATAGTCATTGAGGGCTTGTTTGAGTACTGCCATTCGCGACTCACTCCAGCTGTTAAAGTCGCCAGCAATGAGCAGTGGACCTGAGTGAGACTCGAGCACTTGTTTAAAGGAGTCGAGCTGCTGTTTGTACTCTTGGGTGCCAATGGTAAAGTTCACTGAATGAATATTCAGCGCAATCAAGGTTTGCCCATTAGAGAGCGCATATTCCGCATAGAGCCCTGATTTAGGAAGTTGCAACCATGGCTCAACCTGAAGGTTTGCACACGCAACCTTTGGCATGGTTCGACTCAAATTCAAAACACCACTTGAAACATCAAAGGCTTTAAACGCGCTAACCTGGTTACTGCCCCACTCGGAGCGTTGAAGCCAATCGAGAAACTGATCATCTAGGCTTGCCTCTTGAAGCAACACTAACTGCCTGTCTTGAGTTCGCTCTGTTAGCTCAGAGAGAAGGTTCTCCCGGTTTTGTTTGTAGACATTCCACACCAACACATTGAGTCGCCCTTCATCATCAAGCGCCTGCGGTGTTGGGTTGTGATAACACTTCAATTCGGTATCAACCTGCGTGCCGCGAACGGTGGTGATCTCTGGCGTATCAGAAACCGTAAACACACTCTGAAAGCCGCCTACCGCCATGCCTGCTGCGGCCACTATGCCGACTAAAATCCACTTTAACTTCATCGCTCACCCTAAAGTAAAAAAGGAGTAGTTGCCTACTCCTTTTAATGTTAGTGCTACTCGCGGTTTAGATCGCGTCTTCGTCTTCTTCGCCAGTACGGATACGAACAACACGCTCGATGTCAGTGATGAAAATCTTGCCATCACCGATTTTACCGGTTTGCGCCGTCTCGATAATGGTTTCTACACATTGATCCGCAACATCGCTCGCCACCACGATTTCAAGCTTCACTTTTGGCAAGAAATCAACCATGTATTCTGCACCACGGTACAACTCAGTATGGCCTTTTTGACGACCAAAACCTTTCACTTCAGAAACCGTCATCCCCGTGATGCCAACTTCTGCCAATGCTTCACGCACATCATCAAGCTTGAATGGTTTGATAATCGCTTCAATCTTTTTCATGTTCTTCCCTTACATCACTTTTGTTAACGACATTATCTGGTAGGTCGCGATAACAATCAACGAAAACAAAAAGCTCGAAGGCTAGCTTCGAGCTTTTTATCAAAGATATTTGCAACACGTTGTTTTGTTGCGCCTATATCCAACTAGTGGATGTTAGATGTCATCCAGAGCACGCTATTTCAGGCTTGCGTAGTAAGCCGCTAAGTTAGCAATGTCTTCGTCGCTAAGCATTGACGCCTGCGCTTGCATCACTGCCGCCAAACCGCCGTTACGCTGTTTGCTTTTGTATGCGTTAATAGAAGTAACCAAGTACTGCTCGTTTTGACCTTTTAAGTTTGGATATCCTGGTATCACTGCGATACCATCGGCGCCGTGACATGCGGCACACACCGCCGCTTTTGCTTTACCCGCCGCTACATCGCCTGCGACTGCTGCACCGCTCATAAGACCCGCTGCTACCAATGCGCCAATCATCAACTTTTTCATTGCTTTTCCTTGTGATATGTCCATATGTGCT
The DNA here is from genome assembly GCF_036245475.1 of Vibrio sp. 10N. Lineage (NCBI taxonomy): Bacteria > Pseudomonadati > Pseudomonadota > Gammaproteobacteria > Vibrionales > Vibrionaceae > Vibrio > Vibrio sp. 10N. The sequence goes on along the minus strand of NZ_BTPM01000001.1, from coordinate 798,613 downwards.
CAGAACCAGCCTACAATACTCTGCTACAAGCCGCTTCCCAGCGTTTATTATAGTTACGATTGTGACATGAAAAAGGGTCATTTGTCCCATACGAGTTCACAATCTGAGCCGTAAAAGTCCTTGTCTACAAATAAGTTAGCAACGGCAACCACTTTATCCCCCATCATCAGAATAGGCGTTCTACGGCGTTGCCAACTTGGGATGTGGTACTCTTGAAATAGCTTTTTAAGCTTACGTGAGCCTGCTCTACCATGGGGGTGAGCCGATAGCCCCTCAGGCTCGAACATGACCACCAGCGGCTCAGTGAGCGTCGTCCGGTCAAGTTGCATTAAGGTATCCCCCCCTGTTTTTTGCGCTAGGGTCAGTCCACCCAGGCCATCGGGCAATAGTACTCGCGCATCAAATGCCACTGACTGCCTCCAATGGGTGATATCTTGATGCGGCGCTATCCAATACAGGTGCATTCTGAATCGACGTACACTTCCTGTAGCCAAAGACATGGTTGGGTTTGCGTCTGGTTTCGCTAGTGCGACATCTTTCCAAAGCTGCTGCAGCTGGGTTTCGCTCGGCAGCACCGTAGTGTGCGTCTCAAGCCACATGCGAAGTAGCTGATCTCGTTTTAAGGCAGAGCAGCGGCTCAATTTATCGACATCAATCCCCGCAAACGTATTTAAGCAAGACTGAAGTTCAGGCTGCAGCAGCTCCGCCAGTAGCTGCTCTTGTTTGGCACACAAGCGAGCACTGCGACGTACTGCTTTACTAAAGCTTGGCCAGCGTTCAGTGATGACAGGTATGACTTGGTGACGCAAGAAATTACGGTCAAAACGAGTATCTTGGTTGCTGTCATCTTCAAGCCAAACTAGCTGCTGAGCGTGAGCGAAATGCTCAATGTCAGTTCGGGATACATCAAGAAGAGGTCGCAATAATTCACCTTCCCCAAATGAAGTCAACTGCGCCATGGATGAAAGCCCCTTTGGTCCACTGCCTCGCTTTAAAGCCAGAAGAAAGGTTTCAGTTTGATCATCTAGGTGCTGCCCGGTCAGAAGTATATCGCCCGTATTGATATGAGAAGCTAACGCTCGGTAACGAGCATCACGTGCCAATTGCTCGACACTGTCACCACTTTCTAAATCAAGCGATACATATTCAGCGACGAACGGGATTTGTTCTTGTTCAGCCCATGCCTGGCACTGCTCTAACCACTGGTCAGCGTATTGGCTCAAACCATGATGAACATGCACAGCAAGCAACTCTAGGTTAGGGCGCTGGGCGCGATAAAGCGCTGCTAGCCGAAGCAAAACGCGAGAATCCACTCCACCACTGAATCCGATAACAACGCGACCTTCATCAGACAGGTGACGCTGCATGGTATCAATAAAGTGCTGCATTAGTGACATAGACAAATTCCTAGAAGCAAAAAATAAGGCGAGCATCATGCTCGCCTTATTATATAAACCAAATCTGCTTAGCAGTAGCCGTAACTCATCAAACGTTGATAACGACGCTCAAGCAGGTTGTCATCATCTAGTTGGTCTAGCTCTTCTAGCTGACGAAGTAGCGTCGCTTTCATGTTCGCTGCCATTTGAATCGTATCACGGTGCGCGCCGCCTAGAGGCTCTTCAATGATCTCATCAATAAGCTCTAGCTCTTTAAGACGTGGAGCAATCAAGCCCATCGCTTCGGCCGCTTGAGGAGCTTTGTCTGAATCACGCCATAGGATAGATGCACAGCCCTCAGGTGAAATAACAGAGTAGGTAGAGTATTGAAGCATGTTCACGTAATCACCCACGCCAATCGCCAACGCGCCACCAGAGCCGCCTTCACCGACAACGTTACAAATAACCGGCACTTTCAGGCCAGCCATCACTTTAAGGTTCATCGCAATCGCTTCTGATTGACCACGCTCTTCTGCACCAACACCCGGGTAGGCACCTGCGGTATCGATAAACGTAATGATTGGCATATTAAAACGCTCAGCCATGCGCATTAGACGCAGTGCTTTACGATAACCTTCTGGCTTAGGCATACCAAAGTTACGTTTTACTTTTTCTTTCGTTTCACGGCCTTTTTGGTGACCGATGATCATGACAGGACGACCTTCAAGGCGAGCCATGCCACCTACAATCGCTTTATCGTCAGCAAACGCACGGTCACCAGCCAACTCGTCAAACTCAGTAAACACGTGCTCAACGTAATCCAGCGTGTAAGGACGCTGTGGGTGACGAGCAAGTTGTGCTACCTGCCATGCACCAAGATCACTAAAGATTTTCTTTTTAAGCTCTAAGCTTTTCTTCTCTAGTTGTTCAATTTCTTTATCTAAGTCAATTGCACTGTCACCACCATGACGCGACACGTCACGCAGTGCTTCAATTTTTGCTTCTAGTTCGGCAATTGGCTTTTCAAATTCAAGAAAGTTCAAGCTCATCTATGAATCCTTTTCGATTCCGCCCAGACACCGATGTGTGCCCAAGCTCAATTAGTTAAATTCGAGTTCTACCTGGTCTTTACCAAGTAACTGCTGTAATTCTTCCAGTAACGCATCATTCGGCGTTACACGCCACTGTGTTCCAAGCGTGAGCTTCGCTCTTGCATCCGCTCGCTGGTAATAAATATTAACAGGTACCGTGCCATCTTTGTGAGGCGTTAATATTTCTGTGAAGCGCTGGTAAAAACGCTCATCAATTTGTTGCTCTAGCAACGAAATGGACAACCCTCGAGTAAATTTCTCTCGAGCGCTACCGAGATCTAAAACTTCGCGGGCGGACATTTTAAGGCCACCATTGAAGTCATCAAAGCTGACCTGTCCCGAAACGACCACTATTTTATCGTTTTCTAACAATTCAGCATATTTATCTAGCGCATCTGAGAACAACATCACTTCCATGCGTCCACTGCGATCATCAAGCGTCATGATACCGATACGAGTACCTCGTTTGGTTGTCATCACGCGTGACGCTATCACCAGGCCCGCCACCGTCAGAGATTGATCTCGACGTGTCGGTGTCGCATCTTTTAGTCGACAACTGGTGTATTTAGTAAGTTCCTTCAGATAGGCGTTAATTGGGTGCCCGGTCAAATAAAGACCCAAAGTTTCTCGCTCACCTTCGAGCCAGACTTTTTCTGGCCACGCAGGCACCTGAGTATACTTATTTTCGACTTCTTCCGGCGCATCCGTCAGCACACCGAACATATCCCCTTGACCGAACGCTTCAGCTTGGTGATGTTGGCTAGCGGCCTTTACCGCGTCATTCAGCGAAGCCATTAACGCCGCTCGATGAGGACCAAGTCTGTCAAGCGCACCTGCCATAATCAGCTTTTCAATCACACGCTTATTGACTTTTTTCAGGTCAATACGGGCACAGAAATCAAACAGATCGCGGAAGTAACCATCTTTGTTTCTTGCTTCAATGATGGCATCGATAGGGCCTTCACCCACGCCTTTTATCGCGCCGATACCGTAAACAATGGCACCTTCGTCGTTGACGTTAAATCGGAATAAACCCGCATTGATATCAGGCGGTAACACCTTGAGTTTCATGCGGAAGCATTCATCGACAAGACCGACGACTTTTTCGGTGTTATCCATATCGGCTGTCATTACCGCTGCCATAAACTCAGCTGGATAATGCTTCTTTAGCCACAGCGTTTGGTACGATACCAACGCATAAGCTGCCGAGTGCGATTTGTTAAAGCCATAACCTGCGAACTTTTCTACCAAGTCGAAGATCTTCATCGCCAATTCGCCGTCGACACCATTGCTAATGGCGCCCTCTTCGAACACGGCACGCTGCTTGGCCATCTCTTCTGGCTTTTTCTTACCCATCGCACGACGCAGCATATCCGCACCACCGAGCGTATAACCCGCTAGGATCTGGGCAATCTGCATCACCTGCTCTTGGTAAAGAATGATGCCATAGGTTGGCTCTAGCGTTTCTTTCAGTGATTCGTGTTGCCACGTTTCATCTGGGTAGGAAACCGCTTCTCGTCCGTGCTTACGGTCGATAAAGTTATCGACCATGCCTGATTGCAACGGCCCCGGACGGAACAATGCCACCAGTGCGATGATATCTTCAAAACAGTCTGGCTGAAGACGCTTGATTAGCTCTTTCATACCACGTGATTCGAGCTGGAATACCGCCGTGGTTTCTGAGTTTTGCAATAATTGGAATGACGGCTGGTCATCAAGAGGAATCGATTCGATACGAACCGGCTCTTTGCCCTCTTTTTCCAATCGTGGGTTAATTAGCCCCAGCGCCCAGTCGATAATGGTTAGGGTTCTTAGACCCAAGAAGTCGAATTTAACTAGGCCGGCCGTTTCTACGTCGTTTTTATCAAACTGCGTTACCGGGAAATGACCTTCAGAGTCCGCATAGATCGGCGCAAAATCGGTGATAGTCGTTGGCGATATAACCACACCACCAGCGTGTTTACCGGCGTTACGAGTACAACCTTCAAGGATGCGACACATATCGATGAGGTCGCGAACCTCTTCATCCGCGTCATACAATTGAGGTAGCGCAGGCTCGACGTCAAACGCTTTTTGCAGCGTCATGCCCGGGTCACCAGGGATCAGTTTGGAGATACGATCCACAAAGCCAAATGGATGGCCAAGTACACGACCTACGTCTCGAATAACCGCTTTTGCGGCCATGGTACCGAAGGTAATGATCTGCGATACCGCATCTCGGCCGTACATTTCTGCGACGTGATCAATTACTTGGTCACGCTTATCCATACAGAAGTCGACATCGAAATCGGGCATGGAGACACGTTCTGGGTTCAAGAAGCGCTCGAACAGCAAGTCGTATTCAAGAGGATCGAGGTCGGTGATTTTAAGCGCATACGCCACCAGCGAGCCCGCACCCGAACCACGACCCGGACCTACCGGTATCGCATTGTCTTTTGACCACTGGATGAACTCCATTACGATCAGGAAGTAACCTGGGAAGCCCATCTGGTTGATAACGTCGAGTTCAATTTGTAAGCGCTCGTCGTACTCAGGCCTGCGCTCAAGTCGCACCTGTTCATCAGGGAATAGGAACTCCAAACGTTCTTCTAGGCCTTCTCTCGACTTCATTACGAGGAAGTCGGTTTCCTTCATGCCTTCTGTCGGGAACGCGGGTAGGAAGTACTCACCAAGCCTAACGGTTACGTTACATCGCTTAGCGATTTCGACTGAGTTTTGCAACGCTTCTGGAATGTCGGCAAATAGCTCGCACATTTCCTCTTCACTACGTAGGTATTGTTGGTCACTGTAGCGCTTAGGACGACGAGGGTCATCGAGGGTATAGCCATCATGAATGGCCACGCGGATCTCATGGGCATCGAACAGCTCTTTATCAACGAACACCACTTCATTGGTCGCCACGACTGGAAGCTCTAACTCTTCAGCGAGATCGACGGCGAAATGCAGGTAGCTCTCCTCGTCGGCCCGTCCAGTACGAATCAACTCAAGGTAATAGCGGTCTGGAAAGTGAGTTTGATAAAAAGCGGCGCACTGTTTGGCTAAGCTTTGATTGCCTTTGAGTAGGGCTTTGCCCACTTCACCGTCCTTTGCGCCAGAGAGCACAATCAGCCCTTCAGACAATTCAGCCAGCCACGCTTTGTCGATGACAGGTTGATGCTGAACATGACCTCTGAGGTATGCCTTGGAGATCAGTAACGTCAGGTTGTTGTAACCTGTGTTATCTGCAGCAAGCACCGTAATGCGAGTCAGCTCATCGCCAAACTCATCCGATTGCACCGCAAAGTCAGCCCCAATCAGCGGCTTAATGCCCGCAGAGTGGGCGTTGCCATAAAACTTTACGAGGCCACATAGGTTAGTAAAGTCGGTCAATGCCATTGCTGGCATGCCAATCTCTGCCACCTTCTTCACCAATGGTGGTACTTTGGACAAGCCGTCCACCATTGAGAAGTCACTGTGAACACGTAAGTGTATAAACTTGGGGTCTGACATAATGAATCCTAAATCGTCATGACATCCTAACAGCTATGATTGAGCCATTAGTGTTTAATTAGCGTTACTCTTCAATACCTAGTCTTCAATGCCTAGGGCGCGCTTTACTGGTTTGAAGCTTTTGCGATGCTGAGCAATCACACCGTGTTGCTCAATAGCCTCAAAATGCGCTTTAGTTGGGTAGCCTTTGTGCTTAGCGAACCCAAACTCAGGGTGCAGAGCATCCAGCTCTTCCATCTCTTGGTCACGCACCACCTTCGCAATAATGGAAGCGGCACTGATTTCAGCAACACGAAGATCACCTTTAACCACGGCTTGTGCACCCATTGGTAGCTCTGGCGTTCGATTGCCGTCAATCAACACCATATCAGGCTGAACCTTAAGTCCGGCGACTGCGCGCTGCATCGCCACCATGGTCGCTTGTAGGATATTGAGCTCATCAATTTCTTCAGGAGAACAGCGCCCTACCGCCCAAGCGAGTGCCTTTTGTTTGATTTCTGGATACAGCGCCAGACGCTTTTTCTCAGACAGCTTTTTCGAGTCGTTCAGACCTTCAATCGGATTGTTTGGATCTAAGATCACCGCCGCTGTCACTACATCGCCAACCAATGGCCCGCGGCCAACTTCATCCACACCAGCAATCGCGGTATAGCCTTGTGGATATTCAAAAGGAGGCAGTTCTACTGGCGTTTTCTTCTTGGTCATAATCTATCTATCAATTTAAGTACGGCGTCTGCCGCCTGTTTATCGGCATCCTTACGGATCCAATGATGCATTTCGGTGAACTTCTCAATCATATCGTGATTGTCACCATTTAGCAGTCGCGTCAGCTCGGCATGCAAGTTTTCGGGTGTGCAGGCATCTAACAGGAATTCTTTGACTATTTCATCATCAGCCAAAATATTTGGCAATGAGACATATTTGGTCTTCACCAAACGCTTTGCTAAAAAGGCCGTGATGGCATTCATCTTGTAGCCAACGACCATGGGTCTTTTTAGTAGCATACATTCTAATGCAACTGTGCCGGAGGCCAGCAATACAGCGTCTGATGCAGTGATCACGTTGCGCGCTGTATCTTGTACAATATGAAAGTCTAACTCGGGCGCATAATGCTGCCATGCTTCGATAAATTGCTGTTTGCGCTTATCGTTAACGGCAGCAACCACAAAACCCAGCGAAGGGTCATCACTATTGAGCTTCTTACACGTTTCAATAAACGGCTGGGAGAGCATCTTGAGTTCGTTACCACGACTGCCCGGCAATACCGCCAACCACTTCCTACCTTGCTCCAGTCCTAATAGCTGCTGCGCAGCAACTTTGTCAGACTCAAGAGGGATCGCATCGGCAAGCGTATGACCAACAAACTCACACGGGACATTAAACTTATCGTAAAACGCTTTTTCGAATGGGAGAAACGCCAACACCAAATTAGTCGCCTCAGCGATGCCATGGATGCGTTTTTGGCGCCAAGCCCACACTGAAGGGCTAACGTAATGCACCGTTTTTGTGCCCGCTTTTTTCAGGTCTAGCTCAAGCCTTAAATTAAAGTCTGGCGCATCGATACCTACAAAAACATCCACAGGATTGTTGGTAAAGTACTTCACCAACTCAGCTTTAACGTGCAACAAGCGCCTAAGGCGCCCTAGCACCTCAACCAATCCCATGACAGCGAGCTCTTCCATGTCGAATAGAGACTGACAGCCCTCGGCAATCATCTTTGGCCCACCAATGCCAACAAACTCAGCGTCGGGATAACGTGCCTTTAGTGCTTTAATAAAGCCCTCACCCAGCGTATCGCCTGAGAGTTCGCCTGCGACAATGCCGATGCGTAACGGTCGTTCCATTGGTGTTCCCTATTTGCGTAAATTTACGGTTTTCTTAAAACAGAAAAAGACCGCCAGTCAGACTGGCGATCTTTTCAGCGTACTCATGCACGGATTTAGCGAATAATGCCACGCTCAGAGGCTTCCAAGATCTCAATGAAGCGACCCACTGAGTTCCATTCTTGAGCCATCTCTTCAAGAACTGGCTTCACTTCCGCAAGCGTCTTACCTGAGCGGTAAATCTCTTTGTAGGCTTTTTGTAGCGCGCGTAGCTCTGGCTTTTCAAAACCATTACGCTTAAGGCCGACAAGATTTAGACCAAACGGTGTGGCATGGTTACCTTGTGCCAATACATATGGCGGTACATCTTGAACAACCGCAGAGCAGCCGCCAACATATGCGTAAGCACCAACGGTACAGAACGGGTGAATCGCCGACAGTGCCATTACACCCGCGTAATCACCAACCGTAACGTGACCACCTAAGATCGCGTTATTACCAATGTGAGTGTGATTGCCAACAATCACATCGTGAGCAATGTGCGCGTTAACACACAACAGGTTGTCATTGCCGACCACTGTTTGTGTTTTATCTTGGGTGGTACCTCGATGGATCTGAACGCTCTCGCGGATAACGTTGCGGTCACCGACGATGACGCGCGTATCTTCGCCGCCATACTTCTTGTCTTGGTTCTCTTCACCAATGATGGCTTGCGGGAACACGCGGTTATCATTGCCAATTGTTGTGTTACCTTTGATCACAACATGCGACATGATTTCGTTATTCTCACCAATGGTGATGTCACCCGAAATGTAGGTAAACGGCCCTACTGTGGTATTCGCACCAATAGTGACATTACCTTCGATAACGGCACTAGGGTGGATAGTTGCAGACTCATGAATCATATTAAAACTCTCTACGAGCACATTTCAGTTCAGCAGAACAAACGATTTCACCATCAACTTTCGCTACACCATTAAAGGCAGCAATGCCGCGGCGCTCTTTGACAAACTCGACTTCAATGACAAGCTGATCACCTGGTACAACAGGCTTACGGAACTTGGCCTTATCTACGCTGGCGAAGTAGTACAGTTCATTGTCTTTTGGTGCACCAAACGACTTAAATGCCAATAGGCCTGTCGCTTGAGCCATAGCTTCTAGGATCAATACACCTGGGAATACAGGCAGCTGTGGGAAGTGACCGGTAAATTGCGGCTCATTCACAGAAACGTTCTTAATAGCGGTCAGATACTTTTCTTCTTGGTAATCGGTCACTCGGTCGATAAGCAGAAACGGGTAACGATGTGGCAATAGTTCCTGAATCTCAGTGATGTTCATAGTTTTAGTATCAGTGCTCAAAGTAAAAATCCTATATCAATTCTTTGCTAGTTCTAGGGGCATTATATACCCAAATGCCCCGCGGTGTCAGTCAGGGAGCGCAGCTCAACCTGAACCAAGTTCACGCACAGAAAAAGACTCGCCTTAAGCGAGCCTTTTTGTTTAAGCCAATAGGAGGGTTAATCCTCTTGCTGCTCGAGCAGTTTTTCTACCGCTTTTAGGCGCTTGTTCATCTCATCGATACGATGAACGCGAGTCGCGGTCTTACGCCACTCTTTGTTAGTCTGAAGAGGAATACCGGACGAGTAGATGCCTTTTTCTGGCAAGCTACGCATAACCATGCCCATACCCGTGACGATTACACCATCGGCGATCTCAATGTGGCCATTTAGTACACTTGCACCACCGATTTGGCAATATTTGCCAATCTTCGTACTACCAGCAACGATAGTACCACCTGCCATCGCTGTGCCATATCCGATGTGCACATTGTGGGCAATCTGCATCTGGTTATCGATGATCACGTTATCTTCGATAATTGTGTCATCTAATGCACCGCGGTCGATGGTAGTACAAGCACCAATCTCAACACGATTGCCAATTCGTACAGTGCCAAGTTGAGGGATCTTAATCCACTCACCTTTTTCATTGGCATAGCCAAAGCCGTCCGAGCCAATAACAGTGCTTGATTGTACTAGGCAGTCAGAGCCCAGTACCACATCATGATAGATAGCTACGTTGGCCCAAAGCTTGGTATTCGCACCAAGTTTTGCGCCTTTACCGATAAAGCAACCCGCTCCGATAACCACGTTGTCATCCAGCTCAGCACCGGCTTCAACAACAGCATTGGCACCAATAGATACGTTGTTTCCTAACGTTGCCTCTGGTGATACTACAGCGCTTGCTGCAATACCTTCGGAAGCTGGGCTAGGTGTACTATCTAGTGCTTGCGCAACTTTCGCGTATGCAACGTATGGATCGGCAACAACAAGCGCATTGGTCTTACAATGTTCAAGTTCTGATGCTTTTACCATGATGGCAGATGCGTTGCATTCACCAAGGTGCTTTGCGTACTTAACGTTGGTTAAAAACGTAATTTCGCCTTCGCTTGCACGATCCATAGGTGCGACGGTGTGAATCTGAACATTCTCATCGCCATGAAGTTCACCACCGGTGATCTCAGCAAGCTGTGCTAACGTCAATGCTGTCATGTTATTCCTACTAGCTAACTAATTACTTAAGAGAGTCGATAACTTTGCTTGAGATATTAAACTCTTCTTTCGCGTAGCCTACCGCTTGAATGTCGATGATCATGTCGTAGCCTTCTTTCTCTGCGACTTTCTCAACAGCTTCTTGGATAGTTTTGAATAGCTTTTGCTTTTCTTCTGCTTCACGACGCTGGCTATCTTTCTCTAGCGCTTGGCCTTTGATCTTGTATTTGCTATCAAGTTGACCAATTTCGATACGTAGTTTTTCTACTTCTTCAGAGCCTAGTAGCTCACCATCACGCTGAAGCTTTTCCATTTTCTTGGTGGCTTCTGCTTGGATTGCTTGAAGCTCAGCCGCTTTGTCTTTGAACTCGTTTTGCAGTTTTTGAAGCGTTGCTTCACGTTGTGGAAGCGCTTGGAAAACTTGTAGCGTGTTCACATAGCCAATTTTCTGAGCCGCTTCTGCTGCTGTCGCAAACATTGAAGAGGTAAGGATAACTAGGCCAAGACCAGCCGCTTTCATCATATTTTTCAAGGTCGATTCCTCTATTTAAAAAAACGTTAAACTGTGGGGAGCGTCCCCACAGGATTAGAATGTATTACCGATAGTGAAGGTGAACGTTTCTGTTTTATCACCTTCAAATTTCTTAACAGGTGTCGCTAGCGAGAATACTAGCGGTCCCATTGGTGACATCCATTGTACTGCCACACCCACCGACGCACGATAGTTCGACGGGTCTGAATAATCGTAATAGTATTGTTTGCCCGGCATATTTGGATCCGGAGCTACATAGCTGAACTCTGTATCCCAAAGACTTGCCGCGTCCATGAACACACTCGTTCGAATCTGGTTGCGGAATTCATCCGACGCAAACGGTGTTGGAACGATAAGCTCGACACTTGCCAAGGCAACAGCGTTACCACCGACTGACTGCTCGGTTGCAGAGTAACATGGGTTGTTGCCACCAACGTTACCACAGCCACCGCCATTTGGATCGTTATAGACCGCTTTTGGACCTACTGAGTTCTGGCGGAAACCACGCAGCGTGGAGAAGCCACCCACATAGAAGTTCTCATAGAACGGCAGTAAGTTGTCATTGCCGTTCGTTTGACCATAACCGTTACCGTAGCCGAGACGACCCTTCAACAATAACGTAAAGCTGTGACTTTGGGTAATCGGAAAGTACTGTCTAACGTCGTATTGTGCCTTGAAGTATTGAACATCCGAACCAGGTACGGTCACTTTTCCGTAAACTTTTTGATGGTTGCCCGCTGTAGGGAAACGACCACGGTTAAGATTGTTACGAGTCCAAGCTGCCGTTAAGTGGAAGTCATCGGTGATCAAATTACCTTCGGCGTCGCGGTTTTTCGCTTGCGCCTGTAGGAATTTCTCGATCTGTACGTACTCTTTGATGTTACCCAAGCGGCTGTGAGTATAACCACCACCAAACTCTAGGTAATTGAGTTCGTCAACAGGGAAACCCCATGTCAACGTGCCACCATAGCTTTGATCGGTATAGTCAATGATACCCGCTTTCGATGCTTCAAACTCGTTGTAGAAGATCTGACCACCCAAACTCACCCCGTCCAGGTTCCAGTATGGGTCACGGTAATCCAGAGTAATGTTTTTCTGATATTTGTTGGTCATGGCACTGATACCAACTCGGTCACCGGTACCTGCAAAGTTATCTTGCTGCAGACCAACCTGGAAGCTGATGCCCGACTCGGTACCATAACCGACACCGAAGTTAACACTACCCGAGTTTGCTTCTTTTACATCATAAACCAGATCAACTTGGTCTTCGCTGCCCGGCACTCGCACAGTCTGTACATCAACGGTTTCAAAGAAGCCCAATCGATTCAGACGGTTTTTACCGGTCTCAATCGATTTTGAGTTCAACCAGCTCGACTCCATCTGACGCATTTCACGACGTAAAACTTCGTCTTTCGTAGAGTTGTTACCGGTGAATCGAATATCGCGAACATAAATTCGGTTGCCCGCTTCAACGTTAATCACCAACGATACTTCATTGGTTTCGTCGTTAAATTCTGGGATCGTTCTTACTTGCGGGTAGGCATAGCCAGATTCACCAAGCACTCGCTTAATGTTCTCTTCCAGTGCCGTCACGCTTGAGCCGTTATAAGTATCACCATCAGCAAATGGCACCATACCCTCAAACTCAGCTTGCTTACCAATCAGCTGACCGCGGAACTTCACGTCTTTGATTCGGTATGCTTCACCTTCATCGATACCCAGCGTGATATATACGCCTTTTTTATCCGGCGAAATCGAGACTTGCGTCGTATCGACTTTGAACTTCAGATAACCGCGATCTAAGTAGTAAGACTTCAGCGCTTCAATATCACCGGCAAGTACCTGTTTCTGATACTTATCGTCTGCCAGGAAGTTCCACCAAGCCACATCCACATTCAAGTTGAATCGAGACAGTAGCTCTTCATCCGGGAAAACCGTATTACCGATAAAGTTAATCTGTTTGATTTTCGCGGAAACACCTTCCGTAAACACAAACTTCAAGTCGGCACGATTACGAGGCAAAGGTGTCACGACCGCTTGAACTTTAGCGTTGTATTTACCCACACTGTAGTAAAAGTCTTCCAGACCCTTCTCAATGTTGCTCAGCGTTGTACGGTCTAGTGCTTCACCGACAACAACGCCAGATGCATCCAAGTTTTGCTGGAGCTGCTCTTCTTTGATCGCTTTGTTACCAGAGAAAGAAATGCTCGCAATGGTTGGGCGCTCTTTTACGCGAACCACGAGTGCATCATTGTCTCGTAGCACCTTAATGTCTTCAAAGTTACCGGACTGGTAGAGAGCATTGATGATTTCTGAAATGTCTTTGCCATCAATAGAATCACCAATACGCACAGGCATTTTTAAAAGCGCAGCACCCAGTGCAACCCTTTGCAAGCCTTCAATACGAATGTCCTGTACAACAAAATCCTCAGCCCCATTCGCCGACACACTTGTCGCCAGTAGAGATGCGAATAGAATATGCTTAATCGCCATACCTGCTCTAATTATTCCTTGCTAATACTGCTGCCTGAATTCTGATATCAAAGGCGTGTAAAATCGTTAAAAATCGCGATGAGCATCAATGAGAAGATAATCGCTCCTCCCACTCGATAGCCCATTTCTTGTACTTTTTCTGGGACAGGTCTTCGAATCACTGCCTCAATGGCAAAAAACATCAAATGTCCGCCATCTAGCATTGGTAGCGGTACCAAATTGATGATCCCTAAGTTGACACTAATCAGAGCCAAAAAACCTAGGAAATAAACCAACCCGTAATCTGCTGTGGTACCTGCGCCTTTGGCGATAGAGATAGGCCCACTCAGATTGTTTAGCCCCACATCACCGACGATGAGTTTTTTCAGCATAGTCATGGTGAGCTCAATAATTTGTCCGGTCTTAACGATGGCTTTGCCCACCGCTTCAATAGGACCGTATTGCAGGTCAAAGCGATAGCTGTCTGGCCACTCACCGACATCAGGGGCGATGCCCGCAAAACCAATCAACGAGCCATCCGGCATTTCTCTTGAGCCAGGAACCAAGGTTACATTGACCGATTCACCTTGTCGCTCAACCGTCAGAGGTAATGGCGTATTCGCACTGCCCTGAATCGCCTCTACGACTTGCTGCCACTCGCTGACTGGCGCACCATCAATCGCCGTAATGGTATCACCCGATTGTAAACCTGCTAGGGCACCAGCACCGTCGGTACTGACATTCTCTAGAGTCATTTTGATCTCTGGGGTGAAAGGCGTAAATCCAAGTGTCCCCATAGCAGACTCTGTTTCTGGATTAAAGTTCCACGATTGCAGATCAAGTGTTAACTTTTTGTCCATTCCTATTTGGTTGTTGGATGACACTGTGATCGTCATCTGGTTATCACCAATGTGTGACACTAGCCCTAGATTGACTGATTCCCAATCCAGTGTTTGTTTACCATCAACCGACAGAATTTGCATGCCTGACTCAAGGCCGGCTTGAGCCGCAATCGAACTAGGCGTTACTTGACCTACCACGGGCTTCACCGCTGGCACACCAATCAAGAACACCAACCAATAGGCAAATACTGCAAAAAAGAAGTTAAATGCTGGTCCAGCTCCTACAATAGCGGTTCTTTTCCACAGTGGCTTTTTATCAAAAGCATACTTGTGATCTACCTCAGAGACTTCATCCACACGGCTGTCGAGCATCTTGACATAGCCACCTAGGGGAATCAGTGAGATGCTGTATTCCGTCCCGTCTTTACCGACTTTTGACCAGATGGATTTACCAAACCCGATAGAGAACTTTTCTACATACACGCCACAGCGACGCGCTACCCAGAAATGGCCAAATTCGTGCACCGCCACCAAGATGCCAAGTGCGACGACAAAGGACGCTAGATTCCACAAAAGTTCAGTCATAACGGAGTCTCATACCAAAACCTGTCTTTGAGTTAAACAAGCTTCATTTAAAACGAGCGCACTATCTCACGCGCATAGCTGCGAGCCATTCTATCTAGCTCGAGAATAGTTTCCAAGTTATCCAATTGTTTAAATTCATTTGATGCACAGACTTTCGACATAACACGTTCATTTACTGAGCTTATATCGGTAAATCGAATGCTTTCAGCTAAGAATGCTTCCACAGCAATCTCATTGGCAGCATTAATGGCCGTCGTGGCATGCTGACCTTCGAAACACGCCTCCATCGCTAATGCCAAACATGGGTAACGTGAATAATCTGGCTCGAGGAAAGTCAGCTCACCCACTTTAGTGAAATCAAGTGGCTGCACCCCAGCTGGAATTCGGTCCGGGTATGACATGGAATAAGCGATCGGCGTTGCCATATCTGGCTCACCCATTTGTGCTAATACTGACCCATCGTTGTATTGCACCATAGAATGGATTACAGACTGCGGATGAATAATCACTTTAAGCTGCTCTTTAGCCGTGTTAAACAACCAACGCGCCTCAATGAACTCCAAGCCTTTGTTCATCATAGTCGCTGAATCGACGGAAATCTTTGGTCCCATAGACCAATTGGGATGTGCAATGGCTTCGGCGGGCGTTTTGCTCTGTAGCTCGGCCACATCGGTATAACGGAACGGACCACCAGAGCCCGTCAGAAGGATATGGTTAATACCCGATTCGCCAAGCTGGCAATGACCAAGGTTGGTTTGAATGCTCGCCGGCAAACATTGGAAGATAGCGTTATGCTCACTGTCAACGGGCAGCAATGAAGCGCCATGCTCTCGCACTGCATCGATAAATAACTGACCAGACATGACCAACGCTTCTTTATTTGCTAACAGCACACGTTTCCCAGCTTTCACTGCAGCCAGCGTTGGCATAAGACCCGCAGCGCCAACAATCGCCGCCATGACCATGTCCACATCGCTAGCACTCGACACGTCACACATCGCTTGCTCACCAAATAACACCTGAGTGCGTGCACCTGGCACCAGCAATGACTTTAACTGCTTAGCATCCGCTTCTTCGCTCAGCACCGCAAACTGTGGCTGCCAAGCTGCGCAGAGTTCAGCCATTTTAGTGACATTTTTGCCACCAACAAGCGCGTAAATGCTGAAAGCTGAAGGGTTTTCCGAGACAACTTTTAATGTGCTAGCGCCAATAGAGCCTGTAGCACCAAGAATGGTGAGATTTTGCATGCGAATTACAACCACTGTTAAACCAAAGAGAGAGTGACAAATTCACTCTCTCTTTGAAACATTAAAACACGAGATATAGGAGGGCAAAGACTGGGAAGGCTGCTGTTAAGCTGTCAACACGATCAAGCACCCCTCCATGGCCTGGTATGATGTTGCTACTGTCTTTAATTTTCGATACGCGCTTAAACATACTCTCAACCAGGTCACCCAACACAGAAATCACAACTGTTGCTAAAGTAATGATAGCCATACTAGTGAAGCTGGTAAATTGGATATCAAAGATTGCTGAGCTGCCCCAAGCGACGATAAGCGCTGCCGCGATACCACCTAACAAACCTTCAATGGTTTTGTTAGGACTGACATTCGGAGCCATTTTTCGCTTACCCAGACTCTTACCGGCAAAGTACGCGCCACTATCGGCTGCCCAAACTATCAGGCAAACAAACAGCACCAACTTAGAGCCATAGTACGGATCAAGGTGGTAATGCTGACCACGAAGAATAACGATACTCCACAAGAATGGAATAAGCGTTAGGATCCCGAACGTGTGTCTAAGAAAGTTAGAACGCTCCCACAGCACCGAGGACTTAGGATAAGTCATCGCCAGTCCACTCGCGACCAACCACCAGCCAAAACCAATGCCTAGGATTGCAATGTGCGTTGGAGCAATGGTATTGAGCGATGCGACATCAAACGGTACCAGTGCCAAAGAAGCAACCAGTGCTGCCGTCGTTGGTAGCATAGCAACAAGACGAGATGGTGTTTTTGTAAATTGAGCCCATTCCCAGACGCCGATCATCGTAATCGCAGAAATGAGTCCTAAAAACCACAGAAGTGGCAAAGAAAAGATCCCCCAGACCACCAGCGGCGCTAGGATCAGGGCGGTAATAATTCGTTGTTTCAAATTAAATCGTCCTTAATTGGCTTCCATTAACGCTTTGACTTGCTCTCCGGTACACCCGAAGCGTCTCTCTCGGTTAATAAACCAGGTAATCGCTTTAACCAGAGTATCTTCGTTAAATTCTGGCCAGTACTCATCCATAAAGTACATTTCAGCATAGGCCATCTGCCATAGCATAAAGTTACTGATGCGACACTCTCCGCTGGTGCGAATCAGTAGATCGACATCTGGCAAGTCCGACATAGTGACATGCTGACTGATCATGTCTTCGGTAATATCCGATGCATTCAGCTCGCCTTTTTCAACCATCGCAGCCAAAGTTTTGGTCGCTTGCAAGATATCCCATTTGCCGCCGTAGTTTGCTGCAACATTAACCACCGTGCCGGTGTTGTTTGCGGTCAGCGCTTCCGCTTCCGCAATTTTGCGTTGCAACCTATCATTAAAACGCGACTTATCGCCGATAATACGCAGCCTTAGGTTATTCTTATGGAGTTTTTTTATTTCACTAGATAGAACCGTGATAAACAGCTCCATCAATAAGCCAACTTCGTCCTCAGGACGACGCCAATTCTCGCTGCTAAACGCAAACAAGGTTACGGCTTGAATATTTAGCTTAGCCGCCGCTGAAATCGTTTTACGAACCGCGGAAACCCCTTTTTTGTGCCCAAATACGCGAGGCTTACCCTTGGACTTAGCCCAACGGCCGTTGCCATCCATGATGATCGCGATATGTTTAGGGAGGGCGTCGTTGAAGGTGTCTGAGTTCTGCATAAAAGAGTGTAGTTATAATTGGGACGAACAGAGTAGCATAAAAAAACGCTGTGCTGTCAGCACAGCGTCTTTACAAGAGTCAATCGATGAAAATTTAGACTTCCATCAACTCTTTTTCTTTCGCTGCTAGCAACTCGTCAACGTTCTTAACGGCTGCATCAGTGATTTTCTGGATTTCGTCCTGCGCTTTACGATCTTCGTCTTCAGAGATCTCTTTGTCTTTCAGTAGCGCTTTTAGTTCGCCGTTAGCATCACGACGGATGTTACGGATAGCAACGCGGCCACCTTCTGCTTCGCCACGAACGATCTTAACTAGGTCTTTACGACGCTCTTCTGTTAGTGGTGGAAGTGGAACACGGATAACCGTACCCGCTGACATTGGGTTTAGACCAAGGTCAGACATCATGATCGCTTTTTCAACTTTAGGCGCAAGCTCTTTGTCGAATACCGTGATTGCTAGAGTACGTGCATCTTCAGCGATAACGTTAGCAACTTGGTTAAGAGGCGTTGGTGCACCGTAGTACTCTACAGAGAGACCTTGAAGAAGGCTTGGGTGTGCACGACCTGTACGGATTTTAGTTAGGTTGTTTTTTAGTGCTTCAACACTTTTTGCCATGCGCTCTTGAGCGTCTTGTTGGATTTCGTTAATCACAATATCACCTTAAATAATAGTAACCTGAAAGCCAGTCTGCTTTCAGGCTATGTCCTTCGATAATTCTGGTTAAGAGTGTACTCTTATTCTGCGTCGCTGATAAGCGTGCCTTCTGCTTCACCCATCACAACTCGGCGAAGTGCACCTGGCTTGTTCATGTTAAATACACGAATTGGCATCTTGTGATCACGTGCCAATGTGAATGCAGCCAAGTCCATTACTTTCAGTTCTTTTTCCAAAACTGAGTTGTAAGTGAGCTTATCACATAATACTGCATCTGGGTTAGCCACTGGATCAGCCGTAAATACACCATCTACTTTAGTTGCTTTAAGAACCACGTCAGCTTCGATTTCAATACCACGTAGACACGCAGCAGAGTCAGTGGTGAAGAATGGGTTACCTGTACCTGCAGAGAAGATAACCACGCGACCTTGACGAAGTTCGCGGATCGCGTCAGCCCAGTTGTAATCGTCACATACACCTTTAAGTGGAATAGCAGACATTACACGAGCATTTACATAAGCACGGTGTAGAGCATCACGCATTGCTAGACCATTCATTACAGTCGCAAGCATACCCATGTGGTCACCAACAACACGGTTCATGCCAGCTTCAGCAAGACCCGCACCACGGAATAGGTTACCACCACCAATTACAACACCAACTTGAACACCCAGTTCTACTAGCTCTTTTACTTCTTGAGCCATACGATCCAAGATTTTAGGGTCGATACCAAAGCCTTCTTCGCCTTGTAGAGCCTCGCCACTAAGTTTTAACAGAATACGTTGATAAGCAGGTTTTGGGTTCGTTGTCATGGAGTATACCTTCCAAAGAGTTATCGATTAACGGTCATGGGTTGAGACTAGCACAGGAATCTCAACTCATGACGATTAAAAAATAACAGATAGCCTAGTCGTAAAAAGACCGCAGCCAAGGCTACGGTCTCTTATCAACAAATCGTCAAGGATTAACCTTTCTGAGCTGCTGCTACTTCGTCTGCAAAGCTCATTTCTTCGCCTTTGTCGATGCCTTCACCAACTTCTAGACGAACGAAAGTCGCTACAGATGCGCCACGCTCTTTTAGGATTTCGCCAACAGTTTTCTTTGGCTCCATTACGAACGCTTGACCAGTTAGAGAGATTTCGCCAGTGAATTTCTTCATGCGGCCAACAACCATCTTCTCTGCGATTTCAGCTGGTTTGCCTTCGTTCATAGCGATTTCAACTTGAACTGCTTTCTCTTTTTCTACTACGTCTGCAGGTACGTCTTCTGGGTTAACGAACTCTGGACGAGAAGCAGCAACGTGCATAGCAACGTGCTTAAGAGTTTCTGCGTCGCCTTCACCAGCAACAACAACACCGATTTTCTCACCGTGACGGTAAGCAGCGATTGCAGCACCTTCAACGTACTGTACGCGACGGATGTTGATGTTCTCACCGATCTTAGCAACAAGAGTAACACGCTCTTCTTCGAACTTAGCAACTAGCTCTTCAACAGAAGCTTTAGATGCTAGTGCGTCAGCTGCAACTTTCTCTGCGAATGCAGTGAAGTTACCATCTTTAGCAACGAAGTCAGTTTGGCAGTTAACTTCAAGAAGAACAGCAACGCCGTTTTCTTCTTTGATGATGATCGCGCCTTCAGCAGCGATGTTGCCCGCTTTCTTAGCAGCTTTAGCAGCGCCAGACTTACGCATGTTTTCGATAGCAACTTCGATGTCGCCGTTAGTTTCAACAAGCGCTTTCTTACATTCCATCATGCCTGCGCCAGTACGGTCGCGCAGTTCTTTAACTAGAGCAGCAGTAACAGCCATTCTCTATTCCTCGATTGATTCTAATTAGGGTAAAAATCAGGGGCACATATGCGGCCCCTGATCTAACTATAACTCAGTTTATATGAAGACTCAGTGTCATCCAAAACTAAGTGAGGCTAAAGCCGCAATTATTCAGCTTCTTCTACGAAACCGTCTTTGTCAGCTACAGCAGCAACATCTTTGTTACGACCTTCTTTAACCGCGTCTGCAGCAGCGTTTAGGTAAAGCTGTACTGCACGGATTGCGTCGTCGTTACCTGGGATAACGTAGTCAACGCCGTCTGGGTTAGAGTTAGTATCAACAACAGCAAATACTGGGATACCTAGGTTGTTTGCTTCTTTAACAGCGATGTGCTCGTGATCAGCGTCGATTACGAATAGAGCGTCTGGTAGGCCGCCCATGTTCTTGATACCACCAAGAGACTTCTCTAGCTTCTCAGTTTCGCGAGTACGCATTAGAGCTTCTTTCTTAGTTAGTTTCTCGAAAGTACCGTCTTGAGCTTGTGCTTCGAAATCTTTTAGACGCTTGATAGACTGACGAACAGTTTTGTAGTTCGTTAGCATACCGCCCAACCAACGGTTGTTCACGTAGAACTGGTCAGCGTTGATTGCAGCTTCTTTAACAGCTTCAGATGCAGCGCGCTTAGTACCAACGAAAAGAACTTTACCTTTCTTCTCACCGATTTTAGCTAGCTCAGCTAGTGCATCGTTGAACATTGGTACAGTTTTTTCTAGGTTGATGATGTGTACGCGGTTACGAGCACCAAAGATGAATGGCTTCATTTTTGGGTTCCAGTAACGAGTCTGGTGACCGAAGTGAACACCAGCTTTTAGCATATCGCGCATTGATACAGTTGCCATTTTAAATTCCTCTATGGGGTTAGGCCTCCACATTCCCCATGTATCCGACTTGGTATGAATGATTACTCAAGCACCCCGGAACATGTGACGAAATGTGTGTGGATTTAAATTAAAGTTTAGTTGATGCAAAACCTAACTCGCCATTCTTCATCAATAGAGAGTGAAGAGACTAAGTCCTGTCATCGGCGCGCTTTATACCATATTTGAGGGGTCGATTTCCAGAAAAATCGCAATAAATGTACAAAGAGACACCAGCATAATAGAGGAAGTCTGTGTGAACCCCAGCTACACTGAGTAACGTATCAACAGGGAAGTGAGAGTTATTCTTGTTGCGCTTAATCTCGCCACTGATAGAATAACGCGTCAATTTAAAATGCAGAGAACACAGATGTCTATCAAAATCAAAACTGAAGCTGAAATCGAAAGAATGCGAATCGCAGGTAAGCTTGCAGCAGAGCTTTTAGAAATGATCGAACCTCACGTAAAAGAAGGGGTCACGACTGAGGAGCTAGATAGAATTTGTGCTGAGTATACTCGTGAAAAAGGGGCGTATTCAGCGCCGCTCGATTACCACGGTTATCCAAAATCAATCTGTACATCCATCAACCATATCGTTTGTCATGGCATCCCAGCTGAAGAAGACGCTATGGGTACAACAGGTAAGCTCAAGCCAGCGGTACTTAAAAACGGCGATATCGTCAACGTCGACGTGACGGTTATCATCCCTAACGATGAAAATGCGTCTCTAGATACTCGCCCAGAAGGCTACCACGGTGACACATCTAAAATGTTCCTAGTCGGTGACGTGTCTCCAGCGGACAAGCGTCTCGCCATGGTTGCGCAAGAAGCGCTATACCTAGGTATGAAAACCGTTAAGCCGGGCTCGACGGTTGGCGCCATCGGTACTGAAATCGAAAAGTTCATCAAAGCGAACAACAAAAAGAACCCACGTAACAAGTTCTCTATCGTAAAAGACTTCTGCGGTCACGGTATCGGCTCTGAGTTCCATGAAGAGCCGCAAGTGGTTCACTACAAGAACAACGACCGCCGCGTGCTAAAAGAAGGCATGGTGTTTACTATCGAACCGATGATCAACGCTGGTAAGTTTGGTTGCAGCATCGACGCAGAAGACGATTGGACAGTGTACACAGGTGATGGCAAAAACTCCGCGCAGTGGGAGCACACCATTGTCGTGACTAAGACGGGTTGTGAAGTACTGACACTTCGTAGCGATGAAAGCATTCCTCGCCACATGAACAACCTTTAAGCTTCACTAATCACGTTTGTAAAAATATCCCCACTCTCTGGGGATATTTTTTTATCCGCCCTATTTTGGTATAACCCTTGTTAGTGACATTTTTTTGCTTGCACGGATTGCACACATGACTTTTCAAAGCCCAACATCGCTCAGTGATGAGCAACTCAATATTCAAGAGCTCAAAGCTCAACTCGAAACCTTTGCTGAACATCAAAAACAAGAGTTTCTCAATCATCACCCAATCACCGATCTTGTGCTGGGTCGCTCAGATTATATCGATCAATTGCTTCGTCGCTTGTGGTCCGCCTCTGAGCTTTCAAATCAGACCTATTTGTCACTAGTTGCCGTCGGCGGCTATGGCCGTGGTGAACTCCACCCATTGTCTGATATCGATATTTTAGTAGTATCACGCAAAAAGATACCCGCTAAGCTGGAAAGCACCATCAGTGAGTTCATTACCCTACTTTGGGATCTCAAACTAGAAGTGGGCCATGCGGTACGAACCGTCGATGAATGTATCGAGATTGGTCAATCTGATTTGACCGTCGCCACCAACTTACAAGAAGCCAGACTTCTGTGTGGCAGTGAAGACACCTTTTCGCAGTTAAAAGCGCAAATAGACTCCGACAACTTCTGGCCATCGGAAACCTTCTACCGCGCTAAAATCGAAGAGCAGCGAGCACGTCACGCCAAATATCACGACACAACGTACAACCTTGAGCCCGACATTAAATCCACCCCAGGCGGCCTGCGTGACATTCATACACTGAGCTGGGTGGCTCGCAGTCACTTTGGCGCGACGTCGCTCTATGAGATGAGCCGCTTCGGCTTTCTTACCGATGCTGAGTACCGAGAACTGGTGGAATGTCAGAACTTCCTATGGCGCGTACGTTTTGCTCTACACATTGAGCTTAGACGTTATGACAATCGTTTGATGTTTGCTCATCAAGCGCAAGTGGCAGAAAATCTTGGCTTTGTCGGTGAGGGTAATGTCGCTGTAGAAACCATGATGAAAGAGTTCTACCGCACGTTAAGGCGTGTTGCAGAGCTCAACAAAATGCTCTTAAAGCTGTTTGATCAAGCGATTATCAACAAAGGACAGATCCAGCAAGCAGAAATCATCGACGACGACTTTCAGCGTCGTGGTAAGCTGATTGAAGCAAGAAAGCCGGCACTGTTTCAAGCTCGTCCTGAAACCATCCTCGATATGTTTATCCATATCGCCAACGACTCCAGTATCGAAGGAGTGAGCCCTGCAACGCTAAGGCAGCTTCGCACCGCAAGACGCAGACTGAACAAGTTCTTGCACACTATCCCTGAAGCGAGGGAGAAATTCATGGACTTGGTACGCCACCCCAATGCCCTTCATCGAGCATTTCGATTGATGCATAAACTTGGCGTACTGGCGGCTTATCTACCGCAGTGGAGTCAAATCGTCGGCCAGATGCAGTTCGATCTGTTCCACGTTTATACCGTTGATGAGCACAGTGTACGCCTTCTCAATCACATTCATACATTCAGTCTCGAAGAGAGCTACAGTAAGCACCCTATCTGCTGCGAAGTCTATCCGAGAATGCAAAAGAAAGAGCTGCTAATCCTAGCAGCGATTTTCCATGATATCGGCAAAGGACGCGGTGGTGATCACTCCGAAATCGGTGCTGTGGAAGCATTTGAGTTTTGCATGGAGCACGGCCTGTCGAAACCTGAAGCCAAACTGGTTTCTTGGTTAGTTCAAAATCACTTGTTGATGTCAGTGACTGCCCAACGTCGCGACATTTACGATCCCGATGTCATTATCGAGTTCGCTAAAAAAGTGCGTGATGAAGAGTACCTTGAGTACTTGCTTTGCTTAACCGTCGCCGATATATGCGCCACCAACCCGGAGCTTTGGAACAGTTGGAAACGTACCTTACTGGCGGAGCTGTTTTACTCAACTCAACGCGTGTTACGCCGTGGATTAGAAAACCCTGTCGATGTACGGGATCGTATCCGTCACAATCAGCAGCTAGCTTCTGCGCTACTTCGTAAACAGGGCTTTGTTGCAAGAGAAATTGAAGTGTTGTGGCAGCGCTTTAAAGCCGATTATTTCCTGCGCCATACTCACAAACAAATTGCGTGGCACAGTGAGCATATCTTAAAGCTTGATGATCCTTCCAAGCCGCTGATCTTGATGAGCAAGCACGCTACTCGAGGAGGCACAGAAGTCTTTGTGTATAGCAAAGATCAACCAGCCCTATTTGCGACCGTTGTAGCAGAACTCGATCGACGCAACTTTAACGTTCATGATGCTCAAATCATGACCAGTAAAGATGGGTTTGTACTCGATACCTTTATGGTACTCGATCAGCATGGTGACGCGATTGATGCCAACCGCCACGCAACGGTTATCAAGCATCTATTGCACGTATTGGAAGATGGTAGACCGACTAAAATCAAGACGCGCCGTGCACCAAGAAACCTCAAGCACTTTAACGTCAAAACCAAAGTCGACTTTTTGCCGACCAAAGGCAAAAAGCGCACTCTTATGGAACTGGTCGCTCTCGACGCACCCGGCTTACTCGCCAAGGTGGGGGCAACATTTGCCCAACTCAATTTGAGTATTCATGCCGCGAAGATCACCACCATTGGCGAACGGGCTGAGGATTTATTTATCTTAACCGGTGAAAATGGCTCACGTCTTACTGACGAAGAACAAGCCATTCTCAAGCAAAAGCTTCAAGAGAATATTTCAGAGCAAATAACTAACTAGAGCTCATTATCCAGCGATTGCAGCTGGCCAAAACTCAGTCAATAGTAGCTTCGCACAAAGGAGATCGTCATTTAGGCGATCTCCTCCACAATTCTCTGTAAACTGCACTTTAATCAGCTATCTACCCCCTTCATTGCCTGCTACAGTTGTAAAAGAAACACACAACCTAAGAGGTCATCTATGTATCCAAACCTCATTGGTTTAGGCATTCAAGATCCTAAACAAATAGAGCGTTACTCCCTACGCCAAGAAGCGCATAAAGATGTGTTAAAAATCTATTTTCGTAAGCAGAAGGGCGAGCTTTTTGCGAAAAGTGTTAAGTTCAAATATCCAAGGCAAGTCAAAAACGTCCGTACTGACAGTAGCAGCCAAAGCTACAAGCAAGTCACTGAAATCAATCGCAACCTAACGCTGGTTATTGATGAGCTGAACCGTCTCACCAAGCCGATTGAAGCCACCGAAGTCGATGTTAAACAGAAGATCCTTTCCGACCTTCGCCACTTAGAAAAAGTCGTGTCGAGTAAGATTGCAGAGATTGAAGCAGACCTAGAGAAGCTAAAATAGCACCCAGTTCAATCCATAAAAAAATGCTCCCAGTCGGGAGCATTTTTTTTATATCGATAATTGAGTCTTCGCTTAAGGCGTGTAGTACGTTGCCGCACCAGGGCCAACTGGCAGACCTAGTAGGAATACCCACACGTAGAACAAGATACTCCAACCTACAATGAAGCAGATTGAGTAAGGTAGCATGGTCGCAATCAGCGTACCGATACCTAGGTTCTTCATGTAGCGAGTCGCTACTGCAAGGATAAGACCGAAGTAGCTCATCATTGGTGTGATGATGTTAGTGGTTGAGTCACCGATACGGTAAGCCGCCTGAATGGTCTCAGGAGCGTAACCGACTAGCATTAGCATAGGTACGAAGATAGGCGCTGTTACCGCCCACTGAGCCGATGCTGAGCCGATCATCAGGTTGATGAAACCACACATTAGGATAAATGCGAAGAACAGAGCTGGACCTGTTAGACCAATAGTCTGTAAGAAGTCTGCACCCGCTACAGCGAACACTTGACCGAAGTTAGTCCACTTAAAGAA
Organism: Vibrio sp. 10N; assembly: GCF_036245475.1. Taxonomy (NCBI): domain Bacteria; kingdom Pseudomonadati; phylum Pseudomonadota; class Gammaproteobacteria; order Vibrionales; family Vibrionaceae; genus Vibrio; species Vibrio sp. 10N. Next base: position 772,511 of record NZ_BTPM01000001.1, on the reverse strand, counting down.
AGCTACAAATTGCGCGGCAAAGAACACCAGTACAATGTACATACCCATTGAAGACATGGACTTCGACATCGCATCAATCACATCACGATCATTCTTCATAGAGCCAGTCACTTTGCCGTAAACAAAGCCTGGAATTGCGAAGAATACAAAGATAAACGCTACGATACTCTTAAGGAATGGAGAACCCGCGATTTGACCATCAGCAGTACGAAGTACACCGTTCTCTGGAACAACCGTAGAAGCGATAATTGCACTCACTAGAAGAACCGCAATACCCGCCATTTTCAGGCCTTTCTTCTCAACCGCAGTCAAAGAGCCCATGCTGTCGTTAGACAGATCTTCTGAGGCTTCTTCATCGTTGTATTTACCAAGTTTTGGTTCAACGATTTTCTCGGTAACAAACGCACCTGTAATAGCGATAAAGAACGTCGATACAAACATGAAGTACCAGTTCGACTCAGGGCCAACGGTGTAGTTTGGATCAATCATTTGAGCTGCTGTTTCAGTGATACCTGATAGCAGTGGGTCTACCGTACCAATAAGTAGGTTCGCAGAGTAACCGCCCGATACACCAGCAAACGCAGCAGCAAGACCGGCTAGAGGGTGACGTCCTAGAGAGTGGAACAGCATTGCTGCCAACGGAATAAGTACGACGTAACCAAGCTCTGACGCAGTGTTAGAAATGATACCCGCAAATACGACTGTGACCGTTACCATGCGCTTAGATGCGCCCATAACTAGACCACGCATTGCCGCTGAAAGCATGCCTGAGTGCTCAGCGATCGCGACACCAAGCATCGCAACGAGCACGGTACCAAGTGGTGCGAAGCCTGTGAAGTTTTTCACTAGGTTAGTAACAATTAACTGTAGACCTTCAGCATTAAGAAGGCTCACAACTTCAATCATACCGTTCGCAGCACGACCAGCAGCGCCTTCAGGGCGAGGGTCAGCAACGGCAACATCGAAGTATCCAGCGATGCCAGACATGACAAGAATAGCTAGACAGAAAATCGCAAATAGTGTGATTGGGTGGGGTAATAGGTTCCCCAAGTACTCAACGCCGTCTAGAAAACGGGTAAATAGAGGCTTTTTTGGCTTGTTGTGTTTCATTGTGGCAGATGAACTCATCTGTCCCCTCCTTTTTTATATTGTCCTAGCTGTTAACAAAGTTCTTTACTTCAGATGACACTCATCGGTCTTATTTCTGACAACTTTGTAAAAAGCAGGCGCAGGGTACGTGAGCGAGCTCAATAATAAAAGCCTAAAATGTTGCCAATTGTAAATTCAGTGCGATTTTTAACCATGATGTTAGCAACTATACAATGACTTATATTGATCTAAATATAAAATAAACTATAACATTCTTGTGACATATTCATCTTTTCACCCTTATGACAGGGAATTAGCTCTAAAAAAACCTCAACATATCGAGATTGAAAAAAAACCGCGCGTCTGAAATGATGAATATTGAATTATGTGAACCAGGACTCAGTCAATGAGCTACTCTCTGCACCCTATTGGTACCATTCATTCCCCCTATAAAGAGAAGTTTGCCGTCCCTAGACAGCCCAGATTAGTGCCCAGTGCCACGGCCTCAATTGCCTTACAGGGAGACATTAATTGTCTAGAAGCCGTACGCGGTCTCGAGCAGTTCTCGCATCTATGGCTGTTATTTCTGTTTGACCAAAACCTAGAAGCGGGCTGGAAACCAACGGTAAGACCGCCACGCTTGGGTGGTAATGAACGCATTGGTGTGCTTGCTAGCCGCGCCACATTTAGACCAAATGGTATAGGAATGTCTGCAGTTGAATTTCGAGGGGTTAGACAGAAGGGTCAACAAGTGTTTATCGATGTCGGTAGCGTCGATTTGGTCGATGGTACCCCTATTGTAGATATTAAACCCTATATCCCCTATTCCGACTCCATCACTGATGTAAAAGGGGGATACGCAGAATCCGAGCCCGAGGCAACACCAATCATGTTCACACCCCACGCGCTTGAGAGTTTAACTAACAGCCCAGACGGCCAACATAAACAGCAAATCATCAGCGAAGTGCTCGCACAAGACCCAAGGCCAGCCTATAAAAAAGGCAAAATTGACGACAAAGAATATGGCGTGAGACTGTTCGATTGGAACGTAAAATTTAAAGCCAATAGCGATCACATTGTCGTCACCGCCATTGAGACTCTCTAAACACCGGATCCTAGCGGTTTATTGATGAGACCTATTTGCTAGCAAAGTCATTTGGTAGAAAGGCGTTTGGCTGATATCATAGGCGGCTTAACTCAATTTGGGCGCCTCTGCCCAGATTTACTATCAACATGATGAACGGATACCCATAAATGCGTACCAGTAACTATCTTCTTTCTACTCTGAAGGAGACACCAAACGACGCAGAAGTTGTAAGTCACCAGCTCATGCTGCGTGCAGGTATGATTCGTAAGCTAGCTTCAGGTCTATACACTTGGCTACCTACGGGTCTACGTGTTCTGCGTAAAGTCGAAAACATCGTTCGCCAAGAGATCGATAATGCAGGTGCAGTTGAGACTTTGATGCCCGTAGTGCAGCCGTTTGAACTATGGGAAGAGACAGGCCGATCTGAAAAGATGGGTGATGAGCTTCTTCGCTTCACTGACCGTCATGAGCGTCCGTTTGTACTAAGCCCAACAGCAGAAGAAGTGATCACTAGCCTTGTGCGTAACGAAGTTAACTCGTACAAGCAGCTACCACTTAACCTGTACCAAATCCAAACTAAATTCCGTGATGAGCGCCGCCCACGTTTTGGTGTGATGCGTGCACGTGAATTCTCAATGATGGATGCGTACAGCTTCGACATCGACAAAGACGGCTTAGAGAAGTCTTACGAAGCGATGCACGATGCTTACTGCAAAGCGTTTGACCGCATGGGTCTAGACTACCGCCCTGTGCTGGCTGATACCGGTGCTATCGGTGGTAACGGCTCACACGAATTCCACGTATTGGCAGAAAGCGGTGAAGACCTTATCGCCTTCTCTTCTGAGTCTGACTACGCTGCAAACATCGAAAAAGCAGAAGCACTAGCGCCTGCAGTAGAGCTTGCCGCTCCAACTCAAGAAGTGACTTTGGTTGATACGCCAAATGCGAAAACCATTGCTGAGCTTATTGAACAGTTCGACCTACCAATCGAGAAAACAGTGAAAACGCTGTTTGTTAAAGCTTCTGATGAAATCGAAGCGCCGCTTGTCGGCCTTATCATCCGTGGTGACCACGAGCTTAACGAAATCAAAGCTGAGAAAATTGCTGAAGTTGCCTCTCCTCTAGAAATGGCAACAGAAGAAGAAATTCGCGCTGCAATTGGCGCAGGTCCTGGTTCACTAGGTCCGGTTGGTCTTGAGCTACCATTTATTGTTGACCGCTCGGTTGCAGTAATGAGCGACTTTGGCGCTGGCGCTAACGTTGATGACAAGCACTACTTTGGCATCAACTGGGGTCGTGACGTTGAGCTTGGTAAAGTAGAAGATCTACGTAACGTTGTAGAAGGCGATCCAAGCCCATGTGGTCAAGGTACTATCCTGCTTAAGCGTGGTATCGAAGTCGGCCATATCTTCCAGCTAGGTAAAAACTACTCTGAGAAGATGAACTGTGGCGTGCTTGGTCCTGACGGTAAGAACGTTATCCTAGAGATGGGTTGTTACGGTATCGGTGTTTCACGTGTGGTAGCAGCAGCTATCGAACAGAACAACGATAAGTACGGCATCATCTGGCCTGACGCTATCGCACCATTCCAAGTTGCGATCGTACCGATGAACATGCATAAGTCTGAGCGCGTTAAAGAAGCAGCAGAGAAGCTATACGCAGAACTGACTGCGGCTGGTATCGAAGTGCTATTTGACGATCGTAAAGAGCGTCCAGGCGTTATGTTCTCTGATATGGAGCTTGTCGGTGTTCCTCATACTGTAGTTATTGGTGACCGCAGCATGGACGAAGGTAACTTCGAATACAAGAACCGTCGTACTGGTGACAAAACGCCAATCGCTATCGATAATATCGTGGCTCACGTGAAAGCTCAGCTAGCTTAATCGTTACCCAATTATCCTAAAGGCCGCTATGCGGCCTTTTTTATTGCCTTCATACTCTGTTCATGTTCGCTTTCTTATGATGGTGGAATGCCACCTGACTAGGAGTAACAGATGAACCTAAGATCACTGCTTAACCAAGCCCTTAATTCAGATATCGTCAATCAAGCTACCCAAAAAGCGAGCCAATCTTCGTCAAGCATCGGCCAAGCGCTCGGCGACAAGAAAACTCTTGGAGCCCTTGGTGCTGGTGCGGTAGGCGGAGGTTTACTTGGTATGCTAATGGGCTCTAAGAAGACCAAAAAAATGGGCAAAACTGCGCTAGGTGTGGGTGGTGCCGCGGCATTAGGTGCGCTCGCTTACAAGCTCTATAACGATTACAACAAGGGAGAGTCCACGACTTCTAGCTCACCGCAAACCCCGGATAACTTTACCCAAACTTCGCAACACGATGAATCGGTGCTCAAAGCAATGATCGCAGCAGCCAAGGCTGATGGACATATTGACGAGCAAGAAATGGCAAAGATCGAGCAAGCGCTCACCCAAATCGATGCTGACGTATCAGTACAACAATTGATTCAAGCGGAGATAGCAAAGCCTCTTGATCCTACTGAGATCGCTCGATTAGCCGTGTCACCAGAACACGCGACAGAGATATACCTAGCCAGTCTATTAGTGGCTGATGAGCAAAACTTTATGGAAAAAGCGTATTTGAAAGAGTTGGCAACCCAACTTGGGTTAGAGGATGGTTTGGTTGAGCAATTGAACGCTCAGGTAAGTCAGTAGAACTGAGTTAAAAGTGATAATGCGTTCCTAGGGGTATCCCTAGGAACCACCATCAGAGCGAAAAGAACTACTCTTCGCTATCTGCTTCAGCTTTCGCTGCTGCTTCTGCTTTCGCTGCGCGAGCTTCTGCTTTGCGCACATTGCGCTTTGCTTGGTTTTCGATAAAACCAGCAAGCTCTTTATCCGCCCACGCTTGAGCCAACTCTTGGCTCTCAAAGCCCATCTCACGCTTAGACACAACCGTGCGACGAGAAGTCACTTGACGAATGATCTCTGCAGACCAGCCGTTACGCTTTTCCGTTAGACGGATAGTAAATTTTTTATTTTCAGACATTTATGTATTTCCTAAAGACTTTGTTAAGGGATATTCCAGCAATGTAATACTGACCATCCCTAAGCCAGCGCGGTATTAGAACACAAATCGAGCGCTGACGCTCAGAGTTTTTATAAGAAAAAGTCCCCAGTGTTTCCACTGAGGACTTCATTAACTATTTGGTTGTAACCTTTGAGGCAGTTGCCTTAGTTTGATTACTTACCTACGTTCACGCGAGCGTTGCGGAACATGCGCATCCAAGCACTGTCTTCACCCCAAGACTCTGGCGCCCAAGAGTTAGCAACCGTACGGAATACACGCTCTGGGTGCGGCATCATAATAGTTACACGACCGTCACGAGTCGTTAGACCTGTGATTGCGTTTGGTGAACCGTTCGGGTTGTTTGGATATTGCTGCGTTGGGTTGCCGTTGTTATCAACGTAACGCACCGCTACCGTACCTGATGCTTCAATCGCGTTTAGGTGGTCAGTGTCGCGAACCTCTACGCGGCCTTCACCGTGAGAAACTGCGATTGGCATACGTGAACCTTCCATGCCATCGAAGAAGATAGAGTCAGACTTCTGCACTTCTACTAGGCTAAAGCGAGCTTCAAAGCGCTCAGATTCGTTACGAACGAAGCGTGGCCATAGGTCTGCACCTGGGATCAGCTCTTTTAGGTTCGATAGCATCTGACAGCCGTTACACACACCTAGTGAGAAGGTGTCTTCGCGATGGAAGAAGCTCTGGAACTGGTCACGCGCTTGGTCGTTGAACAGGATAGACTTCGCCCAACCTTCACCCGCACCAAGAACGTCACCGTAAGAGAAGCCACCACAAGCCACAAGACCTTGGTACTCTTCTAGAACTGCTTGACCCGTAAGGATGTCGCTCATGTGGATGTCTGTTGCTTCAAAGCCAGCACGGTCAAACGCTGCTGCCATTTCAACGTGAGAGTTCACACCCTGCTCACGAAGAATTGCCATCTTAGGCTTAGCGCCCGTCGCGATGTATGGCGCTGCAACGTCTTCTTTAACGTCGAAGCTCAGTTTCACGTTCAGACCTGGGTCAGAGTTGTCTTTCTTCGCTTCGTGCTCTTGGTCTGCACACGCAGAGTTGTCACGCAGAGACTGCATCTTGTGCGTCGTTTCAGCCCAGATAGTACGTAGCTCTGTACGAGAGCGCTCGATAACAACCGCATCACCAGAAGTGATCACGAAGTCGTCAGACGCTTCAACGCTGCCGATGACGTGAGAACATGCTTCTAGGCCGTTCGCCGCTAGAACCGCTTTCACCGCTTCTAGGTCGTCATTCTTAACCTGAACAACCGCACCCAGCTCTTCGTTAAATAGCGCCGCTAGTGTATCTTCGCCGTTCTCTGAAGAAGACAGGCTTGCGATGTCAGCTTTCACGCCACAGTGACCCGCAAATGCCATCTCAGCAAGGGTTACGAATAGACCGCCATCGCCTTTATCGTGGTAAGCCACCAGCTTGTCATCACGAACAAGGGTTTGCATCGCATCGAAGAAGCCTTTTAGCTGCTCTGCGTTGTCTACGTCTGCTGGCTTATCACCAAGCTGCTTGTAAACCTGTGCCAATGCTGTTGCACCTAGACGGTTTTTACCGTTACCTAGGTCAACAAGAACAAGAGACGACTCGCCTAGTCCTTCCAAGGTCTCTGGGGTGCGAAGCTGCGGCGTGACCGTCTTACGAACGTCTTCCACACGACCAAATGCAGTGATAACCAGTGAAAGTGGCGACGTGACTTCTTTGTCTTCACCATTCTCGTTCCACTTGGTCTTCATCGACATTGAGTCTTTACCTACTGGAATCGTTAGACCCAGTGCTGGACATAGCTCTTCACCTACCGCTTTCACCGCTTCGTAAAGACCAGCGTCTTCACCAGGGTGACCCGCTGGAGACATCCAGTTAGCTGATAGCTTAATACGCTTAATATCACCGATGTCTGTTGCTGCGATGTTAGTCAGAGACTCACCTACCGCTAGACGCGCAGACGCGCCAAAGTCTAGAAGAGCAACTGGCGTGCGCTCACCCATAGACATCGCTTCACCGTGGTAAGTATCGTAGCTCGCTGCTGTGACTGCGCAGTTTGCTACCGGCACCTGCCAAGGACCAACCATCTGGTCACGAGCAACCAGACCTGTAACGGTACGGTCACCGATGGTGATTAGGAATGTTTTCTCTGCAACTGTTGGTAGGCGAAGAACGCGGTCAACCGCATCGTTCATTTCAATGCCTTCGCGAGAGATAGCAGGGCTGTCTACTTTCAGTGTTTTCGCATCACGGTGCATCTTCGGCGTTTTACCAAGAAGGATGTCCATCGGCATGTCAATTGGCGTGTTGTCGAAGTGTGAATCTTCAAGTTTCAGTTCACGCTCTTCTGTTGCCACACCCACCACTGCGTATGGTGCGCGCTCACGCTTACAGATAGCATCGAATGCTTCCATGTTCTCTGGCGCAACCGCCATTACATAGCGCTCTTGAGATTCGTTACACCAGATCTCAAGTGGGCTCATGCCTGGCTCATCATTAGGTACGTCACGTAGTTGGAAGATACCGCCGCGCTCACCATCGTCCACAAGCTCAGGAAGTGCGTTTGAGATACCGCCTGCGCCCACATCGTGGATAAATGCGATTGGGTTGTCTTCACCTAGCTGCCAGCAGCGGTCGATCACTTCTTGACAGCGACGTTCCATCTCTGGGTTTTCACGCTGTACTGACGCAAAGTCTAGGTCTTCAGCAGACTGACCAGACGCCATAGAAGACGCCGCACCGCCACCAAGACCGATGTTCATTGCAGGACCACCAAGTACGATTAGGCTTGCACCTACTGGGATCTCTTTCTTCTGAACGTGCTCGTCACGGATGTTACCCATACCACCAGCAATCATGATCGGCTTGTGGTAACCACGCACTTCTTCACCTGCGTGAGACGTTACCTTCTCTTCGTAAGTACGGAAGTAACCCAGTAGGTTTGGACGACCAAATTCGTTGTTAAATGCTGCGCCACCTAGTGGACCTTCTAGCATGATATCCAGTGCATTAACGATACGACCTGGCTTACCAAAATCTGTTTCCCAAGGCTGCTCAAAACCAGGAATGCGAAGGTTCGACGTAGTAAAGCCTACAAGACCTGCTTTTGGCTTACCGCCAATACCTGTTGCGCCTTCGTCACGGATTTCGCCGCCACTACCTGTCGATGCGCCTGGCCATGGAGAAATCGCTGTTGGGTGGTTGTGCGTTTCCACCTTCATTAGGATGTGCGCTTTCTCGTGGTTGTAGCCGTACTGACGTGTTTTTGGATCTGGGAAGAAACGACCCACTTCAGAGCCTTCCATAACCGCTGCATTATCTTTGTATGCAGACAAAACGTGGTCTGGCGTCGTTTCAAATGTGTTTTTGATCATCTTGAACAGCGACTTGTCTTGCTTAACGCCGTCAATAGTCCAATCTGCGTTGAAGATCTTGTGACGACAGTGCTCAGAGTTCGCCTGTGCAAACATCATCAATTCGATGTCTGTTGGGTTGCGCTCTAGCTTAGTCACAAAGCTTTCAACTAGGTAATCAATTTCATCTTCTGCAAGTGCAAGACCAAGCGTCACGTTCGCGTCTTCTAGTGCTTTGCGACCGCCTGTAAGTAGGTCAACATCGGCAACCGGTGCTGGCTCTGCCACTTGGAACAGCGCTGCCGCTGATTCGAAGTCAGAGAAAACCACTTCCATCATACGGTCGTGGATCACCGCTTTAAGCTCAACAAGTTGAAGCTCAGTCAGTTCGCTTGATGTCTCTACATAGTATGCAGTACCGCGCTCTAGACGAGTCACTTTGTCTAGGCCACAGTTATTCGCGATATCCGTAGATTTAGAAGACCATGGCGAGATGGTGCCAGGGCGAGGTGTCACTAATAGCAGTGTGCCAGTCGGCTCGTGCTCTTCGATAGTTGGACCGTAAGTCAGCAACTTCTCTAATTTTTCAACTTCAGACGCATCCAGGTCTGCCGTTAGGTCGGCAAAGTGGGCAAACTCAGCGTAAATACCTGTTACTGGTAGGTTTAGTTCACGACAAAGCTCTAGTAGCTTGTTAACACGAAACTCAGAAAGAGCTGGGGAACCACGCAAAATTCTCATGTGCTTAGGTCTCTTATGCAGTTGATTTAGGTGAAATTCTTATAAATTCAATCAGTTAATATTAAAAACTGAACTTATAACGATTTCTCCTACCTTGATGCGGCGGTATTATAGAGGATTTTTTTTTGTGACGTAAGCGTTGGCGCAAACGTTTTCGTCATTTTTTTTTGTTTTGCCGAAATACGCTAGAGATCGATGATAAAGTGACCACTCTCGGTTGTTTCTGCTATCTCGCTTTGCCAACACGCACAGCTTTGGTATAAAGGCAGCACTAACGTTGTGAGATCTATGAATTAATGCAAAGTCCATCTGTTGTTCGTTGGCCTAACCGCCGCTGGTTAAAATTGCTGTCTGCCTGTCTACTCACTATTGGCTTGGCAGGCTGTCAAATCGATTCTGATCCAAAGAGTGAATTAGAAAGCATCAAAGAACGCGGCGTGCTTCGTGTTGGTACTCTCAATAACCAGCTCTCCTACTACATCGGCCCTGACGGTCCAACCGGGCTGGATTACGAGCTTGCAAGACAGTTTGCCGATGCGCTGGGTGTGAAGCTAGAAATGAAACCGGCATTCCGCCAAGCGAGCCTCTTTCCAGCTTTGCAAAAAGGCGAAATTGATATCATTGCCGCAGGCTTGAGTCAGTCGCCTGAACGAATTCAGAAATTTCGAGCTGGCCCGGCTTACTATTATGTCAGCCAACAAGTGGTGTATAAAAAAGGTCAATGGCGCCCACGCAACCTAGAGCAATTGCTGAATACTCAACAAGAGCTGATAGATAAAGCCGATGGCGAAGAGGTGTTTGCCATCGTCAAAGACTCACATTTCGAAAAAACCTTAGCCTCGGTTGCCAACCAACACCCAGATATTCGCTACTACGTCGATGCCAATGCGGACGTCAATGACCTGCTCAAGCAAGTATCAGAAGGTAAACTGCGCTTTACCATGGCGGATTCGGTTGAGCTATCATTATCACAACGTATCTATCCAGATTTGGCGCTCGCTTTCGAGATGACCGAAGACCAACCGATTTCTTGGTATATGCGCCAATCAGAAGATGAAAGCCTATATGCCCTACTCATCGAGTTTTTCGGACAGCTCAAGCAAACCGGTGAGCTGGCTAATTTAGAAGAGAAGTATATCGGTCACATAGGCGTATTCGATTACGTCGATACGCGCGCATTCATTCGCGCTCTCGACAACAAGCTACCTAAATGGTCACCACTATTTAAGAAGTACTCGAAAGAGTTCGACTGGCGTTTGATTGCAGCACTGGCCTATCAAGAATCGCATTGGAATCCCATTGCCAAGTCGCCAACAGGAGTACGCGGAATGATGATGCTGACGCTCCCGACCGCGAAAAGCGTTAATGTTACCAATCGTCTTGATCCTGAGCAGTCTGTTCGTGGCGGTGTTGAGTACTTAAGACGTATCGTTGATCGCGTGCCAGACTCCATCACTGAGCACGAAAAGATCTGGTTTGCCCTGGCTTCTTACAACGTTGGCTTTGGTCATATGATGGATGCAAGGCGCCTGACGAAACGTCAAGGTGGCGACCCTGATGCTTGGGCGGATGTGAAAGATCGCCTACCGCTACTCCGTCAGAAAAAGTTCTACAGTCAAACACGTTATGGCTATGCACGTGGTGATGAGGCGCGTAATTACGTTGAGAACATTCGCCGTTACTATCAAAGTATCATTGGCCATGTTGACAAGCAGCTTGCTGAACAAGCTGAGCAAGAGCTAACGACCGACGGTCTGATCGTGATACCACCGCTGCCTCCAGTATCGGGTGCGGTTTCAGCTGCGGAGTCCACGAGTAGTGGTGCTCAACCTGCAGTAAAACCTACCATAGGTGGTAATACGGGCCGCTAACTATTGATGGTTTCTATAACCAAGTCTTTGTGTGCGAAACAAACTGCTTTCGCACACTTGAAATCCGACCAGCAAGGCCTTACATTACTGGTTGAGAGCAGCGAGAAATTCGTACTGATCGCTCGTTTTAATCCATTGTTCTGATGCATTATTCGCTCTCAACTGGCAGGTACATCCGTACCAACCAACACTGTTCACACGTTTTGACTACTCAAACTATTGAGTGGACGCCGTGTGTTTGGGACTCCGACAACGCTCCACTAATAAGGACATCGAATACGCCCAATGCGTAGGGATTTAGATCGGAGAGGTTTACCCGTAGTAAAAGGAGGTTGTTTTATGCTGGCGAAGAAAAGAACCCAGGCTAAACACCTTAATAAGACGGTGGCCGCAAACCGCCGCAGACGTATGATGGCCAACAATAAGAAGAAAGTTATTTGGCGTCATCGTTCGTTTATGCAGTTACTATCTTCGTAGAAGAGACACTGTAAAGCAAAGACAGCAAGCATCTGCCACGCAGATGTTTGCTAAATATCCCCACACTGCCCTTCCATTACTTATCCATTTTCTGCCCTAACTGCTCCTGCTGCTCTTGCCTCTGTTTTTCTTGCTTAGCGGCTTTGATCTCTTTTCGACGACGTTTAAAAAAGGCTTGCAGCTGATGACGACACTCTTGCTCAAGTAACCCAGACTCAACATCTGCATAGTGATAAGACGCTTGGCTTTCAAACAGATTTAATACCGTACCTGCTGCGCCCGCTTTTAAATCGGGTGCACCAAAGACAACCCGTTTTACACGGCTATGTAAAAGTGCGCCAGCACACATTGGGCAAGGCTCTAGGGTGACATATAGCGTGGTATCAAGCAGTCGATAGTTTTCCAACACCTTGCCTGCTTTGCGGATAACCTGCATTTCTGCGTGAGCACTGGCATCATGCGCGCCGATAGATTGGTTCCAACCCTCAGCGACGACCTCACCGTCTTTTACCAGCAACGCACCTACCGGGACCTCACCTTCTGCTTCGGCAAGAGAGGCTAGCTCCATCGCTCGGCGCATAAAAGTATGATCTTGTTCGCTAAAGGTGGTGTCTGTCGAAGTCGTTGACGGTGTAGGCTTGTCAGTCATGAGGCTCTCATTTTAATGCTTCGGATAAATAGTCAATCAGGGTTCTTATCTTTGAGGTTAGCATGCGGTTCTGTGGGTAGAGTGCCCAGATGCCCTCTTGATCACCACGATAGGGTGTCAGCACTTCCACTAATTCACCAGCCTCTAAATAAGGCTGCACATAATAATCGGGAAGCTGAACAATTCCCAATCCTTTTAATGCGGCATCCACCAACGCATACCCACTATTACACTGTACGCGGCCATCAACGTGTATCAACCGTTCTGTACCCTTATCTTCAAAGCGCCAGTATTTGGTTGAACCTCGAAGACACTGGTGCCGCTTCAACTCAGACAATGTGTGTGGCTCACCATGTTTGGTTAGGTATTCAGGGCTAGCACAGACGAACATGTGCCGGTCGAGCAGCTTACGAGCCATCATGCTCGAGTCATCAAGCTTACCCAAACGCACGGCAAGATCGTAACCTTCTTGCACCAGATCCATCTTCTGATTGGACAGAACCAAATCCAGCTCAATCTGCGGATACTGCAATAAAAATTCATGCATGAGTGGCGCAAGCACCTGTTCACCAAAGGTGACTGGCGCGGTCATCTTGATTTTGCCTGTCGGGCTCGCTTGCAATTGAGTAATCGCAAGCTCAGCCAACGCCAGCCCATCTACGAGTGGCTTACAGTGCTGATAATAGGTTGCCCCGACTTCGGTCACTGACACCTTTCTCGTGGTGCGAACAAACAGCTTCACCGCCAGCTTATCTTCTAATGCATTAACTCTGCGGCTGATGTTAGCAACGGAAGTCGACAGGCGCTCTGCCGCCGCAGTAAAGCTCTGTGTTTCGACCACCGCCACAAACTCATTAATGCCTTCCCAATTTGCCATGACTCAATCCGATTATTACAAATTGGTAATAGTGTATTTCATATTTACGTAATTATCATTTTTTAAGAAACAAATATACTGCTTGCCATCCGATGCAAACGGGCTGAACTGAACTAACCTTACTGGGTTAGCCGTTTGTTTTCTTATATATAGATTCGTGACCTTGAAACCACTACCTTGAGAGAATAAGGAAAAACCATGACTGAACAATTTATTAAATCACGTGCTGCTGTCGCATGGGGTCCAAACCAACCACTAAAAATGGAAGAAGTCGATGTCATGCTACCAAAGGCGGGTGAAGTATTGGTGAAAATCGTGGCGACTGGCGTTTGCCACACCGATGCATTCACACTATCTGGCGACGATCCAGAGGGCATCTTCCCAAGCATTCTTGGTCATGAAGGTGGCGGTATCGTTGAAATGATTGGCGAAGGTGTTACCAGCGTTGAAGTCGGCGACCACGTTATCCCACTATACACAGCGGAATGTGGCGAATGTAAATTCTGTAAGTCGGGTAAAACTAACCTATGCCAAGCGGTTCGTGAAACCCAAGGTAAAGGTCTGATGCCAGACGGTACCACTCGTTTCTATAAAGATGGTCAACCTATCTACCACTACATGGGCTGCTCTACGTTCTCTGAGTACACTGTACTCCCTGAGATTTCACTGGCTAAAGTAAACAAAGAAGCTCCGCTTGAAGAAGTGTGTCTACTTGGCTGTGGCGTAACAACGGGTATGGGCGCAGTGCTTAACACGGCTAAAGTTGAGAAAGGCGATACCGTCGCTATCTTCGGTCTTGGTGGTATCGGTTTATCTGCAATCATTGGCGCTCGCATGGCTGGCGCAAGCAAAATCATTGGTGTAGACATCAACGAAAGCAAGTTCGAGCTTGCTCAGCAACTTGGCGCAACTGACGTGATTAACCCGCAGAAGTTTGATAAGCCGATTCAAGAAGTGATCATCGAGATGACTGACGGTGGTGTTGACTACTCTTTCGAGTGTATCGGTAACGTCAACGTGATGCGTCAAGCACTTGAGTGCTGCCACAAAGGTTGGGGTGAGTCGGTTATCATTGGTGTTGCTGGTGCAGGTCAAGAGATCTCGACTCGTCCATTCCAACTGGTTACTGGTCGCGTATGGCGTGGTAGTGCATTTGGTGGCGTTAAAGGCCGCAGTGAACTTCCAGAGATCGTAAATCGCTACATGGCAGGCGAGTTTGGACTACAAGAGTTCATCACGCACACTATGCCTCTGGAAAACATCAACGAAGCCTTCGATCTTATGCATAAAGGCGAAAGTATCCGTACCGTAATCCACTACTAAACTCTGACTTAGGGCTCTGACATACAGAGCCCTATTTTCATTTAGGTTAATAGAATGACAATAGAAAACCTTAGCCAAGCAAAAGTGTTTGGTGGTTGGCACAAGCAATACCAACATAGCTCTAATGTACTCAACTGCTCGATGCGCTTTGCGATTTACTTGCCACCAGAGGCAAGCGCCGACAATCCAGTGCCAGTCCTTTATTGGCTATCAGGCTTAACCTGCACCGATGAGAACTTCATGCAGAAAGCGGGCGCGTTTCGCGCTGCCGCTAAGCTTGGTATTGCCATCGTCGCACCGGATACCAGCCCTCGTGGAGAAGGCGTGCCGGATGATCCAGAAGGTGCTTACGATTTTGGGCTCGGTGCTGGCTTTTATGTTAATGCCACTCAAGCGCCTTGGAATCAGCATTACCAGATGTACAGCTACATCGTCGATGAACTGCCAATGCTAATCGAAGAGCATTTTCCGGTCACTAGCGTACGCTCTATCTCTGGGCACAGCATGGGTGGGCACGGTGCTTTGACCATTGGCTTAAAGAACAGTGAACGCTACCGCTCTATTTCTGCGTTTAGCCCAATCAGCAATCCAATGAACTGCCCTTGGGGACAGAAAGCGCTCAGCCATTATTTAGGTAACAACACCGAAGATTGGAAACAATACGACAGTGTTGAACTACTGCAAGGGGCACAAGCCATACTGCCTATCCTAGTCGATCAAGGTGAAGACGACGGATTTTTGCAAGAGCAGCTCAAACCTGAATTACTGCTTGCCGCGGCGGAAAGCTCAGGCAGTGATGTGAAACTTCGTATGCAGCCTGGTTACGACCATAGTTACTTCTTTATCCAAAGCTTCATCGATGACCATTTACGCTTTCACGCAGGATTCTTAAAGGCCTAGCGAGTCATAACAGCGGAAATCTAAACCAGAACCTGAAAACAAAAAGCCCGCCTAGGCAATCTGCCTGGCGGGCTTTTTTGATATCTTTTAGCTTACATAGTGTAAGTGTATGGCGCTTGGATACCTAGTGGGATACCTAGAGCCCAGTAAGCTAGCAAGAAGATAGTCCAACCAATCAGCATAGCGATTGAGAATGGCATCATTAGAGAAGCTAGCGTACCGATACCTGTAGACTTCACGTAGCGTTGGCAGTAAACCACAACCAGCGGGAAGAATACCATCAGTGGAGAGATGATGTTCGATACAGAGTCACCAACACGGTAAGCCGCTTGAGATAGCTCAGGAGAGATACCAACCGCCATTAGCATTGGAACTAGGATTGGACCAATCAGTGCCCATTTCGCTGATGCAGAGCCAACCAGTAGGTTAACAAATGCAGTCAGTAGAATCATACCAACGATAGTCGCCTGACCTGGTAGGTTCATCGCTTTCAGACCTTCAGCACCGTAGAGCGCCAGCATAGTACCAATGTTTGACTGACCAAATGCAGATAGGAACTGTGCACAGAAGAACGACATTACGATGTATGCACCCATCGTTGCCATTGTGTCTGACATCGCTTTGATGACATCGTTGCTAGTCTTGAACGTACCCGCTACACGGCCGTATACGTAGCCTGGGATGATGAACAGAATGAAGATCAATGGAACGATAGACTTCATTAGCGGTGCAGAGAACGCAGTAATCTCACCTTCTGGAGAACGAAGCGCTGATGTCTCTGGAATGATCGCAGCAACAAGCAATGCGATACCCGCCATCATTGACCAACCTGCTGCGCGGAACGCTTTTGATTCTGTCTCTGTGAACGTACCTAGATCTGGTGCTTCTTCAGCATCTTCATCAACAGGTGTGTTTACTAGGCGTGGCTCAATGATTTTCTCTGTTACATACCAACCGATAGCAACAATGATCACTGAAGATAGACCAGTGAAGAAGATGTTTGCTAGTGGGTTAACGATGTATTCAGGGTCAAGAACCTGAGCAGAAGTTTGCGTGAAACCTGCTAGTAGTGGATCGATACCTGAAGGGATAAAGTTTGCAGAGAAACCACCTGATACACCAGCAAACGCTGCTGCGATACCCGCTAGTGGGTGACGACCTGCTGCGTGGAAGATGATGCCACCTAGAGGAATAACCAGAACGTAGCCTGCATCCGCTGCTGTGTGCGATACGATCGCAACAAGAATCAGCATAGGTGTTAGCAGTTTCGCTGGCGTGAAGTTCAGCATCTTCTTAAGGCCAGTTGTGATGAAGCCTGAAGAGTCAGCCACACCTACACCTAGCATCGCAACCAGTACGATACCCAGTGGAGCAAAGCCTGTGAACGTCGTAACCATGTTAGCAAGGAAACTTGCTAGCGCTTCACCCGTTAGAAGGTTAGTCACTTCTAGAGGTGTACCGGTACGTGGGTTAATCAGATCGAAACTGACATTAGATAAAAGTGCTGATGCAACCCAAACAATAACGAGTGCCCAGAAAAACAGAATAGCAGGATCTGGGATCTTATTACCCGCTTTCTCAATAAAGTTTAAAAAGCGATCCATTCCAGTCGGCTTTGGAGCAGGCGCTTGATTAATCGATTGGTTACTCATGGTAACTCCGTGTGTGTGATGTTGTTATTTGTGAATCTCAAGGCAAGTTTCACTGTGACATAAAATCTGCGTGACTATTTTATTTAAAAAAGATGAAAAGAGTAGATAATTCGGAACTTTTTCCATATTTGTAGACTTATTTTGCAAAAAACACCGATTAACATAACATTTAACCAACACAAAAATGCACAATTGCAAAACAATTATCTAACTAGCACGTAAAACACCCGATAATATAAAGATAGCTTATAAATAGGGCGCAATCGAAAAGGGAGAAGCACTACAGCAGCGCTGCATAGGTAGGCGTGTTTCTGTATTGGCTTATGATTCAGAGGATTAACAGCAGGGAAAGAGCGTGTAAATATTTAACAAATCAAGCGTGGGCTTTGAGACGCTTTGGCGGCTAATCAAACTCGCTATAACGTGAGATCTGAGTTTTCAAACTTAGACGTCGCGACTCACCTAACCGGTCTGTCCAATCGACATCCACTTCAACCGTTTTGACATTACCTTCCATAGAGGTGCTGGGAACGCGCCAGCTAAGAACATATGGAGGATGATTTTCGGAGCCTGTTACGATGTCAGTATCAAAGTCGGCCACTACCATATCGGAATGGGCACTATCCGCGCCACGGGTTCGAAACCACTCGAGCTTCGCTTCCGCCAACCCTAAGGCTTGAATGCTGTTGTACGCATAGTTTGAACGCTGCTCAATATACGCTTGCATCTTCACCAAACCAAGCGCTCCAACACCAACTAGACAAATGGCAATCATAACTTCAACAAGACTAAAACCACGTTGCTTAGAAATCACGCCAGGCTCCTTTTTTCCAGGTGTAAGCTCCTTTCAGGAAAGTTGGACGATAGCCAGCATTGAAGTTAAGGTTCATATCACCAACCAGCGTTGATCTACCGCCCTTAGTATCAATGATCAAGCCACCATTTGGTGCGCTAGAATAGAACTGAACACCGACCGTATCATTAGTAATGTACGGTTTGTAAACAGTTTCAGTGTCTCGCTTTTTCTGCCAAAAATTCTTGATAGAAGAGGAAACTGACTTATCCGTTGAATCTACTTTATGATAAACAAGACCATTAAAAGCAAATGCTCCAAACAAAGCAAAGGCTCCATTCTCAATAACCAGCATCTGCCCTTGAGTTCCTGTTTCATTAACTGCACCTGAAATCTCACAGTTTCCCACAAGCCAAAGACCGAGTTTTTCAGTACTGCTAAAGTGATTGCTAATCAATGTCCCGCAATCGCTTCCAGAAACGACTTTCTTAACAAACATCTCGGAATTGCCAGATATTGTCGCAACATTCTGTTTGTTTCCCGAAACACCAAATAACTCTCTAAACAGGTCCATTTTTGTATCGGGTAAAAAGTCCTTCGCAAATGCTGGAGACCCCATAGGGTTTGAAGCATCTATAGATACCGCAGCACTATCTTTACCTAGCGCCGTCACGTAATCATCGTGGCAGTTCTTGTCAGCGTTTAAAGACGATGTCGAATAACCGTACTCGAGCTGGTCAAACCCCTGAACAGAATCATACCTAAAGGTAAAGGAATCAGAAAACCGGACGCTAGTACATTCGTACTTTTCCTCAAGCTCACCCGCTACCTTAGCACCAACACTTGGGGTTATAGTAACCGTTCCTACCATCTCCAAATCACCGCTAACTTGGATGGCCCCTTTAGGTTGACTCACACCATTAACCATTGCTCGAGTAAGTGTGCTTGTATTTGATGTCGCAGTGAGGACATAGTCAGTGCCTTTCGAAACCACCAAGGAGATATTTCCTCGATTTGCTATACATCCAGCTGTGAAGTCTTCTGGTCGACTTGCCGTATCTTCAAGAACATCTACACCTTCCCCTGAAGATCGAAGGTACCCTAGCGTACACTCTAATAATCCTTCCGCTTTCCAATAGTTTTTACGCGACTCTACCTCATTCTGAGCTCGCTTGATCTCATACAGGGAGGTCTTATAAGCCCCCATTGTCACCACAAGCGCAACAACCAGTAGTAAGCTTGTGGTCATTAAAGCAATAACGCCGCTCTGCTTTTTCATTGGCCATTCCTCACCATGAACTGACGTGTTAACGAGCTGAATATACTAGGGTTGCCTCTTAGTTCTGCATCGATGGTTAGATTGATATATTGGTGGGTGGCGCTATTACTCCCTACCGTATTCGTCACCAAAGAAAAATCGTTTACTTTAATAAGGTTAGGTTCAAAAATGGACGTGCAACCTGTCGAGTTAGAGAATGCGGTCGTTTTCGTTCCAGTCGAAATGCTCGTTTTAGCTCGGCAAATTGACAATTTCCCAGCCTCTTCTGAGAACTGCCACACAACATTCTCAATCGGTGCTTCTCCCCTATCATCTCGATACGCATACTGCGCCACCGCCCCGCTCTGAGACACATAAATGGTAGTGCTCGCTCCAAAAGGCACCCAGCTGTTGCTTTCCTCACCATTGTAACCAGCACGGAGCATGTCGTTTTGGATACGGCGTGCCGTCGTTGCGAGGGCTTGGTTGAGAAGTAACAGTTGAGAGCGATCTGAGGCGTGGTTTTGCACCGATACATACAAAGAGCCCACAAGAGAAATCGCCATAATGCCAGCCGCCGATGCCACCAGCATTTCGATGATAGTAATGCCTTTCTGACGCTTCATCCTAGCAACCCCCTAACCCATATTCACCACCACTTTGACAAACTCGAACCCTCCCCGATGCTGCATCACTGACAATCTTGGCGAGTTTTTCACTGCGGGGATAAGGTTTAATCGTGATGTTGCCTGGTGCGCGCGCTGCGCCAGTAATGTGATCAATTTTGAGCTGTTCACCATTAAAATTAAGCTCAATAGTCGTGCCATCAAATGGCGCTCCGGACATAGTGAATAGCCGCGTTACATTGCTATCAGACAGACTATCTTTGTTGGCAACCACCGCCGTCCAATTACCATCAGATGCACCATCGGGTAAGCCTTCAAAGTGCAGCCACAATGGTTCGTTACGTAATATCGCTTCTGCTTGTGTTTGAACGATTACACCATATAGTTCAAGAGCCGCACGCTTGACTTTATTCGACTTGGAGACATCGGTGAACGTCGGTGCCATCGCCATCAGGACGATGCCCGAGATCAGGACAGTGATGATCAATTCCAAAAACGTAAAGCCGCGAACCATTTCCCAAAATCCTATGAAACTGGTAACAAACAAACCTATCTACTTGCGTTAATCCTAGCAGCAGAGAACACTAGAAAAGTCTTTTAAAATAGTCGGTTGGATTGACTTAAAATAATGAAATGCAAACAAGGCGGGAGCAGACAAAGAGGTTTGACGTTGATCGAATTATTGATCACGTTAGCCATACTCGGCATTCTGACTTCTGTGGCCTACCCAAACTACACGCAACAAGTGCGAGAAAGTCATCGAATGATTGCGCTGGGTGATTTACTGGAAATGCAGTTGGAACTCGAACGCACCTATAGCAGTGGCTACAACTTTGCGTCTGTCATTTCTGGAGGAAGTTGTACTGTGTGTGAGTCGCAGGTCAACCGCTATCAATTTGAAGTCGTGAGCAGCGCTGGCGCCGCCTATACCATTAAAGCTATCGCGCAGACGACCACCCGCCAATCTGACGATAGCTGCCTTGAGGCGGATAAAACCATGAGCTTGACGTCCAATGGCGATGTGACGCCATTGGCGTGCTGGTAACGCAGAGTATCGAAATAGCATCAGCTAAAAAAGCAATCGGCCCGCGATAACGTTCATTATCGCGGGCCGATTTAATTTAGATTTGCGAGCGTTTAGCTAGTTAAATCATCGAAGAACTTCTTCACACCATTGAAGAAACCTTCTGATTTTGGCTTATGCGTGTTCGCCGCATCGCCGCCACATGACTCTTCAAACTCGTGCAAAAGTTCTTTCTGACGTGCGCTTAGTTTCACTGGCGTTTCGACCACAAGCTTCACGATTAGGTCACCCACACCGCCACCACGAACGCCTTTCACGCCTTTACCACGCATACGGAACATGCGACCAGTTTGCGTTTCTTCTGGCACTTTCAGGCTGACACGGCCGTCTAGCGTTGGAACTTCTACTTCGCCGCCCAGAGCAGCTTGAGCAAAGCTCACTGGCACTTCACAGTACAGGTTGTTGCCTTCACGCTCAAAGATGTGGTGCTCTTTTACGTGTACTTGTACATACAAGTCACCTGCTGGTGCACCATGCTCGCCCGCTTCACCTTCGCCAGATAGACGAATGCGATCGCCTGTATCCACGCCAGCAGGGATCTTAACATTAAGCGTCTTAGTCTTCTGTACGCGACCTTGACCATGACAGCTGTTACATGGGTCTTTAATGATCTTACCGGTACCGCTACAGGTTGGACAGGTTTGCTGAACCGCAAAGAAGCCTTGGCGCATTTGAACTTGGCCATGACCATGACAGGTGCCACAGGTTTGTGGTGAAGAACCTTTCTTCGAGCCAGAGCCGTCACACGTCTCACACTCAACCAGCGTTGGGACTTCAATCTCTTTAGAAATACCGCGAACCGCTTCTTCTAGCGTTAGCTCCATGTTGTAGCGCAAGTCTGCACCACGCTGTGCACGATGACCACCGCCGCCACGACGACCGCCACCAAAGATATCACCAAATACGTCACCGAAGATGTCACCGAAATCAGCACCGCCGCCGCCGAAGCCGCCGCCACCCATGCCACCTTGTTCAAAGGCTGCGTGACCGTATTGGTCGTAGGCTGCTTTCTTCTGAGGCTCAGTTAGGATCTCGTACGCTTCTTTTACTTCTTTAAACTTCTCAGCTGCTGCTTCATCACCTTGGTTTCTATCTGGGTGATACTTCATCGCAAGACGCTTATACGCCTTCTTGATGTCGCGCTCTGATGCGTCACGATCAACGCCTAATACTTCGTAAAAATCACGTTTTGACATATTGCTTGTTACCAATTACTTCGACAAACAGCCCGACGCTGTTTGGGGATTGTATCGTTCTAGATAAAGATTTTGGTCCTTGGTCCTTGGTCCTTGGTCCTTGGTCCTTGGTCCTTGGTCCTTGGTCCTTGGTCCTTGGAGGTAGTTTCCTTATCTAGAGCGACAATGTTTACAAATTTGCGGGCGTAAAGGTTACCCCAAACGCCCGCAACAATCACTTTTCGAGAACCCAGAAGAGAGAATTCTCTAAGCTAGAAGGCTCAAGCTCAAGGAGATGCTGCGAAGTTTACCTATTCTTCAAAGAGAAGGGCAAATGAGCATCATCGACGCCGAGATTGGGTCTTCTAGCGACGAGAATTATTTTTTCTCGTCTTTTACTTCTTCGAACTCAGCATCAACAACATCGTCGTCTTGCTTAGGCTGTTCGCCAGCTTCAGCGCCAGCACCTTGTGCTTGAGCTTGCTGCTGTGCGATTTCCATTAGCTTCTGAGCTGCTGCCATTAGCGCTTGAACTTTCGCGTCAATCGCTTCTTTGTCTTCACCTTTGCGAGCTTCTTCTAGCTCAGTGATTGCAGCTTCGATCTTCTCTTTCTCTTCTGCAGGTAGCGCTTCACCAGCTTCTTCTACTTGCTTACGAGTACCGTGAATCATTTGGTCAGCTTGGTTACGTGCAGTTGCTAGCTCTTCGAACTTCTTGTCCGCTTCTTTGTTAGCTTCTGCTTCTTGTACCATTTTCTCGATGTCTTCATCGCTCAGACCGCCAGACGCTTGGATAGTGATCTTCTGCTCTTTACCCGTCGACTTGTCTTTCGCAGATACGTGCAGGATACCATCCGCATCTAGGTCGAAAGTCACTTCGATTTGAGGCATACCACGAGGTGCAGCTTGAATGCCTTCTAGGTTGAATTGACCTAGAGACTTGTTGTACATCGCTTGCTTACGCTCACCTTGAAGAACATGGATAGTTACCGCGTTCTGGTTGTCTTCTGCTGTAGAGAAAACTTGGTTCGCTTTCGTTGGGATAGTTGTGTTCTTCTCAACTAGCTTAGTCATTACGCCGCCCATTGTCTCGATACCTAGAGACAGAGGAGTAACGTCTAGTAGAAGTACGTCTTTAACATCACCCGCTAGTACACCACCTTGAACTGCAGCACCCATTGCTACTGCTTCATCTGGGTTCACGTCACGGCGAGCTTCTTTACCGAAGAACTCAGCCACTTTCGCTTGAACCATAGGCATACGAGTTTGACCACCAACTAGGATTACGTCGTTGATGTCGCTTACTGATAGATCAGCATCTGCTAGAGCAACTTTTAGTGGCTCAAGAGAACGTTGTACTAGGTCTTCAACTAGAGATTCTAGTTTCGCACGAGTCACTTTTACGTTCATGTGCTTAGGACCAGTTGCATCTGCAGTCACGTACGGTAGGTTTACGTCAGTTTGAGAAGTAGAAGAAAGCTCGATTTTCGCTTTTTCTGCTGCTTCTTTAACACGCTGCATTGCTAGAGGGTCGTTCTTAAGATCGATGCCTTGCTCTTTCTTGAACTCTTCAACTAAGTAGTTGATCATGCGGTTATCGAAGTCTTCACCACCAAGGTGCGTGTCACCGTTAGTTGCTAGAACTTCAAATGTTTTCTCGCCTTCAACTTCGTCAATCTCGATGATAGAGATATCGAATGTACCACCACCAAGGTCGTAAACTGCGATAGTGCGGTCGCCGCCTTTCTTGTCTAGACCGTAAGCAAGTGCTGCTGCTGTTGGTTCGTTGATGATACGTTTAACTTCTAGACCTGCGATACGACCAGCATCTTTCGTTGCTTGACGCTGTGCATCGTTAAAGTAAGCAGGAACTGTGATAACTGCGCCAGTGACTTCCTCACCTAGGAAGTCTTCTGCAGTTTTCTTCATTTTCTTAAGTACTTCAGCAGATACTTGAGGAGCAGCCATTTGCTGGCCTTTTGCTTCTACCCATGCATCACCGTTGTCAGCCTTAACGATTTTGTAAGGCATGATTTCGATGTCACGCTGAACTTCTTCGTCTTCAAAACGACGACCGATAAGACGCTTAATAGCAAATAGCGTGTTCTCTGGGTTTGTAACTGCTTGACGTTTTGCAGGTTGACCAACTAGCGTCTCGCCGTCTGTGTATGCGATAACCGATGCGGTTGTGCGCTCACCTTCAGCATTTTCGATTACGCGTGGTTTGTCGCCGTCTAGAACAGCAACACAAGAGTTAGTAGTACCTAAGTCAATACCAATGATTTTACCCATCAGGCTATCTCCGAATAATTCTATTGTTTCGTTTGCTGCCTCAGTGTGAGGCTGAGAGCCGACAAAAATTGTCCGCTCGCAATAGGTTTGTTTTCTGTATGACCCATAGATAAGGGCGTCAAAATGCTTTTCAAGGGAAAAAGTGAAAAAAGTTTAAGTTTTTTCTGTTGTCATTGAGCATCTGAACATCATTTGTACCCAATGCCTAACGTTGTAATTGTTTGAAAAATAAAAAACGGAGCCACAATTGGCTCCGTTTATCATCGAGAGAAACTATTTTTAATTACGCACGGCTTTGGGCAAGCACTGCGTCAGCTTCTTGCTCTGCTGGCTCACCAATTTCACCTTCGCTACCAGCAACAATTGTGTTTACTGCGGTATCACCAACCACGTTTGAGCTAGTACAGAACATATCGTTGATACGGTCAACTGCAGCAACAATGGCTAGACCTTCTGGTGGCAAGCCTAGTTGGTGCAGGATAACACCAATCATCACTACGCCGCCGCCTGGAACACCACCAGCACCAATTGACAGTAGAAGTACCGTAAAGCCTAGAGTAAACAAATCGCCCATTTGGATAGGCTGACCAAAGGCATTAGCGATGAAGATAGCCGCAATTGCGATGTAGATAGACGCACCGGCCATGTTCATAGTCGCACCTAGTGGTACACCAAAACCTGCTACAGATTTAGACACACCAATCTTGTCTGTCAAAGTACGCATCGTCACAGGAATCGTCGCGTTAGAGCTTGCTGTTGATAGTGAAAATAGAACTTGCTCACGAGTTGCACGAATGAACTGTGCTGGCGTCATTTTTGTCGTCGCGCCAACCATAAGTGGGTAAACCACAAAGATCCACAGAACAAGAATACCTACTACTAGTGCCACATAACCCGCTACCGATGCTAGCGTGTTAGCATCAAGCGTTGCACCAAGTTGAATCATCAGTGCGAATACACCGTAAGGCGCTAGGCTCATTACAAGACCAATCAGCTTCATCATCACGTCATTCGCTACTTTGAATGCGTTGATAGCAGGGCCACCTTTTTTGTCCAGAGCTTGGATAGCTAGACCTGTCAGAATCGCCATAAAGATGATTTGTAGCATGTCACCGTTAGCAAACGCCTGAATTGGGTTGCTCGGTACAATGTTAGTGATCATTGAGAAAATATCTGGCGTCGTCGTTGATGTGATTGCCACAGCCTCCGCAACAGTACCGCCTAAGTTAGCACCCGCACCCGGCTGAACGACCATGCCGATGGCAAGTGCAAAAGTAATCGCGATGACAGTATTGAGAATATAAAGCGCAAAGGTTTTGCCGCCAAGACGACCGAAAGAGTTGATGTCTTTAAGCTCTACGATACCGCAAACGATAGAAACGTATACCAAAGGTACAACGAGTAGTTTGATTAATGAGACGAACATGCCGCCCACGCCTTCTGCAAAACCAAGTAGATACTGGTCAAAAAGGCTAACACCTGCGAAAAGGTATTGGATAGCTGTACCAATCAAAAGACCAGCAAATAGACCTACAAAGATCTTTTGGGATAGTGATTTATTCATTCATAAACTCCAGAATGTTGTGTTTAGTCCCTGCATTTTTATAGTTATTTGCTTTCTTATTTATAGAAAGCTCAGGGGATATTACAGATCTGAAGTCAAAATGAAAGCATAAATTTTACATTTCCCTATCCAAATTTTAAAGTTTATAACTCCGTATTTTTAGAAAAAACCAGAATAATAAACCAAAAAAAATGAAGCCAATAAGGCTTCATTTTATAGAATAGGCAAATTCTCTGGGATAAACCTCTAGTGTCAACCCCAAGAAATAATCTGCTACTTTGACACCATTACCATGGCAGGACGGATAACACGGCCATTTAGCTCGTAACCCTTTTGCATAACAAACATGACGGTATTTGGCTCATGATCGGCACTTTCCTGAATAGACATTGCTTGGTGCTGCTCAGGGTTGAATGCTTCACCTTCTGGATTGATCTCTTTCAGACCAAACTTAGCAACCACATCAACAAACGTCTTATGCGTCATCTCAACACCTTCAACGATCGGTTTTACCGCTTCGTTTTCAGCATCTGCTGCCGCGATAGCACGCTCTAGGTTGTCAATCACTGGTAGCAATTCTTCAGCAAATTTGTTCAGTGCGTACTTACGAGCTTTATCGATTTCTTGTTCTGTGCGACGACGCATGTTTTCAACGTCTGCTTTCGCACGCAGAACAGAATCTTGCTGCTCTTTCACTTTTGCTTCGCTAGACAGAAGGGCTGCTTCTAGTTGTGCAATCTTAGCTTCTTGAATGTCTTGCTCGGATTCTTCGTTCCATTCCACGTCAGCGTCAGAACCTACCACCTCTGCATCTTCCTGTTTTGCTTCCGCTTCTTGGGTGTTTAGCTCTTCTTGATTTACCTTGTTTTCTTCGTTGCTCATGGTCTCTCCGGAATACTCGCTTCAAGGCAATGCATAATACGACTCACCCACAATTCTTAGGAACTAAATCGCACCAAACACTGCATATATACATACTTTGGGTATATTATGGGGATGAAGATTTGTGATTCAAGCACTAATAGTTTGGAAGTGATATGAAAAAACCCTTTGAGGTGATCGCCATCATAGGTAAACCTCGAGCCCAGCAAGCGATTCAAACCCATAAAGAGCTGTTTTTGTGGCTAACCTCACAAGGCTACAAAGTTCTTGTGGATGATCGGCTCATCGATATTCTTGTCGATATCCCAAGACAACACTTTTTCAGCCTTGTCCGCATCGGTCGCGAAGCTGACTTAGCGATTGTCGTTGGTGGCGATGGCAATATGCTTGGCGCGGCACGCGTGTTGTCTCGCTTCGATGTCGCGGTGATTGGTGTTAATCGCGGTAACTTAGGCTTTCTGACCGATCTTAACCCAGAAGGATTTGAAACAGCGCTCGAGTCGGTATTGAATGGTGAGTATCTCGAAGAAAAACGTTTCCTATTAGAAGCGGAAATTCATCGACATGGTCAAATCAAAAGTCACAACGCCGCGCTCAATGAAGCCGTACTTCACCCTGGCCAAGTCGCTCATATGATTGAGTTCGAAGTGTACATTGATGACTCTTTTGCCTTCAGTCTGCGCTCCGATGGTCTTATTGTATCGACCCCGACTGGCTCAACCGCCTATTCTCTCTCTGGTGGCGGTCCGATTTTATCATCACAACTGAATGCCATCTCCTTGGTACCTATGTTTCCACATACATTATCCAGCCGCCCATTAGTTGTAGATGGCAACTGTCGCATCAAACTGGTGGTATCACCTGACAATCGTGGCACTCAAGAAGTGAGCTGTGATGGACAAATCTCTCTTCCAGTATCTCCAGGTGACGAGATCCACATTTATCAAAGCCCAAATGTGCTCAAACTGATTCACCCTAAAGACTACAGTTACTACCACGTACTCAGAAACAAACTGGGATGGTCTAGCAAACTGTTTTAAGTTAATCATATAGATAGCCTCAATATAACCATTGGGGCTTTTTTGTCTTCAACGCTCAAAAAACTGACAACAGTGCGTCATGTCACATAAAATTTTACCTGTATAACTTTACTGTATAAAGAAACAGTATATACTGAATTTACATACAGTAGTGTTCATTTAAACAGGTAATAAAAATGCTGTCTCATCTAAGTGTTAATAATTTTGCTATCGTAAAATCGCTGCAGTTAGAGCTATGTACAGGTATGACAACCATCACTGGCGAAACAGGTGCAGGTAAATCCATTGCTATCGATGCGCTTGGCCTGTGTTTGGGTGGCCGTGCTGATGCTGGTGCCGTGCGCGCTGGTGAAGACAAAACCGAAGTCACTGCCGCTTTTGCAATTGAGAACAACCAGCAAGCGACACGCTGGCTTGAAGACAATGACCTGTTTGATGGCACTGAATGCATTTTACGCCGCACCATTACCAAAGAAGGCCGTTCGCGCGCCTTTATCAACGGCAGCCCAGTTCCACTATCACAACTGAAGTCGCTCGGTCAGTTACTCATTAACATTCATGGACAGCACGCTCATCATCAGCTAATGAAAAGCGACTATCAGTTAAGCCTGCTTGATCAGTATGCCGGTCATACAACTCTCCTAAAGCAAGTACGCTCAAAGTACCAAACCTGGCGCAGTGCAGATATCACCCTAAGCCAGCTTAAAGAGAACAGTGCCAACAACCTAGCTCAGCTTCAACTTCTCGAGTATCAAATCAAAGAGCTCAATGAACTCGCCATTGGCGAAGAGGAGTTTCCGGAGCTTGAACAAGAGCACAAACGTCTATCTAACAGCGGTGAGCTCGCGGTCACTTGCCAACAAGCCATCGACATTATTTACGAAGGTGACGAGGTTAATGCCCTTGCTATGCTGCAAACAGCCAGCAGCAAACTTCTGCAACTTGCTGAACTCGATTCTAGCCTGTCACCACTTCCGAACATGATTGAAGAAGCCATCATTCAAATCGAAGAAGCCAATACCGAGCTGCGCAATTACCTCGACAAGATTGACGTTGATCCAGAACGCATGGCCTATGTGGAAGAGCGTTTTTCAAAAATCATGTCGCTGGCACGTAAACATCATGTGATGCCAGAAGAGCTTTACCAACATCATCAAGATCTATTGGCACAGATCGACGCACTTGACTGCTCAGATGAAAGAATGTCTGAAATGGAACAAGAAGTCGCCGCTCACTTCGACGCCTATGTACGAGCCAGTGAAAAGCTGAATAAGTCTCGAGGTCGTTACGCCAAAGAGCTGAACAAACTGATTTCCCAAAGCATGCACGAACTCAGCATGGAAAAAGCCAAGTTCGCCATTGATGTCTCATTCCAGTCTGATCACCCTTCCCCGACAGGCATGGACAACGTGGTGTTCTTAGTCTCTACCAACCCAGGTCAACCAATGCAGCCAATCGCCAAAGTTGCCTCGGGTGGTGAGCTGTCGCGGATCTCGTTGGCTATCCAAGTGATCACTGCGCAAAAAGTCGATACCCCAAGTCTCATCTTCGATGAAGTCGATGTGGGTATCAGCGGACCTACTGCCGCAGTGGTGGGTAAAATGCTACGTAAGCTGGGTGAATCGACACAAGTACTGTGTGTGACTCACTTGCCGCAGGTGGCTGGTCATGGCCATCAGCAACTGTTTGTTACCAAAACAACGAAAGCCAACAAAACCGAGACCAGCATGCTGACTCTGAACGAGCAAGAGCGTATCAGTGAACTTGCTCGCCTACTTGGTGGCAGCCAAATCACCGACTCAACACTGGCTAATGCTAAAGAACTACTGATCGCAGCGTGATTACACTGTGATGAGATAGTTCCCTTGTAAGCCAAGATTAACCGAGGATTGTTGCTTAACTCATAAAACCGAGCTTGAGCGACAATCTTACGCAGACAAGTTTTTACTTCTGGCTCATCCTTGTTTATTATCTTTGCAGTTTCACAAATCGACGTTGTAAATTAAAGCTATGCAATTTAAGAAGTGGTTACTTGCACTGCCACTAGCACTCAGTGTGCTGACAGGATGTTCAGTAATAGAAAAAATCGTTTATCGCATTGATATCAACCAAGGCAACTTCGTTGAACAGAGTGCGGTGGACCAGCTGCGTTATGGCATGACCAAAGAGCAAGTTCGCTTCGTCCTTGGCTCGCCAATGTTAATTGAAAACGGCTACCCGAATACTTGGTATTACATCTACCATGCGACTAAGGGGCACGACGATTCTGTTCAGCAGAATCTCATCGTCAACTTTGATGGTAACGGTGTATTGGCGTCTATCGCTGGCGATTATGAAGCAAGTGATAACTTCTTCGACGCCCTCAACTAACCCGTTGAAAATGTAAAAAGCTCGCCTAGGCGAGCTTTTTTGTGTCTTTTGGAAAGCGTTGTGTTAGTTTGACTCAGCAGTCTTTCTTAACGGAGAAGGTTTTCCACCAGTCACTGGATCGGCTTTACCCGCGTTTTTAGCCTGCTCAGCACGTTTTCGCCTGATCTCTTTAGGATCGGCGAGCAGAGGACGATAAATCTCTATACGGTCTTTATCTCTTACTGTCGCATCCAACTTTACGTTGCGGCTAAACACACCCAC
Source organism: Vibrio sp. 10N (assembly GCF_036245475.1). Classification (NCBI taxonomy): domain Bacteria; kingdom Pseudomonadati; phylum Pseudomonadota; class Gammaproteobacteria; order Vibrionales; family Vibrionaceae; genus Vibrio; species Vibrio sp. 10N. Next base: position 742,117 of record NZ_BTPM01000001.1, on the reverse strand, counting down.
CTTGTTGACCGACAAGTCTATTTCAGGATAGACAGACAATACGCCCGACTTTTGGATGATCTCTTCAACAGTTGACTCGTGATTAACCACTAACTGAAAAACGCGCTGTTCATTAGGTAAGGCGTAAACCACCTCTACATGAATAAGCTGGTTATCAGCACTCATAGGTGTAGACCTCTTTGGCACGCTTAGTGAACGCGTTCACCATATTGCTAGTGACATCGTGGAAAATTTTTCCAAATGCCAGTTCAATCATTTTACTTGAGAATTCAAACTCAAGCTTCAGCTCAACTTTACAGGCCTGGTCATCCAGTGGAATAAAAGACCAAACGCCCTTAAGCATTTTAAATGGACCGTCCACCAGCTCCATTAAAATCTCGCTTCCATGCACCAAAGTATTCGCAGTGGTAAATGTTTTACTGATCCCTGCCTTAGAAACGTCTACCGACGCAACCATCGCTGAATTCGTTGTCTCTAGTACACGCGAACCTGAACAGCCCGGCAAAAAATCAGGATAACTGGCGACATCATTAACCAAGTTAAACATTTGATCAGCACTAAACATCACGAGTGCTGAGCGAGTCACTTGTTGCATAAAAACTCCCCAAACTAAAAGGTTGCCTCCGATTCTACTGTTAAGCAGCTGTTAGCTCAAGTAGCACGCTCACACCCTATGAGAATCAGGACGTAACGCAAGCTCACACAAAACAAAACGTTGGCAAATAAAACCCTTCCCTAAACGCAAAAACTCGCCGTATAATGACGCCATTATGGTAAAGAAGAATTCAAAGAATAAAGCGGGTAGCAATACCATCGCTCAGAACAAGAAAGCTCGCCACGAATTTCACATTCAAGACGAGATCGAAGCTGGTATCGAGCTGCAAGGCTGGGAAGTAAAATCCCTACGCTCAGGCAAAGCGAATATCGCTGAGAGCTACGTTTTCCTACGTGATGGCCAAGCTTACATCAGCGGCATGTCAATCATTCCGCTTAACCAAGCATCAACTCACATTGTTGCCGAGCCAACACGCGTGCGTAAACTGCTTTTGCACCGCCGCGAGCTGGACAAGCTTATCGGTCTCGTTAACCGTGACGGCATGACGCTTGTTGCAACAACTATGTATTGGTCTCGCTCTTGGGCTAAGATCAAAGTAGGCGTCGCGAAAGGTAAAAAGCTTCACGACAAACGTGCTGATTTGAAAGAAAAAGATTGGGCACGTGATAAAGCGCGAATCATGAAGAGTAATTTGCGCTAAAACTGACCAGTTAAACTCCGCAGTGCTAGACAGGCTAAGCTTTTCTGGTAACATGCGAAGAACACTTTGGGGCTGATTTAGGATTCGACAGGAATTTTGCAGTCTGAGGTGCATGCCGTGGGGCGGTTGGCCACGTAAAAAGCCGCAAAAAAATAGTCGCAAACGACGAAAACTACGCACTAGCAGCTTAATAACCTGCTCAGAGCTCTCTCGCCCTAGCTTCCGCACGTAAGACGGGGACCAACGAGAGATCAAACCCAAACGCGCTAGCCCGGATTTTCCCACCTGAGAGATGAACGGCGAATTATAATTCAGGTTAGCCATTAACTAGCGTGTCGGTTCGCAGGTTGGTGGTGAATTTAAAGATCGACTAAGCATGTAGTACCAATGATGAATGGTTTTTGGACGCGGGTTCAACTCCCGCCAGCTCCACCAATTCAATGAATTAAGACGTCCTAGGGCGTCTTTTTTTATGCCTGCCGTCAATAAAAATCAATGACTTAGCGTATTTTAGTGTTTTTTAACATCCAATAACTTCTTTGCATTATGGGTACACACGTGGGTACACTATCTAAAGTTCGTTAATTTGGTGTACCCATTATGGCAAAAACTACAACAAGACTGACCGACAAGGAAATCAAAGCCGCCAAGCCGCAAGAGAAGGAATACAATCTTTTTGATGGTGATGGCCTTCGCTTGAGAGTGAAGCCTAACGGCTCCAAACATTGGATTCTAAACTACTACCGCCCCAATAGCCGAAAGCGTGCTAATTTGAGCTTAGGTAAATATCCAGACCTTCCCTTAGCAAAAGCTCGAAAAGCGACAATGGAAGCCAAAGAACTTTTGGCAGAAGGCATCGACCCGCAGGAAAAGCGTAAACAAGAACAGCAAGAACACAAGGCAATCCAACAGCACACTTTCTTTAATGTCGCTAACGAATGGTTTGAGATTAAAAAAGGGGATGTGACCGCAGACTACGCCGTTGATATCTGGCGCTCTCTAGAGCTGCACATCTTCGCTCGCTTAGGAGAAATACCAGTACGAGAAATCACAGCACCTCAAGTGATTGAACTGCTTAAACCTATCGAAGCAAAAGGCAGCTTGGAGACCGTAAAACGCCTAGCTCAACGCCTAAACGAAATCATGAACTTTGCCACCAACTGTGGCCTCATCCATGCCAACCCACTAACGGGAATTAAAGCCGCCTTCAAAAAACCTAAGAAAGAGAACATGGCTGCGCTCACTCCAACTGAGCTTCCTGAGCTCATGTCAGCCATTGCTAACGCCAGTATCAAACGTACCACACGATGTTTGATAGAGTGGCAGTTACACACCATGACACGCCCTAGTGAAGCTTCCGGCGCTCGTTGGGATGAGATTGACCTAGATGAAAAGGTATGGGTAATCCCAGCGGAACGAATGAAAAAGCGCAGAGAGCATCGTATCCCTTTAACAGAGCAAGCGCTTGAACTGTTAGAGGTCATGAGGCCAATTAGCGGCAATCGTGCTTATGTCTTCCCGTCAGACCGCGACCCAAAAAAGCCATGCAATAGCCAAACCGCCAATATGGCTCTAAAGCGCATGGGTTTTGCAGGCCGACTTGTAAGTCATGGTTTGCGTTCGCTTGCGAGTACGACACTCAATGAACAAGGGTTTGAAGCTGACTTAATTGAAGCGGCACTCGCTCACGTTGATGATAACCAAGTCCGCAGTGCTTACAACCGAACTGACTATCTAGAGCGCCGCCGCCCGATGATGTATTGGTGGAGTGGTCATATTGAAGAAGCAAGCAAGGGGAAACTGTCGATAACGGGAACGCTTGGCTTAAAGTCTGCAATTTAGATACAAGCCACCTCAATGCAGGTGGCTACTCCACCAGCAAACTTTTGGACAGAAGTTCTCTACATCCCTTCATTTCTAACATACCCATATAGCCGTCATCCTCACGAAAGTGAGGATCTCTTACCGCGTGTAGGTAACTGAAAAAATTCGACTAAGTCACGTAAATTCACTTCGCGACGCGCGGAATGAGATCCCCTTTTTCAAGGGGATGACCGTAATTTTTTAGGATGGTGTGAAACACAAAATGGGGCACAGGCTTTTCAGACGCGAAGAAAAGCCTGTAGAGGTGTTTATCAGCAGTCTGTTTTCTCAGAGAGCCTCAGAGCGTCTTCTAGCTCAACACCAAGGTATCGAATAGTGTTATCTACCTTCGAATGTCCAAGTAGGATCTGAACCGCCCTAATGTTTTTCGTTCTGGCATAGATCAAAGTAGCTTTAGTTCGACGCATGGAGTGAGTTCCATAATAGTCAGCATTCAATCCAAGTTTCGCTGCCCAGTTTCTGATAATTGAGCGATAGAATGAGTAGCTGATAGGTTGCCCTGAACGTCGGTTACTCGGAAATAGAAAACTACTTGCCTCTAGGGATGCTGCATAGATCCATCGGCTAATACTTTGCTGTGTTCTCGGAGTAATCTCATAATGGACATCGGTCCCCGTTTTTTGCTGGATGCACTGAACCCTTTCATAGATCACTCCTTGAGAAGAAACATCGTAAACGTGTAGCTTTAGCAAGTCACTAGCTCTCAACTTGCTATCTATGGCTAAGTTCAATAACGCGAGCTGCATAAAATTGTTTTCAATCTCTAGCCTAGTTCTGATTCGCCAGATCTCTTCGAGCTTAAATGGTCTTTTGACACCACTGCATTTCCCAGAAGATAGCTTTCTCATTTTGACCTCCTCCAAATATTGTTGGTCAACATGAAGTTTGGCAGTCACATTTATTAGGTGTCAGGAAGAGCTGAAACATCGGCTCTAGGAAATCTGGCAGCGGATTCAACTCAAATTACCTCTCAAAACCACCCCAACTAATAGCTTTATCAATAATCGCGACTTCGGTTCCAATTTTACTACCCTGCGCAAGATTATTCAGAGCGGTGTCCTAGTCTCTCCCGTGACAATAGGAGGGCTCTGACAAAGCCTTTAGGCAAAAGAGAGGGATGTTATGAAAAACTTACACCGGACACACTGCTTAGCAGTAGCGCTCGCTCCACTAGCAGTGTTTAGTCACACAATATCTGCCAGCGAAATATTCACCACTCATGATGATGGTACGGCTTTAGGTATCGTAGATGCCAATTCCGGTCAGGGAGCGAATATCGGTCCATTTGGTTCTAATCAGACCTGGGCAGCTGCTTTTGACCCCAACGACACTCTGTATACCATCACTAATGGATTTTCTGGCGCTGGAGCTACCCTTGCCATTGTCGATGAAAATACTGCAACCATTACACCTGTGGGTTCCGTAGGTACCAATATGATTAGCCTTGAAGTCACTTGTGAAGGTGTAATGTATGGAGTGGGGTACAACGACAGGGTTCTGTATGAAATCGACCAGAACACCGGCAACACGACGGCCATTGGTAATACAGCGATAGCCAGCACCATGGACTTGGCTCTCGACAGTAACGGAGCGTTATGGGCAACCGTTGGTAATCGATTATGGACGTTGGATACTAACACGGGTGCATCCACCCCAATGACCACTATTACGGGAGTTGCATCAGGCTCGGTTATGGGCATCATGTTTGATTCCAACGATAATCTATATGCAACAGCCTATGTCAGCGACTCTCCACTCTATCTGATTGACGTCGGTACGGGCGCCGCAACACCTGTGGGTAATACAGGTTTTACCCGCCCTCACGGTGGTGACTTCCGACCCGATTGCATCATAGCGGTGGATATCGATATCAAGCCCGATAGCAATGTCAATCCGGTTAATCACAAGAGTAAGGGTAAGATCCCAGTGGCCGTTCTTACCACAGATACTTTCGATGCCGCTGCCGTAGACCCAACGACGGTGACCTTTGGTCCAGATGGTGCCACTCCCGCGCATGGCGGTCACATGGAAGACGTCGACCTTGATGGTGACTTAGATCTGATACTTCATTTTAAAACGCAAGATACCGGTATTCAGTGTGGTGATACCCAGGCAATACTTAACGGTAAAACCTATGAAGACCGAACCATCGAAGGTGTTGACCTTATCCACACGGTTGCTTGCAAAGACTATATGGCTGAAGACGAATAACCAAAAAATCTATTCGATGTCTCCAGAACAACCAGTGCTTCATCTTGGTGGAGTGCTGGTTAGTCCATTAAAAGCCATGTTTTCGTACACTTCGCTGTACATTCACGATCAGATTCATCGACACTGTCTGCAATTTAATCAAAACTACCGGTGAAACCGGTAGTATGATGAAAGCCCCTAGAAGCATAGGTATCTACACAAATTGGTTGCAAGTTGAACAATCAGATAAGCGAACGGAACTGATCTAAAGATCAGCGATCAACAGAGTTAACTTTCATTTCCTTAGTATTGATGATGACTCTTTGAACAACACCAATTGCCGTGTATCCGTGAATCAACCCACCCCTAAAGTTTGACGGAGAAGTGCGCTAGCTCGGAATGGGGCAAAAGTTTGTTAGCCCTTGCCCTATCACCTCATTTATTCCAATGCCTTTTGACCGTCGCAATACCCAAACCAAGTACCTCCGCGACTTTAGACTGCGACAAACCTTCAGATTTTTTTGCCAGAACAGAATCCGTAGTAGCCTGAGCTACTGGTCTTCCAAGTTTTTTGCCCTCTGCTTTCGCTCGTTCTAACCCTTCTTTGGTTCGCTCCCTGATTCTATTGCGCTCAAATTCAGCAAACGCCGAGAACATTTGAAGCATCAGCTTACCTTCAGCGCTCGACAAATCTGCAACAGGTAAGTCTAAGCAAACCACTTTTACTCCCCTGTCTCCTAACATGGTAATCGTCTTTTGAACATCAATGTTATCGCGCCCTAAACGGTCTAGCTTTAAAACCACCAGCATATCGCCAGATTCAAGCTGAAGCTCCACCAGCATTTTAAATTTGTCTCGCTTCATCGCCTCAACTGAGCCAGATACTGTTTCAGATACTACTCGTGATTCAATAACCTCATATCCTCGCTGTCGGATAGCTATTATCTGGTTTTCCGTGGACTGCTCTGTTGTCGATACTCGACAATATGAAAAAATCCGCATTCAGTATTTTCCTTGTTCAAAACTGGCATCAAATAACCTAGTATCAATAAATATAAGTATCATTTATTGATTGTGCTAGTTTTTTGATACCTTTTGAGATATAAAAAAGCTGGTATCAACATACGACTGTTTGTTAATACCATTAAGAGTCACTCTAAAATGGATTGAATGTAAGGTTGCTATCTTCAATCTTTCTCTTTGATGACTTATAGCGATTACAGCCATACAAACCAGGAACACGGCTCTCTTTAACCTGAATAACTTGTTTACTGCTTTGAGAACCTCTCAAAGCTTCTTTTCTATTTGTTTTATTTAAAGATAATGTTTGACCTTTATACATAATAAACATTCCAATATACGTAACAGTTAATATATACAAATAAGTATCAAATAAAATTCAAATAGTAAAGCATTTAATTCTGCCGCCAACAAATTAAATAATCAAACTAAACAGTATCTACATTTAGCAATATTGATCAGTTAATAAAATAAGATCAGCACATGACACATTTAGGATCCAATTTTATATTTAATAATTTTATTTTTTGTGTTATAACTTTATAACCGTTATAACTATTATAAAGTTATAATTAAATATAAGGAGTGACTGAAAAATTTGCATTCTATTAAAGAAATAAGCAGCCGATCGAGATAAATTTCTTCTGCCAAACTTGGCACATCGACTGTCAATGTTGGCACATTCACTGCCAAGTTTGGCAAAGGTAGAGTGCGACCTAAAATTGAGCCTGTTTTTACACCGCACTCATGCTGTGCAAAAATTAACCATTAAGAGGGATGCCGAAAATATTAATTTTTCTCAGACGGCAGGAACAAGCTTACACTTATCTGTAAAACTCTTTAGAATACATTAAGACAAATTATCCAGCCTTTAATTCAATATATTAACTTACGGTAACCATGAATGTTAGAAAAGATAAGTCATCTTGAAATTGGAGAACCACAAAAGTTTCTCAACTTTTGTGAAATTGTATCTTGCATAATAAAACATTGTGGTAAAAATAGTGCCACTAGTTATACCTTGCTTAAAACCATACGGGAAGCGACTCTATTAAGCACACCATGTAAAATGTTAAATGGCAGTAACAAAAACAATGCTGCACTCATTAGCCCTGAGGCTTTAGCCATAAAAGAAGCAGGAAAAGAGTCAAACAATTTAATTTTAGAACATGGTGTTCCTGTAAAAGTCATTATGGATAAAATACAGGAATACAACGAACCAACTCCTGTAGACATTGCAATTATCATTCAAAGCATGAGTGCTCTTGCTGTCATCACCAAAGAAGAAGGTAAATACATGAGTAAGCTTGGAATAAAATCAAAAATGCCAGACGACTGGGATAAACAAAACAAATGGATACGTTATGAACGCGCTAATATACAGCTTATTCCAAACCCATATAAAAGATAAGCTATAGCGATTAACGTATTAAAAGTCATCACCTTAAATCAAATACTCCTCTAGCTGTTAGAATGATCATAATATTAAACGGAATAATCTATCAGCTAGCTTGGAGAAAAATTGTTGAGCAGATATGGAAATTGCTATTCTGTATCACCTAGCTTACTAAGCGAAAAACTACCATCATCATTCTTAGTCCAAATCACTTTGTCACCATCCTTCCATTCTAGTTCTTTCAGGTATTCATCAGGAATTTCAAAGTAGTGCTCACCTTTATCATTAACTTTGATCGTAACTTTCATTGAATTAACCTCTACTCAAGAATTTGAGCTTTTTTACCAAGCTCACTAAAGTTGCAACATGAACGTTAGTAGCTTTCTGGCAACAAATGTAAATTTCGTCCGACACGTCGCAAATCTCGGATTGCTGCATCCTGTGTTGCAACACGAAGCGGTCTTTCTGAACGGTAAATACTATTCAGAATATCGGATACTGAGCGCTTGGTGTGCGTAATCTCTATCACTCCATAAGACGTTTTGTACTCTCCTTTGCACCCTGTGCTCATGATAGTAAGCCGATCTATCGGGATCTGACTAATCACGCCATATTCTGACAAAGCACTTTCGAGACTGATATAATTATACTCACCTCGTCGGAGTGCTTTTACTATGTATTCGATTGTATCTACACTCTTCGTTTTGGAAGATAGGCAGTATACATATACTCCCCGAACCACTCGCTCTAAGACACCTGCATTGAGGAGCCTTTTAAGACCTGCGTTAAAAGCCCTTTCACTATCTTCAATGAACAGCTTTCTCAAATCACCATGACGATAGACATAGTGACCTTTCATATCAAATTCATGTAAACGCTTAATTGCTGACTGTAACTTCATAACTCAAGTGGACACCTATTACATTTAAATATCGTATTTATCGATACTTGGTTGGTAGATACCGAGGTAAAACTCTACACTAAATCAATTGCTCTTGAACTATTGATTCTGCTGAAAAGCCAAGTGCTCGATACCCTTTTTCTCGCTTATTGAACATCCTGAGCAGCATTGGAATTTTTGCATCAATATAGTCGATCACTTTCACCTCCTCTTTTCCTTTGTAATCACGCTGTATGCGCCCTACATATTGGATTAACGAACCTTTCCAAGACACAGGCAGCGCCAATATCAAAGTATCTAAGCGAGGGAGGTCAAAGCCCTCTCCGATAAAACGCCCAGTAGCAACAATGACTTGTGTACTGCCTAGCTTAGACATCACCTCTGCTTGCTGCTTTTTCTTCATCGAACCTACTAATATTTGGTGTGTGATCCCCAAATCATTGAGTAAACCAGCAATGATATTGGCGTGCTCTCTCCGCTCGGTTAACACGATCGGAACTCGGCCATTGGAGACCTCTTTTTGAATCCCCTCAACAATGGTGGCGTTACGTATAGGGTGAAGCATTAACCAACGATAAATCTCGGAAATATGAGGTTTTGGGTCATTCGAAGATAAATGCAAAGGCACTTCCAGGTTCAGCTCTCGGCGATCTAGCACCTGAGCAAACTGATTGTTTCGGTCTGACTTTATGGTATGTCTTACTCTACCTGCTTGCATAAATATGATCGGTTGATGCCCATCTCGCCTTTCAAGTGTTGCACTAATCCCAACGACGTACTTAGCATGCGCTTCAGATAACACCTGCTCATATTGTGGTGCTGATAGATGGTGGCATTCATCCACAATGATTTGACCATACTCTTTCACCAACGAATGAACACTATTGTCGCTTCTGTTTATCAAACTTTGATAAGTCGCGATATCAACTTGTCCTGTTGGTTTCTTCTTACTTCCTGTATATACGCCGATATCGATACCCTGGGTGAAAGCTTTTAAACGCTCTTGCCACTGGTCAACAAGCTGCTTGTTATGCACCAAGACAAGAGTATTGACTCCTCGCCTTTGTATTAGACCAATTGCTGTTACCGTTTTACCAAAGGCCGTTGGAGCGTGAAGAACACCAATATCATGCTGCATTAGCTCATCAATCGCTTTACTTTGCGCTGAGCGCAAAGAGCCAACAAATGTCATGTCCGTTAGCACCTGACCAGCAAAACGATTATCCGTAACTTGGAGAGCAATCCCTAATTCTAAGCAAATAGCCTGTAAGTCATCCCAACACCCCCTCGGCAAGCTCAAGTAACCACTGTCTAATTCCGCCAAGCATATAAAACGTGCAATTCCGTTGGTCGACAATCGCAGCCCTTGGGCTTTGAAAAACTTAGGATTCGAAAAGGATGCCAATTTTTTAAACTGAGCAATTAGAGGATTCGGAACTTGGTTTATCGGTAAGTACAATCGGTTGGCAAGAACGATGTCTAACGCCTTAGGTTTGTCTGAGATGGCAGCGCTTGTGTTCACTGTTCGTTCCCATGGCTTGATTGATGCGCCATCTTCACCATCATTTCGATGGCCCACTCTGCTTTCGAGAAGTAATTCTATTTTCTCAATAGATAATCGTCCCGTCGACGCTAACACCTCCCATTGATCAGGGTATGGTGTAAATGAATGATCAACAAACACCGAGTTTCCATTTAAACGAGCTTGTTTTTGTAACGGCAAAGCAATCAGATTCCCAATTCCCCCGATAGGTAGCACGTCTTGATTGGGGAATAGGCGGTCATAGGAATCAAATGACAAAGCACCATGAATTTTCATGGCTTCATCAAGTAAATAGAACCCTAATTGTCGAGCTACTTTTGCGTCAGTCGCCTGTGCAAAGAAAATCCAGACATGTGCCCCCAGACCTGAGCGAGATCGTTCTAATAAACAATCGATGCCTTTTAGTTTGCACACTTCGACATACGCAAGAGAGGCTTCTTGCCAATCACTTTTATCAAAATCAACCGCTAGTAACCAACAGGTGTTATTCGCCAGCATAGGATACAAACCAACAACCTCTTTGCCAGTAAGGTGGGCATACATAGCATCGTCACCTAACGGCTTGAATGCTTGGTTGGGGCACTCCAAACACTTTACTTTAGGTTTACCGCATACACCTTGATGCCACTCGTTTTCGCAAGCAATCGCATAACCACTTCTGCCTTGTTGGTTCTGCCACCTATGCGCATAGCATTGAGTATTGCCTTTAAAATAACTCTGATAGATAGACAGTTTTTGCTGAGGTGACATTTCACATGCAGCTTCCTTGTCAATCGCTTCCTGCGTCAATAGACGCTGCTTCTGCTGTTCAAGTTGAGCCAGCTCCTTTTTTAGCTCATGAATCTTTTGTTCAATTAGCTCAAGCTCATCCATATCTAGCCCCGACAATTACATCACTTTTATGCAGTTAATAATCGATTGTATAAATATGCAACAATACGAAAAACAAAGGCACAATTCATAACCTATCTAACATATTTATAAAGCATTCTTGCCTAAAATCAGTACATACCGTCGCTAAATTGAGAGTTATTCACGTTTTGATGCTGCTTCAACATGTGCCTTTCGGCTTAAGAATCCAAGATCAGACATTCGTTGATGTCGCTGATGTTGTGCGAGGGAAGAATTGCGGCTGTATATGCCCTTCTTGCCACACACCACTGATTGCGAGACAAGGTGAAGAAAAGCAATGGCACTTTGCTCATGCGAGCCGCAAGGTTGAAGGAACTGATAAAGAATGTGATTTTTCTTTTTTTGTTTCTGTGCGCATGATGGCGAGACAAGTGATAGAAACGGGTATATCTATTGTTCTTCCTGAGTACAGAAGTTCTCTAACAAAACAAGCGAAAGGAAAGTGTTTCACAGAAGATTTTTTGGTTGCTAAGTCATCCACCATCTTACTTGATAGCGTCGATAAAGAAGCGTTATTTGAGAAATGTATTGTGGATGTAATGGGCAGAGTCGGTGAATTCATCTTTGTTATTTATTTCACCCACCCAAACCGTCCACTTCCAAGTGAGTTGCTCACACCACATAACAGGCAATGCGGTGTGCTCGAAATCAAGTTGGATGATACACATCATCTATTTACACGCGATAAAGTATCAGGGACTCGGCAACTGGACAGACTAAAAGATTACCTTCAAAACGATGTCGAATCTAAAGTGTGGGTATTTCATCCGCGCTACGCTCAGTTGGAACAAGAAGCGACTGAGCGATTATCCTTAAAGGCATCTCAGTACACACCACCACCTACTCCGAGCTTTCGTAATGACCAATATCGTCATCGCAACCAGAGGAATGTCAACCTTCACCGCTCCGACTCATGGCAATCAACAACGAAAGCTATCCCGCCTACACCTATACCAAAACGTTCAGCTCAATTTGAGTGCATCATGTGTCAATGCCAGTGGCAAGTTACGCTACCTAGTACACCAATCTGCCCTCAATGCCATAGCCACCTATACGCTAGCGAGGTCTCTTCAAGATAAGCACCACATCAATTGTTCATTTTATTCTTCCGTTCATTTTTTATGAACAAACCGAAAAAATGAACACAGCCAAATACTATCCTTAGTTTTTGATTCTCAAGACTAGCACTCTAAAAACAGCTAATGAGTAGTTAAAGTTACATAATCAAACCAAAACCCAAACAATGAGTAGCAAAGGTGTCATTAGGAGCAACTCCGTCTCCCAACCAATCGCCGATGACGTTCCCCTTTTGCGTACTCTGACTCTGGCACAAATACACGCATACCCTAAATCAACTGGAGGTATACTGTACGCAATGACCACACATTTACAAACTCAGCTAGGTAGAGAAATTGAAATTTTACGCAGTATCTGATTTGCACTTGGATTTACACGGTATCCATCGGAGCTTTTGGCATAACTTCGATAATGACGCTGCTTTGATTATTGCGGGTGACACCGCCAATGCACTCAATGGCATTGCGTATGTAAAAAATGTTCTTTGCTCTTACTTTAAAGCCGTTGTCATCATTGCAGGGAACCACGAGTGGTACGGTAGTAAAAGTAAATCGTATCGTTCTGGTTATCTGCACAAACAAGTTTCAATCAACTCCGAAAACGGTATTGATGTTCAAACATACACCCCAATAGCAAAGCTTAAGGCGCACAGTGAAACAACTGCGAACTTGTTTTTTCTGGATAATGAATCAATCGATTTAGACGGATGTACTATCTATGGCGGCACTCTTTGGTTTCCTATCCACACATACTCGCCTGAACTAATAGATGCGTACTCAGAACTGATGAATGATACAAAGTACATCAGCCATCAAATGATTGAAGAGCAGCACAAGGCATTCATTAACAACTTTCCAAGGAAAGTTGATATAGCGATATCTCATCATCTTCCATCAAAAGAGGCTTTTGCTGTCGAACAAAATGCCAACAGCGATTATGCTCCGTACTACCAAGCTGGTTTGAGTGACGAACTGATCTCTAAAGCACGATACTGGATTGCAGGTCATCAACACGATCCAGTAGAAAAGATCATTGCTGGCAGCACCACTTTCATTTGTAATCCAAAAGGCTCTATCCCACTCAAGTCAGGAGGCTTGAAGATCAAGGCATACTACCTTTAAAGGAAAATGTTTTATTTGATTTATGAAAGCCTTTGGCTTTCACATCCCAACCATTCTTTGTTTGTTCATTGATTACCTCCATTTAATTTTAACGCCATAGAAAAGTGAACAATTACAATTAATTAGCTGCAATTGTCAATCTTTGTTGAGCCAGCCCTGCTTTTGCTAAAGACTAGCTTGTCCAGATTGACATTTGCTTATACTAAGTATGAAGCACTCACCATATACTCATTACTGCGCCTCGCTCCCCACATAATCATACGCACACCAAAATGCACTTTTACGCGCATTAAAATGTAAAACAAAACATTTTTATGCGCATTAAAATGTTTAAACTTGCATTTTATCGCGCATTTTTATGTAATAAGCATCGAACATGAAATCGCTATCACTAAGGTGGCTAGATGAAACGAACACTGCTTGAAAACCTACTCACCTGGAAAGGCAAGCCAACCAGGAAGCCTCTACTGATTGACGGAGCTAGACAAACTGGCAAAACATTCTTATTGCAGGAGCTATTAGGAAGTACATTCGAAAATGTCCTAAGGATCGATTTTTTAGAGAGTCCTGAGTTAATGGAAGCTTTTGCTGGATCTTTAAATCCTGATGACATCATCACCAATATTGAACTCTTAACAGGGCAAACCTTCGAACCATCTACTGATCTACTTATTTTAGATGAGATTGGTGAGTGTCCTAGAGCGGTTACCGCACTTAAATACTTTGCAGAAAAGGCTCCCAAAGCTTATGTTGCTGCAAGTGGTTCCAATATTGGATTGCTCACCTCCTTCCCTGTTGGAAAAGTTGAACAGCACAACTTAAGGCCACTGACTTTCAGGGAGTTTTTGTGGGCATCTGGAGAGAAAGCTCTTCAAAAAGCGTTTGACCAAAAGCTGAGTTCTTCTGCGGCTCATTCCAAGTTAATCGAATTGCTAACTGATTATTACTTCGTTGGCGGCATGCCTGAAGCCGTAAACTCATGGTTCGCAAACTCTCAACTCAGTATCATTGACCGAATTGAAGCCGTCTCTGAAGTCCATCGAAACTTAATTGAGGGCTACATGCGTGATTTCGGAAAATACTCTGGAAAAGTAGATGCGCAACTCATCGAGTCTGTATTTAGAAGCATCCCAGCCCAGTTATCTTCGGTATTCGATGACTCCGTTAAACGGTTCAAATTCAAAGGCGTTCACGAACGCAAATCTCGATATGCTGAATATGAAAGTGCGATCACATGGCTTCACAAGTGTCGACTTGCGCTAAAGAATCATCCTATTGAAGGACAACCTCGTTCTCCTTTAGCTGCTTATCAGAAGGAAAATGCAGTTAAATTATTTCTATTTGATGTAGGCCTGTTGAACCATATGCTCGGCACGGGTTACCGTGAAATCAAACAGCAAGGCTATGAATACAAGGGATATGTCGCAGAAAACTATGTTCAACAGGAAATCGCCGCACTAGGTATTGAACCAAGTTTCTCTTGGGGAGACGCAAGGGCTGAGATAGAGTTCATCATCGCTGATGACCTAGGCCGTATTGTGCCTGTAGAAGTAAAGAGCGGTAAGCGAACCCGAGCAAAATCATTGCAGTCTTACATCGAAAAGTGCAAGCCCCACAAGACGATCAAACTTACAGGCACTCAAGGCTCTCCAGCAACAGAAAAAGAACACATAGTGATGCCACTTTACTACACTGAATACTTACTTGATCACCTAAGAGATCTAGATAAAAGCTAAGTGAGTAAGAACATACTCATTAATACCGAAGAATCCATGATATGGGCAATATTTGGCTCATATCATTTAAACAAAGTGTTCAAACCTTTGGGTCTAAGAGTTGGTCTGATACTGTCCTCATCTAGTATGCTAAACTCATTGCTCGACAGTAATAAATCACCTGTTGATGAATAACCATTACATGTAGTTTTAAGATTATTTTGCTATGATTAACACTGGCTTTAATAGCAAAAAGTTATATTTGGACGGGGGTTCAGTTTCTTTTGCAGTAGGAAATTGATGTAACATTTGATGCTACACCAAATTGGTAACACCAAGCTAATTACCTGAATTTTAAAATATTGATACATTGGTTCAACTCCCGCCAGCCCACCAAACGTTTGGAAAGGGCGCTAACTTTATAGTTAGCGCCCTTTTCGTATCTTAGCAGCAGGCAAATAGTTCAAGCATCGAGACCTTTTGACCACCGATAGGCCAAAAGGTCTATCACCTACTAAAAGCTAAACACACTCTTGCTCAATCAACTGAAGATAACCTCTTACATCGTCATCTGACATGTCTAGTAGTCTATCTCCCACGTACCATTCAATGTAACTTTGCTCGGCTAGCATTCCTTGTTGTGGGTTGCCAATCCAGAGGCTGTGCTCTGTGGCAAGCTTATCTCGAAGCGCTATTGCTTTGTCTTGACTCATGGGTAGATGGATGTGCAGCATGTTCGCTTGAGGCTTGACCGGGTTTGCAGTCAATGATGGAAACTCTGACAGTATTTGGTAGAGCTGTTTGGTACGTTCGAATAGCGCTGGCATTAAGGCCAGCCTTTGTTCGAACTGCATGGCTGCTGCGACGATATAAGGAGTGCGATGATAGACACTGCCACCCTGACGGTGCATCCATACTGCGGCTTGATCGATAAACGCTTGATCACCGAGTAACATCGCACCGCCTAGACCGCCGATGCCTTTGTACATAGAGACATAGACTGAATCAAAGCCCTCGCATATCTCAGCGTAATCCTTTTGATAGTAAGCAGCGGTTTCCCACAGTCGCGCACCATCCATATGTAAGTGAATATCGTATTGACCGCAGTGAGCTTTAATACGTGATAGCTCTTCAAAACTTGGCAACTGCCCGCCGATTTCACGCATTGGTAGCTCATAGAGTACAGCAGCCAGCGTATCTGGGATTTTAACTAAATCCTCCAGCACCCAAGGTTGAAACGGTTTGCCAACGGTAATCAAATTAAAACGCTGCTGCAACTGATAGCCTTGGTTTTCATGCAATTGGATATGACTTGAAGGATGCATAGCAACCTTATTGTTGCGCTTCATTTCGCAAGCGATCTGCAATGCTGTTGGCTGGGTCATGGTACCCGTAATAACAAACAATCCCGCTTCAAAGCCAAGTAGCTTTGCCAACTTCTGCTCAAAACTCTGTATTAACTCCCCTTCCCCATAACGGTCATGGGTGACTTGGTTCTGTTCACACCATGCAGACATTTGAGCAAACGTCTCGGCTGGAGAGTATTCTTTATTTCCTGGCAACGAAATCTTGCATTGTTGTTGCATCGTCTATCCCTATCTAGCATTGAGTTCGATTAGGGTAACACTGGTCTATCACTCATTAACAGCTAATCAATAGCAGCGCTCTAAACGGATGACGCTCATCTGCGTGAGGTCATCAGATTCACTGTTTACTTTGTGGAGACCGAGTCGCTCACAAACAGCAATCGCCGCTTTATTACCCGCTCGAGTCTCGGCAAAAATACAGCGCGCGCCCATTTGCTCACGGCCAAAAGCGATAAGCGTCGACATCGCTTCCACAGCGAGACCTCGTCCTTGTCTATCTACCGCCAGACCAAATCCAATCGAAGCTTGCTGATTAGGCTCCAAACGAAATGCGACAGTACCAATAACTTGATGGCTCTCTTTGCCTTCAATCACCAATTGAAACTTAGTGCGGGGAATTTGATGTGCCTGCTCAACAAACATTTCCAACAAGTGCGCATTGAACTCTGGGGAACATTCTTCTTTTGGATAGAAGGTTTGGTACTTGGGGTGTGAGGTAATTTGTAGCCACGATTCAATATCACCAAGTTCGAAATCTCTTAAGATAAGTCGTTCAGTTTCTAGATGGAGCGCCATTGTATTCTCTTGTTTGATTCGACGGACAACGTCGTTAAGGGGAAGTTTGAGAATAGTAGCTCACAATCCGTTATGCGAATGTGTTTTATCCCTCTGCTCTGTGACGCAAACCTAAAGTTTTTGTTAGCAAAGGTTAAAGCTAAGAATTCGGCCACAATCACCTTTTTTGCTGGCATAAGCACCATATGACTGCATTAGGGTTTTCAACTGACTGAATTATCGTTACCATTTAGGCGTCGAAATGACATTAATCTATTCTCAGGGCGGGGCGAAATTCCCCACCGGCGGTAAATCATCATGATAAGCCCGCGAGCGCCTGATACAGAGTATCAGGGTCAGCAGATCTGGTGTGAATCCAGAGCCGACGGTCATAGTCCGGATGGGAGAGGATAAGACTATCGAGTCACCCTAATCAGTTATTGATGGGGTGGATAGGCTATTTGCGCCTAAACTCGATTTTTAGCGTTATGACTGCCATTGAAGAATTCATACCTTTTCAATGTTTTACTGTCGTATCGCTTAGCTCTATCTTTTGGATAAACCACGTTAATTCTGACGTGGGTGCATCCCCATATCTATGCCCTGATTCTGGTACTTAAAGTTAGGAGTATTACCATGAATCAGAACCAAACTTCACTTCTTGCCGACTTTGGCACACCTTTAGAGCGTGTAGAACTGGCACTACAAGCGCTTCGCGAAGGCCGTGGCGTATTGCTACTCGATGACGAAGATCGTGAAAACGAAGGCGATATCATCTATTCCGTTGATCATCTCACTAACCAACAGATGGCACTGATGATCCGTGAGTGTAGCGGTATTGTTTGCCTATGCGTGACTGATGAACAAGCCAAACAGCTTGATTTGCCACCTATGGTAGAAAACAACAACAGCGCCAACCAAACCGCTTTTACTGTGTCTATTGAGGCTAAAGTTGGCGTGACGACCGGCGTATCTGCAGCCGATCGCGTCACAACCATCAAAACCGCTTGCCAACCTGGTGCTCGCCCGGAAGATCTGGCGCGTCCAGGCCACGTTTTCCCGCTTCGTGCCAAGCAAGGCGGGGTACTGACTCGTCGCGGTCACACTGAAGGCACCATCGATCTGATGCAAATGGCTGGTCTATCACCATTTGGCGTTCTTTGTGAAGTCACTAACCCAGATGGCACTATGGCCAAGGCGCCAGAAATTGTCGCTTTTGGCAAGCTTCACAATATGCCCGTACTAACGATAGAAGACATGGTTCAATATCGTCTGGCAGCGAGTGAAAAATCGGCATAACTACGCAGACCTAAAATAGAAACAGCCGCTCATCACTGAGCGGCTGTTTTATTATGGCGCCATCATAACTCACTAGATGCAGTGGAGAGGTGTCATGCAACCCAGCACACCCAATTGCGAGTTATGATGACTTAATACAGCTTATTACTGACACGGGCCAAGGTCTTTCCATACGCCCCATTCGCCTGACTTGCTTGGAACTTCACCTTGCGTCCACCACTTAGCAGAATACAGATGGCCTTGATAAACCACTTCATCTCCACCGTTATAGACCGCAGCAGGATCCCAAGGAGTACCACAAGTCGTACCTATGTTGCCTGCTTTCACTGTTACCGTATGTGATTGGCTTGAGGTTAATGAGCCGTCACTGACGACTACCGTCAACACATAGTCGGTATCCACTGTTACGCTTGGTGCCGTAAAGCTCACCTGTGCTCCATTGGTCGCGACAGCTAACCCTGCTGGCGTTTGCCAAGTAAACGTTAGTGGGTCATTTTCCTTGTCACTAGAGCTCGAAGCATCAAGTGTCACAAGATCATTGGCATTCGCCATTGTTGGTCCTGTAATCACAGCCACTGGTGCGGTGTTCACCGGCGTCGTATTCACCGGGTTTACGGTCAGTGTTACCGTCGCACTATCTGTCGCGCCCTCATTGTCGGTCACGGTGAGCGTGAGACTGTACTGCTCGCTAACGGTCACTTCAGCAACATCCACACTAAGCTGGGCAGTATTCGCACCAGATACTACTAATGTCTGACCTGCGGGTTGTGACCATGCATAGCTAACGATTGAGCCATCGCTATCACGAGATCCCGAGCCATCAAGAATCGCTGTTGCAGGGCCTACTACGGTTTGATTGCCACCAGCATTCGCAGTCGGTGCACGATTCACTGAAGTACCTCCTGCGAGACCTTCGTGCATCGCGTTGAGAATATCGCCATTGTCGGCATCAATTTCCCATGAGAACAGACCTGCAAAACCTTGTGCACGAACATACTGGCCTTTGGCAATTACAGAGCGTGGATCATCAAAAGTCACCAATTCACCTGTCGTGCGGTTCCACACATACGGGGCTTCTGCAAGTTCGTCATAGCCGTACTCAAAACCATTAACGCCGGTATTATTTGAACCAATCATGTATGTTTTCAGACCCTTATAGTCAATAACACCATCTTCCCAAACACCTTGAGTCGTCGTACCTTTGAGTTTACCCGTTGCTACACCTGTCATCGGATCCGTTGGGTCTGTGAGTGTATCAGGAGTCACGCCTTCCCAGCCTCGGCCGTACATGGCTGCGCCAACCACCAATTTGTTCGCTGGCACGCCTTTCGCGAGCAGCAATTGGATACCATTGTCGGTCGTGTAAGCCGGACCTTTGTAAGGCACACCATCCGCATCGACACCAGTACCATCACACTGACCAGGACGCATAAAGTTACCGCAATAGAGCGCCGCTTGGTGACCTGGTACGTTGTTCCAGCCACCGTAGAAGTCGTAGGTCATCGCGAAGATGTAATCCATATGAGGAACTGCATCGACGTAGTTTACGTCTTCAATCTTGTCATAACCGACACCCACCGCAGAGGTCAGCTCATAAGTACGACCGGTTTCCGCCGTGAGCTCATCGAGCATAATACGCAATTCTTGCATCAGTGCTGCGTACGCATCACCATCACGCAATGGGTCACCAAGATCAGGTGCCGCCCCTTGACCACCTGGGTATTCCCAGTCGATGTCGACACCATCATAGAACTTCCATGTTTGCAGGAAGCGTTTCACTGACGCCACAAAGATGTCGCGATTGGCTTTGTCGGTAAAGCTGTAGAACGGATCAGAAAGCGTCCAACCACCAATTGAAGGAAGTATCTTTAGATCAGGGTTACGCTGCTTAAGTGCCATCAACATGGCATAGTTACCCTTAATCGGCGAGCTGTACTCATGCCCCGCTTGTGGGAAACTTTTTTGATAAGCCGCCCAAGGGTCATGAATAACGACCTCATAATCAGGCATTCCCTGACAAGCAGTTTTTAGTGCATTAAAGCTGTTACCACCAACAGATTTCACCGATTCGTTCGGCCCACAGATTGGGATAAAGCCATAGATGATGTGAGTAAGGTTATCGACGGGGATATTGTCTACTGTAAATTTGCGCCCATAGATGCCCCACTCTACAAAGTAAGTCCCGACAACCGTATTTGGATCGGTGTTGTACGTTTTGTTGTTCGGATCAACATTCATGGTTAATGGCGCTAAGTGCGCGCCATCGGTATCCGCGACAATAAGCTCCGCAGGCGCACTGCGTGAGCACCCTGTTGCATCACACGCTTCAACTTCAACTTGGTAACGACCGCCTTGAGCATAGTTAAACTTCGCCAGTGTTTGACTGCCAGAAATGGGGCCCGTCGCCACTTTTGCGCCGTCAAAATAAATATTGTAAGTATCGCCAGTTGTTCCACTCCATTGGTTAAACTGGATGCTGATGTCTGCGGCATCTTTGTATTGCACCATTTGGTTATAACCAGCGGTGGTTTCCATCGCGAGTTGGATCTTAGAAAACTGAAGGTTGTTTGAGCCATAGACGTCGATTGACGGTGCAGCAGGAGCTGCCACAGCGCCTTGGCTTACCGCTAAAGCGACTGCAGATAAGCCTAATAATAGTTTTTTCATTGCCATTCTCTTTCCTTGAAAGACGAAAAATATCGCTGCTCACAAACGTTAAGAAACTGTGAACATCGGTATTTATTAATAGGCTGAAGCGTTTATTTTTTGCGCAAAAATAAACCTCACTTCGAGTCACCACTCAAAATTAACTCTCTCGTCTCACACAGTTTCATTCAGTATTTAACTCTGTACCCAGAATTTTTCTCTCATTTCGATCCCGCTACAAGTGATAAAAACTAAAGAGATTCGACATTGATATTCAACAAAACCCATACATTCACCCGACAAATGAAAGTTAATGCGAGATACAAATAATGTCTTGTTAAACGTTAGGACTGGAAAAATCGCCGCGCTTATATAACAATGTTGCTCTTATTAGTCGGGGGGCATTTTTGCTGAGATCACCAAGTGGTGAGACCCGTTGAACCTGATTCAGTTAACACTGGCGTAGGGAACTATAGAGAGAAAAGAGACTGCAATATCAGTCCCTTTCTCGTCGCTATGGATCTCCTTCGCACGTAAGGAGCATTTATGGCGACAACACCTCTACACACTCCAATCGTCTTGACCATCGCGGGTTCTGACTCTGGCGGCGGCGCAGGTATTCAAGCAGACATTAAAGCCATCTCCGCAACTGGCTCATACGCGTGCTCAGTTATCACCGCGCTCACTGCGCAAAATACCCAAGGCGTTACAGGTATCCTGGGTGTCGACCCCGAATTTGTGAAAGCTCAGCTTGATGCAGTATTTCGTGATCTAAATGTGGTCGCGGTAAAAATTGGTATGCTCGCGGATACCCATATTATTGGCGCGGTTGCCGAAAAGCTGCGTGAATACCAACCTCAATTTATCGTCTTAGACCCGGTAATGGTGGCCACCAGCGGCGATCTACTGCTTGAGGCCTCGGCCATAAACGCACTCAAAACGCAATTGTTGCCACTCGCCACGGTAATCACTCCCAACTTACCGGAAGGCGCAGCGCTGCTTGGCTGTGACGTCCCTCAATCTCAGCAAGAGATGGAGGCATTGATTGATGCATTGCGCACACTCGATACGCCCGCCATTCTGCTCAAAGGTGGGCACCTCGAATCCGAGCAAAGCAGCAATGATTTACTGATCACCTCTAGCGATGTCGCGTTTTACGAAACCAAACGTATCGCCACCAAAAACACCCACGGTACAGGCTGTACATTAAGCTCAGCGATCGCCTCATTCCTTGCAAAAGGGTACCCACTGAATGACGCGGTCAAACAGGGTAAAGACTATATTACTCAGGCGATAGCCCATGCCGATGAACTTGATATCGGCACAGGTCATGGGCCAGTGCACCATTTTTTTGCCCTCAATAGAGACGCGTAACGCTGATGACGTCCATTCACATTCAAGGCGCCACCCTGACATATTTGGGCGATGACAAGCCAATATTCTCAGGGTTGGATGTACAGTTTGATAGTGCCACTTGGACGGCGATTCTTGGCCCAAGTGGCTGTGGAAAGTCGACCTTATTGCGTTACATCGCGGGGCTGCTATGTGACAAAGTCGACTTCAGTGCCGCTGAGTTTTCTCCGCAGCTGGATGTATTGGCTGGGCAAATCGCCTACATGGCGCAACAAGACTTACTGCTCCCTTGGCTCACCGTCATTGACAATGTGTGCTTAGCATCCAGGCTCAACGGTAAGAAAGTGGACGTTAAAACGAACCAACAGGCTCGAGCGCTACTCGAAAAAGTCGGACTTGGCGACAAAGCCTCTGCGATGCCAAATGAACTCTCGGGTGGCCAAAGACAGCGCGTCGCCTTAGCGCGTACTCTTATGCAAGACAAGTCCGTAGTACTCATGGATGAACCTTTCTCTGCTCTAGATGCAGTCACTCGACACAAGCTACAACAGTTGGCTGCAAACTTGCTGAAAGGTAGAACCGTTTTACTGATCACCCACGACCCACAAGAAGCGCTTCGTTTAGGAGAGCAGATCTTAGTCATGAATGGTGCGCCTGCACGATTGCACACCATTACGCCACCACAACAACCAATACCACGTACGATAGACGGTGAGTTTGCTTCTATTCAGCAGTCCATTTTAGAGCGTTTAGCACAAGCATACGCCCCGACAATCTCTGCCCCGACACCGTTTGGAGGTTCACATGACACCACTTGCTGAAGTTGCCAACCGCAATCACCGTCAAGCGTCAAAGCAAGGTTTGAGCTCCATGATGCGCGCACTCATAAGTTTGGTGACCATCTTGGTGATTTGGAAAACGATTGTTGTCGTGTTTGAGATGCCAAGCTTTATCCTCCCGACTCCCGAGGCTGTATTTATAAAGCTATTTGAACGCCATGATGTGTTGCTTAAGCATACCTGGGTTACCAGTCAGGAGATTTTACTTGGTCTACTGCTTGGGCTTTCGATGGGGTTGTTCTTTGCCCTGCAAATGCTGCTGTTTCAACCGATAAAACGTTGGCTACTGCCCATTCTAATTACCAGCCAAGCCATTCCAGTGTTCGCATTGGCTCCGATTTTAATGCTTTGGCTAGGCTATGGGATTGCATCCAAAGTGGTTATGGCTGCACTGATTATCTTTTTTCCAGTCACCACCTGCTGCTATGACGGACTTCGTAACACCCCAACAGGCTACTTAGATCTCTCTCAAACCATGGGAGCAAACCGCTGGCGTCAGCTCTGGCACATTCGCCTTCCTGCCGCTTTACCCGTACTCGCTTCAGGTATCCGTGTTGCCGTGGTAGTCGCTCCGATTGGCGCAGTGGCCGGTGAGTGGGTGGGTTCAAGCGAAGGGCTTGGCTATCTGATGTTACAAACCAATGCTCGCATGCTGATCGATGAAATGTTTGCTGCACTATTCATCCTAGCGGCCGTGTCCGTTTCGCTCTACTTCATTACCGACTGGGCGCTAAAACGCCTTATCCCTTGGGAAAATAACTAAGTTCAAAAGGAAAACGTATGACTTTCACTTCTAAAAAGGCCATGGCTGCATTACTCACAGCAATGACCACCTTCGCTGCAAACGCAGCCGATAAGTCCATGACACTAATGCTTGATTGGTTCGTCAACCCCAACCATGGCCCTATCGTGATTGCTCATGAACGCGGTTATTTTAAAGAACAAGGGATTGAGGTGGATATTCAAGAGCCCGCGGATCCAAGTACGCCAGCCAAATTGGTTGCAGCGGGCAAGGTCGACATGGCGGTCTCTTATCAAACCAGTCTGACGATTGATGTTGCCGCTGGTCTGCCACTTATTCGTAGCGCAACGCTTATCGCTACGCCGCTTAATACCATGATGGTATTAGACAATGGCAAGATTAAGTCGCTAGCCGATCTCAAAGGCAAAAAAATAGGCATTGCTATCGCTGGCAATGAAGAAGCGACCATTGGCACCATGCTAAAAACCGAAGGTGTCGAGTACAAAGATGTTCAGATCATCAATGTAGGCTGGGCACTGTCATCATCATTGGCATCCGGCAAAGTGGATGCGATTTGGGGCGGTCTACGAAACTTCGAAACTAACCAGCTAGAGCTGGAAGGCTTCAAACCAAAAGCGTTTTTCCCAGAAGAACATGGCGTTCCAACCTACGAAGAGTTGGTGTTTGTGGCGAATGCAAACAGCTATGACAAACAAGCGATTGCCAAATTTAACCGCGCGATTGAAAAAGCCACAACTTACATCGTCAATCACCCTCAAGAGTCTTGGAAGGAATTTGTCGCATACGCACCAGACACACTGAACAACGAACTGAACAAACGTGCATGGCGCGACACGCTAACGCGATTTGCACTGCGTCCATCGGCTGTTGATGCTGCCAAGTACGATGCGTTCACTGAGTTTATGTACCAACACAAGATCATCTCTAACAAGCCGACAGCCCAAACAATGGTGCCGGTACTTTAGGAGCCACTATGAACCACCAAGATCTTATCAACGCCTGCCGTGCAGAATGGCTTGGCTATACCGAGCATGAATTTGTGCAGCAACTCGCTAAAGGTCAACTTGAGCAGAAAGCCTATTTGCACTACCTCAAGCAAGACTTTCTATTTCTCAAGCAGTATGCACGTGCCTATGCGCTGGCTATCTATAAGGCGAAAACCCTGACGCAAATGCGAGAAGCTGTGCCGAGCGTCGCTGCACTTCTTGAGTCTGAAATTGGTCATCACGTCACCTATTGCAGTCAATGGGGCATCACCGAAGCCGATATGGAAGCGGAAACCGAAGACTTTGGTACCGTGGCTTATACCCGATATGTACTCGATGCGGGTATGACGGGAGAGCTTGTCGATCTTTATGCGGCACTCGCTCCTTGTGCGATTGGCTACGCCGTCATCGGTAAAGCGTTAATTGAGTCGCCAGCAACGGTATTGGAAGGCAACCCCTATCGCAGTTGGATTGAGCTTTATGTTGGTGAAGAGTTTCAATCCGGGGTTCAGGTGAGTATTGAACGTTTAGACAAACTACTCAAAGAGATTGAGCTCGATAGCCAAAGAGGCCGAGAACTCATACAAGTGTTTAAAACAGCCACAAGAATGGAAATTGCCTTTTGGCAGCAAGGTCTTGATACAAAATAACCCCATAATGGTGACCCTAGGGTCGGCATTTTTTCATCTCTCAACTAACCACCTAACAAACAAAAATCACCCCCACAACCTCCATTTCGGATTTTGTGCCCAAAGTCACGTGTTAACACAATATTTACAACTGAATTTAACATTAGCAACAAAGTTGGTTAGGATGTCGTCTCGTGTTTGTAAGGTTCAAACACCTCGCGCTCACCGTCATCATGCTTTTCGTGCAAGCAAGGACGATTGATTATGGATGAGCATCAACAAGTGATGTCGAACAATCAGACCACGAGTCGCTGAGTTTCGACCTCCCCCAGCTTTACAGGGAAGAACTATGCAGTCTTTAGTTGATTTTTTAAACGGGATAATCTGGAGTCCCGCTCTTATTTATTTATGTCTTGGTGCAGGCCTTTTCTACTCCATTCTTACTCGATTTGTACAAGTCCGTCATTTCTTCGAAATGTGGCGTCTATTGCTGTCAGGTAAGAGCTCAGATAAAGGGATTTCATCGTTCCAGGCACTGGCCGTCTCGCTGTCTGGCCGTGTCGGTACAGGTAACATCGCGGGTGTCGCAGCGGCGATCGGCTTTGGTGGGCCTGGTGCGGTTTTCTGGATGTGGATGGTGGCCTTCTTTGGTGCAGCCACGGCCTACGTCGAATCGACGCTAGCGCAGATCTATAAAGAAGAAGACCAAGGCGAGTTCCGTGGTGGTCCTGCTTACTATATTGAAAAAGCCATGGGTCAGAAGTGGTACGCGTGGATCTTCGCGATTGCGACTATCTTTGCATGTGGTGTGCTTCTTCCAGGCGTTCAATCAAACAGTATTGGTAATGCCGTTGAAACTGCCTTTGGCACAGGCGCGATGATTGAAACAGCGATCGGTACCATCAGTTTTGCCAAAATTTTCACTGGCGCTGTCATCTCTATCATTCTCGCCTTCATCATCTTTGGTGGCGTAAAACGTATCGCGCACTTCACGCAGATCGTTGTTCCTTTTATGGCGCTTGCATACATCATCATCGCATTTGTGATCATTCTACTGAACATCGGTGAAGTGCCACGTATCGTGGGTATGATTCTCGGCGATGCTTTCACTCCAATGGCTGGCTTCGGTGCTGCGATTGGTTGGGGTGTGAAGCGTGGCGTTTACTCTAATGAAGCAGGTCAAGGTACAGGTCCTCACGCAGCGGCAGCGGCAAACGTTGATCACCCAGCTCAGCAAGGTCTGGTTCAGTCTTTCTCTATCTACATCGATACGTTGCTGGTTTGTTCCGCAACGGCGTTTATGATTCTTATCACGGGCGCCTACAACGTACACGGTCCTGAGAGCACATTCCTAGTTCAAAACCTAGCGGAAACGGTCGGCGCTAACGGCCCTGCGTTTACTCAGCTAGCGATTGAAAGCACTATGCCTGGTGTTGGTAAGCTGTTCATTGCATTCGCACTGTTCTTCTTCGCCTTTACCACTATCTTGGCGTACTACTACATTGCAGAAACCAACATTGCCTACATTCGCCGCACCTTTAAGGTAAACGGCTTGATGTTCCTATTGAAGCTGGTTTTGATCACCTCGGTGTTCTACGGCACAGTGAAAGCAGCGAACCTAGCTTGGGCAATGGGTGATGTCGGTGTAGGTCTCATGGCATGGCTAAACATTGTTGGTATCTTGATTATCTTCTTCATTGCGAAACCAGCTATCGTGGCGCTTAAGGATTACGAGAAGCAGCAAAAAGAAGGGGTTGAAGAGTATACGTTTAACCCAGTTGCACTTGGTATCAAAAACGCAGACTACTGGGAAGGTCGATACGAGCGTAAGACAGGTAAAAAGCCTGAAGCAGCCCAAGAGGTTGGTTCTGCACCGAGTCAGACGCAGACATCATAATTAGAGTTAGTGATCGCATAAAGAAAAAGGGGTAGCTTAGCTACCCCTTTTATCATTCACTGTTCCCGAATGAATGAAACTTAAATCATGCCGCCACTTCTTGAGTGGTCATTGCTGGCGCTTTCTTCTCACCAATTGGCAGAATAGTACGGCCGTATTCGTTATTAAGAACTTGAGCCATTGCGAAGTAAATCGCGCTTGCGCCACAGAAGATGCCTTCGATGCCTGCGATAGTGCCAATCAGTTCACTGCCGAAGAAATCACGAGCGGCAAGCAAGAAGAACAGAATGGTCAATGAACCAAATACCACTTGCTTAGCCACTGGGTAGCAAAGTGAACCGATAAACATGAAACCAGTAAACACCCCCCAAAGCAGTAGGTACCAACCCATAAACTTCGCAGGGCTTGCCGGAAGACCCATGTAAGGCATCACAATAATACCGACTAGCGTTAACCAGAATAGACCGTACGAAGTGAAAGCTGTGGTGCCGAAAGTATCGCCACGTTTAAAGCACATCATGCCCACAAACACTTGGCTTAGACCGCCATAGAAAATACCCATCGCCAGGATCATCGAATCAATCGGGAAGAAACCTGCGTTGTGGATGTTAAGTAGAATGGTGGTCATACCAAAACCCATTAGGCCAAGTGGCGCTGGATTCGCGAGCTTGTTAGACATTGTCAAAGAGCCTTAAATTCAAAATTAGTAATAAAAGTTACAGAAAAATTTTAATTCATATTTTGAATGTTGAGCAGATCCATTATTTGCAATCTAAGTTTGACAGATTGCATGGTTAAGGTCTGAAATTTCTGATAAACATAAAAAAAGCCGACATAACGTCGGCTTTTTACTGTCTGAGATAGTTTCAATCAAAACTATTTATCGAGGATTATTCCCACTCGATAGTCGCTGGTGGCTTACCAGAGATATCGTATACCACACGAGAAATACCATCTACTTCGTTGATAATACGGTTAGAAACCTTACCTAGGAAGTCGTATGGTAGGTGCGCCCAGTGAGCCGTCATAAAGTCGATAGTCTCAACAGCACGTAGAGAAACAACCCAGTCGTACTTACGGCCATCGCCCATTACGCCCACAGAGCGAACTGGTAGGAATACCGTGAACGCTTGAGATACTTTGTGGTAAAGGTCTGCATTGTGCAGCTCTTCGATGAAGATAGCGTCAGCACGGCGCAGTAGGTCACAGTACTCTTTCTTGATTTCACCAAGTACGCGAACACCTAGACCTGGACCTGGGAATGGGTGACGGTAAAGCATGTTGTATGGAAGACCTAGCTCTAGACCGATCTTACGTACTTCGTCTTTAAATAGCTCG
Organism: Vibrio sp. 10N; assembly: GCF_036245475.1. Lineage (NCBI taxonomy): Bacteria > Pseudomonadati > Pseudomonadota > Gammaproteobacteria > Vibrionales > Vibrionaceae > Vibrio > Vibrio sp. 10N. The sequence goes on along the minus strand of NZ_BTPM01000001.1, from coordinate 713,211 downwards.
CGTAGCGGCTCAACAAGACCCATTTCCATATCATCAGGAAGACCGCCCACGTTGTGGTGAGACTTGATGACGTGTGCTTTACCGGTTTTTGATGCCGCAGATTCGATAACGTCTGGGTAGATTGTACCCTGAGCTAGCCATTTCGCGTTCTCTAGCTTCTTCGATTCTTCATCAAATACGTCTACGAATACGTGACCGATTGTCTTACGCTTCTCTTCTGGATCAGACTTGCCTTCAAGTGCTGCAAGGAAACGCTCTTCTGCGTCTACTTTGATGATGTTTAGGCCGAACTTGTCGCCAAACATCTCCATCACTTGCTCACCTTCGTTTAGACGAAGAAGACCGTTGTCTACGAATACACAAGTCAGTTTGTCACCGATAGCACGGTGAACAAGCATCGCCACTACTGATGAGTCAACACCACCAGATAGACCTAGAATCACTTCATCGTCGCCTACTTGCTCTTTAATGCGAGCAACCGCGTCTTCAATGATAGAGCCTGGAGTCCACAGACGCTCACAGCCACAAGCACCAAGAACGAAGTTCTCTAGCATTTGTAGGCCTTGTTTAGTGTGCGTTACTTCTGGGTGGAACTGCACACCGTAGTATTTCTTCTCTTCGTTTGCCATTGCTGCGTACGGACAAGTATCCGTCTCACCAACTTTTACGAAGTCTGCTGGGATTTCAACAACTTTGTCGCCGTGGCTCATCCAAACGTCTTGAGTTTCTTCAAGATCTTTAAAGATTGCAGAGTCACCAGATACTTTAACTTGTGCGTAGCCAAATTCACGCTCGTTAGAGCCCGCTACTTTACCGCCAAGCTGTTCAGCCATGGTTTGCATGCCGTAGCACACACCAAGAACTGGAACACCTGAATCAAATACGTACTGAGGAGCACGTGGAGAGTTGTCTTCCGTAACGCTTTCTGGACCACCAGATAGGATAATACCGTCTGGGTTGAATTCACGAATATCCGCTTCTTCTACGTCCCAGCTCCATAGTTCACAGTAAACACCGATCTCACGAACGCGACGTGCTACTAGTTGTGTGTATTGAGAACCGAAGTCTAGGATCAGAATTCGTTGGTCATGAATATTTTTCGTCATTTTGGGCAATCTTATCAGCTAAGTGTTGAAAACGGAGGCGAGTTTACCCGCCTCTCATCTTTGCTTCAAGGAAAAAAGCAAACGTTTACGTAGGAATTATTTCACTACGTTATCGCTATTAACCTAAGTGGTTAATTAACCTGAACGATTAATTAACCCAAACGGTAGTTAGGCGCTTCCTTGGTGATTTGAACATCGTGTACGTGAGATTCGTTTAGACCTGCACCAGAGATGCGAACGAATTCCGCTTTAGTACGCATATCTTCAATAGTCGCAGAGCCAGTTAGACCCATGCTTGAACGAAGACCACCCATTTGCTGGTGAACGATCTCTTTTAGGCGACCTTTATAAGCGATACGACCTTCGATACCTTCTGGTACCAGTTTGTCTGCCGCGTTGTCAGACTGGAAGTAACGGTCAGAAGAACCTTGAGACATTGCGCCAAGAGAACCCATACCACGGTAAGCTTTGTATGAACGACCTTGGTAAAGAATCACTTCACCTGGTGCTTCTTCAGTACCAGCGAACATAGAACCAACCATGACACAAGATGCGCCAGCTACGATAGCTTTACAGATATCACCTGAGAAACGGATACCGCCATCAGCGATAACTGGGATGCCATATTCTTCAGCCGCTGCTGCTGCATCTGAAATCGCAGTGATTTGAGGTACACCTACGCCTGTTACGATACGAGTCGTACAGATAGAGCCTGGGCCGATACCTACTTTCACTGCGCTTACGCCTGCTTCAATCAGTGCTTTAGCACCGGCAGCCGTTGCAACGTTACCACCGATGATGTCGAGATCTGGGTATGCTGCGCGAGTTTCGCGGATACGGTTTAGAACACCTTCAGAGTGACCGTGTGAAGAGTCGATAAGTAGAACGTCAACACCTGCTTCAACAAGGGCTTTAACACGTTCTTCGTTACCAGCACCAGCACCAACCGCAGCACCAACGCGTAGACGACCTTGCGCATCTTTACATGCGTTCGGCTTACGTTCTGCTTTGTGGAAGTCTTTTGCTGTGATCATACCGGTTAGTTGGAACTCGTCGTTCACAACCAGTACTTTCTCAACACGTGCACGGTGCATCTCTTCTTGTACTTCTTCACGAGAAGCACCTTCTTTAACAGAGGCTAGGCGCTCTTTTGGCGTCATTACTGCTTCTACTTTCTTAGAAAGGTCAGTAACAAAGCGAACATCACGACCAGTGATGATGCCTACGAGTTCGTTGTTTTGTGCAACAACAGGGAAACCTGCAAAGCCGTGCTTTTCAGTCAACGCAACCACATCAGCGATAGATGCATCTGGGCTAACAGTTACTGGGTTAGTAACCACACCTGCTTCAAAGATTTTAACTAGACGAACCTGCTCAGCTTGCTGCTCGATAGACATGTTCTTGTGGATAAAGCCAATGCCACCTTCTTGGGCGAGCGCGATCGCAAGACGCGCTTCTGTCACTGTGTCCATAGACGCAGAGATCATTGGAATATTCAGAGTGATATTCTTGGTCAGCCGAGTGCGAAGATCAGCTGTGTTTGGGAGAACGGTGGAGTGAGCTGGAACGAGTAGTACATCATCGAACGTCAGCGCTTCTTTGGCAATTCTTAGCATTTGCAATATCTCACAATAGAGGAGTTTAAAGAAAAAATCCGCCCTTATCGTTTCGCATAATAAGGTGATTTGGATTAGATATTGCGGTGGGATTATACGCCCGACGAAATCGCTTGGCTATACATTTTTCTATTTTTTATTTGCAATTACCCCCTTGATATGTATTATATTGCCGCTAATTTCCATACTCACGCCCTTGAGATTAGCTGTGTCCCTATCCTCGCGATCTACTTCTCATTCATCTTCTTCAAATCAGAACATTTACACGGTTTCTCGTCTGAATTCCGAAGTGCGTTTATTACTAGAAAATGAAATGGGGATTGTCTGGTTAGTGGGTGAAATCTCTAACTTTTCTGCACCGGTCTCTGGTCACTGGTACCTCACGTTAAAAGACTCACGTGCTCAAGTTAAGTGCGCGATGTTCCGTGGCAACAATCGCCGAGTCACCTTTAAGCCCGTCAACGGCAATCAAGTATTGGTGAAAGCGCGTCTCTCTTTGTATGAGCCACGTGGTGACTACCAACTGATCATTGAATCGATGCAGCCAGAAGGCGATGGCAGACTGCAGCAAGAGTTTGAGAAGCTAAAAATGTCGCTGGCGGCTGAAGGGTTATTCTCGCAGTCACTGAAAAAGCCTCTGCCCTCTCATCCAAAACGCGTGGGTATCATCACCTCTAAAACAGGGGCTGCGCTGTTCGATATTCTCGATGTACTGAAAAGGCGCGATCCATCTCTGCCTGTCGTTATCTACCCGACAACCGTGCAAGGTGACATGGCCGCATTCGAGATCGCTCAAGCTATTGGCCGCGCCAACAGTCGCAATGAGTGTGATGTGTTGATTGTCGGTCGTGGTGGTGGTTCACTCGAAGATCTTTGGTGCTTTAACCATGAAGTTGTGGCGAGAACCATCGCAGCAAGCCAAATCCCTATCATTAGTGCAGTCGGGCACGAAATTGATGTCACGATTGCCGATTATGTTGCCGATGTACGTGCGCCAACCCCAAGCGCGGCAGCAGAGCTGGTCAGCAATGACACATCACACAAGCATGAGTCACTAAAGAGTCGAGAGCAAAGACTGCGTAATACGATGCAGATTTACCTTGCTCAGCAAAAACAGCAGTTTTCTGCACTGACACAAGCGTTAAACAGCCATCATCCAAAACATCAGCTGCAAAGACAGAGCCAACTTCTCGATGAGTTTGAATACCGTTTGAGTTCTGCCATGAAGCAGCGACTATCGCAAGAAGCTCTGCGTCTAAATAACAAGCAGCATCGATTGATGGCACTCTCTCCAGACCGTCAATTAGAAAAACAATCGAACCGATTAGTGCAGTTACAAGCGCGGCTTAAACAAGCAATACAAAAACAGCTCAATACCGCCAAACATCAGTTTGCAGTGACGGCAGGAAAGCTGGATACGGTCAGCCCACTGGCAACGCTACAGCGAGGCTATTCAATCACTCAAGACAACAAAGGTCATGTGATCACTAACGCTCATTCGCTTGAAGTAGGTAGCACAATTACCACTAAACTCGACACCGGCGTCATTGAGTCTCAGGTGACCCGCATACAAGATAACGAATAACGACTGTCCGTTAAGTCACTGCCTCAAACGTCAACTTCACTCGGGATTTTGACTTGAGCTCGTTGCAACTGTGGCAAAAGTAGCTCGCCGAGCCACACGCTTGAAGCTTCTCGAGTTCTGCCTCGCAGTCTGGGCAGAAAGCCCGCTTGTTAAAATGAAGCTGACAGTGGCTACAATGGTATTGACCATCCCAACCCAGTTCTCGTTCGCATGTTGGGCAATTATTACCTGAACTCATTGTGACTCACCTACATTAGTGATAGTTAATGTTGGCATCATACGATTTTGTTCTCGGCTTGCGCATTGATACCAATCAAATTCACCGTTTGACCACCGACTAAGAAGCAAGCATTTGAGAATAACTCGTCATCGGCACGGTCCGTCGATTACGTCGTTTAACTTTATACATTTCCGCGTCCGCTTTTCGGATCAGTTTGTCCATTGGCAGATCTGAACAACATTCCTTAGTGGCAAATCCAACGCTGACAGAAATGTTGGTTTCTTCCAATGTCACTGGCTTATTAAGCTCAGTCGTCAGGGTCTCATAGAATGCTCTTGCGCCTTCTTCACTCGGGAAGCAGCAAAACGCTAAGAACTCATCGCCCCCATAACGTCCGAGCACAGCTTGAGGCGGAAATATCGCTTTCAGCTCATTAGCCACTGCCATGAGCACCTTGTCACCAAAGTAATGGCCGAATTCGTCATTAACTTGCTTAAATTTGTCGATATCAACAAAAAAGCAACCCAAAATATTGCCGTCAAAACAATGACTTTGCTCTACTCTGTCGAGAAGCTCTCGTCGGTTTAAACAATGTGTGAGGGGATCCATTTGGGCTTGAAATGTGAGCTTGTCCTCAAGGGCGTATTTCTCCAACGCCACCGAATAAACTGCGGCAACGGACTCAAGTACTTCAACCTCGATCGCTCGCGGGGTAGCTGGGGTACTACTGTAAAGTGCAAACGTTCCTAAACAGTGTTGCTCTGTAGACATCACAGGTACAGACCAGCAAGCACGAATATCGGCAGAAGCAGCCAGCTCCAGAAAAGGCTGCCAATTACGATGTTGTGTGACATCGTCAACAATCACTGAGCGCTTCAGAAAAGCAGCAGCGCCGCATGATCCGACCGTTTCACCGATCGCGATGCCATTGATCGCCTGATTGTAGTCAATTGGCAGGTTAGGAGCGGCCACGGTATGCAAGCACTCTGTGGCCTCATCTAATGAGAGGATGGAAACTCGTTTGTCTGGAAATAATCGCTCGGTCAGCTTGACTATCCTTGACTCTAACTGGGTTCGGGGTAATCCCAGTGCGAGCTCCTTTAATAAGTTATTCATGCCTTTATGGGCATCGATCAGCAAGTCTTTATTCATAGTTCGCGTCTTTTTGATTGTTGCCATACCACTTCTCGCAAAGTGGTCGGCATACTGTTTATTATGCGCTTCGGGCACATACTAACACAGGGGATAGATAGATGAACTATTGACCAAAGGAATATTTGAACGTAATTTAGCCTTTGTGGTCTGGATATGACTTGCCAAGCTGACCCCAATAAAACGATCTTTATATGATCTTCTTCAAAAGCTAGCTTGATCAGCGATCTGCTTAAAAAAGAACATTTATATAACCACACACCGAAAGCATAAGTTACATATCCTGCATTTCGATTTTAAGCAGAACAAAAAACTAAAAATGGTTATACTGGAAGTCGCTAACCGAATTTAATAAAAAGATCGTATTTCCTATTATTGAATTACATTGGTGTGCATTTCGATATAGTTACTGTCGATGACACGCAATTCAACACTTAGTTTGGGCAATGCAGAAGTCGACGTTATGTGAGTTCCGCCACACGGCATGACAACTTTCACATCATCCAACTGACAACACCAGTAACGAGAGCTGGTTAAATACGGGCCATCCACGGTCATAGTTACCTCGCTTGGCTCACTGAGCCAATCTTGCAGTTGCTGGTTAACCTTAGATTCAATATCTGCGATGTCATCGAGTAGTTGTGCGGTATTCAAGCCACGCTTTCGTAACGTCTTGCCCAGTCGATATTTGTCAAAACAGCGATCGAGCGATACAAAACTCAGCTCTTGAGCGTAGCTATTGAAATCGTAGGAACCTAAACCATCTTTACGGTCTGCGTCTTTTCGCCAGTAAGTTGCAGCGAGGACTTTGTTGAGTGCCAGTGAAGCGATATGACCAGCGCTGTGTCCTCTACTTAAGCTCTGCTGGTGCTGTTTGTCGACGTTAAGCATCACGTTGTGCCCAACATTCAGTTCGACATCCTTATCGAGGCGATGCACAACAACAAATACCCAACCTTCAGTATCACGTTTAACCGGAATCGACTCTGCAACGTAAAGAATGCCTGTGGCCACTTCAACTGCACCAACTAGACAATCTAGCACCTCGTAATCAACACCGCTTACCGACAATGTGCCTTTATCTGCTGGGTGATCCGGCCAGATATGACTAACAGGATGAAAAGGCGTCTCTGCGACGACGACGTCACAATACTGATCGGTTTGAGAGAGAACTTGGATCTGACTTTCCAGCGTCCAAACTTGATGGCAAAAATGTACCTTAGTGGCTGTGATCATCAACCTTTCCTTACGACATAACTTTTATTGCACACAAAAAAACGCCCTCTTAATTCAGAGGGCGTCATTACGTTAATACTTTATTTTTTAGGACGACCTTTCATCATAGTCATCAGGCGCTTACGTTTGCGCTCTTGCGACAGTGTCATCTTACTTGTTCTACCTTCGAACGGGTTATCACTGCTCTGGAAGTTAATGCGGATTGGGGTCCCCATGATTTCCAGTGAACGGCGGTAATAGTTCATTAGGTAGCGCTTATACGAATCTGGCAGTTCGTTCACTAGGTTACCGTGAACAACAACGATTGGTGGGTTATAACCACCAGCGTGCGCGTACTTAAGCTTCACGCGGCGACCACGAACCATAGGCGGTTGGTGATCTTCTGTCGCCATTTTCATGATACGAGTCAGTACTGACGTACCTACACGTGTCGTTGCTGACTTATACGCTTCTTGAACAGACTCGAACAAGTGACCAACACCCGTACCGTGAAGCGCTGAGATAAAGTGAATACGAGCAAAGTCGACAAAGCCTAAACGGCGGTCTAGCTCTTTTTTAACCTGCTCTTTCACGTCTGTATCCAAACCATCCCACTTGTTCACTGCTAGAACAATTGAGCGACCTGCGTTAAGGGCAAAGCCTAACAAGCTGAGGTCTTGATCTGAGATATTCTCGCGAGCATCGATAACCACCAATACCACGTTGGCATCTTCGATCGCTTTTAGCGTTTGAACAACTGAGAACTTTTCAACCGTCTCATTAATACGCTTGCGACGACGTACACCTGCGGTATCAATAAGAACATACTCACGATCATCACGCTCCATCGGAATATAGATAGAGTCACGTGTCGTACCTGGCATATCATAAACCACCACGCGCTCCTCACCGAGGATACGGTTAGTCAGTGTCGACTTACCCACGTTTGGACGACCGATGATTGCCAGTTTGATTGGCTGATCTTGAAGACGCTTGTACTCTGCTTCCGCTTCTTCTTCGGTGTAGTCGAGTTTCTCGTCTTCATCTTCGAACATGGTCAAATCTTCAATTTCACCCTCAGTTTCTGACAGATGTTCAAAGAAAGGATCCAAAGCGCGGTCAAGCAGAGCAGTGACACCACGGCCGTGAGCCGCTGCGATGTGATACATGTTTTCAACACCTAGCTGCCAAAACTCAGCGCTTGCAGCATCGGCATCAATACCATCAACCTTGTTGACCACAAGGAATGCTGGCTTTTCAATTTTACGTAGGTGGTTCGCAATCGCTTCATCAGCAACCGTCAAACCCGCACGACCATCCACTAGGAATAGCACTACGTCAGCTTCTTCAATCGCAGCTAACGATTGTTCCGCCATTTTGGTTTCTACACCTTCTTCAGTGCCATCAATACCGCCAGTATCGATAACAATGAATTCATTCTCACCCAGTTGAGCTTGACCATATTTACGATCGCGCGTTAGTCCCGGAAAATCCGCAACCAAAGCATCACGCGTACGTGTCAGTCTATTAAACAGTGTCGACTTACCCACATTCGGGCGTCCAACTAGGGCAACAACAGGTAACATATTAACCTCTACACTTAATTTCTTATTGTAGTTATAGGTAAAAATGGTCTCGTTTTCCTATAACCACAACGCATTCTATCTATCCGAGCTCGAAAAGATCCTTTTGCTTCGCAGCAATAAAACGGCTCCTAACTGAAAATCAGCCAGGAGCCGTTTGTGAATTATATCACGCTTTCTAGTTAATGGTGAGTTTCTTTATTTCACCGTCGCGATTGATGATCACGTAGCCACCTGGTACCAATGTTGGCCCTACAGCCATACCGCTCTCGTTGGTCATTTGCTGTGCTACAAACTCGCCAGTTTGACGATCGAGCCAGTGCAAGTAACCAAGGCTATCACCCACCACAACGTAACCGTCAACAATCACAGGCGCCGTCAACTGACGGTTCTCTAGCTGGCTGTTTTCCCATAGCTCGGTACCACTGCGCGCATCAACTGCGATAACGTGATCCGTTTCTGAGATCAAAAACAGGCTGCGGTTGTCCGTGGCCATGTCCGTGGCAGAAGAGTAGTTACGCTTCCAGATTGGGTTACCAGAACGAAGATCAATGGAAATCAATTGACCATTGAAGCCCACAGTATACAGCGTGCCGCCTAGGATAATTGGTGAGGAGTCAACATCAACCAAACGGTCAATTTCAGTCGCACCTTTTGGCGTACCCACAGGTTGTTGCCAAATCAACTGACCACGTTCAATGATGGCTGCCGCCAAGCGACCATTCGCTGTGCCCCAGAACACACCACCAGAGACCGTAGCAGGAGCGCTATCACCGCGCAGTGTTAGGTTTGGAACATCGGTACTGATTGCCCAGCGCTCTTCACCGTTCGTCTGCTCGAGTGCCGTCAATACACCTTGACTGGTATGCACCATCACCAGGCTTGCATCCGCGACCGGCATCGCTAGGACTTCACCGTTGACTTCCGCACGCCAAAGCTCTTCACCCGTGTTGACGTCCAGTGCAATCACTTCGCCATTTTCACTACCGATATATAGCTTTTGGTATGCAGCCGCAATGCCACCAGACAGTCGAGCCGTCACTTCGCCAGTAATATCGACTTGCCAAAGGGTTTTGCCCGTTTCCGGATCCATGGCTTTCACTTCACCTTCACGGCTGGCAACAAACAGCTTGTCATACGCATAGACAGGAGACAGTTTAGAGAAGAAACTTCCAACACCGTTGCCAATGCTTGAAGACCACTCCGTGCTAGGAGTAAACTCACTTTGCACTGTCGGTAGCGGCGCCATAATGATGGTGTCTTCTTCGCTCGAACACCCTGCAAGTACACCTAATACCGAGATAGAAAGTAATACCTTTTTAACGAGTCTATTCATCGGCTATAGCCCTTACTTGGCAAGATCATCCAATTTTAGCTGTAGCGCTTGGCTTGCATCTTGTGCTTGCTGCGCTTCAGTGTAAGCGGTGTAAGCCGCATCGCGGTCACCTTCGCGAATCGCGATGTCACCACGAAGCTCTGCCACACGACCCGCCCAAGCGATATCAGTGATTTTATCAAGTTCAGCGCGAGCACCCGCGTTGTCGCCTGACTCAATCATTAGACGTGCAATACGGTAAGTCACTAGCGGAGTAATCGCCGCATCTTTGGTGTTGCTCTGTGCCCACTGAAGCTGCGTCAATGCATCTTCAAAGTTGCCTGCTTCCACTTGTGCTTTTGCCAATTGCATAGCCGCTAAAACCGCGTATTCGCTGTCTTTGCTTGTATCGATAAATGCTTGAACATCTGCACTTGAGTCCGCGCCTTTCGCGACAATAGACTCAACGGCTTTACTGTACTGTTCTGATGCTGCTTCCTGAGCTTGGACAACGGAATCTTGATAATAACGCCAGCCAAATAAACCACCTAGACCAACAACAACGCCAAGCACAACGGCTTTGCCGTTCTCTTTCCACCAGTCTTTGATCGCTTCAACTTGTTGTTCTTCAGAATCGTAGAGTTCCACTTCCTGTCCTCTTAAAAGAAATCGTTACCTAAACGAATAGGCAGCTGAAACCTCGCTGCCTATTGTCTTGGGTTTAAACTTAAATAATATCTGCTAATTTAGCGGCTAACTCGGTTTGAGCAACAGTTTCTTGCTCTCCGCCCTGCAAATCTTTGACCACGACCGTATTCTCAGCCACTTCAGTCTCACCAAGCACAAGGGCATAAACCGCGCCTACTTTGTCTGCGCGCTTGAATTGCTTCTTAAAGTTACCGCCACCAAAGTGGTTCATAACTCGGATGCCAGGGATTGCTTCACGAAGGCTTTCAGCAAGCTTCATACCCGCCATCATAGTACCTTCGCCAGCCGTGACCACATAAGCATCAACACTGCGACGAACGTTAGTCAGTTCAAGCGTTTCCATCATCAACACAAGACGCTCAAGACCCATAGCGAAACCCACCGCCGGTGTAGCTTTGCCGCCAAGCTGTTCTACAAGGCCGTCGTAGCGGCCACCGCCACATACAGTACCTTGTGCACCTAGGCTTTCAGTGATCCACTCGAAAACAGTACGGTTGTAGTAATCCAGGCCACGAACCAAACGTTGATTAACCGTATATTCGATACCTGCCGCGTCAAGAAGTTCACATAGACCAGAAAAATGTGCTTTTGACTCTTCATCGAGGTAGTCAGAAAGCTCTGGCGCATCCACCAAGATCGCTTGAACGTCTGGGTTTTTGCTATCAAGTACACGCAATGGGTTAGTATGCATACGGCGCTTGCTGTCTTCATCTAGCACATCAACGTGCTGCTCTAGGTGAGCAATCAGTGCCGTACGGTAGTTAGCACGTGCTTCTAGTGAGCCGATAGAGTTCAGCTCTAGGCGTACGTGCTTATCTATGCCCAGTTCACGCCACAGACGCGCTGTCATCATGATAAGTTCAGCGTCAACGTCAGGACCGTTTAGACCGAATACTTCCACACCACATTGGTGGAACTGACGGTAGCGACCTTTTTGCGGACGCTCGTGACGGAACATTGGGCCCATGTACCACAAACGCTGCTCTTGGTTGTAAAGCAAACCATTTTCAATCCCTGCACGCACACAGCCAGCTGTACCCTCAGGGCGTAGCGTTAGGCTATCACCGTTGCGGTCTTCAAAGGTGTACATCTCTTTTTCAACCACGTCGGTCACTTCACCGATAGCGCGGCTAAATAGATGTGTCATCTCAACGATTGGCATACGTACTTCGTTGTAGCCATATGCGCTGACCACTTGCTTCACTGTATTCTCAACTTTTTGCCAAAGTGGAGATTGTGTTGGGAGGCAGTCGTTCATGCCTCGAATTGCTTGGATAGTTTTTGCCACAGTTTAATACCGTATTTTCGTTGAGATTATTTGTCTTCTACTTCATTTACTTCGATGCGATTTGCAGAATCTAGCATCGATGCTTTAGCTCGAATTTTTGCTTCAAGCTGATTAACGAGGTCATCGTTATCAAAGCGCTCTTTCTGACGTTTTCCGTCTTCATAGAAAGCACTCTTCTTATTACTGCCTGCCAGACCTAGATGAGACACTTCGGCTTCACCCGGACCGTTAACCACACAACCAATGATAGACACATCCATTGGGGTGATCACATCTTCCAAACGCTCTTCTAGTGCGTTGACTGTGCCGATCACGTCGAACTCTTGACGTGAACAGCTTGGGCAGGCAATAAAATTGATGCCGCGAGAACGAATTCGCAGTGATTTCAGAATATCGAAACCCACTTTGATTTCTTCTACTGGGTTCGCAGCCAGAGAAATACGCAGCGTGTCACCGATACCTTCAGCTAACAGCATGCCTAGACCAACCGATGATTTCACCGAACCAGCACGCGCACCACCCGCTTCCGTGATACCTAAGTGAAGTGGCTGATCAATTTTCTTAGCCAGTAGACGGTACGAGTCCACCGCTAGGAATACATCTGACGCTTTCACACTCACTTTGAACTGGTCAAAGTTAAGACGATCAAGAATATCCACGTGACGCATTGCTGATTCAACTAGGGCCTCGGGCGTTGGTTCGCCATATTTCATCTGGATGTCTTTTTCCAGAGAGCCACCATTGACGCCGATACGAATTGGAATATTCTTATCGCGAGCACAATCAACGACCGAACGGATACGCGCTTCATTACCAATGTTGCCAGGGTTAATACGCAAGCAATCCACGCCGTACTCAGCGACTTTAAGCGCAATACGGTAGTCGAAGTGGATATCAGCAACCAGCGGAATAGAAACCTGCTTTTTGATCTCACGGAAAGCTTCAGCGGCATCCATGGTCGGCACGGAAACACGCACAATGTCAGCGCCTACGTTTTCCAAAGCTTTGATTTGAGCAACCGTAGCGGCTACATCTGTCGTACGCGTGTTAGTCATAGACTGAACGGCGATAGGCGCGCCATCGCCGATAGGCACATCGCCCACATAAATACGCGTGGAGGGACGACGTTTAATTGGTGATTCGTGATGCATAGTGTTTTCTAAGGTAAGGTGAATCGAGCTACTTTGCCTGAAGTATACCCAGAAAGGTCGACAGGTTCACTCGCTAATGTCATAGAAACCTTTTCAGGTGCACCTAAAATGACTTTGAATGGAGCTTTGCCGTCCAAGTTAACATTTTCGCCGGCTTTTTTAATGCCCGTCGAGACAGTTTTGCCGTCGGCGTCTTTTACTTGGATCCAACAATCGCCTGAGAAAGACATAGTTAGGTTTGTCAGCCCGTTAGCGGGTTTTGGTTCAGGCTCTGCCGCAATCGGTTCTGCCTGCTCGACAACTTCCGCTACATCCTCGGTTACTTGGCCTGATGTGGCTTCAGATGGCGTAGCTTCAGGCTCAGCCGGCGTGGCAACAATGGAAGAAACATCCAAAGTTTTCACTTCTGGCTCCTGTGCAACAAGCTCGGCCTCTAGTGTGGCTATTTTCTCAGTCGCCGGCGCCTCTACTTCAAAAGCAGGATCGCTTGTGGAGGTGTCTGCTATTTCAGACAAGGTATCTTTCTGTTGGTTCTGCAGCCACCAAACTGAAGAAATACCAACGATCACCACACCAATACCCCAAGTGAGTTTCATGATGCGACTATCGTGTTTTTCTTTATTGGTTTTTTTCGAAAAGCTTTGCATTGGCTGTTCGTAGTGTTGAGCTGCACTGTGATTTTCGATGGTACCAAGCACTTCTTGCTCATCAATGCCTACCGCTTTCGCGTAAGAGCGTAGATAACCTCGAGTGAACGTGGCAACTTGTTCACCATCGAACTCATTTGACTCAATTTTTTGGATGATCGCGACGCGTAATCGTAATCTATCGGCGATTTGCTTTTGTGTGAGCCCTAATGCCTCACGCTTTTGCTTTAGGATCGTACCAGCAAGCGGTGCTTGCTCGGCTGGTGATGACGGTTCTGTGGCGTTATTTTGCTCAGTACTCATTGATATTGTACTTCTTATTGGTTATTACTTAGACACAACACGCTTAGTTCGTTATTTTTAATGGGTGTTGGTGATCTTAGTTTGGTAAATCGCTCGCACTAGCTGTTCAATACAGCATAGTCCCAAATGGCCAACTGCGGCACTTCTCTATTTGTAAAGCGCTCGATTTTATTATGATTTATCTCTGACTGATTGAGTTAGCCAGCATCATCTCGATTGGAACTGCTCATCATAGTCGATTCTCCACACGAGTTAAAATGCCCAGAGTAAAAACAGCGCAAATAGTGACAGTTTTGATTAAAAATTAACACTACTCATATTTTTCTGGCGACATTTCGTAGTATTTGATTAACGAAAACTATGTTTGTTCCGTTATGGTTCAACTATTTATCTAGAAAATGTGGCAAAGATCAGAGTTTAGTGAGTTCAATACCTCCTGCGATTATCAGCCGCTAAATCTGAGATTCGCAGATACAACAAAGCCAAGTCGAAACTTGGCTTTGTATACGGTATTCGCGTCAATAACCTAGAGTGCTTTGACAGGGATCGCTTGTTGTCCCTTTTGTGCAGCAATTTGCTGAGTACGCTTGGTTCGGTCAATAACGTCACCGACAAGCTGACCACATGCGGCATCAATATCGTCACCACGGGTCTTACGAACCGTCACGGTGTAATCGTACTGCATCAGAGTTTTCATGAAACGGTCGATACGTGAGTTACTTGGCTTTTTGTAAGGCGAACCTGGATACGGGTTGAACGGGATCAGGTTGATCTTAGCCGGTGTATCTTTAAGCAGCTCGGCCAATTCGCGCGCATGACCCATGTCGTCATTCACATGATCAAGCAGCACATATTCTACCGTCACTTTACCGCGGTTTGCGTTCGACGATGCAATATAGCGACGAACAGAAGCCAAGAAATCTTGAATATCCCAACGGTCATTGATTGGCATGATTTCGCTACGAAGCTTATCGTTTGGCGCGTGCAGTGAGATAGCCAATGCTACGTCAATTTGCCCTGTCATCTGATCAAGGCCAGACACAACACCAGACGTCGATACGGTCACACGGCGCTTAGACAAACCAAAACCAAGATCATCAAGCATAAGCTCAAGTGCTGGCATTAGATTTTTCATATTCAAAAGAGGCTCACCCATGCCCATCATTACTACGTTAGTAATTGGGCGGCGACCAGTTTCTTTTTCAAGACCGATCTCTCGAGCTGCGCGCCACACCTGACCAATGATTTCAGACACTTTCAGGTTACGGTTGAAGCCTTGCTGAGCCGTTGAACAGAACTTACATTCTAACGCACAACCTACTTGTGAAGACACACACAACGTTGCACGGTCGTCATCTGGGATATAAACCGTTTCCACATCTTGATCACCAACACGCATTGCCCACTTGATGGTGCCATCAGATGAATGCTGAGCTTCAGAAACCGTTGGCGCTTTAATTTCAGCCAAACGGATCAGCTTCTCACGCAGTTTCTTATTGATGTTGGTCATCTTCTCGAAGTCGTCGACACCAAAATGATAGATCCACTTCATAACTTGATCAGCGCGGAAGGCTTTTTCGCCCAGTTCCTCTTGGAAAAACTGACGCATACCCTTGCGATCAAAATCGAGTAGATTGACTTTTTGTGTGGTCATGGTGCCTCTTCGATGACGGTAATTGGTGTTAAGGGCGCGAATTGTACAGGCTTTAGCCCCCTACAACAAGCGTTACAAAACCCTAAAATATTAAGGTATTCATTTCTAAGTGAACATTTTTTGTACAACAAAAGTATCAGGTAATAAAAAAGGAGGCCACGCCTCCTTTTTACTCAACAATGCGCTCAATTAGCGAGGGCAAATTTCTGACTGTGGAAAGAAAAACTCAATCTCACGTGCTGCTGACTCTGGGCTATCCGAGCCGTGTACTGAGTTATGACGCATGCTTAGTGCGTAGTCCGCACGAATGGTGCCACACGCGGCTTCTTCTGGGTTGGTTTTTCCCATTAGCTCTCGGTAACGACTGATCGCATCTTCACCCTCAAGGACTTGAACCATGATAGGTCCAGAGGTCATGAATGCACGAAGATCATCGAAAAACGGTTTACCTTCATGCTCTGCATAGAAGCCTTTCGCCTGCTCATCGGTAAGATGTACCATCTTAGCGGCGATAATAGACAGGCCAGCTTTTTCGATACGGTGGTAGATCTCACCAATCAGGTTACGCTTAACTGCATCCGGTTTAACGATAGAGAATGTTCTTTCTAGGGCCATTAGTATTCCTTTTCTTTCGTGTTGTTCTTTTATTTGTGATGTTCTGCTTGGGTTATTTATCCGCTTGCTCAGTCAGTAGACGAGCTAACGTTCGAACGCCCATACCTGTCGCGCCTGCTGACCATTTGTCTGTGCCTGATTTACGGTAGGTACCCGCGCAATCAAAGTGCAACCAACCTTTCTTGTAGTCTTCAACAAAGTAAGACAAGAATGCCGCCGCCGTGCTTGCACCTGGAGAGTAGTCACCACTGCTGATGTTGGACAAGTCAGCAAAGTTCGATGGCAACATACCGCGGTGGAAGTCCGCCAATGGCAGTGGCCATAGGCCTTCTTTCTCTTGGTTCGCATTAGTCAACGCTTGATGCGTTAACTCATCATCAAATGACATGATGGCATGGTAATCGTTACCCAGTGCGTTCTTAGCAGCACCAGTCAGAGTGGCACAATCAATGATAAGTTCAGGGTTTTGCTCACTCGCGTAGATAAGACCGTCAGCCAATACCAAACGACCTTCCGCGTCAGTATTCATGATCTCGACTGTCTTACCATTTTTATAGGTAATCACATCACCTAGCTTAAGCGCGCGACCCGATACCATGTTTTCAGCGCAGCATAGAATGAGTTTCACACGCTTGTTCAAGCCACGCATGATCGCGAGACCAAGACCGCCAGTAATAGTACCAGCACCGCCCATGTCCGCTTTCATTGCTGTCATAAAATTCGATGGTTTTAGGCTGTAACCACCTGAATCAAATGTAATACCTTTACCCACTAGACAAGCGAATACTGGCGCATTTTCATCGCCCGTTGGGTTGTAGTCCAGTTGTAGCATCGCAGAAGTACGCTCAGAACCACGACCAACGGCAAAGATACCTTCCCAACCTTCTGTCAGTAGATCTTTGTCTTTAACGATGCGGTAGGTGACGTGCTCTGGAGCTGTCGACTTGATGAACTCAGCTGCCATTGTCGCAAGTTGGCGTGGCGCCACTTCTTCAGCACTCTTGTTGATGATATCGCGCGTCCAGTTAGAGGCTTTGATGCGTGCTTCAAGCTCTTTTTTGTCTTGATCGCTGAGTTCTGCCAATGTGACTTGAGTGCTTTTCTTGGCGTTGCGGTAGCCTTGGTAGAAAGCCCAAGATGACTCTAGATCCCAACCTTCGCCAGCCAGTGTGGCGTTTGAAATGCCTTGTGAATCGAGCTTGCGAGCAGCGCGTTGAATCGCGCCAAGATCATGACCTTCACCGATGTGAATCGTCGCGCCTTGCTCAGAAAATGAAATAATAGCCTTGTCGCCCCATTGCGGTGCTGCCGTGTCTTGGCTGATAAATACCGACATTGTGCTAGACATGGTCTCTCCTTGTCTTAAATCTAATTATTGCAGCTTAGCTATTACAGTTCAGCTGCTGTGTCACATTCTGTGTTTCAAATGATGTTATCACTATGTAGAGACAATACCAATGACTGCACCATGGGAATTAATAACAATGTAACATGCTGCGACAAAAAAACGGGCCAAAGGCCCGTTTTTGTATAACTAACTAGTAAGTCTGTTTAATCGTACTCATCCATCCAGCATAAAATCACAGCTTCGAGGATTTTTTCATTTGAGCGATTTGGATCATCGTCAAAGTCTTCCAAGTCTGTAATCCATTTATGCAAGTCTGTGAAACGGACCGTTTTCGGGTCAGTTTCTGGAAATTGATCGCACAGCTCGATAGCGATATCACGAGAATCAGTCCATTTTAAGCTCATGAATCCTCCAGTTAATTAGTGATCTTCAGATGCGTGGTTCAATGTGTACTTTGGAATTTCAACAACCAGATCTTCATCCGCCACTACCGCTTGGCAACCAAGGCGAGACTCTGGCTCTAGACCCCATGCTTTGTCCAGCATATCGTCTTCAAGCTCTTCACTTTCTTCAAGTGAATCGAAGCCTTCACGGATGATGACGTGACAAGTGGTACATGCACACGACTTTTCACAAGCGTGTTCAATTCCAATACCGTTCTTTAGCGCTACGTCTAATACAGTTTCGCCTTCATTAGCCTCTAATACTGCGCCTTCTGGGCAGAGATCTTCATGGGGCAGAACAACAATTTTTGGCATGACTACTTAGTCCTCGATCTAAATGTTATCAACTGATTGGCCCGCCAACGCTTCACGGATGGACTTGTCCATTCGACGTGAAGCAAACTCTTGGCTCGCTTTATCAGTGTCTTTAATACCTTGTTCAATAGCATCGGCATTATCGCCATTGCGAAGTTCAATGAGCGCTTCAATCGCTTTAACCAATGCCTGTTTTTCTTCTTCGTTTAGAAGTGCATCACCGTCCGCTTGCATCGCAGCGATTAGGCCTTCAATCACACGATCCGCTTCAACGCGCTGCTCAGCCAATGCACGTGCTAACATATCGTCTTTGGCGTAAGTCATCGAGTCTTTGAGCATGTTGGTGACTTCGTCATCGCTAAGACCGTAAGATGGCTTCACTTGGATTTCTGACTGAACACCGGTGCTCTTTTCCATCGCAGTAACAGAAAGCAGACCGTCAGCATCAACTTGATACGTCACGCGGATATGAGCTGCACCCGCTGCCATCGGTGGAATGCCTTTTAGTGAGAAACGAGCCAATGAACGGCAATCGTCCACCATCTCACGCTCACCTTGCACTACGTGCACGGACATCGCCGTTTGGCCATCTTTGAACGTGGTAAATTCTTGGGCGCGTGCTACTGGAATCGTGGTGTTGCGTGGAACGATCTTCTCGACCAAGCCACCCATGGTTTCAATACCCAACGATAGTGGAAGAACATCCAACAGCAGCATTTCTGAGTCAGGCTTATTACCTGCAAGAATGTCCGCTTGAATCGCCGCGCCAATCGCGACAACTTCGTCTGGGTTGATGCTAGTCAGTGGCGTTTTACCAAAGAAGTCGCCAACCATTTCACGAACCAATGGTGTACGAGTCGAACCGCCTACCATGACAACTTCTAGGACGTCTTCTGCATCGACTTCCGCATCTTTCAAAGCACGGCGACATGAAAGCAGTGTCTTCTTCACAAGTGGACGAATTAGGTCTTCAAACTGTGCTTTCGTCAGTTCACCTTGCCAGCCAAGAGCGTTGACAGTCGCAACATCATTTTGGCTCAGATCGATTTTCGCTTGTGTCGCTGCGTCCAGTAATTCACGTTGCTCATGAGCGTTAAGCTTTGACTTACCAACTTGCTGCTGTAAGTAATCGGCAACGAGGTGGTCGAAATCATCACCACCCAGCGCTGAATCACCGCCCGTTGCCAGTACTTCAAATACACCACGAGATAAACGTAGGATAGAGATATCGAAGGTACCACCACCTAAATCGTAAACCGCAATCACGCCTTCTTGACCACTATCTAGACCATAAGCGATGGCTGCCGCAGTAGGTTCGTTAAGAAGACGCAAAACATGCATACCCGCTAGGTTTGCCGCATCTTTGGTGCCTTGACGCTGCGCATCATCGAAATACGCTGGAACGGTAATCACCACACCTGCCAGTTCGCCGCCCAGCGATTCTTCTGCGCGCTTACCGAGCGTTTTAAGAATGTCAGAAGAGACTTGAATCGGGTTCTTTGCGCCGCCTGCGGTTTGCAGAACAGGTAGGCCATTCTCGCTTTCTGTTAGCGAATATGGCATTGACGGGTAACGAGTCTGAACGTCTGCCAGTGAGCGGCCGAGTAGACGCTTCACAGAAATGATGGTGTTAACAGGATCCAGTGCTGCGTTATCACGAGCATCGATACCAACAATAGTGTTGTCTGCTGCGTAGCGAACCGCAGACGGGAGAATCTTGTTACCGTTGGCATCTGGCAATGTCGCGGCTTCACCACTTCTTACTGTCGCGACAAGCGAGTTGGTTGTACCTAGGTCAATGCCCGCAGCCAGTTTATGTTCGTGTGGTGCGGAGCTTTGGCCAGGCTCTGCGATTTGAAGTAATGCCATTCAAATATCCTTGGGAGCTTCCATTAACCAAGCAGCTTATCTTCTAGCTGTTCTATTTCACTTTGCAACTTGGCGATAAATTTAAGTTTTCTAACGCTATCAGCAGCAGTTGGCCATTCGGCTTGCGAAAGCTGACCTTCTAATTCTGATAACTGGACCTTGAACATTTTGCTGACCTTAGCTTCAAAGTCAAAAAGTTCTGATTCAGGGTCGCTCGAAGACGCTAGGTCTTCCAATTCTTCTCGAAGTTCCATCTGTTCCATTAAGAACATAGGGTCTTGCAATGTTTGCTGCTCAGCACGAATGTCGACACCGTTTTCGGCCAAAAGGTATTCGGCGCGAGAAATCGGCTTTTTCAGCACTTGGTAAGCATCATTGATTTGCGCTGCTTTTTGCACAGCCAACAGGCGATCGCGCTCAGAGGCAGTGGCAAAGTTGTCTGGGTGAAAGCGTTTTTGCAGTTCTCGGAACTGAGAAGAAAGAAGGCTACCGTCCAACTGAAACTGAACAGGTAGCCCAAATAATTCGAAATGGTTCATAGCATTGACTCGTAATTAATGAGCTTGGCTGATGATACAACCAAGCTCGTTAAAGGTTAAACATTGAAGCTTTCACCACAACCACACTCGCCTTTCGCATTTGGGTTGTTGAACTCAAAACCTTCGTTCAAGCCTTCTTTTACATAATCGAGCTCTGTGCCATCGAGATAAACCAAGCTCTTCGCATCGATGATGACTTTTACACCTGAGTGCTCAAACACCGAATCGCCTTCATCCAGTTCATCAACGAACTCAAGAACGTAAGCCATACCAGAGCAACCGGTGGTTTTTACGCCTAAGCGCAATCCAATACCTTTGCCGCGATTGTCTAAAAATGTCTTAACTCGGCTCGCTGCTGCGTCTGTCATTGAGATGGCCATACTACAACCTTTGTTCGTTTCTCTTGATGATACTGTGTTTAATAAAGCTAAAGGGCTTGGTTATCCAAGCAGTTTAGTCGTGCTTCTTCTTGTAGTCCGCAACCGCTGCTTTGATTGCATCTTCAGCAAGAATTGAGCAGTGAACTTTCACTGGTGGCAACTCTAGTTCTTCTGCAATCTCAGAGTTTTTGATTGCAGCGGCTTCATCGATAGATTTACCTTTTACCCACTCAGTTACTAGTGAGCTTGAAGCGATCGCTGAACCACAACCGTAAGTTTTAAACTTCGCATCTTCGATGATACCTTCTGGTGTCACCTTGATTTGCAGTTTCATTACGTCACCACACGCTGGTGCGCCAACCATACCACTACCCACAGCCGGATCATTCTTATCAAATGAACCTACGTTACGTGGGTTCTCATAGTGGTCAATTACTTTTTCACTATACGCCATAATAACTTCCTCGAATCCTCTACTTCCGTGAGATTAGTGGTGTGCCCACTCAACCGTGTCTAGGTCAATCCCTTCTTTATACATATCCCATAGAGGAGACATGTCACGTAATTTGTTTACTGCTGTTCTGATCTGCTCAATCGCAAAATCGATATCTTCTTCAGTGGTGAAACGACCAAATGAGAAGCGAACTGAGCTGTGTGCAAGCTCATCGTTTAAGCCAAGTGCACGCAGCACGTATGAAGGCTCAAGACTTGCTGATGTACAGGCAGAACCAGAAGATACTGCTAGGTCTTTCAGCGACATTAGTAGCGACTCACCTTCTACGAAAGCAAAACTCACGTTTAGGTTGTGAGGAACACGCTGTTCTAGGTCACCATTGACAGTCACGGCTTCAAGATCTTTAACGCCATTAAGTAGACGATCGCGCAATGCTTTCGCATGGTCATAATCTTTCTGCATATCTTGCTTAGCGACAGCAAAGGCTTCGCCCATACCCACGATTTGGTGAGTAGGTAGTGTGCCAGAGCGGAAACCACGCTCATGACCGCCGCCGTGCATTTGCGCTTCTAGACGAATACGTGGCTTACGACGTACATAGAGTGCGCCAATACCTTTTGGTCCGTAAACTTTATGAGCAGATAGTGAAATCAAGTCGACTTTCATTTCTTGAACGTCGATAGGCAATTTGCCTGCAGATTGTGCTGCATCTACGTGGAATACGATTTTCTTACTACGGCATAGCTCGCCGATAGCAGTAATGTCTTGTACAACACCGATTTCGTTGTTTACGTGCATGATTGACACAAGCACTGTGTCTTCACGCATTGCCGCTTCTAGCTTAGCAAGGTCAACAATACCGTTTGATTCTGGCTCTAAGTAAGTCACTTCGAAGCCTTCACGCTCTAGCTGACGGCATGGGTCAAGAACCGCTTTGTGCTCTGTCTTAACCGTGATGATGTGCTTACCTTTTTTGCTGTAGAAGTGCGCAGCACCTTTAATAGCAAGGTTGTCAGACTCAGTAGCGCCGGACGTAAATACGACTTCGCGAGGGTCTGCGTTTAACAGATCAGCGATCTGTTCACGAGCGTTATCTACTGCTTCTTCTGCTTGCCAACCAAAACGGTGAGAACGTGACGCAGGGTTACCGAAGGTACCATCCATCGTCATGTATTGAACCATTTTTTCTGCAACCCTTGGATCGACAGGGCAAGTGGCAGAGTAGTCTAGATAAATAGGCAGTTTCATTCTTTACTCCAATGTATAAGCGACACTACTACGAGCGAACATTGATTCCGATGGGTGCGGTGCTTGTACTTTTTCTTGAGAACCCATGATTTACCGCAAGATCTACGTCTTGTCGGTCTGAAATTTCTAATACTTCGTTATCTACCATCAACTCGCCAAGAGTGATGTTATTTAGGAAGTCACTGATGCGAGAGCTTAAATCTCTCCACAGTGTATGTGTGAGACAACGTGTACCACCTTGGCAATCTCCTTTGCCAGCACATTTTGTTGCATCAACCGATTCATCAACTGCAGCGATAACCGTACCAATCGAAATCTCAGTTGCCTCTGCGCCCAAGCGGTAACCACCACCAGGACCACGAACACTTGCAACCAGACCCGCTTTGCGCAGTTTGGAGAACAGCTGTTCTAGATAAGACAAAGAGATACCTTGACGTTCAGAGATGTCCGCTAGAGGTACTGGGCTTTGCTGTGAGTGCAGTGCGACATCAAGCATCGCTGTTACTGCATATCTTCCTTTTGATGTAAGTCTCATATCACACTATCCACATTGATTATGTGGCATAAATATTTCCATACCTGACTGTTTTAGTCAAGTATTTAATTGACTAAAACAGTCGGGTATTTAACCCAACAAAAGAAATGGTTATTTTTTAACCCCTATCGCTTTTTCAACTGAGGTCAAAATACCACGTAACGTGTTGATTTCCGAAGCTTCAGGACGCGTTCGACTAAACATTCTACGCAGCTTATTCATCACGAGACCCGGTTTGTCTTTAGAAATAAACTGGGTATCCATGATGACTTTTTCAAGGTGTTGGTAGAATAATTCCAGCTCTTTGTGACGCGGGTAATCCACTTCACTCGGCTCGGCATACTGTTGTGCTTCGCGCTCTAGATGCGCCACTCGTACTTCATAGCTAAGGGTTTGCACCGCCATAGCAAGATTGAGCGAGCTGTACTCTGGGTTTGCAGGAATACACGTATGGTAGTGACAAAGCTGCAGCTCATCATTGGTCAAGCCCGT
This sequence comes from Vibrio sp. 10N, assembly GCF_036245475.1. Classification (NCBI taxonomy): domain Bacteria; kingdom Pseudomonadati; phylum Pseudomonadota; class Gammaproteobacteria; order Vibrionales; family Vibrionaceae; genus Vibrio; species Vibrio sp. 10N. The sequence goes on along the minus strand of NZ_BTPM01000001.1, from coordinate 689,430 downwards.
TCGTTCGCGCCCAAATACTAACGCAACTGCGTGTTTTTCACCTTCTACGGCAAATTTCTTACCACACTCTCTTGGCTCAATCATCGGCCAATCTAGTGTACGAGAGCGTGCACTAGAACCAACAACAAGACCACAATCTTCCACTGCTTCTTCTAGTGTAGACACAACTTTTGCACCCAGTGCTATATCACTAGCACCGGCAGCCAACGCAATCGCCTGTGAATCCACCTCACATTGAGGGTCCACCAGCACCATCTGGCTCAGTCCCATTACCTTCATCGCTCGAGCTGCCGAGCCAATATTTCCAGAATGAGAAGTCCCAACCAGGACGATTTTTACGTTGTCTAGCATTGTCACATTGCACTCATTTTACACAATCGCAGAATGGTAACATAAACTTGACTAAAGTAGTCAGGATCTTTCTATTCATAAAATTAACAGCACAAAAAATAACCACTTCCCTTTTGCCAAATCTTTGGTATACTTCGCGCCGCTTTTTGTTCTTTAACATCCGTTGGGAAAATTCGTATGCATCCAATGCTAAACATCGCTATACGCGCTGCGCGTAAAGCGGGCAACCATATTGCTAAATCACTAGAAAACACTGACAAGATTGAGTCAGTACAGAAAGGCACTAATGACTTCGTTACTAACGTAGACAAAGAAGCCGAAGCAATCATCATCAGCACTATCCAAGCTTCATACCCAGACCACAGCATCATTGCTGAAGAGGGTGGCCTAATCGAAGGTAAAGATAGTGACGTACAATGGATCATCGACCCACTGGATGGCACCACTAACTTCGTACAAGGCATTCCTACTTTCTCTGTGTCTATTGCAGTTCGCATCAAAGGCAAAACAGAAGTAGCGTGTGTTTACGACCCAATGGTTAACGAGCTTTTCACTGCACAACGCGGTGCTGGCGCTCAGCTTAACAATGCACGTATCCGTGTAAAACAGCTTAAAGATATCAAAGGTACTGTTATCGGTACTGGCTTCCCATTCAAGCAGAAGCAACACTCTGAAAGCTACTTCAAAATCATGTCTTCAATGTTTGTTGAGTGCTCTGACTTCCGTCGTGCTGGCTCTGCAGCTCTAGACCTATGTTACGTTGCAGCAGGTCGTCTAGACGGTTACTTCGAGCTTGGTCTAAAACCATGGGACATGGCAGCAGGCGAACTGATTGCTCGTGAAGCTGGCGCTATCGTAACTGACTTCTCTGGCGGTACTGAGTACATGAAGTCTGGTAACGTTGTTGCTTCAAGCGCACGTGGCGTGAAAGCGATGCTTAAACACATCCGTGAAAACGGTAACGAAGCTATCCTTAAGTAATTCTCTACAGCTTAAGTAGTTCTGTAGAAGAAAGCACAGCCCGTCACAGCTGAATTTGAAATCCCGACCTATGGTCGGGATTTTTTTGTTTTTACAGTCCATTGGTAAATGCCAGACCGTTTGATGCTGTCAAAATTATTCGTCATCTTCACGAAAGTGAAGACCTCCTAAAGCGCGTAGCCAACTGAAAAACAATGACTCTGTTACGTAAATAGCGTTCGCAGCGCGCTGCAGGAGATCCCCTTTTTCAAGGGGATCACTCAACCTAAGGTATGACTCTGCCTGAGGAATGACCTCGCCATAGTGCAAACTAGAATCTCCTCGACAATTACACGCAAAAGAAAAGCCACTCGTTCGAGTGGCTTTATCAATGTCATCAAATCCAACAATCTGCCTTACGGCATCTCATCAAACTCAGCGCCTTCTTTTTCAATCTGAGGCGGCATTAGGTGCTCTTTCTGGATACCCAGTTTCAGAGCCAACGCAGATGCTACGTAGATAGAAGAGTAAGTACCAACCGTGATACCCAGCAGCAATGCTGTCGCAAAGCCGTGGATCATCGCACCACCTTGAGTGAATAGGGCGATAACTACGAACAAAGTAGTACCAGACGTAATCAAGGTACGGCTTAGTGTTTGTGTGATCGAGCTGTTCATGATGTCAGCAGGCTCACCCTTACGCATTTTGCGGAAGTTCTCACGGATACGGTCAAATACAACGATAGTATCGTTGAGCGAGTAACCGACAACCGTTAGCAGTGCTGCGACAATCGTCAAATCAACTTCAATCTGCATAAGCGAGAAGATGCCCAGCGTGATGATAACGTCGTGTGCCAGCGCGAGTACCGCACCCGCCGCCAAACGCCATTCAAATCGCACTGATACGTAGATCAAGATACAGATAAGAGACACAAGGATCGCTAGACCGCCCGCCTCTGTTAGTTCATCACCTACGTTCGGACCTACGAACTCGATACGACGCATTTCAACGTCTTCACCCGTGCCTACACGAATGGCATCTAGGATCTGGTTACCCAGCGCCTCTGCTTGCATGTCATCACGAGGACGCAGGCGAACCATAACGTCACGAGCAGAACCGAAGTTCTGTACCGTAGCGTCACCGAACCCTTTCGCATCGAGTGCTGAACGGACTTCCTCAAGGTTTGCAGGCTGTTCGAAGCCCACCTCGATAAGTGTACCGCCAGTGAAGTCTAGACCCCAGTTAAGCCACTTCGTTGACAGTGTAAAAATAGCTGCGCCGATCATCACAATGGACAAAACGAACGCAACTTTTGACCAACGCATAAAGTCGATCGTTTTGTCTGCTTTCATTATCTGAAACATAACTAACCCTTAGATCGACAATTTGTTGATACGTTTGCCGCCATAAACCAGGTTCACGAGACAACGTGTACCAATGATGGCTGTAAACATAGAAGTAAGAATACCGATAGACAGTGTGACCGCGAAGCCTTTGATCGCACCTGTACCCACAGCAAATAGAATGATCGCTGTAATCAAGGTGGTGATGTTGGCATCGGCGATGGTACTGAATGCGTTAGCATAGCCTTGGTGAATCGCTTGTTGTGGGTTACGCCCCTCTTTAAGCTCCTCACGTATCCGCTCAAAGATCAGAACGTTCGCATCCACCGCCATACCAACGGTCAGTACGATACCTGCGATACCTGGCAGCGTCATCGTCGCACCTGGAATCATCGACATGACACCAACGATTAGAACGATGTTCGCCATCAATGCCATGTTGGCAAACAGACCAAATCGACGGTAGTAAACCAACGTAAATAGCATCACGGCAATCATACCTGTGATACACGCCTTGATACCCATATCGATGTTTTGCTGACCCATTGATGGACCGATAGTACGTTCTTCAACAATAGAAATCGGCGCAATCAGAGCACCTGCACGAAGCAGTAGTGCTAGGTTGTGCGCTTCAGCAGCAGAGTCGATACCTGTGATACGGAAGTTACGACCAAGTGCAGACTGAATCGTCGCTTGGTTGATCACTTCTTCATGCTTATCAAGGATAACTTTGCCTTCTGGCGTGCGTTTGCCGCTGTCTTTATATTCAGCGAAAACCGTTGCCATCAGCTTACCGATATTCTGACGCGAGAACGCCGCCATCTTGTTACCACCTTCACTGTCTAGTGAGATGTTAACTTGTGGGCGACCGTATTCGTCTGCGCTTGAGCTTGCATCAGTAATGCTCGCACCGCCTAGGATAACGCGCTTCTTAAGCACAACCGGACGACCGTCACGATCAAGCTTAATTTCGCTACCCGCTGGTGCACGACCACTTGCTGCCGCAGCTAAGTCAGCCGAGCTGTCAACTTCACGGAATTCTAGTGTTGCTGTTGCACCCAAAATCTCTTTCGCGCGCGCCGTGTCTTGAACACCCGGTAGCTCAACCACGATACGGCTCGCACCTTGGCGCTGAACCAATGGCTCTGCCACACCCAGTTCGTTTACACGATTACGTAGGATAGTGATGTTCTGCTCAACAGCGTAGTTGCGGATTTCTTGAAGGCGAGTTTCTTTGAATCGAGCGACCAAAGCAAAGCGGCCGTTTGAGTCAGAATCGAAGAAGTCCATATCTGGGTATTTTGCTTCCAGTACCGTCTTCGCTTCTGCAAGTTGCTCGGCGTTACGTAGCAATACTTCTACGCCATCTTTACCCGCTGGGCGGATAGAGCGATAACGGATGCGCTCTTCACGAAGATCGCTTCTAAAGCCTTCTTCTTGCTGACCAACCAGTTTTTCCATCGCAGCATCCATGTCGACTTCCATCAAGAAGTGAACACCACCACGAAGGTCAAGACCGAGTTTCATTGGCGCAGCGCCAATAGACTCAAGCCAATCAGGAGTAGCTGGAGCAAGGTTAAGTGCAACGATTGAATCTTTGCCTAACGCTTCACTGATGATATCACGGGCACTGATCTGAGTATCAGTGTCAGTAAAACGAACAAGAATGGAGCCATTTTCAAGAGCAATGGACTTACGAGAGAGTTGCTCTTCATCAAGAGCTTTAGTGACAGTATCCAGCGTCGACATATCAACAGAGGCGCCACGCGCCCCTGTAATTTGAATAGCCGGATCTTCACCGTATAGATTGGGAAGTGCGTATAACGCCGCTGCCGCAATGGCGAATATCACCATCAGGTACTTCCACAAAGGGTAACGATTTAGCACAGCGAGATCCTATAGCTGTTTTATAGAGACTTCAGCGTACCTTTTGGTAGCACTGCAGTAACGAAGTCTTTCTTGATAACTACTTCATTGTTGTCGTTTAGTGCGATAGCAATGTAGTCGTTGTCTTCAGCGATTTTAGTGATTTTACCAATTAGACCGCCGTTAGTTAGGACTTCGTCGCCCTTACCCATAGAAGCCATTAGGTTTTTGTGCTCTTTTGCACGCTTCGCTTGTGGGCGGTAAATCATGAAGTAAAAAATTACCGCGAACATGCCTAGCATGATTAGCATTTCGAAACCGCCACCTTGTGGTGCTGCTTCAGCTGCGTGTGCTGCAGAGATCAAACTCATCGGAGAACATCCTCTTTAATGTAAATACATATCCAAAATTGGGCTATCCCCCTATCTTTTCAAGAAGCAAACGGTAACTCAATGTTTCATAGTCACTTAAAGGCACAAAAAATGTGACCCAGAGCTAGGATTTGTTACCAATTGCAGGGATAGCCGACTATTTAGCCAACTATTGAGCGTCGACCTTCATATCTAGTGGTGGCACTTCGCGGTTGCGACGTGCGTAAAACTCTTCCACAAACTGCTCAAAACGGTCTTCATCAATCGCTTTACGGATGCTTTCCATCAGCATTTGATAGTGACGCAGGTTGTGGATGGTGTTTAGACGTGCACCCAAGATTTCGTTACAGCGATCTAGGTGATGTAGATACGCTTTCGAGTAATTCTTACAGGTGTAGCAATCACAGTTCTCATCTAGAGGACCGGTATCCGTCTTGTTTGTCGCGTTACGGATTTTGATTACCCCACCAGTCACAAACAAGTGACCGTTACGAGCGTTACGCGTTGGCATCACACAGTCGAACATATCGATACCACGGCGAACACCTTCAACCAAATCTTCTGGTTTACCTACGCCCATTAAGTAACGAGGCTTATCTTCAGGAAGCTTAGGAGTTGTGAACTCAAGAACGCGGTGCATCTCTTCTTTTGGCTCACCAACAGCAAGACCACCAACCGCATAACCATCAAAACCGATGTCAGTCAGGCCTTTCACCGACACATCGCGCAAGTCTTCGTATACGCTACCTTGAACGATACCAAACAGCGAGTTTTCGTTTTCTAGCTTGTCGAAGTGATCACGAGAACGCTGTGCCCAACGTAGTGACATTTCCATCGACTTCTTCGCTTCTGCGTGAGTCGCTGGGTATGGCGTACATTCGTCAAAGATCATCACCACATCAGAGCCAAGATCTTTTTGGATTTCCATAGATTTTTCTGCATCCATGAAAATACGGTCACCGTTCACAGGGTTACGGAAATGCACACCCTCTTCTGTGATCTTACGGATATCGCCAAGACTGAATACTTGGAAGCCGCCTGAATCAGTCAGGATAGGACCATGCCAGTTCATGAAGTCGTGCAAGTCACCGTGCATCTTCATGATCTCTTGACCCGGGCGAAGCCATAGGTGGAAAGTATTACCAAGAAGAATTTCGGCACCAGTACCGCGGACTTCTTCAGGTGTCATACCTTTAACGGTACCGTACGTGCCTACCGGCATAAATGCTGGGGTTTGTACTGTACCGCGTTCAAACGTCAACTGACCACGACGAGCATGGCCATCTTTTTTCTTAAGTTCGTATTGTAATTTCACGAAGCCTCCAAATTGCCAGAGACACAGTCTGACTCAATCTTAAAACGCACTAACAAGCGTAGCTTGCCGCACTTAGATCCGCCCGCCTAACATAGCTCGTTAGGCGAAAGGTTTTGGTGTTCCCTACCGTATTCCACTGAGTCCTTGAGTGAAATAAAAAGCTTACTAATTACTGGCGTCAGTTATGCCGTTTTCTTGGTAATGAACATCGCATCACCATAGCTAAAGAAGCGATACTTTTGCTCTACCGCATGTTGGTAGGCATTCATGACATTGTCATAGCCTGCAAACGCACTGACCAACATGATCAGCGTCGATTCTGGTAGGTGGAAGTTTGTCACGAGACAATCCACCAGCTGATATTCATAGCCAGGGAAGATGAAAATCTCAGTATCACCAAAGAAAGGCACTAACTCGGTACCCTTTTTCAGTGCATCTTGCGCTGCACTCTCGAGTGAACGTACTGAAGTGGTACCCACTGCAATAATGCGGCCGCCATTCGCTTTGGTCTCTGCAATCGCATCCACCACGTCTTGAGGTACTTCCACGTACTCTGCATGCATGTGGTGGTCATGAATATTTTCTACGCGAACAGGTTGGAATGTACCTGCGCCCACGTGAAGGGTTACGTATGCGAAGTTGGCACCTTTTGCTTTGATTTGCTCAAGAACACTGTCATCAAAATGAAGACCCGCTGTTGGAGCGGCAACCGCGCCTGGCTTTTCGTTATAAACCGTTTGGTAGCGCTCTTTATCTGCATCTTCATCTGGACGGTCGATGTAAGGTGGCAGTGGCATATGGCCGACATCATTTAGGATCTCAAGCACTGTTTTGTCTGACTGCATTTCAATTTCAAACAATGCATCGTGACGCGCCGTCATGATCGCTTGGTATTCGTCGTTTTCACCCAGAAATAGCTCAGTACCTGGCTTTGGTGATTTTGAACAACGAACGTGAGCAAGTACACGCTTGTCATCAAGCATACGCTCTACTAATACTTCGAGCTTACCACCAGAGGCTTTACGACCGAACATACGAGCAGGAATAACGCGCGTGTTATTAAATACAAGAAGATCGCCAGGCTGAACTTGGCTGACGATATCAGTGAAGCTTCCATCCACAACCTCACCCGTATTACCGGTCAATTGAAGCAGTCGGCTTGAGCTACGCTCTGCCTTTGGGTAACGAGCAATCAGCTCATCAGGTAATTCGAAGTGAAAATCTGAAACTTGCATAACACCAATCTTCTATATTAAGCGACATAAAACGGCGAAAAAATTCGCAGCCGCATAGTATAAAGTGACCCGTTGGAATAGCAAGCTGAACCGACGCTCATGCCCCGCGATTGCATGTTTTATTGAGTTTCAATTTAACCGCTTTATCAATAGGGATATTTTGTGAGTTGAGCGGCAAAAACCGACGCTAATCTCAGATTTAATCAGGGAAAAAATCTATAGTTAAAGTACACAAACAGAACGAGTTGGAGGCCACATGATTAAGGTCCAAGATATGATGACTCGCAACCCTCACACCCTATTGCGGTCTCACTCACTAGCCGACGCCAAACACACGATGGAAGCGCTCGATATTCGCCACATTCCCATCGTCGATGCAGAACGTCATCTACTGGGGATTGTCTCTCAACGTGACGTACTCGCGGCACAAGAATCCATATTGCAGAAAATACCCAGCGATCAGTCCTACACCCTGTCAACGCCACTGAGTGAAGTGATGCGAACTAACATCATGACTGCAGAGCCGCGTGCAGGTTTGAAAGAAAGTGCCCTATACATGCAAAAGCATAAAGTTGGCTGTTTACCTGTAGTGCACAACAAACAGTTGGTTGGCATCATCACCGACAGTGACTTCGTTGCTATTGCAATAAACCTTCTTGAACTGCAAGAAGACAGCGAGCCTGAAGAGATTCAATCAGAGAGTGATAGCGAAGGGGTTAATTTGTAGGGCGGAGTCCAGTGAGCTGGTAAGTACATAATGCACTCATAACGAGGTTCTGAGGTAATACGGGGTAGCTGCGATAAAAAAGAAGCGGCTGACGCCGCTCAAATCTACCGACATTTTATGGTCATTGAACGACCAATTGGGGCAGTGCTCAAAACAGGTTTAGTGTTAGTTTTCATTTGTAGCTTTCAAACAACAGGTGATGAACTGCCGCTGAAAAAGCTCGGCTCATTCACAAGTAATCACTTTGATGGCTCAGTATACAAGGTGGTTACTTTTTATGGACCTAAAACCTCCAAACCATGTATTTACATTACCGCAACTTACTTTAGAGTTACAACTCTAAAGTGGTCATTTTTTGCATTTCGATAGTTTCCTCTTTCCGTACCACTTTGCTTTGTTTAAGGTGTTTTTGTCATTAGTTACGTAATTTAATTTCACAATAACTAACGGATAACCTCCGCGCTCGCTGATCCACCAAGGCACGAAAACGCCTACTCAGCTGAAGCTAACTCGTACTACTAGCCTCCGCACGGTTTTTTCAAAATATCACAATGTAAAATTGACAAGGTCAAGTCACTGAAATGACTGAAAACTAATTCAACCTTGTCATTGCTGACCGCCAATAAATAATTTGCTCCATCAGCAATAAACACTAAAAAAGGCACCTTAATTGGTGCCTTTCACTAGTTAAATAGAAGCTGTTTACAGAAACAGGCTACAGCAGTTCGGAAACCACATCAGCAAGCTGTAAAAACGAATCACGTCTTGATGAACTTGGTCGCCATACCAAGCCAATATCACGATGCGCCTGTTGGCCAGGTGGCTCAATCACAATCAAGTTTTGATTTTCAAGCAAACCGTGCTCAATCGCCATTTGTGGAATGAACGTAGTTCCCAAACCGTTTGCCACCATCTGTACCAAAGTATGTAAACTCGTGGCACTAAATGGGTTGATCTTCTCTTTTTCAGTAAGCTTACACGCCGAAACCGCGTGTTCAGTCAGACAGTGCTCGTTTTCTAGCAAGAAGACCGACTCATCAGGAAGATCATCATATTTAATTGGTACTCGAATGCTATCGGCTTGGTTACGGCTTATCACCATCTTAAACGGGTCATGGCCAACGATGCAGCTTTCCATCGAACCGATATCCATCGGAAGCGCAAGGATCAGCACGTCTAGCTCACCGTGGCGTAACGCCGCTAGTAAATTAGCTGTTGTATCTTCTCTTAAGAGTAAGTTGAGCTGTGGGTAACGGGCATTGATCTCTTGTACCAAGTCACACAACAAGAAAGGAGCGATCGTGGGAATGCAGCCTAGTTTCAACTGACCTTGCATCACATCACCTTGGCACAGGTTCCCAAGCTCGATCAGATCCTGACCTTTGGCCAACAGCTCACGTCCTTGAGAGACCACCATTTCACCCGCTTGGGTAAAAACAAGTGGGCTTTTTTTGTCTTTCTTTTCATAAAGAGGACAACCGATAAGCTCTTCAAGATTTTGGATTCCCTTACTTAATGTCGATTGACTGACAAAACAGCGCTCAGCCGCCTCGCTAAAGTGTCGGGTTTCATGAAGTGTAACCAGGTAATGAAGCTGCTTTAAACTTGGCCATTTATTCATTTCAACTGCCTGTTTTTGAACCAGTATCGAAAAAGGAATCAACCGTGTGGCTTCATCGCTTTTTTCGATGGAATTAATCTAATATTTTCGCTTTTTTCAATACTACAATGTGTACTATAGTTTGTCTCGTACAAACACGGACCAAACCAAAATGGTTTGAAATTATCCCTATTTAGGAGCAAAAAAAATGGTACTAGTTGGTCGTCAAGCCCCAGACTTTACTGCAGCAGCTGTTCTAGGTAACGGTGACATCGTTGAGAACTTCAACTTCGCTGAGTTCACTAAAGGTAAGAAAGCGGTTGTTTTCTTCTACCCACTAGACTTCACTTTCGTTTGCCCATCTGAGCTGATTGCATTCGACAACCGTCTAGCTGATTTCCAAGCTAAAGGTTGTGAAGTTATCGGTATCTCTATCGATTCTCAGTTCTCTCACAACGCATGGCGTAACACTGCTATCGAAGATGGCGGTATCGGTCAAGTGAAATACCCACTAGTTGCTGACGTTAAGCACGAAATCTGCAAAGCGTACGACGTTGAGCACCCAGAAGCAGGCGTTGCTTTCCGTGGTTCTTTCCTAATCGACGAAGACGGTCTTGTACGTCACCAAGTTGTTAACGACCTACCACTAGGCCGTAACATCGACGAAATGCTACGCATGGTTGACGCTCTAAACTTCCACCAGAAGCACGGCGAAGTTTGCCCTGCACAATGGGAAGAAGGTAAAGCAGGTATGGACGCATCTCCAAAAGGTGTTGCAGCGTTCCTATCTGAGCACGCAGAAGACCTATCTAAGTAATTCGACCCTTCACCCTGCGCTCAAACCAGGGTTGATGGTTGGAAAAATATAAAGCGGAAAACGCACGCCAATCATTGAAGAAGAAACGAGTTAGCCAAAAAAACGAAGCCCGAGTCACCGACTCGGGCTTTTTTTATTTTCAGATTTCTTGGTCGGCGATATATTGATAGCAGTCTTTCTATTGAGAATCAAAATGAGCTACCAACTTGAAGTCTGTATCGACAATATCGAGTCACTCGCTTATGCCATCGCTGGCGGCGCTACCCGCATTGAACTGTGTTCATCACTCGCTTTAGGCGGCCTTACTCCAAACGCTGGATTCATCAAACAAGCCGTTCAGTCATCTACTATTCCTATCTACGTCATGATTCGACCTCGTCAGGGCGATTTCTTGTATGACTGTGATGATGTCGAAATCATGGCAGAAGACATTCGTACCGCCGCAAAATATGGCGCACAAGGGGTAGTACTCGGACTTTTAGATAAAGACGGTCACATCGACATGCCACGTTCCATTCGCTTAGTGAAGCTGGCACGTGAACTTGAACTTGGCGTCACTTTCCACCGCGCATTTGATCAATGTAGAAACCCACAACAAGCGATGGAGGATGTGATTGCTCTTGGCTGTGAGCGAATACTCACTTCTGGATTAGCATCCAATGCGTTAGACGGCGCATCAAAGTTAGCAGAGCTGGTTGAACAAGCCGATGGCCGTATATCCATCATGGCCGGTGCAGGTGTTTGTGCCGATAACGTCACTGCCATCATTGCCACCAGCCAAGTGCAAGAAGTGCACCTATCAGGTAAATCTTCTCGCAGCAGTAAAATGCACTTTATCGCTGAGCAAGCCAAAATGGGAGCCGACGATGTCGATGATTTTGCCATCCCTGTCACCAGTAGCGACAAAATCCGCGCAGTAACCAAAGTGCTAAACTCTCTATAAAACAGCAGCAAAGAAAAACAAAGTTGGAGAAGGACTTCTATGGGCAAGAAAAGCAAAATGGACAAAAAACTCTATGAAAGTGAACTGGCTCGATTGCAGATCGAGTTGGTTAAGCTGCAAGAGTGGGTGAAACAAGAAGGGCTTAAAGTGGTTGTGGTGTTTGAAGGTCGTGACGCGGCAGGGAAAGGCGGCGTTATCAAACGCATCACTGAAAAGCTTAACCCTCGAGTATGCCGAATTGCGGCCCTGCCTGCTCCAACTGAAAAAGAGAAAACCCAATGGTACTTTCAGCGCTATGTGGCTCACCTACCCGCGGCGGGTGAAATCGTGCTATTTGATCGCAGTTGGTATAACCGTGCTGGCGTTGAGAAAGTCATGGGATTTTGCAGCGATGAGCAGTATCAAGAGTTTTTGCGCTCTTGCCCTGAATTTGAACGCATGTTGGTTCGCTCCGGTATTATTCTTCTCAAGTACTGGTTCTCTGTGTCTGACGAAGAGCAAGAAAAGCGTTTTTTGGAGCGTGTGAATACCCCGATTAAGCGTTGGAAATTCAGTCCCATGGATTTGGAGTCTCGCAATCGCTGGGCCGAATACTCACAAGCCAAAGACACCATGTTTTCTTACACCGATACTAAGCTGTGCCCATGGTGGGTCGTGCCCTCCGATGACAAAAAACGCGCACGATTAAACTGTATCACTCATCTACTTAGCCAAATCGATTACCAAGAAGTCAGCTATCCAGAGATCGACTTGCCAGAAATCAACAAACAAGGCTACATGCGAACGCCTATTGAAGAACAATCTTTTGTGCCGGATAACTATGACTAAATCAACGCAACTGTTTAATCAACTCGATCTAAACCTATTAAAAACCTTTCGTATTTTGCTGCAAGAGCGCAATACCCGTAAGGCGGCGGAACGTCTTTACGTCACACAGCCGGCGGTTAGCCAAGCGTTGCAAAAACTGCGTTCAGTGTTTGAGGACGAGCTGTTTGTCAAAGTCCAGGGTGGCCTTGAGCCTACGCCTTTTGCTTTAGATCTTGAAGATAAAATCGCGCCATTTATTGATGGTTTAGAAACGGCGCTCAATCAACTGGAGGAGTTTGATCCGGCCACACTTACTGGGACGATACGTATCGCATTGGCCCCTATCGTTATGGCAAGCCTTGCTGGCGCACTATTTACTACTTTTAGGCAGCAGGCCCCACTGTTAAATTTGGAGCTACTTAGCTGGAGTCAAACCACGGCAGAGCAAATTCGCAATGGCGAAGTGTTTTATGGCGTGCATTACGATCTGGAGAATCTGTCGAAAGAGCTAGCGCGCGATCCTCTGTTTGATTTAGAAGCGCGCATTATTGTTCGTAAACACCATCCTATTACCAAGCCACTCATTACTCCCGAAGATTCCGTCGGTTACGAACTGGCTTCACTTATCTCCCCAGGATGGAATGATCACTTCACCCATGCAAGCCAAATCTTAGAGCAACACGGTTATATACCCAAAGTAGGTTTTCGCTCAGAGATGCTGTTAGCACTTATCGATGTGATTGAATCTACTGATATGCTACTACCGCACTCTAATTTGTTTCCGATCCAAAGTTATCCTCAATTACGCTCACTCAAAGTTGAAATCGATGGGCAGATCTATACCAAGCGCTTGCTTGGTTACTTGCACAACAAAAACCGCCACTCTGCAAAATCAAAATGGATAGAATCCATTATCAAAGAAAAATTACCACAACAAGCCAATAAGCACGGCTAATCAAAGCTATTAGTGACGCTACTTAGTCAGTATAAACAGGAGCCGCTACCATCGGCGCTCCTCCTGTTTGCGATTAGGTATGACCATGAAAAAGCTGCTACTAACCATCCTTACAACCCTACCCTTCACCGCCTTAGCATCGGACGCTCATGCACAAGACATTCATCTGTCACCAGATGTCAAAATTGGGATTTTTAACGGTGCTGGCGTTCAGCTTGGTATCGCTGATACTCTAGGAATGGATGCGGTTTACTTCAGCTACGCGCGCAAGTATTACGATACCGACCGCTATGACGAGACCATCGACTCTTTTCGTCTAGGTCTACAGCACATGTTTGGCGATCGTGAAAACTATGGACTACAAGCGGAGATCGGCCTAGCCAACTATCGTGGCGAGAAGCACACCAACAGTGAATTGCTTAATCGCAGTGCTAATGGACTTAGCATCAGTGCGGGTTACGTGTATATGCTAAACCCTAGCTTTGGCCTAAGAACCGGGTTTGATTATGATGTGTTTGGTGCGAGCAACACCTTTATCTCTATGGGCTCGCACTTCTCATTAAACTTCGGTGTGGTTGGTCGCTTCTAAATAGCGGCGGCGGGCGACAAATTACAATATATCCTTGATGGCCTTTTCATCTAAATGGCGGACATCTTTACCTTTCACGAAGTAGATGATGTACTCACAAATGTTTTGACAGCGATCGCCGACACGTTCGATAGCTCGTGCCGACCACATGACCTGAAGAATGTTAGGAATGTTCTTTGGGTCTTCCATCATATAGGTCATTAACTGGCGGATCACCGCTTCGTATTCCGCGTCTAACTTATCATCCAACTTGTAGACTTCCGCCGCTGCATCAACGTCCATGCGAGCAAAGGCATCAAGTACTTGGTGCAGCATGGCAATGGCCTGTCGGCATAGAGGCTCTAAAGACACATGGAATTTTTGGTGCTTAGTTGAAGGCTGCTCTATAGCCACACGTGCGATACGAGTTGCCACATCACCAATGCGCTCTAAATCAGTAATGGTTTTAATAATGGCCATCACCAAACGTAGATCTTTGGCTGTGGGCTGACGCTTTGCAATGATGCGCGTACACGCCTCATCGATAGACACTTCCATCGCATTGACTTTGTGATCGTCTCTTACGACTTTGCGGGCAAGTTCAATGTCGTCTTTGTGCAGAGCCTGCATTGCAAACGACAACTGTTGCTCAACCAAGCCTCCCATGGTCAAAACATGGGTACGAATAGACTCAAGCTCGGCGTTGAACTGACCTGAGATATGACGACCAAAATGCATGTGTGAAAATTTCCTGTTGTAACCCTAAAGCCAGTCAATCAGCCGTAGCGGCCTGTGATGTAGTCTTCGGTTTGTTTTTCTATCGGTGAAGTAAATATAGTATCTGTATCGGCGTACTCTACCAGTTTTCCAAGATGAATGAACGCGGTATGGTCACTCACTCGCGCCGCTTGCTGCATATTATGGGTTACGATCACAACCGTATACTTGGTTTTTAGATCGTTAATCAGCTCTTCGATAGTCAGTGTTGAGATGGGGTCGAGCGCCGATGTCGGCTCATCCAGCAGCAATACCTCAGGCTCAATCGCGATAGCACGAGCAATCACCAATCGCTGCTGCTGACCGCCAGATAGCCCAAATGCGTTTTCATGCAGGCGATCTTTGACCTCATCCCACAGTGCCGCTGCTCGCAAAGAGCGCTCAACCGCATCATCAAGATTGCGACTGTTTTTGATGCCTTGAAGCCTAAGCCCATACACGACATTTTCATAGATGGATTTAGGAAACGGGTTCGGGCGCTGAAACACCATGCCTACGCGGCGGCGCAGCGTCGCCACATCGACTTTGGGATGATAGACATTGCCACCATGAAGCTTGACCTTGCCTTCTACCGTACACCCTTCAATCAAATCATTCATTCGATTGATGCAGCGCAGCAAGGTCGATTTTCCGCAACCTGACGGGCCGATAAACGCCGTGACTTGTCCTTTGGGAATACGCATCGATACATCATCCAGCGCTTGCTTATCACCGTAGTACAAGTTCAAGTTTTCAATCGCGATGGCGGTTTGCTCATCACTTAAGTTGTTCACATCTAAAGGCGTTGGATAGCCCAGAGTCTGGTTAATAGAAAACATGGTTAATCTTGTCCTAATGTGCGGTATTTTTCGCGCAAGTTATTACGTATCGCTATTGCCGTTAAGTTTAGCCCAACCACAACGGTGACCAGCAAGAACGAGGTGGCGTACACCAATGGTCTCGCCGCTTCAATGTTGGATGTCTGAAAACCCACGTCGTAAATATGAAAACCGAGATGCATAAACTTACGCTCAAGGTGTAAAAACGGAAACTGTGAGTCTACCGGTAGACTAGAGGCTAATTTTACCACGCCAACCAGCATTAATGGCGCTACCTCACCCGCCGCGCGAGCAACCGCTAAGATTAAGCCGGTAATGATGGCTGGACTTGCCATCGGCAGCACAATTCGCCACAAGGTTTCCGACTGCGTGGCACCAAGTGCTAACGAGCCATGACGGGCAGACGTTGGAATACGATTCAAGCCTTCTTCTGTCGCCACAATCACCACCGGCAGCGTCAAAATTGCTAAGGTCAGCGATGACCAAAGCAGGCCAGGTGTTCCGAAGGTTGGCGCTGGCAATCGCTCAGCATAAAACAGAGAGTCGATGGAACCGCCAATGGTATAAACGAAAAAGCCTAATCCAAACACACCATAAACAATTGACGGCACACCTGCCAAGTTGATAACGCCCACTCGTATCATGCGCGTCAGTAAATTGTTCTCAGCGTACTCGTGCAAATACACCGCCACCAGCACACCAAGCGGCATCACCATGACCGACATGATAATGACCAGCAGTACGGTGCCAAAAATAGCCGGGAACACGCCGCCTTCAGAGTTCGACTCACGTGGGTCATCCGATAAGAACTTCCAAACCTGATGTCCCCAATGAGAGAGCTTATCACCGTAGCCCATTTGATTCGGATACCAAAAATCCATCACGCGATTGAGACCGATTTCTAATCGCTTGCCGCGCATATCTTCGACAACCAAAGTTTTGCTCGCTAACTCAGCCCTTAGCTCATCAAGCTCAATGTCAGTCTGACTCAGTTGCTCACGAATGATCGCGTTTTGCTGCTGATAGCGAAGCGTTAACTCTTCGGTCAGCACGCCGTTCAAGCTATCACGGCGCTGCTTCAAACGTAGCGCTTCAAGTTGGTGATTGAGTCCTTTTAATCGGCGTTCGGTAATGCCATCAATACGATCGCGGATCAGCGCTATCTGCTGAAGTTCAAACGTTAACGTCTCGGCAATCGCTGTCTCTTGCAGCCCTTCAACACCTTTAAGAGCCAGAATACGACCAAAGAAGTTTCCTCCACGAGTACGCTCAATCACCACAAGATCCGCAGGTGTCTTGGCATCATGAAGCTCAGATGAAAGCAGAGATACAAAGTCGATGCCATACAAATCTCGGTTGGCGACTTTGATGCTATAGCGCTCGACCTTACCCTGCTCTAGAATGTCAGTTGGTAGCAACGACTGTGCGTTAGGAATATTGTAAGTGGGTACCCAAGTCTTTGAATAGATTTGCCCAATTAATGCCCCACCTTGATCATCTTGCCACTGATAGAGCGGCGCTGGCCAAAAGTAAGTCAGCCCTCGCCAACCAATAAGCAGCAATAAACCAAGCACGGAAATCAAGCTGATACTGACCGCGCCACCTGTGAGCCAAACCCAAGGTGACCCAGATTTGAACCACTTAAACATGTTCCGACTCCCCTACACAATTAAAGCGCACTGTATTTCTCCCGGAGTCGTTGTCTCACCCACTCTGCTAGCGAGTTGACCACGAAGGTAAAGCTAAACAAAATGAGTGCGATCAAGAACAGCAAACGATAATGGCTGCTGCCAACTTCTGATTCTGGCAACTCAACGGCCATGGTGGCCGACAGCGTCCTCATGCCTTCAAAAATATTCCAATCGAGGATCGGCGTATTACCCGTTGCCATCAGCACGATCATCGTCTCGCCAACGGCGCGTCCTAGTCCCATCATAACCGCAGAGAAAATACCTGGGCTTGCAGTAAGCAGCACCACATAGATCAGTGTTTGCCACTGTGTCGCTCCCAATGCTAGCGAGCCATCAGACAAGTGTTTTGGCACGGAGAAAATGGCATCTTCGGCAATGGTAAAAATAGTTGGAATCACCGCAAAGCCCATAGCAAAACCGACCACTAGAGCGTTGCGCTGGTCGAAATCAATCCCATGTGTCGCGAGAAATACCCTTGCATCACCATTGAATAGCATCACTTCCATGTCACTAGAGAACGTCATTGCTAAGTAGATGGCAATCAAGATGACAGGTATGAGGGTGAAAGGATGCAAACCGCTCGGCAGCTTGGATGTGTATGCTTTAGGGATGGCGTACCACACCGCGCCAGATAGCAAAGAGAGCAGCGGCAACGCCACCAGCAACAGCAAAATCGCCGGTAAATGCGTCTCTACGATTGGGGCGAACCAAAGTCCCGCTAAGAAACCGATGATAACCGTTGGCAGTGCTTCCATCAGTTCGATGGTCGGCTTAACCACGCGGCGCATTTTCGACGACATAAAGTACGCGGTGTAGATAGCGCCAAATACCGCAATCGGCACCGAAAACAACATGGCAAATAGGGCTGCCTTAATGGTACCAAACGCGATGGGAACCAAGCTGTATTTAGCTTCAAAATCATCGGAAGCGGCGGTGGTTTGCCAAATAAATTCCGGCTCAGGGTAGCTTTCGTACCATACCTTTTGCCACAGTGCGCTCAGCGAGATCTCTTGGTGCTCATTAGGAAGATAGGCGCGATGGATCGCATCGTCGGATAACACCAGCGCATGATGATTGTTGTTCGATAGGGCGAAAGCTCGCACGCTAGAGCTAGGTACTTGACTATCAGAGACAATTTTATCGCTAGTAGTATAAACGCTTTGTAGATGAAGATTGCTGAGCGCCGAGCTGGACGACTGTGGACTCGCAAGCAACACAGCGAACCCTTTGCTCATGGTCTCTGGTGTTAAAAGCGCAATATCAGCCTCAAACTGAAATGAGCGAATCGGCGTAAGTTTACGCTCGCCTTCAGTCAATACATCAAACCATTGCCACACCTGCTGATTGTCATATTGCACCAGTAGCGAATACGCACCAGACAACAAATGTACACCACTGACGTTGGCACCATTAGGAGCCGATAAATCAACTACCTCACGCGCGTGTAGCGACTGTTCACCGCGATTAATCACCACTATCTGATTACCGGTGCGAACATACAAGGTGCGACCATCTGGCGTAACCACCAACTCTTTTGCACCTTCAATCGCCGTTGGTAAGGTAGCTGAAGAGAACTCATCACTGCGTGATGTCGTGGCGTCCCGTGAATAACTAGCTTGCAGCATGCCGCGCTCATCAATACTAGCAATGACAGTTTCACCTTTGTTGACCACCGCATTGACCAGAATCGCGCTAGGTATCGACACCCACTGCTCCTCATGAAGCTCAGGAATCATCAACTGTGCATCACCACTACTTTGATCCAGTTGCAGTTTGGGTTTTAGCGCGGCGTAACGGTCTTGATCATCCACTGCTAACAATGTTTTTTCATCGATAGCTTGCAAGCGCACAATGTCATCTGACAACCGATGTGAAGTCTGTTCACCCGTAACAAGCGATTTCTGAATATAACCACCATCAGCAAAGAAAAATACGCTGTCATGACCACTATCGCTAACTAAGGTTAAAACTGGCGTTTCTGCGATATCAGAGCTGATAGCGGGCTGCCATGTGACCTCGTTATCGGAAAACAAAGGCAGAGTGACATAAGCTAAGTAGACAAAGATGAAGATAAGCCCAGCAAGTACACTCAAGCCACCAAATGAGACGATCCAACGCACCAAACGATCTTTTATAAGACGTTTTCTATCTTTGGTATGAAGTGAAAAATTGGCCGTTGCCATAGTCTACTAGTGTTCTCTTATGATGCAGTTTGGGTGTTTGAGGCTTTTACCTTCAAGGACGAGAGGCAAGTGAACAGCATGCACGAATTGCCTCAACATAATATGTCGTTTAGATGACAATTATATTACACAGCTTCTAAGGTGCTGAAAATAATGAAATGTGCCGCGTTGTACGCGGTTTGAAATAAAAGTGTCATATCGAATCTCTATGGTTCACGACAAGATTCCCCTTACATTCCGTCTTGTTGCTTACTAGCAGCGGGCAAAAAACGTCGGTGGTTTAGTACATGAGCGCAGAAAAACTTTATATAGAGAAAGAACTTAGTTGGTTATCGTTTAATGAGCGCGTGTTGCAGGAAGCCGCCGATAAAACGGTTCCTCTGGTCGAAAGGATCCGTTTTTTGGGGATCTTTTCCAACAACCTCGATGAGTTCTATAAAGTTCGTTTTGCCGACGTCAAACGCCGTATTTTGATCAACCAAGACCGCGGTGGCAATGACAACTCTAAACACCTGCTTGGGAAGATGCAAAGCAAAGCACTGAAACTCAACCAACGCTTTGATGAACTGTATAGCGAGCTGATCATGGAGATGGCTCGCCGCCGCATCTTCCTCGTCAATGAAACTCAGCTTGATGACCCCCAGCAAAAGTGGATTAAAAAGTACTTTAAAAAAGAAGTACTGCCGCACATCACCCCACTTATGCTCAAAGACGACGTTGATCTTTTACAGTTTCTGAAAGATGAGTACGCCTATATCGTCGTCGACCTGAAAAACAATGACAGCTCTCAATATGCGATCTTAGAGATCCCAACCGATCACTTACCGCGTTTTGTGATGGTACCTGAACAAAAAGGCAAACGCCGTAAGACCATCATTCTACTCGACAATATCATCCGCTACTGCCTTGACGATATCTTCCGTGGTTTCTTCGACTATGACGAGCTCAACGGCTACGCAATGAAAATGACTCGCGATGCAGAATACGATTTAAGCCACGAAGTCGAGCACAGCTTGCTAGAACAAATGTCAGAAGGGGTAAGCCAGCGCCTAACGGCGATGCCTGTACGCTTTGTTTACGAGCGTGACATGCCTGAAGCTATGTTAACCACATTATGTGACAGGCTGGGCATCTCCAATTATGACAGCCTAATACCGGGCAGTCGCTACCACAATTTCAAAGATTTCATCGGCTTTCCAAACGTGGGGCGTGACTATTTAGAGAACAAACCCCTACCGCCGATGCGCTGTGCTGACTTTGATGGCTATGACAACACATTTGATGCCATTCGCGCCCAAGATATTCTGCTCTACTATCCATACCACACGTTTGAGCACATTACCGAGTTGGTTCGCCAAGCCTCGTTCGACCCTAAAGTACTCAGTATCAAAATCAATATCTATCGCGTCGCGAAAGATTCCCGCCTCATGAACTCACTGATAGATGCGGTCCACAACGGTAAGAGCGTAACGGTCGTGGTCGAGCTCCAAGCCCGTTTTGATGAAGAAGCCAACATTGAGTGGTCAAAGGTTCTGACCGAGAATGGTGTACACGTTATTTTCGGTGCGCCGGGTTTGAAAATCCACTCTAAGCTATTGTTGATAAGCCGCCGCGAAGAAGGAGAAATCGTTCGTTACGCTCACGTGGGTACCGGTAACTTCCACGAGAAAACGGCACGTATCTATACCGACTTCTCACTACTTACTGCGGATCAAGAGATCACCAATGAAGTGCGCAATGTGTTCGGCTATATCGAGAACCCATATCGTCCGGTCAGGTTTAACCAACTGATTGTTTCGCCGCGCAACTCACGTAAGCAGCTCTATCGCTTAATTGATACCGAGATTGCCAACGCACAAATCGGCAAAAAAGCGGCGTTGACGCTCAAAGTGAACAACCTTGTCGACAAAGGCTTGGTGAGTAAACTGTATGAAGCAAGCAGCGCAGGCGTAAAAATCAATATGATCATTCGTGGTATGTGCTCACTGGTACCGGGAATTGAGGGCGTCAGTGATAACATCAAAATTATCAGTATTGTCGATCGCTTTTTAGAACACCCTCGCGTTATTATTGCTCACAATGATGGTGATCCACAGGTGTACATCTCCTCTGCAGATTGGATGACACGGAACATCGACCACCGAATTGAAGTGGCGACACCTGTGCGAGATGAGCGCTTAAAGCGACGTATTATCGATATCGTCAACATCCACTTTACCGATACGGTAAAGGCTCGTTGGATTGATAAAGAGATGAGCAACACCTACGTTCCTCGCGGTAACCGCAAGAAAGTTCGTTCACAAATTGCTATTTACGACTATCTTAAACAGGTAGAGAAGCAAACTAGAAAAAGCAAACAACAACTAGAACATAATGAGTCAAAGCACGGACACGAACACTAAAGAGCCACCAACCAACGAGCTAATCACCAAAGATGTGGCAGCGATTGACCTTGGGTCAAACAGCTTCCATATGGTGGTCGCCAAAGTCGTCGACCAAGACTTACAACTGGTCAGCAGACACAAGCAACGCGTCAGACTCGCTTCCGGTTTGGATGAGCATGGAAACTTAGATGACGCCGCAATGGAGCGAGGCCTAGAGTGTCTCGCAATGTTTGCCGAGCGCCTTCAGGGATTCGAGGTCGACAATGTTCGCATTGCAGCAACCCATACTCTTCGTATCGCAGCCAATGCCCATGTCTTTTTGCAAAAAGCTCGTGATGTTCTGCCTTTCCCCATCGAAGTTATTCCCGGTGAAGAGGAAGCGCGTCTTATCTATGCCGGTGTTGCTCATACGCAAACCGAGTCCAACTCAAAACTGGTCGTTGATATTGGTGGTGGTAGTACCGAACTTATTATTGGAAAGGCGTTTGAGCCAGTGCTTCTTAATAGTACTCAAATGGGCTGCGTCAGTTATACCAACAAGTACTTCGCCAACGGTAAGCTTTCCTCTAAGAACTTCACCAAAGCGATTCTTTCTGCCAGACAACGTCTTGAAGCATTAACTCCGCGTTACAAGAAAAAAGGCTGGGAAGTCGCACTCGGCTCCTCTGGCACCATCAAAGCCATCAAGGAGGTGCTGGTTGGGATTGGTTATGACGATGGCATCATCAGCAATAAGCGTCTTTATAAGCTCATCGACAAGCTGTGTGAGTTCGACAGTATCGAGGATATCGCACTGCAAGGATTAACTCCTGAGCGTAAACCAGTGTTTGCTGCCGGTGTTGCGATTCTCACCGCGATCTTCGAGAGCTTGAAAATCAAAGAGATGCACTTTTCCGCCGGTGCGCTTCGTGAAGGCTTGCTATATGAAATGGAAGAGCGTTTTGAGCGCTCTGATATTCGTATGCGCACGGCAGAAAATTTAGCCAAAAAACACTTTGTCGATCTTGAGCACGCTGCACGAGTTAGAGGTCAAGCACACGAGTTTTTGAATCAAGTGTACGAGTCACTCGGGCTTAAAAAGAAAAGTGAATTGTTCAGCTTATTAGAATGGAGTGCCTTGCTCCACGAAGTAGGACTGAGCATTAGCTATCAAGCCTTCCACCGACACTCAAGCTATATTCTCAACCATACCAATATGCCCGGCTTTAACAGCGAGCAGCAGTTGGTGCTTGCCACTTTGGCGCGCTTTCAACGCAAAGCACTTAAACTGCAAGAGCTGCCTGAGTTTACCCTCTTCAAGAAAAAGCACATTGTTGGCCTCATTGGTATTTTGCGTTTGGCGATAATCGTCAATGGCCAACGCAATGAGGAACTGCTGCCACTTGAGCTATCCATCGACGATGAGACTTGGACACTCACCAGCCCCCAAAGCGACTGGCTAGAGCAAAACAAGTTGCTGCAAGCAGATTTACAAACTGAGCAAGCCTATTGGGAGTCAGCAGGCTGGAATCTTGTGTTCTAAACGCCTGGATGTGACTGACTACTAAAACGAAAAAGCGGCAACTAGGCCGCTTTTTGTTTATCCGTTAGGGCATCAGCTTATTCGATGCTCAGCCCTACCTTGGCCAGTTCACCTTTGGCAAACTCAAGACTTACCGGAACATAGCCGTCTTTCTGGACGATCCTCTGCCCTTCTCGAGAGTAAATATAACGAATATAAGCCTCTTCAATAGGCGAGAGTGCACGGTTGGGATCTTTATTCACGTACACATAGAGAAAGCGTGATAACGGATAGTGCCCAGACTGAACATTTTCTTGGGTCGGCATTACGTACTGCTCACCGTGATTAGCAATCGGCACCAATTTGGCGCCAGAAACCTGATAGCCGATCCCAGAGTAACCTATGGTGTTAATCGAAGAAGCAACCGACTGTACCACTGAAGCAGAACCCGGCTGCTCATTAACATTACGCCTAAAGTCACCGCCACATAATGCTTTATCTTTAAAGTAACCATAGGTACCGGATACAGAGTTACGCCCAAAGATTTGAATCGCGCGTTCATTCCAAGGCGTTTCAATCTCTAGCTGCTGCCAAGTTCGCAAATACTCAGTTCCCCCACAGCGAAGGGTTGATGAGAAAATTGCATCGAGCTGCTTAAAGTTAAGACCTTCTATCGGGTTATCGGTGTGAACAAACAACCCAATAGCATCGATAGCGACTTTAAGTGCCGTTGGTTTATAGCCATATTGGCGCTCAAAGGCTTCCACTTCACGCGTGCGCATTTCGCGGCTCATTGGGCCAAACTGCGCAGTCCCTTCCGTCAATGCCGGGGGAGCGGTCGACGAGCCAGAAGCTTGGATCTGTGGATTCACATTTGGGTAAAGATTTTTGAATTCTTCGAGCCATAATGTGGTCATGCCGGAGAGCGTATCTGAACCTACAGAAGACAAGTTACCCGATACACCAGAGAGCTTACTGTACTTGGGTAGCTCCTGTGCCATAGCAGTGCTCGACAACAATGCACACAACGTTAATCCCTTAGCGACGCGCGCCACTAGCGTAGTCATCACTGAACCACCAAACGCTCTGGCAAAATGAACGAGAACTTACTGCCTACGCCCACTTCAGAGTGGATTTCTAAGTGTGAATCGTGATGCGATAGAGCATGTTTGACAATCGCTAAGCCGAGTCCACTGCCACCTGTATCACGAGATCGCGCCTTATCAACACGATAAAAGCGCTCCGTCAATCTGTGTAGATGCTGCGCTTCAATGCCATCACCGGTATCTTCAACCTCTAAATGTGCACCTTGAGAAGACTGGTACCAACGCACTTTGACATTAGCGCCAGGAGGCGTGTATTTCACTGCGTTGTAAACCAGATTTGAAATCGCACTGCGCAGCTGATCATCATCACCAAACACGCGTAAGCTGTTATCGACATCAAAAGTGATCTTATGTTGATCATCACCGCTTAGGCTCACCGCTTCTTTTTCTAGCACTTCTAGCATTGCGGGCACATTAACAACCTCGTCAAGCTCGTGCATTGGCGCGGCTTCAATTTTCGATAGTGTCAGCAGTTGGTTAACCAAGCTGTTCATGCGATTGAGCTGCTCTGTCATGACGCCGTGCGCTTTAGTCCACATAGGGCCGACGACCATATCTGGGTCTTCGGTCATCTCTAAGTAGCCTTGCAGTACCGTCATTGGTGTACGTAGTTCGTGAGAAACGTTGGCAAAGAAGTTACGACGCATGCCTTCAAGCTGTTTCAGCTGGCTGACATCACGCACTACCATCAGGTGCTCACCTTCTGTGTACGGTACAATACGCAGCTCAAGCATTCGCTCTACATTGAGGGGGGAGCGCATCTCTAACGGTTCGGAGAAATCTTGCTTACTGATGTATTTGATAAAATCAGGCGTGCGGATCAAATTGGAGATAGGCTGCCCCGAATCATCAGGCCAACGGAATCCTAGTAGATGCTGCGCGAGCTTGTTACACCAAACGATATTGCCTTCACTTCTAAATACAACGACGGCATCAGGAAGCGATTCCGCACCGTTTTTAAAGCGACGGATAAGGTTTGTTAACTCTTTACGCTTGCGGCGCTGCCTCTGCTGAAGGCGATAAATGCCGTTAAATAACGATTCCCAATTGCCTGTGCCCGATGGCGGAGTAAGACGCTTTTCATCCCAGAGCCAAGCCGACAGGCGCAACTGGTTATGCAGGTGCCATATCAACTGCAAAACCGTGGCAACCAGAAGTAGCCACGGCATGTATCCAAATATCCACCCAACGACAATCCATGGGGTGTAAAAAAAAGCCAGCTCCCAGGCCAGCTTTTTCCAGGTTAACCTTTCAACCATTTACCTCTCCAGTTCGATACTAGCCCTTGGTTGAGAATCGGTAGCCAGCGCCTCGAACGGTTTGAATCAATTTATCATGACCTGCTGATTCAAGAGCTTTACGTAGACGACGAATATGTACATCGACCGTACGGTCTTCAACATACACGTTGGTGCCCCATACGTTGTTGAGTAGTTGCTCACGACTGTAAACGCGCTCTTGGTGCGTCATAAAGAAATGCAGCATCTTAAATTCCGTTGGGCCCATGTCTAGTGGCTGATCGTTCGCCGTCACACGGTGAGAAACAGGGTCTAGTTTAAGACCTTGTACATCAATCACATCTTCGAGTGCTGTCGGTGTAACACGGCGAATCACGGCCTTAAGGCGAGCAACCAACTCTTTTGGTGAGAAGGGTTTGGTGATGTAATCATCCGCACCCACTTCTAGGCCACGCACTTTGTCTTCTTCTTCACCGCGAGCGGTAAGCATCACCACAGGAATATTGCGAGTCAGCTCTTCGCGTTTCATGTGTTTGATAAAGTTAATGCCAGAACCGCCAGGTAGCATCCAGTCAAGTAGTACAAGATCTGGGAAAGGTTCAGCCAGTTTGTTAACTGCTGTATCGTAATCTTCCGCTTCAACAGCTTGGTAGCCTTTCTGCTCTAATACGAAACACAGCATTTCGCGAATTGGTGCTTCATCCTCGACCACCAGGATCCTTCTAGACATATCTGAATAACCTTTTGGAATCTAATCAACTTCATGCATTATCAAGAATTATTATGACACTTTTGTGACCATTGAAAACAATTTTTAATATAACTTTCGCACAAGATCTATTGCGATAATCGAGATTTAAGCTAGGACAATTTAAGCAAAATTGCCTATTATGTGCAGCTATCTATTCTAAAGGTGAGAGTAATATGTGGTTTAAAAACTGTTTGGTCTATCGATTCAACAAGGAACTTGAGTTTAATGCAGATAAGCTAGAGCAGCAGCTTGAAGAGTTTCGCTTTACTCCTTGTGGTAGCCAAGACAAGCAGAAGTTTGGCTGGGTAACAGCATTGGGTAAGCATGGCGATATGATGACCCATGTTTCTGAAAACCGAATTCTACTGTGTGCCAAAAAAGAAGAGAAAATGCTTCCTGCGTCGGTGATCAAAGACTCTCTGGCCAGCAAAGTAGAAGCACTTGAGACTCAAGAAGGTCGCCCTCTGAAGAAGAAAGAGAAAGACGATCTTAAAGACGAAATCATCATTGATCTTCTACCACGTGCGTTCAGTCGTAGTAACCTCACTCACCTTCTTATTATGCCAAAAGAAGGCTTTGTTATTGTTGATGCTAGCAGCTACAAAAAAGCTGAAGACGTGATTGCGTTACTTCGTAAAACTATGGGTAGCCTTCCTGTTATCCCTGCGTTCCCAGAGCAACCTATTGAAAACACCTTAACAGAGTGGGTAAAAACCAGCGAAGCTCCTACAGGCTTTAACCTTCTAGACGAAGCAGAGCTTAAGTCAGTTCTCGAAGATGGCGGCGTTATCCGCTGTAAGAAGCAGGAGCTATCGAGCGACGAGATCCTAGGCCATATCGAAGCAAACAAGTTTGTCACTAAGCTCGCTCTTAACTGGCAAGATCGTATTGAGTTTGTTTTGGCCGATGATGGCAGTATTAAACGCCTTAAATTTAGCGACGAGCTGAAAGACCAAAACGACGATATCCCTCGTGAAGACGCAGCAGCACGTATTGATGCGGATTTCTCACTACTGTGTGGTGAATTTGGCGCCTTCCTACCTAACCTGTATGACGCACTAGGCGGTCTTCCTAAACAGTAACCTCGTCTTTATCAAGCTCGTGGCTAAGTGGCTTCGACACACCTAACGTTGCGGGCTTGATTCAAAACTTGGAAAACTCTCCATACTAGCGTAAAATTTGCGCCCCTTAGTGCCATTAGGTGGCACAACACTGACTTGTAATCAGATTAGAGATATAAAGCAATGTTTACTCCAGAACTTCTGTCACCAGCGGGCAGCCTTAAAAACATGCGTTACGCATTCGCATACGGCGCAGATGCAGTATACGCAGGCCAACCTCGCTACAGCCTTCGTGTTCGTAACAATGAGTTTAATCACGAAAACCTAAAGATCGGTATCGATGAAGCACACGCTCAAGGTAAAAAGCTGTATGTGGTATGCAACATTCAACCACACAACTCAAAGCTAAAGACCTTCATCCGCGATCTTAAACCTGTTGTCGAGATGGGCCCTGACGCGCTGATCATGTCTGACCCAGGTCTAATCATGATGGTTCGTGAAGCCTTCCCTGAAATGCCTATTCACCTGTCTGTTCAGGCGAACGCGGTAAACTGGGCAACAGTTAAGTTCTGGGCTGCGAATGGCGTTGAGCGCGTCATCGTTTCTCGTGAGCTGTCATTAGAAGAGATCGAAGAAATTCGTGAACATTGCCCTGAAACTGAACTAGAAGTATTTGTACACGGCGCGCTTTGCATGGCGTACTCTGGTCGTTGTCTATTGTCTGGCTACATCAACAAGCGTGACCCAAACCAAGGCACATGCACTAACGCATGTCGTTGGGAATACAAAGTTGAAAAAGCGACAGAGAACGACGCGGGTCAAATCGTTGAAGAGTTCACACCTGAAGCTCAACCTGTAGAGGTTGTTGACGAGCGTCCAGAGACCACTATCGGTCGCGGTAAACCGACAGATGAAGTTGTACTACTTTCAGAAAGCCACCGTCCTGAAGACAAAATGGCTGCGTTTGAAGATGAGCATGGCACCTACATCATGAACTCAAAAGATCTACGTGCGGTTCAGCATGTAGAACGTTTGACGAAGATGGGCGTTCACTCACTTAAGATTGAAGGTCGTACTAAGTCTTTCTACTACTGTGCGCGTACTGCTCAGGTTTATCGTAAAGCTATCGACGATGCCGTTGCCGGTAAGCCATTCGATGAATCACTAATGGGTACGCTAGAGAGCCTAGCTCACCGCGGTTACACTGAGGGCTTCCTGCGTCGCCACACACACGACAGCTATCAAAACTACGACTACGGTTACTCTGTGTCTGATTCACAGCAATTCGTAGGTGAGTTTACCGGTAAACGTCGTGGTCACTTGGCTGAAGTAGAAGTAAAGAACAAGTTTATTGTAGGTGATAGCCTGGAGCTAATGACACCGAAAGGCAATGTAGTCTTCAACCTAGAAGTGATGGAAAACCGCAAGTCAGAAAGCATTGATGACGCGAAAGGGAACGGCCACTTTGTCTTCATTCCAGTACCAGAGGAATTGGATCTGGACTACGCACTGCTTATGCGTAACCTAAACTCAGGACAAGATACACGTAACCCAACGGGTAAGTAATCATGGCGTTACTCATTACTGACAAGTGCATTAACTGCGATATGTGTGACCCAGAATGCCCGAATGGTGCCATTTCTATGGGCAGTGAGATCTTCGAGATCGACCCTGCTCTATGTACTGAGTGTAAAGGTCACTACGAGAAACCAACTTGTCAATCGGTATGCCCTATCACGAAATGCATCATCACCGATCCTAATCATGTGGAAACGGATGAAGAGCTGCTAGAGAAGTTCGTGATTATTCAAGGCATGGCCTAAACGCAAAAAAAGCCTCCAACCGGAGGCTTTTTTATTACCCAGACTTTTCGATTGGGAACACATTGCAGTACAGCTCTTTCTCGTACTGAATTTCCAGTTTCTTGCGCCAGTTTTCCGCAGAGTTTATGGGAATCAAATAGAACTTCTCTCTGCTCGTATCGGTCACAAAAGCAATGCCATGTTGCATGAGTTCGTAATGGATATCGTTAACGAACCCTAACGTAAAACTTTGCCTACCGGATAATTGATTAATGTCTTCTCTAGTTAGGATCACTCCGTCTTTTTCCGTCGCGAACCTCTCTCTCAGCCATCGGGCAAACTGCCTTGATGATATCATTGTCATAACAGTATTCCTTACCCAAAGTCATAGGGGAACCCCCCTATAAAGCAGTAGAACAGCCCTAAGTAAGACAATAATAAAACCTAGAAAACAACGACTAATCCACTGAAGTACTGATAACAATAGTCAACAACCAAGCACTTCTCCAGTCGCATTTGTGAGAGTGATACCAATCAGATAGTTAGCCGTAATGACCGCCATTGTCGTAATAGCTTGCAGGCTCAAGCGCTACGAATATGACTGCAACATCAAGCTCTTTACCCAAAGCAGATCGGATCTGTTCAGTAATAACCGCTGCCACTTTATCCTTCACTCCCTGCCCCCGATCAAACCACAGCACTTCCACAAATGGATAAGCGTGACTTAACTTACCATCGAAGTAAAATGTTGAGCTAATGTGCTCAATGGTAAAGTCCTCTTTTGGACAATCCATAAGCGGTTGAAGCTCGTCAACTAACGGGCTAGAGAGTGTTTTGACTATCTCTGATTCCAGAGCTCTAAAACGTAAATGAGGCATAATCATATCCATGTATATAATGATGGTTATGAGTATATCAGTGAACTATAAGATTCGAGAATGTAGAAATACAGAAATGAAAAAGGCTCCAACCTAAGTCAGAGCCTTTGAATACTGCAGATGTGAAAAAGCCCCGTCTTTCGACGAGGCTTTAAAGATGGCAGGGGTGGAGAGATTCGAACTCCCAACACGCGGATTTGGAATCCGCTGCTCTGCCAATTGGAGCTACACCCCTGTAGTTATTTTTAAGACTTAACTCTGTCTAAATAAGTGGCGGAGTGGACGGGACTCGAACCCGCGACCCCCGGCGTGACAGGCCGGTATTCTAACCAACTGAACTACCACTCCGCAGTGGTCTATTTAAAGTCTTATCTCAATCGTGCTTTAAACAGATTATGTTCAAAGCCTGGCGATGTCCTACTCTCACATGGGGAAGCCCCACACTACCATCGGCGCTATTGCGTTTCACTTCTGAGTTCGGCATGGGATCAGGTGGGTCCACAACGCTATGGTCGCCAAGCAAATTCTGCTTTGGTTTTCAGCTTTTCAAAAAAGCTAAAAGCCAAAATATCTGGAAAACTGATTTTAAAGTTCTGAACTCACATTCAATGTTCTTACTTTGAGTCCATCAAAACCCTTTGGGTGTTGTATGGTTAAGCCTCACGGGCAATTAGTACAGGTTAGCTCAACGCCTCACAACGCTTACACACCCTGCCTATCAACGTTCTAGTCTCGAACAACCCTTTAGGACGCTTAAAGCGCCAGGGAAGACTCATCTCAGGGCTCGCTTCCCGCTTAGATGCTTTCAGCGGTTATCGATTCCGAACTTAGCTACCGGGCAATGCGTCTGGCGACACAACCCGAACACCAGAGGTTCGTCCACTCCGGTCCTCTCGTACTAGGAGCAGCCCCCTTCAATCTTCCAACGCCCACGGCAGATAGGGACCGAACTGTCTCACGACGTTCTAAACCCAGCTCGCGTACCACTTTAAATGGCGAACAGCCATACCCTTGGGACCGACTTCAGCCCCAGGATGTGATGAGCCGACATCGAGGTGCCAAACACCGCCGTCGATATGAACTCTTGGGCGGTATCAGCCTGTTATCCCCGGAGTACCTTTTATCCGTTGAGCGATGGCCCTTCCATTCAGAACCACCGGATCACTATGACCTGCTTTCGCACCTGCTCGAATTGTCATTCTCGCAGTCAAGCGGGCTTATGCCATTGCACTAACCTCACGATGTCCAACCGTGATTAGCCCACCTTCGTGCTCCTCCGTTACTCTTTGGGAGGAGACCGCCCCAGTCAAACTACCCACCAGGCACTGTCCTCATCCCCGATTAGGGGACCAAGTTAGAACATCAACACTACAAGGGTGGTATTTCAAGGACGGCTCCACTAATACTGGCGTACTAGTTTCAAAGCCTCCCACCTATCCTACACATGTAGGGTCAATGTTCAGTGCCAAGCTGTAGTAAAGGTTCACGGGGTCTTTCCGTCTAGCCGCGGGTACACTGCATCTTCACAGCGATTTCAATTTCACTGAGTCTCGGGTGGAGACAGCGTGGCCATCATTACGCCATTCGTGCAGGTCGGAACTTACCCGACAAGGAATTTCGCTACCTTAGGACCGTTATAGTTACGGCCGCCGTTTACCGGGGCTTCGATCAAGAGCTTCGACCTAAGTCTAACCCCATCAATTAACCTTCCGGCACCGGGCAGGCGTCACACCGTATACGTCATCTTACGATTTTGCACAGTGCTGTGTTTTTAATAAACAGTTGCAGCCACCTGGTATCTGCGACTCCCCATAGCTCCATCCGCAAGGGACTTCACCGCGAGGAGCGTACCTTCTCCCGAAGTTACGGTACCATTTTGCCTAGTTCCTTCACCCGAGTTCTCTCAAGCGCCTTGGTATTCTCTACCCGACCACCTGTGTCGGTTTGGGGTACGATTCCTTACAATCTGAAGCTTAGAGGCTTTTCCTGGAAGCATGGCATCAATGACTTCACTACCGTAGTAGCTCGACATCGTGTCTCAGCCTTAAAAAGAGCCGGATTTACCTAACTCTTAAGCCTACGCACTTGAACCTGGACAACCGTCGCCAGGCCCACCTAGCCTTCTCCGTCCCCCCATCGCAATTGTAAGAAGTACGGGAATATTAACCCGTTTCCCATCGACTACGCCTTTCGGCCTCGCCTTAGGGGTCGACTCACCCTGCCCCGATTAACGTTGGACAGGAACCCTTGGTCTTCCGGCGAGGAGGTTTTTCACCCCCTTTATCGTTACTCATGTCAGCATTCGCACTTCTGATACCTCCAGCAAACCTTACAGTTCACCTTCAACGGCTTACAGAACGCTCCCCTACCCAATACATAAATGCATTGCCGCAGCTTCGGTGTATAGCTTAGCCCCGTTACATCTTCCGCGCAGGCCGACTCGACTAGTGAGCTATTACGCTTTCTTTAAATGATGGCTGCTTCTAAGCCAACATCCTAGCTGTCTAAGCCTTCCCACATCGTTTCCCACTTAGCTATACTTTGGGACCTTAGCTGGCGGTCTGGGTTGTTTCCCTCTCCACGACGGACGTTAGCACCCGCCGTGTGTCTCCCGGATAGTACTTACTGGTATTCGGAGTTTGCAAAGGGTTGGTAAGTCGGGATGACCCCCTAGCCTTAACAGTGCTCTACCCCCAGTAGTATTCGTCCGAGGCTCTACCTAAATAGATTTCGGGGAGAACCAGCTATCTCCAGGTTTGATTGGCCTTTCACCCCTAGCCACAAGTCATCCGCTAATTTTTCAACATTAGTCGGTTCGGTCCTCCAGTTGATGTTACTCAACCTTCAACCTGCCCATGGCTAGATCACCTGGTTTCGGGTCTATATCCAGAGACTGAACGCCCAGTTAAGACTCGGTTTCCCTACGGCTCCCCTAAACGGTTAACCTTGCCACTGAATATAAGTCGCTGACCCATTATACAAAAGGTACGCAGTCACACCACGAAGGTGCTCCTACTGCTTGTACGTACACGGTTTCAGGTTCTATTTCACTCCCCTCACAGGGGTTCTTTTCGCCTTTCCCTCACGGTACTGGTTCACTATCGGTCAGTCAGTAGTATTTAGCCTTGGAGGATGGTCCCCCCATATTCAGACAGGATATCACGTGTCCCGCCCTACTCGATTTCACTGATGATGAGATGTCGGTTACGGGGCTATCACCCTGTATCGCGGCACTTTCCAGAGCCTTCACCTGTCTCATTAAAAGCTTAAGGGCTAATCCAATTTCGCTCGCCGCTACTTTCGGAATCTCGGTTGATTTCTCTTCCTCGGGGTACTTAGATGTTTCAGTTCCCCCGGTTCGCCTCGCTGAGCTATGTATTCACTCAGCGATACCTGCTTATGCAGGTGGGTTTCCCCATTCAGGAATCCCAGACTCACAGGTTATTACTACCTAATCTGGGCTTATCGCAAGTTATTACGCCTTTCATCGCCTCTGACTGCCAAGGCATCCACCGTGTACGCTTAGTCACTTAACCATACAACCCCAAAGAGTTTCAGATGAAACCATGAGATTGTTTAATCAAACAACCAAAGTTGTCTGCAATTTTTATACATGATGCAGACTCGATTTTGCCGGACTCAAATATGAATCACTTTCGTGATTCCCAAGAACACTTGAATGTGTGTTGGTACCTAATCAAAAGATTAGGATTTGAGAACTTTTAATTGAATAACATTAATCAAATGTTATTCGTCAGCTTTCCAAATTTTTAAAGAGCTTGTTTTCTACAGCAATAAAGCTTTCGAAACCATTTTTAAGAACACTTAAGACTTTCTATTAAAAAGAAATGCGCTTAAAGATGGTGGAGCTAAGCAGGATCGAACTGCTGACCTCCTGCGTGCAAGGCAGGCGCTCTCCCAGCTGAGCTATAGCCCCATCAGTGTGTGATGCTTATCGCCAATCATCTGGGAGGAAGATTGGTGGGTCTGAGTGGACTTGAACCACCGACCTCTCGCTTATCAGGCGAACGCTCTAACCACCTGAGCTACAGACCCAAGCATCGTCTTTAATTCATAAACCGTATCAATCTGTGTGAACACTCATCGCAATAATCTATTCGTATAAGGAGGTGATCCAGCCCCAGGTTCCCCTAGGGCTACCTTGTTACGACTTCACCCCAGTCATGAACCACAAAGTGGTGAGCGTCCTCCCGAAGGTTAAACTACCCACTTCTTTTGCAGCCCACTCCCATGGTGTGACGGGCGGTGTGTACAAGGCCCGGGAACGTATTCACCGTGGCATTCTGATCCACGATTACTAGCGATTCCGACTTCATGGAGTCGAGTTGCAGACTCCAATCCGGACTACGACGCACTTTTTGGGATTCGCTCACTTTCGCAAGTTGGCCGCCCTCTGTATGCGCCATTGTAGCACGTGTGTAGCCCTACTCGTAAGGGCCATGATGACTTGACGTCGTCCCCACCTTCCTCCGGTTTATCACCGGCAGTCTCCCTGGAGTTCCCGACATTACTCGCTGGCAAACAAGGATAAGGGTTGCGCTCGTTGCGGGACTTAACCCAACATTTCACAACACGAGCTGACGACAGCCATGCAGCACCTGTCTCAGAGTTCCCGAAGGCACCAAAGCATCTCTGCTAAGTTCTCTGGATGTCAAGAGTAGGTAAGGTTCTTCGCGTTGCATCGAATTAAACCACATGCTCCACCGCTTGTGCGGGCCCCCGTCAATTCATTTGAGTTTTAATCTTGCGACCGTACTCCCCAGGCGGTCTACTTAACGCGTTAGCTCCGAAAGCCACGGCTCAAGGCCACAACCTCCAAGTAGACATCGTTTACGGCGTGGACTACCAGGGTATCTAATCCTGTTTGCTCCCCACGCTTTCGCATCTGAGTGTCAGTATCTGTCCAGGGGGCCGCCTTCGCCACCGGTATTCCTTCAGATCTCTACGCATTTCACCGCTACACCTGAAATTCTACCCCCCTCTACAGTACTCTAGTCAGCCAGTTTCAAATGCAGTTCCGAGGTTGAGCCCCGGGCTTTCACATCTGACTTAACTAACCACCTGCATGCGCTTTACGCCCAGTAATTCCGATTAACGCTCGCACCCTCCGTATTACCGCGGCTGCTGGCACGGAGTTAGCCGGTGCTTCTTCTGCAGCTAACGTCAAATGATGCCGCTATTAACGACACCACCTTCCTCACTGCTGAAAGTGCTTTACAACCCGAAGGCCTTCTTCACACACGCGGCATGGCTGCATCAGGCTTGCGCCCATTGTGCAATATTCCCCACTGCTGCCTCCCGTAGGAGTCTGGACCGTGTCTCAGTTCCAGTGTGGCTGATCATCCTCTCAGACCAGCTAGGGATCGTCGCCTTGGTGAGCCATTACCTCACCAACTAGCTAATCCCACCTGGGCATATCCTGACGCGAGAGGCCCGAAGGTCCCCCTCTTTGAGCCGAAGCTATTATGCGGTATTAGCCATCGTTTCCAATGGTTATCCCCCACATCAGGGCAATTTCCCAGGCATTACTCACCCGTCCGCCGCTCGACGCCGTTAACGTTCCCCGAAGGTTCAGTTAACTCGTTTCCGCTCGACTTGCATGTGTTAGGCCTGCCGCCAGCGTTCAATCTGAGCCATGATCAAACTCTTCAATTTAAAGTTTTGATTCCCTAAATAAATAGGGGGAGGCTCAATGAATACTGAACATTACATAAAGTAATGTTTGAATTGACTGTGCTCTTATTGGTTTTCACTTTTGAAAAAGTGAAACAAAACAGCTCAAGGCTGCTTCCCAATTCGAATGGTCACTTCGTTTCATTGAAACCTAATTTGATACCGCTCTTTATTAAGAGAAATATCTAATTTGATTATCATCAACGAGTGCCCACACAGATTGATAGGTTTATATTGTTAAAGAGCTTGTTTTGAGCTTTGCTCAAAACGGACGGCCATTTTAGCGAGATAAGTTTTCGTGTCAACCACTTTTTTCAACTTAATTTGCTTGGCTTCCTCAGAAGCTTTTGGCCTTCGGACTCAGTAGGGATTTGTGTCTCCGTTCCCGTGTCAGCGAGGTGGCATTATAGAGATCGCCATTCACTTGGCAAGCGCTAATTTACATTAAATTCGCTTTTTCTTTCCGTTCGCACACAAATGAATCAGAACGTCCAAAAAAGACACAAAAAAGGGGAGTGACCTCCCCTTTTATTTACCAAACGCTAGTAAACCGCTACTGACCAACCGCAATTTTATCGTTATTAACGATAAGTTTGACCGGTTTGGTTGGATCCACTTTACCCGCTAGTATCTCTTTCGCGAGTGGATTCTCTATACTTTGCTGAATCGCTCGTTTTAGAGGTCTTGCTCCGTATACTGGGTCGTAACCCACTTTCGCAATGTAATCGAGAGCCGCATCTGCCACGACCAACGAGTACCCACTGTCTTCCATTCGTTTACCTAATTGCTCAAGCTGAATGTTAGCAATCGACTTAATGTGTTGCTGACCCAGTGGGTGGAATACCACACTCTCATCCACACGGTTTAAGAACTCAGGTCTAAAGTGAGACGTCACTACATCCATCACTTCTCGCTTAATACCCTCATAATCGAGAACTTGGAAATTCTCTTGGATTCTTGACGATCCTAAGTTCGACGTCATGATGACAACCGTGTTTCTGAAATCCACCGTGCGACCTTGCCCATCGGTGAGGCGACCATCATCTAATACTTGTAGAAGAATATTAAAGACATCTGGATGCGCTTTTTCTACCTCATCGAGTAAGATCACCGAATATGGCTTACGTCTAACCGCTTCCGTTAAGTAGCCACCTTCTTCATAGCCAACATAACCAGGAGGAGCACCGACCAAGCGCGCCACCGAGTGTTTCTCCATGAATTCAGACATGTCGATACGCACCATGGCATCTTCGCTGTCAAACATGAAGTTTGCGAGCGTTTTACACAATTCGGTTTTACCCACACCGGTTGGGCCTAAGAATAAGAACGAACCAATGGGCTTATTCGGATCGGCAAGGCCTGCTCGACTACGACGAATCGCATCAGAAACTACTTCCACCGCCTCTGCTTGACCAATGACGCGTTTATGCAGAACCTCTTCCATACGAAGCAGTTTGTCTTTTTCTGCTTCTAGCATCTTAGAGACTGGGATACCGGTTTGTTTCGACAACACTTCTGCTATTTCAGCATCAGTGACTTTGTTACGAAGCAGACTCATCTCTTGCATCTCAGCTTGTGTCGCAAGATCGAGCTGTTTTTCAAGCTCAGGAATACGACCATACTGAAGCTCGGACATACGATTTAAATCGCCTGCGCGTCTTGCGACGTCCATATCCAGTCTCGCTTGTTCAAGCTCTGCTTTAATATGTTGCGTACCCGATAGCGCCGCCTTCTCTGCATTCCATACTTCTTCGAGCTCAGCATAGTCACGCTCTTTTGTCTCTAGCTCTTCATTCAGAGTAGAAAGTCGCTTGCTACTTGCATCATCCGACTCATTTTTCAGCGCTTGCTGTTCTATTTTAAGCTGAATGATTTTACGCTCGAGTTTATCCAGTGACTCTGGTTTAGAGTCTATTTGCAGACGAATGCTAGAAGCGGCCTCATCAATAAGGTCAATCGCCTTATCAGGTAACTGTCTATCTGTTACATAACGATGAGAAAGACTGGCCGCTGCAACAATCGCAGGATCCGTTATCTCTACATGGTGGTGCAGTTCATAGCGCTCTTTTAGCCCACGAAGAATCGCCACCGTGTCTTCAACACTCGGCTCATCTACCAACACTTTTTGGAATCGTCTCTCTAGCGCGGCATCTTTCTCTATATATTGACGGTATTCGTCTAAGGTAGTGGCACCGACACAATGCAGTTCACCACGAGCAAGCGCGGGTTTAAGCATGTTGCCCGCATCCATTGAGCCTTCGCCTTTACCTGCTCCAACCATAGTGTGCAGTTCATCAATGAATAGAATAATGTTGCCTTCTTCTTTGGCAAGTTCACTCAATACCGATTTCAAGCGCTCTTCGAATTCACCGCGATATTTAGCGCCAGCCACCAAAGAACCCATATCAAGTGATAAGACTCGGCGCCCACGTAGGCCTTCTGGCACTTCATTATTAATGATGCGTTGAGCAAGGCCTTCGACAATCGCGGTTTTTCCCACCCCCGGTTCACCGATGATGACCGGGTTATTTTTTGTACGACGCTGCAACACCTGAATGGTACGGCGGATTTCGTCATCTCGACCAATCACAGGGTCTAGCTTGCCTTGCTCTGCACGCTCTGTGAGATCGATAGTAAACTTCTCTAATGCCTGACGCTTTTCTTCAGCATTGGGATCATCAACCTTTTGACCCCCACGGATCTGTTCAATCGCTTGATTAATCTTTGCTTCTGTCAGGCCTTGTTCTTTGAGCAAGTTACCCAAAGCGCCTTTATCTTCGATAGCAGCCAGTAAAAAGATCTCTGATGAGATATAGGCATCTTGACGTTTCTGAGCCACCTTGTCACACAGGTTAAATAGCTGTCCCATAGAGCTAGATAGCTGAACATCGCCCCCAACACCGGTGACTTTAGGTAATTTATCGAGAAGCTCAGCAAGTTTTGAACGCAGATGTACCACGTCCACGTTGAGCATCGTCAGCAATGGACGAATGGAGCTGCCCTCTTGATTGAGCAAAGCAACCATAAGGTGGACAGGTTCAATGTATTGATGATCTCGGCCTAGAGCCAGAGACTGAGCATCAGAAATAGCGACTTGGAATTTGCTAGTAAATCGGTCTAAACGCACAGCAACCCCCTTAATTACATTCGGCTGGATATGCAAATAAGATGGTTACTCAGGTGGAGGATTTCAAGAGATGGGATTGAAAATCAGGCTTTAATCCAAATAAAACTCGCCATACGGCCTGTTTGTCCATCGCGTCGATAGGAAAAAAAACGTGTTGGGTCTTGGAAGGTACACAACCCACTTTGTGCAACAGAGTCTACACCTAACGCTTTCAGCTTTAGCTCGGCAATCAATGCCAAATCAGCAAGCCATTTTCCTGAAGAGGGATGTGATTTAAATGCTATCGCATACTCTGGATGATTCGTACAAAATGCTTCACGTACATCCTCGCCCACTTCAAAGCAGTCAAAACCAATCGCTGGTCCAACCCAAGCCTGAAGCGGTGAGTCAAATAGAGAGACCGCATTTTCAACAATACCGTCGGCAAGTCCGCGCCAACCAGCATGTACTGCAGAAACTGCCGAACCATCTTTAGCCGCCAGTAGGATTGGCAAGCAATCTGCCGTCATCGCACTGAGTACGACACCCGGTACTGTGGTAAAGCTGGCATCCGCATCAAGCACGGCATCAGTAGGGGCTTCCAGTTGAGCAACAACCGTAGAGTGAGTTTGAT
Source organism: Vibrio sp. 10N (assembly GCF_036245475.1). NCBI lineage: Bacteria > Pseudomonadati > Pseudomonadota > Gammaproteobacteria > Vibrionales > Vibrionaceae > Vibrio > Vibrio sp. 10N. The sequence goes on along the minus strand of NZ_BTPM01000001.1, from coordinate 649,948 downwards.
TTAGCCAAACTGGGTTGGACGGCATGTTCGCTAGCGATGCGAGTTGACGCCTATTGGCTTCAACATCAGCGGGAATATCACCCACATGCATACCCAGATTCAACCCTAAAAATGGCGCGTTAGACACGCCACCTTCACGAGTCGTAGTTACTGCGCTCACATTGGGCGCAGCAGTCCAGTTTGGCTGAAGAGTCGACATTAATAGTCTTCTTCTTTGTTTAGCTTAGTGTCTTCTCGAAGCGCTTCTGCCATAGCGACCATGTCGTCCGGCACAGGTGCGTGGAACTCCATCTCTTCACCTGTTACTGGGTGAGCAAACTTAAGCATCACCGCATGCAGCGCTTGACGATCGAAGCGACGGATCATTTCTGTTAGCTCCTCGCTCGCACCTCGTGGGATTCGAGCGCGACCACCATAAGCAGTATCGCCTAGTAGGGGGTGCTGCAAATAAGACATGTGAACACGGATCTGGTGAGTACGTCCCGTTTCTAGACGCAAACGAATACGAGTGTGCTCACGGAAGTGCTCCGCTACGCGATAGTGAGTAATTGCAGGCTTACCTAGCTCATTCACCGCCATCAATGTACGTTTTGTCGAATGGCGACCAATTGGCTTATCGACCATACCACCAGCCGTCATTTTACCGATAGCAATCGCTTCGTACTCACGGGTGATGTTACGTTTTTGCAGCGCACGAACCAAACGCGTTTGCGATGGAACCGTCTTCGCCACCACCATCAAACCTGTAGTGTCTTTATCGAGACGGTGAACGATACCTGCACGTGGCACTTCCGCAATGGCTGGGTAATGATGCAAAAGCGCATTCAGAACCGTGCCATCTGGTGTCCCTGCTCCAGGATGGACAACGAAATCTCTTGGCTTATTGATAACAATAATGTCATCATCCTCGTAAACGATATTTAGAGGAATATCTTGCGCTTCGAAGCGTTCTTCATCTTCTAGTTCAGCTTGAACGGTAATCAGTTCGCCGCCCATCACTTTTGTGCGAGGCTTGGTAACCACTTCACCGTTAACCGCAATTTTTCCGTCCAGAAGCCACTCTTTCAGGCGCGAACGAGAAAAATCTGCGAAGAGTTCAGCTACAGCTTGGTCTAAACGTTGACCTAACTGGCTGTCTTTTACTGTATTTGTTAATTCAATCTGCTGAGCCATATCGAACTTTTTAAAAAACCTTGGGACTAATACCACGAGTGTGGATAATATAGCTCATCATTGTATCTGTTACTGACAAGAAAAGTAATGGAAGCGGAAAAATATTTACGTCAAGGAAACTCGTTCTCGTATGAAACTACTTAAACTAACAGGCTTGCTTTCTATAGCTTTGTTGTTTGGTTGTGCTGACAAAGAAGTCACCGTCCCAGATGTCCCGCCGTCTCAGTTGTATTCTGAAGCTCAAGAGTCACTGCAAGGGGGTAACTGGACATCGGCTATTGAGCGTCTCGAAGCGCTAGACTCTCGCTACCCGTTTGGAGCGTACACTGAACAGGTACAGCTTGATCTCATTTATGCCTACTATAAGAACGATGATTTGCCATTGGCGCTTGCGACCATCGAGCGTTTTTCTCGTCTCAACCCAACACACGAGCGCTCCGATTGGGTTTTGTATATGCGCGGCCTAAGCCACATGGCACAAGACCGTAACTTTATGCATGATATCTTCCGTATCGACCGCTCGGATCGCGATCCTGAACCCGTTAAAGCAGCCTTCGCGGATTTTGACCGCTTGTTAAAACGCTACCCAAACAGTGCCTATGCTGAAGATTCACAAAAACGCATGGTAGCACTGAAGAATCGCCTGGCTAACTACGATCTAGCAACCGCCGACTTCTACCTGCGCCGTGAAGCTTGGATCGCTGCCATCAACCGTACTCAAGAACTTCAAAAAACCTACCCAGATACGGAAGCGGCACGTAAGTCACTGCGTATTCAAAAGCAGGCTTATGAAGAGCTTGGTATGAAAGAGCAAGTTGAACGCACCGAAAAACTCATAGAGCTCAACCCGCTATAGAGATTAAAATCATGACTAAAGCGCTGTCTTAACAGCGCTTTTTTTATGCCTAAATTGGCGAAAAGACGTTTTCATTTATATAGTTATCTTTAGCACAATAGTGAAAAAGGGAATGGAATTGAAAGCGCTATTACTGGTTGTTGTTTTCGTCATCTTCTCGCTGCCACTGCGAGCACTTGAGCTAACCCCACTGAGCAGAACACCTTACACAGGAGACTTAGACGTGCTCACAGAAAAGCGGGTTTTGCGTGTGCTGGTCTCGGCTGATCTTGGTTTCTACTACATTGAGAAAGGCCAGCCCCGAGGCATTGGCGCTGAGCAACTGTATCACTTCGAAAAACATCTAAAGAAAAAATTCCCTAAACTCAAAGTTCAGGTCATTCCGGTTCCTAGAGATGACCTTATCCCTGCACTGGTCAATGGTTATGGTGACCTCATTGTGGCGAACCTTACCGTAACCCCCGCGCGCGAGACTATTATCGAGTTTAGCCGCCCTATTCTGGATAATATTGACGAGCTGATCATTACCAGTGATGGCTACCCTGCCCTATTAAGTCCCGAAGATTTGAGCGGCCAAGAAATCTGGGTTCGCGCCAGCTCGAGTTACTTTGAAAGCCTGCAAGCACTCAATAAAACGCTCACCGAAGATGGACGCCCTCCTGTATTGGTTCAATATCTAGAGGAAACATTACAAGACTATGAGCTGATCGAGATGATCAAGCAAGGACTGGTGAGCGCAACGGTTCTGGACAGTCATAAAGCTTACTTCTGGAACAAAACCTTCGATGACCTAAACATTCATAGCGGCATTCCACTTCGCAGTGGTGGCAAAATAGCGTGGGCGATGCGCAAAGGTAGCCCTAAGCTTGGCGAGCAGGTCAATGCCTATATCAAAACAGCAAAGGAAGGTACGCTGCTTGGCAATGTTATCTATAACAAGTATTTAGAGAACACGTCATGGTTTGCGAGAGCGCTTAATCCCAACAATATAGAACAACTGGAGAAGCTGGTTTCACTATTTAAAAAGTATGCCGACCAATACGACTTCGACTTTCTGATGATTGCCGCACAAGCCTTCCAGGAGTCACGCCTTAATCAAAACAAGGTGTCACCAAAGGGCGCCGTAGGCATCATGCAAGTGCTGCCGAGTACCGCACGAGATCAAAACGTCAACATCAAGAATATCAACAACATCGATAACAATGTGCATGCAGGCGTTAAATATCTACGCTTTATCCGCGATCGCTATTTCAGTGATGACGCCATCAGTGAAGATGACAAAGTTTATCTCTCCTTAGCCGCATACAACGCAGGCCCCGGCAACATATCTCGAATGAGACGATTAGCGGAAAAGAACGGCTACGATCCAAATAGATGGTTTGGCCACGTAGAGCTAATGGCACGCCGCAATATCAGTTCAGAGCCCGTCACCTATGTGGCCAATATCAACCGATACTTTGTCATCTACAAACAACTGGAGTCCTTACAGCAGATCCGCGACGAGCAACAGGCTAAAAACCAAGACATCGAATTCTATCGAATATTGAGTGGCAGCAAGGAGGAAATCACGAAGTGATACAGATCACATTTAATTACTGAGCATTTAATAGACAGCGACTTTTCTTAGGTCGTACTAAGTCGCCAAAAATGGGGAATTTTCAGAACGCTACTCTATCCAAATTAATGACTTTTGGAGGAAAGGAAAGGCTTTTTTACTGTTAACAGCGCAAAGTTTTGCGATAGATCACATTTAGATTTGGACGCTAAAAACCCTCGCATAAGAGTGATGTAGATCACATTCTTTTCAGTCTGGATGAGTAATCTGGAGTTAACCCATGAGGGATGCAACAGAGGAAAAAACATATGAGAGTAAACATCACTGGTAAAAACATTGAGATCACCTCTGCAATCCGTGAGCATATCGAAAGCAAGTTTAAGAAGTTAGAAAAATGGCAAGTGGACATCATTAGTTGCCAAACTGCTTTCAACGAAGAGCCAAACAAACAGATGAAATTCGAAGCGGCCATTACGGTACCCAAAGGCAAACTTGTCGCTTCCGCTACTCATGAAGATTTATACGCTGCCGTTAACGAGGTTGAACAGAAGCTAGAACGTCAGCTAAACAAACTAAGACACAAACCAGAAGCTCGTCGCACAGAGAAGCCAGAGCTACTAGAAGCAGAAGAAGTCGAATAACACGGTTGTCTTAGCGAATAGCCATTCAATTTAGTCATCTTTAATATAGCGCCTACGGGCGCTATTTTTTTGCTTGACGCCCCATGCTCCCTTGCTTATTGTGGGGCTTAGCCAATAAAAATTAGTAAACAACGATTTATGCGCCCAATTATTCTGTTCTTTTTTGACTTCTTTTTTCTCCACTAGGCTTGGAGGCTTCTTCGTTTTCGAAAGAAAAGTCAAAAACGAACGGAAAGCCTCCCAAACGGGAGGCTTTTTTATAAGGATTATTTGATGACCGACACTAAGTATTCTCTTGACGAAATTCGCCTGCGACTCAATGAGTTAGATGACAACCTACTGCAGTTACTATCAGAGCGCCGTAAGCTCAGTATTGAAGTAGCCAAAAGTAAAGTACAGACTTCAAAGCCAGTTCGCGATGCCGCTCGTGAACAGCAACTTCTTGTTAAGTTAATCAATAATGGTAAAGATAAATACGAACTTGATGCACCGTACATCACCAAGATTTTTCACACCATCATTGAAGATTCCGTGCTGCTTCAACAGGTCTACCTGCAAAATCTAGCCAACCCAGACCAAAGCAGAAAGCCAGTAGCGCGCGTAGCATTTTTAGGCGCCAAAGGCTCCTATTCGCATCTTGCCAGTCGCGATTATTTCTCTCGCAAAAATACAGAGCTAGTAGAACTTAACTGCGACCAGTTTAAGGAAGTCATCAAAACCGTAGAATCTGGTCATGCAGACTATGGCGTTCTCCCTATTGAGAACACCAGCTCAGGTTCAATCAACGAAGTATTTGACTTGCTACAGCACACAACATTGCACATTGTTGGCGAAATTACCCAACCGATTGAGCATTGCCTTGTCGCAACCAAAGAGATCCGCTTAGAGAACATTAAAACCCTGTATTCACACCCGCAGCCTCATCAGCAATGCAGTGAGTTCTTAGGTCGCCTTAAAGGCGTGACTCTTGAGTCTTGCGCCAGCACCGCTGATGCTATGCAAAAGGTACAAGAGCTAAACCGCGATGACGTCGCTGCTATCGGTCATGCAGCAAGTGGCAAGCTTTATGGTCTGCAGTCAATCCAAGGCAACATTGCTAACCAAACGGAAAACCATACCCGTTTTATCATCGTCGCGAGAAAGCCGGTGGAAGTTTCTGCTCAAATTCCAGCAAAAACCACCTTCATCATGGCGACTTCTCAAGAGGCAGGTTCTCTGGTTGAAACCTTGTTGGTGCTGCAACGCTATGGCATCAACATGAGCAAACTCGAGTCACGCCCTATTATGGGTAACCCTTGGGAAGAGATGTTTTATGTGGATGTAGAAGGTCATAAAGATTCAGAAGCGATGCAATTGGCAATAGAAGAGCTAATTAAGATCACTAAGTATCTCAAGGTTCTTGGTTGTTACCCTATCGACAATGTAAAACCTGTAATTCCAGATCTCACAGATAAAAAAGACTAAAACCAAAAATCCCTAGGTATTGCCTAGGGATTTTTTCTTCACGTTATGCAAGCGCGCTTATGTCAGCGGTAGGATTTTTATCTCTACACGTCGATTGCATTGACGACCTTCTGCTGTCGAGTTACTGCAAATTGGGAAGCGCTCGCCCATGCCACGAGCCACAGCACGCCCTGGCGCAACTTTTTGGCCTACGAGGAAAGAACGAACCTGTTCGGCACGTTTCTCAGAGAGTTGCTGGTTGTAATTGGCACTACCTGTACTGTCGGTGTAACCATCGATAACTAGGCTGGTATCTGGGTATTCAACCAAAATGCGCGCTACACCTTTCAGTGTATTGTGAATGCCACTGTCTAAAGTGTGTGAGTTACTCGCAAATCCAATGCCGTTTTCAAGGCGAAGTACCAATTGATTGTCACCTGTACGCTCAACTTGCACCCCCGAATTCAGTAGTTCTTGACGTAGTGCTTTCTCTTGCTGATCAAAGTAATAGCCAGCACCACCACCAATCGCAGCACCACTTGCTGCTCCTAACAAAATGCCTTTGCTATCCCCACCAGAAGCAATGCCCACTGCAGTGCCAGCAATCGCGCCAATCAGTGCTCCTTTCGTCGCTGAGTTGGTCTCGTACTCACCTGTCGTCGCATTTTGGCGCTGCGTAGCTTGGCAACCTACCAATGTCACAATTCCTAAGGCCACCACTACTTGTTTTAATTTCATATCCATTGTCTCTGTTGAAGTTTCTGATTGTATTGAAACAGAACATCATACTATATATTTTGTATTCATTCCTATTTGGGCTCAAAACGAACCCAGCCATAGAATATAAATATCAACGAATTTAATGACAAGAATAGGGAAGATTTACGTTAGAATTAGGTCTTTACGCTTTACACATGGAAACGTCTGATATGAAAAAGGTTGTCATCTCCTCGTTAAATCCCGCCAAAATCAATGCCGTAAAAAGTGCGTTTGAATCTGCCTTCCCAAATCAGGCTTTTGAGTTTCAAGGAGTAAGTGTACCTAGTGGTGTCGCTGAGCAACCTATGGACAATGCCGAAACCCACCTAGGTGCAAGCAATCGGGTTAACAACGCTAAAGAAGCGATATCAGACGGTGACTATTATGTGGGTATTGAAGCCGGACTCGATGGTGGCTGTACATTCGCCTGGATGGTGATTGAATCTGAAGGTTTGATAGGCGAGTCTCGAAGCGCCAGTTTAATGCTGCCACCAGCAGTGGTTGAGCAGCTAGCCCCTACTGTCGAGCTTGGGGACGTAATGGATAAAACGTTTGGTACCGACAACATCAAACAGAAAGGTGGGGCCATTGCGCTGCTGACTCAGCATCAACTCACCCGCAGCTCGGTGTATCATCAGGCGTTGATATTAGCCCTGATCCCGTTCGTCAACCCAGAGCACTTCTAAGAGTAAAAACGAGCGAGACCAAACGGTCTCGCTACTTGAGCAATAAATCGCTTAACGCATTTTTCTCTGCATTTTCTAGACGTTTCACTTCTGCACTGCCACGAGTAATTGTCGCGACACCCACCCCTAACATCTGGCTAATTTGACGCTGTGATAAATCGCCTTTTAGCAGCTCACACAGAATGTTAACACGAGCGGTCACCGCTTCACGCTCATCAGGCGTTAACAACAGTGTCATTAACTGTGCTTGTTGCTCTGTACTTTGTGAGCGTTGGATCAGGTCGAGAACTTGTTGCCAGTCTTGGTATTGGGGTTCCATGAATCATTCCATTAGATACTTGCAATACTCCATTCTAACCCCAAGCTCGCGCCAATGCCTAGCCTAGGGTAACTAGTAACGCCTTTTCGCTTCAGCGTCAGTTAGGAAACTTCCTTGAACACCCATTAAATCGCGATAGTACACTTGAAACATCAGAATATTCTGAACGTAACCACGCGTTTCCTTAAAAGGTATCGCTTCAATAAATGCAATGGCATCTAAGTTACCGTCAGACGCAGCTCGCCAGCGCTTAACCCTATTGGGCCCAGCGTTATAAGCAGCAAGCGCAAAGATGCGATTATTGTCGTAGTTGCCTAACAGTTCATTGAGGTAGTGCGAGCCAATCTCAATGTTCTTACCAGCCTGATAGAGTTCACTCGTGCGCTTGTAGGCGATCTTGTGCTTTTTAGCCGTATATTTGGCTGTTGCTGGCATAATTTGCATCACACCTCTCGCCCCTACGGGAGAGCGAGCTTCAACATCCATGGCACTCTCTTGTCTTGCTAGCGACATCAGAAGGTCTTTATTCAAGTCCAACTTGTCACCGTAAAAGCTAAACCACCACTGGTGCGCCGCTGGGAATCGCAAGCTCATGTTATCCCACATTTTCGCCGATATGGTCGCAACGACCGTTAGATGATGCCATCGCTTTTGCCCGGCGTATGCGGCTAGCATCTCTTTTTCAGCTGTCGACGAACTAGACAGTAAATAGCGCCACTCCGATTTTGCGGCGGCGATTTTGTCTCGCTTAATCAGCTCTTCAATTCGCACAAGGCTCGTTTGGTAAGGTGCTATCACCGATTTATCCAACTCGATGCTCGAAATTGGATAAACAATCGAGTGCTTGAGATGAGTCGCGGCTGCGGCGCTGTAGAAATTGCGCTTCCCAACAATAGATTCAAGGCGCTGCTCACCTTGTGCTTTATTGCCCAAACTTATCTCTGCGCGCGCTAACCAGTATTGCCACCGGCTACTCTGTTTTGCTTTATCACTCAGCTTATCGATCCACTTTGCTAAACCAGCCCAATCCGCTTGTTGCACCGCTAAGCGAGCACGACGTTGCAAATAGATGTCGCTACTGGACTTCTCTAGGATAGCATCGCGCCATTTTGCTTCGCTGTCTGAATCGGTAGTAATGAAACGCATCGCCACATACTCATTCATCGATTGCTTGAGCTCTGGCGATAAATTGCGATTGTTGTTCAAGGTAGATAAAGCGCTGCGAGCTTGATCTTTGTCGCTACGTGCGAGCTTTTGTAAGGCAAGCTCTGTGAGTAACGTTCGATTAGGCTCAGGAAAGTCGCTATCTGCAAATCTAGTGACCGTTTTAGGGGATTTGAACAACGCTTGCAGCTGTTTACCTTGCTGCTTACCTTTCGTGGTCTTAAGCTGCTTATTAAGGTAGTTAATCAGAGAGCCATTTCGGCGCTCAAATGCCAAGGTCATCCGCTCGATAACATGCTCATCAGTACGCAGCCCTGCTTTATTCCAAGCTTCGAACAACGGGTCACAAGCACTATCGACACTATCACCACTCTTCCACAACGTGGCTGCCCCCTCATAGGCCGATTGACTATCACCTGTTTTTAACTGTGCATAGTGGTAATGGCATTGATAGCGCTCACCGCTAGGGTAGCTGGTTTGAAAAGCAAGCAGATCACGCCAACGCTTTTGCTTAGCGAGCTGGTCGACATATGGCGCACGAATACGAGACGAAAATGGAAACGTCTGATGTTTTTCAATAAAACGGTTAACTTGCGGCACCGACTTATCAGCCAACTGCAACGAAAACACCCGATAGTCCACATAAGGCGTGAGTGGGTAATCTGCAATTTGTGGACGAATTTTGTTATAGCCATTGATGTTTCTAGCATCAATCAGCTCTTGCGCCATGTCGTATGTCACCCGCTGGCGTTCTAACTTATTTTCAGAGGCTGACGCATTAGTTTCAGAGGCAAGCGCACTAGTAAATAGCGCAGGCAAAGCCAGAGTCACGATAGCGCCGCAAGCGGTAGTGATGAGCTGCTTCGGGTATCGTTGTTTAGAGTTCATGTAACCGGTTCCTTCGATGCTGTAAAGGTTGACCAAAAGAAGTATTGTTATTGTTTTCTGGGCCGTTGTGTCAGCCGCTTTTGAATGCATGGTCAAACTTCAATTTAAGACCAAATATGCCAACTTTCCAATGGGTTTGATATTAAGAATTTGTTTCTGACTCTTTAATACGCACAGACTCGGTCGCTCAGCACAATCTGAGCGCGCTTTCTACCAAGTAAAATTGAAAGGGTTCGGGTCGGTGGTGTAAAATAGAAACTTTATTGACTTCAAAATTAGGAACGATCGGCAATGGCTGAATACGTCTATACAATGTCGCGCGTGAGCAAAATTGTGCCACCAAAGCGACAAATCCTTAAGGACATTTCTCTAAGCTTCTTCCCTGGCGCGAAAATCGGTGTACTTGGTCTTAACGGCGCAGGTAAATCGACACTGCTACGCATCATGGCAGGTATTGATACTGACATCGATGGTGAAGCACGCCCACAACCAGGCCTAAACGTAGGTTACCTACCTCAGGAGCCGGTACTAGACGAATCAAAAACGGTTCGCGAAATCGTTGAAGAAGCTGTTGCAGACGTTGCTGGCGCGATGAAGCGTCTTGACGAAGTTTACGCAGCTTACGCAGAACCAGATGCCGACTTTGATGCGCTAGCAAAAGAGCAAGGTGAGCTGGAAGCACTGATACAAGCGAAAGAAGGCCATAACCTAGAGAACGCGCTAGAGCGTGCTGCAGATGCACTTCGTCTTCCTGAGTGGGATGCGAAGATCCAACACCTTTCTGGTGGTGAGCGTCGCCGTGTTGCAATCTGTCGCCTACTGCTTGAGAAGCCAGACATGCTGCTTCTTGACGAACCAACCAACCACTTGGATGCTGAATCTGTAGCTTGGCTAGAACGCTTCCTTGTTGATTACACAGGTACTGTTGTGGCGATTACCCACGACCGTTACTTCCTAGATAACGCAGCGGGTTGGATCCTAGAACTTGACCGTGGTGAAGGTATTCCATGGGAAGGTAACTACACCTCTTGGCTTGAGCAAAAAGATGCGCGTCTACAACAAGAAGCGTCTCAAGAGAAAGCTCGTCAAAAGACCATCGAGAAAGAACTTGAGTGGGTTCGTCAAAACCCTAAAGGTCGCCAAGCGAAATCTAAAGCACGTATGGCGCGCTTCGAAGAGCTACAAAGCGGCGATCACCAGAAGCGTAACGAAACTAACGAGCTGTTCATCCCGCCAGGTGAGCGTCTAGGTGACAAAGTTCTTGAAGTGAACAATCTAACCAAGTCTTTCGACGGCCGTGTTCTTATCGATGACCTATCATTCAGCATTCCTAAGGGTGCTATCGTGGGTATTATCGGTGCCAACGGTGCAGGTAAATCAACGCTATTCAAGATGCTAAGCGGCACTGAGCAGCCAGATTCAGGTACGATCGACCTAGGTGAAACTGTTAAGCTGGCGTCTGTTGAGCAGTTCCGTGACTCAATGAACGACACTAACACAGTATTCCAAGAGATCTCTGAAGGCGCTGACATCATCAAGATCAACAACTTTGAGATCCCAGCTCGTGCTTACTGCTCGCGCTTTAACTTCAAAGGCAGCGACCAACAGAAGATCATCGGTGAGCTATCTGGTGGTGAGCGTAACCGTGTACACCTTGCTAAGCTTCTTAAAGCTGGCGGTAACATGCTGCTACTCGATGAACCAACCAACGACCTTGATGTTGAAACGCTGCGTGCGCTAGAAGAAGCACTTCTAGAGTTCCCTGGCTGTGCCATGGTTATCTCGCACGACCGTTGGTTCCTTGACCGTATCGCGACGCACATCATCGACTACCGTGACGAAGGTCAGGTTAACTTCTACGAAGGTAACTACACCGAGTACATGGAATGGCTGAAGAAGACGCTTGGTCCTGAAGCGGCTGAACCACACCGTATCAAGTACAAGCGCATCTCAAAATAATCACCCATATATGAGATAAACTTGTTTTTTCCCCTGAGGGCGCCGATAATGGCGCCCTCTTTTTTTGTGATTTTGCACCATAAATCAACAAAATTTACTGAAAATTCACCTTACTTGATAGACATATTGTCATCTATGAACCGTTACTATGGCCAATAAGATTCACGTTGTAATACCAACACAACAAGGAAAGAAGAAAACGCTGCGCCTAGGGAAAAAGCGCACCTATACCGCAATCTTACTTGCTGCGGCTTTTCCTATTGGCTTGGGCTTAGTTGGCTATTCGTATCAACAGTCTCAACTTGAACTGACCTCAACCGAAGGTTCGTTGGCGAGTCTTAATCAAGAAAAAGCGGAGCTCGAGGCAAAGCTGGAAGAGCAAGTGAATGAAATGCACGCGCTCTCTCAAGAGCTTGAAGAGAAACGTGATTCATTACAGCTGCTGGGTAAACGCGTTAACGATGTGGAAGCCGTGCTTGGTCTTGTTGATGAAGAGCAGTATGACAGTGAAATGCCATTAGAAAAGCGCATCGATGCGGCAGCCATTGATTCAGCGGTTCGCGCGACCATGCTTAGACTCATTCCCAACGATAGTCCAATGACTTATCAGCGCATCTCTTCTTCTTATGGTAGACGTACACACCCTATTTCCGGTAAGCGTCATGTTCATAGTGGTATCGATTTAACCTGTAAAACTGGTGAACAGATCTTAGCGCCCGCAGACGGCGTCGTTGAAACGGTAAGACCTAGCCGCCAAGGTTATGGTAACTATCTCACCGTACGTCACGCCTTTGGTTTTATGAGCTCTTACGCCCACCTACACAAGTTCAAAGCGAAGAGTGGTCAGTTTGTAAGTAAAGGGGATGTACTTGCCACCTGCGGTAACAGCGGCACCTCGACAGGCCCGCACCTTCACTATGAAATCCGCTTCTTGGGTCGTACTTTAAACCCTCAGTACTTTATCGATTGGAGTCCAGAAAACTTCGATTATGTCTTTGAAAAAGAGAAGAAAGTACAATGGGCACCATTAATTGAATTAGTTAGCAGTGTAGTTAAGCTTCAGATTAACCTGACCAATGCGCCTTATGTCGATTCATCAATTAAGACCGCTGGCAATGAAGAAGTAGACGCAATAGACACCAAACAAACCAACTAAAAAAACGCAGCTAACTAGCTGCGTTTTTTTTGGTTTCATTTCAACTCGACGTATTTCGTCAACTAACCACGATGAATCGCATCATTCGCCTGCTTAAGCAGATTCTGACTCTCAGACATAAATTGCTGTGAGTAGTCACCAAACCAGTTGCTCACCTCATTGAACTCAGTCACAAACTTGGCTTTGTCCTTGCTATCGAGCAGTGCTAGCGCTTCGCCAAACTGCTTGTGGAAACACTTGATCATCTCAATGTTTTCATCCGATGACATAATGATATCGCCGTACAGGGTCGGGTCTTGAGCGAACAGTCTGCCTACCATCGCAAGCTCGAGACGGTAGATCGGTGAGCTCAATTTCACTAACGTATCAAGGTCTGGGTTTTGCTGACTCAGATGGCGACCGTAGGCGAACGAGGTGAAGTGGCGCAGTGCCTGAATAAGCGTCATGCCTTTGTCGTGCTGCTCAGCAGAGATCTGGCATAGACTTGCTCCCCAAATTTTAAACTGTTCAAGTAACCACTGGTACTGGGCTTCTTGTCTACCATCACAGTACACAATAACCTGCTTCGCAAGACTTGGAACGTCAGGGCCAAACATTGGATGCAGACCAACAACAGGGCCTTGGTGCACATTAAGCATGGCATTGAGTGGCTTTGACTTAACAGACGTCAGGTCACACAAAATGCAGTCTTCTGGCAGATTGCCCAGCTTCTCAATCACCCCTTCTGTTAGGTGAATGGGTACTGTCACAACCACAAGACCAGCGTTGTCTAAGATCTCATCGGCACGGTCCCAGTCTTGGCTGCCGAGTACTTTGACTTGATAGCCAGACAAGGTAAACATGCGACCAAACAAGCCGCCTAACTGTCCTTTACCACCCACAATCACAACTGAGCGCAATTCCGGGTTAAGGCACTTAAAGCCCGAGTCCTTCTCACTGGCATAAGACTCGCGCATGGTGCGGCGCAGGATGTCCTCAATCAATTGAGGCGGTACGCCCTTTTTCGCGGCTTCTTCGCGGCGAGAGGCCAGCATGGCTGCTTCTCTGTCAGGGGCATAGATAGGTAAGCCATGTCGGCTCTTTACTTCACCAACTTGCTCCACAAGAGATAGACGCTTTGCCAAAAGCTCAAGCATCTGCTTATCAACGTCATCGATTTGGTCACGCAATGCGTTCAGTTCAGCAGCCATGGATGTCATTATTCCTTAATACGATTTTCCAAGAATGGGACCAGCTCAGTATGAGCATGACGTAATAGTGCCTCAGTTGAATCCCAATTGATACACGCATCGGTGATAGATACGCCGTATTTCATTTCGCTCAGAGGAATATCGCTGCTCTGGTTACCTTCGTTAAGATGACTTTCAATCATCAGACCGATAATCGACTTGTTACCTTCACGGATTTGGTGGATAACATCTTCAGCAACCAAAGGCTGACGACGGTAGTCTTTGCGTGAGTTCGCGTGGCTACAATCGACCATTAGCGATGCATCTAGGTTCGATTTGGCAAGCTCCTGCTCACATTCAGTCACAGACACTGAATCGTAGTTTGTCTGTTTGCCGCCACGAAGAATCACGTGACCGTTGGCATTACCTTGAGTCGTCAATAGTGCTACCTGACCTTCACGGTTAATACCCATGAAGCGGTGGCTTGAAGACGCCGCTTGCATCGCATTAATTGCGGTTGCTAGGCTGCCATCGGTGCCGTTTTTAAAGCCGATTGGCATCGACAGACCACTCGCCATTTCGCGGTGAGTTTGTGATTCTGTTGTACGCGCGCCAATCGCTGCCCATGAGAAGGTATCCGCTAGGTACTGTGGACTGATTGGGTCAAGCGCTTCTGTAGCTAGAGGGATTTCCATTTCTGCCAGTTCTACCAGCAGCTCTCGACCTACATGCAAACCGTGCTCGATGTCAAACGTGCCATCCAGTTGAGGGTCGTTGATAAGACCTTTCCAACCCACAGTGGTACGTGGCTTTTCAAAGTAAACTCGCATCACGATGTAAAGTTGGTCATTCAGCTGTTCCGAGAGTGCTTTTAGACGCTTAGCGTATTCTTTTGCCGCTTCGATGTCATGAATAGAGCAAGGGCCGCAAACCACTAACAGGCGATGGTCTTTTTTATGGATGATGTTGGCGATGGTTTCACGAGAGTCTTGAATAAACTTGCGCGCTTTTTCGCTAAGCGGTAATTTTTGTTTTAGCTGTTCCGGCGTGATCAGTACCTGCTCGTCACTGATATTAATATTACTGAGTTCGCTCTTTTTCATCTCGTCACCTGTAAATTTATTTTTACACCGAACCTTTGTCACTTCCATGTTCGGATAAGCTTTAGTTGGTAATATACATAGATAAAAATCACATGCAAGCGTAAACTTAAAAAAACACCATGCGTAAACACTAGTTTACATCAAACTATCTCGATTCAGTTTTTACTCTGCGCTCAGACTTCGACACCAACTCTGCCCTTTGTCTCTAGTTGCGTTACAATAAAACCATCGAGGTTGAGGTGGTACCCATGGACTTAATTATCTCTTTGCTACAGCAGATGTGTGTGTATCTGATGCTAGCGTATATGCTCAGCAAAACACCGTTGTTCCTTCCACTGTTTAGCGTCACGAACCGCTTGAGTCATAAATTCAGTATTTACGTACTGTTCTCTTCATTTTGCATACTTGGCACTTACTTTGGCCTGCAGATTGACGATGCGATTGCCAATACTCGCGCCATTGGCGCCGTAATGGGCGGTTTATTTGGTGGCCCGGTGGTCGGTTTTGCCGTGGGCTTAACGGGTGGATTACATCGCTATACGTTAGGTGGATTTACCGATGTCGCCTGCGCTATCTCAACCACCGCCGAAGGGGTGATTGGCGGCATTGTGCACCTTTATTTCCTCAATAAAGGCAAGAAGGAACAGCTGTTTAATCCACTTGTGGTTCTGTATGTCACCTTCGCAGCTGAAGTGGTGCAGATGCTGATTATTTTGGTGGTCGCCAAGCCTTTCGATCAAGCCTACGCATTGGTATCTAACATCGCAGCGCCAATGATCATAGCCAACTCAGTGGGCGCAGCTCTGTTTATGAGTATCCTGCAAGATCGTAAAACCATCTTTGAAGAATACTCGGCGACCTTCTCGCGTCGGGCTTTGAATATTGCCGAGCGCTCCGTGGGGATATTAGTGCACGGGTTTAACTCCGACAACGCCAGTAAAATTGCACGTATTATCTATGAAGAGACCAACGTCGGCGCAGTTGCCATTACCGATCGTGAGAAGATTCTCGCATTTGTTGGCATTGGCGCAGACCATCATAAACTCAACCGCCCCATCTCATCGCAAAGCACCCTCGACTCGATGAACAATAACGATATCATCTACCTCGATGGCAAGGAAAACCCGTATCAATGCTCGATTTCCAAAGACTGTAAGCTCGGCTCAGCACTGATCATTCCACTACGTACAGGTGATGAAGTGATTGGCACCATAAAGCTGTACGAGCCGAAACGAAAACTGTTCTCGACCATTAACATGTCGATGGCAGAAGGGATTGCTCAGCTACTCTCTAGTCAGATCCTGCATGGTGATTACATCCACAAGCAGACCTTGCTGAACCAAGCGGAAATCAAGCTACTGCATGCACAGGTTAACCCGCACTTTTTGTTTAACGCACTGAATACCATTAGCGCGATTACTCGTCGTGACCCCGATAAAGCGCGCAGTTTGATCCAACACTTATCGCAGTTCTTCCGCAGTAACCTAAAACAAAACATCGAGACGGTGACACTTAAAGAAGAACTCGCGCACGTCAATGCCTACCTAACCATAGAGAAAGCCCGGTTTACCGACCGCTTAGAAGTCGATATCGATATCAGCCCCGAGCTACTCGAGCAAACCGTGCCTAGCTTTACCTTGCAGCCATTGGTTGAAAATGCCATTAAGCACGGTATCTCAAACCTTCTTGAAGGTGGCTCAATTCGAATTTTCAGCAAACGCTGTGAACAAGGTTATCGACTTACAGTAGAAGACAACGCCGGTACCTACCTACCCCCCGAGCCTGGTCATCAAGGTTTAGGAATGCAGATAGTGGATAAACGCCTGCGCAATCAATTTGGACGTGACTCAGCGCTAAAAATTGAAGTGGAAAACCAGCAACACACACGGATGAGCTTTATTATTCCAGCGCCCGTAAATTCAGACGATAAAAGGACGGCTATCGCTTCATGACTCGGTTAACCGCAATAGTAATTGATGATGAATTATTTGCTCGTGAGGAGCTTATTGAGCTTTTATCTGAGTTTGAACAGATTGAGATCATCGATCAGGCCAGCAACGCCATAGAAGGTTTGAAGAAAATCAATCAACACAAGCCTGATGTGGTGTTCCTCGATATTCAGATGCCACAGATCACTGGGATTGAGCTTTTGAGCATGTTAGATCCCGATACTATGCCAAGCGTGGTGTTTGTCACCGCTTACGACCAATATGCGATCCAAGCCTTCGAAGACAATGCGTTTGATTATCTACTCAAGCCAGTTGACCCTTGCCGCTTGGCTAAAACCGTCAAGCGATTGAGCAAACGCGACACCGCCCACACCGAGAGTTTTGATACGATCGCACCGCCCACGTTGGACCAAATTCCATGCACCGGTCATAACCGAATCGTCATTATCGCCACTAAGGATGTGGAATTTGCCTATAGTGATCTTTCAGGTGTGCACGTACAAACGGCGACTCAGAAAGCGACCTCGCAATTGACGCTTAAAGTGATTGAAGATAAAACGTCGCTGATTCGATGTCATCGCCAGTTTTTGGTCAATGTAAAGGCGATTAAAGAGATCAAGCTATTGGAAAATGGGCTGGCGGAAATCATTACCCAAAGTGACCATCCGATACCAGTGAGCCGCCGGTATTTGAAGTCGCTGAAAGAGACGTTAGGGTTCCATTAAACTCTTACTTACCTACAAAAACAGCGAGTTAAGCTCGCTGTTTTTGTTTCTATCTTTAGCCTTCCAGCGCCGACAGAACTTTACTATTCGCCGCTTTCCACTGAGCACTTTTCTTAAGCTCTTCAAGGTCAAAGTTTTTCTTTCTAAGCATGCGACTGGCCTGCTTCACTTTGGTCATCGGCAGGTTATCCAACACCTCAATCGTCGAGTTGCGGTTATTACACATCAACAGCGTATCGCAGCCCGCATCGAGGGCTTGCTGAGCACGCGCCGCAGGGCCGCCCATAATCGCTGCACCTTCCATAGAAAGATCATCAGAAAACACGATGCCATTGAAACCAAGCTGTTTGCGAAGCACCTCTTTCAACCAGTAGCTCGAACCGCTTGCTGGCTTATCGTCGTAGTGCGGGAACACGACATGCGCTGGCATCATCGCATCGAGCACACCGGCTTTAATGTGCGCTTGGAAGATGCGCATGTCATCCTCAAAAATAGAGTCTCGGTTATCCACGGGCGTTTCAAGGTGCGAGTCTGCGGTTACGCCGCCGTGCCCAGGAAAGTGCTTACCGGTTGTCGCCATCCCCGCAGATTTCATGCCCGCCATAAAGGCTGTGGTATATTGCACGATAGTTTGGAAGTTATCACCAAAGGCGCGATTGCCAATGGCTTTGCTTTGCTCACCTTGGTCAAGCACAGGCGCAAAACTTAAATCGATGTCATGAGCAATCAGCTCTGCGGCCATCAACCAACCCGCTTGATGCGCCAAGGCTTCATCTTTAAGCTTGGCATAACGCGCCGCTGGCGGCAGCAAAGTAAACCCATCACGGAAACGCTGCACTCGACCACCCTCTTGATCGACGCCAATCACAATCGGCTTCTTCGCCGCTTGACGGATTTGTCGGTTAAGTTCAATAAGCTGCTCGGAGTCGTGGTAGTTTCTGGCAAACAGAATCAAGCCACCGACGGTTGGGTGCTCTAAAATTTCGCGATCTTCCGCAGTCAGTTCGTAACCTGCCACATCAATCCATAGCGGTCCCATAATTGCTCCTCTGCAAATTTATTATCAAATGGGCATCCCCAGAGGTTATTCCTATTGTTTTTGATTTACAATAAAGCTACGTAAAAACGGAGTAAGTTTATGATGTCAAAGGAAGCGTTGTATATCGGTATCATGTCTGGCACTAGCCTAGATGGTGTCGACACCGCTATTGTTGCGATTAAGGACAAGCACATTCGTCTCGTCGACAGCGATTTCTTGAGCTATCCCGACGCCCTTAAAAGTGAGGTGTTAGCGATATGCCAAGGGCAGTCCACCAGCTTAAAGCAGGTCGGTGAACTCGATCATAATCTCGGCAAACTCTATGCTCGTGCGGTGGAATCGCTGCTCGCAAAATCGAACTACAGCGCTGATGACATTACCGCAATCGGTAACCATGGCCAGACTGTCTTTCACCAGCCAGACGGCGACACACCATTTACCACTCAACTTGGCGACAACAACCTACTTGCTGCGCTCACTGGCATTAATACCGTCGGTGATTTCAGACGTAAAGACATGGCGCTAGGTGGTCAAGGCGCCCCCTTGGTACCCGCTTTTCATCGCTACCTTTTTAGCGACAGTGAGTCGACTCAGGTGATCCTCAATATTGGTGGCATTGCCAATGTGTCCGTCCTGCAACCAAATGGTGATGTGGTGGGATTTGATACAGGGCCTGGTAATGTGCTTTTGGATCACTGGTGTACCTACGCTTTCTCGCAAGCTTTTGATCAAGATGCTCGCCTCGCCAAACAAGGACACGTTGACGATAATTTGTTGGCACAGATGCTCACCGACCCTTACCTCAAGCGCAGCGCCCCAAAAAGTACCGGGCGCGAGTATTATCACGGAGAGTGGCTACAAACTCAGCTAGCGAAACTCGATGACGTCCTTAACGAACACGACATATTGCGCACGCTGACTGAATTTACCGCCATAACCATCGCCCAAGCGGTCAAACCTTACTGCGTTGGTGCCAGCCCGAAACTGCTTGTCTGTGGCGGCGGCGCAAACAACCCGATTATCATGAGCCGCCTTAGCGAGCTACTGGCACACTGGCATGTCGATTCTACCGATAGCGAAGCAATCAGTGGTGACTATATGGAGTCGATGGCTTTTGCTTGGCTGGCGCACTGTTTTATCCATAAAATACCAAGCAACCTACCTTCGGTGACCGGCGCTAGCAAAGCCGTACCGCTAGGTGTCTTTTACCCAGCTGACTAGGACTCACTATGACAAACGACGCTTTATTAAATGCGCTTTCCCAGCTCGTCTCTGAAGGGCGCAACCCGGAAACCATGGATATCGACCTGCTCTCTTCTGAGCAAATCCTGGTGCGTATGAATCAGCAAGACAGTCTGGTTCCGCTAGCCGTCGAAAAAGTGATTCCTGAGATCGCAGAGGCAGTCGATGCCATCACGCATGCCTTCAAACAAGGTGGTCGTCTACTCTATGTGGGCGCTGGAACCAGTGGCCGTCTTGGCGTGTTGGATGCATCGGAGTGCCCACCTACCTTTGGTACCGACCCTGAAATGGTGGTAGGCATTATTGCTGGCGGGAAAGACGCCATGTTTAAGGCCAAAGAAGGGGCAGAAGATGACCCGGTACTCGGCGCACAAGACTTAAAGGATATCGCACTTACCAATAAAGATGTGGTGGTGGGTATCGCGGCAAGCGGGCGCACGCCTTATGTCATTGGTGCCCTAGAATATACCAACGAAGTAGGCGCGACGTCGGTGGCGCTATCATGCAACCCTGCCTCTGACATCGCTAACGTAGCGAACATTGCTATCAGCCCAGTCGTGGGACCAGAAGCACTGACGGGGTCTACACGCTTAAAATCTGGCACCGCGCAAAAGCTGGTTCTGAATATGCTCACCACCGCGAGTATGATCCGTTTAGGTAAGAGCTATCAAAACCTGATGGTGGATGTGAAAGCGACCAACGCAAAGTTAGTCGCCCGAGCAACGCGCATTGTCATGCAAGCTACCGACTGCAACAAAGAGACAGCGACAACTGCGCTAAAACAGACTGACTATGATGTAAAATTGTCGATACTCATGATTTTAACTGGATTGGATAAAACCGCCGCCAAGCAGCAACTGAGCCAACAAGACGGCTTTCTTCGTAAAGCGGTGGATAGCGAAAACAACGCAAGTTAATAACGAGTTATCAAAACAAAAGGGTTAGCATCACGCTAACCCTTTTGTTATGTAAAATGGTCAAGAAGACGTTTTATCAAAAGCTGCTTTGCTGAGAATAATCCATCCAACCTCGCTGCCACTCCATTCGAAAGCGCTGCGCTTCCGGTAGGCCTTCACAAGCACCAGTATAGTAATGACCTGACAAGCCAATCTGATAAGCAAAGTCAGCATCACAGAACTCAATGATACCGCGTTGATAACCGGCATCGTACTCAGAGTGCACCGCTTCACCAAGCTTATTCAGGTCCGAATAGCTGCGAGACAGCTGACCTCTCACCCCATCTTGGTAGCCGATCTGATCCCAGCTTCCTTCTTGGGCGAGATCATTGACACCCTTTGCACAACCCACTGCCAATAAGCTGGTCGCAACGATGATTAGCGCTCTCATGATTTCCCTTTTTGATCGAAATATGTCTGCCGATAACAATGCCAGTTCTTCGGCGGTTTTACCACTCTCAAGCGACGAAAGTGACCCGCTTCACGCTTTTATTCTACCGCTTAGCCTCGGAAATCGACCACTTAGCTAACAGCAAAACCACTTAACTTAGCTATTGACCACTTAATCAGCTATTTCGCCACTAACTGAATAATCCAATGCCGGGGTAATTCATCATTTTTATAATGGTTACCAGAAATTAATGTCATCACAAACTAGGGATAACAGTTATGTTGTGGTTTTTAACTTGTGTTGCGGCCTTGATTGGCGGCTACTTTATCTACGGGGCTTTCATTGAGAAGGTCTTTGGTATTAACGAAAAACGTCAAACACCGGCTCATACTAAAGCTGACGGTGTGGATTACGTTCCAATGTCGACCAAGAAAGTGTACTTGGTTCAACTACTGAACATCGCTGGTGTCGGTCCTATCTTCGGCCCAATTATGGGTGCTCTCTATGGTCCTGCAGCAATGCTTTGGATTGTTATCGGCTGTATCTTCGCAGGTGCGGTACACGATTACTTCTCGGGTATGTTATCGGTTCGCAATGGCGGCGCATCCGTCCCTACTATTACCGGTCGTTACTTAGGCAATGGCGCCAAACACTTTATGAACATTTTTGCCATCGTCCTATTGCTACTGGTTGGTGTGGTTTTCGTTTCAGCGCCTGCTGGCATGATCACTAACCTAGTGAACGACCAAATGGACATGTCGATGAGCATGAGCACTATGGTCGTGATTATTTTCGCGTACTACATCATCGCGACGATTGTCCCTGTTGATAAAATCATCGGCCGTTTCTACCCACTGTTCGGCGCACTGCTTATCTTCATGTCTGTCGGTCTAATCACAGCGGTTGCACTGTCAAGCGAGCACCAAATCATGGGCGGCTTTGAAATCAGTGACATGTTTACCAACATGAACCCGAATGACCTGCCACTTTGGCCAGCACTATTCATCACCATCGCTTGTGGTGCTATCTCAGGCTTCCACGCGACTCAGTCTCCGCTGATGGCTCGCTGTATGGAAAATGAAAAGAACGGTCGCTTCGTATTCTACGGTGCAATGATTGGTGAAGGTGTTATCGCGCTAATCTGGTGTGCTCTTGCTCTATCTTTCTTCGGCTCTATCGATTCTCTTGCAGAAGCTGTGAAGAATGGTGGTCCTGGTAACGTGGTTTACAGCGCGTCATTTGGTCTACTGGGTGTGTTTGGTGGTGTGCTTGCCTTCCTAGGTGTGGTTATCCTACCGATTACTTCTGGTGATACAGCGTTCCGTTCAAGCCGTCTTATCCTTGCTGAATACTTCAACATGGAGCAAAAGACACTGCGTAACCGCCTAATGATGGCTATCCCACTGTTTGTTATCGGTGGCATCCTAACTCAAGTAGACTTCGGTGTTATCTGGCGCTACTTCGGTTTCGCGAACCAAACAACAGCGGTAATGATGCTTTGGACTGCGTCGGCTTACCTACTGCGCCACAACAAGCTTCACTGGGTAACCACAATACCAGCGGTATTCATGACAACGGTAGTCATCACCTTCATCTTGAACAACGCGACACTGGGCTTCGGTCTACCAATGCAGCTATCGACTATCCTAGGCATCGTGTCTTCACTTTCTATCGCAGGCTATGTGATTAAGAAATCAAAAGGCAAAGGTGAAACGGACCTTGCTGATGAAGAGAAGCCGACCGGTGAGACAGAGACGGCGTAAGTTATCCCTAAACGCCAAGCTTCACTAACAAAACACAAAGCCCCTAACCTCCGTTAGGGGCTTTTTTAATGACTGAAACTCTAATAGTGAAACATCAACTCGGCATCATTAGCCTGCACCGCAGTTGGCACCCGCGCCAAATACTGCGGTAAATACAGCGATAGGTACGCCAGCGCCAATCGACAACCTTCTTCACCCGCTGCATGGCTGATCTCTTGATGGCCAGACTCGTTGTAAAACGTGCTATAAACCTTATCCGCCGCCTGAAGAGCGATAGCAAATATGTTGTAGTTGCTGGGTAGCGCTGGCAAAACGAAATGCTGCTGGTAAATATCTCGAATCCGCTTTCCCAACACTTGGTCATGCTCAAAGTCGGCATGACGCAACTCAT
Organism: Vibrio sp. 10N; assembly: GCF_036245475.1. Taxonomy (NCBI): domain Bacteria; kingdom Pseudomonadati; phylum Pseudomonadota; class Gammaproteobacteria; order Vibrionales; family Vibrionaceae; genus Vibrio; species Vibrio sp. 10N. Next base: position 626,621 of record NZ_BTPM01000001.1, on the reverse strand, counting down.
AAAATTTGTGCTGCCCCAAAATCAACTTGGTCGCGACTTTGTTGGTTTGATAGTTACGAATATACGCGCCTTCAATCGCAAGCGTTATGTCCTGCCAACGTTCAAAATGCGGCGTTGCTTCTACTTCCGACAACATAATATCTAAGCTGGTAAACACATCATCCGCAATCGCTAAAAACAGTGCTTCAATATTCGGGAAGTGATGGTAAACCGTCGACGTCGCGATTTTTGCCCGACGAGCAATGTCGTAAATCGACAGCGTATTGATATCACCGCGCTCAATCAGATCGACCGCGGCTTGTTTGATTCGCTCTACTTTTTGATGTGCGTTTCCAGTTCCCATCGCAGCCCTCTACATATGCAACCGATACCAAATCAACACTAACATAGCATTGTCATACCCTTTTAAGGGATTGATCAGAATCAATTATTTCGAGATAACCTTAACCGCGTCGCGGATTTGGTAACGCCTTCACGTTTTACCTTGCGTCGATTTATTAATCACCGATGTCAGATTCCTCCCTCAGTTGCTAACCGTTGGGTCTGTTTTAATCCCTGGTGTGTCATTTAATAACTTAATCCACGCCTTGGAGAAATGTTATGCAAGAAAAACAAACAAAGAAATTAGGGCTGGTTGATATCGTCCTATTTGGGGTATGCACTGTGCTCGTGGTCGACACGGTAGCCGCGACCGCTGTTGCTGGCCCCGGAGGCATTTTCTGGTGGTTCGTCATTTTGGTGCTGTTCTTTTTGCCTTACGGACTGGTAACGGCTGAACTGGCGACCACCTATCCTGCCGAAGGGGGCATTTATGACTGGGTCAAACGCGCTTTTGGCCGCAACTGGGGCGCTCGTACCGCGTGGTTTTACTGGGTTAACTATGCCTTGTGGATCCCTGCCGTATTCTATTTGTTCGCCGTGGTACTGGGCCAAGTGATCGGCAAAACGTTTACCCCATGGCAAATCGCAGGCATCTCGATTGCGGTAAGTTGGCTGTGCTCTTACATCAGTACCAAGCCAGTGGCTGACGCGAACTGGATTTCGTCGCTGGGTGCGATTCTAAAAGTACTGATCATGTCCGTTCTCGGCATTGGCGGCATTATTCAGGCGCTTAATGGCGAAGTGGCGAATGACTTCAGTGCCAGCGCCTTTGCCCCTTCATTTACCGTCGGCTTCGCGATCCTGTCTGTGATGCTGTTTAACTTACTCGGTTTTGAAGTGGTGTCTGGCGCATCTGACTCGATGGCTAATCCTAAGAAAGATATCCCCAAAGCGACCATTCTAGGTGGTATGCTGATCGCCTTTTTCTATTTACTGGCAACGTTTGGTGTGCAAGCGGCACTGCCACTCGATCAGATCTCAGCGTCTGCCGGCTTATATGAAAGTTTAGTGATCTTATTTGGCATCGAGGGCATCACAGGAATCATCATCAACATTCTTGCCGTCTGTTTTATGTTTACCCTAGTGGCCAACATTACCAACTGGTCTGTGGGGGTTAACTATGTTGCCTTGTATGCAGCAAAAAATGGCGATATGCCACAAGTGTTTGCCCGCACAACTAAGCAAGGTACACCGATTGGCGCGCCGATTTGGAATGGGATTGTGGCAACCATTACCATGATCACTTACGCGGTCGTAGCGACTTACGGTGGGAATGAAGATCTGTTCTGGAACGTCTTTTCCCTAGGTGCCATCATTCTCTTAATGTCGTACATCGTAATGTTCCCAGCGTTCTTAAAACTTCGAAAGATAGACGCCGCACTCAACCGACCTTACAAAGTACCCGGTGGTAAAACTCTGATCCGCCTTATGTGTTACGTACCGATGCTACTATTGATTGGCGGTGTGGTTACCTTCTTCTGGGTGCCTGGCGTTCCATTTGATTGGTCATACTTCTGGCAAGTCGGGACTGGCATTGGTATTGCCATCCTCATTGGTGAAATCTACATCTATCGTACCTCCCGTGGAGTGCGCTCTGACACCACTCAGCTACAGCACCAATAACCAATAACCAATAACCGCGCAACAAAGACCGCAGTTATTTGCCACCAGTAGCTTTTGGCCTACTGGTGGCCTTCCTCTCTCATCGCTCCCCAATCTCTAGTCACCATTGTCACTTCGTTAGCAACAATTCACTCATACCCCGCTGGCACACATAGGCAAACCTCGCCGACTCTAGTACCATCTGCTGCAATTATCTTACTATCCGGTTATGCAGTAAAAGAGGTGCACAATGCTCAACATCGAATTCGCCCAAGGCAGTATAGATGCCAAGACACAGAGTGAGCTGACCGCGGGTCTTGAATCTCATGGTCAAACGCAAGTTGCGCCTCCCTATGATAAACAGCGCGTGAACTGGACCGTGCGCGATGACAACGATGAGCTAATTGCTGCCCTGACGGCGGATCTGCTTTGGGATTGGATGTATATCGATGAACTTTGGGTCGACGACCGCTGCCGAGGTACCGGGATGGGCAGTAAGCTAATGAAACATGCCGAGCAGTACGCCATTGACCACAAGCTATCGGGGCTTTGGTTGTGGACCCAAAGTTGGCAGGCGCCAGTGTTTTATCAAAAGCTGGGTTTTGTTGAGTTCACGCGTTTTGAAGACTTTCCTAAAGGCCATAGTCGTATCGGCCTTCGCAAAACACTGAGCTGCGCAGCATAAACTTCTCACACAGCAAAAAGGGGCATGATGCCCCTTTTGTTTTCTAGCCAACGATGATGAAGCGAGTGGTTTAGATTTTCGCTAAGAAAGCGTTCACGCGCTCTTCATGCCGCTTCACTGTTTCTGCGGAAGGCTGTTTAGTGTGTTTATACGTAAAGTACACCAGCAGTGCCATCTGAGCTGTGAGGCGGTTTTCTGCTTCATCAAAAATCACCGAACGCTCGCACTCCATCACCTCACGGGTACATTCGCGCTGATCATTCGCAGGCAAACAATGCATGAACATGGCATTTGGCCCAGCACGATCCAAAAGCTCTTTAGTGACCACATAGTTTGGCATAAATGCAGATAAGCGCGCTTCTTTCTCTGCTTCTTGGCCAAACCAATAGAAGCTATCAGCAACCAAAATGTCGCAGCCTTCTACCGCACTAATGTCATCGGTAACCGTAAGTTTAGAGCCTGACGATTCACAGTTATCAAGAGCGATATCAATCCACTCTTGAGGTGGGCAATACTGTTTTGGACCAATGTGTTTATAGTCAGCACCAAAGCGTGTACAGGCAAACATGAGTGATGAGGCGACATTGGTAGCATCTCCAACGAAGGCAACTGTCAAATCACTCAGTTGCTTACCTTCAGGTAAATGCTCTTGAATGGTAAACAAGTCCGCCATGATTTGCGTTGGATGAAGCCAGTCACACAGACCATTAATGACGGGTACGGTGGACGACTTGGCTAATCCAGCAACCGTATCGTGGCTATCAACTCGCGCCATCATAATATCGACCATACGTGACAGTACGCGTCCGGTGTCTTCCAAAGACTCTTTGGCACCTAAGTGGATATCTTTAGGTGACAGGAATTGAGCATGACCACCGAGCAAGGTTGCCGCGGCTTCAAAAGAGACGCGCGTTCTTGTTGAAGGCTGCTCGAAAATCATCGCGATGGTTTTGTTTTTAAATAGCTGTGGCACGGCGTTGTCTCTGCGCGCCTCTTTTAGCATAGCCATGAGTTCCAAAATATCCGTCAACTCTTGCTTGCTGAAATCTTGAGTTTTTAAGAAGTGGCGTAAACCTTCTTTGTTGAGTTCGGTTGCGCTGGAAGCTGGAAGTTTCATAGTAACACTCCTTGATAAGGTCATCTGGCATCGGCGTGATTGCCTTGAGCACTATCTTGGCGAGTTTCCAATCCCTATTCGTCACTCAGAATCAAACATCGGTCTATCGACCTTTTGGCAGTAAAAAAAGTCGGCAATCATCAAATTTCGGCCTGCAAAAACCGATATGTGACTTTGTTAGTAAATTTTCGCGATTTTGGCCGCTACCGTGAGATCAGAATCAACCATCGGTCACCACGGCCCGTTTTTAAACGAAATATTGACCTTGGCAACACTTCTTGTTGGGTTTGTTGATTGAGAAAAGAAAACTGATTCTCGTCAATCCGATATCTTCACGCACATTGAATAGTAAATGGGTCATCACAAGTCACTTACCTGCCAATCACCATCGAGAGCAGGTGAGCAGATTATAAGGAGTGAGCCATGAGTAAACCCATTCTTGTTGTTGCTGTAGGCGGCAACGCACTATTGCAGCGCGGCGAAACCATGAGCTGTGAAAACCAGGTAAAGAACATCGATAAAACGACGGCGGCCCTTGCCAAGTTGAGCGAGCGTTATCGCTTAGTCATTGTGCACGGTAATGGGCCACAGGTGGGCTTACTTGCCCTGCAAAACCTCAATTACACCGAGACGCCTCCTTACCCTCTGGATGTTCTTGGGGCTGAAAGCCAAGGCATGATTGGTTACTTGATTGAACAAGGCATTCAAAAAGTGATGCCGGAAAAACGTTGTACGACCATACTGACGCAAATCGAAGTCGACGCTACTGATCCCGCCTTTTCGGATCCAACTAAGTACATAGGCCCTGTCTATGATGAGCAACAGGCACAAAGCCTTGCGCAGCAACACGGATGGCATATCAAACAAGATGGCCAATATTGGCGCCGCGTAGTGCCATCACCGTTACCACAACGCATCGTAGAAATTGATTCGATACAAACCCTCCTCAATCGCGATCACATTGTGATTTGTTGTGGGGGTGGAGGCGCGCCTGTGGTGCGCGAACAAGGACGTCTGCGAGGCGTCGAAGCTGTCATTGATAAAGACTTCGCTGCGGCCGTCTTGGCGAAACAATTAGCGGCCGAACATTTTGTTATCCTGACCGATGGGGAAAATGTCTGTGTCGATTGGGGCAAACCCACTGAAAGACCGCTGTTTGAAATCAGTGCCGATGAAATTGAGCAATACCAATTTGCAGAAGGCTCAATGAAGCCGAAGGTCGATGCTTGCGTTCAATTTGCCAGAGCCACCTCAGGGATTGGTCATATTGGTGATTTACACAAAGCCATGGAAATCACCACCTATCAGTCTGGCACTCATATATACGTCGAAAAGACGCTGGAACCCGCGCTATAAGATCCCAAAGTCCATCGTGCACACTGCGGAACTACTGGCAAAAAACGTTTATGGATACAAGCGAGCTAATACATGGGCTCGCTTTTCTTCTGGAAAAACAATCCCCATCTCCTTCTCGATAACCTCAAAGTAATGGTCTTGTTTCAGATCGAGCGCCCATACTTCTTGATCGCAGTGACGACAGCGCAGTGTCGTATCGAGCAGGGTCACACTCCCCTCTTTCGTCGCCAATGCCGCTGTCATAGATTGCGTAAACACGGTGTTTGTACTGGTTGATGTATAGTGGTTGGCATACTCGATATCACCTTCGCCAACAAACGTCATATCTAGGCTGTAAAGATCCTGCCACCCTTCCTCAACGCGGCGCTGCAAAAGGTAACCAAAATCCTCCACCTCAATAAACCGAAACACTTGAAAGTCCGCCTGTTGCTCAATATTGGCAACCAACTTGATGGGTGAACGGGGCGTGTTAGAGCCAAAACCGACATCGACCACCCATTGCTCATCCTTTATCGTCACAAGCGTCACTTGATGGCTTCGCCCTGATGGCGTATCAGCAAGGTGCACGCGAGCGAGCTTTGGTTTAGCATGATATCCGAGCGAGCTTAACACCTCTAAAAACAACGCATTCACTTCAAAGCAGTAACCACCACGAGACTGATTCACTAACTTGTCAAAACGCACCTCAGGCTCAAGACTGATGGCCTCACCAGCAAACACATCAAAGTTCTCGAAAGGAATCGTGAGGTGCTGAGCTTTTTGCAACTGAGTTAAATGTGCATAGCTCGCTAAAAACCGACTACTGACAACACCGCCATCGACGCCACTAAGCGTAAGATCTACTCTGTTTAAGTACTGCTGCAACTGATTTGGGGACATGGGGCTTCCTATTCGTTGGTTTTCCAATGGGCTTAATTGGCCACCAGTTTAAAGCCTCAACTTAACCTGAGGTCAACCGCCACAGTGCGGTTTATTGAAGATAAAAAAATGCCCAAGCGAGCGACTCGCTTGGGCATTTATATCGTCAAGACCGATTATTGTACTCGGCGCAATACTGCTTTCAGTGCATCGAAGTCGTTATCAAGATCTTCTGATAACAATTCCATCGCTGCGTGCTTCGCTAGAGGCCCCGGAAGGTCAATGTCTGACTCGAGGATATCATCCACCACTTCTTTGAACTTAGCTGGGTGCGCGGTACACAAGAATAGGCCTGTTTCACCTTCTTGCAACTGCTCATCTAGCAAACGGTAAGCAATCGCGCCGTGCGGCTCACACAGGTAGCCTTGAGCGTTGAGATCACGCACAGACTCAGCGCTTTGCTCATCGGTCACCATGCCTTTGCCCAAGGTATCTAGACCCCAGCCTTTGATTTGGCATAGCTCTTCGATACGTGGCCAGTTGTTTGGCTGGCTCACGTCCATCGCGTTTGAAGTTGTCGCCACCGTTGGCTTAGGATCCCACTCACCGGTTTCTAGATAACGAGGTACCGTATCGTTAGCGTTGGTTGCCGCAATGAAGCGCTTGATAGGAAGACCCAGCGCTTTCGCCAATAGACCTGCGGTTAGGTTACCAAAGTTACCACTTGGTACTGAGACAACTAAGTTTTCACGCTCTTGTTTAGACATCTGAGATGCCGCTTCGAAGTAGTAACAGATCTGCGCCATCAGACGGCTGATGTTGATTGAGTTCGCCGAGTTAAGGCCAATCTCTTCACGCAGCGCAGCGTCGTCAAAGGCTTGCTTAACCAGCGCCTGACAGGCATCAAAGTCGCCATTGATTGCGACTGTGTGGATATTCTTGCCTAGCGTGCAGAATAGCTTTTCTTGCAGCGGGCTGATCTTGCCTTTTGGATAAAGGATAACAACATTGATGTCTTCCATGCCGTAAAACGCATGAGCAACCGCCGCACCCGTATCGCCTGATGTCGCTGTAAGGATAGTGATCTTACCGCCATCAGAGACTGCCGCCAAAGACTGAGCCATAAAACGGCCACCGAAGTCTTTAAACGCTAGCGTAGGTCCATGGAAAAGCTCAAGCGCGTATACGCCGTCTTTTACCTGGCTGATAGGAGCAGGGAATTGGAATGCATTGTCGACCAACTCATTCACTTTTTCTGCTGGAAGCTCATCACCGATCAGCGCAGACAAAATCTTTGCGCTACGCGTGACAAAGTCTTCAGCCAGCAGTGCGTCTACATCATCGAACTTTGGCAGCTCAGATGGAAAAAATAGACCTTGGTTGCGACCTAAACCTTGGCGAACGGCTTGGCCAAACGAGACTTGCTCGTCGTTCTCTTTGATGTTGTACAGCTTCATAGCTTACTTCCTGTTACCTTCGAGCCTTGTTTGTCTAGGCGACAAACATGGACGAATCCTTCGTTATTTTGTACGTAATTCTCTTCTAGCCAGCGAGCCACTCTATCTGCAACATCTTTGTCTTTACAGATGCTAAATAGCGTTGGGCCGCTGCCTGAAATTCCTGTTGCTAGTGCACCCGCTGTCGCAGCGTATTCACGAGCTTTGCTAAACCCTGGCAAGAGCTTAGCGCGATAAGGTTCGGCGATGACATCTTTGATCATCTTCGCTGCCAGCTCAGGTTGGTTAGAGTGACAAGCGTGAATAAACCCAGCTAAGTGGCGACCATGGGCAATGATATCTTGTCTGCGATACTGAGATGGTAGGATCTCACGCGCTTCCGCAGTCGAGACTTTGATACCTGGGTAAGCCATGACCCAGTACCACTCATCAAAACATGGCACTTCTTGGCTGATGATACCCAGCTCTTCAAGCATCAACTGCACACCACCTAGGTAGCAAGGTGCCACATTGTCATAATGGATGCCACCAGAAATTTGACCTTCCATCTCACCCATTAGCGCGAGAAGCTCAGTTTCATTCAGTGGATTACCGTGGAACTGGTTCAAAGCATCAAGCGCAGCAACAATAGAGCAAGCGCTTGAACCTAGCCCAGAGCCGATCGGCATGTTCTTCTCAAGTGTCATGTAGACAGGTTTGAGTGCCACACCTTTTTTATCTAGCTCACGAGCGTAAACCTTCCAGCAATCGTAAACAATGTTCTCTTTTGGATCACTTGGCAGCTTATCAACAAAGCTGCCTTTGGTGGCAAGATCGAATGGCTTGTCGCCCAGTCTCACCTCAACACAATCGCCAAGCAGGGTACCATCAACCGGTGATACCGCCGCGCCCAGCACATCAAAGCCAACACTCACATTGCCAATTGAGGCTGGCGCATATACGACAACGCTATCACTCATCTTAAACTCCTAGTTTCCAGCCCAGTGTACGCATCACGTCAGAGAAGACGCCCGCGGCAGTGACTTCTGTACCTGCGCCGTAGCCGCGAAGTACCAGTGGGATTGGCTGATAGTAACGACTGTAGAAGGCCAGTGCATTCTCGCCATCTTTGATCTTAAACATCGGATCGTTTTCATCGACAGCCGCAATGCGAACTCGGCACTTACCGTCAGAGATCTCGCCAACGTAACGCAATACTTTGCCTTCTTTGGCTGCATTTTCCACCAACTCGCTAAAGTATGCGTCAGCTTCCGGTAGACGAGCCATGAACTCATCGATAGAACCTGAATCATCAAAGCCTGGTGGCAGAGCTTGATCAACTTCTACATCTTCAAGCTCAAGCGCCATACCCGCTTCACGCGCCAGAATAAGTAGCTTACGTGCTACGTCCATACCAGAGAGATCGTCACGTGGGTCTGGTTCTGTAAAGCCTTTGTCTTTAGCGACATTGGTCGCTTGGCTCAGTGTTAGCCCTTCATCCAGCTTACCGAAGATAAACGATAGAGAGCCAGACAGAATGCCATTGAACTTCTCAAGTTCGTCACCTGCTGAAATAAGGTTCTGCAAGTTTTCGATAACGGGCAGACCTGCACCTACTGTCGTTTCATACATCAGCTTACGGCGAGAGCTGCGAGCCACGTCGCGTAGCTGATGGTAGTAAGACATGCTTGCTGTGTTCGCTTTCTTGTTTGGCGTCACTACGTGGAAGCCTGCCGCTAGGAACTCAGCATACTGATTAGCGATATCTTCGCTTGATGTACAGTCAACCAGCACTGGGTTGATGATGTGGTTGCGCTGTACCAGCGCTGCTAGGCTAGAGACGGTGAATTTTTCACTCACATCACCCATGCGGTCGCGCCACTGCTCAAGCGGTAAACCATCACCATCAAGCAATACACCTTTGCTGTTTGCTAGGCCGCAAACACGAATGATGATGCCTTTTTCAGCCAGTTTCGCTTGCTGTCTTTGGATTTGATCCACCAGCTCACCACCGACGCCGCCGACACCAACCACAAACACATCTAGGAAGTGCTTAGAGTTAAACAGGTTTTCGTGACAGGCTTTGATGGCTTCAGAGATTTTATCTTCTGGAATAACCGCTGAAATCGCGCGCTCTGATGAGCCCTGAGCGATTGCTACAATGTTCACGTTTACTTCAGCAAGTGATGAGAAGAACTGAGATGCAACGCCGCGAGAAGTACGCATACCGTCACCCACAAGCGTCACAATCGCAACATCATCCATAAACTCTACAGGCTCAAGCAGACCGTTTTTCAGCTCAAGCTCGAAGGCATCACTGAGCGCACGTTCAGCTTCTAGCTTGTCTTCTTCTTCGATACAGAAGCTGATGCTGTACTCTGATGAAGATTGAGTAATAAGAACAATCGACACACCAGCCGATGACATCGCGCCAAATACGCGGCTTGCCATACCTACCATGCCCTTCATACCTGGGCCAGATACGTTAACCATGATGAGGTTAGACAGCGTGGTGATGCCTTTGATAGGTAGGTTATCTTCGCCAGTATCTTGGCCAATCAAAGTGCCCGCACCCTGAGGGTTAAAGGAGTTTTTGATAAGGCAAGGGATATGGAACTGGGCAATTGGAGCAATAGTTTTCGGGTGAAGAACCGATGCGCCAAAGTAAGAGAGCTCCATCGCTTCTTGATAGCTAAGAGATTTAAGAAGACGGGCGTCATCAACCAATCGAGGGTCACAGTTGTAAACGCCATCAACGTCGGTCCAGATTTCGCAGCAATCCGCTCGCAGACATGCCGCGAGTACCGCTGCTGAGTAATCAGAGCCATTACGACCTAGTGTCACTAATTCGCCTTTCGCATTGCCCGCAGTAAAGCCAGGCATAATGTGTACGACACCTTCAGCAAGCGGGTTCGCTTGGAAATTTTGAGTCGACACTTCAACATCAACCATGGCTTCTAGGTGATCGCCATTTGCAAACAGATACTTCACAGGGTCGATAAGATCCGCAGCTTGGCCCTTCGCTACAAGCACCGCTTTCATCAACTGGATAGAAATACGCTCACCTTTAGAGATAATGCGAGCGTTAACATGATCAGGGCAAGTGCCAAGCAGGCGGATACCGTGAACAAACTGATGCAGTTGGAACAAAGACGTTTTAACTTGATTATCAAAGTCCGTGCTGTCGATATTCGGAAGGACTTTCTTAATATTTGAGAACAGCTCATTAAATGAGGTCTCTAGTTCAGAGATTTGCAGTTCAACTTCATTGTTTTTTAGCGCAGTTTCAATCACTGCCACTAGCTTGTTGGTGGTTTTACCCGGTGCAGATAGCACCACAGCTAGATCTTCTTGTTGGGCATTGTTGGCGATGATGTCCGCCGCTCTTAAAAAACGGTCCGCATCGGCTAACGATGAGCCTCCAAATTTTAGTACTCGCATCCTTTCCTCCCGAAATACTCAAAACAGGTAAAAAAAAGGCCCGTATCTTGGTGATACAGGCCTTGTTTTTGAATTTCTTTCGTCTACCAGCCTGCCCCAACGATAATGTCGGTAATAATAATGGTGGTGGTCATTACTACGTGCTGGTGATTAAACATAATAGGTCGTGCTTCAGATTCTGTTATGTGCTTACCCATACGTGTACCGCATTTGTTGGCGATTAGTCAATCAAAAATTGTACTTTTGTTGCCTGGAAAGCGTTTTTTTATCAAAAGCATAAAAACGGACAATAATGCATTTATATGCAGTTGGGATCTTTAGACATAACTAAATGCTATATAGTTTTACAACTTTTTGCTTAGATTCTGTGCTTTAATTAGGAATCAATAATCTATAAAAACAATAACCAAGGAGTGGTGCCATGAGAGCAGTGTCTTTATACGCCCTAGCGTTATTGGTTTCTAGTGGTTTATTGTTCAGCGCTTCAGCATTTTCTGTTGAGCTCCCAGCGCTCCCTTCCCAGCATAATCAATCACCACACAGCTTTTTCTTATCTTCTGGTAGTAAATCCAGCAGTGCAGACTCTTTCGACGTGTGGAATGTTGATAGCGGCTACTCATACGCTGTGTTTGATTCTCTAGACGTGTACATTGGTGCCCGCCTCAACAATTCAGACATCACTAATGACCGTGGTTTTCTCAGTGGCGTTAACTATCAGGTATCTGATCGTATCTCTGTTAAGAGTACGCTGCGTGGATATCAATACGAAGAGAATAATGAGACACAAGGTGCGATGGCGGCCGAGATTTCGAGCCGAATGAGACTAACAGAAAACCTAGACGTTCACGCCACCTTTGACTTTGAAAAAGTGCAACAAGGGGTCGAAGTCGGCCTAGGCTTCCGTTTTTAGTTGAGTGTGTAGTTACAGCGATTACAACTTACAGACTAAAATTCTAGGGCTTCCTTACTAATTAGCACCCCATTCCAATCTGAATACACGTAGTGACCTGGCTGAACAATTTGATTATTCATGGTCAGTGTGACGTTGATTTGTCCAGCTCCGCGCTTCTCCGTCTTAAATGGACACGCTGCGAGTGCTTTCACTCCAAGATCCATCTCCGACATAGCGGCAACATCGCGAATTGCACCATTTACAATGACGCCTTCCCAGCCTTTTTCAATGGCCATGATCGCCAACTGATCGCCCAATAGCGCTTTCGCACACGAGCCATTTCCATCAACAAAGAGTACTTTCCCTTTACCATCGTGACCCAGCGCTTCTCGCACCATGGAATTGTCGTGGTAGCAACGTACCGTGACAATCTCGCCCCAAAAGGCGGCGCGTTGACCAAAGTTTTGCAGCGGCAAGTTCAGCAGCATCACTTTGTCTTCGTGTTGGTCACAAATATCAGGTGTGATATCTCTCATGTTTCCTCCGTGATAATAGCTCAATAGGCACCAAAACAGCCGTACCTTTAGAGAGCATTAAAGTAAAATTCCTTTTTCACTTGCCCAGTCAAACGGTCAGTGACACACGTACTGACTCAACAAGCCTAAATTCTTTTGCGTCCGATCTTCATCACAGGAGACCAAAAACAGTACACCATTTTCGACCCAGTAGATGGCATTTTGCTCATATTTTTGCGCTAACTCACACGCTTGCGCCAATGGCATGTGCACTGCAAAGCTCGCTTCCACCCATTCAAAGCTTGGATCGCCGACGTTTACACTTACGTAGGGAAAACCCGCGAAGTCTCGCTCCAGCGTTAGATTTTTTATGCAGTTTTCTTCCTCACTAACCTTTTGGCTTCTAGGGTTGAAAGCCGTTATGATGGCGAAGCTGTCGCATTCCCACTCACTGAGAAAACGCATCGCTATGCGTGAATAAGCACGCCAAAGTTGTGCATCGATACTCATACTACCTAAGATTTAGCCTCTGCCCAATACTATTAATATTTGTTACAAAGCAGCTATTGATTTAAATCAACAAAGTGCATGGAATTAACATTTGACCATTGTTAGCATGCTGTTAACATTATAGAATTCGCCTCAATGACCTAGCAGAATAATAAGAGATTAAAGGGATTTCTCGTTTTTTGGCAACATCATGGATGGCGACGTAAAACGTAACTGTTTCTATGATGGTGAGTAAAACCTCCAAGAAACATTACCTATATGTTAACTTTTTGCCTAGAATTTATTCTACTACAGACAGAATTTTCACAAGTTTAATTTAGGTACCGCCGATGCAAAGCCCGCAGATTCTTATTGTTGAAGATGAGCAAGTAACCCGTAACACCCTAAAAAGCATTTTTGAAGCAGAAGGATATGCTGTATTCGAGGCCAGCGACGGTCAGGAAATGCACCAGGTGATGTCAGAAAACTCTGTAAACCTAGTTATCATGGATATCAACCTTCCTGGTAAGAATGGTCTACTGCTAGCACGTGAACTACGTGAGCAAGCGAATGTTGCTCTTATGTTCCTAACTGGTCGTGACAACGAAGTTGATAAAATCCTTGGTCTAGAGATTGGTGCAGACGACTACATCACAAAACCATTCAACCCACGTGAATTGACTATCCGTGCACGTAACCTACTGACTCGCTCTATGAGCAGCGGCGCAGCGACAGAAGAAAAACGCAGCGTTGAAAAATACGAGTTCAATGGTTGGGTTCTAGATATCAACAGCCGTTCACTCGTTAGCCCAAGCGGCGACGGCTACAAGCTGCCACGCTCTGAGTTCCGTGCACTACTACACTTCTGTGAGAACCCAGGCAAGATCCAAACTCGTGCCGACCTTCTTAAGAAGATGACTGGTCGTGAGCTTAAGCCACATGACCGTACGGTAGACGTCACTATCCGTCGTATCCGTAAGCACTTTGAATCTGTATCTGGTACGCCAGAGATCATCGCAACGATTCACGGTGAAGGTTACCGCTTTTGTGGCGACCTAGAAGAATAATCGGACGTCGATTATCAAGGACAAAAAAGGGACGCGCTTGCGTCCCTTTTTGTTTTTAGCTGCTTGGTTAGCCTGACTAGTAAACGGTATCTACCGGCACTTCACTGTTAACAACCCAAATTTCTCGACCGCTGTCTGTAAGCTGCACAGCGACATCGACCGGTTTTGTAATGTTTACTTCCAACTGCCAATTGAATGCTACTTCCCATTGACTCTCTGACTGAGTTCTAAGTTCGAAATCGTCACCATCAAACTCCCACACCATATCTCCCTGCTTAAGCACAACTTTGCTCACGTCCATACCCGCAGGAAGCTGCTTCTCTGTGCGCAAATACAGAGCACCAAAGAGGTTTTGCTCTTTAAGCAGCGCCGAAGTTTCGCCAACTTTAGGCATCATATCGATCCAAAGGCTGGACTCTAAGCGCACCGCTTCTTGCTCCACCATTACGGTATCACTGGACGCCCAAATTGCATTTCCCGTTGGTGATGACGCACAACCGATCAATGCGATAGAAAGTGCGACCGCTGAGACTATTTTTTTCATTTTGATTCCCTACTTTCCAACCACGATTTTAATATCTGAATATCATTCTGATACTCGTTCTTGATCTCTTCAACCCAATCTTCAATATTCTCCCACCATGCTGGTAGGTCTGGCGACTGCGCTTTTTGAGCGATGGACTGAATACGTTTCAGACCAATAGAGCCCGCCGCCCCTTTTATCTTGTGCGCTTCAGAGGCAATGCCTAGCTGATCTTTGGCCGTCATATTAGAGTCGAGGATTTCAATATAGTCTGGCATCATCTGCTCAAACATCGTGATGCTATCGAGCACAGGCGCACTGCCAACGATATCGACATACGACTCCAGCATGTCCAGATCCAACAAGCGATTGAAGACTTCACTGTTGATATTTGTTTCCACTTCCTTCTCCTCCGGTTGCGGCGCTTCCGAGGCATCATCGCCGTGACATTTGTTAATCACTTCGGTGAGTGCTTTCACGCTGAGCGGTTTGCTGATGGCATCGTCCATGCCGTTTGTCAGATACTCCTGCTTGTCTTTGAGCACGTTGGCCGTGAGTGCCACAAGCGGCGGCAGTTCAGAATAACGCGCTCTTAGCTCCTGAGCGACATCGAAACCGGTCATATCTGGAAGCTGAATATCCAACAGTGCCAGATCGTATTCATCCGATTTAAAGTTGGCGAGCGCTTCTTCGCCGGTCATCGCGACATCAACCGTATGACCAAGGCTCTCAAGCAAAGAACGCGCGACAGTAATGTTAAGTTCAATATCTTCCAGTAAGAAGATACGCAAGCTTCCTTGTCGCTTCACTTCAATCGGTGCAAGCTGTATTTCATCCGCACATGGAACATTGATGGTCAGGGTGAAGGTACTGCCGAAGCCCTCTTCGCTGTCCACCGTAATATCGCCATCCATCATTTGGATCAGCTGTTTCGATACCGCAAGGCCAATACCGGTGCCAACCGCGTGCAGATTGTCTTTGCCCGACTTCACTTGATAGTACATAGCAAAAATCTTATCGAGCTCTTTTTGCGGAATGCCGATACCGGTATCTTCGATTTCAATCGTGATGTACGCGCGGCCATCCTCAATATCGGCGCTGATGGTCATCACCACACCGCCTTGCTTGGTGAACTTCATGGCATTACTCACCAAGTTCCAAATGACCTGACGCAGACGCGTGGCATCGACCACAACGCCTTCTGGCAAATCAGTCAGCCTCTCAAGATCAAAACGCAGCCCTTTTTGCTCCGCCATCAAGCCTGAGATGCTTTCTAGCTCGGCGACAAAATCTTCAAAGTTTAACGGCTCTGGGAACAGCTCAAGCTTGCGCCTATCAAACTTATCCATATCAATAATGTCGTTAAAGATATGACCAAGCGTAATCGCACTGACATTGATCGTTTGCAGTTGCTTGCGCTGCTCACCATTTAACTGCCCATCTAGCAGCATACGGCTCAAACCAACAATGCCGTTAAGGGGCGTACGCAGTTCGTGACTGATGGTTGAAATAAACGTCGTTTTATCTCGGCTCGCTTTCTCTAAAGACTCCGCATGACGCTTACGTTCGGTGATATCACGGCCAAAGCCCACCAACCCAAGGTGACGACCGTCTTTGCTGTAGAACGGCACTTTACGAAGCTCGTAGAAGCATTTTTTGCCGTCGGGGTATTCGAGCCACTGTTCATAAGTGAGTGCCTGATTGTCACCCATCACCTTGTGGTCGGTTTCCACCACTTGTTTTGCGATCTCTTCCGAATAAACATCCCATGGCGTGAGGCCAACCAAGTCCTGCTCTTTGCGGCCTGTGAGCTCTTCCATCGCCTTATTGCAGCCAGAGAACACGCCTTCGGCGTTACGATAATAAATAAGGTCTGGCGAGGCGTCGATAAACGAGCGCAGCAACGCGGTTCTTTCAGCGAGTTCTAACTGAGTGCGTTCACGCTGAAAGACTTCGTTTTCAAGATCCTTCATCGCCTCTTCACGTGCCTCTTCGGCTTTTTGGCGCTCTTCAATTTCTTGATTGAGCTTACGAATGTTTTGCTGCAGCTTGTGATTAAGTTCTTGGTCGCGAGAGCGCATCTCTTTGAGCTTCGAGACCATCTTAGCGAGACGCTGACGAGACTCTTCAAGCTGGTCAACCACGACCGAGAGGAAATACACCGCCCAAGGGGTGATCAATAGACCAAAGAACACCGAGCGAACAATGTCGATATCATCAACGCGCCCATTGAGTACCAAGGTAATACCGACCTGAACCACAACGGCCAGGGCGACAAGAGCTAGCGCCAATATAATAGAGAAGCGCACAATACCGAGTTTCACCAATAGGTCGACATAGTATTGCGCGAGATTTTTGATGGGTTTCATTCAGCACTCCGTGCGTTACAACTGGGCTAAGTCTATCACTAAGCCTAAGTTTGCACACGGAAGGCGAATTATTTGAGAACAGGTTTGTGATAAATAAACGGATTCTCGGTCAGTGCTCCCTGAGCACCTTCTGCCGTCAGAGTTCGACCAAGCTCAGTCATCGCCAGCCAGCGGTTCTCACACCATAATGGTGAGAGCAGTGTTGGGCGTCTGGCCGATGAAGATACGCGGTGATAAACAATCTCAGCCGGCGTGCGGCGAATCATCTCACTGGCAACATCTAAGTAGAATTCTAAACTCGGTGCTTCAAGGCGTCCTGCACGCCAAGCTTTTGCCATGGTGCTGCCTTCAACAATATGCAAACCATGCAGTTTGATGCCATCGGTGCCGGTTGCCAGCACTTTTTCTAGCGTCTGTAGGTTATCTTGCTTAGTTTCGTTTGGCAGACCGACGATCAAGTGCGTGCACACTTTAATGCCTAGAGCGCGAGCACGCTTGGTGATTTCATCGTAGACCGCAAAGTCGTGACCGCGATTAATGCGCTTTAAGGTTTGATCGTTCGCCGTCTGCAAACCGAGTTCAAGCCAAATCTCATAGCCTTGCTCGACATAACCGGCAAGCAGCTCTAGTACAGAGTCAGGCACGCAATCTGGACGGGTTCCCACACACAGGCCAACGATATCCGCGTATTTAAGCGCTTCTTCGTACATGTTTTTCAACACTTGGACTTCAGCGTAGGTACTGGTGTAGGCCTGAAAGTACGCCAGATACTTCTTAGCACGCTTAACCTCACCAGCGCGATCGGTGAGCTGGTCGTGAATCGATTGGATCTGGGTCTCTTCACTGGCAAAGGATGCCACGTTACAGAATGTACAACCGCCACGCCCTATAGTGCCATCGCGATTTGGGCAGCTAAAGCCGCCGTGCAGGGTTAGCTTGTGAACCTTTTCTCCATATCGGCGCTGCAGATCTTGGCCGATGGTATTCACTAACTCATGTAATTGCATGCTCAAAAAACCTACTAATAAGAATGAATCTCACTCTAATTTGTGAAACTAAATTACATCCCTGCAAAAGAAAACCATGAATAGTAGCAATCGGCGTTTTAAACACTCTTAATCAAAATCAATAAATATGCAGAAAAACAAGCAGAAAACCCGAAATGTTGCATCGATGTTATAAAATATATTCAAAACAAGATAAAAAAAATGTGTAACAGACGTAAGTTTCGTTGGAATTAACGAGGACAAAATTGTAGGATACTTACACAATTCTGCTGTATTTGCCGTTTTTATTACAGTACGGATTGGTTGATTAGGGTCGATATTCTACTCCCACCAACAGATTCCACTAGATTGTGGAACGTAGACATTGAATATCACCACGGAATGTTTTTCTCGCAACACTTTTCCTGCGAGATGCTGAATGGACTCGAACACTGCCCCCTCTGGCAGTCAAGAATCAAAATTACAAAGGACAAGACGCAATCACACACTCTAATTGCGTCTAGATTTAACTGGAAGGAAGTATCTATGGTAGATAGAGAGCAGAATGCACAAGGTCTGTATACTCCAGAATTGGAGCATGACGCTTGTGGTATCGGTTTTGTTGCTCACCTAAAAAACCGTAAATCTCACGATGTAGTGACTCAAGCCTTGGATATGCTGGCACGTATGGAACACCGTGGCGGTCAAGGTTGTGACCCATGTAGCGGTGACGGTGCAGGTATCCTACTTCAAAAGCCACACGAGTTTCTGTTAGAAGAAGCCGTGAAGCTAGGCATTAAACTGCCATCGTTTGAGAAGTACGGTGTAGGTGTAGTGCTATTCCCTAAAGATGAGCACAAGCGCGCACAATGTCGTGACATCCTAGAGCGCAACGCTCAGCGCCTAGACCTAGAAGTGATTGGCTACCGCGTGCTGCCAACCGACAAT
The DNA here is from genome assembly GCF_036245475.1 of Vibrio sp. 10N. NCBI lineage: Bacteria > Pseudomonadati > Pseudomonadota > Gammaproteobacteria > Vibrionales > Vibrionaceae > Vibrio > Vibrio sp. 10N. The sequence goes on along the minus strand of NZ_BTPM01000001.1, from coordinate 607,956 downwards.
TCGATGATCGGTGCTGACCCACTAAGCACAGAACCTCAATTTGAACACGTATTCGTAACTGGCGGCCCAGGCTGCACACCAGAAGAACTTGAGCGCAAGCTTTACGTTCTGCGTAACTACACAGTGCGTGTATGTCTAGAAAGCGTGTCAAACATCGGTGATGACTTCTACATTAACTCTATGTCTTACAAGACGTTGGTGTACAAAGGTCAGCTAACCACTGAGCAAGTACCTCAGTACTTCCTCGATCTACAAAATCCAACGATGGTGACAGCACTTGCGCTGGTTCACTCTCGTTTCTCTACCAATACTTTCCCAAGATGGCGCCTAGCGCAGCCTTTCCGTTACATTGCCCATAACGGTGAAATCAACACAGTTCGCGGTAACTTGAACTGGATGAAGGCACGTGAAGCTATCATCGAATCTGACTTGTTCACACAAGCAGAAATCGACATGCTGCTCCCTATCTGTCAAGAAGGCAGCTCGGATTCATCAAACTTCGATATGGCACTTGAGCTCCTAGTTCTGTCTGGTCGTAGCCTGCCACATGCGCTAATGATGATGATCCCTGAAGCATGGCAAGAAAACAAAAACATGGATCCAACCCGTCGTGCGTTCTACCAGTACCACGCGAACGTTATGGAACCATGGGATGGCCCAGCATCGGTATGTTTCACTGACGGTGTTCAGGTAGGTGCAACGCTTGACCGTAACGGTCTGCGTCCATCACGTTATACCGTGACCAAAGATGACTTCCTCGTTATGGCATCAGAATCTGGTGTTGTAGATATTGAGCCAGAGAACGTTGAGTTCCGTGGCCGTCTGCAGCCAGGTCGTATCTTCGTTGCTGACTTAGAGCAAGGTCGCATCATCTCTGATGAAGAAGTGAAAGATGGCATTGCAAGTGCTCAGCCATACCAGAAATGGGTAGAAGAGAACCTACTTAGCCTGAAGAAGCTTCCAGATGCGAGCAACGAATTCAGCCAACCTTCTCCAGAGAAACTACTGCACAAACAGCAAGCGTTTGGCGTGAGCTCGGAGGAAGTAAACGAAATCATTGTCCCTATGGCAAAAGATGGCAAAGAGCCACTTTCTGCAATGGGTGCTGACTGGCCACTCGCGATCCTTTCGCACCAGTCACAACATCTGTCCAACTACTTTAAGCAGCTGTTTGCTCAAGTAACCAACCCACCAATCGACCCGATTCGTGAGCGCATGGTGATGTCTCTGAACACTTACCTAGGTAAAGATCAGAACCTACTAGCAGAATCGCCAGAGCACTGTCAAAAAGTTGAGCTTGAGTCTCCAGTTCTGTCTAACTCAGAACTTGAGAAGCTGCGTGCTATCGATAATGAGCACCTACAAGCGAAGACACTGGATATCGTATTCCAAGCAAGCGAAGACGAAGGTAAGCTAGAGCGTGCACTGAAACGTATCTGCCAATACGCAGAAGACGCAGTTATCGATGGTTACTCAATCATCTTGCTAACCGACCGTGCGATTAACTCTAACCACGCTGCGATCCCAGCAATGCTGGCAGTAGGCGCGGTTCACCACCACCTAATCCGTAAAGGCTTACGTGCTAAGTGTGACATCGTGGTTGAAACGGGTGACGCACGTGAAACGCACCACTTTGCAACGCTAGTGGGCTACGGCGCGAACGCAGTAAACCCATACCTAGTGATCGAAACTATGGTGGAGCTACAGCGCACTAAGAAGCTGGATCCAGAAACCAGCATCTCTGAGCTATTCGAGAACTACCGTAAGTCTATCAACGGCGGTCTTCTGAAGATCTTCTCGAAGATGGGTATCTCAACGCTGCAGTCATACCACGGTGCACAGATCTTTGAAGCCCTTGGTATCAGCAAATCTGTCGTAGAGAAATACTTCACGGGTACGGTTTCTCGTATTCAAGGTCTAACCATTGACGACATCGCCAAAGAAGTGCTGATCCGTCACCGTGTTGGCTTCCCAACACGTGAGATCCCAGTACAAGTTCTTGATGTGGGTGGTGTTTACCAGTGGAAACAGCGTGGTGAAAAGCACCTGTTTAATCCAGAAACTATCTCGCTACTGCAACAGTCAACTCGCAACAAAGACTACGCTCAGTTTAAACAATACACGAAAGCGGTGGATGACCAAGGCGACAACGCAGCAACACTGCGTAGCCAGCTAGACTTCGTTAAGAATCCAGCAGGTTCGATTCCTCTAGAAGAAGTTGAGCCAATCGAAAGCATCCTTAAGCGTTTCGCAACAGGTGCCATGTCGTTCGGTTCTATCTCGTACGAAGCTCACTCGACTCTAGCCGTTGCAATGAACCGCATTGGCGCGAAATCGAACTCGGGCGAAGGTGGTGAAGACCCAACACGTTTCGAGCGTAAAGAAAACGGCGATTGGGAACGCTCTGCGATCAAGCAGGTTGCGTCAGGCCGCTTCGGTGTAACGTCTTACTACCTAACCAACTCTGATGAAATTCAGATCAAGATGGCACAGGGTGCGAAACCGGGTGAAGGTGGTCAGCTACCAGGTGATAAAGTCGATGACTGGATCGGTGCGACTCGTCACTCCACTCCAGGTGTCGGTCTAATTTCTCCACCGCCACACCATGATATCTACTCAATCGAAGACTTGGCTCAGCTGATCTACGACTTGAAGAACGCTAACCGTGCTGGTCGCGTCAACGTGAAGCTAGTATCGGAAGCGGGTGTTGGTACTATCGCCTCTGGTGTAGCGAAAGCGAAAGCGGACGTTGTCCTTATCGCAGGCTTCGATGGTGGTACTGGTGCATCACCAATGTCATCGATTCGCCATACTGGTCTTCCTTGGGAGCTAGGTTTGGCAGAAACTCACCAAACGCTTCTGAAGAACGGTCTACGTAATCGTATCGTGGTTCAATCTGATGGTCAGATGAAAACGCCACGTGACCTTGCCGTTGCAACTCTACTAGGTGCAGAAGAATGGGGTGTGGCAACAGCCGCTCTGGTTGTTGAAGGCTGTATCATGATGCGTAAGTGTCACAAAAACACCTGTCCAGTTGGTATCGCTACGCAAAACAAAACGCTACGTGAGCGCTTTGATGGCCGCGTAGAAGACGTCGTCACCTTCTTCCAATACATGGCTGAAGGCTTGCGTGAAGTGATGGCTGAGCTTGGTTTCCGCACTATCGACGAGATGGTGGGTCAGTCTCAGAAACTGAAAATCCGTGACGACATCGCTCACTGGAAATACAAGAACCTCGACCTATCGCCAGTTCTACACATTGAACAAGCGCGTGAAGAAGACGGTGTTTACAACCAGACAGAGCAAAACCATAACCTAGAACAGGTTTTAGACCGTCAGTTGATTCAAGCGGCTATCCCAGCACTTGAGAAGGGCGAAGCGGTCAACGCTGAGTTCCCAATCATCAACACGGACCGCTCTGCAGGTACCATGCTGTCGAACGAGATCTCTAAAGTCTACAAAGACCAAGGTCTACCACAGCCAATGAACGTCAAGTTCACAGGCTCTGCGGGTCAATCATTCGGTGCTTTCCTTGCTAAGGGCGTAAAGTTCGAAGTGGAAGGTGATGCGAACGATTACTGGGGTAAAGGCCTATCTGGCGGTACGCTAGTGCTGTACCCAGATGCGAAATCAAGCATCGTTGCTGAAGACAACATCGTTGTGGGTAACGTTTGTTTCTACGGTGCGACGTCTGGTGAGTCTTACATCCGCGGTATGGCCGGTGAGCGTTTCTGTGTTCGTAACTCTGGCGCGAAAGTTGTGGTTGAAGGCGTGGGTGACCACGGCTGTGAATACATGACTGGCGGTGTGGCCGTTATCCTTGGTTCAACAGGTCGTAACTTTGCCGCTGGTATGAGTGGTGGTGTGGCTTACGTTTGGGATAAAGCGGGTGACTTTGACACCAAGCTAAACCCAGAGCTAGTCGACCTAGACCCAATCGAACAAGAAGATCGCGAACTACTACTAGACATGCTCACTAAGCATGTGGAGTTCACAGGAAGTGAAGTCGCTCAGTCGTTCCTAGACAACTTTGAAGCCAGCATTGCATCGCTAGTGAAAGTGATGCCGCGCGACTACAAAGCAGTGCTACTAAAGCGCAAAGCAGAAGCTGAGCAAGCGCAAACGGAAGAAGTGGAGGCAGTATAATGGGTAAGCCTACTGGATTTTTAGAACATGGTCGCGAGCTTCCTAGGAAGCTCGATCCAACGGTTCGTATTGAAGACAACAAAGAGTTCGTTCTTAACGAAGAGTTTGGCGATAAGATCAATACTCAGGCTTCTCGTTGTATGGATTGTGGCGTACCTTTCTGTCACAACGGTTGCCCAATCGGCAACATCATCCCAGAGTTTAACGATGCCGTGTATCGTGACAGCTGGGAAGAAGCTTGGCGCATCCTAAGCACGACAAACAACTTCCCTGAGTTTACAGGTCGCGTATGTCCTGCTCCGTGTGAAAGTGCTTGTGTACTTGGTATCAACCAAGACCCAATCACCATCTGTAACATTGAGAAGACGATTGTTGAAACGGCTTACCGTGAAGGCTATGCGAAACCCAAAACGCCACGTTCTCGCACTGGTAAAACAGTTGCAATCATCGGTTCAGGCCCTGCGGGCCTGTCCGCTGCAGAGCAGCTAAACAGTGCAGGCCACTCGGTTACGGTCTTTGAGCGTGACGAAAAAGTGGGTGGTCTACTACGCTTTGGTATTCCAGACTTCAAACTGGGTATGGATATCATTGATCGTAAAATTAACCTTATGGCAGAAGCGGGCATTGAGTTCAAAGTGAACCAGCACATTGGTGTTGATGTGAATGCGGCGCAGCTTCGTCAAGAGTTTGATGTGGTACTACTAACCGGCGGCTCTACCGTACCTCGTGACCTACCGGTACCTGGACGTGAGCTAAACGGCGTTCACTTTGCAATGGAATTCCTAGCGCAAAACAACCGCCGTGCGAACGACATGGACCTAAAAGGCGAAGAGATCCACGCCAAAGATAAGCATGTTGTGGTGATCGGTGGTGGTGATACAGGCTCTGACTGTGTGGGCACCTCGAACCGTCATAAAGCAGCAAGCGTCACTCAGGTAGAGATCATGCCGATCCCACCAGAGAAGCGTCCAGCTAACATGCCATGGCCGCAATACCCAATGATCATGAAGACCACGACTTCTCACGAAGAAGGCTGTGATCGTCATTGGAACATCCTAACCAAAGAGTTTATCGGTAACGATGAAGGTCAAGTAACCGGTCTTCGCATTGCGGATATCGTTTGGAAAGATGCCGCTCCTGGTGAGCGTCCAAGCTTTGAAGAAGTGGCTGGCTCTGAGCGAGTGATCCCTTGTGATATGGCGTTCCTAGCAATGGGCTTCCTACATCCAGAACCAACGGGTGTACTGGCTCAGCTTGATATCAAATTGGATGAGCGTGGCAACGTTGCTGCGGAGAACTTCCAAACTAACCAACAAGGTGTATTTGCTGCAGGTGACATGCGCACAGGCCAGTCTTTGGTTGTACGCTGTATCAACGAAGGCCGTGAGTGTGCACGCGCTATCGATGAATACCTAATGGGCAACACTAACCTAGAAGCGAAAGCAGATTCATTGATGCTTTCCGCTTAAAGGCAAACTGTCTAGTTACACGGATAAGTAACTAACAGCATTCCTTCCGAATTTGGCCAGCTTTATGCTGGCCTTTTTTGATTCTCGTGCTCACTATCTTAGAAGCACGTCCTCAATGGACAACAACATTCCCTTGGCTCCAATGTGTTAACCACCTCGCCTTTTAAGCCGCAACTCGCTGTAAAATAAACAGATTATTTGTTTGTTTTTTCGAGACATACACAACAAATTTCTGAAAACTTGACCTTTCTTGCCATAAGCTATACGTTGTGAAGTTCGTGAAAATAAAATAAATGCGATTTGTTAATAACTAACTAATAAAAAATGACTGATATAACAATAAAAAGTCATTAAAAAGCATTGATTCACTGTCAGGATGACAGCAAGCTCAAAGGGAGAAAGGCAATGGCTCTTTACGATCCAAGTCTTGTGAAAGACAACTGTGGATTTGGCCTGATTGCACATATGCAAGGTCAACCTAGCCACAAACTGGTTCGCACCGCAATCTCAGCACTGGACCGCATGACTCACCGTGGCGGCATCAACTCAGATGGAAAAACAGGCGATGGTTGTGGTTTATTACTTCAAAAACCCGATTCTTATTTCCGTCTTCTCGCAGAAGAAAACCAATGGAACCTCGGTAAACAATATGCCGTCGGCATGATGTTTCTATCCAAAGATCCCGTCAAAGCCCAATCTGCAAAAGACATCATTAACCAAGAACTGTCCCAAGAAACTCTGACCATTTCTGGCTGGCGCGATGTGCCAACCAACGAAGACGTACTCGGCCCAATCGCGCTAAGCTCGCTACCCAACATTGTTCAGGTTTTTATCTCTGCCCCCGCTGGATGGCGTGAGCAAGATGTAGAAAGGCGTCTTTACATCGCCAAACGCCGCATCGAAAAACGCATCACGGAAGATGAAGATTTCTATATTTGTAGCTTATCGACGCAAGTAATCGTCTACAAAGGTCTGTGTATGCCGGCCGATCTGCCGCGATTCTACCTCGATCTTGCTGATCTTCGCATGGAATCGTCGATCTGTTTGTTCCACCAGCGTTTTTCTACCAACACCCAACCACGTTGGCCATTGGCACAGCCATTCCGCTACTTAGCGCACAATGGTGAGATCAACACCATTGAAGGCAACCGCCAATGGGCGAAAGCTCGTGCTTATAAATTTGCCTCACCACTACTACCGGATTTGCAAACTGCCGCTCCTTTCGTCAACGAAACAGGCTCGGACTCTTCAAGCCTAGATAATATGCTCGACCTATTCTTGTCTGGTGGTATGGATATCTTCCGTGCGATGCGAATGCTGGTTCCGCCAGCGTGGCAAAATCACCCAGACATGGACCCAGACCTTCGTGCTTTCTATGACTTTAACTCGAAGCACATGGAGCCGTGGGATGGCCCTGCTGGCATCGTCCTTTCCGACGGTCGCTACGCAGCCTGTAACCTTGACCGTAATGGCTTGCGCCCTGCGCGCTATGTAATTACTAAAGACAACCTCATCACTCTTGCATCCGAAGTTGGCATTTGGGATTACGCTCCAGACGAGGTAGCGGAGAAAGGCCGTGTTGGACCTGGAGAGCTGCTTGTTGTCGATACCCAAGAAGGCGAGCTGTGGCACTCCGATGATATCGACAATGATCTGAAAAACCGTCATCCCTATCGCGAATGGATGGAGAATAACGTCCATAAACTCACGCCGTTTAGTGAGCTCGCTGACGATCAAGTGGGTAAGCGCAGCTTTGATGAAACTCTGCTCAAAACCTATCAAAAGCAATTTGCCATGACCAACGAAGAAACCGATCAGGTACTTCGTGTCTTGGGCGACATGGGCCAGGAAGCAGTTGGCTCCATGGGTGACGATACCCCGATGGCCGTGCTTTCCTCGAAAGAGCGTTTAGTTACGGACTACTTCCGTCAAAAGTTTGCGCAGGTCACCAACCCGCCTATCGACCCATTGCGTGAAAAGCACGTGATGTCGCTAGCGACCAGTGTTGGTCAAGAGATGAATGTGTTCTGTGAAACCGATGGTCACGCATACCGCGTCGCCTTCGACTCACCAGTATTGCTGTACTCTGACATGCAGCAACTTTTGGAGCTTAGCGATAAACACTATCGCAATACGATCCTCGACATTAACTACGATCCAAACGAGAAAGATCTTAAGCAAGCGCTACTCGATCTCTGTGATCAAGCGGAAGCGGTGGTCAAAGAAGGTACCGTGTTAGTGGTACTTTCTGATCGAGCACTGGTTAAAGGCAAACTGCCGATCCCAGCAGCAATGGCCGTTGGCGCAGTACAAACCCGACTGATCGAAGCCAACCTACGCTGTGACGCCAACATTATTGTTGAAACGGCAACCGCTCGAGACCCACATCAGTTTGCCGTGTTACTTGGCTTTGGTGCTACCGCCATCTACCCATACCTCGCGTATGAAGCGTTGGGTAAAATGGTGGACGACGGCGCGATTGCCAAGAGCTATCGCGATGTGATGCAAAACTATCAATACGGCATCAACAAAGGTCTGTACAAGATCATGTCGAAGATGGGGATCTCGACCATCGCCTCATACCGCTGCTCACAATTGTTTGAAGCCGTCGGTCTGCATTCCGACGTGGTCGACTTATGTTTTACCGGCGTTACCACTCGTATTCAGGGCGCGAGCTTTGAAGACTTCCAACAAGATCTGTTCAACCTATCCCGTAAAGCTTGGGCCAAACGCAAACCTGTTGAACATGGCGGCCTACTGAAATACGTCCACGATGGCGAATATCACGCTTACAATCCTGATGTCGTCGGTACGCTTCAACAAGCGGTGAAATCTGGCGATGCGTCCGACTACAAGTCTTATGCTAAGCAGGTCAACGACCGCCCTGTCGCGATGCTGCGTGACTTGATGAAGCTGAAAAAGGCGGACAACGCGCTACCGCTTGAGCAGATTGAGCCTAATACTGAGCTGTTCAAACGCTTCGATTCAGCGGCGATGTCCATTGGCGCATTGAGCCCAGAAGCGCATGAAGCTTTGGCCATGGCAATGAACAAGCTTGGCGGCTATTCCAACTCTGGCGAAGGGGGTGAAGATCCACGCCGCTTTGGTACTAACCGTAACTCTCGCATTAAGCAGATTGCTTCCGGTCGTTTTGGCGTGACACCACACTACCTCACCAATGCTGACGTGTTGCAAATTAAGGTCGCGCAAGGCGCGAAACCGGGTGAAGGGGGGCAACTGCCAGGACACAAGGTCACTGCTGAAATCGCCAAGCTGCGTCACTCGGTGCAAGGGGTCACACTCATCTCCCCGCCTCCACATCACGATATCTACTCCATTGAGGATTTAGCCCAGCTTATCTTCGATTTAAAACAGGTAAATCCCGATGCGCTGGTATCGGTGAAACTGGTGTCTGAACCTGGTGTCGGTACTATCGCTACGGGTGTTGCTAAGGCTTATGCCGACCTCATTACCATCTCTGGTTACGACGGCGGTACGGCCGCTAGCCCGCTGACCTCGGTGAAATACGCTGGGTGTCCATGGGAGCTAGGACTTGCCGAAACGCAGCAAGCACTGGTTGCCAATAACCTACGCCACAAGATCCGCCTGCAAGTCGATGGTGGCTTGAAGACAGGACTCGACGTTGTTAAAGCCGCCATTTTAGGTGCTGAGAGCTTTGGTTTCGGTACTGCGCCTATGGTTGCTATGGGCTGTAAATTCCTTCGAATCTGTCACCTTAATAACTGCGCGACTGGCGTTGCAACGCAAGACGAAACGCTGCGTAAAGAGTACTTTAAAGGTCTACCGGAAATGGTGGTCAACTACTTCACGGGACTTGCTGATGAAGTACGTGAACTGCTCGCTGAGTTGGGGGTAGAAAAGCTCACCGACCTGATTGGTCGCACGGATTTACTGGAAGCGGTAGAGGGCATGACAGCGAAGCAATCCAAGCTCGATCTGTCGAACATCCTTGAAGCCCCTGTATCCCCTCTGTCTCACCCATTGTATTGGACTGAGCCAAACCAGCCTTTTGATAAAGCCGAGCTTAACCAGAAGATTGTCGAGCAAACCGAAACGGCTGTTGAAAGCAAAGCCGGTGGTAGCTTCTACTTTGATGTGAGAAACACTGACCGCTCAGTGGGTGCAAGGCTTTCTGGCAGTGTAGCTAAACGCTATGGCAACCAGGGGATGGCAACAACGCCAATCAAACTCTATCTCGATGGTACCGCTGGACAATCCCTTGGGGTTTGGAACGCTGGCGGGGTAGAAATCTACTTAACTGGCGATGCCAATGACTATGTCGGTAAAGGCATGGCTGGCGGCAAGTTAGTGATTAAGCCTCACGTAGGCACCACCTTTACCTGTAACGATGCCACTATCGTCGGTAACACCTGCTTGTACGGTGCAACGGGCGGTAAGCTCTTTGCCGCAGGTACTGCTGGTGAGCGCTTCGGGGTGCGTAACTCAGGCACCATCGCCGTGATTGAAGGTGCCGGTGACAACGCCTGTGAATACATGACGGGTGGTATCGTCGCCATTCTTGGCGCAACGGGCGTGAACTTCGGTGCCGGTATGACGGGCGGCTTTGCTTATGTGATGGACAGCAACGATGACTTTGAAGGTCGCGTCAACACTGAATCAGTGGAAGCCATTTCACTGTCTGAACTCTACATCCATCAAGAGCATCTGCGCGGTTTGATTGCCGAGCACCTTGAAGAGACAGGTTCAGTGCACGCTGAGCACATTCTGGCGAACTTCGATGAATGGATTCCGAAGTTCTATCTCGTCAAACCAAAGGCTGCGGATCTTCGCACCCTACTTGGTCACCAAAGCCGAAGCGCCGCAGAGCTGCGCGTTCAAGCACAGTAATTGGAAGGAGCCAGAATAATGAGCCAGAACGTATACCAATTTATTGATGTGAACCGCGTCGACCCTGCAAAGAAGCCGATCAAGGTTCGTAAAATCGAGTTCGTAGAAATCTACGAACCCTTTACCAAACAGCAAGCGACGGCTCAGGCCGATCGCTGCCTGGACTGTGGTAACCCATACTGCGAATGGAAATGCCCAGTTCATAACTACATCCCTCAATGGTTAAAACTCGCCAATGAGGGACGAATCATAGAAGCGGTAGAGCTCTCACACCAAACCAACAGCCTACCTGAAGTCTGTGGTCGCGTGTGCCCGCAGGATAGACTTTGTGAAGGGTCATGTACCTTAAGCGATGACTTTGGTGCCGTCACTATCGGCAACATCGAAAAGTACATTACCGACAAAGCCTTCGAAATGGGCTGGAAACCGGACATGTCTCATGTTGAATGGACAGATAAAAAGGTCGCCATTATCGGTGCCGGACCGGCTGGCCTTGCTGCCGCCGATATTCTGGTGCGCAATGGCGTCAAACCTGTCGTCTTTGACCGCTACCCTGAGATTGGTGGTCTACTCACTTTCGGCATTCCATCTTTCAAACTTGAGAAAGATGTCATGCTCAATCGTCGCCGTATCTTTACCGAGATGGGGGTAGAATTCCGCCTCAATACTGAAGTAGGTAAAGATGTCGAGATGGCAAGCTTGGTTGAAGAGTACGATGCGGTATTCCTAGGCGTCGGTACCTACAAAAACATGCGTGCCGGTCTGGAAAATGAGAACGCCCCAGGCGTTTTTGATGCCCTGCCGTTTTTGATCTCCAATACTTACAAAGTCATGGATCTCGAGGGTGAACTACCGTTTATCGACATGAAAGGTAAAAAGGTTGTCGTATTGGGTGGGGGTGATACGGCGATGGACTGTGTTCGTACCTCTATTCGTCAAACAGCGAGCAGTGTCATTTGTGCCTACCGCCGTGACGAAGCTAACATGCCCGGCTCTCGCCGCGAGGTGAAAAACGCCCGCGAGGAAGGCGTCAACTTTATGTTTAACCTTCAGCCGCTTGGCATTGAAGTGGATGCTAATGGCAACGCATGCGGCGTGAAAGTAGTGAAGACCGCATTAGGTGAACCAGATGAAGCGGGTCGCCGTCGTCCTGAACCTGTGGAAGGCAGCGAGCACGTACTGGAAGCCGACGCGGTTATCATGGCATTTGGCTTCCAACCGCATCAAATGTCGTGGTTAGAACCTTATGGCGTAGAACTTGACCAATGGGGCCGCATCAAAGCCCCTGTATCTCAAGAGTTTATGTATCAAACCAGCAACAAGAAGATCTTTGCCGGTGGTGATGCGGTTCGCGGCTCAGATTTGGTCGTCACGGCCATTGATGAGGGACGCAAAGCTGCAGAAGGCATACTAGACTTCTTAGACGTATAGAGCCCAAAATTCCATGACTAAGCCCAGCTCTGCTGGGCTTTTGTTTAAGGGCTACATTTTGCAAGGGAATGTTATGACCATAACTAAGCTTTTGACGCTATCGACCACCATTGCTCTTACCGCCTGCGGCGCTGGCTATCAAACCACCACAGATCGTACCCAACAGCCGTGCGGTGACAGTCCGCGCTGCGTCTCGACTCAAGATAGTCGTGAAGACTTTAAACTCGCGCCGTTTAAGCTGGCGCCAGACACCAACATCAACCAGGTTGAGACGGTTGCATTAAGCTTTGAAAATGCCGAAGTCGCTGCGAAAGAAGGCAACTATTTAAGGGTTGAATATACCTCGAGTGTGTTTCGCTATGTCGATGATATGGAAGTCAGAATCCAAGATGGCGAGCTATTGGTACGCTCTGAAGCACGTATCGGTTACTACGATTTTGAGGTTAATAGGAAGCGAGTTGAAGCATTTCGCGCTAAGCTCATCGAAACTGGATTAGTCATCGCAAATCCCTAGTTGCTCCATCTCGCAAAGGTTGGGAAGCGTGGCGACTGTTGCTATACTGCACGCCAAAATACGTTTTCCAACTTGAGAGAGTCTCTATGAAAATCGGCGTAATTGGCGCAATGGAACAAGAAGTGTCCATCCTAAAAGCAGCACTAGTGAACCTTGAAGAAACCAAGAAAGGCGGCTGTACCTTCTTTACTGGTCAACTTAACGGTGCCGACATCGTGCTACTTCAATCAGGTATCGGCAAAGTAGCGGCAGCAGTCGGTACAACGATCCTCCTTAGCGATTACCAGCCAGACGTTGTGATTAACACGGGCTCTGCAGGTGGCTTTGAGTCTTCTCTAAACCTAGGCGATGTCGTTATCTCAACCGAAGTTCGTCACCACGACGCTGACGTGACAGCATTTGGCTACGAGATTGGCCAAATGGCAGGCCAACCAGCCGCTTTCACTGCCGACCAAAAACTAATGGACGTAGCAGAGCAAGCACTCGCACAAATGGAAGACAAGCACGCGGTTCGCGGTCTTATCTGTACTGGCGATGAGTTCGTTTGCCGCCCAGAGCGTCAAGCGGTTATCAGTGAGAACTTCCCAGGCGTTATCGCCGTAGAAATGGAAGCTTCCGCAATTGCGCAAACCTGTCATCAATTCAACACGCCATTTGTTGTGGTTCGAGCTATCTCTGATGTCGCGGATAAAGAGTCACCAATGAGCTTTGAAGAATTCCTACCACTTGCAGCGCAAAGCTCGTCTGAAATGGTAGTAAAAATGGTTGAGCTGCTTAAATAAGCACGCCCTGCCATAAAGAACATCACGTACAAGGACGACGTCAATGAGCTCTTTTTTTGAGAGTTTATATGCCAATGGTGCACTCCTAACGCTCTGGGGTGCACTATTATTTCATCTACTCATCCCCATTCCTCCTGCTGCGCACCCTGTTCGATTCTGGCAACGGTCGCTCACTCATATCGCAAACAAAGTCAATTCACCCGTAACGTCGGCTCAGCAGCAACAGTTGTCAGGAGTACTCGCATTAATGCTCGTGCTACTGCCAACCTGGGCGGTACTGATGGCTTTGCAATCTCTGGTTTGGAAAGTCGAGTTTTATCAATTGGCATTGCTGCTTCTTGCGGTTGAATGGCGTGGTAATGAACTGTTTACTCGCCACTTTATCGATGCGCTCGCCAAAGAAGATAAATCAAGTGCTCGCCATCTCCTCGCTTCAAGAGTGAATAGAGAAACCGCTTCTTTGTCCCTGCTTGGATTGGGTAAGGCGGGCGCGGAAAGCGTTATTATGGGGTACGCTCGAAACGTCATCGGTGTACTATTTTGGTTTGGGGTTGCCGGGGGGATCGGTGCTCTAATGTATCGTCTTTGCTCGGAGTTGGCGCGCAACTGGAGCCCCAATAGACCGGGTTATCACACCTTTGGCAAGCCAGCAGCTAGGCTATTTACCCTTATCGACTACATACCGCAAAAACTGTTTTCGATTACCGTTTTGCTTGGCATGCCAATAAAGACTGTTCAAGACACCCTCTCTCAAGCTAAGGCGTGGTCTAACCGTGCAACGAATTGGCTCATTTGTGGTTATGCCAATCGCTTCGGCCTCGCGTTAGGCGGCCCCGCGATTTATGGTGATGAAAAGCTGCAACGCGCACGCATTGGCGGCAAAATCGCACCAGCGGCGATTCATGTTGCTCAAATTCAAAAACACATCGCATGGCGGGTTTATCTGTGGTTAATGCTGCAAAGCGCCGTAATGTTCATTTTCTATCAAGGATTGTAATCCATGAAAAAACCGCTTTTTGGGGCTCTGATCTTACTGGCGAGTAGCGCCTCAGTCGCGGATACCCAACGTATTATTAGCCTAGCTCCTCACACCACAGAGCTCGCTTACGCTGCGGGTCTTGGGAGCAAACTGATCGCAGTGAGCGAGTACAGCGACTACCCAGAACAAGCTGAAAAACTCGAGCGTGTCGCAAACTATCAAGGTATTAAGTTAGAGCGAATCGTGGCCTTGGAGCCGGATCTTATTTTGGCATGGCCAAGTGGAAATCCTGCTAGAGAGCTCGAGAAATTGGAGCAACTAGGCTTTAACCTTTATTACTCCAAGGCCAAGTCACTGGAAGGCATTGCCAACAACCTCGAGGCATTAAGCCAGTATGCCGATGATGCCGAAGTCGGCATTAATGCCGCCAAACAGTTTCGCGCCGAGCTTTCCAAGCTCAAGCAAAAATACGACACTAACCACAAGGTGCGCTACTTCTATCAACTCAGTGAAAAGCCCATTATTACGCTTTCGGATGGCAACTGGCCAAGTGAGGTATTCGAGTTTTGTGGGGGCGAAAACATCTTTGCAACGAGCAAAGCACCTTATCCTCAAGTCAGCCCAGAGCAAGTGATCGTTCGCCAGCCCGAGGCGATCTTCACTTCAGAGCACGCTATAGCCAACGGCACCATGTGGTCAAAATGGCAACAAGAATTGCCTGCGGTGCAAAATGAACATGTTTGGGCTCTGACTTCGGACTGGCTCAATCGTCCGACCCCAAGAACCCTACTGGCCGTTACTCAAGTCTGTGGGCACTTGGACTCAATAAGAACTCACAAGAAATGAGAGATTGATCACATTCAGGTAAGATTCGCTATCCGCAAACGTTAAATCCCGTAAAATTGACGCACTTTCCTATTACTTTTCTTCAGTGAGAATATAGCTGTGGATTCCATGCTTTATTTAGTCGACCTATTTGGTACGGCGGTGTTTGCAATATCGGGAGTGATACTTGCAGGAAGACTTAGGATGGATCCTTTTGGTGTCATGGTACTTGGCAGTGTGACAGCCATCGGTGGCGGAACCATCCGCGACATGGCACTAGGTGCAACGCCTGTTTTCTGGATCACCGATACAACTTATATATGGGTCATTATTGTCACCTGTATTGCCACCATGATGCTTATCCGGCACCCGAGGCGCTTACCTTGGTATGTTCTGCCCGTCTGTGATGCCATTGGCCTTGCGGTATTTGTCGGTATCGGTGTTGAAAAAGCATTGATATTTCAAGACTCGTACTTAATTGCAGTGATCATGGGTGTTTTAACCGGCTGCGGTGGCGGTATTATTCGTGACGTTCTTGCTCGTGAAGTACCTATGGTATTGAGGCGAGAGGTGTACGCTACCGCCTGTATTATTGGCGGTACCTTCCATGTAGGCGCTCTAATGATGGGCGCATCAACGGGTAGCGCCTTCCTATGCTGTGTTGTGGCCACTCTAGTCATCCGCCTTGGCGCAATTCGTTGGCACCTCTCTTTGCCAACCTTCGCACTCGACAAGTAGCTTCAAATAACTGACAGGAGATACCGAATTCTCCTGTCAGCCTCTTCATTTTTCTCTGTCGCTTTAGTATGTTGGTTAAAAGCCACTCACTTTCGTATTCAGACAGGGAAACGTCTATGAATATCTTCTTTGATAATGTCTCACTAAACCATCCGCTATCACTGTCTGTACCCGAATGGTCCATTCGCTCAGGTGAGCATTGGGCGGTTTTCGAAACCCATGGCAATGTGGGTAGCCTGCTTGGTGATTTGCTGTGTGGTGAATTGCAAGCCGACGAGGGCAATCTCCAACAGCCTCATACTCAAATCGCGCAAGTTTCGCTGGCCGAGCAGCAGCGACTGTTAGAATTAGAACAAGCCAATGACGACAGTGAGTTTTTAGATCGAATTGATTTTGGACGCACTGTTGAGCAATTGGTCTCGGAGTTTTCTGATAACCCTGATGTGGTTGAGCAGCTTATCCAAGAGCTAGATTTACTTCATCTTAGAGAGCGCGGTTTTAGACAGCTATCAACCGGTGAAACCCGCCGCGTGATGCTAGCGCGAGCACTCGCCAGCGCACCAAAAGTATTGGTGCTCGATGAACCTTTTGTTGGTCTAGATACCCTTCACCGTAAAATGCTAGCGGACTATCTGAAAGACCTATCCCTACACGTTCAGCTCGTCATCATTACCTCTCGAGAAGATGAAGTCCCAAGCTGGATGTCGCACGTGGCGATGTTTGAAAAAGGGGCACTCAAGGAGCAGCTCAGCTATAGCGAATGGCGCGAGCACCCGATTATTTCGCAGCTTTTAGCGCAATCTTCACAGCAAAGTGAACAGTGGCTCGAACTTATCCGCAAACATCAGCATACCGCTAAGTTCGAGGATCCCTTGGTCAAAATCACTGACGGTAAGGTGGAGTACGTTGAGCAAAAGATCTTCTCAGGGGTCAATTGGCAAATCAACAATGGCCAGCACTGGCAAGTTCGTGGTCCCAATGGCTGCGGCAAAAGTACTTTGCTCGGGATGATTTTTGGTGACCACCCACAGTGTTATAGCAACGATATTAATATCTATGGCATAAGACGCGGCAGCGGCGAGACAGTTTGGGATATCAAGCAGCACACCGGTATGGTCTCCTCCTCTTTGCACCTGCAATACCGAGTAAACTGCAATGCCCGTGACGTTCTACTGTCCGGGTTCTTTGACTCCATCGGTCTTTATGACAAACCAAGCAAAAAACAGATCAATGCCGCTGATGAGTGGTTAACCCTACTGCACATGTCGCACCTAAAAGATTGCGCATTCAAGTCGTTAGAATACAGTCAGCAGCGTTTGCTACTTATCGCACGTGCCATTATCAAACAGCCGACGATACTGATTTTGGATGAACCGTATCAAGGCCTTGATTTCTTAGGGCGTAAATTGGTGATGAATGCCCTAGAGCTTATCGCCAAAGAAAACCTAAGCCAGTTGCTGTATGTCTCGCACTATGTCGAAGATGAACTAGACAGCATTCGCTATTTTGTCGATTTTGTTGAGGCAGGCGATGAGGAGGGCTACCACGTCGTCATCACCACACCAGAGACCAAAAGCCAAACACCTTCTTACAACACCAAGCAAAAGGAAGTCCCGTGTCAGGAAAAATAGCCATCGTCTACTTTACTAAAAATGGCACAACGCGACAGTTAGCACAGCAAATACAGCAAGGAGCCACCAATAGCGGTGCGAGTGTCGAACTGTTTGAGATTGTAGGCAGCGACATTGTCCAAGGCCGTTACACCAATGATGCACTTATTTCGGCACTGCAAGAATTTGATGCCATTGTGTTTGGTAGCCCAACCTATATGGGCTCTGCCAGCGGACAGTTCAAAGCGTTTATGGATGCAACCAGCGATGCGCATGTTGGCTTAGATTGGCGTAACAAACTCGCCGCAGGGTTTACCATGGGCGGCAGTATTAATGGCGAGCAGCAGCAAACCTTACTGGGCTTTTTCACACTCGCTAGTCAGCACGCCATGCTTTGGGTGGGATTAGATGTGTCAAAGCACAACGATAACTTAAACCTCAATCGCACTGGCTCTTCCTTTGGCCTTGTCGCGACCTATGATGAAAGCGAGCAAGCCGTACACCCCAACGATCTAGAGACTGCCTATTACTTTGGTGGTCGCATTGCCCAGTGCTTATCTTGGTACGCTTCACCCTCTTAGACGTCTCTTAACTGCGGCTGACTTATGCTAACCTAAGGCTATTGATTCCATTTTTTCATCGTAATCGACATGCTTTTAGAAGGTATTGAAACGCTGCTAGTGCTTGCTCAAGAGAAAACTATGGGACGTACTGGCAGTCGTTTATACATCAGCCAGTCAGCCGTAAGTAAGCGCATTGCTAACCTGGAAAAAAGGCTCGGCAAAACTTTGATTGAGCCCGAGGGACGGCAAATCAAGCTAACCGCAGAAGCCGAAGCATTAATCGACCGTGTTGGCCCGAGTTTGAATGAACTGCGAGGCCTCATTGCTGAGGAGCAGCAGGTAGAGAAGCAGTCTATGTTAAGACTCGATTGCTCAGAGACCTTAGTCGCTGGCTACTTGAGTGAAGTCATGCCGCAATTGCTCGCCAAAGATAATTACCTCACGGTGACCACCAACCACACGCCGCGAATCATAGAGCATGTGAAATCCGGAGAAGCGGCTCTTGGCCTTTGTGCGGGGCATTTAAATTCTCGACTGGGGCTTATTGCCACTCACCTTTTTGACGAGCCATTTAGAGTAGTAAGCCAGCAGCCATTGGCAGAGCCACCAGCCAGTCTCATCACTAATGACCTCAATAACCCCGCCAATACGTACCAAGCAGGGTTGCTGCAGCAAGCGGGCATAAGCCCCAGCATGCAAATGGACTCCTACACCGCGGCAGCGCAACTTGCGATTCGCGGTGTCTCCCCTGCCCTTGTTCCTTTGTCTATCATCAAAACGCTGCACATTCACGAGTCGCTCTGTTTTGACTTTGATTTTCTAACGACCTTAACCCGTCCGGTTCATTTGATTTACCGGCCAAGTGCACTAAAACAATCGCGCCTTAAAACAGTGATTGAAACCATTGAGGATGCTGTTCCCAAAGTAGCTTTAATGCCATCACCATCGACATAACAACCACCAGCGGACGAATAAACTTCTTCCCCTTAGACACAACAACTTTGGCTCCCATGCGAGCGCCTAAGAAGCCACCCGCCGCCATCACTAAACCAATCTCCCATACTGGTAGGCCGGCAATGATAAAGAAAATCAACGCAGCCAAATTCGAGGTAAAGTTGAGAACCTTAGTACGGGCGGTCGCATGGACAATAGAGAGCTGAGCAATAGCAACAAAACAAATGGTAAAGATAGAACCTGTACCCGGACCAAAGAAGCCATCATAGAAGCCCACACCAGTCCCAACCGAAAAAGCAAACAGCGTTTCCGACATTTTAGGTTTGCCGCCACCTTCCCCTGCCTGTGGTGCGAGTAAGAAATAGAGCGAGATACCTAATAGCAAAACCGGAATAAGGCTGGTCAGAACGCCCGCATCAATATGCTGCACAAGCTCCGCGCCCACAGCCGATCCGACAAAGGTACAAGCGATCGCCAAACGCATATCTTTGAGATCAACAATGCCGTTGCGAACAAAATACCAAGTGGCCGAAAAGCTGCCAAATGAGCTTTGCAGTTTATTGGTCGCGAGCGCCTGAGTGGGCGGCACTCCCGCCGAGAGCAATGCTGGCAGTGTCAACAATCCACCACCACCTGCCATGGCATCAATAAAGCCAGCTAATCCAGCTACAAAAAACAATAAAACAAGAATGTCGTAAGTTACGTCCATGCTAAGAGCTCAATAGGTCATTTTGTTAAATTGTATCTGCTGATACCGCAAGGACTAGCGAAACAGCCGACACAAACCTATTCCTAGTTGGAATCATATAAATCGAGATAAAAAAAAGCCCGCTCAACTGAGCGGGCAATGAGGTTGTCTAGGAGGTGATAGCTCACCTCTCTATTCTTATTGTGTCACGCGATTACGCGTTTTTGATCTGTTCGTGCAGCTCTTGTACTGACGTTACTGATACTTTCGCATCAGCAGTGTGAGCCATACACGTTGCGAACGCTGCGTTTAGCGTAGTTGTGTAGTTCACTTTCTCAGCCAGAGCACCGCGACGTAGAACTTTAGAGTCTTCAATCGCTTGACGACCAGCAGCCGTGTTCACGATGTAGGTGTACTCGTTGTTCTTGATGCGGTCTAGGATGTGTGGACGACCTTCGTGTACCTTGTTCACAAGACGAGGGTTGATGCCCGCTTCACCTAGGATAACTGCGGTACCGTGTGTTGCATCTAGTTGGTAGCCAAGCTTAGTTAGCTTAGAGGCTAGGTCAACAACGCGCTGCTTGTCGCCTTCGCGAACAGACAGTAGTGCGCGGCCGCCTTCTGGATACACATTGCCACAACCTAGTTCTGCTTTCGCGTAAGCTTCTGCGAACGTTGCGCCAACACCCATAACCTCACCAGTAGAGCGCATTTCTGGGCCTAGTAGTGGGTCAACACCAGGGAACTTGTTGAACGGCAGTACGACTTCTTTCACAGAGTAGTATGGTGGGATGATTTCTTTCGTAAAGCCTTGAGACTCTAGAGATTGACCCGCCATAACACGTGCTGCGATTTTCGCCAGCGGTGCACCCGTTGCTTTAGACACGAATGGTACTGTACGAGCTGCACGTGGGTTTACTTCGATTAGGTAAACCTTGTTGTCTTTCACTGCAAACTGAGTGTTCATTAGGCCACGTACACCCAACTCGAACGCTAGCTTTTCAACTTGCTCACGCATCACATCTTGGATCTCCGCGCTTAGTGTGTAAGCCGGAAGAGAACATGCAGAGTCACCTGAGTGAACACCCGCTTGCTCGATGTGCTCCATGATGCCGCCGATAACCACACGCTCACCGTCACAGATAGCGTCGATATCCACTTCTACTGCGTCGTCAAGGAAGCTATCTAGAAGTACTGGCGATTCGTTAGACACGCTTACTGCTTCGTTGAAGTAGCGACGTAGGTCTTGCTCGTCGTATACGATTTCCATCGCACGGCCACCAAGTACGTATGATGGACGTACAACCAGTGGGAAGCCAATTTCACGAGACTTATCAACCGCCTGCTCAAGCGTCGTTACGGTTGCGTTTTCTGGTTGTAGTAGGCCAAGACGGTCTACAGCAACTTGGAAGCGCTCACGGTCTTCTGCACGGTCGATAGCGTCTGGGCTAGTACCAATGATTGGCACGCCCGCCGCTTCTAGAGCGCGTGCTAGTTTCAGTGGCGTTTGACCACCGTACTGAACGATAACGCCTTTTGGCTTCTCAACGCGTACGATTGACAGTACATCTTCAAGCGTGACAGGTTCGAAGTACAGACGGTCTGACGTGTCGTAGTCCGTTGATACTGTCTCTGGGTTACAGTTAACCATGATGGTTTCGTAACCGTCTTCACGCAGTGCAAGAGACGCGTGTACACAACAGTAGTCAAATTCGATACCTTGACCGATACGGTTAGGACCACCGCCCAAAACCATGATCTTGTCTTTGTCTGTTGGCTGCGCTTCACACTCTTCATCGTAAGATGAGTACATGTAAGCGGTGTCAGATGAGAACTCTGCTGCACACGTATCTACGCGCTTGTAAACAGGGTGAATCTCGTACTGGTCACGTAAACGACGGATTTCGCTTTCAGATACACCTAGTAGAGTCGATAGGCGAGCATCTGCGAAGCCTTTGCGCTTCATCTTGCGAAGTACGTCTTGAGTTAGACCTGCGAAACCGCCTGCCTTAACTTCGTTCTCTAGTTTCACAATCTCTTCGATTTGAACTAGGAACCAACGGTCGATTTGCGTTAGGTTGAATACGCCGTCAACCGACAGACCGGCACGGAATGCGTCTGCGATGTACCAAATACGTTCCGCACCCGCTTCTTTCAGCTCGTGACGGATTTTCGATAGTGCATCTGGAGAATCTAGGTCAACCATCTCGTCAAAGCCATTCACACCGACTTCTAGGCCGCGAAGTGCTTTTTGTAGAGACTCTTGTTGGTTACGACCAATCGCCATTACCTCACCAACAGACTTCATCTGAGTCGTTAGACGGTCGTTAGCGCCCGCGAACTTCTCAAAGTTGAAGCGAGGGATCTTAGTCACAACGTAGTCGATAGTTGGTTCGAACGATGCTGGTGTTGCGCCGCCCGTGATGTCGTTCATTAGCTCGTCTAGAGTAAAGCCAACCGCTAGCTTCGCAGCAATCTTCGCGATTGGGAAACCTGTAGCTTTAGACGCTAGTGCAGAAGAGCGAGATACACGTGGGTTCATCTCGATGATAACCATACGGCCATCTTTCGGGTTGATACCAAACTGAACGTTTGAACCACCGGTTTCTACACCGATTTCACGCAGTACCGCTAGAGAAGCGTTACGCATCAATTGGTATTCTTTATCCGTCAGCGTTTGCGCTGGCGCCACTGTGATTGAGTCACCAGTGTGGATACCCATTGGGTCGAAGTTTTCAATCGCACAAACGATGATGCAGTTGTCCGCTTTGTCACGAACCACTTCCATCTCGTACTCTTTCCAGCCGATTAGCGACTCATCGATAAGAAGCTCATTGGTTGGAGAAAGGTCTAGACCGCGGCGACAGATCTCTTCGAACTCTTCTTTGTTATACGCGATACCACCACCGGTACCACCCATAGTGAAAGAAGGGCGAATGATACAAGGGAAGCCAACCATATCAAGAACCGTGTACGCTTCTTCCATAGTTTTAGCCGTGTCAGCACGTGGACACTCTAGGCCGATTGACTTCATCGCTTTATCGAAGCGAGAACGGTCTTCTGCTTTATCGATAGCGTCAGCCGTTGCACCGATCATCTCTACGCCGAATTCAGCAAGTACGCCGTGCTTTTCTAGGTCAAGCGCACAGTTAAGTGCAGTCTGACCACCCATAGTAGGCAGTACGGCATCTGGACGTTCTTTCTCGATGATCTTACGAACCACTTCCCATTGGATAGGCTCGATGTAAGTTGCATCTGCCATGTCTGGGTCAGTCATGATAGTTGCAGGGTTCGAGTTCACAAGAATAACTCGGTAACCTTCTTCGCGCAGTGCTTTACACGCTTGAGCACCTGAGTAGTCAAACTCACAAGCCTGACCGATAACGATTGGGCCAGCACCAAGAATTAGAATACTTTTTAAGTCAGTACGTTTTGGCATTCTCAACTACTCCGAATTACGCTTTGTGTTGTTTAATAAGTTCGATGAAGTGGTCAAACAATGGCGCTGCATCGTGTGGACCTGGGCTCGCTTCAGGGTGACCCTGGAAGCTGAACGCTGGCTTATCTGTACGGTGGATACCTTGAAGCGTACCGTCGAACAGAGATTTGTGCGTTGCACGCAGGTTCTCTGGAAGCGTTGCTTCATCCGCAGCAAAGCCGTGGTTCTGTGAAGTAATCATTACTACGTCACGGTCTAGGTCTTTAACTGGGTGGTTGGCACCGTGGTGGCCAAACTTCATCTTCACTGTTTGCGCACCAGACGCTAGAGCCAAGATTTGGTGACCAAGGCAGATACCGAAGATTGGTAGGCCTTTGTCTAGGAATACTTTTGTTGCTTCGATAGCGTAAGTACATGGCGCTGGGTCACCAGGGCCATTTGATAGGAATACGCCATCTGGGTTAAGTGCAAGCACGTCTTCAGCAGAAGTTTGCGCAGGAACCACTGTTAGGCGGCAACCGCGGTCAACAAGCATGCGTAGGATGTTGCGTTTTGCACCGAAGTCGTAGGCAACAACGTGATATGGCAGTTCGCTGTCGTCTTTCGCTTCAGGAAGACCACCCTCGAGCGTCCACGAACCCTGTTTCCATTGATACGTCTCTTTTGTTGTAACTTCTTTCGCAAGATCCATACCTTTCAAGCCAGGGAATTCTTTCGCTTTCGCCAGTGCTAGCGCTTCGTCTAGGTTATCACCTGCAACGATACAACCGTTCTGTGCACCTTTCTCACGTAGAAGACGAGTCAACTTACGCGTATCGATATCTGCGATACCAACGATGTTTTGAGACTTGAGGTAGTCTGAAAGTGACTGTTCATTACGGAAGTTAGAAGCGATAAGGGGAAGATCGCGGATCACAAGGCCTTGTGCGTGGATTGCTGAAGACTCTTCGTCTTCTTTATTAGTACCAGTATTGCCAATGTGGGGATAAGTAAGAGTGACAATCTGTTGAGAATAGGAAGGATCAGTGAGGATTTCTTGGTACCCCGTCATCGAGGTATTAAAAACAACTTCACCAACGGATAAACCATCTGCTCCAATGGAAACACCGCGGAACACCGTCCCATCTTCTAGGACTAACAGTGCTGATTTACTCAAGACAACCTCCAGAATAAAAATGCATAAATTTTAAATTAAATTGCAAATCTGCCTTCCTCTCCGCCATAAATAAGCGGTTTCAGGTAGTTCAGACAAATTGGCGGTATTCTAATGACGCCGACGTTTTGTGTCAACAAGCACAGAAAAATAAATTCACTTTTTATAGTCACTGACGAATTTTTCGCTTAAAAGCGCCAAAAATTCACTTTTGCTAAGATAAATTCAACAGGTTATCGACCAGCATAGTTTTTCGGCATCAAAACAACGTTGGAGTCCATGGAAAAACCAACAAGTGTTTGCGCAAACGATAGCCAAATTCAGTTAACCATAAAAAATAGACCTTTAAAGCAAAAAACACATGCTAAGTACAATAATAACAAGTTAAAAACCGTAATTTAGTATACTTTGCACCCATTCATGGTATTTACCAAATTTATCTCTTTTAGTAATGAAGGATATGCTTTTCGGAATATTTATGTATTTCCTGTCAGCGTACTTTCTTGTGTTTTAAGGTCATAAAAAAAGCGCCTCAAGGGCGCTTTTCTCTAGATAGTATCGAGTCCGAGTACTTCGGTCATCGTATAAAAACCTGCTGGCTTATCGTTGAGCCAGACAGCGGCCTTTACCGCACCATTCGCGAACGTCATTCGGTCTGTCGCTTTGTGGGTAATTTCAACACGCTCACCAATATCAGCAAACATCGCAGTGTGCTCACCAATAATGTCACCTGCTCGGATAGTCGCAAAGCCAATCTCATCACGGCTGCGCTCACCGGTAATACCTTCGCGTGCATACACTGCCACATCATTAAGCTCGTTGCCCATAGCGCCAGCAATCGCCTCGCCCATACCAATCGCAGTACCTGAAGGCGCATCGACTTTGTGACGATGGTGTGCTTCGACAATTTCGATATCGCAGTAATCACCCATCACTTTCGCTGCTTTCTCTAGCAGTTTAAAGACTAGATTCACACCAACGCTATAGTTTGGAGCCATAACAACGGGAACGACCTTTGCCGCTTCATCGATCAACAATTTCTCATCATCGGTAAAGCCAGTCGTGCCAATCACCATTTTTTTACCGTGCTGTTTGCACAGTTCAAGATTCGCAAGGGTACTTTTCGGTGCGGTAAAGTCGATAATCACATCAAAGTCTTCAATCGACTTTGCCAAATCATCTACGAGCGCGACATCAAAACGCCCCTCACCACATAGTTCACCAACATCGACACCAACGAGTGAAGACTCCGGACGCTCCGAGCCCGCTCCCACGGTCGCTTGTTTGTTGTGAAATGTTGCTTTTACTAGGTTGCGACCCATACGGCCCGCTGCTCCTGCAATCGCAATTCTTACCATTGCGCTATTCTCCGTTGTTTTGTGTTGCTACCAATGTAACGTAAAGCCTTTGGGGCTGCTAGCACCTATGAGTATTTAGCTGAATTTTTCTATCACTTTATTCAAGATCGGTACGTTAGCCTCTGGAAATGAGTAATCTGCCAACTCAGCGATCGTGACCCAACGCCCTTCTTGCCCTTCCTTGCCATACGGGCTACCGTCAAAGGCGGTCACTGAAATGAAATCAAACTCCAGTGATTTTTCTGGGTAGTCATGAAGTAGATGCTCGAATAGCGCTTGCTCAGTCACCTTAATATCAATTTCCTCATAAAGCTCACGTGTAATCGCTTCACTGATGGTTTCACCCGCTTCCACTTTGCCGCCAGGGAACTCCCAAAAGCCGCCTTTATGTAAATTGTCCGGTCTTTTCGTAATGTAGATTTGAGACTTATCTTGATTGAAAATGATCGCGGCAACGATATGGATTCGTTTCACTCTACTTTCCTCTTTATTGTTTTTGTTTTTCCTGCTCACACAGAAATGGAGCATAAAAAAAGAGCCGCATAGTGCGACTCTTCATTATCAGCATCATGGCTTAGTTGATCTTACCATGGCATTGCTTGTACTTCTTACCGCTTCCGCAAGGGCATGGCTCGTTACGGCCTACTTTACGCTCTTCGCGTACCATAGGTTGTTGTGAACCCTCTTCCGCCTGCTCTGAATTATCGGCTAGCTGATTTTCAGCATTCGCGTGTTGCGCTTGCGCTTTGGCTGCCGCCGCTTCAGCTTGAGCTTGGCGCTGAGCTTCCATACGTTCCACTTCTTCTTGCTGCTGTACGCGCACTTTAGAAAGAATCGTGATCACGTCGAACTTCAAAGAATCCAGCAGTTGCTCAAACAGTTCAAACGACTCGCGCTTGTACTCTTGTTTCGGGTTCTTCTGAGCGTAACCACGTAGGTGGATACCTTGACGTAGGTGATCCATCGCCGCTAGGTGCTCTTTCCAAAGCGTGTCTAGCGTTTGTAGCATCACAGATTTTTCGAAGTTACGCAGCACTTGCGCGCCAACCGTCTCTTCTTTCTGCTGGTAAACCGTTACTGCCGTATCCAAGATCTTCTCACGAAGCGCTTCTTCGTAAAGCTTGTCGTCTTCTTCCAACCAAGACTTGATCGGTAGATCAAGGTCAAAGTCATTCTTAAGACGCTCTTGAAGACCTTCGATGTCCCACATATCTTCAAGCGATTGTGGCGGAATGTATTCATCAATAACAGATGTGAACACATCAGTACGGTTCTGCTCTAGCATTTCGCTGATGTCTTCAGCGGTCATTAGCTCGTCACGCAGTTCGTAAACCACTTTACGTTGGTCGTTCGCCACATCATCGAATTCAAGAAGCTGTTTACGGATGTCGAAGTTACGACCTTCCACTTTACGCTGTGCTTTTTCGATTGAGCGAGACAACATCTTACTTTCAATCGCTTCACCTTCATCCATACCACTTTGGATTAGGCTTGCCATACGATCAGAAGTAAAGATACGCAGTAGTTGGTCTTCCATCGATAGGTAGAAGCGTGAAGAACCTGCATCACCCTGACGACCAGAACGACCACGAAGCTGGTTATCGATACGGCGAGATTCGTGACGCTCTGTACCGATGATGTGTAGACCACCTGCCTCTAGCACTTGGTCATGAATCACTTTCCATTCCGCTTTGATCGCATCAATTTGCTCTTGCGATGGGTTGTCTAGTTGCTCAACCTTCGCTTGCCAGCTACCACCTAACACGATATCGGTACCACGGCCTGCCATGTTGGTCGCGATAGTCACCGCGCCTGGCGTACCCGCTTCAGCGACGATTTCCGCTTCTCTTTCATGGAATTTCGCATTCAGTACGTTGTGTTTGATCTTCGCTTGCTTAAGGGCGTTAGACAATAGCTCTGATTTCTCAATCGATACGGTACCTACTAGGCTTGGCTGACCGTTTGCTGCGCGCTCTTTGATGTCTTCGATGATGGCGTTGAATTTTTCAACCTCAGTACGATAAACCACATCCGGCATATCGTTACGAACCATAGGTTTGTTGGTTGGGATAACCACTGTCTCTAGGCCGTAGATAGATTGGAATTCGAATGCTTCAGTATCAGCAGTACCAGTCATGCCCGACAGTTTGTCGTACAGACGGAAGTAGTTCTGGAAGGTAATCGATGCCAGCGTTTGGTTCTCGTTTTGGATCTTAACGCCTTCTTTTGCTTCAACCGCTTGGTGAAGACCTTCAGACCAACGACGACCCGGCATAGTACGACCGGTGTGTTCATCAACGATAACCACTTCGCCTTGCTCGTTGACGATGTAGTCAACGTTCTTTTCAAACAGAACGTGTGCACGAAGTGCTGCATTCACGTGGTGCAACAAGCTGATGTTTGTCGGCGAGTAAAGTGTATCGCCTTCTTCCATCATGCCGTTTTTGATAAGCAGTTCTTCAACAAACTCCTGACCAGTTTCTGTTAGGTGTACTTGCTTAGACTTTTCATCCACTGTGTAGTGGCCGTCACCACGGTACTCTTCAGAGTCTTCTTGATCTTGTTGCTCAAGGTGAGGAATCAAGGTGTTGATGCGAGTGTAAAGATCAGAGCTATCTTCAGCAGGACCAGAGATAATAAGCGGCGTACGCGCTTCATCGATTAGGATCGAGTCCACTTCATCGACAACAGCAAAGAAACGTTCACGCTGAACACGATCTTCAACGCGGAAAGCCATGTTGTCACGTAGGTAGTCAAAACCAAACTCGTTGTTTGTTCCGTAAAGAATATCGGCTTGGTATGCGTCTTTCTTTTCTTGAGGGTGCATGTTTGGCACGTTTACGCCAACTGTCATGCCTAGGAATTCAAACAGTGCACGGTTGGTTTCCGCATCACGTTTCGCAAGGTAGTCGTTCACGGTTACGATGTGAACGCCTTTACCTGGTAGAGCGTTTAGATACGCTGGCAGTGTCGCTGTTAGCGTTTTACCTTCACCAGTACGCATCTCTGCGATTTGGCCAGAGTTAAGAACCATACCACCGATAAGCTGAACATCGAAGTGACGCATGCCGAACACACGCTTAGATGCTTCACGAACGGTTGCAAATGCTTCTGGTAGGATTTGGTCTAGGTTTTCACCTTTGTCCAAACGCTCACGAAACTCAACGGTTTTCGCTTTCAGTTCTTCATCAGACAACGCTTCGAACTGAGGCTCGTAGTTATTGATCTGTTTTACGATTTTTCTTAGTCGACGCAGTGTTCTGTCGTTGCGACTACCAATGACCTTTGTCAGTAGGTTAGTAATCATTGTGTTTTTGTTCTCTCTACCATTAGATCATTTCGACCTATTAAAATTGCCTTCCGTCTCTACTAAGGCCAAGCGACCTAACTGAGATAAAATCTATACCAACTGATATTGAGTTCAAGCGGCTAGAATTCAAGGCAGACATACCAATTAATGGCACATAGTTTAAGGAATTTTTGACCCAACAACCAAGTATCTATCGCAACTAACCGCAATTAGTTTGATGTGTTTGGAAGTTTTGAGGAATAAACCCGCTGCAAGAGCAACATTGTCGCTGAAATCTATGCTGTTTAATAAGTATAGGGAGGCTCAATTTTGCAAACTTATACTGCGCAAACGCAGTCTACTGCAACATATCGTCAGAAAGATTAAAGCTAAAATCGGAGGAAGATCTCGATGATCGGCAAGAGATCGTCGCGATCCTAAAGGTGATTGGCAAGCTTTTGCCACCTAATTGACTCTCAATTTGTGAAAGCGATTCAAACAAAAAAGCCAAAGCGTAGATACAAAAAAATCAGGCACTAGGCCTGATTTTTCTCAATGAGGAGGATTGGATTATGCCAATACCATGCTTGGTTCTGCAAATGCTACAGGAGAGCCAGCTTGCTCTTCGAAGGTTGCCCATTCCCATGCTTCTTGGTCAGCCAGTACTGCACGAAGCAGTTGGTTATTCAAACCGTGGCCTGATTTGTAAGCGGCAAACTCACCAATAATAGCGTGACCAGCCATGTACAAATCACCAATAGCATCGAGAACTTTGTGTGTCACGAATTCGTTTTCGAAACGTAGACCTTCTTCGTTCAGGATACGGTAGTCGTCCAAAACGATAGCGTTATCAAAGCTACCACCCAGCACTAGGTTTTGAGACTGCAAGTACTCGATATCACGCATGAAACCGAAAGTACGTGCACGCGAAATCTCTTTCACGAAACCTTGCGATGAGAAATCGAATACTAGGTGCTGCTCATCAGCATCGATCGCCGGGTGATTGAACTCAATCTCAAAGTCCATTCTAAAACCGTTGTAAGGACGCAGTTCCGCCCACTTGTCGCCATCTTCAAAGCGAACCGGTTTCTTAATACGAATGAAACGTTTTGGTGCATTTTGAGCCTCAATGCCCGCTTGTTGTAGCAGGTATACGAATGGGCTTGCGCTACCATCCATGATTGGGATCTCAGGTGCATCAACCTCAACGATAATGTTATCGATACCCATGCCAGCCAGAGCCGCATTTAGGTGCTCAACCGTAGAAATACGGATGCCTTCATCGTTAACAAGCGCAGTACACAACATAGTGTCACGCACAGAAAGAGGATCCGCAGGGAAATCCACAGGCGGATTCACGTCAGTACGACGGTATACAACACCAGTATTCGCAGCCGCAGGACGCAAAGTTAGTGTTACTTTACGGCCAGAGTGAAGACCCACTCCTACAGTAGTCACTATTTCTTTAAGCGTACGTTGTCTGATCATCTACAAACCTCTTAATCTACGCTACATATCACGGTTGATTATGTAACCAACCGCGAATCCTACCAGAATTTTGAGCTAAGTCAAATTCGCGCAGATTATCAATCTGCCTGACGACGCAAAAATGCTGGAATGTCTAAGTAGCCACTTTCCTTCTCAGGCTTAGGTGCAGCGCTGCTATTGCCGCTCGACACAGGTGCAGAGCTTGCAGTATTCGGCGTGTTCACCTCAACCTTCTCCTTATCATTTACAGGCAAAGATTGTGCCACCTTGTCTTCTACTTTTGCAGCTGGCGCTTGAGTTGGCTGTGGAGCTTGACCTGTAGTCACTGGCGTTTTACCGCCTGCGACTAGCGTAATATCTGGCTTACGTTCGTTGCCGATACCCGTTGCAACCACAGTCACGCGAATTTCGTCGCTCATGTCTGGGTCTAGAGAAGTACCGATAACAACCGTTGCATTGTCAGACGCAAAGGCTTTCACTGTGTTACCAACCGTCTCGAATTCGTCTAGACGCATATCAAGACCGGCGGTGATGTTCACAAGCACACCACGTGCACCTGCAAGATCGATGTCTTCTAGAAGTGGGCTAGAAATTGCCATCTCTGCCGCTTCTTCAGCACGATCTTCACCTTTAGCAACACCGCTACCCATCATTGCATGACCCATCTCTGACATCACGGTACGTACGTCCGCAAAGTCGACGTTAATCATGCCTGGGCGAGTAATCAATTCTGCGATACCTTGAACCGCATTCTTCAGTACGTCGTTTGCGCTTGCAAACGCTTCCAGTAGCGTAACGCCACGGCCGAGTACTTTAAGAAGCTTTTCGTTTGGAATCGTGATCAAAGAGTCAACGTGCTTTGATAGCTCTTCGATACCTTGCTCAGCGAATAGAAGACGCTTTTTACCTTCGAAGCTAAATGGTTTAGTCACCACCGCGACAGTAAGAATGCCTAGCTCTTTCGCCACTTCAGCAATTACTGGAGCTGCACCGGTTCCGGTACCGCCGCCCATACCAGCTGCGATAAACACCATATCGGCACCAGTAATGCTTTCTTTAATTCTTTCTTTGTCTTCAAGAGCTGCATCACGTCCAACTTGAGGGTTTGCACCTGCACCCAAGCCTTTTGTGATATCGCCGCCAATTTGAATAACGTGGTTGATGCTCGTTTTGCGTAATGCTTGAGCATCAGTATTAACACTAATGAAATCAACCCCTTCGATTGATTCACGTACCATGTGTTCTACAGCGTTACCACCGCCACCGCCTACACCCACTACTTTAATGACAGCTTCGTCAGACATTTCCATCATCGGTTCAAACATTTGTTATCTCCGTTTTCCTGCAACTCAGGTTAAAACTCTTTTTGTATCCAATTACGCAACTTACCAAAGATTGTCGACACCGATTGACGCTTTGGTTCGTTATAATCATTGTCGTCATTAATCTGACTGTCTCTTGCGTAATGAAGTAATCCAACGGCCGTAGAATGATACGGCTCTTTTACATAGTCCGTAAGGCCACTCACCTCTAGAGGCTTGCCTACACGAACCTGGTTACGGAATACACGCTCAGCGCACTCCACAACCCCTTCAATTTGTGCTGCACCGCCGGTCAAGACGACGCCTGCTGCGAGGTGGTGCTTCACACCGCTCTCTCTGAGTTTCGCTTGAACATTATCAATGGTTTGATTAACAAGTCCCATTAATTCTGTATAGCGCGGTTCTATCACTTCTGCCAAGGTTTGACGCTGCAAGCTGCGTGATGGACGACCGCCAACGCTTGGAACGTTTACTGTATCGTCTTTACTCACCAGCTCACTCAATGCACAGCCATACTTCACTTTTATCTCTTCGGCATCACTCAAAGGTGTACCAAAAGCAAAAGCGATATCACTGGTTACCGCATTGCCAGCATAGGAGAACACTTCTGTGTGTCTCAATGCTCCGCCTGTCCAGATGGAGATATCCATAGTGCCAGCGCCAATGTCGACCACACAAACACCAAGCTCGCGCTCGTCTTCGGTGATCACAGCATTACTCGATGCTAGGCCAGAGAAAACCAGCTGTTCGACTTTAAGTCCACAGCGTTCTACCGCTTTAATGATATTTCTTGCCATATCGTTATGACAAGAAATCAAATGAACGCTGACTTCCATTCGAACCCCAGACAATCCAAGCGGGTTTTTAATACCCTCTTGATAGTCTATGGTAAACTCCTGAGGAATCACATGAAGAATGCGCTGTTCATCACCAATTTTTATGGATTTAGCGGTATGAATCGCCCTATCCATATCATCTTGTGACACCTCTTCCTCAGAAATGGTTCCCATGCCTTTTTCAATTCGACTCGCAATATGCTTACCAGAAAGAGAGATAAACACGCTGCTGATCTGACATTCCGCCATCAGCTCAGCCTGATCGACAGCACGTTGCACGGATTTAACCACTGACTCAAGGTCGTTTACGCCACCTTTGTCCATTCCACGAGAAGGACTAGAACCTGCACCAATGATATTTACCTGCCCATCCGGCAGAACTTCGCCGACTAACGCAGATACGGTCGCAGTGCCAATATCAAGACCGACAATAATATTGTCATCCGTGGTCTTCGTCATCTGTACTCTCTTATGTTTTGCTATCTCAAATCCCAGAGAACAACTCGCTTGGGTTGTCCAATTCCTAACTGAACTTAAGTATCGATACGCCAAGGCCTATCGATACATAAAACCAGTTATCCCGCAGACTCCGCTTGAGCGCTTTCTGCCATCATTTCTGCAGGGAACCAACCAACGGCTGCGCCTGTGTCGTATCGCAAATCGATGTAACTGATTTGAGATACCTTGTCACCCAGTTCGCGATACAGAGAGATAAAACGCTGTAAGCGCTCATCAAGTGCATCTTTGCCTAGCTCTAAACGGATCCCATTATCGAGGATCACTTGCCATGCACGACGTTCATTCAACACTAGTGAAGATATCGCTAGCCCTAAACTTGCTAGCTTGGCATTGCTGTCACGATAAGTATCCAACACAAAGCGTTCAGTGCCCATCGGACCATATAGCTTCACTTTCTGCTCTTCAATCACAGAAACATCACCGCTGAACACCACTCCGTGGATATCAAGCATATCGATGCCATTCCAAATCGCGCTAGCCTGGTACTCGGTCAAAAACACCTTCACGGTGTCTGGCCACTGTTTACGTACCGATGCTTGCGATACCCATGGGATTTGCTCGACACTTCGCTGAAGTACATCAATGTCTTGAGACATAAATGTCCCGATATGTTCCAAATTCGCAAAGGCGTGTTGGACATCTTTAGCGCTCACATGAGTTAGATCACCCTGTAGCACTATCTTAGATAATGGAAGGCGCTGGTCGTCCCACATCCAGCTAATGGTGGAATAAAGTGTTGAACCGATGACTGCGATCACTGCAAATAAAAAAATCGCCCCGATCCCGTGTTGTGAAAACAAGGAAGCTCGACGCGTTCGCTCTACACTGCTGTCTGAAGTTTCAGTCAAACTCTTTGGTCCCTTATTAACTTCTCTTCGCCTTTCCTTAAGATAGTGGAATAAGAGTCTAATCTAATGGTGTTAACCTTAGGATTATACTAATCAATATCAAACTATCAAACACTCAACCCAAGAAAACTGGGCTTTTGCGCACTGAAACAACAAAAAAGTTCGGATGGGCGATCAAATTACTGCACCGCACATTCGAACTCATAAACTATTAAATACTCTCGAAAAACGAGAAACTAGCTGTTTTTCATCACTTCGATGTCTAGCTTCATCTTCTCAAGCTGCTTGGCTACTTTACCAATATCACCCGCCCCTTGCGTCAAGACGAGGTCGCCGTCTTGCAAAAGATTGGATAAAACTGATGGTAAACCACTCATTTCTGGGACAAAAACCGGATCCAGTTTACCACGCGTACGAATGGTTCTGCACAATGAACGACCATCTGCACCCGCAATTGGCGCTTCACCAGCCGAATAGACATCTAGCATCACCAAGACATCAACTTGTTCAAGTACATTGGCAAAATCATCATAAAGATCACGGGTACGACTGTAGCGATGTGGCTGGAACACCATGACCAAACGCTTATCTTCCCAACCGTTGCGTGCCGCTTTAATGGTCACGTCCACTTCAGTTGGGTGATGACCATAATCGTCGACCAGCATGACACTTCCATTACCGGTGTCAAACTCACCTAAGTGTTCGAAGCGACGACCCGTGCCTTCAGTACCAAGCATCGCCTTAACAATCGCCTCGTCACTGATATTATCTTCAGTCGCGACGGCAATAGCAGCTGATGCATTCAGAGCATTGTGTTTGCCTGGAATATTCAGGGTAATCTCAAGGTTATCTCGGTCTTTTCTGACAACGGTGAACTTACCTTGCTGACCTTCTTGACGATAATTCTCAATACGTACGTCCGCATCTTCAGAGAAACCGTAAGTAATCACTTGACGACTAACACTTGGAATCAGCTCACGAACCACAGGATCATCAACGCACATCACAGCCTGTCCATAGAACGGCAAGTTGTGTAAGAAGTCGATAAAGGTTTGCTTTAGAGTGTCGAAGTCACCACCATAAGTATCCATATGGTCTGCTTCAATATTGGTCACAATACTAACCATTGGCTGAAGGTGTAGGAAAGACGCATCACTTTCATCAGCCTCAGCAATCAGAATACGGCTTGAGCCCAAACGCGCATTGGTACCCGCACTTTTTACCAGGCCGCCATTTACAAAGGTAGGATCCATGCCTGCTTCTGAATAGATTTGCGTAACCAACGCTGTGGTCGTGGTTTTACCGTGCGTTCCCGCAACCGCAATACCATGTCTAAAACGCATCAGTTCAGCCAGCATTTCTGCGCGGCGTACAACCGGAATGCGCAGCTCTTTCGCCGCCACAAGCTCTGGATTCTCTGGGTCAATCGCGGTAGAGACCACGACCACACTAGCAAGATCGATATTACTCGCTGCATGGCCAATGAAGATAGTCGCCCCTTTCTGCTCAAGACGTGCAGTCACAGCATTTTCAGCAATATCAGAACCGGTAATTTGATAACCCTCGTTCAGCAGCACCTCTGCGATGCCACTCATACCTGCACCACCAATACCTACAAAGTGAATACACTTCACTCGTCTCATTTCAGGTATCAGGGCACGGATCTGTGCTAAGTCTGGAGTTTGTTGCTGTGTCATGAGTAAGTCTCGTTAATCTATTTTGTTAATTCGATAATTTCTTTCGCGACGCGTGTATCCGCATCGAGCTTAGCCGCTTGTCGGGCATTGATAGCCAGCGTTTTGAGCTGTGCTCGGTCTAGGCTGCGAATTTGCTCAGTGAGCTTTTCTACGCTCAGTTGAGGCTGTTCAATCATGTAGGCCGCTTGGCAGTCGACCAAATGGTCACCATTGAGCGCTTGCTGACGATCTTTGTGCATAAATGGGATAAAGATAGCCCCTACACCTGCTGCAGCAAGTTCAGAGACCGTCAGTGCACCCGAGCGGCAAACCACAAGATCGGCCCATTGATACGCCGCAGCCACATCATCAATAAATTCGGTCACCTGAGCTTTATCAACTTGGTGCTGTGAATAAAGCTCAGCCACTTCTTGCTGACTGCCTTTACCCGCTTGATGACGAATAGTATAGCCTTCACCCAGTGCAGCCATAACTGGCGGCAACGTATGATTGAGAATACGTGCGCCTTGACTACCACCCATCACCAAAATGCGAATATCGCCATCGCGGCCGTTGAGCCTTGCTTCTGGCGCATCTATGTCCAGCAAATCTTGACGTACTGGATTGCCGACCACTTCGGCATCGGCAAAAGCACCCGGAAAGGCTTGAAACACCTTTTTGGCAATTTTAGACAGCCACTGGTTAGTGAGTCCCGCGACACCATTTTGTTCATGCAAAACAACAGGTATGCCCATAGTCCAAGCAGCAACGCCCCCTGGTCCACTGACGTACCCGCCCATGCCAAGTACCGCATCAGGTTGCCAGCGTTTTAAATGTTGGCGAGCTTGAAAAATAGCACTAATGATTTGAAACGGCGCTTTAATCAGCTTGGCAATACCTTGCCCACGCAAGCCCTTCACTTTAATAAAATCAATCTCAATACCATGCTTTGGCACTAAGTCTGCTTCCATTCGGTCTGCGGTTCCGAGCCAGCGGATCTCCCAACCTTGCTCTTGCAAGCGCTTTGCAACTGCCAACCCTGGAAATACGTGACCACCAGTACCACCAGCCATCACCATTAAACGTTTATTTTTCGTCATCTTGTTTCTGTTTCTTATCTGTTTGTGACTCTTTGTTCTCTGAGTCTTTGCGTGGTGGTTCACTGTTCTGAGCAGGCTCAGCGTCCGGTAGTAGTCGACATTCATGATCGACGCGAAGCAATATCGACACGGCGACTGACATAATAATCAAACTGGAGCCACCATAACTGATCAGCGGCAAGGTTAAGCCTTTAGTCGGTACCATACCCGCTGCAGCTCCCACATTGACCAACGTTTGAAACGCAAACCAAATACCAATCGCAAAGCAGAGGTAACCACCAAAAAACTGCTGTTTTTCAAATGCGCGCTTACCGATATACAGCGACTTGATAACCAGCGCAAACACCAGCATCAATACTAATACAACACCAACAAACCCGAGCTCTTCGGCTAGCACGGCAAAAACAAAGTCGGTATGCGCCTCAGGCAAGTATTCCAGTTTTTGCACTGAGTTTCCCAGGCCTTGCCCCATCAAATTACCGCGACCAAACGCCATAAGTGACTGAGTGAGCTGATAACCACTACCGAAGGGGTCTTCCCAAGGGTCTAAGAACGAGGTGACACGCCTGACACGATACGGCTCAACCAAAATCAATGCGATAACCGCACTGACGCCGGCAACGAATAACGCAATAAACTGTGACAGCTTAGCACCGGCGATAAACAGCATACCAAACAGTGTCACCAGCATCACCACCACGGTTCCTAAGTCCGGCTGACCCAATAGTAGAATGGCAAAGGTGGTAAATACCATGATCGGTTTAATAAACCCGCCAAAAAACGACTGCCGCACTTCGTCTTGCTTTCTGACTAAATAGCCGGACATAAAGATGAACAGCGACAGTTTGGCTACCTCCGCTGGCTGAAGGTTAAACAGCCCAAGCGGGATCCAACGTGATGCCCCGTTAACCGACTTGCCGACAACAAGTACAACGATCAGTAAGAAAATCGATATCGCTAGCAAATAGGTACTGTACTTAAACCACTTAGCGATCGGTATTTGCAGCACTACAGCAGACGTGCCAAGCGCCAACACTAAAAAAATAGCGT
Source organism: Vibrio sp. 10N (assembly GCF_036245475.1). Taxonomy (NCBI): domain Bacteria; kingdom Pseudomonadati; phylum Pseudomonadota; class Gammaproteobacteria; order Vibrionales; family Vibrionaceae; genus Vibrio; species Vibrio sp. 10N. Next base: position 570,310 of record NZ_BTPM01000001.1, on the reverse strand, counting down.
GGCGAAACATAAAGTGGAACGGCTGATCCGTCAGTCGAGAACTGATAGGAAACGAGGCTGAAGTTACCATCACCAGTCCCGTCACCATCAACCCAAACGCCAACCAAACCAGTTGTCGGTCATAAAGCGTATCTGGAGCACTGTGGGTCATCCATCCCATGGTGCGTTGTCGAATTTGATGAAACATAGTGACGAATCCGTGTTAACTAACTTGCGCTGAAAAACGCAGTGCCAGCTCGGTGAAGTGATCGCCTCGAGCCATAAAGTTGGCAAACTGATCAAAACTGGCGCACGCTGGCGACAACATGACCATATCACCTTGCTTCAATCGTGGCGTGATCTCAGCCAAAATATCGTCCATTGATGCAAAGTAACGCGCACTATCGTGAAGCGGCTGGAATTCCTGTCCATCACGGCCAAAACAGCACAGTTCCACATTCAACGTACTAAGCGGCGTAGCAAGCTCAGAAAAATCCGCGCCTTTACCAACTCCGCCAACAAGCAAGTACAACGTGCCTTGGAGTGTTAAACCAGACAAGGCTGCAAGCGTACTTGCTACATTAGTGGCTTTTGAGTCATTAACCCATTTAACGCCCGATTGCTCGGCCACCACTTGGCAGCGATGGGTTAATCCTCGATAAGATTTTAAGCACTCTAATGCGGTGCGATAATCAACATTTGCTAGTTTAAGCAGCGCACAAGCGACCAAAGCATTTGACCAGTTATGCTGGCCAACAATACTCAGTTCATCGGCGGCAACGATTTTTTCATCGCCATCCATCAACCAAGTACGTCCACCAAACACCTGCATGCCAAACTGCTTAGCATCAAAACCAAATGTTGATAGTGCTAAGGAAGACTCGGTGGGATAAGTCTCTGGCTCGTCGCGATTTACCAACACATGCTCAGCATGTAAGAAAATCCTACGCTTGGCTTCGGCATAATCCGCCATACCTTCGTAGCGATCCATATGGTCTTCTGAAAGATTCAAAAACGTCGAGACTTTAGTGTTTAGCGACGACGTCGTTTCCAGTTGGAAGCTGGATAGTTCAAGCACATAGAGATCGGCATCAAGCTCGAGTAAATCGAGGGCTGGGACACCAATGTTACCGCCCACTCCGACATTCAGCCCAGCTGCCTTAGCCATCTCACCCGTCAAGTCCGTGACAGTGCTTTTGCCGTTTGAGCCGGTAACCGCGATCACCGGTTTATCATTAGCCCAAGCAAACAACTCAATATCGCCAATGACAGGCACGCCGTTTGCCATGGCTGCGCTAATTTCTGGCGTCGCTAGTGCGATACCAGGGTTACACACCACTAAATCAGCCTGCATCAACCAATCGGCTTCAAAACTGCCAGTATGTAGGGCAACACCCTCTGGCAATTGCTCTGCGCCAGGCGGGTTATCTCGACTGTCCATTACTTGGATGGTCAATGTAGGATGATATTTACGAAGGTGATTAACGACGGAGAGCCCGGTAATACCGAGCCCTACGACGACCACTTGCTGAATGTCTTGCCAACGTTCCATGAACAAGGATCCCTAGCCTGTTGATTAACGTACTTTAAGCGTTGCTAGGCCGATAAGTACCAATACGATTGAAATGATCCAGAAACGAACAATAACGCGCGGCTCTGGCCAGCCTTTTAGCTCATAGTGATGGTGAATAGGTGCCATGCGGAAAATACGCTGACCACGCAACTTGTATGAGCCGACTTGAAGGATTACCGACAGTGTTTCCATTACAAACACACCGCCCATGATCACCAGTACAAACTCTTGACGCACCAACACGGCAATCACACCCAGTGCGCCGCCAAGTGCTAGCGAGCCCACATCGCCCATAAATACTTGCGCTGGGTAAGTGTTAAACCAAAGGAAACCAAGACCTGCACCGACCATCGCAGTACAGAACACCACAAGCTCAGAGGTGTATGGAATATAAGGAATATGTAGATAAGCGGCAAAGTTAACATTGCCCGTTGCCCAAGCGATCACCGCAAAACCAGCAGCAACCAATACCGTCGGCATGATCGCGAGGCCATCAAGGCCATCGGTGAGGTTCACCGCATTACTGGTACCAACAATCACAAAGTAAGTAAAGACAATGTAGAACAGCCCCATTTGTGGCATCACATCTTTAAAGAATGGCACGACAAGTTGAGTGGCCGCGGTATCTTGGCCGTGAACATATAGAGCAAATGCCACCACCAAGGCAATCAGCGACTGCCAAAAGTACTTCCAACGAGCAATCAAACCATCGGTGTTTTTACGTACCACTTTGCGATAATCATCAACAAAGCCTACCGCACCGTAGCCAATTAATACCGCAAGAACTGCCCAAATGTATGGGTTGCTCAAATCAGCCCACAGCAATACGGTGATCGAAATGGCTGACAAGATCATCACACCACCCATGGTCGGTGTGCCGCGCTTACTAAAGTGCGACTCAGGACCTTCATTACGAACAACCTGGCCGATCTGCAACATTTGTAGACGGGCAATCATCTTTGGCCCCATCCACAAAGAAATACCTAAGGCAGTTAATACACTGACAATAGCTCTGAATGACAAGTATTCAAACAGACGAAAAAAAGAAAAGTATGGCTGTAGTAATTCTGCAAGCCAAATAATCATGTGTATTTCTCCTTCAGTGCATTGGCGATAGTAAACATGCCAGCACTTAGCGCCCCTTTAACCAACAAGGTATGAGAGGTCTGGTTTAACTGTTTTAATGTGTGTTCGATATGCGCGAGCATATCGTCGTGACTTATAAAATGCTGTCCACCGCAAAGGTCACTGATTACTTTCGCATCCTCACCATAGGTTAAAACGTGTTCAAATGCGAAAGGTGCAGCATGTTGTCCGACTTCTTTGTGAAGTGCAAGGCTTTCATACCCTAATTCTGCCATGTTACCCAAAATCAACCAGCGTTGGGTTTGAGTAAACTGGCCCAACAGATCCACTGCCGCCTTCATCGCAGGAACACTGGCGTTGTAGCTATCATCAATCAAAGTGATCGTGTCGGTAAGCTTCTCAACATCAACGCGACGTTTCACTTTACTCAGTGATTGCAAACCGTGTTGAATTTGTTCGAGGGTTGCACCAACTTGTGTTGCCAACGCGGATGCGGCCACGGCATTCGCCACATTGTGCTCACCGATGATCGTCAGCGCAATCGAGATGTTGCCTGTTGGGGTATGGAGTGTAAACAACGGGCTACCAAGAGATGACAAGGTTATGTCAGAGGCGTAAAAGTCTGCGTGAGCGTTCTGCTTGGCGATGCGCACCACTTGTTTGTCACTCAGTACCGATTGCCAATAGTCACCGCCTTCACTATCAAGGTTCACAAGTGCAATACCACCCGCTGGCAGCCCCTGATAGATTTCACCCTTAGCCTGCTTAACGCCCTCAAGAGAGCCAAAGCCTTCTAAATGCGCCTCGGCCACATTGTTCACCAACGCGACATCCGGATTGGTTAACGCGGTTGTGTAAGCAATTTCGCCAATGTGGTTCGCGCCCAATTCAATAACCGCAAAGTCGTCTTGCGGCGTAGAGCGCAACAAGGTTAGTGGCACGCCGATATCGTTATTAAAATTACCAGCGGTATACAGCACCTGACCTTTGCTAGACAAAATGCTGGCAATCATCTCTTTTACCGTCGTCTTACCGCAACTACCGGTAATGGCAATGGTCTTAGTTTGGCAGCGTCTATGAACTTCCGCTCCCAGTTTGCCAAGCGCCAGCTTACTGTCGGCAACAACCACTTGAGAGACCGCAACATCAAGTTTTCTTTCGACAATCAGCGCCGCAGCCCCTTTCTCTACGGCTTGCTCAGCAAAGTCATGAGCATCAAAACGCTCCCCAACCAGAGCAATAAACAGAGCGCCTTGTTCTATGGCACGCGTATCTGTGGTCACATCGGTGATGCTAGTATTTTCGCCCACCAGCTGACCATCAACAACGGCAGCGATATCGGTTAACGTCAGTTCAATCATAGCGTGAGTCCTAGTAGCTGCGCCGCAGTTTCACGATCGGAATAGTGAACACTTTCGTTACCAATCACTTGGTAATCTTCGTGTCCTTTACCCGCCAGTAGAATAATGTCAGAAGCTGTCGCGTGCTGAACCGCTAACTGAGCCGCATTAAAACGTTGATGCTCAATAAATGCCTCTTCTGGTACACTCATTCCGGCCAGCATATCGTCGACAATCGCTTTGGGATCTTCACTGCGTGGGTTGTCATCGCTTAAGATCACCTTATCTGCCAACTGCTCAGCGATCGAGGCCATCATTGGACGTTTACCTTTGTCTCGGTCACCACCGCAGCCGACAATAACCCAAAGCAGACCATCACAATGCACGCGAAGAGCCTGCAAGGCTTTCTCTAGCGCATCTGGCGTGTGGGCGTAATCAACCACCAGCTTAGGTTTACCATCCGCTTGAAACAGCTCCATGCGCCCCAGTACCGGTTGCAGCTTAGATGCAGTGTCCATTAGTGCTTGCTTGTCAAAACCAAGCTGAAGCAGAGCAGAAAACGCCAGTAACACATTGCTCGCATTGAACTGACCAATCAGCGGCGCATCGAGTTTGCCACTGCCAAAGCAGCCATCAAACTCTAAAGAGATGCCACCGTCACTATACTCAACCGATGTTGCCCAAACGCCCTTTTCACCGAGCTGGTGCCCTTCAACAGACACAGCAATCGCATCGCTGCGTGCGGACAGCCAGCGGCGACCCACTTCGTCATCGACATTCAGCACCGCGTGCTCACAGTGATGTCCAGTAAACAGGAGCTTTTTGGCCGCTTCATAACCTTCCATCGTGCCGTGATAGTCCAAATGGTCGCGGCTGAGGTTAGTGAAAATACCTAATGAGAAAGGCACGGCGGCCACACGACCTTGAACCAGGCCATGGGAGGAGACTTCCATCGCCGTATATTGCGCGCCTTGGCCGTCTAACTGAGACAAAATACGCTGCACATCAATGGCACTGCCCGTGGTATTTTTCGCTTCTTGCAAGTCGTTCAAGAAACCGTTACCCGTGGTGCCCATGATGGCGGCTCTATCACCGACAAGCTCAATCCACTGCGCGATAAGCTGGGTGATGGTGGTTTTACCATTCGTCCCCGTTACGCCAATCACTTGCTGCCTATATTGATAAAGACGCGCGGCCATCACTGACAACAACGTGTCGAGTTGATAAATATGAACAACAGGTACGCCGTCGACGAGAGTGACTTCGCCATGTTTGTGCTCGGCATCGGCCTGAGCAATCACTGAATCGGCACCAGACTGAATCGCACGCTCGATAAACAGTCGTCCATCCACCGTATGGCCGATGATCGCCACGAACGTATCGCCTGGCTTAATGGCGCGGCTATCAAGCTCTAAGTTAGACACATTAATAGCACCGAGCGTGTCATCTGCCATCAGCTTACTGCTGTCATCAAGCCATGGTTTTAATAGCTTTGCCAATGTCAAAGAGGTCAACATTGTTTCTCACCTATTGCTGAAATTGGTTTTCGTCAGGAGCGACATTGAGTATCTGCAGCGCTCCTTTCATGATTTCGGAAAAGACAGGGCCTGCCACGGCACCGCCATAATACTGATCGCCTTGTGGTTCATTGATCACCACAACTAAGGCAATACGCGGGTCACTCACTGGCGCGACGCCTGAGGTGATCGCCACATATTCATCACTGTAGCCACCCGCCGCGGCCTTTCTTGAAGTACCGGTTTTCGCAGCAACTCGATACCCTGGTACCGCCGCTCTTGTAGCGGTACCACCAGGCTGCGTTACTGCCTCTAGCATATGCAAAACCGACATGGCGTAGTCATGGTCAATAACCTGCTTGGACAAATCCTGCTGATTGCTTTCAATAATATGTACCGGCTGATACAAGCCGCCATTACCGAGTGTGGCGTAAGCGTGTGCTAACTGAAGGGGCGTGATAGAAATACCATAACCAAACGCGAGAGTTGCGATTTCAAATTGCGACCAACGACGACGGTTCGGGAAAATACCCGTTGTCTCACCAACTAGGTTAAGACCAGACAACTGACCATAACCAATGGAACTGTACATCCCAAGTAGCGCTTCTAGCGGCATGTCTAGAGCTAGCTTTGCCACACCGATGTTACTCGACTTTTGCAGGATTTTAGCTAAGTTCGCTTTGCCCACTTTCGATGTATCGCGCACCCGGCTTCCGCCAATCTGCATGATGCCATTACCAGTATCGATAATGGTGTTTTCATCGGCAACACCCGCCTCAAGCGCCGCTAGCACCACAAATGGTTTAACCGTAGAGCCCGGTTCCATTGCATCGGTTATGACACGATTTCGCATCGTAAAAGACTGGCGTGAAGAGCGGTTGTTCGGGTTATAAGAGGGCGCGTTCACCATGGCCAATACACCACCGGTTTTCACATCAATGATAACGGCACTGCCCGAGGTCGCACGGTAATCCGCCACGGCCTGTTTAATGGCGCGATAAGCGATAGCCTGCAATCTTTGATCGACGGTAAGCTCAAGTGGTTTACCTTCTTCTCTGTCTTCAAGAGAGATGTTTTCCACCACGCGGCCATAACGGTCTTTACGAATAATGCGTTTACCCGCTTCTCCGGTCAGCCATTTGTCATAGCTGCGCTCAACCCCTTCGAGACCGTGACCGTCGATACCAGTCACCCCTACTAAGTGAGCACTAACCTCACCAGCAGGATAGTAACGTCTGGACTCTGCTTTCAGCCCTACGCCAGAGAGTTTCAGCTCTTTGATGTACTTCGCCATCGCAGGGCTCACTTGACGCTGTAGGTAAATGAATCGGCGTGATTTGTTCTTGTTGATTTTGGCAATAAGCGCATCGCGGTCGAGACCAAGTACATCAGCAAGGGCATGCCAACGGTCGAGCTGTTTTAAACCATCATCTTTGAATATTGTTGCGGGATCGGCCCACACTGCCTGAACGGGCACACTCACGGCAAGTGGCTCACCGTTTCTATCAGAGATGATGCCGCGTGCTGAAGGCAGAGCTTTAACACGCACTGAGCGTAAGTCACCCTGTTTAATCAAGTTGTCTGGTTCGATAACTTGAATATAACCGATACGCGCAACCAGCGCGCCAAAGATAAGCAGCACACCGCCCATAATGAGACGAAAACGCCAAGCGATCAGCGCAGGTTGGTTAGCGGCTTGCTGAGATTGTTTTTTGTTGGAAGACTTAACGACTTTTTTGCCTTTCATTTCAGGGAAACCACTACTTCCTTGTCTGCGTCGGGGCGCGTCATATCTAACTCTTGTTTGGCCATAGCCTGAACACGGCTATGTTCCGACAGCGCATTTTCCTCAAGCAACAGGTTGCGCCACTCATTATCAAGTCGCTCACGCTCTTGAAGCGCGATATCTTTCTCATTGATCGCCTCGCGGGTGTGATGCGTGGCAAACACAACCCCCATTGCAGTGGCAAATATCATCAGAAACACGATAAGCGGAATGCGGCCTACCGTGATGATATCTAAGGCAATCAGTTTCGCGAGATTATGAGTCGGTTGGTTAGACATCCCGTCATCCGTTACAGTTTTTCCGCTACACGAAGTACTGAGCTGCGTGAGCGAGCGTTCATTTCCACTTCTTGACCCGAAGGCTTAAGTGCCTTACCGATCGTTTTTAAGTTAGCACTACCCAAAGCTCGAATTTGATCTTCGGTCATCGGAATACCGTGTGGTACTTGTGGCCCTTTGCTCTCTTTACGCATAAAGTGCTTCACCATGCGATCTTCGAGAGAGTGGAAGCTGATCACCGACAGTCGACCTTGTGGAGCAAGAATACTTGCGGCACCTTTCAATGCCGTATCGATCTCTTCAAGTTCACTGTTGATGTAGATTCGAAACGCCTGGAATGCACGTGTTGCTGGGTGCTTTTTCTCTTTAAAGCTCTTGGGTGCAGCTTCAGAGATCAACTTCGCCAACTGGCCAGTGCGTGTTAACGGCTCTTTTTCTTCATCTTCACGATGCGCCACAATGGCTTTTGCGATTCGACGAGCATGTTTGTCTTCACCAAATTCGCGGATCACCCAAGTAATATCATCCAGATCAGCTTGCGCTAACCATTCAGAGACGGGCATACCTGAGGTTGGATCCATACGCATATCAAGCGGACCATCTTTCATGAAGCTAAAGCCACGTTCAGCATCGTCCAGCTGCGGTGAGGAGACACCTAAATCAAGTAAAACGCCATCCACTTTACCCACCAGTTCATAACGCTCTGCGTATTCTGCCATTCCAGAAAACGGGCCATGAATGATGGTAAAGCGAGGGTCATCAATCTTTTTTGCTTCTTCAATCGCAGTTGGATCGCGGTCAATACTAAATAGGCGACCGTTTTCACCCAGTTGTGAAAGAATTTGACGACTGTGACCACCGCGGCCGAACGTTCCATCAATGTAAGTTCCATCCGGTTTGATAGCTAGACCATCAATGGATTCGTGAAGTAGTACCGAAATGTGTTGAAAGGATTCGCTCATGGGTGATCTCGAGAGTTGCTTAGCAAAGACGACAAGTTTACTGATTTCCTTCAGTAACGTCATCTGGTTAAGTTCAGCCTATCGTAAAGATAGGTGATAAAAAAGCAAAAAACCCATCACAAAATCAATTTGTAATGGGTTTTTCTATAATAGGTGAAGTTGACCTGTAAGCCGGGTTCTGTATCCGCCGAAGCGGTGATAGCCATTCGTCTAGGCCAGCAATCGCTCACTGGCTCGAGCAACCTACCCGCCCCCTTACGCGAGCCACGCAATGTGGGGGCCTATTTGGTCTTGCTCCGGGTGGAGTTTACCTTGCAACGAACTATTGCTAGTCGCCCGGTGCGCTCTTACCGCACCCTTTCACCCTTACCTGTGCTCCTTCCGAAGAAATGGAGCCATCGGCGGTCTTCTCTCTGCTGCACTTGTCGTAGGCTTTCGCCCCCCAGGCGTTACCTGGCACCCTGCTCTGTGGAGCCCGGACTTTCCTCCCCTCCGTCAGTCTCCCCCAAGACAAGCTCAAGGGGACGTCAACGAAGCAGCGACTATCCGGTCAACTTCAGGGCGCGGATTGTAACTAAGCGAGCGTGATTACTCAATGTTTTTCTAGGATAAGTTTTCTAGACCCCATTTATACAGGGCATTCTTTTTGAGGTTATAGATCTCAGCGGTCGCTGCAGCCGCTTTTTTCAGTGGCAGATCTTTGACCAAAATAGCCAATGTGCGTGTCGCCTCATCCGGCAGCTCTTCATTGACAGGTTCACGATGACCGTGGATCAGTAACACCATCTCGCCGCGCTTGCGGTTATCATCTTCTTCAATCCATTCAATTAGCTCACCGAGTGGCAACCCTTGAATGGTTTCATAAGTTTTGGTCAGCTCGCGCGCCAACACCACCTCACGCTCAGGGCCTAGCACTTCAAGCATATCGGCAAGCGACTCGGTAATGCGGTGTGGTGACTCGTAGAAGATGCAGGTGCGCTCGGCTTTGGCGATCTCCATGAATTTGTCTTTGCGGCCTTTGCTTTTCGCTGGCAAAAAGCCCTCGAAGCTAAAGCGGTCAGACGGCAAGCCTGATGCGCTAAGTGCTGTAATCACGGCACAGGCGCCAGGTAATGGCACAACTTTTACGCCTGCCTGACGACATTGAGACACCAAATGATACCCTGGATCGCTGATAAGCGGTGTGCCAGCATCAGAGACCAATGCGATGGATTCACCCGCAAGCAGTTTATCGACTAAAACTTGCGCTTTTTGCTGTTCATTGTGATCATGCAGCGCAAATGTTCTAGTTTGAATATTGAAGTGAGACAGAAGCTTGCCTGTATGGCGCGTATCTTCAGCAGCAATAATGTCGACGCTATTTAGCACATCGAGCGCTCTTTGTGTGATATCACCGAGGTTTCCAATCGGTGTCGGTACAATAAAGAGCGTAGGTTGCTCAATATAAGTAGTTTTGTTGCTTGTCATTTGTTTACCAGCACTTCAACGATTAATATAATGATTTTACACGAATAGTGATTAAAGAGCTCATGGCAATGATGAACCCAAAGAGAAATAGTGTAACACGCCTACTGACTCCAATTGCATTGGCTTTGTCCATTGCCGCTTGTTCTACCCAGCCAAGCGCCCCAGCGAGCGTTGATATCACCCTTGCACCCACCGCTTCCTCAGAGACCTATTTGATGCGCGCTGACGCCGGTCAAGATGGGTTTGCGAATGAATGGTTGATCTTAGCATTCAAAGCATCGATTCAAGAAGGCAACTACGAACAAGCTCAAAGGCTCTCTAATCGACTAGCCAAACAAAACCTCACTACGGTGCAGCAAGCTGAATGGCAACTAGCTCGCGCAGAGCTAAACCTTCTTCAAGGCAACGCCGAAGATGCCTATTTACAACTTAGCTTCCCAGCAGAATGGCCGCTCGCCCAGCAACAGTGGCAGCGCTACTATCAACTTCGCGCCCAAAGCTTAGCTGCAATGGGGAACTATTTTGATGCAAGCCGTGAGCTGATTGCCCAAGCAGGTTTCAGCGCCAGTGACCAGCAAGAAGCCATTAATGCTCAAGTTTGGCAGTACATGAATCAGTACTCAGAGCAAGATCTAGCGACATTAGTTGCTCAGCCAAATGAAGAAGTACTCGACGGCTGGCTGCAGCTTGCGACCTACATGAAAGCAATGGGAGCCAGTCTGCCACAGCTACAAAATACACTCGAAAACTGGCTAGCAGAAAACCCAACGCACCCAGCCGCTATTTATACGCCGCAAAGTATTTACGACATTCTCAACCTAGAGATTGCTTCGCCACAAAGCACAGCTCTACTGCTGCCATTATCGGGTAAGTATGCCAAGCAAGCTCAGTTGGTACGCGACGGATTTATGCTGGCGATGATGGATGACGACCTACGCGATCCAGAAGCTATTTTCACCGTTATTGATACTAACGAAGCCACTCCTGCAGACATCAAAGCGAAGCTAGTCGCTAATGGTGTTGATTTTATTGTCGGCCCGCTAGTGAAAGAAAATGTTGAGAAGCTGCAGCAAGCACAGCAAAGTTCTGAAACGCCAATTCCAGCGTTAGCACTCAATATTCCCAATGAGATAGAGCCAACACAAATGATGTGTTATCTGACTCTGTCTCCAGAGCAAGAAGTTGCCCAAGCAGCGCAGCACCTTGCAAAAAATCAGTATGCCTATCCACTGATCATCGCACCACAAGGCAACCTAGGCGATCGCGTCGCTAAAGCTTTTGATGCTGAGTGGGCTAAGGTAAGCGACAACAAGGTTGCGGTAGCGCAGTACGCAAACCGAGCACAACTGCAAAAAACCATCAACAACGTATTTGGCTTGCAAGAAAGCCAGCAGCGTATCGCACAGATGGAAACGCTGACAGGCATGAAGCTTGAAAATCAACCACGTAGTCGCCGTGACATTGATTCGGTGTACATCGTCGCGAACAATGCTGACCTAACGCTTATCAAACCGTTTATTGAGGTGGCCATCAACCCAGACGCGAAACAACCACAGTTGTTTGCTGATTCACATAGCCACAGTGAAAAACGTCAATACGAAGACCTCACTGGCGTGGTATACAGCGATATTCCACTACTCGTAGAGCAAAATAGCGATCTTGATACGCAAATGACGAAGTTCTGGCCGAAGAGCTCAAACGCCGAGAAACGCCTACAGGCACTGGGAATGGATGCGTATACCCTGACTAAGGAGTTACCACAGCTTAAAGCGGTACAAGGTTACTCAGTAGACGGCCAAACCGGTGTATTGACTATCGACCCTGATTGCGTGGTTCAACGCCAGATTGCTTGGGGTGTATACGGTGAGCAGCCTATAAACCAGAACGCGACAGAACAAGAAGTAGCCGCAACTCAGGAAGAGAACAGCGATGACCCTACTGCCTTGGAAACGACGATCAGCGAATAAGCGTGCCGTTGGCAAAAATTATGAGGAACTGGCTAAAGACTATCTCGGCCGCCAAGGCTTAGTTCCTCTAACAGAAAACTTCACGGTAAAATGCGGTGAAGTTGACCTGATCATGCAAGATAAATCGAGCATTGTGTTTGTTGAGGTCAAATACCGACGCAATCAATGTTATGGTAGCGCCCAAGAAATGGTCACGCGCACCAAAGCCAAAAAGCTCGAGAAAGCCGCCACTCTGTGGCTATTAAAAAATGGCCTGTCACCCTACGACACCGAGTTTCGATTTGATGTTGTTGCCATTCATGAACATGGCAATGACATCAACTGGATAAAAAACGCCATCACTCAAGGATAACCATGCGCGATAGCATCAAAGAAAGTTTTACTGAAAGCATCCAAATTCAAATCGCCGCAGCCGAAGCGCTGCCAGACGTCATCACTCACGCTGCGCAAGCCATGGTCGCAACGCTACTTAATGGCAATAAGATCCTTTGCTGTGGTAACGGCGGTTCAGCGTCAAACGCTCAGCAGTTTGTCTCTTGCCTACTGAACCGTTTTGAAACCGAACGTCCAAGTCTACCGGCGATGACGCTGACCGCGGATAACACCACGATGACAGCGGTGGCCAACGACTACAATTTTGAAGACATTTTTGCTAAACAAGTCCGTGCCTTCGGCCAAACCGGCGATATCCTGCTGGCCATTTCGACCAGCGGCAACAGCAAAAACGTCATTAAAGCAATGGAAGCAGCTGTGACCCGAGACATGACCATCATTGCCTTTACCGGCAAAGATGGCGGTGAAATGGCAGGCTTGCTTGGTGAGAACGATGTAGAAATCCGTATCCCATCACACCGTACCGCACGTATCCATGAGGTACACATGGTGACACTCCACTGCTTGTGCGATTTGATCGACCAAGTGCTATTCCCATCCCACGAAGAGTAACACTATGAAGATGTACAAAGTGATGACGCTGGTCCTTGCCAGCGTTCTACTTTCTGGCTGTGCGGGACTGTTTGTCGCCGGCGCCGCAACGACGGTAAGCCTAGTTACCGATACTCGCACTACCAAAGAGATTTGGAATGACAGCGCTTTAGAGTCTGAAGTCGCAGGCATGGGCAACAAAGCTCCTTATGTCGGCAACGTTCGTGTCGTTGCCAGCTCACAACGCGGCACAGTTGTGCTCATGGGCCAAGCAAATACCGAAGCCCTACGTAGTCAGTTGGAAAGCCAAGTAAAAGGACTCAATGGTGTCCAAATTGTCTACAACCAAGTCCGTATTAAACAGCCACTGACTTTCACACAAATCAGTAATGACAGCTGGTTAACCACTAAGGTAAAGTCAGCGCTATTAACCGACGAAAGACTCAACGGTGTGAAGGTCAAAGTGATCACTGAAGACCGTGAAGTGTTTCTGCTTGGTTATGTGTCTAAAGAGCACGCCGATGTGGCAACGGAAATCGCCAGAAATGTATCGGGTGTAAAACAAGTTATCCGTGCGTTCCAATTCAGTGAGCAACAAGAAAAGCTCAACACAGAAGCTGAACCAGAACAACCAGCTCCAGCGGCAGAGCAGCCTCAACAAGAAGAGGAGATGAAGCCGATCATCGAAGAGCCTGCACCTTTTGTGGAAATCGAAGGCTAAAGCTTCCAACCACAGAAAAGTACAACAGCCAGCATAATTGCTGGCTGTTTTTGTTTCTAGGCTCAATAGCATAAAAGGCCAGTCACTAGACTGGCCTTATCTTAAATCGATAACTTAGTTTGGCTTATGGCTTAAGTGCGCGTTCACCACGAGCAATGCCCACAATACCGCTTCGAGCCACTTCAACCACATCCGTCACTTCTGAGAGCGCTGACACAAACGCGTCAAGCTTTTCAGCTGTACCTGCGAGTTGAACCGTATATTGCGATGATGTGACATCAACAATCTGACCACGGAAGATATCCGCTGTGCGTTTCACTTCTGCACGTGCAAAGCCGCTCGCTTTGACTTTCACCATCATCAGCTCACGCTCAATGTGATCAAACTCAGTCACTTCCTGAACCTTGAGAACATCAATCAGCTTGTGTAGCTGCTTTTGAATCTGCTCAAGCTCCATTTCATCCGATTCAGTAGTGATATTCAGACGTGATAACGTCTCATCATCGGTTGGCGATACGTTGAGCGATTCGATGTTGTAGCCACGCTGAGAGAACAGGCCAACCACGCGAGAAAGTGCACCCGGTTGGTTTTCCATTAGTAGCGAAATGATATGTCTCATATTAAGTTCTCTCCGTCTTGCTTAGCCACATCTTATCCATGCCTTCCCCTTTGATTTGCATCGGGTAAACGTGCTCTGTTTCGTCAACGTTAATATCAACGAACACGAGGCGATCTTTCATCTCTAACGCTTTCTTCAGGCCAGATTCCAGCTCGCTTGGGTTCGAGATGCGAATGCCCACGTGACCATAAGCTTCAGCAATAGCGGCAAAATCTGGAACCGAGTCCATGTACGAGTTGGAATGGCGGCCTTGATAAATAATATCCTGCCACTGTTTCACCATACCTAAGAAACGGTTGTTGAGGTTAATGATCTTAACTGGCACATCGTATTGCATGGCCGTCGACAGCTCTTGAATGTTCATCTGGATGCTGCCATCACCGGTGACACACACCACCTCTTCATCTGGGTATGCAAACTTCACCCCAATCGCTGCTGGGAAGCCGAAGCCCATGGTGCCAAGACCACCTGAGTTGATCCAGCGGCGTGGCTTGTTAAACGGATAGTAGAGCGCTGCGAACATTTGGTGCTGACCCACATCGGATGCCACAAATGCATCACCGCCCGTCAGTTTGTGCAGCACTTCAATTACTTGCTGTGGCTTAATACGCTCTTCCGAAGTTTCGTAACCAAGACAGTTACGCTCCTTCCAAGAGGCAATATCATCCCACCAAGTATTGAGCGCAGCTTCGTCATTAGTGCCGCCCTGCTCTACCAGAAGTTTAAGCATGGTCTCTAAGATCACATCCGCAGAGCCAACGATTGGCAAGTCAGCGCGAACGTTTTTCGAGATAGAAGAAGGGTCGATATCGATATGTACTACCTTCGCATCTGGGCAGTACTTCTCGAGGTTATTGGTAGTACGATCGTCAAAACGTACACCCACACCAAAAATAAGATCGGCATTATGCATCGCCAGGTTAGCTTCATAAGTACCGTGCATACCAAGCATGCCTAGTGAGTTTTTATGTGTACCAGGGAACGCACCCAGCCCCATTAGCGTGCTAACAACCGGCAAGTTCAACGTCTCTGCCAGTTTAATAAGATGCTGATCTGCTTCCGACATGATGGCACCGCCACCCACATACAGAACCGGCTTTTTCGCTTCTAAAATGGCTTTCAGCGCTTTTTTGATTTGCCCTTTATGACCCGAAGTGGTCGGGTTGTATGAGCGCATCTTAACGGTTTCTGGGTACTCGTAAGGGAATTTGATCTGCGGATTCATTACGTCCTTCGGAATATCAACTACAACCGGGCCTGGGCGGCCAGTCGACGCGATGTAGAAGGCTTTCTTCAGCGTTTCAGGGATATCTTCCGCACGTTGTAATAGGAAGCTGTGCTTAACCACAGGACGTGATACACCCACCATGTCACACTCTTGGAACGCATCATTACCAATTAAGTTATTCGGCACGTTACCAGAGAGCACGACCATAGGGATCGAGTCCATGTAAGCGGTAGCGATACCGGTAATGGTGTTAGTCGCACCAGGGCCTGAACACACAAGTACCACACCCGGTTTACCGGTAGCACGTGCGTAACCATCAGCCATGTGTGTCGCGGCTTGTTCATGACGAACGAGGACGTGTTGGATATTCTCGCGCTTTTCATGCAGCGCATCGTAGATATCAAGAACGGAACCACCTGGGTAACCAAAGATTTGTTGTACACCTTCGTCAATCAAAGATTGAACGATCATCTCTGCACCAGATAGCATTTCTGGGGTTGAATCTGCCATATTGTCTCCTTACCAGTTGCCTCAATAATCAGGTTGTCATTGAGCTGGCATTACATAGTTAGGTCTTATTCGTAGCCTAAATCGAAATTACTCACTTTCGGCTATGTCACATAGCTTGTCATAACAAGCAGTATGTTTACGCAACAACTGTAACGCTTTCTTTGCATAAGATCTAACCCGACAAAGACCGCAAAAAACATACTTCCCTTTGAAATGACGAGTTTGCCAACATTTGTCTTAATCAACCCTGCAAAGACAAACACCCCTGTGGCATCAGGCGATAAATTCAGAGTAAAATTCTAGTCAATCAGTAAAAGTACGACACAAACACATCAACAATTCTGATTACTTGTTCAAAATCACTACCCAATATCAATCAAAAAGCCCCATCTGTTAGTCAACAAAATGGGGCTTTGTTACGCTACGCCGCTTTAACGGGCTTTTTTATAGGTTTAGACCTCAATCGTCGCAATGTTCGCCTTAGCATCGACGGCTGCTGTTTTTGTTGCTCGGTTTTGCCCAGCATCAACAAGCAGGGCGTCAGAACCAGAGTGAGTACCGTGGCAAATGCCAAACCACCCGCGACCGCCGTTGCTAACTGCGACCACCACTGAGTGCTTGGCGCGCCAAACTCGATCTTTTGATTAATGAGATCGACGTTCATTTCCAGAACCATCGGCATCAGTCCCAAAATCGTCGTGACTGTGGTGAGCATCACTGGGCGCAAACGCTGCACGCCTGTTCTTAATATCGCTTCTCGTTTATCTAAACCGCGCTTGATGAGCTGGTTGTAGGTATCAATAAGCACGATGTTGTTATTCACGACAATCCCAGCGAGCGCGATAACGCCAATGCCCGACATTATGATGCCAAACGGACGTTGGAACACCAGTAGACCCGCAAACACACCCACGGTCGAGAAGATCACAGCACTTAAAATCAGCAGCGCTTGATAGAAGCTATTGAACTGGGTGATCAATATCAGCGCCATGACGGCCAACGCGACCATAAAGGCACTTTGCAAAAACTCAGACGAATTTTTCTGCTCTTCATTTTGGCCTTTGATGACAAACTCAACCCCACTTGGCAGTTCGATCTGATTCAACTGCTCCATAAAGCCTGGCAGTTCTACCGCCAGATTGTAACCATCCGCCATATCGGCTTTGACATTAATAACGCGCACGCCTTCTAAACGATTGATGGTGTCTTGCTTTGGCTCTGGAGTAATTTTGGCGAAGTTGGTGATAGGAACCAGACCTGCCGGTGTCTTAACCCTAAGCTCATCAAAACGACCAATATCACGATGCTCTTCTGGGAATCGCACCAAAATATCCACCTCTTCTGTTGAATCATCAGGAAGATAATCACCAATTTTCAGGCCGTTCGTCACAAACTGCACCGTGTTACCCACCAACGTAGCATCCGCACCAAAGCGAGCGGCATCATCGCGGCTGATATCAATTTGCCAGTCTATCCCTGGCTTGTTTGACGTGTCACTAACGTTAGTCAACTTGTCATTGCCATCGGCCCAGCGACGCACTTGTTTCGCAGCAGCGTCCAAACCGCCTGGGATACGAGCAGACAGTTCGATGACTAAGTCATGCTCAACCGGAGGACCCGCATCCGGGAACTTGTATTCAATCTCCACACCAGCAAACTGATCCGTGGTTTGTTTTAGCTCTTCGATGATAGCTGGCACCTTGCGGCGATATTGCCAATCCACCGGCGTTATTTGAATGACGCCAATTTCATCTTTACCGCCGGTTTTGGTGTAAACACTCTCAAACTCATCATGACCCAGCATCACTTTCTCAACGACGCGCATCACCTCATCTTTTTCATTGATGGACAAGTCACCGTGAGAGCGCACTTTAACGTTGAAAAACGGCGGATCCACTTCAGGGAAGAACTCAGCGCCAAGGCCGGCTTTGTTGTAAGTGAAACCAACACCCACCGCCAAAGCGATAGCCAGCATGAGAATTTTTAACGGATGGCTTAGAGCGATATCTAAGGTGCGGTGATAGAGCTTAGTAATGCCAGTGGCCTTATCGAACTCACCCTCATGCAGCGCCACCATTTTCTTTTGCTTTTCCGGCGAGACATATTGCGGTTTACCAATCAAACCTCCCAGTACTGGGACGAACAGCAGTGCCATTACCAGAGATGCCGTCAATGTCGCAATCAGCGTCATCGGCAAGAACTTCATAAATTCACCGGTAATATCCGGCCAAAACAGCAGCGGCGCGAAAGCGGCCAATGTCGTTGCCGTTGATGCGGTGATCGGCCACGCCATGCGTTTTGCCGCATCACGATAGGCCTCTTTTCGCTCCATTCCTTCTTGCATCCGCCTATCAGCAAACTCAGTCACAACAATCGCACCGTCCACCAGCATGCCGACCGCCATAATCAGCGAGAACAGCACAACAATATTGACCGTTAAGCCAAATACCGACAGCACCAGCAAACCAGTAAGAAACGAGCCAGGAATCGAAATCCCCACCAATAAGGCAGTACGAACCCCGAGGATGGCAATGATCACAATCACCACCAAAATGATCGCCGACAAAATGTTGTTCTGCAGATCATTAAGCATGTTCTTTACATCTTTCGACTCATCTTTGGTGAACTTCACTTGGAGGTTGTTTGGCCACTCTTCACGAAGCTGGGCTTGACGCAATACTTCTTTAACCAGCGCAACGGTCTCGATAATGTTTTCACCCGCGCGCTTTTTCACATCCAGGACCACCGCAGAACGGCCATCAAGACGAGCAAAACTGTTTGGGTCACGGAAGGCGCGGCGCACCGTCGCAACATCCCCAAAGGTGATCACTTGTTTGCCATCGACCTTAACAGGCAACTCCAAGACATCTTTTAGGCTATTGAATACCGATGGCACTTTCACTGAGAAACGGCCGTAACCGGTATCAACAAAGCCCGCGGCTACTACACGGTTGTTAAGGGCGATCAGGTTATAAATGTCTCCTTGATCAAGGCCGTAACTTTCCATCAGCAGTGGATCGACGACGATCTCCACAATGTCTTCTCGGTCACCAGCAATGTCGACTTCCAATACTTGGCGATAGCTTTCTAGTTTGTCACGCAGCTGTCTAGCCAACTGCACTATCGTACGTTCAGGGACAGTACCGTAAAGCACCACAGACAGCACGGGCTGCTGGGAGGCAAAGGTCACTTCGTTGACCGTCGGCTCATCACTGTCTTCAGGCAGTTTCGGCTTGGCAAGATCCACCGCATCGCGGACGTCAGCCATCGCCTTAGTCAAATCAACACCTACGTTAAACTCAAGGGTTACCGATGCGTGGCCTTCTGACGCCACGGCGCTCATCTCTTTGACGCCTTCAATCGAACGCAACTCTTTTTCTAACGGCCTAACCAGCAATCGTTCACTGTCATCGGGCGAAATCCCTTGGTGTCCGACAGACACATAGATAATCGGGATCGTGATGTCTGGGCTCGATTCTTTGGGAATGGTGTTGTAAGTCACGATCCCCGCAACTAACACCAAAACCAACAGACTGAGCATGGTTCTCGAACGCGACAGCGCCGCATCAATCAATGCAAACATACGGCCTCCCTACTGCTGTTCGGCGATTTGATTCGCCTCAGCAACGCTAATGGCGTCAACTTCGTCACCATGGCGTACAAAACCTTGGCCGAGCACGATGATGTCACTTTGAGTGCCAAGACCGGTCAGCCAAACACCATCTTGTTCTGCCTTCACCAGCTGGATCGGCACAAAGTCAACATGGTTACCTTTAAGTGTTTTCACTCCAAGGTTGCCAATTTCGTCTAGGGCTAACATCGCCGGGGTAATTTTAATTGCCAACTGCTCATCCAGTGCCAGCTCTACTTCGGCGCTGACACCAGCAGGAATGCGCTGCTCTGGATTCGGAACGGCAATTTCAATAGGGAAGGTGTTCGTCGAAGCCGACGAGACACGGGAAATGTAGCGCAGCGTACCAGTCACTTCCTCACCACCAATAAAACGAATTGTCGAGGTTTGGTTAGGTGTAAGCTTTTGAATGTGACGCTCACTGACGTCCGCTTCAATCACTAGAGTGTCTAAGTCAATCAAGGTTGCTACCGGATCGCCAACCCCTACAAAGTCACCGAGTTCAATCGACAGATGGTCAACAATACCGGTAAATGGCGCGGTCACAGTTGTATTACGCAGCGCCAATTTGGCCGCACTGACCATCGCCTTTGCTTCTGTCAGGTTAGCCGCAGCAGTCGAGTAAGCCACTTCGCCTTGCAGACCTCTGCTTTTCAAAGACTTAGATGCATTGAATTCTTGTTGCCTAACATTGAGCATGGCCTGTGCACGCTCTAACTGGATATTAAGGTCACCTTTATCAATCTGTGCAATCGCCTGACCTTGTTTGACCTCATCGCCTTTTTCAACGTTGAGCTTGATGATTTTGCCCGCAATTTCAGCGCCGAGACGCGCTGTACGATCCGGTGCGGTACGACCGTACAAGTCGATTTTCTTGTCGATCTTTTCAGCGGTAAATTGTTGATAGACAACTCGAGCGAGCGGAATGGTTTGTTCTTTTTTCTGGGTGGGTGCTTCTTCAGCTTTTAGCACACCCAGACCTAGCCAAGTAGATAGCGCCAATACGCATACCAATGAAATTAGCCAAGGACGTTTTGATAGAAAGCTGCCACGTTGAGTAGTTGGCATAATAATTTCCCTATTATTGTAATCCGACACTGTTGACGTTCTACGATTCTAAACAGCATCCGGTTTAAAAAACAACCAATAATCAATCGCTAAACGACACCTTTCTGCCAGATACCACGCGCTGACCATTACCTCGAGTGTAACAAACAAATCACCGCCAGCTAACACTTCCGCTACCTGTCCGTGGTGTTTTTTTAACCTACCTCGTATTTAAAGCAAAAAAAAGGCGAACCTGATGTTCACCTTTCTCTTGTCATGACTGTGAAAACTACACGCTAAACGATGCGCCGCAACCACAGGTCGTTGTGGCGTTCGGGTTATCAACGAAAAAGCGCGAGCCTTCTAGTCCTTCGGTATAGTCCACTGTACCACCGACTAGATACTGCAAACTCATTGGGTCAACGACCAACGTCACACCACACTTTTCAATCGTGGTATCACCGTCGTTAACGCTCTCATCGAAAGTAAAACCGTACTGAAAACCACTACAGCCACCACCGGTGATGTATACACGAAGCTTAAGCTCTGGGTTTTCTTCTTCTGCGATCAACGCATTTACACGCGTCGCCGCCGCTTCAGAAAAATTTAATGGAATAGCTACATCACTCACGGGAACCTCTCTTGCTACTCTGCCGCACACGCTTATCTCACCCAACCAAAATCGTGACAATCATTGGCGGATAAAACAGGCTGCGATGAATTAACAGCGCTCAATACTTAGCCGAGCATCATTGTAATTTGTAAAGTTATTGTCGGCGATTATCTAATACCTGAGTGCTTCGTTCAAGTATTAGACAAACTCAAATTAATAGAGATGTACCTAAAACTCGTATCAATATAAGAAAATGTGCTCAAAACACTT
Organism: Vibrio sp. 10N; assembly: GCF_036245475.1. Lineage (NCBI taxonomy): Bacteria > Pseudomonadati > Pseudomonadota > Gammaproteobacteria > Vibrionales > Vibrionaceae > Vibrio > Vibrio sp. 10N. Next base: position 548,792 of record NZ_BTPM01000001.1, on the reverse strand, counting down.
CTCGATTCGATTTGTAGATGTACAATGCTGCACACTTGGTCCGAACAAGCAAAGAGGAACTTTCCATGACCAAATCAGCAGAGCTATATGAAAAAGCGCAACAGACCATCCCTGGTGGTGTTAACTCTCCGGTTCGTGCCTTTAACGGCGTAGGTGGCTCACCTATTTTCGTTGAACGCGCCGATGGTCCATTGATGTTTGATGCTGATGGTAAAGCCTACATCGACTACGTAGGTTCATGGGGTCCGATGATCCTTGGTCACAACCACGCAGTGATTCGTGATGCAGTGATCGATGCGGCTCAGCGCGGTCTTAGCTTCGGTGCACCAACCGAAATGGAAATCAACATGGCTGAGCTGGTTCGCAAACTAGTCCCTTCTATGGAACAACTGCGCATGGTGAGCTCAGGTACGGAAGCGACCATGAGTGCCATCCGTCTCGCTCGCGGCTACACCGGCCGTGACAAAATCATCAAATTTGAGGGCTGCTACCATGGCCACGCCGACAGCCTTCTCGTAAAAGCAGGCTCAGGTGCATTAACACTTGGTCAGCCAAGCTCACCAGGCGTACCGGCTGATTTTGCTAAGTACACATTAACAGCACGCTTCAACGACCTTGAGTCTGTAAAAGCGCTATTCGAAGCAAACAAAGGCGAGATTGCTTGTATCATCGTTGAGCCTGTTGCGGGCAACATGAACTGTATTCCACCGGTTGAAGGCTTCCACGAAGGTCTGCGTCAGATCTGTGATGACGAAGGCGCACTGCTTATCTTTGATGAAGTTATGACCGGTTTCCGTGTTGCTCAAGGCGGCGCGCAAGCTTATTACAACATCAAGCCAGACCTAACAACTCTAGGTAAAATCATCGGTGGTGGCATGCCAGTCGGCGCATTTGGTGGCCGCAAGGAAGTGATGCAACACATTGCTCCGACAGGTCCGGTTTACCAAGCTGGTACCTTATCTGGTAACCCAATCGCCATGGCCGCAGGATACGCTTGTTTGACACTGCTATCTGAAGAAGGCAACGAAAAACGCCTGGCGCTAAAAACTAAGCAGCTTGCGGATGGTTTCAAATCACTTGCTGATAAGCACGGCATTCCACTGGTGGTTAATCAAGTTGGCGGCATGTTCGGCTTCTTCTTTACAGAACAAGAGACCATCACTTGCTACGAGGACGTGGCGAAATGTGACGTTGAGCGATTCAAGCGTTTCTTCCACCTAATGCTTGATCACGGTGTGTATCTTGCGCCATCTGCATTCGAAGCAAGCTTTACTTCACTAGCACATGGCTCAAAAGAAATCGATGCGACGCTTGAAGCGGCTGATCGCTGCTTTGCTATGCTGGCACAAGAAGCATAATCGAGAGCCAAGGCCTCAAACGCATTACTAAGGGCTGACTACTTCAGCCCTTTTTTACGCCTGCCAATTAAAAATAACCAACAGCACCAAAAGCCCAATCGTGATGGAAAACCACGGCACGGGCGGCCTTTTTTTCCTGCTCTGCTTACAACTTTTATCGTCACTACAACAGCCCATTACTCACTCCTAGCGCACCAGTTCTGACACTATTTTAAATTGATCACTCAGTGATTTACGTCCATTATATGACCAACACTGCTTATGTCTGTCAGCGTTTGTCGAAGCCTGATGATGTAACACTCTACACTTCCAGTGATAAGGAAACTCTGTGAACAACAAAATGAACGTGACAGCCAGCCATTGGGTACTGATTGTTGCCCTACTCTTTGCCGGGTTTGCCTGCTACCTATTGGTGGAGCCCTACATCAACTCCATTGTCATGGCATTTATTCTGTCACTATTGATGTTCCCTATCCATGAGTGGATTGAACGCAAACTGCCTAAACACAAAAACATCGTCGCTTTGCTGTCTTGTATCGTGTTGACCTTTATTATCGTCATGCCTTTGATGCTGGTATTCAGTGCCATCGTTCAGCAAGGCTCGGTATTCTCCCAGAACATGTATCAATGGGTCACGGGAGGAGGCATTCAAGAAGTCATCGCCCACCCTTGGGTCGTCACAGGGTTGGATTTTGTTAATGAATATCTGCCGTTCGATGCGATTAACCCTCAAGACATTGCTCAAAAGGCGGCCGAGTTCGCCACTTCCCTGGGCTCGAACCTAGTCGCAATGAGCGCAAAAATCCTTGGTGATGCCACGAACTTCCTGATGAACTTCTTCTTGATGTTGTTTGTGTTATTTTTCCTTCTGCGTGACCACGACAAAATCATCGCGGCTATTCGCCATATTTTGCCGTTTTCTCGTAGCCAAGAAGACCGTCTACTAAGTGAAATTGAGAAAGTGTCTAAATCTGCCGTGATGGGATCGTTCTTAACCGCCATCGCGCAAGGTGCCGCTGGCGGCTTCGGTATGTGGATGGCAGGTTTTCCCGGTCTGTTCTGGGGCACCATGATGGGCTTTGCCTCATTTATCCCAGTCGTCGGTACAGCACTGATTTGGATTCCCGCTACCGCTTATCTTCTGATCACTGGTGATACTGGCTGGGGCTTGTTCTTGGCGATTTGGAGCATCGCAGTGGTAGGGTCCATTGATAATGTGCTACGTCCATTGCTGATGCAGGGCAGCGCAGGCATGAATACCCTGATGATCTTCTTCTCGCTATTAGGTGGTATTCACTTGTTCGGTCTCATCGGCCTTATTTATGGCCCACTGATCTTCGCGATTACCATGGTGCTGTTCAACATGTACGAAGAGGAGTTCAAAGAATTCCTCGATGGCCAAGATAGAAGCTAGAGTCTTTTTTCAGGGAGGGGTTTGTGAGAGAATCGCCTCCCCTTTTATTTCGAGAGAAACATTGCCATGGCAAGCTACATCGCACCCAGTCAAATTGCACAACGACAACTAGAGTATTTTGCCGGCAAGCGTGTGTTGGTCATTGGCGAAATTGAAGATAGTTTTCCCGTTGAACTGAGTCGCCATTGTGACAAAGTGACGGTGTTTACCAGCAACTACATCACTTACCGCTCTCTTCAATCGTCATCGAAAATTGAGACTCTGTTTGGCGCATCGCTTCCTGGCGATATTGATGCAGACATGATCTTGCTGTACTGGCCAAAAGCAAAAGCAGAAGCCCAAATGCTGCTACACATGTCTTTGGCTGCGCTCGGCAAAGAGACCGAAATCGTTGTGGTGGGTGAAAACCGCTCTGGAGTAAAAAGCATTGAGAAAATGTTTGCCGCTTATGGGCCAATCAACAAATACGACTCCGCCCGACGCTGCTCGTTTTACTGGGGCGTTTGCCAACAAGCACCTGAAGCATTCGATTTACAGAGCCAGTTCAAAACTTACCATGTTGAACTCAATGGTGTCGCTATCACAGTTAAGAGCCTACCTGGGGTCTTTAGCCACGGCGAATTCGACCACGGTACGCAGCTGCTGCTCAATAACTTACCAGAGCTAACAGGCAAAGTGCTCGACTTTGGCTGCGGTGCGGGCGTTATTGGCGCATACATGGGACTGAAAAACCCAACCAGCAAGCTCAATCTCTGCGATATCAATGCGTTTGCGATTGAATCAAGTAAGCAAACCTTGGCTGCTAACGGGTTAACTGGTGAGGTTTTTGCCTCTGATGTGTATTCTGATATCGACAAAGACTTTGATTTTATCGTCAGCAACCCACCATTTCACGCAGGGCTAGATACCAGTTATTCTGCAACAGAGACCTTACTCTCTGATGCTCCTAAGCATCTAAATAAACAAGGCCAGCTTTGGATTGTAGCGAACAGCTTTCTGAAATACCCACCAATCATTGAGCAGCAATTTGGCCACTGTGAAACGGTTGCAAAAAACCGCAAATTTGCCATTTATCACGCTGCAAAATAACGTCCTAAGTCATGACTTATCGCGCCATCTGCTCTACTAGTTAGCAGCGTGTGGCGCGACTATCCCGCTAACCTCTGGTAATTTCTTACAAAAACAGCAAAGCTGCGACAATTTTGTGTGTCCCCACACGATTTGCTGGTCACTTACTTGCCAATACAAAATAAGTCTATAAATTGGTAAGGTTAACAGTGTTTAGTTCATTGAGTGAGAGAACCTTTCCCCCATGTTAAAGCTGCGTCGCAAACAGAAATTTAAACGATTGCAAAACACCCTAATGATGGCGTTTTTGGTACTCAGTATCACCCCGCTAACCATCATTGCGCTTTTCTTTCTGAACGCACACAGTCAAGATCTTCGCGATCAAAGCACCTCCCACTTGGTCTCACTGCGTGACACCAAAAAGCAGCAAATCGTCGACTACTTTAACGCTCAAGAGTCGGAAGTCATGGGCTTTGTGCGCTCGGAATTGGCGTTTGCAAGTGGTGGCCGTTTTTATGGTCTGGTCAATGCGTTCCAAAGCCTTGGCGATGATATCGAGCAAGCACGCCGCCATGCTCAAGAACGTTATATTCAAGGCTCGGGGGATCAAGTAAAAACCACGATCCTCCCAGACTCAAGCAGCTATGTGGGTAGCGAACGCTACCGATTACTGCATAAACGTTATCACCGAGCCTTCATGGAGCACCTCAAACGCTCCGACTTCGATGACATCATCTTGGTCGATTTAGCAGGTAACGTGACATACTCGGTGTATAAGTTTGATTACTTTGGCACAAACTTAGAGACTGGAAGCTACTCGACTCGCGTACTGGGTGAGACCTTCGCGCGCCTTAAGTCCGAAGTGAAACAAAAGCGCCAAGAAAACGAAGAATATACGCCTGTCATCGTTTCAGACTTCGCAGAGTACGAAGGTAAACAATACGCCTGGGTCGGTGCCCCTATCATCCAACAAGGTTACTTGCACAGCTACGCCATGTTCCGCCTGCCAATCAGCGGAATGACCAAGCTCATCACCGATGGCACACCACAAGACATCAGTGTTCTTCTTGTCGGCAGCGACCACTCAGCAAAAATTCTTGGATTAACACCACAAACCATCGCCAACAGCGACAGTGTCATTTCTGAAGCGCTGTCAGGGATTACCGATGTTAGCCGTTACCAAAGCACGCTAGGTGAAAAGTACTTCGCCGCCTTTGCGCCGATTGCTTTGAATACAACGCACTGGGCACTCGTTGTCGAAACCCCAGAAGCCATTGCCTTTGCCAGCGTCAATCAACTGGAAACTCTGTTTGTGGTCGCGATGTTGACCGCTATCGTCGTGGTCGTTATTGCCTCGCACTATCTATCCAACTTTATTACGTCACCACTACTCAAACTCACTTGGGCTGCTGAGCGCGCGTCGGGGGGCGATCTCGACCCGTCGATTATCAACCTAGAGCGCTCCGATGAGATTGGTCGTCTTGCAGTCAGCTTTGAACGTATGCGACGCTCCATTAAAGACAAAATTGAGCTCATCAAAAGTCAAAACCAAGAGCTAGAACAAAGTCTGGCCATCATTAAAAAACAAAACGAAGAATTGCAGCTTGCCGATAAACTTAAAGACGAATTTCTCGCCACTACATCGCACGAGCTGCGCACGCCACTGCATGGGATGATCGGTATCGCTGAAGCGATGATCTCTGGGGCCAATGGCCCGATCGGTGCCAATCATAAGTACCAACTTGATATCATCGTAAATAGTGGTCAGCGCCTAGCAAGCCTTGTTGATGACCTGCTTGATTACCACAAGATGCGCTATGGCAGTCTTGATATTGAGCGTCAGGCGCTTAGTTTAACTAGCACGACGCAGTTGGTGATTGAACTGTCTAACCACCTGCTCGGTGATAAGAAGATCCGCATTATCAACCAAGTGCTTGAGCCACTCCCACTGATTTCCGCCGATCCACAGCGATTGGAGCAAGTGCTGTACAACTTACTGGGCAATGCGATTAAGTACACCAACGAAGGTAAGATAGTGCTCTCCGCAACGGCCATGAGCGATCATATTCGCGTTCAGGTGGTCGATACTGGCCAAGGAATCCCAGCCAAACAGCTAGAGCATATTTTTGAGCCTCTGGTACAGGCAGGACACGATTCAGGCCATTATCGTCAAGGAGCTGGACTGGGCCTTTCTATCAGCCGTCAACTCATCGAGCTCATGGGCGGTTCGCTCTATGTCAGTAGTCAGCCTCATGTGGGAACCACGTTCAGCTTTACCTTGCCGCTGGCGACGCAACAAGAAATTGAAACGCAGGCACAGACAAGTTCAGTAAGCCACTTTCAAATTACCGAATCTTCTGAGCTGGCACTGGAGGAAGAGGAAGTTCTTCCAGAAAATCCTGACGGTCCCGTACTGCTCATTGCCGATGATGAACCCGTCAACTTACGGATTTTAGAAAGCTTCCTACGACTCGAAGGCTATCAGGTTCGCCTAGCCAAAGACGGTATTGAGGCGCTCGAGCAAATTGAAAAAGACAAACCCGAACTGCTGCTATTGGACATCATGATGCCAGGCATGAGTGGCTTTGAAGTGTGTGAAGCGGTGCGAGAAAACTATGATCATGCCGCACTGCCGATCATTATGCTGACTGCCCTCAACCAGCCTGAGGACAGAGTGCGTGGCTTTGAACTCGGTGCGAATGACTATTTAGCCAAGCCATTCAGTAAACCTGAGCTCGCCGCGCGTATCGCCGCGCACTTGCAAGCTAGCAAGGCTGAAGAGCGTCGCACTGAAAACCAAAATCTGAAATACGAACTCAAGCAGCGTGCTATGGTAGAAGCAAGCTTGCTCGAAACCCAAGGGCGATTGATCGAGCAGCTCGACAACGCTCCAGAAGCCATTTTGTGTATTCGTGACGATTTAAAAGTGCAATTCGCAAACCAAAGTGCGGCGCGACTGTTTAAGCGCTCTATTGAACAACTAAAGCGCACCAGCGTTGAAGAATTAGTCGCCCCGAAGTTTATTCACTTAAATCAAGACCACTATTTTGGTGAGATTGATGCCTTCGTCGACGACATACGCCAGCACATCAATGCTGACATTCTAATGCTTCCAGAAGGCTCTGGCCTGAAAAGCATCTATATTTTTGAGCAAGGAATGTCGCTTGATGCCAGCCGAGTGAAGAACCTTGAAACCGCCATCGATGCACTTTCAACCTACGCAATCGAGGGTGACAAAGCCAAACTCAAAGAACTCAAAGAGCTGGGTGGCGAGTTCACTCGCTTAGCCGACAAAGCCGAAGGTGAAGAGAAGTCGCGTCCTGAAATCATGCGCGAAGTGCTGGTAGAAACCATGACCAGCTCGCTGAGCTATTGGGAAGATGTGACCGGCCAGACCAAGTTTGCCTTTGCCGAACAAAGCGGATTGTGGCGTGTCTACCTTGACCGTAGCACACTGCAAACTCGAACTTTAGATAAGTATTTGCGCCTTGAAACACTGCCGAAAACACCAAGGTGGCGCACGGTACTCAGCTCCGTCGAGTACATCTTGGAGCACTGCCATAAACAAGGCCCTGAGCGAGATTACATCATCAGCTTACGAGATAAACTGCAGCGACTGCTGACAAGTTAGCCCCAACGAATCCGCTTACTCAGCCCATAAAAAAACCACGGTGATGACCGCAATGTAGATCAGATAAGGATCGGTTGACCGATCCTTCTGATGAGAGACAATCGGAAACCTGTTTATAGGTTTCCGATTTTTTTATGTCTATTCAAAACTTCTTTGCCGACTTCCTCGAAGAAAACCCTGTCGATGTAGCTCAGCTCACCACATTCTCTGAACATATTCCTGATGAGTGGGTCGCTAAAGCAGCCTCTCTGTCTGATAAAGCGACAATCCGTCGACGCCGACTACCGAGTGATATGGTTTTGTGGTTAATTGTTGGTATGGCTTTTTTCCGTAATGAACCCATTGCCGAAGTCGCACGGAGAATGAACGTCTGTGCTGATGGCCTTGCTGATGAAGAACTGTTGGCAAAGAGCGCTTTAACCCAAGCAAGACAGCGCTTAGGTAAAGCAGCACCAGAATGGCTGTTTAAGCAATGCGGAAAAACATGGGGGCTTGAGCGATACCCTGATGATACTTGGCAAGGCCTACAGGTTTTTGCTGTAGATGGTGCTCTTTTTAGAACAGCTGACACACCCGAATTAAGAGAACATTTTGGCTCTGGTAATACGTCTAGCAACAGGCAAACACCTCATCCAGTATTGAGGGTTGTGACAATGATGAATGTTCGCTCTCATGTCATCGTTGATGCAGCGATAAGCCCGTATCGCCGAGGTGAAATCCCTCTAGCGATGCCCTTCATCAACGCTTTACCAGACAACTCTGTGACATTACTGGATAAAGGGTTTTATGGAGCAGATTTACTACTTTCTCTTCACAACAGTGGAATAAATAGACATTGGCTTCTCCCTGCAAAGAAAGGAGTCAAATATACCCTACTGGACGATAAAGAAAGCAGTGACATGCTAGTAGAGATGAAGACCTCTCCACAGGCTCGTAAGAAGAACCCTAATCTTCCTGAGAAATGGACAGTCAGGGCGGTCACTTACGAGGTCCAAGGTAAATCCAAGACGGTGTTTACCTCTCTTCCTAGAGACAAGTATGACGCTCAATCCGTGGCAGAGCTTTATCATGAAAGGTGGGAGATAGAATTAGGTTATCGTGATATCAAGAGTTCGATGCAACATAACGCTTTAGTGTTGAGAAGCAAAACAGTCGATCTCGTCTATCAAGAGCTATGGGGACTGCTACTTGGTTATAACTTGGTGAGACGAGAAGCTAGTCAAGCCGCAGTTGAACACGGGCGCTTACCTAATGAAATAAGTTTTAAGTATGCTTGCCAATTTATAGCCAGCCAGCTCAAAGTGATGAGTAAAGCGGTATCCTTAGGTAACACGCCGAAACGCTTAAAGAGCCTTCGAGGCGACCTATCCATCCTCTTTATAGACAAACGCCCTAAGCCAAACCGGCCTAGGGCGGTAAAAATATCAAAAACCCGATACCCTGTTAATCGCAACGCTGCTCCTCTTAAATGAACTACGTTGCGGTGATGACCGTGGTTTTTTAGTGCTTATTGTTGATAAGCGGCGCGAGCACCGCTATCCATCATCGCAATTACGCTGGCTCTTGGAAAATCACAGTATCTGCTTTTTCCGTGTACTCAGCCATGCGATGGAAGTTTAGGTAACGGTAAGTATCCGCTGCCGTCGGGTCGATCTGCTTCATGTACTCTAGGTACTCTTCCTTCGTTGGGATCTTCCCAAGAATCGCACCGACTGAAGAAAGCTCCGCAGACGCTAGGTAGACATTCGCACCTGTACCTAAACGGTTCGGGAAGTTACGTGTTGATGTCGACATTACCGTCGCTTCATCCGCTACGCGAGCCTGGTTACCCATACATAGTGAACAGCCCGGAGTTTCGATACGAACCCCAGCACGGCCAAAGATGCCGTAGTAACCTTCTTCTGTAAGCTGGTCGCGGTCCATTTTCGTTGGCGGCGCGACCCATAGACGCGTATCAAGCTGACCGTTGTACTTATCTAGAAGCTTACCTGCCGCGCGGAAGTGACCGATGTTCGTCATACATGAACCAATGAATACTTCATTGATTTCTGTGCCTTGAACATCTGATAGCAGACGAGCATCATCAGGGTCGTTTGGTGCACACAGAATTGGTTCTGTTACGTCAGCCAAATCGATTTCAATCACATGTGCGTATTCCGCATCACCATCAGCCGTCATTAGCTCTGGGTTTGCTAACCACTCTTCCATGCCCGTGATACGACGCTCGATGGTACGGCGATCGCCATAACCTTCCGAAATCATCCACTTAAGCATAGTGATGTTCGAGTTTAGGTACTCAGAGATAGAATCTTGAGACAGTTTAACCGTACAACCTGCCGCACTACGTTCAGCAGAAGCATCTGATAGCTCAAACGCTTGCTCAACCGTTAGATGCTCAACACCTTCAATTTCTAGAATACGGCCAGAGAATTCATTGATCTTACCGGCTTTCTCAACCGTCAGTAGACCTTGCTGAATGGCGTAGTAAGGGATGGCATGAACCAGGTCGCGAAGCGTGATACCAGGTTGCATTTCGCCTTTAAAGCGCACCAAGATAGACTCAGGCATATCCAGTGGCATAACGCCTGTAGCCGCGGCAAACGCAACCAGACCCGAACCTGCTGGGAAAGAAATACCTAGCGGGAAACGCGTATGAGAGTCACCACCGGTACCCACAGTATCTGGCAGTAGCATGCGGTTTAGCCACGAGTGAATAACACCATCACCTGGACGAAGCGATACACCCGCGCGGTTCATAATGAAGTCCGGCAAGGTATGGTGCGTGTTCACGTCAACTGGTTTTGGATACGCAGAAGTGTGACAGAATGACTGCATCACAAGGTCAGCAGAGAAGCCAAGACACGCAAGGTCTTTAAGCTCATCACGCGTCATAGGACCGGTTGTATCTTGAGAGCCAACCGTTGTCATCTTAGGCTCACAGTAAGTGCCAGGGCGAATACCTTCAACGCCACACGCTTTACCTACCATCTTCTGAGCAAGTGTGTAGCCTTTGCCAGTATCTTCAGCAGCAACAGGAAGACGGAATACCTCAGATGGCGCAAGACCCAGAGATTGACGCGCTTTGTCTGTTAGACCACGACCGATGATCAGTGGAATACGACCACCAGCACGAACTTCATCAATCAGTACGTCTGTTTTTAGGCCAAACTCCGCCAGTGTTTCACCAGAAGCGTGGTCGCACACTTTGCCTTCGTAAGGGTAAACATCAATCACGTCACCCATGTTCAGCTTAGTCACATCGACTTCGATAGGCAGCGCGCCCGCATCTTCCATTGTGTTGAAGAAGATAGGTGCAATCTTACCACCAAGAACGTAACCGCCAGCGCGTTTGTTTGGTACATTCGGGATATCATCACCCATGAACCAAAGCACTGAGTTCGTTGCTGATTTACGAGAAGAACCCGTACCAACAACATCACCCACATACACTAGCTGGTGACCTTTCTCTTTAAGCGCTTCGATCTGTTTGATTGGACCAACTGAGCCTTGTTGGTCTGGATCAATACCATCACGAGCATTTTTCAGCATCGCCAGTGCGTGCACTGGAATATCTGGACGCGACCAAGCGTCTGGTGCTGGTGATAGATCATCAGTGTTGGTTTCGCCTGTTACCTTAAATACGGTCAGGGTGATCTTTTCTTGAAGTTCAGGTTTAGATAGGAACCATTCTGCTTCAGCCCAAGAGGTCAAAACTTGCTTCGCGTAAGCATTGCCTGCTTTTGCTTTCTCTTCGACGTCGTAGAATGCATCGAACATTAGTAGCGTGTGTGAAAGGGCTTTAACCGCGATTGGGGCAAGCTCTGCATCATCGAGCAATGACACGAGAGATTCGATATTGTAACCGCCTTGCATCGTACCAAGTAGTTGTGCTGCTTTTTCACGGCTCACTAGAGGTGATTCCACTTCACCTTTGGTAATGGCCGTCAGAAAGCCGGCTTTAACGTAAGCAGCTTCATCAACACCTGGTGGGATACGGTTCTCTAGGAGATCGAGGATAAACTCTTCTTCACCTTGAGGCGGGTTCTTTAGTAATTCAACAAGTCCTGCAACTTGTTCAGCGTCTAAGGGTCTAGGAACAACTCCTTCGGCAGCACGCTCTTCGACGTGTTTACGGTAGGCTTCAAGCACGACTTTTTCCTCTCATTGCGGTCCCTCCTTATAATTAGAATTCGGAGTGGACATCCTTGGAAACTTGGCTCTCCCTTGCCATTGGTCGTCTTCAACTAATTGAATCAACAGCGCCAGAGAGGCCAAACTGTGGGGCGAAGGATACCAAATTTAACGTTAAATTAAAATCTTCCCATTTTGACCAACATTGCAAGTTTGAGTAAAAATCAACGATTTCCGACTGATGTCGCAACAGTTTAGCGTCAAATTGGCCCTTCATTTTTAGCATTTATGTTCGGTATAACCTTGAGTGATAGCAAACTTAGTAGGCGGCACCGATAATCAAGTAGAACGAACGCAGCCCAGTCTCCACTTGTCCATAGGAGAACATAATGGGGCCAACCGGTGAGTCTATTCCTGCAAACACGGAGCCCGCTAAAAACAGCGGCGCATCTGAAAAATTCTCATCCGTCCAAACGCCACCATATTCGGCAGACGCCCCCAGATAGACTGGCGACTGGAACATGCCAAAGTCATTATCAAACCAGCGATAACGGTACACTAAGCTGCCAAAGACTTTGTTCTGGCCAATCAGGCTATTGCGAGGGATACCGGATAAGTTTAAGAACCCTCCCAACTCTCGAGGGCTAACCGGTAGAGAGTCGTTCTCAGTGGAGATCATGCCCACATCGACAGAACCGACAAAGGTATTGCGCCCAACCGTGCGCGCATATTTCGTCTCCACTGTGATTTCTTTAGCGTAATCGGAAAAGCTCGACACTTCGGTATTCAGGTTCTGGTCTCCGCTATCCCGAGAGTGCAAGTACTCAAGGTTCACATACCAGCCTTTGGTCGGCAGACTAAAGTCATCTAAAGTATCGAGTCGATAGTTAACAAACAAACCTTTGCGGTCAAAGTCGAATTTACCTGCCGATGGCAGTGGTGATACAAGCGACTCACCCGTAGTGAATCGTGCCCCAAATTTAAACTCTTGCCAGAGCGTAGGCTGATATCCGGCCGCTAATTGACCTTCCCACTCTCGATAGGTAACAGGGATAAAGTCCGCACTGCCTTTAAGCGCCGGCTTCACACAATCATCCCCTGACGGGTTGATCTCACAAAGTACATTACGTTTATCACTGTTGTACTTCACACCAGCTAACCAGAAAAAGTCCTGATTGAGCATAAACGGCGAGTAAAGCTCCGCCTCAACCCGCTTATCGGTACCAAAGTCTGCGTTGACACGCAGCTCCGCTCCGCGGTCATTGAGATCGGTGAAGTTGGTGCTGACACCAATGGAGTAAAAACTGTTGGCGTTAAAGTCCTCTTCCAGATAGAAACGAAAGTCCATGTAGTTTGGACCCCACGACTTCTCTTTAACGTTCACCAACAGGTTTGTCTCACCATCGACCTCTTTGTATTGATAGGTAATAAGCTCAAAGCGATCAAGGGCATAAAGCTCCTCGATACGCTGTTCAATTTCATCAGTCTCAAGCACTTCACCTGCATTGAGACCAAGACGCGTGGTAATAAGCTCATCGCTGTAATGGCTTTGGTTGTTGATCACTATCTTGTCGACAACATTTTCATCGCCATACAACAGCTCACGCCTCGCTTCCTGCTTGCCATCAATGTAGTGCTGATATTGCGCACCATTGACCGACAGAGCCCGCAACTGCTGCTCATTTTGATACGCCACTTGATAGCCAAGATCGTAAGCTCGTGGCATAGAGGAGAAGTCCGTGGTCGCGATTTGCCCCACACCGGGATGGAGATAGATATCGCCTTCTTCCAATACTTGCATCTGCTCTTCAGTGCTGCGTCTTACCAAGTAGTTCGACAGCTGCTCACCAACACTAAAAAAGCTATTGAAGTCTTCCCGGGTTTTGTAATCACTGCTGATATCCACCGCAATGATGATGTCAGCCCCCATCTGCTTTGCCAGTTCGACTGGCATGTTGTTGGTCACGCCACCATCCACCAGCAGATAGCCATCGACCTCATAGGGAGGTAATGCCCCCGGCACCGACATACTGGCCATCATGGCATCCACCAGATAACCATCTTCCATGACTACAGGTTCAAGTTTAAGGATGTCGGTCGCCACCGAGCGATACGGAATAGCGAGTTCGTCAAAGGAGTCAAATTCTGGAAGGTTGCCCGTAGTTTTGCGCAAGATACGCAGCATGTTCTGTCCCTGAACCACCCCTTTCGGTGCTTCGATGGAGCCCAGGTGCAGGCCAATATCGGTACGGATTTGATAACGGTCTTCGGCTTCTTTGTCGCGAATACGGCGTTGACTGCGGTTAACGCGATCGCGATAACCATTATTCCAATCGACCGTGTAGATGAAGCTTTCAATCTCTTCGGCACTCATGCCGGTAGCATAAAGACCACCAACATAAGCCCCCATGCTAGTACCGGTGATGATGTCCACCGGTATTTGCATCTCTTCAAGCGCTTTTAGTACCCCAATGTGCGCCGCCCCTTTAGCACCGCCACCGGCGAGCACCACACCAATAGTCGGGCGTTCATCAGCATGTTCTGCCTGTGGCGTCGTATTTTTTGCAGCCAACATTCCACTACAAGAGAAGGTGGCGACGGCTAAAAGCCAATGAGTTAGGCGTTTCACATTCATCCCTAAAAGCGCTTAATAATTATTGGTTAATATACTGATATACTAACTACTCTCCATATAATTAACACTAATCCAATTTACCAATCAAATAGATTTTTTATCCACTGTTTGGGTTGGTTGTCACACGATGCTTTAAGCTCACCACCTTCATCCCAAACTGGTAGCTCGAACTGGTTACCGCAATCAAGCTGCAACGCACCATCACGCTGGGTATCAAAACCGATCATGCTGATGTTTTTTGGCCACGGTAAAATAAGCTGCTCGGGAATACGGGCCGCGAGGTAATCGGAATAGACACGCAGCGCACCGCTTGAACCGGTCAATTTAGTCGACTTATTGTCATCTCGGCCGACCCAAATGGTGGTGACCTCTCGCCCGTCCACACCAACGAACCAACTGTCTCGCGTATCGTTACTGGTACCTGTTTTCCCGGCTAACGCTGCCCAAGCAAACTGGCTATTCAAATAACGTCCAGTCCCCTCTGCGACCCCTTTCTTCATCGCATAAGTAGTCAGCCATGCGGCTTGCTGAGGCACTTTCTGCTGTGCTTTAGGCAATGAGCGATAAATCACGTCACCATCTACCGAGACCACCGAACGCAGTGCCGATAGCTCTGCTTGACGGCCAGAATTCGATAAGGTCTGGAACATCTGTGCCACTTGGTACGGCGTTAGCGAGATGGCACCTAAGAACATAGACGGCACAGGACGGATTTCGTCGGCGTCAACACCGAGGCGCACCAGTGTCTCGGAAACATTTTTGATCCCCAAAGACATACCTAAACGCACCGTCGGTACATTCAACGACTTCGCCAATGCTTGATACAAAGGCACGTCACCACGGAACTGACGATCGTAGTTACGTGGTTGCCAGATATTACCTTTACTGCCTTTAAGCGTTAGTGGTGTGTCTTGCAGTGTTGTGGCTAAATCGTATTTTTCTGGTTGCTCTAAGGCTGTTAGATAGACCGCGGGTTTAACCAATGAGCCAATCGGCCTGCTGGCACTGAGTGCGCGGTTAAAGCCGCTATAACCGGTGCGCTTGCCACCCACCATAGCGCGAATTTCTCCAGTAGCACGATCCACAGCAACCGCTGCGGCTTCCAATCCTTTACCGGATGTTTTTTCAAGCTGAGGAATACGCTTGGCAATGGCTTTTTCTAACTTATCTTGTGACACCGGGTCAAGCGAGGTATAGATCCTCACCCCTTTAGGCGCCTTAATTTTATCGCCGACTTTACGGCTTAACTCGCGCTTTAACTGCTGAAAGTACGCAGGCTGGCGACTGGCGATCTGAGGGTTCTTTTGCAAATCTAAATCGCGTGATGCCGCCATTTCAAATTCACGCCCTGTCAACATCTCTTGGTCCATCATAAGACGTAGCACCAGGTCGCGGCGCTGCTTGGCACGCTCAGGGTGCCTGAACGGGTTATAGTAAGACGGCCCTTTGACCATACCCACTAACAACGCCAGTTGATCAATGCGCAGATCTTGCAATGGCTGTCCAAAGTACAGGCGTGAGGCCAAACCAAAACCGTGAATCGCTTCGCCACGACTTTGTCCTAAGTAGACTTCGTTTAAATATGCTTCGAGGATCTGATCTTTGCTGTAGCGATAGTCGAGAATCAGCGCAATGAGCACTTCTCGCACCTTTCGCCATAGCGTCCGCTCACTGGTTAAGAACAAGTTTTTTGCCAACTGTTGAGTGAGCGTACTACCACCTTGCACCGTACGACCAGCACGCATATTGGCGAAAAAGGCGCGAGCGATTGCCGTTGGCGAGATACCATCATGATGGTAGAAATCTCTATCTTCTGTCGCTACCAGCGCATCAATCATGATCTCAGGAAACTGATCGCGCCTTAGGAATAAGCGCTGCTCATCCGCCTCTTTCTCCAACATGCCAAGCATTTTCGGCTCAATGCGCAAAAAGCCGAGATCGCCTTTTTGCTCCAGCGACTGAATTCGAGTCAATGTACCGTCATTAAAATAGAGCATGACGTGACGATCAGGCTCTGGTCCGTCGGCAAATTCAAACGGACGGCGGATCAGCTCAATCTTCGTCGATGAAGACGAATACTCACCAGGGTGACGAGGTGACGAAACTTTTCGATAGCTCAATACATCCAGCTCATTACGAAGCTGCGCAGGGGTAATGTCATCGCCCACAGACAAAGTGAGCACACGCGCATAAACCACCGTCGGCAGATCAAACAGCTCGCCCTCAAAACGCTCTTTCACTACTTGGTTCAAATAGTAAAGTACCGCTCCCATGGCTACTGCTCCGACTAACGCCAGTTTCCAGCCGATGGAGAATAAACGCTTACCCCAGCCAACTTTACGTTTGCCGCGCGTCGACTTTCTTTTTGGACGCTTGGTTGTACTGCGTTTTCCGGCCGATTTGGCAGGCGTTTTCTTGGGCGCTGGCTTTTTGCCAGGTGCCGCTAGCTTTTTTCTTACTATCATGAATTCAGTTGTCTTTTGGTTTTACTGGTAGCTTGATGATTCATTGGATCATCCGGCCACGGATGTTTGGGGTAACGCCCTTTCATCTCTTTCTGTACTTGTTTATAAGCCCCTTGCCAGAAGGCGGCGAGATCACGAGTGATTTGTAGCGGCCTTTGTGCCGGTGAAAGTAGCTCAAGCACAATCGCTTGTGTGCCGCGCGCAATGGTCGGCGAGGTTTTTTCACCAAACATTTCTTGCAACTTCACCGACAAAGTCGGCGCCTCTCCCACTTGGTAACGAATTCTCTTACGATTACCCGATGGCACATTAAGGTGCGTCGGTAACAACTCATCGAGCAATTTGAGCTTATCCCAACCGAGCATCGCCTCTAAGGCGGCCATCAACTCCACTTTTTTAAGTTGCTTGGCACTGTCGATACCATGCATAAATGGCAATAACCACTGCTCAAGAGTATCGAGCAAATCATTTGACGTCATCGCAGGCCACTCATCTTCTGGTAACCACTGCGCCGCGCATTGTACTCGCTGACAAAGTGCTTCCGCACTATCACTCCAGTTCATCACACTCAGCCCTTTGCGGCGGATATAGCCAAGTAGCACACTGGTAATATCCGCATCATCAGGTACTGATACCTCGCGACTGCTGATGACTGCCGCGCCAATACGGCGCTGTTCACTGGCAATTAATCGCCCTTTATCATCATCCCAATCAACGACGGTGGTCTCTTCAACCGCGTCCGGCAATGCAGTCACAAGCGCATCGATATCGACAGGTAAAGCCTTGTAGATAACGCTGTTGCCTTGTCCAGCACGCATTAAATCCAGCGCCACCACGAGTCTCTCATTAGAAAGAGGATGCTGGGTATCTAAAGACGCCCCGTGACCATTGGCGAGTAAATAGTGACCAGAATGATTGCGCGCCAGCGCTATTCTATCGGGGAATGCCAACGCTGCGACAACGCCAAGTAAAGATTCCTCTACCTGACTGAGTGAAAAGTCATGTTTAAATCGCGCTGCAATCGCTTTTGCTCGCTGCATGAGCAGTGAGCGGCGTGCCAATGTGCCTTGTTGCCAGCGATGCAGGGACTGGCGAACATCAATTTCATTGCGCTCCGGCTCTTCAATCAGGGCACACAGTGCAATTGCACAGCCCAGCGCTTTATTGCCTATTGCCTCTGCTTGCAACAACATACTCGCCAAACGAGGCTCAACACCCAGTTGATAGGCGCGCTGTCCAAGTGCCGTGGCTTTCCCCTTCGTATCTATAAGCTTGAGTTTAACCAGCAAACTACGCGCTTGTTTTAGGTGAGTATCTTTAGGAACATCGATCCAAGCTAACTCGCTAGCATCTTGGCAGCCCCAGCGAATTAACTCTTGTTGTAGTGATGCCAAATCACTGCGTAAGATTTCTGGGGTGCTCAGCTCTGGCTGTGACTGAAACTGAGTTTCGCTGTAAAGCCGAACACACAGCCCCGACTCGATTCGCCCAGCTCGACCAGCACGTTGGATCGCTGAAGACTGGGCAATCCGTCCTTGTTCAAGACGAGAAATGCCGGTTTTTAGATCGAACCAAGCCTGATTTTCTAAACCTGAGTCGACTACCAAGCGGATCCCTTGAATGGTCAGTGAGGTCTCGGCAATATTCGTAGCAAGCACCACTTTGCGCTCACCCGCCTTCGCAGGTTCAATCGCTGCTTGCTGGGCAGAAAAATCAAGCTGACCATACAAAGGACATATTGCGGCGTCGACCTGAGCCGTTTGCAGTAGCTCCTCAACTCGCTTAATCGCTCCAACACCAGGCAAGAACGCCAGCAGAGACCCTGACTCACGATGCAACAGACGCTCAATCTGCTTAGCCATGAATTCCGGCAACCGATCATTTTGCGACATCGGTTGATAATCAATATCAACAGGGTAAGAGCGACCTTGAGATTCGATAAACTTCGCGTTTGGTAATACTCGCGAGAGGTCGTTGGCATTCAAAGTTGCCGACATCAGTATAATGCGTAAGTCATCACGCAACGCTTCTTGGCTCTCGAGCGCAAAAGCCAGCGCGGTGTCCGCGTGTAAGCTGCGTTCATGAAATTCATCAAAGATGATCATATCAATGCCCGTCAGCTCGGGATCGTCTTGCAACATTCGCGTCAGCACCCCTTCCGTCACGACCTCCAGCTTCGTTTGGGCACTGACCTTGCTCTCACCGCGCACTCGGTAACCCACTTGTTTACCTACAGGCTCTGCCAATAAAGAAGCAACGTAATGGGCGATATTGCGCGCCGCGATACGTCTTGGCTCAAGCATGATGATCTTGCCGCTGATCGCACCAGATTGTAGCAACCGATATGGAAAGTGGGTCGATTTACCAGCGCCAGTGGCTGCTTTGAGAATAACTTGATTGGTCGTCGCAATGGCTTGTGTAAGCTGTGGCAACACCTGTTCGATAGGCAACTGTGACAAGGGCATGACCTTATGTTGTAATGAAGCTCATCATTCTAATAAAAAACGGCCTCAAAATGCACTTCGATCCGCCACTCAAGTCCGGGAAACTAGTCCAGCGCTACAAACGCTTCCTCGCTGACATCACACTTAATGATAGCGAAGAGATCACCATTCACTGCGCCAATACTGGAGCCATGACAGGATGCGCCGAGCCTGGCTCTACTGTTTGGTACTCCACTTCCGACAATCCAAAGCGAAAGTATCCAAATAGTTGGGAGCTTACCCACACCAAGGCGGGGCACTCAATTTGCGTCAATACCGCTAGAGCCAACACCTTAGTGGTTGAAGCGATTAAAAATAACGTTGTAAAAGAGCTGATTGGTTACCAAACTCTAAAGACAGAGGTGAAATACGGTCAAGAAAACAGCAGAGTGGATATTTTATTGCAAGATAGTGATCGCGCTGATTGCTACATTGAAGTAAAAAGTGTCACACTGCTGGATGAAGGCGATACGGGACAAGGGTATTTTCCAGATGCCAAGACCACTCGTGGTCAGAAGCACCTGAGAGAGCTCACAGAAATGGTTCAAACAGGACATAGAGCCGTATTATTTTTCGCAGTTTTGCATTCAGGGATTGAAAAAGTGTCAGTGGCACACCATATAGATGCGAAATATTCACAATTACTTGAGCAAGCAAGGCAAGCTGGGGTTGAAGTGATTTGTTACAAGGCAGCGTTTTCTGACAATGAAATTAGGCTCGTATCCGCGCTGGATTTCAGTCAAAAGTGATGCCACTTCACATTGAGAAGAAGATTAACAAACATCGTTTGCCACCGGCATTTGTTTTTGCTATAGATACCCGCCTTAAAATTAACTGTTCGCACAGTTGACTAGGTGTAAGTAGGAGATGCTGCATGCCAGAATCTAAGAAAAAAGCGCTAGGCATCCTAGCCATTGCAGGTGTTGATCCATACCAAGAAAAAGCTGGTGAAGAATACATGTCACAGCCTCAATTGGATCACTTTACTAAAATCTTAAGCGCTTGGCGCAACCAACTTAGGGAAGAAGTTGATCGTACTGTGCACCACATGCAAGACGAAGCAGCTAACTTTCCTGATCCCGTTGACAGAGCTTCTCAAGAAGAAGAGTTCAGCCTAGAGCTACGCAACCGTGACCGCGAGCGTCGTTTGATCAAAAAGATCGAAAAGACGCTAAACAAGATTGAAGAAGACGATTTTGGCTTCTGTGAATCTTGTGGTATCGAGATCGGTATCCGCCGCTTAGAGGCGCGTCCTACAGCTGATTTATGTATCGACTGTAAGACACTTGCAGAAATCAAAGAAAGACAGATGCAAGGCTAACAAGCGAAAAAAGGGAGCAAACGCTCCCTTTTTTGATCCACTCCTCAAACATAATTAAGCACTATGTATATTGGCCGATTTGCCCCTTCTCCTTCGGGCCCCCTTCATTTTGGTTCCTTGGTTGCTGCGCTAGGCAGTTACTTCCAAGCTAAGTCTCAACGTGGTCTTTGGTTGGTTCGCATTGAAGACATCGATCCACCACGTGAAGTCGACGGTGCCGCAGAGCTTATCCTTAAAACCTTGCAAGCCTATGAGCTTCATTGGGATGGCGAAGTGCTTTACCAAAGTCAGCGCCTCAATGCCTATCAAGCGCAAATTGATCGCTGGCTCGCCGAGGGTCAAGCATACCTGTGTCAGTGCACCAGAAAACAAATCAAGGCAACCGGTGGCTTTTATCAAGGTACCTGCCGATACAAAGGGCTCAGCAATAGCGAGGGCTGCGCAGTGCGCCTGACCATGGAGCACCCTATTTCTTCCTTTAGCGATGAAAAGCATGGCGAGCTAAAAATCCCGACGGAGCTTGCGCAGGAAGATTTTATTATAAAGCGCCGTGATGGTTTGTTCGCGTACAACCTAGCTGTCGTGCTCGACGACATCGAGCAGGGGATCACAGAAGTAGTGCGCGGCGCAGATCTGATTGAGCCTACTGGTCGACAAATCAGCTTATACAACGTTTTGGGGGCCAAACCGGTCACGTATCTGCATCTGCCCCTAGCCATCGACGACAATGGCAACAAATTGTCAAAGCAAAACCACGCGACCGCCATTGACTTGGATAACCCCAAACCGACCTTGATCAATGCGATGCGGTTTTTGGGTTTTGATATTACCGATGATATTGCTCACCAAGATATTGCTGATATCGTGCAATGGGGCGTTGAAAATTGGCAGTTATCGCAGCTTCCAAATCAGCTCAAAATCAAACCACCATTCTCAAATGAGGCGCTCTAGGCTAGAATAAGCGGCAAATTTCATGCGTCAGGCACGAAACTTGGGTAAAAACCACCCGGTTTTGCGAACCTTTATTGCGTTAATACTATGAATAAAAAAGAAAATTCCCAGAAAACTCATCATGTGTATAGTGACATATCATTACAAGTCTATACTCGTGACGAGCACAACATCTCGCGCAAGCAAATCAGCGACAACGCGTTAAAAGTCCTTTACCGCTTAAACGGTGCGGGTTATGACGCGTACCTCGTAGGTGGTGGCGTGCGTGATCTGCTGCTTGGAGAACAACCTAAAGATTTCGATATAGCGACTAACGCAACGCCAGAACAAATCAAGAAGCTATTTAGAAACTGTCGCCTAATCGGCCGCCGTTTCCGTCTCGCTCATATTATGTTTGGGCGTGACATTATCGAGGTCGCGACATTCCGAGGTCACCACCAAGAGCAAGAAAAGAACGTCTCTCAACAGAGCAAAGACGGCATGTTGCTGCGCGATAACGTCTACGGCAGCATCGATGAAGATGCCGAACGCCGCGACTTCACCATCAATGCGATGTACTACAACATCGGTGATTACTCGATTCATGATTACGCTGGCGGTGTCGAAGATCTCGAAGACCGTTTGATTCGTCTCATTGGCGAGCCGGATGTGCGTTATCGTGAAGACCCAGTGCGTATGCTGCGTGCGATCCGCTTCGCTGCGAAACTCGATTTTGATATCGAGGAAGATACGGCTGCACCGATTGAAGATCTCGCACCACTGCTGCGTGATATCCCGTCGGCACGCCTGTACGAAGAATCCCTGAAGCTGCTGCAATCGGGTCACGGTCTTGAAACCTATCACCTGATGCGTGAGTACAATTTGTTCCAACAGTTGTTCCCGCTTATTGCACCACACTTTACCGAAGACTATTCGTCACAAAGCGAACAAGTGCTTGATCTTGTGCTCGATGCCACTGATGAACGCATTGAGGAAGGCAAGCGCGTCAATCCTGCTTTCATGTTTGCGGCTATGCTGTGGTACCCGATGATGGAGCACACCAAAGAGCTGATGGAGCGCGGCCTGTCGGAATACGATGCGATGATGGAAGCCAGCAATATTGTGCTTGATGAGCAGGTGAAATCGACGGCAATTCCACGTCGTCACACCGCGACGATTCGCGAAATTTGGCAGCTACAGCTTCGTTTACCGCGCCGCTCTGGCAAACGCGCTTTCCGCTTGATGGAGCTCAACAAGTTCCGCGCTGGCTTCGACTTCCTCGAAATGCGTGGCGAAATCGAAGGTGGTGAAGTCGCCGCTTTGGCTAAATGGTGGGGCACATTCCAGTCAGCGGGGCGCAATATGCGTCAGGCTATGGTGAATGACATCGGCGGTTCAAGCTCGCGTTCTGGCTCACGTCGTAGACGCAACCCAAAAGCGAAAAAAGCCAAGAGTGCTGAGTAATGACCATTTGCTACATTGCGATTGGCAGTAATCTGTCTGATCCTGTCTCACAAGCCAAAGTGGCCATTGAGGCACTAAAAACATTACCTAAGAGCGAGCTACTGGCTTGCTCTTCCCTTTACAGCAGCACACCGATGGGGCCACAAGATCAGCCCGACTACATCAATGCTGTGGCAAAGGTATCTACCGAATTAACGCCTTTGGAACTGCTCGATTGCACTCAAGCTATCGAACTGGAACGTGGGCGCGTCCGTAAAGATGAGAGATGGGGCCCAAGAACTCTCGATCTCGACATCATTCTTTATGGCAATGAGGTGATCGATTCCGAGCGCTTAACCGTTCCACACTACGGGATGAAACAACGTGAGTTTGTTCTCTATCCGCTTATGGAAATCGCACCAAATTTACAACTCCCTGATGGGACTGAGCTCACTGCACTTATCGACCAAGTCGACCGCAACGGGCTCAGAGTTTGGCAATCCTAGCCAAGCCCCTAATAAGGATTAAAAATGAAAAAAATCAACATTAACGACCTCATGAAGTGGAAAAACGAAGGTCGCAAATTTGCAACATCTACCGCGTATGATGCGAGCTTTGCGGCGTTGTTTGAAAGCCAAGACATGCCTGTTATTTTAGTCGGTGACTCACTCGGCATGGTACTGCAAGGCTACAATGATACCTTGCCAGTGACTGTCGAAGACATCGCCTATCACACGCGCGCAGTGCGTGCTGGTAGCCCGAACTGCTTGTTGATGGCTGATATGCCGTTTATGAGCTACGCAACCCCACAGCAAGCGTGTGAGAACGCAGCAACACTGATGCGCGCAGGCGCAAACATGGTGAAGCTAGAGGGCGGCGATTGGCTGGTTGATACTGTAAGAATGTTGACTGAGCGCGCGGTTCCCGTTTGTGCTCACCTAGGCCTGACACCACAGAGTGTTAATATCTTTGGTGGCTACAAGGTTCAAGGTCGCGATCAAAAGAATGCCGACAAGATGGTACGTGACGCACTCGCACTGCAAGAAGCGGGCGCTCAAATCATCCTACTTGAGTGTGTGCCTGCTGAACTCGCAGCGCGCATTACTGAAGTGCTTGATGTGCCAGTGATCGGCATTGGTGCTGGTAACGGCACCGATGGTCAAATCCTGGTCATGCATGACATGTTTGGCATTTCAGCGAACTACATGCCTAAATTCTCAAAGAACTTTTTGGCTGAAACGGGCGACATGCGTAGTGCCGTAGCTAAATATATTGCGGATGTGGAAAGCGGCGCTTTCCCAGACGACGCTCATACGATTGCCTAGGGGGAATCATGCAAACTTTCGCTGATATTGCTGAACTTAGAGAGCAAATCGCTCAGCTAAAGCGTGAACAACGCCGAATTGCCTTTGTTCCGACTATGGGTAACCTACACGAAGGTCACCTGACGCTGATGCGCAAAGCTCGTGAGAACGCAGATGTAGTGGTGGCGAGTATTTTTGTTAACCCTATGCAGTTTGAACGCGCGGATGACCTCAACAACTATCCACGCACGCTGGAAGATGACCTCAGTAAGCTGACCGCAGAAGGTGTCGATTTGGTCTTCACACCGACACCAGAAGTGATGTACCCACAAGGCCTAGACAAACAGACCTTCGTTGAAGTACCGGGCATCTCACACATGCTAGAAGGCGCGTCGCGTCCAGGCCACTTTAGAGGCGTTGCCACCATCGTTGCTAAGCTGTTTAATATCGTGCAACCTGACGTGGCTTGCTTTGGTGAGAAAGACTACCAACAGCTGGCATTGATCCGTCAAATGGTGAGCGATCTGGCGATGAATATCGAGATCATTGGTGTGCCGACTGTCCGTGAAATGGACGGCCTAGCAATGAGCTCGCGTAATGGTTATCTCACTATGGATGAGCGTCAACGTGCGCCGGTACTTGCCAAAACCATGCGTTGGGTGAACAGTGCCATTCGTGGCGGCCGTGACGACTACGCGTCGATTGTCGAAGATGCCAATGATCAACTGCGTGCTGCAGGCCTGCACCCGGATGAGATTTTCATTCGAGATGCACACTCACTACAAGCGATCAGCGAAAGTTCGACTCATGCGGTCATTTTGATGTCCGCGTTCTTAGGTAAGGCACGCTTGATTGACAATCAAGTGCTTGAGCTCCAACAAACCCAAGTCGAATCTGAAGCTAGCAGCGAAGAGAATCAATAATCATCCTCGTCATGATTATCAAACAATACAAAAGCGGCTCACTTGATATCAAGTGAGCCGCTTTTTTTAAAGCTTAAGCTTTTACTTAAACACACTGAACTCGAATTAAACTCGGAATGATTTGATCTTTCCGTCCAGCTCTTCCGCGTTGTTTTGCATCATCTCAGATGTCTCAAGCAGCTCAGTCACCACTGTCACTGACGCTTCAACCAACTCACGAACATTAGTCAGGTTTTGGTTCATCTCTTCCGCCACACTGCTTTGCTGGCCAGCCGCTGTCGCGATTTGGAAGTTCATGTCATTGATTTGATTCACTTGGCTAACGATACCGTCCAGTTCCGCACCAGCATTGGTAACAAGCTCTACGCCATCTGCCGCTTCAACCACACTTTTCTCCATCAGCTCTACCGCCGAGTTCGCGCTCGACTGCAGGTGAGAAATCATCTCTTGGATTTCAACGGTCGCCTGTTGAGTGCGCTGAGCCAGGTTACGGACCTCATCCGCTACCACCGCAAAGCCACGCCCTGCTTCACCCGCACGTGCCGCCTCGATAGCAGCATTAAGCGCAAGTAGGTTAGTTTGCTCAGAAATGCCCTGAATAGTACCAACAACACTGCCAATCGACTCTACGCGCTCTTCCACTTGGTTCACCGCTTGTGCAGAGGCAGAGATGTCATTCGACAGCTCACTCATCTTAGTCACAGTACCTTGTACAAAGCGTTGACCCGTTTCCGCTTGGCCTGACGCTTGCTCAGTCAACTGAGAGGCATTGTGGGCATGATCTGCTACCGTTTGTACGGTCGATGTCATTTCGCTCATCGCCGTCGCCAGTTGATCAATTTCCTGGAACTCTTCTTGAGAAGATTCTTTGGTCTCTGACATGCTGAGCGTCATCACCTCAGTCAGGGTCGCCAGCTCTTGTGATGTCGCAACTTGCGTCTTAATAATGTCTTGCAATTGAACTCGCGTTTTCTCGAGTTCACGTGCCACATCGCCGTATTCATCTTTACAATCCATGATCACTGGGACGGTAAGATCTTTATCAGCCATACGTTTGATCGCATCACTCAAGTAGTTAGTCTGCTTGAGCATCGTCTTCGCTGCAAACATCAGTAACGCAACAAACAGGACGATCATCAATGCCGTTTGCCACACCACTTGAATTAGGTAGGCCTCATAATGCTGCTGGGCAACCGCTTCATTTTGGGTAGCCGCGAGCAGAGAGTCATAAAACGTACTGGCATCCCAAAGTTGTTTGCTTACCAGCAATACCGTACTAAAAATCATTAACATCAACATCTTAGGAACAAGGCGAACATCAGTGATGAGTCGCTCCCAAGGCTTAAATGCCAGTATGGTCATTATCCGTTCTCCATTCTTGGTATTATGGTTAGAGAGTCTTTCCCCAACAGCACTACCGATGTGATTTGCCATAATGCTATGAGCAGAGGGAGTCGGTAGTATGAGCCTGAATTATTTATTTCGAGCCTCGTATGAATGCAAATAATACCAAAACTGACAGCAACCCTCTGAGTTTATTGTCTTTAATGGTGTGATTTGTGATCTCTACCTTATTGGCACCACTGCTCGAACGCTGCAAAGATATGGCTACTATCGGCCAGCTAGCTTGTTCCTTAAGCGGTTTTGCTGATCCAATTGTTCAAGAGTCGATCTAAGGCACAGAACAGATGCAAAGAATGTAATTCGGTAAATCTGCACACAGCGGTGACATTCAAGCAATAAAAAAAGAGAGGCAAGCCTCTCTTTCATTGTTTCTCTGTTCATACGGTCGTTAGCTCAACCAATAAGGTTCGGCTTCGATACTGATCTGTCTCGTTTGTTCCATAGCATGAAGAATTGAGCTCTCTTGGCGACGCAACCAGCGTTCAAGCTGCTCTCGCTCTTCACCTTCCAGTTTTTCAACCATCTGCTCTAATAGCTCTAACATCAACAAATCATCAATACCTTGCAGCAAGTCGGCCCAAGGCAAACGGAAGTTGTTGCGCTCTTCCATGCTATACAGACTGGCAAATCCGACCCCGGTGTACAGGTTTCGCATCAAGCGGTACTGCTGGTCAATGTATTCCTGACGCGTCAGTGACTTCTCTGGCGGGAACGCATCCATTAGCTCAGCCCAGGTGCGAGCCAGTTGCTGCTCTGAGAACGGTTTAATGGCCTGAGCCATTTTCTCGCGAGCTTTGTCATCTAAAAATGGCTGCCAACCGCGAGATAGGATCCATCGACTCAAGTCGAGCAATAGTCCAGCATAACGACCCGAATGAATGAGGCGCAGCATATCTTCACGATCCGGTAACTCCTGCTCGCGCTCTTTTAACTCAGCAACCAAGAACTTGCGTGCATCTAACTTACGTAAGACATGTCCTTTGTCTTCCAAAAGTGTTTCAAAATGTTCATAGCTTTTTAGCCAAGCTAACTCTTGCTCTAGCCATTTCAGCTCTTGTCTCACGATAGCACTGGCACGACGAGGAACGATGCTGCCATATACGGTCAAGGTTTGACGAATAAAGCTCAGCGCGTTGCTAATTTCATGCAGCGCTTCAATCGACTCATGTTCCGTATAAATCTGTTCATGATAGTGCCAATGCGCTAAGGCATGCTCTAAAGACTGTATAAAGCAGGTTTCAACGCTGTCGGTATCTGTGGTGTCGACCAGCTCAAGGCTTTTCACTGGATCGCCGGCATAATCCGCCGCTAGACGATAGCCTCGCGCGGCTTTGCTTAGGTTACCAAGACGGATGCCGCCCGCTTCACAGAAGGCGCGAGCAAGCGTAAATAGCGCGTCGGTTTGCCCCGATTTTAGCTCCAGCTCTACTTCACAAATCGGATAGGTTTTATCGCCCGATGACACTAAACCTTGGTCAAACGCCACTTCCACCTGACTGCCATCCGCCATACCAATCAACCATTGCTCACGGGTAAAATCGGTGGCAAAAATCGGTACTAGCTGGGCTTGCAGCTCTTCAACACTGCGCCCTTCTGGGTAAATATCGAGGGGATGCAAAGTCAGATCAGGGTCGTTTGACGTGTGCTCGGCATTAAACTCAGGACGTTGATGCAGTCCCGCAACGACGCGACCAGCGGTTTTCATGGTTTGCACAAAGACATCATCAAAACGACGAATTCTAAGACCAATGTCATGCTGGCGAAGCCAGTTATCGGGGGTGTCGAAGTAAGTGTTTCCTAACTCGCGACAACTGTGCTGAAGTACTTTTGTTTCAGCAATCTTGCTGAGCAAAGTTTCTGAAAAATCAGGAGAAACAAAAAACTTCAGTTCTATCTCGGTTTCCATAGTTTTACCTTTCGGGGACACTCACAACAGGATATGAGCAATTGTACTAATCAGCAAGTGACAAATATCACCCAAATGATGATCTAAAACAGTTTAAATCGGCGTTTTAATGGGTTACCATGCGCGCCTTTATAGCCATCGCTCAACATTTCACCATGAATTTGGTGTATGTTTATTTCAGGTTATATTAATTAGGTTGAACAACCATGCCAGTAAATACAATTATGGGGTTATTTGCAAAGTCCCCTATTAAGCCTTTGCAGCGCCACGTTGTGTGCGTAACAGAATGTTGCTCTCATCTAGTAAACTTCTTCGAGACTAGCTCGAAAGGTGATTGGGAGAAAGCAGCGGAGATCCGTGCGCAGATTTCTCACCTTGAGAAAGAAGCCGACGTTTTGAAGCGTGAGATCCGTCTTAAACTACCACGCGGCCTGTTCTTGCCAGTAGACCGTAGCGATATGCTTGAGCTACTGACACAGCAAGATAAGCTTGCCAACCTTGCCAAAGACATTGCCGGTCGTGTTTACGGTCGCCAACTTGTCATTCCTGCGCCACTTCAAGAAAACTTCATCGCTTACGTGAAGCGTTGTCTTGATGCAGCCAACCAAGCTCAAAAGGTTATCAACGAGCTGGATGAACTGCTAGAGACGGGCTTTAAAGGTCGTGAAGTCACTTTGGTTGCAGAGATGATTCACCAACTCGATGTCATCGAAGATGATACCGATGCCATGCAAATCCAGCTTCGTCAGCAACTGATGACGCTCGAACAAGACATGAATCCTATCGATGTCATGTTCTTGTACAAAATTCTTGAATGGGTCGGCGGTATCGCAGATCAAGCTCAGCGCGTAGGCGCTCGTCTTGAACTCATGCTGTCTAGGTCTTAAACACACGTTAACTAAGTAACAAAGAGCGAAGAAGTATTAGGCGTTGAGCACAGACAATGCTTAAGAGATTGCCCTGCGCCAGACTTTTGCTCCGCTTGTTATGAAACAAAACTAGGTATTACAATGGATATTCTTGCAAACTACGGCACTATCCTGATTCTTGTTGCGGCGATGTTCGGTTTCCTTATGGCGATCGGTATCGGTGCAAACGATGTTGCCAATGCAATGGGTACTTCTGTTGGCTCTAAAGCTCTAACAGTTAAGCAAGCTATCATCATCGCGATGATCTTCGAATTCGCCGGCGCATACCTTGCTGGCGGTGAGGTAACAGACACTATCCGTAAGGGTGTGATTGAAACTTCGCTGTTTGCTCACCAGCCAGACGTTCTTGTATTCGGTATGATGTCGTCGCTATTGGCGGCAGGTACTTGGCTATTGCTCGCTTCTTACATGGGCTGGCCTGTATCAACCACTCACTCAATCATTGGTGCGATCATCGGTTTCGCTTGTGTGTCTGTGGGTACTGAAGCGGTTGACTGGGGGTCAGTGAAAGGCATCGTAGGTAGCTGGGTTATCACGCCAGTGATTTCAGGCTTCTTCGCTTACGTAATCTTCGTCAGCGCACAGCGCCTGATTTTCGATACCGAGAAGCCACTGTTTAACGCTAAGCGCTTTGTTCCAGTCTACATGTTCATCACAACCATGGTGATCGCTCTAGTAACCATCAAGAAAGGCCTGAAACACGTAGGTCTGCACCTTGAAGGTATGGAAGCGTGGCTATGGGCAGCAGGCGTTTCGTCTCTGGTTATGATTGGCGGTTACATCTACATCCAACGTAAGTTTGCAGACCGTGAAGAAGACCATGGCTTTAGTGGCGTAGAAGGTATCTTCAGCGTACTCATGGTTATCACTGCCTGTGCGATGGCGTTTGCACACGGTTCAAACGACGTAGCGAACGCGATTGGTCCACTGTCTGCTGTTGTTTCAACGGTTGAGCACATGGGCGAAATCACCGCGAAGAGCACTATCGCATGGTGGATCTTGCCACTAGGTGGTATCGGTATCGTTGTCGGCCTTGCGACTATGGGTCACAAAGTAATGGCAACCGTGGGTACTGGTATTACTGAGCTAACACCTAGCCGCGGCTTCGCTGCGCAGTTAGCAACAGCTTGTACCGTTGTTCTAGCGTCGGGTACTGGCCTTCCTATCTCAACCACACAGACACTCGTTGGTGCGGTATTGGGGGTTGGTTTTGCTCGTGGTATCGCAGCACTTAACCTAGGTGTTGTCCGTAATATCGTCGCTTCTTGGGTAGTCACTCTACCTGCTGGTGCACTCCTTGCAGTCGTATTCTACTACATGATGCAAGCGGTATTTGGTGCATAAGCGAAGGCTTAGATAAAGTCAGGGAGATGTGAAGCTCACGTCATATTTGGCTCAAATTCAAATAAAGGGAGGCTTTGCCTCCCTTCTTTGTTGCACCCGATTAAGAAACTTCATACTATTTGCCCATTCTTAAAAGTTTACAATTTGAGAGTACGCATCAGCCCTAGCTGTAAGAGCGACTTTCTCCATCATTCCCCATTGATACACTTAAGGGACTTACTGTGAAAAAACTGATCTGCATGATCATGGTGTCGTTACTCGCTGCTCCTGCAGCGCTGGCTCAAGATCGATATATTGCTGACAAGCTATTTACCTACTTGCACTCAGGGCCAAGCGCTCAGTATCGCATCATCGGCAGCATTAACGCTGGTGACAAAGTGCAACTCCTATCCTCTAACCGTGAAACGGGCTACTCGCAAGTTCAAGACAGCCGCGGCCGTAAAGGCTGGGTAGAGTCGAAGTTCGTTACCACACAGGAAAGCATGGCGGTACGCCTACCTCGCCTTGAGAAAGAACTGACGCAAGTTAAAGCTCAGCTATCGACTGCACGCGAAACAGCGGACAGCGAAAAAGGCGGCCTAGTCAGCTCACTAGAAGCACGTAACAAGCAAATTGCTGAACTGGAGCAAAACTACTCTGATATCAGCACACAGCTAACGTCTTCTCAAACTGAAATCCGTGAGCTTCGCGCCAAGCTGGATACGCAAAAAGAAGACCTACTACTTCGCTACTTTATGTACGGTGGTGGTGTTGCGGGTATCGGCCTTATCTTTGGCTTGATCCTTCCGCATGTTATCCCACGTCGTAAGAAGAGCCCTAACGGCTGGGCGTAATACTGCCAAGTATGACTCGAATATAAAAAAACCGCCTTTCGGCGGTTTTTTTGCAATTTGAAAGGCGATTTAGTCGTCATCAAAGTTAAACAGAGATTCCATGTTCAACCCTTGCTTCACTAAAATATCGCGTAATCTACGAAGCCCTTCTACCTGGATTTGACGAACACGCTCACGAGTCAGATTAATTTCTCGACCCACCTCTTCCAATGTTGAAGGCTCATAGCCGAGCAAGCCAAAGCGGCGTGCCAATACTTCTTTCTGTTTCGGATTCAGTTCATCAAGCCAGTGGATAAGTGATGATTTAATATCGTCATCTTGGGTTGAGACCTCTGGGTCTGAGTGTGTGGAGTCTGGAATGATATCCAGTAGTGCCTTCTCACCGTCGCCACCAATAGGCGTATCGACTGAGCTAATACGCTCGTTAAGGCGCAGCATCTTAGACACGTCACTCACCGGTTTATCCAGCTTCTGTGCGATCTCTTCTGCTGTTGGCTCATGGTCGAGCTTCTGAGACAGCTCACGTGCGGTGCGCAGGTAAATATTAAGCTCTTTTACTACGTGAATCGGCAGACGGATCGTGCGCGTTTGGTTCATCAGTGCACGCTCAATGGTTTGACGGATCCACCACGTCGCGTAAGTAGAGAAGCGGAAACCACGCTCAGGGTCAAATTTCTCTACGGCGCGGATCAGACCAAGGTTACCTTCTTCGATCAAATCTAGAAGCGCCAGGCCACGATTACTGTAGCGTCGAGAGATCTTAACCACTAATCGCAAGTTACTTTCAATCATGCGCTTGCGAGCAGCTTCGTCGCCCTTGAGCGCGCGTCGTGCGTACAGTACTTCTTCTTCTGCGGTCAAAAGTGGAGAGAAACCGATTTCGCCAAGATAGAGCTGAGTGGCATCTAAACTTTTCGCGGAAGCGTCATACAAGTCCTTGTCTTCAGCTTCTGCTCTGGCGTCGTCGTTAGTCAGTGTGGGTTCAACAACATCAACGGTTTGACTATTGACGTCGAAGTTTTCGTTCTTGGTTACTGCATTGCTGATACTCATAGCGCCTCCCCCTGGCGAGCTAGCAAGACATGACAACTCAACTATGTCGCTAACTTTCTCTGATTAAGTCAATCAAATTGCAAGTAGCTTTTCGTATGTTGTATTCGTTATACGGCAGTTACGGCAAGTAGCGTTTTGGGTTTACTGATTTTCCTTGGTATCGGATTTCAAAGTGCAGTCTTACGCTGTTGGTTCCGGAGCTTCCCATCGTAGCGATTTTTTGTCCGGCTTTAACACTTTGTCCTTCTGAAACCAATAGTCTGTCGTTGTGAGCGTAAGCACTTAGGTAATTGTCGTTATGTTTAACAATAACGAGGTTTCCATAACCACGCAGTGCGTTGCCCGAGTAAACCACAGTTCCTTTTGCAGTGGCGACGATATCTTGGCCTCGACGGCCAGCAATATCGATTCCTTTATTCCCTTGGTCCCCTGCAGAAAAGTTCTTTATTACACGACCCTTGGTCGGCCAGACCCAACTCGATACTTTTGCCGCTGTGCTTGGCGCTGGTTTCGGTGCTGGTTTCGCCTTCGCGACGGGTTGCTTCGCTGGCGGCTGGGTAGTCTGTTTTACCGTCTGGGGTTTAGTGTTGTTAACATTTTGTTTACCTTTAGCCCCACCATACTCCTTTGTTTGAGTTTGATCAACCTTCTTTGCGGCGGTTTTTTGACTATTTTGCGTTGATGAGCTACTCAGTTTTGAAGGCGGTTTTGTCGCTGCTTTTGCGGTGCTGGTACTCGCTGCAGCCGTTGCCACAGAAGCGGTTGCCACCTCACCAGAACCTGAGCCAGCAAATGCCGGAGGGGAATAGACCGGACGCCACAAGTTCAAACGTTGGCCTGGGTGAATCGTGTAGGGTTTCTTGAGATTATTGAGTCTTATCAGATCTTTAACATCTTTGTCAGTGACGTATGAGATGAAATATAAGGTGTCACCTTTCTGCACCTCATAGTAACTGCCACGATAACTGCCACGGGAAACACTATCGTACTTGCCTCCCAGATTTGAGACAGGCGCAGGCGAATGCCCAGCACACCCAACCAGTGCACTGGACAAAAAAACAACGGAAACCACTGCTTTTAGCCGCTTTTGCATTTACGCTAATTCACCTGCTACGAGAGGAACAAACCTCACTAATTCAACAACTTCGGTAGTAAAACTATCACCTTTGCGGGTGATTTTTAATAGTTGTTGCTCATTATCACCGACAGGGATCACTAAACGTCCACCATCATTGAGCTGGGTCAACAGTGCTTGAGGGACTTCGGAAGCCGCAGCTGTCACGATGATGGCATCAAATGGTCCTTTAGCTTGCCAGCCTTGCCAACCATCACCGTGCTTAGTGGAGATGTTGTAAATATCAAGACGCTTGAGCCTGCGCTTGGCTTCCCATTGCAGTGCCTTTATTCGTTCGACCGAGTAGACATGCTCCACCAGTTGCGACAACACAGCGGTTTGATAGCCAGAGCCTGTGCCAATTTCCAATACGCGTGTATCGTGAGTTAGCTCAAGCAGCTCAGTCATTCTCGCCACAATGTAAGGTTGAGAGATGGTCTGCCCTGCACCAATCGGCAACGCATTGTTGTCGTAGGCTTGGTGAATCATCGCTTGTGAGACGAATTGCTCACGCGGTACCGAAAAAATAGCATCCAACACACGGGGATCAGTCACACCGTGCGCTCGAATAAACTCCACTAATTTCGCTGCTTGTGGGTTCATTAATTACTCTCTCCCTGATACCCAACGTTCCATCGCACCGATAGACTCATGCGCGGTCAGATCCACTTGTAGTGGGGTAATGGAAATACGCCCATGTTCAACCGCGTAAAAATCAGTGCCCTCTCCGGCGTCCTGCTCTTTCCCTGGAGGCCCTAACCAATAGATATCGTGTCCTCTTGGATCTTGCTGCTTAATCATCGCCTCTGCATGGTGACGCGCACCCAATCGAGTCACTGCAACATCGCCAAGCTCAGCCAGCGGCTTGTCTGGTATATTAATATTCAACAGTCGATTGGTCGGCACACGAGTGGCTAAATGACGTTCTACAAATTGACGAGCAATGATCGCTGCTGCAGCAAAGTGCTGTTTACCGACCAAACTAAAGGCGATGGACTGAACCCCTAAAAAGTGTCCCTCCATGGCCGCAGCCACCGTACCGGAATACAGCACGTCATCACCTAAGTTTGCCCCATGGTTAATACCCGACAAAACCAGATCCGGAAGATCGTCTTTCATCAATTCATTGAGAGCAAAGTGCACACAATCTGTTGGTGTTCCTTGCACCGAGAAAACGCCAGGCTCGATTTCATTAACACGTAGCGGCTGCTCAAGCGTCAATGAGTTCGATGCGCCGGAGCGATTTCGATCCGGTGCAACGATAGTGACATCGGCAATATTTGCCAGCTCAGCTGCCAATGTGCGAATTCCTTCGGCGTGCACCCCATCATCATTGCTGATGAGAACTTTGATTCTCTGTTTGTTTATTTCCATGAATCCTAGAATTGCCTTTCTACTTCTTCTACGTTTGCCAGCTCTCTGAGAATCGAGGTCGCAAAGCTCCCTGAATCCAAGAAAAAGCTCAGTGTTACAGAATCGTCATCCCACTGAGCGTTCAATGACTCAGGCTTTAACACGATACCGCGTCTGTCATGACGCATACGATTACCACGGATCAGTGCCATCAAGTCTGGCTCTTGATCTAAGATGCTCTGCTCAAGTAACTGAGCATCATCCGTGGTTGGCAGTGCATTATCACCTGCCAGTGCCGCAGTGATCATCCCAGTTTTGTCAACAATGTCACCATTAAGCTGAGTGCTAAAACAGTCTTGCTGCAGACGTAGCGACACGATTTGATTGAAAATCCATGAGCGCGCTGCCGATAAATACAAACTGCGTTTGTTCTGATTGCGCGTTCGTACATTGTCACGGCCCCAGCGTCGAGCTTCCGTCACGTTATTGCCTTCGTGGCCAAAACGCTGCTGACCAAAATAATTCGGCACACCAGATTCAGTGATTAGCGCAACCCGCGCTTGCAACGCTTCGGTGTCAGACACGTCCGTCAAGCGAATCGCAAACTCGTTGCCAGCCAAGTCACCGGGACGCAGTTTCTTGTTGTGCCAGTCAGTCGCCACTATTTCTATACTAGGATACTGCGCCAAGAAAGCGCTAAAGTCAGGAACGTTCTTCTTAGGCAAGTGTACACTCAACCACTGCTCCGTCACGGCATGACGATCTTTTAGACCCGCCCAGCCGATATCTTTCGATTTTACGCCACATACTTTAGCCAATTCGTTGGCAACAAAACTGGTGTTTTCACCATTTTTTCGTATGCGGAGCATCAAATGCTCCCCTTCTCCTGCAAACTCAAACCCTAGGACTTCATTCACAACGAAGTCTTGGTTGCTGGCTTTAAACTTTGCGCTAACCGCCGGTTTGCCGTGAAGATAATTCAGGTTGTCTAACACATCAGTCATGATATCTGCCTTTTAGGACGTTACTTTGTTGATCAGTACCACAGCTTCTGTGGCGATGCCTTCTTTACGTCCTGTAAAACCGAGTCTTTCCGTCGTGGTTGCTTTTACGTTGATGTTGCCAATGTCTGTTTCCAGATCCGCAGCGATGGTTTGGCACATGGCTTCAATGTGCGGAGCCATCTTTGGAGCCTGTGCCATGATGGTCACATCCGCATTGACCAGCTCATAGCCTTGCGATTTAACCTTACTATAAACATCACGAAGTAACGCACGGCTATCCGCCCCTTTCCACTCATCGTCAGTGTCTGGGAAATGTCGGCCAATGTCGCCCGCCGCAATAGCACCTAACAATGCATCACATAACGCGTGCAACGCCACGTCACCGTCAGAATGGGCAATCAACCCTTGCTCATAAGGAATGGCAACACCACCAATGATGACAGGCCCTTCACCGCCAAATTTATGTACATCAAAGCCATGACCTATTCTCATTGTTCTAATTCCTTATTTTTGAGATAAAACTCTGCCAGAGCGAGATCCTCTGGGCGAGTAATTTTAATGTTGTCGCTACGCCCTTCTACCAATAATGGTGACAAGCCCGCCCACTCGACGGCTGATGCTTCATCAGTGATAGTGACCCCTTCAGATAAGGCGTCGCTGAGTGCGCTGTGCAGCAATTCCACTTTAAACATCTGTGGAGTAAGCGCATGCCAAAGGCCGGCTCTGTCTACGGTATGATCGATACCCTGTGCATCGTTGGCGCGCTTCATCGTATCTTTAACCGGAGCCGCCAGTATCCCACCAACAGGGTGAGTGCTCACTTCGTAAATCAGCTTGGTAATGTCGCTTTGCGTAATGCATGGCCGTGCTGCATCATGAACCAAACACCAAGCATTTGGGATGCGTTGTTTTACGTATTCAACCGCCGATAGAACAGAGTCTGCTCGCTCCCCACCACCGGATACGCGCACCACTGGTTTATCAGATAGAAAAGATAACCCTTCAAAATAAGGGTCACCGTCACTGATCGCGACGATAACACTATCAATACTTTGATGTGCTAATAGCCGCTCGATGGTGTGCTCAAGAATGGTTTGTTCATGGATTTTCAGATATTGCTTGGGAATATCTGCTTGCATGCGGCTACCCACACCTGCTGCAGGCACGATAGCAATAATGGGATGATGCTCAGGGATCATTGGTTGTCCTCACCTATGATTCGGTAGAAAGTTTCTCCTTGCTGGATCATGCCGAGCTCATGTCGTGCTCGCTCTTCGATGGCATCCAATCCTTGTCTAAGGTCATCAATCTCGGCAAACATTTCGTCGTTGCGAGTTTGTAAGTTACCATTCACTTGTTGCTGTACTTGGATTTCTGCATCGACTTGTTGGAAATCAACAATGCCATTTTTTCCAAACCAAAGGGTGTATTGCAGCCAAGAAAATACCATTAGCAGCACAAGTGTGAAGATACGCATAAGTCGGAACATTCCATTGAGAAATTCTGCTCTTTATATAGCACAGTTTACACCTTGAAATAAGCGAAGAAAAAGCATTGTTGTATCGTAGGCACAAAAGTGAGCACCCACTAGCTTAATCATAGACAGTGCAAACCTGTCACCCTAAGCGTTGCGATTATTTCTGTATGACATCTTTACTTGCTGAGGTTCGAGCTGGGTTAAGAAGGTGCAAGTGATAACTCTGCCAAAGTCATTTTTAACCGATTGGACATTAGCACTTGTTGGTTAAATTGAATGCCAAGCAAACTGCCTCGACCTTGTTTTCTTACGGTAACCAAGGCGTATACCATCCCCGCTGGTAGAAATTGATTCAGTGCAGACTCCACTTTCACTTCTAGCCCCTTACAAAAATCATGCTCTTCCTCAAGGTAGATACCACACCCCGCCAGCGAGAAGTCGACCATTTTTCCTTCGACACAAGTTTGACCAAATGAAATCGTACAAGGCAAAGAGAGCTTATAGCGAGAATGCTCACGAATTGGCTTCGACACGAACTCGCTAGGTGGCGATAAATAGAGCTGACTACAGGGGGTATCGACGCGAGATAGGTAGTCGGAACGAAATGCAATGACATGTCCAAAGCTGGAATCGGAGAGTCCGCGCACTACAAATTCGCCCTCATTGAGCTGCTTTTGTGCTGTGGTGTCGAGCCCTGAGGTGTCCACAATGAGAAATGCATCGACCTTGTAGCCAATTAAGGTGACCGTCATCCCTTTGAATTGTGAATTATCAACCGAGGATAGAGTCAACTTCATACCAGGCTTTAAGAAACTGTAACCTTGCCTTTGTTGTTCTCGTACCCATTCCATTGATAAACCTCCTTTAGTGACAACAAGATAATTACACAATATTTACGTGGACTATGCAATCAATCCCTTGTACCTACAAAAGATACAAATGCTTACAATTATATTAATTGCAAATAATAATAAATCGCATTAGCATTCATTCCGCAGTTCAATCGTAGACCTATCTCAGGTTCACTCTGCTAATAACAAAAACAATTGTCTCGGATAATCGAGCTAGGAAAGCCCCAATGAATTTCAAAGTGACCACACTTTGCAGTGCAGTGGTACTTGCACTCAATACTTCTCCAGTATTTGCCCAATCAGAACCAACACAAACTGACGAAACCTTGGTAATACACGCCCAAAGCTTCGACGACTATAAAGTTGATAGTGCAAGCGGTGCCATGCGTACCGACACCACCATGTTAGAAACCCCACAGTCGGTAAACGTTATTCCTGAGATTGTGCTCGATGAGCAGCTGGCCACCACATTAGGTGAAGCACTGCAAAACGATGCTAGCGTGAATGCTGGCTCTCAAAAGTGGAATCGCGAAGTATTTTATCTGCGCGGCTTTGAGCTTTCGTCGACCAATGGCTACCTAAGGAACGGTCACTCACTCTTTACCCACTATATGTTGCCAATTGAGACCTTAGATCGCATCGAGGTCATTAAAGGACCATCGAGCCTTCTTTATGGAAACTCGGCGCCTGGTGGCATGATCAACATGGTGTCTAAAAAGCCAACCGCGACACCACAAGTCAATGTTGGTACCGATATCGACCACCTTGGCAGCACTCGCTATCACATTGATGCTTCAGGTGCGCTTAATGAATCTGGCACATTGAGAGGTCGCACTGTGCTGGTTAAACAAGACTCCGTGGAGTCTCGTCGCTACGCTAATGGAGCACAGCGCGAGCGTGATCGCTTCCTAGGTTATGGTGTGATTGAAGCGGATCTGTCTGACTGGGGCCTGTTGTCTGTTAACTATGAAAAGACCAACGACAACGCGCCGCTGGATACGGGTTCTTGGCTAGATATGCAAGGCAACCGAATTGGTGATCGCGATATGATCCGCGATGCCTCTTGGTCATTCATCAACAACGATGTGGAAAACTGGGGTGCTGATCTTGATGTTTACATCAACTCACAGTGGCGCGCAAACTTCAGCTATAACTCACAGCACATGAAGCGTCACCGCTATGACTCTAGTCCAAAGCCGACGGATCAAACCCTCGTTGATGGCAGCTACACAATGAGTCCGTTTGACCGTCATGACACATGGAAAACCCAAGCATTCCATGCTGACTTACATGGTGATTTCACTGCACTAAGTGCTGATCACCAAGTACTGTTTGGCGTTAACGGTCAGTTCTATGACTACACTCAGCTGCGAGTTAAAGGTAACCCTATCAATGTCAAACCAGGCGAATCTCCTAAGAATCCAGGTCTAGACTATCACAATGACGATACTGCCTACGAAAGTAGCAACCACTTCTACGGCATCTATGCGCAAGATCTGATTACTTTCAACGATCAGTGGCAGGCGCTTGTGGGTGGCCGCTACGATCAGTACTTCAAAGATGGCACTAATAGTAACGGTGAAACTGTAAAAGGCGCGAACGACAGCCAAGCTTTCTCACCGAAATTTGGTGTGATTTATCACCCAAACTATTCAGGCAGCATCTATGCTAACTACTCGGAAAGCTTCAACCCAGTCGACAATGTTGTTAATGATGATGGTTCAATCACTGAGCGTACGCCAGAAAAGAGCCGCCAGTACGAACTGGGGACAAAGTGGGAGCTATTGGATAACCGATTGCTGCTAACCGGTGCGCTATTTGATATCGAAAAACGTAACATCAGTATCGAAGAGAATGGCATCACTACCCAAAATGGTAACCAACACCATCGCGGCGCTGAAGCTGGCGCTCAAGGTCAGCTATCCGATAGCTGGTTTGTGATGACATCTGCCATGTACCTAGATGCCAAGTACGATAAGCACAACTTGTATCAAGATAAGACACCAGCAAACGTACCTGAATGGTCTGGCTCAGTTTGGACACGCTACGCATTTACTGAGGCAACCGCATTCAATATCGGCTTGTTCTATCAAGGTGAGCGCTGGGCAGATAACGCCAACACCGTCACTCTTGATGGTTACACCCGCGTGGATACCGGTGCATCGCACAAAATCAGCAGCGACTATGTGACTTGGGATTTCCGTTTCAACATCGAAAACCTGTTTGATACCGAATACGTATCAGGTACCGGTGGCAGCACCAGCCACGGTGTGGTTACGGACGTGCACTATGGCAATGAGCGCCGCTTCAAACTGTCGGTCAACGCCTCATTCTAATTGTCCCTCCCCCTATTGTAAAAAGAGCGCTGCGGCGCTCTTTTTCATTGCCTATTGTTCAGCTTGTCACCGGTTTGACATCAATACGTCATCCATCTTCCATCTAGACTACGCAATTCTGACATATAGACGTCATACCCTCTTAACGACATTCAATGGAATTTGTTTAGAGGTTGCTATGGACACCACCAGCCCGTTTCGCTTACCGAGAAAGACCCCATTAGGCATTGCGGAAAACGTTGCCGAATGGGCCACTGGTTTGTCGGTATTGGATAACTTATATGCCCAGCGTCCGGCAGGCTGTGATACCGAGAGCTTTCTTCGCTTTGCCTTAGAGATATTAGGCATTGATTATCACGTCATCTCCGGTAGCCGGGACACAATTCCTCAGGCTGGTGCCACACTGATCGTTGCCAATCACCCATTGGGCTGCGTAGAAGGTGTGATCCTCGCAGAACTGCTGCTGCAACGCCGTAAAGATGTAAAAATCCTTGCCAACGAGTTTCTAAAATTAGTTCCTGAGCTCGAGCCGCTGTTCATCGGCGTCGATGTCTTTGATGGGGTGAACGCACATAAGTCCAATACTCGAGCGCTGCGTGCGGCCAATCACCACCTCGAACGAGGCGGCGCGCTGCTGGTCTTCCCTGCCGGTGAAGTGTCGCAACTGGTCGATAGCAAAGCTCTGCGCTTAGAAGATAAGGAGTGGAGCCGCTCGGTCAGTACGCTTATTAAGAGAAACAAAGCATTGACCGTACCGGTTCATATTGGTGGCCTCAACTCAAAACGCTTTTACCTCGCTGGCAAAGTACACCCTATGCTACGAACTGTGATGCTCGGTCGTGAACTACTGAATAAGAAGGACCGACCGATTGGTATCTCGATCGGACAAGCCATCAAGTTCAAAGAGGTCAACACCCTCGACAGCCGTCAGTTAGTCAATTATCTGCGCCTCAACACTTACTTGTTAGCAAAGCAACAAAGCCAGCCTCCCGTCGCGACGAAAGAGAATACGCCTGCTCAAACAAGCAATGACGCGCTCTTTGACCAGTACGAAGCGATTGCTCCAGCCATACCGTTAAGTGATCTACTGGCCGATATCGAGCAGCTACCAATGGAGCACCATCTACTCTCTAGTGGTGAATTTGATGTCTATTGCACGACCATGGACCATATCCCCGCCATCATGCATGAAATCGGCCGTATGCGAGAGCACAACTTTCGTTTAGTAGGAGAAGGAACTGGCCAGGCGTTAGATATCGATCACTTCGATAAGGACTACCACCACCTGTTTGTTTGGGATAGAGCAAATGAAAAATTGGTAGGCGCGTATCGACTCGGCTTGGTTGATCAGCTAATGGCGAAGCATGGCATACAAGGGCTATATTCGCGTACCTTGTTTAACTATGACCAGCCTTTTTTGGCAGCCATGGGTAAATCGATTGAAATGGGACGCAGTGTCATCGCCGAAGAATATCAAAAAAGCATGAGCGCCTTATTGCTGCTTTGGAAAGGCATCTCTGAGTTTGTCTATCAGAACCCTGACTATACTCATTTGTTTGGCCCGGTAAGCATCAGCAACGACTACAGCGATGTTGCTCGACAACTGCTGACCGACACGATGACTTTGCATCACTACGACCAAAACTGCGCTCAACATGTAATTGCCCCCAATCCACCCAAGCTTGCCAGCCAACCCAATTGGAACCCGCAGCTGTTATCCGCTCTGGCTGATATGCAGCTGTTATCGAGAGTCATAGCACGCCTAGAGCAAGGTAAAGGAGTGCCTGTTTTACTTAGGCAGTATTTAAGCCTCAACGGCAAACTCGTCAGCTTCAATGTCGACCCTGATTTTAATAATGCCCTTGATGGACTGATTGTGGTTGACCTGAGACAGGTTCCTCATCGCTCACTCGCTCGCTATATGGGCAGTGAAAATGCAGCTCTCTACCTTAAGCGTCACGCAAACACCTGACGTTAGCTCCCTGCGCTTCAATCGAAAAGAAAAGCAGCAAAAGCTGCTCAGATTGCTGACGAACCCCGCTTTTTCAAGCGGGGTTCTTTTTTCGGAGCGGCCGTAGGCCGCGATCGCGATATTTTTTGTTAGATAGCGTTCTGAAGTGAGTAAGGCTTAAATCGGCATACAGAGACTAGTATTTGACTTATTTCTGCCTTATTTAGGCCCATTTTTCGCAGATAGCTCACCACCAACGCTATCTTCTTGATGTTTTGAGCGGCAGCGGCTAACCAACATTGCATTTGCACTTTTGCGAGACCGCGGTAGCGCGCGTAACGGTGGCCATGGTGTTGTTTTGCATCGGCGAAGCTTCGTTCTACTGTTTCACTTCGCCTCCGATACGTCTTCTTTCCGTAGCTAGAGAGTCGCATTTGATTGGCTCGCTCCACCGTCTCACTATAAAGGTGACGCGTTATGACCTTCTGCATATTTTCACTCTTAGTACAGTCGTCCCGAACGGGGCAAAACGCACATTGTTTCGGGTCTGAAGCGTATGAGCGATAGCCTGCGCGTGTTGTGGTTTTATAGATAAGTTCTTGCCCTTCTGGACAGCGATAGGTATCGGTCTCTTTTTGGTATTTGAAGTCTTTCTTCTTAAATTTGTTCTTAGTTCTTGATGGGCGGCGATACCCGAACACACCTAATATACTGCGGCGCTCGAGTGATTCAGCAACAGGCGCAGTGAAGTAACCTGCATCGATACCAACTGCGATAGGATTGAGGTTGAACTGCTCTAGTGTGTGATCGAGACGACGGATATAGGGCTGTGAGTCATTCACATTCCCCGGTGTTGCGTATGTGTCTACGATGATACCGTGCTTACCATCCACGGTTCGGTGGTCAAGATAGAAGAAGCCTTGAGGCTTATTGTCTCGTGTCATAAAGCCACTTTCAGGGTCGGTGGTGCTGACTTTAGTGTTTTTGACGTCTGTCTTTGGTGGCGTCTCTTTGAATGGATTTTTACCTTCAGATTCTCGGTCTGCAGCCACATCTTCATTCAGCATATCAAGATAAGCGCCTGCACTAACTGGACGCAGACGATTCATGTGCTTGTTCTTGTTAGCATTGGCTTTAAGGTGTGTACTGTCAGTGAAGAGCTCCTGTCCTGCGACTAAGCCTTTCTCCATCGCTTGAAGCACTATGTTGTTGAAGATGCGCTCAAAGACGTCAGTACCATTGAAGCGTCGAATTCGGTTCTGGCTTAACGTCGAAGCATGGATAACTTTTTCGGTCAGTGACATTCGTAAGAACCAACGATAAGCGACGTTCACTTCAATTTCTTTGACCAGTTGGCGCTCACTTTTGATGCCGAATAGGTAGCCAAGCAGAATGATTTTGAATAAACGCACAGGGTCTACGGGTGGGCGGCCATTATCTTTGCAGTATAGATGTGCCACTTCGTCTCTGATGAACTCGAAGTCGATGGCATTATCAATTTTACGAACGAGATGATTCTGTGGAACGAGCTGTTCCATGGTTACCATTTCGAGTTCGTATTGCTGAGGAGAAGGTTTTTGAAGCATA
This sequence comes from Vibrio sp. 10N, assembly GCF_036245475.1. Taxonomy (NCBI): domain Bacteria; kingdom Pseudomonadati; phylum Pseudomonadota; class Gammaproteobacteria; order Vibrionales; family Vibrionaceae; genus Vibrio; species Vibrio sp. 10N. The sequence continues at coordinate 504,544 of NZ_BTPM01000001.1, read as the reverse complement.
TCGGAGTATCCATATTTCGATACTCCTATTAGATCAAAGGTCTAGCTTGAAAGCTAGACCTTTGTCAGCAGTCTGAGCAGCAAAAGCTGCTTCAGATTGCTGACGAACCCCGCTTTTTCAAGCGGGGTTCTTTTTTCGGAGCGGCCGTAGGCCGCGATCGCGATATTTTTTGTTAGATAGCGTTCTGAAGTGAGTAAGGCTTAAATCGGCATACAGAGGCTAGTATTTGACTTATTTCTGCCTTATTTAGGCCCATTTTTCGCAGATAGCTCACCACCAACGCTATCTTCTTGATGTTTTGAGCGGCAGCGGCTAACCAACATTGCATTTGCACTTTTGCGAGACCGCGGTAGCGCGCGTAACGGTGGCCATGGTGTTGTTTTGCATCGGCGAAGCTTCGTTCTACTGTTTCACTTCGCCTCCGATACGTCTTCTTTCCGTAGCTAGAGAGTCGCATTTGATTGGCTCGCTCCACCGTCTCACTATAAAGGTGACGCGTTATGACCTTCTGCATATTTTCACTCTTAGTACAGTCGTCCCGAACGGGGCAAAACGCACATTGTTTCGGGTCTGAAGCGTATGAGCGATAGCCTGCGCGTGTTGTGGTTTTATAGATAAGTTCTTGCCCTTCTGGACAGCGATAGGTATCGGTCTCTTTTTGGTATTTGAAGTCTTTCTTCTTAAATTTGTTCTTAGTTCTTGATGGGCGGCGATACCCGAACACACCTAATATACTGCGGCGCTCGAGTGATTCAGCAACAGGCGCAGTGAAGTAACCTGCATCGATACCAACTGCGATAGGATTGAGGTTGAACTGCTCTAGTGTGTGATCGAGACGACGGATATAGGGCTGTGAGTCATTCACATTCCCCGGTGTTGCGTATGTGTCTACGATGATACCGTGCTTACCATCCACGGTTCGGTGGTCAAGATAGAAGAAGCCTTGAGGCTTATTGTCTCGTGTCATAAAGCCACTTTCAGGGTCGGTGGTGCTGACTTTAGTGTTTTTGACGTCTGTCTTTGGTGGCGTCTCTTTGAATGGATTTTTACCTTCAGATTCTCGGTCTGCAGCCACATCTTCATTCAGCATATCAAGATAAGCGCCTGCACTAACTGGACGCAGACGATTCATGTGCTTGTTCTTGTTAGCATTGGCTTTAAGGTGTGTACTGTCAGTGAAGAGCTCCTGTCCTGCGACTAAGCCTTTCTCCATCGCTTGAAGCACTATGTTGTTGAAGATGCGCTCAAAGACGTCAGTACCATTGAAGCGTCGAATTCGGTTCTGGCTTAACGTCGAAGCATGGATAACTTTTTCGGTCAGTGACATTCGTAAGAACCAACGATAAGCGACGTTCACTTCAATTTCTTTGACCAGTTGGCGCTCACTTTTGATGCCGAATAGGTAGCCAAGCAGAATGATTTTGAATAAACGCACAGGGTCTACGGGTGGGCGGCCATTATCTTTGCAGTATAGATGTGCCACTTCGTCTCTGATGAACTCGAAGTCGATGGCATTATCAATTTTACGAACGAGATGATTCTGTGGAACGAGCTGTTCCATGGTTACCATTTCGAGTTCGTATTGCTGAGGAGAAGGTTTTTGAAGCATATCGGAGTATCCATATTTCGATACTCCTATTAGATCAAAGGTCTAGCTTGAAAGCTAGACCTTTGTCAGCAGTCTGAAGCAGCAAAAGCTGCTTTTTTCATACTCATCTCGTCTCATAAATGAGAATGACCATGATCTTTGTCAGCAACTGGTGACAAGGTGATAAGCATCACAGTTCCTATGAAAAGGCCGTGCTAGAAAGCAAACAAAAAACAATAACTATCTCAATCACTTCCGTTAGCTAAGCGCTTATCTGATGTTGAGAGAAACAATGAGACTTTGCAGTGACAGATTTGACGTACCAACAGGCTCTGGCGCTATTTCGCCATTTCCCTGGCTTTCTTTCGATTCGCAATGCGCAGCACCAATACGTTTATCTAAACGATCGCTTCACTGCGTGGCTTCGGCAATATTCGGATGCAGATCCCATTGGTCTTACTGCCAGCCAAGTCGCTGACATCGTACCTAGCAATGTTGGCGATATGCTCAATGAATGCCATGATGCAAGCTTGGAATATCTCGATGCTGGACAGTGTGCCCCAAAGATCCTCAAGTTTCATGGTTTAGACTCCACCTCTTATTTTAATGTACTGAAGTTTAAGGTTTATATTGATGGTGAACCTTATATCTATACCACCAGCTTCGATGTTTCTGACCTACATCATGAGGTGAAGTTTTTTGAAAAGAAGGCTTATACGGACCCACTCACCAAGCTACATAATCTGGCGTACCTAAGTTCCGTAAATTGGCAGGCTGGTTTTTGTGTGGTCATTGACCTTGATAACTTCAAACACGTCAATGACAGTGCGGGCCACAGTGAAGGGGATATTGTATTGATGCGCTTCGCTCGCTGTTTACGCCAAGCCTTTTCAGGGCAAGATGTCTTGGTTCGCTACGGCGGGGATGAGTTTGTGGTTTTAACTCACGACCAAGATGAACAACGGCTGCACCAAGCGTTAGAGAAGCTTGCGGTGCTGTTTCGTGACAATTTTGTACAGTACCCGATGCTCTGTCATAGCATCGGCTATGCCCCATACCAAACGAGCTTGCGCGTCACCTTAAAAAAAGCCGATCTCGCCATGTATCGCACCAAACATCACAAACGAACAATAAGCTGACTAAAAGCAAAAAAATGGAGCGCATATCGCGCTCCATTTTAGTCATCAAAAGGTTTTGATTATACGGTGTAGCGAGACTTCATCTTTAAAGTGAAGTTCACCAACGCAATCAGTACAGGGACTTCAATTAGCGGTCCAATAACACCCGCGAACGCTTCTGGTGAGTTCAATCCGAAGACTGCAATCGCCACCGCGATAGCCAACTCAAAGTTATTACCTGTTGCGGTATAAGCGATAGACGCATTCTTATCAAAAGGAACGCCCATTTTTTTCGCGATAAAGAAGCTCACAAAGAACATCAAGAAGAAGTAGATGGTCAATGGAATGGCAACACGAACCACTTGCATTGGCAGCTCAACAATCATCTCCCCCTTGAGGCTGAACATCAGCACGATAGTGGCTAGCAATGCGATAAGCGTAATTGGTGAAATCGCAGGGATAAAGGTGTCGTTGTACCACTGCTCGCCTTTTTTAGCGACTAAGAGCTTGCGACTTAAAAAGCCAGCTAGAAACGGGATACCAAGATAAATCATCACGCTCTCGGCAATCTCACCCATCGAGATGTCGACCACTTGACCTTGGAAACCAAATTTAGGTGGCAGCACAGTAATGAATAGCCACGCCAAGAAGCTATAGGTGATAATTTGGAATACGCTGTTAAGGGCCACTAATGCCGCGCCATATTCTTTATTGCCGCCACCAATATCATTCCACACCAACACCATGGCGATGCAGCGCGCTAGACCAATTAAGATAACTCCCGTCATCAGACTCGGCTCATCACCAAGGAAGATCAGTGCTAACACAAACATCAAAATCGGGCCGACCAACCAGTTCATCACCAATGAGAGAGTAACAGCCTGCTTATCTTGCAGCACCTTGCCCATCAAGCCATAGTTCACTTTGGCAAGCGGTGGGTACATCATCAAAATAAGACCAATAGCAAGCGGCAGGTTAGTGCTGCCAACGGTCATTGATTCATTCAAGCTCTCAATTTGGCTTGGAAAAGCGACACCCAATAGCACGCCGAACCCCATAGCTAAAAAGATCCACAAAGTTAGGAATCTATCCAGAAACCCCAATTGTTTTGGCTGCTCAATGGCTAGCTGAGACATGTTAACTCTCCAACATCGTTAATCGTCGAATAACGATAGATTAGTAGTAATAAAAGTCGGCAATGCCGACTCACTGATATTCTTGATGCGAATTGGCCTAATCAAATGTTGATAAGGTCAACGCAGAAAACTCGTTCAACGCATCACGCTGAATGCGATAGCACACTTTCGGTGGTGTCGATTCTGCACTAATAAACCCCGCTACTTTGAGTATCCGTAAATGTTCAGAAACCGTTGATTGGGCAAGCCCCAACTGCGATACGAGGTCACTATTCAAGCAGCCACCAGCACGCTCTAAATCAGATAAAATACGGATAATTCGGATACGCGCCGGGTGTGACAACGCCTTCGCTTGGGCCGCTAGCTTCTTTTCTGTCGCTAACTGCTGCTCGCTGGCGATAAACATGTCTGGGTTCTCAACGCTACAACTGGTCAAAGTGCATCCTCTATCGTCTTTTAACGATAAACATACGCCTGAAACCAAAAAGAGTCAATCGTCTTTTAACGATTGACTCTTTTATTTATTCAATTCCGTTATCCGGCAACCGCTTTTGGCGCACCGGGCAAGCGAATGGAGATAATCGTGGTCAGCACCAAGAAAGCAAACGACACCCACATGCAAGCCGCGAGACCCGCAATTTGGAATACCCAACCGGACAACACGGTACCGATTAAGCGTCCCATCGCGTTGGCCATGTAGTAAAAGCCAACGTCCATCGACACGCCATCGCCTTTTGCATAGCTCACAATCAGATAACTATGAAGCGATGAGTTGATCGCAAAGATGGCACCAAAGATCAAAAGCCCCACAACAATGACCATTTGTGGATACCACTGCATCTGAACACAATACGCAATAACACCTGTGACCACGGCTAATGCCAGCGCCCACCACATGGCAGCACTGCCATCTGGCACTCTACCCTGCGCTTTGCCGGTAATTTTAGGTGCTACGCCTTGCACAAAACCATAAGCGATGACCCATAGCGCTAGAAATCCACCGACTAGGGTATGATCCCAACCAAAGATAGAACCAAGATAAATTGGTAAAGCGACAACAAACCAAACATCACGAGCGCCAAACAAGAACATACGCGCAGCCGATAAGATATTAATGCTCTCTGATTTCGAGAAGATCTGTTTAAATTTTGGCTTCGCTTTTGCCTTACCCATATCGCTTTCTAAGCTGATAACGCTGCCAATAAACACCAGTGTCAGCACTGCCGCCATTGCTGCAACCGCATACTGGAAACCAAGGACAGACAACAATAAACCACCGATAAAGAAGCCTGCACCTTTCAGTGCATTCTTAGAACCGGTCAAGATGGCCACCCATTTATAAAGCGCGCCTTGCTGCTCATCCGGAACCAAGGTCTTGATAGCACTTTTGGCACTCATCTTATTCAAGTCCTTAGCAATACCTGAAAGCGCTTGAGCCGCCATCACCCATGGAATGGTTAACCAAGCACTCGGAACAGCCAGCATTAACAAAGCAAAGATCTGCATCCCAAGCCCAATATTCATGGTGCGATTAAGGCCTAAACGTGCCCCTAACCAGCCACCAATAAGATTGGTGACCACACCAAAGAACTCATAGAAGAGAAACAGTGAAGCAATGGCGAGTGAACTGTAGCCAAGATCGTGGAAGTAGAGCACCACCAGCATTCGCAAAGCACCATCGGTAATGGTGAAATTCCAGTAGTTGAAGGTCACCAGCATATACTGGCGAACGCTTTTGCTAAGGTTAGACAACATAATTCTTCTGCCTAGTAACAGGGATAAGGGTTCAGAAATAAAAGCCCTCATCAGAGGGCTTTTATTTGCTGAGTTTTCTAACTGAATTGACTCTCTAAAGAGATTCCGATTAGAAAGTCGCAGCCAGCTTCTCTACGTAGTCAATTTGAGGCTGCTTTGTGAAAGCGCCAGGGCGTAATGCCTGAACCTCACGGCGAATCGTCTCAAGCTCCCACCCTTTCTCAAGCAGCAGGTTTGCCGCAAGAAGACCGGTACGACCTGAACCCCCCATGCAGTGCATCGCAATTTTCTCGCCCGCTTCCACCGCTTGATGCAGTTCTGGAGAGATCGCTTTCCAACCATCAGCGAAGTCGCTGCCTGGTGCGCGGTCATCTTCAATCGGCGTTTGGAACCACTTAATGCCTAGCGCCTGTGCTTTTTCTCCAAGCTCAGCCACGCCAGCTTCCGCCATCTCGCGATTATCCAAAGCAGTGACGATAACCGTGACACCTTGCTCTTTAAGTTGAGCTAGTGAGTCATCTAATGACGCCTCTTTGGTACCTGGACAAGGCGTTAATACCAAGGCTGCGTTATCTACGTTTAGTTCCCATGTTGGATGCATCATCATTACCCCGCTAGACCGACTTTACGAACCAATTCTGCTGTGCGTGTTGCGTAGCCCATTTCATTGTCGTACCACGCGTAGATTTTCACCATACGAGAGCCAACCACCATAGTCGATTGCGCATCAACGATGGTTGAACGTTGGTCGCCGCGGTAATCGATAGAAACAAGCGGACGCTCTTCAAAACCAAGGATACCTTTTAGCTCGCCTTGTGATGCTTCTTTCAGTAGTGCGTTAACTTCTTCAGCCGTGGTATCGCGTTTCACGTCAAAGATGATGTCAGTGAGTGATGCATTCGCTAGTGGTACACGTACTGCATGGCCATTAATCTTGCCTTTTAGCTCAGGGAAGATTTCAACGATCGCCGTTGCGCTGCCTGTTGTGGTTGGGATAAGGCTCATGCCGCATGCGCGAGCACGACGCAAATCTTTGTGCGGCGCATCAAGGATAGTTTGCGTGTTGGTTAGGTCGTGAATCGTTGTAAACGATGATTGCTCGATACCCAGTTTCTCGTGAATCACTTTCACTACAGGCGCAATGCAGTTCGTGGTACAAGATGCTGCTGTCACGATGCGGTGAGCCTCTGCATCAAAGATTTCGTCATTCACACCGACAACGATGTTGGCAATGCCTTCTTCTTTCACTGGCGCAGACACCACGACACGCTTAACACCTTGGTCTAGGTATTTGTTTAGGAATTCAGTTTTACGGTGCACACCGGTTGCTTCAATCACAACATCACAGCCAGACCAATCAATCGCATCGATATCGCGCTCTTGAGTCGTTTTAATACGCTGGCCGTTCACCACTAGCTCGTCACCTTCAACCGCTACGCCGTGATGCCAAGTACCTTGTACTGAATCAAACTCCAATAGGTGACCGAGTGTGGTGGCATCACCTGCAACGTCATTAATCAACACGAACTCTAGCTCGTCCCAATCAAATGCTGCGCGAAGCGCCAAACGGCCAATTCGACCAAATCCGTTAATACCTACTTTAATTGCCATAACTTAATCTCTTAATTACGTAAAATATTCGGTTGTACCGTCAAGCTCTAAGCATCGTTTGATGATGACGCAAGCTCGTTAAAGTTTAGTTGATAGGCACTTTGCAAGCAGTTCGATTGCTCAAGCCCTTTCAATGTTCGATAGAGCCAACCTGGCAATCCTTCAGCTAAGCTGTAAAAGACATGCTGCCCTTGCCTGGTGTCCTTGAGCACGCCTGCTTGTCGTAGCATAGCAAGGTGCCTCGATACCTTAGGTTGACTCTCTCCCAACGCCTCCACCAGATCGTTGACACAGACTGAGCCGTTGGCCGATACCCAAAGTAGGGTTCGAATACGGGTTTCATCGGACATCAATTTGAAGAACTCATGTGGAAGCATCTTTAAATACTCATATATGGATATGCGTATATATTAAAACCTCATCAAAAGCAGTCAAGGATCTTTTTTAATTGTCACAAAACTTTCATCTACGACATAAAGTCATTGGCGCTTTCTTTGATACGCGATCCCCATCATAATATTTACAGCTAACATTCATCTTTCCTACCACTTAGAGGAAACCATGACCAAAAGAATTCTCTTTGTTTGCCGTGGAAATTCTGCGCGCTCGCAACTGGCAGAAGCCATTGTTAACAGAGATTATGCGCCGCTCTATCAAGCGTCTAGCGCTGGCAGTAGCCCAAGTCAGGTCGACAATCGAACCATCGAAACTTTACAACAAGCCGAATTTGCTATCGATGGTCTGCGCTCTAAATCTATTGAAGAGTTCCAAGGCGAGCATTTTGATTATGTCATTACCTTATGCTCATCAGCACAGCGTGAGTGTGGGGTATTTGAAAATAGTAACGAGAGTCTATTTTGGGACCTCCCTAGCCCAACGTCGATATCTGAGACCTCCTTCGAAGCCTCTTTATTTGATCTGAAAAAGCGCATTGACCTGTTTATGGCAGTTCACAGCGACACACACGATCTCGACTTTGATCCTTTGGTGGTACATAAATGCTTGAGCGATCCAACTCGCCTTTTGATCACGCTAATGATCTTTACCGAAGTCGAACTGAGCGTGGGCGAGTTGTGCGAGGCGCTTCAAGAGTCTCAGCCGAAGGTATCGCGCGCGCTTGCAGTGTTGAGAAACTGCGGCATCGTCACTGACAGACGAAAAGGCCAATGGGCTTTTTATTCTATTTCAAACAAACTGCCGCTTTGGGGTATCGATATTCTTGATGCCTCGGTCAAAAGTATGTCTCGTCAGATTTTGGCTGCAAACCAACTGCTTAACCAGTCCAGTAACCGGCCAGAGCGCCACCGTTAACGCCACTTCATGACAAGCCGCTTACCAGCACCACCTTGAGGTAAGCGGCCATCTCCTTAGACTCGCAACCTTGTTCAAATTGCTGACTCCTATCGCAATGTGATGGCAAATCACACCCAATGCGCAGAGATTATCGACAAAAGATAAACGCAATCGTTTTACACCTTGTTTTACCGCACATCTGTCAGTTTTGAAAAAAAGTTACCAAATGGTGGTGATTCATCCGGTTTATTTATTTTGATCCAAAAATTAAATCTTAAGGGCCGAAACCTTGCTCTAAAACAACTTCTGCACGGTGAAATCCGATCAATTCGGTGGTAGAATTCGTGCCCGAAAAGAAAAAAAATTACAGAATTAGCGGTTATTTTTTTGCAATCTTACTGAATTAACCTAGTAAGCGCCCAAAAAAGTGGCCTAGAAAGTGCCTCATTTAGTCATAAAATGACTAAACTTGATGAAAGACTTTCACTCCTAGAAGAAGCGAAACTAGAGAAAGACATTGATAGCTCACGTGAATTATTTGTGGGCATCCCTAGCCTTCTAGAGAGACTAATACTAACTTTCAAATTGTAATAATATTTACCGGAGAGTATCTTCCATGAAAAAGACCAAAATCGTTTGTACGATTGGCCCTAAAACTGAATCAGTAGAGAAGCTAACTGAGCTTGTAAACGCAGGCATGAACGTTATGCGTCTAAACTTCTCTCACGGTGACTACGAAGAGCACGGCACTCGTATTGCTAACTTCCGTGAAGTAATGGCAAACGTAGGTAAGCAACTTGCAATTCTTCTAGACACTAAAGGTCCAGAAATTCGTACTATCAAGCTAGAAGGCGGCAACGACGTTGATCTAGTAGCTGGTCAAGAATTCACTTTCACAACTGACATCGCTGTTGTAGGTAACAAAGACACTGTTGCTGTTACTTACGCAGGTTTCGCAAAAGATCTTTCTGCTGGTAACACTATCCTAGTAGACGACGGTCTAATCGAAATGGAAGTTATCTCTACAACTGACACTGAAGTTAAGTGTAAAGTTCTGAACAACGGCGCACTTGGCGAAAACAAAGGTGTTAACCTTCCAGGCGTTTCTGTTCAACTTCCAGCTCTATCTGAAAAAGATAAGAACGACCTTAAGTTTGGTTGTGAGCAAGGCGTTGATTTCGTAGCGGCATCTTTCATCCGTAAAGCAGCAGACGTTAAAGAAATCCGTGAAGTGCTAAACGCAAACGGCGGCGAGAACATCCACATCATCTCTAAGATTGAGAACCAAGAAGGTGTAGATAACTTCGACGAGATCCTTGAGCTGTCTGACGGCATCATGGTTGCACGTGGTGACCTAGGTGTTGAAATCCCAGCTGAAGAAGTAATCTTCGCTCAGAAGATGATGATCGAGAAGTGTAACCGTGCTCGCAAGACTGTTATCACTGCAACTCAAATGCTTGATTCTATGATCAACAACCCACGTCCAACTCGTGCAGAAGCGGGTGACGTTGCGAACGCAATCATGGACGGTACAGATGCAGTAATGCTTTCTGGTGAAACAGCGAAAGGTAAGTACCCTGTTGAAGCGGTAACTATCATGGCTCAAATCGCTAACCGTACTGACGGCGCACTAAAAGCTGAACTAGGTTCTCGCCTAGACAGCCCACGCCTACGTATCACAGAAGCAGTATGTAAAGGTGCAGTAGACACAGCTGAGAAGCTAGCTGCTCCTCTAATCATCGTTGCTACTGAAGGTGGTAAGTCTGCACGTTCTGTACGTAAGTACTTCCCAACGGCAAGCATCGTTGCTCTAACGACTAACGCTAAAACAGCTGCACAGCTAGTTCTTACTAAAGGTGTTCGTCCAGTTCTTGTTGATTCAATCGACAGCACTGACGAGTTCTACAAAAACGGTAAAGAGTACGCTCTAGAATCTGGTTTTGGTAAGAAAGGCGACATCGTAGTTATGGTTTCTGGTGCACTAGTAGCATCTGGTACTACGAACACAGCGTCTGTTCACGTACTATAATTCCGAAGATATATACAAAATATCTATAAAAAGAGGGCTTAGGCCCTCTTTTTTTTATAATTTTCTTGCCCAAAATTTCAACACGCTGTACTATCAGACATGCTTTACAACACGGCATACCGCCGTGCGTTTCCAGATTTTATTTTCTGAGTTAAGAGGTGTAACGTGTCAAGCCCAACATTGACAGACAAAGTCGCTAAAATGATCTGTCAGGATATTCTTTCGGGGGAGCTCAAGCCTAACCAAAAACTGGTGGTTGCTGAGCTTAAGGAAAAGTACAACGTAGGAGCCTCTCCTATTCGAGAAGCGCTGATTCAACTTTCGTGGATTAAATACGTCAAACTTGAACCACAAAAAGGCTGCTGGGTAGCGCCAATTTCAAAGTTAGAACTGTATGATTTGTATGAAAGCCTGAAGGTTGTTTCTTCAGTCTTACTAGAAAAGTCCATCCAGCAAGGCAGTGAAAGTTGGGAACTCGAAATCCTAACGGAATTTCATAAACTGTCTCGCTTTAAGTTCCAGGGAGACAATTTTAACTGGCAGGAATGGGAAGATCGCCAAGAGGCTTTCTATAGCTCATTACTCAGTGGCTGCTTCTCAAAGAACATGCTCGACTTCTTTAATGACATCATCAGGCAAGTCAAACGCTATCGACGCGTATCACTCAGCCACTCTCCTAAAGCATTCGCAGAGCTGTTTAATCTCGAAGAGCACGAGAAAATGATGAAACTGACCCTCGACAAGGATATTGACGGTGCTCGTGTGCAGCTAGCCCAATACCTCAACGATATGATGAAAGATATCGAACCCACGGTCAGCGAAATTGAAATGAACTAAACAAAAATCGGGGCTAGCCCCGATTTTTACCATCCAAAGAATTCTTTGTGATGTGTGTTGAGCAGAAGCACCATAGGCAAAAAGTATAATGCGCTCAACTTAATGCCCAATACGACCAATGTACCGATCGTGAGCCTTACCAAAAAGTGATTGTACATAACGAACCTCTATCACCTAACTCATTGACATCCAAGTGAATACTGTCCAATCAATAGCAAATTCCGTTCTTGAGAAAGGAGAAAATGTAAACTTAAAAGTGTGACCTTACTCCAAGAGCGCCTAGTTTACTGACTCCACTTAACAGGTCAAGTTTTAATCAGCCTTAGACTAAAGTCTAATATAGTGGCACGTATTTTACACGTCTCAAAAGCAAGAAGAGGCCGTCTGTTGGTGCAGCGTTAGGGGAAAAGTAACCTGATAGAGGAACAAAAAAGCCGCATAGTAATGCGGCTTCAGATTGCTGACGAACCCCGCTTTTTCAAGCGGGGTTCTTTTTTCGGAGCGGCCGTAGGCCGCGATCGCGATATTTTTTGTTAGATAGCGTTCTGAAGTGAGTAAGGCTTAAATCGGCATACAGAGGCTAGTATTTGACTTATTTCTGCCTTATTTAGGCCCATTTTTCGCAGATAGCTCACCACCAACGCTATCTTCTTGATGTTTTGAGCGGCAGCGGCTAACCAACATTGCATTTGCACTTTTGCGAGACCGCGGTAGCGCGCGTAACGGTGGCCATGGTGTTGTTTTGCATCGGCGAAGCTTCGTTCTACTGTTTCACTTCGCCTCCGATACGTCTTCTTTCCGTAGCTAGAGAGTCGCATTTGATTGGCTCGCTCCACCGTCTCACTATAAAGGTGACGCGTTATGACCTTCTGCATATTTTCACTCTTAGTACAGTCGTCCCGAACGGGGCAAAACGCACATTGTTTCGGGTCTGAAGCGTATGAGCGATAGCCTGCGCGTGTTGTGGTTTTATAGATAAGTTCTTGCCCTTCTGGACAGCGATAGGTATCGGTCTCTTTTTGGTATTTGAAGTCTTTCTTCTTAAATTTGTTCTTAGTTCTTGATGGGCGGCGATACCCGAACACACCTAATATACTGCGGCGCTCGAGTGATTCAGCAACAGGCGCAGTGAAGTAACCTGCATCGATACCAACTGCGATAGGATTGAGGTTGAACTGCTCTAGTGTGTGATCGAGACGACGGATATAGGGCTGTGAGTCATTCACATTCCCCGGTGTTGCGTATGTGTCTACGATGATACCGTGCTTACCATCCACGGTTCGGTGGTCAAGATAGAAGAAGCCTTGAGGCTTATTGTCTCGTGTCATAAAGCCACTTTCAGGGTCGGTGGTGCTGACTTTAGTGTTTTTGACGTCTGTCTTTGGTGGCGTCTCTTTGAATGGATTTTTACCTTCAGATTCTCGGTCTGCAGCCACATCTTCATTCAGCATATCAAGATAAGCGCCTGCACTAACTGGACGCAGACGATTCATGTGCTTGTTCTTGTTAGCATTGGCTTTAAGGTGTGTACTGTCAGTGAAGAGCTCCTGTCCTGCGACTAAGCCTTTCTCCATCGCTTGAAGCACTATGTTGTTGAAGATGCGCTCAAAGACGTCAGTACCATTGAAGCGTCGAATTCGGTTCTGGCTTAACGTCGAAGCATGGATAACTTTTTCGGTCAGTGACATTCGTAAGAACCAACGATAAGCGACGTTCACTTCAATTTCTTTGACCAGTTGGCGCTCACTTTTGATGCCGAATAGGTAGCCAAGCAGAATGATTTTGAATAAACGCACAGGGTCTACGGGTGGGCGGCCATTATCTTTGCAGTATAGATGTGCCACTTCGTCTCTGATGAACTCGAAGTCGATGGCATTATCAATTTTACGAACGAGATGATTCTGTGGAACGAGCTGTTCCATGGTTACCATTTCGAGTTCGTATTGCTGAGGAGAAGGTTTTTGAAGCATATCGGAGTATCCATATTTCGATACTCCTATTAGATCAAAGGTCTAGCTTGAAAGCTAGACCTTTGTCAGCAGTCTGAAGCCGCATAGTAATGCGGCTTTTTGTTATTTGACTACGCGAAGACTCGGTCGCCCTTTTGGCTTAGGCGGCTCATCATCTCCGTTAGGCGCGTCATTGCTTTGCTCTGGCTGCTCAGTTTCTGCTGCCACCGACAAACCGGTCACCACTTCTGGCTCTGAGATGTCTTCTTCTTCAATAGAAAGATAGGCATCTTCAGGTTCGAACATAGTGCCTGCACCGTTTTCACGAGCATAAATAGCTTGTACAGAGTAAAGTGGAGCTATCACCGAGTGAGGCTTACCACCGAATCGAGCATGAAACGTAATTGCTTCATTACCCAACTCAAGCTGGCCAACCGCCCTTGGAGCAATGTTAAGAATGATCTGACCGTCTTGCACGAACTCCAAAGGCACTCGCACACCCGGCATGTTTGCATCAACAACAATATGCGGGGTTAAATCATTCTCAACTAGCCAATCATAAAATGCACGTAGCATATATGGTCGGCGAGGTGTCATTTTTTCAATATCCATTGTCTCGAGAGAAACCTTTAAGGACTAGCGAACCAAACGCATCTCACGCTCAGCTTCTGTTAGAGAAGCTAGGAACGAATCACGTTCAAATACACGGTTCATGTACACTTTGATTTCTTTTGAGCCAGGACCAACAAGTTCGATACCCATCTCAGGTAGACGCCACAATAGCGGAGCTAGGTAGCAATCAATCAAGCTGAACTCTTCGCTCATGAAATACTCGTACTCAGCAAAGATAGGCGCTAGAGTCAGTAGGTCGTTACGAAGTTTGTTACGTGCCGCTTCTGATTCTTCAGCAGAACCTTTCATTACTTTCTCAGCTAGCGAGTACCAGTTACGCTCAATGCGATAGATCATTAGGCGGCTGTTACCACGAGCAACAGGGTATACTGGCATTAGCGGTGGATGAGGGAAACGCTCATCAAGGTATTCCATGATGATCTTTGAGTCGTATAGGGCTAGCTCACGATCGACCAAAGTTGGAACAGTCTTGTATGGGTTTAGTTCAGCAAGCTCAGCTGGGATGTTTACATCATCCACTAACTCGACTTCAACACTAACCCCTTTTTCCGCTAGAACGATTCGAACCTGGTGGCTATATAAATCAGTAGCACTGGAAAAAAGAGTCATCACAGAACGTTTATTGGCAGCTACAGCCATGGAGCCCTCCGGGATACTTACAAAAAACAATGGAGGCTGTGCCTCCATTGTGAACAAATTGGAATTAACGCGCTATGATAGCACAATTAGTGAACATCGCGCCAATACTCTTTCTTAAGCAGCACAACGACGATAGTGAAGATGACTAGGAACGCCATCACCCACCAACCTAGTGCGTGACGCTCGAGTTTCACAGGGTCACCTGAGTACTCAAGGAAATTAACTAGGTCACGTACCGCGTCGTCATACTCACTAGAGCTCAACTCACCACGGCCGTCGGTTTCAGTGCCAACAATCACCTGAACTTCTTCACCATCAACCACTTTAGTTTCGAAGATCGGCATTGGAATACCTTGCAGCTCTTCAAGAACGTGCGGCATACCAACATTCGGGAATGTGGTGTTGTTAACGCCAAATGGACGGCTTGGATCAACGTAGAACGTACGCAGATACGTATACAGCCAGTCCACACCGCGAACACGAGCCACCAAGGTTAGATCCGGTGGCGCAGCACCAAACCAAGCTGCTGCTTGTTTCTGCGGCATCGCGTTGACCATCAGGTCACCAATCTTTGCCTCAGGGTCGAAAACTAGGTTTTCTTTCGCAAGATCAACAGGGATACCTAAATCAGTCGCGACACGCTCATAGCGCTGATACTGCGTCGAGTGACAAGCAAAGCAGTAGTTCATAAACAGTTTGGCACCGTTTTGAAGTGACGCTTTGTCCGTCAAGTCGTTATTTGCTTTATCTAGATGTACATTACCACCAGCCGCTAGTGCTAGAGATGGCAGCAATGCGAAAAGTACTACAATCCACTTTTTCATTTGAATGTCACCCTCTCTGGCAATGGCTTGGTGTTTTCATTCTTACTGTAGAAGAACAGCAGAACGAAGAACATGAAGTAACCTAAACTGAAGATCTGAGCCAGTAGCGTATATGTTGGTGTCGCTGGTAGCGCACCAAGAATACCCAAAGCAATAAAGCTAATGGTGAACTGGATGATGTTGATTAGGTGAATCTTACTTCTATAGCGATAAGAGCGAACTTTACAACGGTCGAACCAAGGAAGTAGGAATAGGAATACAATTGACAGTCCCATCGCTACTACACCCAGAAGCTTATCTGGTACCGCACGCAAAATCGCGTAGAACGGAGTGAAGTACCATACTGGCGCAATGTGCTCAGGTGTCTTCAGCGGGTTCGCAGCTTCAAAGTTAGGTGGCTCAAGGAAGTAACCGCCCATCTCTGGGTTGAAGAACAACACATAACAGAACAGGAAGAAGAAGCCTGCTACACCAACCAAATCTTTTACCGTACCGTAAGGGTGGAAAGGAATCGAATCGATGATGTCGTATTTCTTGCTGTAGTAATCGTGGAACTTGAACTGCGTTTTGTAATCGTCGCCCATGCTGCCTTTTGGAAGCTTAGTCTCGATACCGTCAGGGTTGTTTGAACCCACTTCGTGTAGCGCGAGTACGTGCAGGACAACCAACAGCAGCAGTACGATTGGCAGAGCAATCACGTGCAGTGCGAAGAAGCGGTTTAGCGTTGCACCAGAGATGATGTAGTCACCACGGATCCAAAGCGTTAGGTCATCACCAATAACAGGGATAGCACCAAACAACGAGATAATTACCTGAGCGCCCCAGTAAGACATTTGTCCCCAAGGTAGTAGGTAACCCATAAACGCTTCTGCCATCAACACAAGGAAGATAAGCATGCCGAATACCCAAAGCAGCTCACGCGGCTTTTGATATGAGCCGTAGATAAGACCACGGAACATATGCAGGTAAACAACAACAAAGAAAGCTGAAGCACCGGTGGAGTGCATATAGCGGAGTAGCCAACCGTATTCCACATCACGCATGATGTATTCAACAGAGGCAAACGCACCTTCGCCAGAAGGAACATAGTTCATCGTCAACCAAATACCCGTTAGGATTTGGTTAACCAATACCAACATTGCCAATGAACCAAACAGATACCAAAAGTTGAAGTTTTTTGGCATTGGGTATTCAGATAAATGCTTTTTATAAGCATTCATCGCAGGTAGACGTTTTTCTACCCAATCAAGTAACGCTTGCATTATGCATCCCCCTCATCAACACCAATTAGGATCTTGGTATCGCTCAAGTACATGTGCTTAGGAATGACTAGGTTGAGTGGTGCTGGGACGTTTTGGAAAACGCGACCAGCCATATCAAACTTAGAGCCATGACATGGGCAGAAGAAGCCCGATTTCACACCCTGAACTTGTTCACTAAAGGAATCAGCAAGATAGGTAGGTGAACACCCTAGGTGAGTACAGAATCCAACCGCAACGAAATACTCAGGCTTAATTGAGCGATACACATTCTGTGCATACTCAGGCTGCTGTTCTTCCGCTGAGTCAGGATCACGTAACTGAGCAGCAAGGTTGCTTAAGTTATCCAATACAGACTGTGCACGACGCACAACCCAAACTGGCTTACCTTGCCATTCGACACGAACCATTTGACCTTCTTCAAGCTTACTGACGTCCACTTCAACAGGGGCACCAGCGGCTTTCGCTTTGGCACTTGGGTTCCAAGATTTTATAAAAGGAACGGCGACTGCAGCTGCTCCCAAACCACCGACAACCGCAGTTGTCGCAGTAAGGAAACGCCTGCGACCGTTATTTAAAGGCGCATTGCTCATCCAACATTTCTCCCATTTGCTCCTTTGGGTCAACACCGAGCGAATCCAAGTTGCTCTTTCACGTTAAATAACCTGACGGGGAACCATTCCTTGGGCTATTTTCCTTGAAATTGAACGAGCCAAGAATACTGAATTATTTGGCTACTTGAGTCTGCTCAGACATCGATTCCGACCAGTAGAGCATGGCTAACAAAATACGAGTTTTAGTTCTATTTATTTGATAGCAAATGATAAAGAAAACCCTACTTTTTGACAAGATAAAGCTACCTTTTCGTAACATCTATAGCAGGAAATCGCTTGCTAGTTCACAAAAGGAGGGAAAAGCGCACAATGCAGATCAGAGTTTCTGAATTAATGGGGATTATAAAGCGTATAAAAACAAAAAAGCCCAGCAGAAGCTGAGCTTTTTGATACCACATTCCAACACAAAGTTGGAAAGCATAATCTTCTCGGTAAGGAGAAAATTAACGCTTAGAGAACTGTGGACGACGACGTGCTTTACGTAGACCAACTTTCTTACGTTCAACGCAACGAGCGTCGCGAGTAACGTAGCCAGCTGCACGTAGAGCAGGACGTAGAGATTCATCGTATTCCATTAGCGCGCGAGTGATACCGTGACGGATAGCACCTGCTTGACCAGAAATACCGCCACCTTTTACAGTAACGAATAGGTCTAGCTTCTCAGTTAGTTCAGTTAGCTCTAGAGGCTGACGAACTACCATGCAAGAAGTTTCGCGACCGAAGTAAGTTTCTAGTTCACGCTTGTTAACTACGATGTTGCCAGTGCCTGGTTTGATGAAAACACGAGCAGCTGAGCTTTTGCGACGGCCAGTGCCGTAGTATTGATTCTCTGCCATTTTCGAAATCCCCGATTAGATGTCTAGTACTTGTGGTTGTTGAGCAACATGGTTGTGCTCAGCGCCAGCGTAAACTTTAAGCTTACGGTACATAGCACGGCCTAGAGGACCACGTGGTAGCATACCTTTAACCGCTAGCTCAAGAGCCATTTCAGGCTTACGATCAATCAGCTTTTCAAAAGTGATTGATTTTAGGCCGCCTGGGAACTCAGAGTGACGGTAGTAAACTTTGTTCTTAGCCTTGTTACCAGTTACAGTAACTTTCTCAGCGTTAACAACGATGATGTAATCACCAGTGTCAGTGTGAGGAGTGTATTCAGCTTTGTGTTTGCCACGTAGGCGAGATGCAATTTCACTTGCTAGACGGCCAAGAGTTTTACCTTCAGCGTCTACAACGTACCAGTCGCGTTTTACAGTTTCTGGTTTAGCAACGAAAGTTTTCATGCTAATAATAACCCGTTAATTAAATTTACACTTAAGGAGCTTTCGCTCCCACTGTCTAAGAGCCCATACATCACCCCTTCGAGTGTTGAAACTCTCGGCATCGTTCCTCAAAAAGTTTGAAGAAACTCGCCTGCAGTAACGGTGGGTCGCAGGATTATAGAGAAGCTCGAGGAAAAAATCATCTATTTTTTGGACAAAATTGCCAAAAACATCAAGGTAAATGCTCTGAAGCCAAGTAGTCGTGACTTTGCATCTCCGTTAAACGCGAAATACAGCGCTTAAACTCAAACTCTAACTGACCTTGCGTGTACAGTTCCTCTAACGGCACTTCGGCTGAAATAATCAACTTTACTCGTCTTTCATAGAATTCATCAACCAAAGCGATAAACCGCCTTGCCGCGTCGTCCAACTTGGCGTCCATCTGCTTCACATCGGCGAGCAGCACGGTATGGTAGATACGAGACATCTCTATATAGTCGTTTTGACTGCGCATGGTTTGGCAAAGCTGCGCAAAACTTGCAAATAGCACATCATCAGCGGCGGCAAACACGTCAATATCACGATGATTAATATCTATCGTCGCCTCATGAACGCGATCATCCATCACCAGTTGTTCAAAGTAACGCTCAAGGTTTTGATTTGCGGCTTCATCTAGAGGGAAATGGTAGATTTCAGCTTGTTCAAGCGTGCGCAGTCGATAATCAATGCCACTGTCGACATTCAGTACCACACACTGACTCTGAATCAAGGTGATAGCAGGCATAAAACGGGCGCGCTGCAAACCATTACGATATAAGTCTTCAGGCGGAATATTAGAGGTCGCAACAAGTACCACACCACGTTTAAACAGAGCTTGTAATAACGTAGCCAAAATCATGGCGTCGGTAATGTCGGAGACAAAAAACTCATCGAAGCAGATGATCTTAGCTTCGGATTCGAAAATATCCGCCACTCTCTCCAGCGGGTTCTCAACATCCCCTAATCGCTTGAGTTCATCGTGCACTCGGTACATAAAGCGGTGGAAATGCACACGCATTTTCTTCGATGTCGGTAAACTATCAAAAAACGCATCCATCAAGTAGGTTTTACCACGCCCTACTCCACCCCAAAAATAGAGGCCTTGCGGCGGCACCGCTTGTTCGGGTTGTTTCCCTAGCAGCTTTTGCATCATTGAAAGCGGAGGTGCTTCAAATCTCAGATAATCGTTAAACTGATGGTGTAATTTGTCTAATGCTTCCACTGCAGTACGTTGGGCTGGGTCTACCTGGAAACCATTTGTTTTTATATCGTGTTCGTATCTTTCTATTGGCGTCATGGATTACTCGCAACACTCATCCAAGGGCTAAAGAGCGCGTATTTTTGCTTTATTGGCTCGAAGTCTCATAGTAACATGGCTATACGACGTGTGTAACCACTTGGTAACGCACATGTTAATAATCATTATAAAGGAGCTGTTATGCCTTGGATATATGCCATTGTCGGCTTGCTAGTTGGTGCTATTCTAGGAATTGTGATTTCCCGACTGACTACTCCGCAATACAAGAAACAAAAGACGCTACAAAAAGATCTCGAATCCGCTAAGTTCGCGCTTGAACAACAAAGGCAAGAGCTGTCGGATCACTTTGCACAAACAGCTGAAATGCTCGACACGCTGGGCAAAGATTACACCAAGCTCTATCAGCATATGGCAAAAACCTCCACGGAGCTGATGCCAAACCTTCCAGAACAAGATAATCCTTTTGTGAAGAAAATTGCTGAACACAACGTAGAAGTCATAGACGCTAGCGATTCTGTAGAGCATCCACCAAAAGATTACGTTAATGGTGCGACGGGTCTCTTAAGAGAAGAGAAAAAAGAAGTGGTTGAATCCCCCGCTGCAGTCGGCCAAGAGCCCGTAACGACAGCCAAAGCTTCTTAATACAGAACCCCCAAACCGGCCAGCGATTGAATCAATTGCTGGCCGTTTTTATATTAAGGATGAACTTTACAACAATCGTTGAGTCATAAACCTTACTGATCCTATGAGGAGTTTTATGATGAAAAAACCAGTACTTGCGTTAACTGTTCTTTCGTTAAGCCTAAGTGCAATCATCGCCCCACTACCTGCTACGGCCGCTCTGCCTTTATCTGTCAATGGAGAGCAACTGCCAAGCCTTGCGCCAATGTTAGAAAAAGTCACACCTGCGGTGGTCAGTATTGCCGTAGAGGGGACACAAGTTTCTCGACAGCAACTGCCTGAGCAGTTCCGCTTTTTCTTTGGTCCTGACTTCCCTACTGAACAGCTTCAAGAGCGCCCATTCCGCGGGCTAGGTTCCGGTGTCGTTATTGACGCCAAGAAAGGCTATATCGTGACTAACTATCACGTCATCAATGGCGCTGAGGAAATTCGCATCAAGCTCGGTGACGGACGCGAGTTTGATGCCGAGCTGGTTGGCGGCGATCAAATGTCTGATGTAGCCTTATTGAAAGTTGACGGTGCCAAGAACCTCACGGAAATCAAGGTTGCCGATTCAGACGAGCTGCGCGTGGGTGATTTCACCGTCGCGATTGGTAACCCATTTGGTCTAGGGCAAACCGTGACCTCTGGTATCGTATCCGCACTGGGTCGAAGTGGCCTCAACATCGAGAACTTTGAAAACTTCATTCAAACCGATGCGGCCATCAACAGCGGTAACTCTGGTGGTGCCTTAGTGAACCTCAATGGTGAGCTGATCGGTATCAACACCGCTATCTTAGGGCCTAATGGTGGCAATGTCGGTATTGGCTTTGCCATTCCATCCAACATGATGACCAACCTTACCGAACAAATCATCGAGTTTGGTGAAGTTAAACGCGGCATGCTGGGCGTTCAGGGTGGTGAAGTCACCTCAGAGCTTGCCGAAGCACTTGGCTATGATTCCAGCAAGGGCGCGTTTGTCAGCCAAGTCGTGCCAGATAGTGCGGCCGACAAAGCGGGCCTGGAAGCCGGTGACATCATCATTTCAGTGAACGGTAAGAAGATTTCTACCTTCAGTGAATTACGCGCTAAGGTCGCTACATTAGGCGCTGGTAAAACCGTCACCCTAGGGGTAGTTCGAGACGGTAAAGAAAAATCGTTCAAAGCAACACTTACCGAGTCAACACAATCTTCGACAAAAGCGGATAAGCTGCATGAAGGTCTAACGGGGGCTGAGTTTGCTAATACCACCAGCAGCGATGCGATTGAAGGCGTCAAAGTCACGTCGGTGGAAGAAGGTTCACCTGCGGCTCAATACGAGCTACAAAAAGATGACATCATCATCGGAGTGAACCGCACTCGAGTGAAAAACGTGGCCCAGCTTCGTAAACTGCTTGAGAAAAAACCGGGCGTATTGGCACTGAACATCCAGCGCGGTGATAGAACCATCTACCTGGTCGTACGATAATCACGACTCAACTTGGTTAATTTTGTGTCATAGAGCAGCCCTAAAGAGGCTGCTCTTTTATTATCAGCGGCAGAAATGATATCCTCTGTTTCTCTGCTGTGCGTCTTTTGGTTTTTCGGTTAATTTCAGAAATTTGTCTCGTTTTGCGAGTTAGATAATACTAACTTAACAAAGTAACCGTTTGCGAAGTCTGACATTGCGGCTATATTTTTGACTCTACTTGAGGGAACAATGCTGAACTTTCTAATCCGCTCTGTATCAATGGGTCTAATCACAGCGCTCCTTGTGCTACTAGCGGTGCCTTCCCTTCGACAAAACGTCATACCGAATAATATCGTCTCTCAACCCGAATACGACAATACACAACAGGTTTCTTTCAATCAGGCTGTACGTAAAGCGGCACCAGCGGTCGTCAATATCTATAGTCGCCAATACAAAGAGAGCGATCGCACCACTCTCTCGACTCAGGGTCTAGGCTCTGGCGTCATCGTTAGTGATAAAGGCTACATCATTACCAACTATCACGTGGTGGCGAATGCGGATCAAATCATTGTTGCACTGCAAGATGGTCGCGTAGCAGCCGCTCAGCTGGTAGGTAAAGACCAGCGCACCGACATTGCGGTACTGCGTATTGAAGGCGGCAATCTACCTGTTATTCCACTCAATCCAGATTATGCTCCAAAAGTTGGCGATGTTGTGCTGGCAATTGGTAACCCGTATAACCTTGGACAAACCACTACCTTTGGTATTATCTCGGCAACCGGACGTTCATCAATTAGTGCCGGCGGCATTCAAGCGTTCATCCAAACCGATGCTGCAATCAACCAAGGTAACTCGGGCGGCGCACTAGTTAACACGCTTGGAGAGTTAGTTGGGATCAATACCGCATCCTTCCAGCAAGCTACCGATCTTGAAACTTATGGTATCTCGTTTGCTATTCCTTATCCTCTGGCAAGCAAGATCATGGAAAAAATCATTGCCGATGGACGAGTGATACGCGGCTACATAGGCATTGATGGTCAAGACATTAACTCCGTCACTTCTCGCCTCTTAGGCAACGAGCACATTGGCGGTATCATCGTGCTTGGATTGGATCCAGAGGGACCAGCGGCCAAAGCGGGAATCGAAGTGCAAGACATCATCTTGATGATCGATGGCAATAAACTGAATGGTCGACAGGGTGTGCTTGACTTAGTTACAGACTTAAGGCCTGGCACCACCGTCGATGTGAAATTACTTCGTGATGGCAAAGAGCTTACCTTGCCTGTGACCGTTGGCGAAGATAGCCGAGAGTAGTACAACTCCCCTATCTCCTCAGCCAGTAACTATCAGCCTGATAATAAAAAACCTCCGACGAGTCGGAGGTTTTTTTGTTTGGTTAACTTACTCTTCGATCACACTGTCAGGCGTGTTGCCAGAGTCAATCTCAATACGAGTCACGCGCTGCAGGCCTCGCGGTAGCAGCCCGCCTCGACGCCCTCGCTCACCGCGGAAGTTATCCAAATCGCTCGCTTTCAGCCCAAGCTTACGCTTACCCGCATACAGGGTGATGGATACACCTTGAGGCAACGCCATCAAGTGAGAGACAAACTCCTCACGCGCCTTCGCCTTAGCCGATGGAATGTTGATGATCTTATTCCCTTTACCTTTGCCTAGCTGTGGCAAGTCTTTAATCGGGAACAACAACATACGGCCTTGGTTGGTGATCGCTAAGATTTCGTCTGACTCAAGATCGCCAACCGTTGCTGGCGTCATCACTTCAGAAGCTTGTGGCAGAGTCACCAACGCTTTACCGCTGCGGTTCTTCGATAGCAGATCACTACCTTTACACACAAAGCCATAACCTGCATCAGAGCCAATCAACCATAGCTGATCTTCTTCACCCATCACCACTTGGCGCACTGTCGAGCCAGCACTAATGTTGAGTCGACCAGTAATCGGCTCACCTTGGCTACGAGCCGATGGCAACGAGTGCGACTCTAACGAGTAACTGCGTCCATCACTGCCAAGGAACACCGCCGGCTGATTGCTCTTACCTCTGGCGGAGGCTAGGAATTTATCACCGGCTTTGTAATTGAGTCCGCTCGCATCGACATCGTGGCCTTTCGCATGACGGATCCAACCTTTCTCTGACAGCACAACCGTGATTGGTTCGCTTGGTACCAAGTCACGCTCAGTCATTGCTTTCGCTTCTGCGCGTTCAACGATTGGTGAGCGGCGATCGTCACCGTACTTCTCTGCGTCAGCTTGGATCTCTTTCTTCAGTAGCGTGTTCATACGACGCTCAGAGCCAAGTAGCTTTTCAAGCTTCTCGCGCTCTTTCTCAAGCTCGTCTTGCTCGCCGCGGATCTTCATTTCTTCCAGCTTCGCAAGGTGGCGAAGTTTGGTGTCTAAGATCGCATCTGCTTGAATGTCCGTGATACCAAAGCGCGCCATCAGCACCGCTTTTGGGTCGTCTTCAGTACGGATGATCTCAATCACTTCATCAAGGTTGAGGTAAGCCACCAACAAACCTTCAAGGATGTGTAAACGAGCAAGGATCTTATCTAGGCGATACTGAAGACGCTTACGTACGGTCTCACGGCGATACTCGATCCACTCCGTTAAGATCTGAACCAGACCTTTTACTTGCGGACGGTTATCGAGACCGATCATGTTGAGGTTGACACGGAAGTTCTTCTCAAGATCGGTCGATGCGAACAAGTGATTCATCAGCTGGTCGCAATCAATGCGGTTTGAGCGCGGTACAACAACGATACGCGTTGGGTTTTCGTGATCCGACTCATCGCGCAAGTCATCTACCATTGGCAGTTTTTTGGCGCGCATTTGGTTCGCAATTTGCTCAAGCAGCTTAGCACCAGACACCTGGTGCGGCAGCGCGGTGATGACAATCTCCGAGCCTTCTTTGTGCCATACTGCACGCATCTTCACACTACCACGGCCGGTACGATAGATTTTCTCTAAGTCAGCTTGCGGTGAGATGATTTCAGCTTCGGTCGGGTAATCTGGGCCTTTAACAAACTCCATTACCTCAGCAAGCTCAGATTTTGGCTTATCGATAAGGTGAATCGTTGCGTCAGCAATCTCACGCACGTTGTGCGGCGGAATGTCCGTTGCCATACCAACTGCGATACCCGTGATGCCGTTAAGCAAAATGTGCGGCAATCTCGCAGGGAGGATCTTCGGCTCTTTCATGGTGCCGTCGAAGTTTGGCTGCCACTCAACGGTGCCTTGACCGAGCTCACCAAGCAGCACTTCAGCAAACTTAGACAGTTTGGCTTCGGTGTAACGCATCGCAGCGAACGATTTAGGATCGTCTGGGGCACCCCAGTTACCTTGACCGTCCACCAATGGATAGCGATAAGAGAATGGCTGCGCCATCAATACCATGGCTTCATAACACGCTGAGTCGCCGTGTGGGTGATATTTACCCAACACGTCACCAACAGTACGTGCCGATTTTTTGTATTTCGCCGATGCGGACAGGCCCAGCTCAGACATCGCATAGATAATGCGGCGCTGTACGGGTTTCAATCCGTCACCAATGTAAGGCAATGCACGATCCATGATGACGTACATTGAGTAGTTCAGATAGGCGTCTTCAGTGAACTTTCGCAGAGGCAGTTGTTCTACGCCATCAAAAGACATTTCAGTCGACATTGTTATACCTCAGCCATGTCACCGTTGTTTTGTAGCCAGCTACGACGATCATCAGCACGCTTCTTACCGAGTAACATATCCATCATCTCATTGGTGGCTTCGTCATCATCAATGGTCAACTGCACCAAGCGACGGGTATTAGGATCCATCGTAGTTTCACGCAGCTGCAGTGGGTTCATTTCACCCAGACCTTTGAATCGCTGGACGTTGATCTTCGCTTTCTTCTTGCTCAGACGCTCAAGTACGCCATCTTTTTCATCGTCATCAAGGGCGTAGAACACCTCTTTACCACAGTCGATACGATACAGTGGCGGCATGGCAACATAAACGTGTCCGGCAGCAACTAATGAGCGGAAGTGTTTGGTAAATAGCGCACATAGAAGTGTCGCAATGTGCAGACCATCCGAGTCCGCATCGGCAAGGATACACACCTTACCGTAACGAAGACCATCAAGGTTCTCGGTATCTGGGTCGATACCCAAAGCCACGGAAATGTCGTGCACTTCTTGTGACGCCAGAACTTGGTCTGCAGACACTTCCCAAGTGTTGAGGATTTTACCGCGCAGCGGCATCACGGCTTGGAACTCACGATCGCGAGCCTGTTTGGCACTACCACCCGCCGAGTCACCCTCCACGAAGAAGATTTCGGTGCGGTTTAAGTCTTGTTGCGAACAGTCTGTGAGCTTGCCTGGTAGCGCAGGGCCAGAAGCCACTTTCTTACGCACCACTTTTTTGCTTGCGCGCATACGGCGGTGAGCATTGGCAATACACACTTCCGCTAACTGCTCAGCAAGCTGCGGCTTCTCATTCAGCCACAAGCTAAAGGCATCTTTAACCACACCTGAGACAAACGCTGCACACTGACGAGAAGAGAGGCGTTCTTTGGTTTGTCCAGCAAACTGCGGGTCTTGCATCTTAATGGACAGTACGTATGAGCAGCGCTCAAACACATCATCACCGGTTAGCTTAACGCCGCGAGGTAGCAAGTTACGGAATTCACAGAACTCACGCATCGCATCCAGCAAGCCTTGGCGCAGGCCATTAACATGCGTACCGCCTTGAGCGGTTGGGATCAAGTTCACGTAGCTTTCGGTGATCATCTCACCGCCTTCTGGCTGCCAAATCACAGCCCAGGTTGCCGCTTCGGTTTCTGCAGTAAATTCGCCAGTAAATGGTGCTTCAGGTAGGACTGCGTAGCCTTTTACCCCTTCTGCGAGATAGTCTTTTAGACCATCTTCGTAATACCATTTGTAATCTTTGCCGTTCACCTTATCGGTGAAGGTAATTTCCAGACCCGGACACAACACCGCCTTCGCTCGTAGGTTGTTCACCAAACGAGTTACTGAGAAGTTCGCCGAATCAAAATAGCTCGCATCAGGCCAGAAGTGTACACTGGTGCCGCGATTGCGGCGGCCACAAGTGCCAGTTACCGTCAGTTCTTGAACTTTATTGCCATGCTCAAAGGCCATTTCATACACTTGACCATCGCGACGCACTGCAACTTCGACGCGTTTCGAAAGCGCGTTAACCACAGAGATACCAACCCCGTGCAAACCGCCGGAGAATTGATAGTTTTTGTTCGAGAACTTACCACCCGCGTGGAGCTTACAGAAAATAAGCTCAACACCTGAAATTTTCTCTTCAGGGTGGATATCGACTGGCATACCACGACCATCATCAATCACTTCTAGTGATTGGTCGGCATGCAGAATGACTTGTACCTTAGAGGCATGTCCGGCTAGCGCTTCATCGACACTGTTATCGATAACTTCTTGACCCAAGTGGTTTGGACGCGCTGTATCCGTATACATCCCTGGTCGGCGACGTACTGGCTCAAGACCATTGAGAACCTCAATGGCTCCAGCATTATATTGTTCTGTCATAATACGGAAATTTTACTCAAATAATGATTGATACTTAGCAGCAAAAATAGAGATTGCGACCAAAGGTCGCTTGCCCGCAGTTGAGCCGTGCATCATTGAATTGTGCATCGCTCAGGGCTTACGCGTAAGTACAGACACATCATAGTCTGGCTCTACGCAAGTGTTGTCAAGTTTCACGCAGAAGTTGGAGGGAAAATTATGACTGTCTCCTCAAGGGGAGACGAAAAAAGCGACGATTATAGGTCTAAGAAGCGGATAATCTGTTCAGGGAATCGTTCAAAACCGACAAAGCTATGATCGCCATTTTCCTCGACGGTTTGCTTGCATTGACGATACTTGTCGACCGCCTGGCGATAATCTAGAACTTCATCGCCCTCTTGCTGCAACAGCCAAAAATCGTCAGGTGAGTGAATGGTTTCCACATCAAGCGCTTTTAGCTCATCAATGTGTTTTGCTTCAAGCACATAACGTTCGTGAGTATACGGGTTTTGCTGTTCACCTAAAAAGTCGAGCAGTAGCTCGTAAGGTTTAACCGCTGGGTTTATCAATACCGCTTTAAAGCCATAATGATGGTTAAGCCAGGTTGATAGGTAACCGCCCAATGAGCTTCCCACGAGCGCAATCTGATAGTCCGCTTGATATTGCGCGACAATTTGCTGTAGATACAACGCTGCCTGCTCAGGAAAACACGGCATTTGCGGCACGACGACCTTGATATCTGGCCTCGCCTGTTGACAGTACGCCACCATCGCTTGCGCTTTAAACGACTCTGGCGAACTGTTGAAGCCATGAATATAAAGCAGTAGTGGACGCTTAGCGCTCATTAGTAACCTTCCGCGTTAAAATCAGGTCGAAATGCACCGTGTGGCAACCTATTGACGGTCGTTTTCACCTCTCCATCGGCACAAAGCTCTAGCTCACGCCAACCCGGTGAGCGGGTATCAAGCGCAAACTCATTGGAGTTTGGTTTAAACTGCACACAAGTCGATGGCGTTGCAAGCACTCGAACATCATGACGAAGGTGGTCCAGCTCTTGGTGGATATGACCACACAGTACCGCGCGAACATTACTATGCTTCTCAACCACCTGCCAGAACTCGTGAGCATCCTTTAAACAATGTTGATCTAGCCAAGCGCTGTTCACCAGCATCGGGTGATGATGCAGCAACACCAATGTATGCCTATCACTGTGCTCAGCCAACTTGCGATCTAAAAAGTCCAATTGACTGTCACTCAGGCGTCCATGAGGTACTCCTACGACTTGAGAATCAAGCAACAGCACTTGCCAATGCTCACCAAGCAATGCGTGAGTCACATCTTGGATAAGTGGCGCGCTTACCACGCTGTTCATGCACGGTTTATAGTCATGATTGCCTGGTAGCCAATAACACGGCAGTCCTAACGGCTCGATACCATCGACAAATTTTTGATACGACGCTTCGGTATGATCCTGAGAAATATCGCCGGTCGCGAGCAAAGCATCAAATTGTGTGCCTTGCTGCATGACTTCCGCTACCACGGCGTGAAAGCTATCTTGGGTATTAACACTCAGTAAGCAACCATCATCAGGCGCAAACAGATGCGTGTCCGTTAATTGCAGCAACCTAACGCTACTTAACTGAGATTCATCACTGGGTGTTGTGTTCAAAATAATAAAAACCTGAAATTATAATTCTTGTTAGCTGCGATACATGATCGGAGCTCGACTAATGCCATTTTTTAAACAGAACGTCAGCCAATCACTTAAAAACTGATTGAACTGAAACTTTTCGTCCTTTTGATGCATCTTTGCATTGGGGTAATCGTACCTTGCTTGGACGCGAGACGCGTTTTCGCAATCACTTACCTCTGCCACTTTTGCATCGTGATAGAGCCTAACGGTCATTTTAGGCAATGGGAAAACAGGAAGCTCATCATCTTGGAAAATTTCAACCAATGTTGTGTACTTCGTCACTTCTCTCACTTCTAACTGGTAAGTCAGTGAACCCGCTTGATAACAACGTACATCCCCAACTTCTGGCTGTGTTGGGATCAAGCGATTGAGCTTAGCGTAGTTAGTTTCATAAACACGCATTAACTCTGCAAGATCAACATGATACGTATTAGTATCGACAACACGAGCCATAATTAATTCCCTCTACCATTGCTGTTTAAGCTTATGGTGATTCAGTTGCAGCCACTGCAGAGCAATAATGGAGGCGCCGTTTTCTATCTCGCCACTTTCCACCATTTGATATGCGCGCTCACGAGAAACCACGCTTACACGTATGTCCTCGCCTTCACTTTCCAGACCATGTACACCGGACGCTTGCGCCGCATCAACATGACCAACAAAAACAGATATGCGCTCATTGCAGCCGCCAGAAGACGGATAGTAGCGCGTGATCGGCACTAACTGTTTCACATCGACACCCGCTTCTTCCACGGCTTCACGGCATACCAGCTGTTCGATACTCTCTTCTTTATCCACGATGCCGGCGACAATTTCGATCTGCCATGGGTGCTGATGCTCTAGCGCACCAACGCGGATTTGCTCAATGAGTACCACTTGGTCACGAACCGGATCATAAGGCAGCATGGCGGCAGCATCACCGCGAACAAACATTTCTCGGTCGATAATGGCACTCCATCCCCCTTCAAACCGTTTATGTTTGAAGCGAAACTGTACCATCTCAAAAAAACCTTTAAATACGGTTTGTTTTGACACAAGCTCTACGTCCTGCGGAGTATAATGCTCGTTTGGCTGTAACCCGTCTTTCATCATCGACCTCTGGCTTCCGTGAACCTTATAGTTTACTCAAGGAATAGAGTGACTACCAAGGACGCGGTTCAATTTTTCACGTAAAAATTCAAAATTAATTTGATTCTGGTTAATTAATTGTCTCAATTTTTGATGAGCCAACGTAAAAAAGTGCAAAGTTTCGAGTGAATTACAGCCAATTTAAGTTAAACTGTGAATCATACCTTTATTAGTATTACTAGGCAGGATTAGGACAAATGAAAAAACTGCTTCCACTCTTTATTACAGCTGCATTAGGAAGCGTAAGTGCAGCGACATGGGCCGACTCCCTAACTGAGATCTACGATCAAGCAAAACAAAACGATCCTCAGTTGCTACGTGCAGCTGCACAACGCGATCGTGCTTTTGAAGCGATCAATTCTGCTCGTGCGACACTTCTACCACAGATTAATCTGACTGCAGGCTTAGACTTTACCTCTTCAGACTTTGATCCTCAGGACAGTACAAATCTAACGGCAGGTGTTGGCTTCTCCCAAGAGCTATACAACCGTGCAAGTTGGATCACGCTAGACACCGCTGAGAAAACGGCGCGTCAAGCAGACTCTCAATATGCAGCGGCGCAACAATCCCTAATCCTTCGTACCGCGCAAGCATACTTCGAAGTGCTACGTTCTAAAGATAACCTAGAATCTGTTCGTGCCAACAAAGCCGCGGTTGCTCGTCAGCTAGAGCAGACGAAACAACGTTTTGAAGTGGGTCTATCAGCGATTACCGACGTACACGATGCGCAAGCGCAGTATGACCGCGTACTGGCTGACGAAGTGGTTGCAGAAAACAATCTTCTAAACCAATACGAAGCACTACGTGAGATCACAGGTCAAGAGCACAATAATATCGACGTCCTTGATACAGATCGTTTCGCTGCGGCTCGCCCAGAGCAAAACGTTAACTTCTTCCTAGAAGAAGCACAGTCGAAGAACTTAGACCTACTGTCTGCACGTATCGGTCAAGATATCGCGAAAGACAAAATCACATTGGCAAGCTCTGGTCACCTACCTAAGCTTACCCTTGATGGTGGCTACGGCTACGACAACGAAAGAAACAGCAGCAACAGTCGCTATGGTACGCCTTCTGAAACAGTAAATGCGTTTAACGCTGGCATCAACCTATCTGTACCACTATACACAGGTGGTAACATTACCTCGCAAACCCGCCAAGCAGAGTTTGCATACGTTGAAGCGAGCGAGCAGCTAGAGCAAACTTACCGTTCAGTAGTTCGTAACGTTCGTGCTAATAACAACAACATCAACTCTTCTATTGGTGCTATCCGTGCATTTGAGCAGACGGTAATTTCTGCTGAATCGGCACTAGAAGCGACCAAAGCAGGTTTCGATGTGGGTACGCGTACTATCGTTGACGTTCTTGAAGCTACTCAGGCGCTATACGATGCAGAGAGCAACCTATCTGATGCTCGTTACGACTACATTGTGAGCGTGCTGAACCTACGTCAATCTGTAGGTACGTTGAGTGAGCAAGATATCATTGATATCAACGCTGGCCTTAAGAAAGCGAAATAACTCATAATGAGTAAACACTAAAAAGGGACGCCTCGGCGTCCCTTTTGTTTATCTTGGTATCAAAAAGCTTGTTAGCCTCTGCCACCTTTGATCGCTTCAATAATTTCTGTCGTTGAGCAGCCATCTTCGAAGTTAAGCACTTTCACTTCACCGCCCGCAGCAATCACCTCTTTACCACCCGCAATCTCTTCTGGTTTGTAATCGCCGCCTTTAACCAGCAGTGATGGCAATACTTCAGAAATCAAACGACGAGGGGTTTCTTCCGAAAACGGCACCACCCAATCCACAGCGCCCAAACCTGCAAGTACCGCCATACGGCGATCCGTTGGGTTCACTGGACGACCAGGGCCTTTGAGCTCACGTACCGACTCATCCGTATTAACCGCGACAATAAGGCGATCACCGAGTTCAGCGGCATGGTTTAGATAAGACACATGACCGGCATGTAAGATATCAAAGCAGCCATTAGTCATGACAACCTTCTCGCCTTTCGCGCGCGCTTTCGCAACCGCTTCGATCAATGCTTGTTCACTGATCACGCCAAAGTCGGTATCTTGGCTGCCGTGAACGGCTTCAGCAAGTTCGATGGTCGATAGCGTTGACGTTCCCAGTTTACCAACAACCACACCCGCCGCGGCATTCGCTAGCGCACATGCTTCATCAAGCGGTTTCCCCGCCGCAACGGATGCCGCCAATACTGAGATCACCGTATCGCCCGCACCTGTCACATCAAACACTTCTTTCGCTTGCGTTGGCAGGTGGAAAGGTTCTTTGCCACTGCGCAACAAGGTCATACCGTGCTCGCTTCGCGTGACCAACAGTGCATCAAAGTCGAACTGTTCGATAAGTGCATTGCCTTTCTCAATCAGCTCTTGTTCATTCTTTACTTTGCCCACAACATGCTCAAACTCTGCCATGTTTGGTGTCAGCAAGGTTGCGCCACGATAGCGTTCAAAATCCGCGCCTTTCGGGTCAATAAATACTGGAACGCCAGCTGCTTTGGCTTTTTGAATATAGCGCTGAACGTGCTCTAATGCGCCTTTAGCATAATCCGATAAGATCACCGCACGAACGTTTGGTAGCGCTTGTTCCATTTTTGCCAATACTAGCTCTGGATCGGTGTCTTCGAATTTATCTTCAAAGTCTAAACGGATCAGTTGCTGACCGCGGCTTAGTACACGCAGTTTAGTAATCGTCGGGTAATCGGGTAACGCAACAAAGTCACATTTTACTTTTAACGACGTAAGAGTTTCAGTCAGTACTTTTGCTGGCTCATCCATACCCACCAGTCCAATGGTGTGTGCGTGGCCACCAAGAGACGCGATGTTCATTGCCACGTTCGCAGCACCGCCTGGACGCTCTTCGTTGTTTTCTACTTTCACTACAGGCACTGGCGCTTCTGGAGAGATGCGACCTGTTGGACCGTACCAATAGCGATCAAGCATGACATCGCCAACAATTAATACGCCAGAATCGCTGTAATTCGGTAGGATGGGTTTCATTTCTGTACTCCACATAGTGACAAAGAAGATGCCATAGCACCTTCTTATCATAATTTATTTTGGCTATATCTCAGTAAGCCTTTGATGGGATAGTAGCACAACTCTCTGCTGCACTACTAAAACAAGCCACGCTTTTCGCTAGCGGGTTCCAAGCCAGGCATTCCATGCTTCAACCACAATGGCTTTTTCCGTTCCAAACTTATCGTCGGCCACATCTGCGTCTAAATTGAGCAGGTTTCGATGATGAATTTCATCACGCAATGTGGTGTAAGCATGGGTCAATGCCATCGCCTGCTCCTCTTCCATGACACCTTGTGCCATCATCGACTCAAAGATGCGAACATTGTCAGACCAGCGGGTGAGTTTTGGCTTCTCGTGGCTGTATTGCAGCACCAAGTACTGAGCTAAAAACTCGATATCAGTAATACCGCCTGGATCTTGTTTCAGCATGAAGCGGCCCGCTTTTTTGCCGCCAAGATGATCACGCATTTTTTCGCGCATCCCAACCACCTGTTCAGTCAGCTTGGCTTGGTCGCGAGATTTACACAAGATAGTATGACGGGTATGACTAAACGCTTGCTCCAACGGCACATCACCAAAGATAATTCTCGCTCTGACCAATGCTTGATGCTCCCAAGTCCAGGCATCATTGTGTTGGTACTCATCAAACGCATCGGTTGGACTGACTAAAAGTCCAGAAGCGCCTGATGGACGCAGGCGGGTATCCACTTCATACAAGATGCCCGACGCAGTACGTGTAGAAAATATATGAATAATCCGCTGCGCTAAACGTAGGTAGAACTGGCGGCCATCAATCTCTTTTTTCCCATCGGTATACACGTTTACTGGGCAATCGTGCATAAACACAATATCCAAATCAGAATTATAGCCCAGCTCCCAACCGCCGACTTTGCCATAACCAATGACGGCAAACCCTTTACTACCGCGATCTTTTAAGTGCGTTGGCTCGCCATATTTAGCCGCCATTTGCTGCCAAGCCTGATTGATACCGGCTTCAACAATTGCCTCAGCCAAATAGGTCAAGTGATCGCTCACCTTCATGACTGGCAACACACCCGCAATATCGGCGGCGGCTATACGCAGAATGCACGTCTGCTTAAACTGCCTCAACGCCTCCATTTGCTGCTCCATATCCTCTTCAGGAATTCGAGCCAAATAGTCGCGAAGCTCCGTTTTATAGGACTCTAACGGCACCGGATTATAGAGGTGCGCAGGATCCAATAGCTCATCAAGCAAGATCGGGTAGCGCCCCAACTGCTCAGAAATCATCGGGCTGGCAGTACACAAGCGTACCAACTGAGTCAGCGCCGCAGGGTGCTCATCAAGCAGTTCCAAATACGTCGTACGTGTTACGATGCGGTGCAAGACATGCAGCACGCGCGGCAATCCAAACTCAGCATCTTTATGGCTGTATATCGCACTAAAGATCTTCGGCATCAGCCTATTGAGCACCTCACGGCCACGAGGCCCTAAAGTCTTCTTGGCAAGATCGGTTTTAAACTGCTGAATCACCGCCCGCTTATCTTGCGCGTTTTCAACGTTCAGGTCGTGCTCCAAAATATGCTGAATCACCTCACCACGGCCCGCCATGTCCCAAAGCTCATGGAAGTGCTTGGCGATTGGGTTAGCCTCTTCGTCCTCTTCCTCTTCACCGATTAAGTTGGCGAACACATTATGGACATTAAGCATGTGCTGCTCAGTGGCCTTCAACATGCTCTGCCAGTTATCAAAGCCCATCGCAAAAGCAAGCTTACTCTGCTCTGCTGTGCTGTCTGGTAGGGTTTGGGTTTGCTTGTCAGCCATCGCTTGTAGCAAGTTTTCCTGACGACGTAAGAATCGATAGCCGTCTCTTAGCTGATTGACCTCATCTACTTCAAGCAGTTTTAACGTCTCAATCGCTTCTAATGTTTCTAATAAGCCTCGACCACGCAAACTTGGCTCGCGTCCACCACGAATCAACTGGAATACTTGAGCAATAAATTCCACTTCACGGATGCCGCCTGCGCCAAGCTTGATGTTGTTGCCCAAACCGCGACGCCTAACTTCACTGCTGATCATCGACTTCATTCGGCGTAACGATTGAATTGCACTAAAGTCAATGTAGCGACGAAACACAAATGGGCGCAGCATCTGTCTTAGCTCTTGGTATTCTGGGTACATTTCTCGTCCCATCACCCTTGCTTTGACCATGGCATAGCGCTCCCAATCACGCCCTTGCTCTTGGTAGTAGTCTTCCAGCGCAGCGTAACTCATGACCAATGGGCCACTTTCACCAAAGGGTCTTAAGCGCATATCAACGCGATAACAAAAGCCATCAAAGGTTTGCTGATCGAGCGCTTTAATGATGCGCTGACCAAGGCGCGTAAAGAACTGAGCGTTTGCAATCGAACGTCGCGCCCCTTGCGTTTCACCATTCTCTGGATAGGTAAAAATCAAATCGATATCGGACGAGAAGTTCAGCTCACCACCGCCAAGCTTACCCATCCCAATAATAAGCATCGGTTGCGCTTCACCCTCCGCATTGCATGGCGTACCCCACTCTTTGCAACACGCTTGATATTGCCACTGATAAGTCTCAAAGATCATCGCTTCGGCGAGCATAGACAAATGGCTAAGGCTCTCTTCAAGACTCCAGTCGTTAATGAAGTCTCGCCAAGCGATGTAGACCATTTCACGATTCCGGAATCGACGCAGCACACGGTGGCCGTCGGCTTCTTGATCGCATGACGCCAATTGCGCCGCCAAGCGCTCTCGATAGTGATCCTCACGGCTGGATTCACTGAGCATGTCTGGCAACTGCTCAAACAGCGCATCATCTTTTTGCAGCGCTTCGGTAACAAATTGGCTCATCGCCGTCACGTGCTGCAACTGAGTCAATCGCTCGGCAGGCCAATGAGAAAAATCAGAATAAGTGTCTTTGAGTTGCGTCAGCGCCTTGTCGGCATCATGTTGTAATTCGGGAGGCAGTTGCATTTGTCGTCCTTGTCTCGACTCATAACAAAAGTGGTGACCGAGGCCACCACTTATTTCATTCGCTTGTCGCTGTGATTATTTGGAGTTCACTCAAAAAGCCTTAGCTTCTTAAGCCAATTCCCTTGGTCACTAAATGATGGGCTACACCATAAAGTACCACGATAAACGCCAAGAGTACGCCAAAAGATGTCACAATCCCTACATCGGACACGCCTAAAAAACCATAGCGGAAAGCATTAACCATATAGACGATTGGATTGATTTTTGACACTCCCTGCCAAAACTCAGGCAGCAAGCTGATCGAATAGAACACCCCGCCAAGGTAAGTCAGTGGCGTGAGCACAAACGTTGGGATGATGGAGATATCATCAAACGTCTTAGCAAACACGGCGTTGATGAGACCGCCCAGGGAAAAGACCACCGAGGTTAAAAACACCGTTGCAATAATAATGCCCCAATGCTCTACGCGCAGATCGACAAACAGCAGCGATACAATCGTCACTATGGTCCCTACGAGTAATCCGCGCACCACACCGCCCATCACAAAGCCTGCAATAATGATGTAGTTTGGCACTGGCGCAACGAGCAACTCTTCAATATTGCGCTGAAACTTAGCGCTAAAGAATGACGATGCCACGTTAGAGTATGAGTTAGTAATTACCGACATCATGATAAGACCCGGCACAATGTACTCCATGTAACTAAAGCCGTTCATCTCGCCGATGCGCGAACCAATTAAACTACCAAAGATGATGAAATACAGCGTCATCGTGATCGCGGGCGGTACTAGAGTTTGCACCCAAATACGCGTGAAGCGATTGATCTCTTTAGTCAGCAGGCTTTTAAATGCTGTCCAATACAAGCCATACATATTCATTATTTTGCCTCCGTCTGTTCGCGAACAATGGAGACAAACAGCTCTTCAAGACGGTTCGCTTTGTTTCGCATTGATAGTACTTTAATCCCTGCCGCTGATAGTTGAGTGAAGATGTGATTAAGCCCCTGGGTTTTCTCAATCTCAATTTCCAACGAACCGTTGACCAGATGCTGGGCATTCACACCCTCAAGCTCAGGAACTTCAACCTCACCTTCAATATCTAGAATAAAGGTCTCGACATGCAGCTTATTGAGCAGCGCCTTCATCGAGGTGTTCTCAATCAATTCGCCACGCTGAATAATGCCGATGTTACGGCACAGCAGTTCGGCTTCTTCAAGGTAGTGCGTGGTCAGAATGATAGTGATACCTTGGCGATTGATCTCCTTAAGGAAATCCCACATTGAGCGGCGCAGTTCAATATCAACGCCCGCCGTCGGCTCATCCAAGATCAATAACTTTGGCTCATGCATCAGGGCGCGAGCAATCATCAATCGGCGCTTCATCCCTCCCGACAAGTTACGAGCACGTTCACCACGTTTTTCCCACAGGTCGAGCTGAGACAAGTACTTCTGTGCTCGTTGTTTCGCGACCTCTTTCGGTACTCCGTAGTAACCCGCTTGCTGAAGTACAATTTGCTCCACCGTTTCAAACTGGTTGAAATTGAATTCTTGCGGCACCAACCCCAACTGCTGCTTAGCCAGTTCGAGCTCTTTATCAATGTCATGGCCAAAGACACGTACCTTGCCAGAGCTTTTGTTCACCAACGAAGTGATGATGCCGATGGTGGTCGACTTTCCTGCTCCGTTGGGGCCAAGCAAGGCGTAGAAGTCGCCCTGCTCAACGGTCAGGCTCACGCCTTTAAGAGCTTCAAAACCACCTGTATATGTTTTTCTAAGCTGTTCTATTTCTAATGCGACCATAGCTTGCTTCCAAAATCTGCGTTGATGGACGGTTTAATATTTCCACCAATATCGAAAAGTTGTCTGATGGTACTACACATGATGATCGATCCACCAATTTTCAAGTCAATTAGCAAAAATGAATATAACAAAAAGCGAGTGTGACCACTCACACTCGCTTTCTGTTTGAATTCGCAGAGATTAAGCCGTCGCGATATGCGCAGCTTCCAGCGCAGCTTCACGCTCAATGAAGATATTGTCATCCGGCACCAAATCAATGACGTGGAATTTATCCAATTGCGCGCGGATCTTCTCATGTGGACAAAGTAGATACACATAGCAGTTGGCATCTTGCGCATCTTTAATGGCATTTTCCAATGCCAAGCCAACCGTCACATCGATCATTGGAACATCGGTTAAGTCGAGGATCATCGCTTGGTAATCAGAAATACTTGAGTGCTGTCTCGAAATAGCCTTCGAGACACTGAAGATCATCGGCCCTGACAGGTAGAAGAACAACACCTTGCCTTGAGAGTTATCAAGCAATGCTCTTTCTGTTTCGGTTAATGGTACATCGTCATCATCGGCATCACTGATGGCCTTTACTTGTCTCGCCTGCTCGCGGCTCAATCGCTCGATAATAATGATGTTGGAGATGAACACTCCAAGGCCAACCGCCACAATCAAGTCTACAAATACAGTCAGCAGCATCACACCATACATGATGGCCATACCTGGAATGCTCACCTTGTGAGCACGCTGAATAAAACTCCAGTCGAGAATGTTAAAACCCACATACACGGCAATACCCGCCAGTACCGCCATCGGGATAGGCTCCGTTAAACCACTGGCCACCAGTACGACCAACATCAGTACTAATGCACGCACCACACCAGATAGCGGCGAACGAGCGCCCACTTGAATGTTCGTCACGGTACCCATAGTCGCACCAGCACCAGGAAGAGCACCAAACAAACCCGCTAGTAAGTTTGCTAGCCCTTGGCCTCGTAGCTCTTTATCCGAGTCGTGCTCTTTACGCGTGAGTGAGTCACCGATAACTGCGGTCAGCAAGGTATCAATACAACCCAATGTGCCAAGTACTAGGGCATCAATCACCATTTCAGTGAACATCTCGGCATTGAAATGCGGCATGACAAGTGACGGCAGTCCCGCTGGGATTTCGCCAATACGACGGATCGATTCACTATCAAATATCAAAACAGAGAGTAACGTCACCACGACCAACGCCACCAACTGAGGCGGCACATGTTGGCGATACTTTTTCGGTAGTAGGAACAAAATCGCCAGAGTTAACGCCCCTAAAAATAGTTCCGCAAGGTCAATGTTGGCGATCATTTCAGGGAGGGCCGTCAAGGTGCCAATGACACCACCCGATGGCGCAGCTTGCCCCAATAACGGCGCAAGCTGGAGTATAATAAGAATAACGCCAATGCCTGACATGAAACCAGAAACAACGCTATAAGGCATTAAGGTGACGTATTTACCAAGCTTGAGTGTCCCAAGTAATATCTGAAACACACCTGCCATCATGACCACGGTAAAGGTCATGGCTAATCCGGTTTCAGGGTACTTAGCCATCATGCTGGTGAGTACCGCGGTCATAATGACCGTCATCGGGCCCGTCGGCTCAGAGATTAAGGTAGAGGAACCACCAAATAGCGCTGCAAATAGGCCGACCATGATCGCGCCCCACAAACCAGCTTCAGCACCCGCTCCTGAGGCTACACCAAACGCCAGCGCGAGTGGCAAAGAGATGATCGCCGTGGTGACACCACCAAACACATCTCCTTTTAGGTTAATATCTTCAAATCGACGTCCTAACTTCATTACTATCCCTGAAAAATAACCAAAAAATTGATTCAGGTTAACAAATGTGACGGTGAGTTAATATTTATTAAATACAGCTCATTCGACATAAGTTATGACAATTTATCACGCAATCGCTAAATGACTGATTTTACGTGCAAGAACACGTCAGATGAGTGAATTTGAGACACTTTTTAACGAGATTCAATTTGTAACATTGTGTATAGTGTGGCGAATAATTGAAGGGAAGTACCATGCCGGAAATCAAACAACTTTTTGACAACAACTCAAAATGGTCGCAAGAGATCACCTCCCAGCGTCCAGAGTATTTCGCCAAGCTTGAAGAAGGCCAAAGCCCTGGCTTTCTATGGATCGGTTGTTCCGATAGCCGAGTACCTGCCGAGCGACTAACCGGGCTGTATTCAGGTGAGCTTTTCGTTCACCGAAACGTTGCCAACCAAGTCATTCATACCGACTTAAACTGCTTGTCTGTGGTTCAGTACGCAGTAGATGTACTTAAAGTGAAGCACATCATCGTTTGCGGTCACTACGGATGTGGTGGTGTTAATGCCGCAATCGACAACCCTCAACTGGGCCTAATCAATAATTGGCTTTTACATATTCGCGATCTTTACCTTAAGCACCGTAATTTCTTAAATGAACTGCCACGTGAAGCATGGGGAGATAAGCTGTGTGAGATCAACGTCGCCGAGCAGGTGTACAACCTGGGCAACTCAACGATCTTACAAAATGCTTGGGAACGCGGCCAGGATGTTGAAGTACATGGTGTGGTTTATGGTATCGGCGATGGCAAACTGGAAGATTTAGGTGTTCGCTGCTCAAGCCGTGAGACCCTGGAAGCTAACTATCAAAGTGCGATGAAGCAAATTCTGAACGCTGAGTAAAACCACTCAGCTGTCATTAAAAAAAAGCCCACTTGTGGGCTTTTTTTGTGCGTTAGTGATTACTCCTGAGGTACCACTTTGCCGATGTATGGCAAGTGACGGTACTTCTGAGCGTAATCAATACCCACGCCAACAACAAACTCGTCAGGGATCTCAAAACCAATCCACTTCACGTCTACGTTAACTTCACGGCGAGACGGCTTATCCAATAGCGTACAGATCTCAATGGATTTTGGCTCACGCAGCGACAAGATCTCTTTCACTTTGTTAAGGGTATTACCTGTATCGATAATATCTTCAACAAGCAGTACGTCTTTGCCTTTGATGTCGTCATCTAGGTCTTTAAGAATGCGCACATCGCGAGAGCTTTCCATAGTGTTGCCGTAGCTAGAAGCGGTCATAAAATCAACGCAGTGAGTCAAATCAATCGCGCGTGCCAAATCCGCCATAAACACAAAAGAGCCACGAAGCAAACCAACCATCACTAGGTCTTCGCTGCCTTTATAATGTTCGGTGATGGCTTTGCCTAACACTTGTACGCGCTCATGAACTTCTTGCTCAGAAATCATGACTTCTACAGTATGTTTCATATCTATCTCGATGTTGGTATGTGGGTAGAACTAACACGGCCGAAACCGCACGCCTTCATACAGTATAAAACATCAATATGAAGCCGTTCGCTCTGGCGTGTCTGCCAATTTTGCGCGCAATAGTATCACTTTATATCGTTCGATAAAAACCCGCCTGATACCGATAAGGTAAATGTAGTAAGCCGATACGGCTTCGACTGTTAACGACTTCTGTTGAAATAGTTGGCCAATTTCACAACAAAATGTGATACGCAGATAAATTACTCTTAATTATCATAATTATCAGTGTATGACTATTGACCATTAACATATGCACCATTACACTTATTTAGAATTAGAAAAATAGGAGCAGTTAATTTCCATTTTGGAAATAACCCTACAAAGATTGGTATAACGTCACCTATCGAAGGGTTAATGTGGTTTTCCGTCATGTGAAATAGCTGACTCATAATAAAACGAGGAATAAGGCGACTAATAAAAAGTCACCACCTCGACAATCGTTGGCAAGGAAAACAATATGGACTCTATAGTAAAAAGACCTAGGACGCGTTTGTCTCCACAAAAGCGCAAATTGCAGCTTATGGAGATAGCGCTAGAAGTATTTGCAAAGCGCGGGATCGGACGCGGGGGACATGCCGATATTGCAGATATCGCACAAGTCTCTGTGGCAACTGTATTCAACTATTTCCCAACACGCGAAGACCTAGTGGATGAAGTACTTAACCACGTCGTGTGTCAGTACTCTAACTTTCTTTCGAATACCATCGATCTTGATGTCAACATCAAAGAGAACCTGGTTCACATTCTAGATGGTGTCGTGGATATGGTGGTCGAAGATTGTCACTGGAACAAAGTTTGGTTTGAGTGGAGTACTTCTACCCGTGATGAAGTTTGGCCACTCTTCGTAAGCTCAAACAAAACCAGTCAGGCCTTGATTGAAAACATGTTCATTAAAGCCATTGAACGCGGTGAAGTTTGTCCACACCACAACCCTAAGCACCTCACTAGCCTCTTCCACGGCTTGTGCTACTCACTGTTTGTCGAAGCGATGCGCACAAACGACAGTGATACGGTGAAGTCGCTCACTGATTGCTACTTGGATATGGTGTGCATCTACAACAATGAAGAAGCGCACTAATCGCGATTCAATAAACAAAAAAAACGGCCAGTAGTCATACTGGCCGTTTTTCTTTATTCAGAACTTACTTCTTTTTCTTCGCTTTTGCATTTGGAAGGTCAGTGATCGTACCTTCAAATACTTCTGCTGCAAGACCAACAGATTCGTGAAGCGTTGGGTGAGCATGGATAGTCAGAGCGATATCTTCTGCATCACAACCCATTTCGATCGCCAGACCGATTTCACCAAGCAGTTCACCACCGTTAGTACCAACGATAGCACCACCAATAACACGGTGAGTATCTTTGTCGAAGATAAGCTTCGTCATACCATCAGCACAGTCAGATGCGATTGCACGACCTGATGCAGCCCATGGGAATGTTGCTGTCTCGTAATTGATACCTTCTGCTTTCGCTTCTTTCTCAGTCTTACCAACCCAAGCA
This sequence comes from Vibrio sp. 10N, assembly GCF_036245475.1. NCBI lineage: Bacteria > Pseudomonadati > Pseudomonadota > Gammaproteobacteria > Vibrionales > Vibrionaceae > Vibrio > Vibrio sp. 10N. The sequence goes on along the minus strand of NZ_BTPM01000001.1, from coordinate 461,561 downwards.
ACTTCTGGCTCAGTGTAGGCAATAGAAGGAATCACTTTCGGGTCAAAGTAGTGTTTCTTACCAGAGATAACCTCTGCCGCTACGTGACCTTCATGCACACCTTTGTGAGCAAGCATTGGCTGACCAACGATGTCACCGATAGCGTGGATATGCGGAACGTTAGTACGCATTTGCTTATCAACGTTGATAAAGCCGCGCTCGTCCACTTCAATACCTGCTTTTTCTGCATCAATAAGTTGACCATTTGGTACTCGACCAATCGCAACAAGAACTGCATCGTAACGCTCAGCTTCAGCAGGGGCTTTCTTGCCTTCCATTGAAACGTAGATACCGTCTTCTTTCGCTTCAACTGCCGTTACTTTGGTCTCTAGCATCAAGTTAAACTTGTTCTTAATGCGCTTGGTGTAGACTTTAACCATGTCTTTATCCGCTGCTGGGATAAGTTGGTCAAACATCTCTACAACATCAATCTGAGAACCTAGAGAGTGGTATACCGTTGCCATTTCTAGACCGATGATACCACCGCCCATGATAAGCAGTTTTCCTGGTACTTCTTTTAGCTCAAGTGCATCCGTTGAATCCCAGATACGTGGGTCTTCATGAGGAATGAACGGCAGTTTAATTGGGCGAGAACCTGCTGCAACAATAGCGTTATCGAAGTTAACAACAGTTTTACCGTCTTCACCTTCAACTTCAATTGAGTTAGGGCCAGTGAACTTACCAAAGCCGTTAACCACTGTCACTTTACGCATCTTAGCCATTCCGCCAAGACCGCCTGTTAGTTGGTTAATTACTTTTTCTTTCCATAGACGAATCTTGTCGATATCAGTCTGAGGCTCACCGAATACAATGCCGTGATCTGCAAGCGCTTTGGCTTCTTCGATAACTTTAGCTACGTGAAGCAGTGCTTTAGATGGGATACAACCCACGTTTAGACAAACACCACCAAGCGTGCTGTAGCGCTCGATAAGAACAGTTTCTAGGCCTAAATCGGCACAACGGAATGCAGCGGAGTAACCAGCAGGACCGGCACCAAGTACTACCACCTGGGCTTTAATTTCTTTGCTCATTTTGACCTCTTGTAGTCATTATCCCTAACAGGCTGAGTGGGTATTGATTTTCTTTTTTGTAAACTTCACTTAAACGTCTTAATGCCACGTTTTTAAAGCAATGAGTTTAAACATTTATGATTTCAGACCGCCAACATTTTACAGAGATGTTAATGGTGTGAAAAGTAAATCAATTTAGCCTGTGAGCTAGACGACAATTCACGGGGAATTGTTGTATGAATTTGGTTTTTTTACCCCCTTCTAGCCTCCCCTTATGAAGGGGAGGAACTCAGGCTCGCTGCACATCGCTTGTTTGAAAAGGCGATACAACTCAAGGAGCGAGCCGTCTGTTCTCCCCCTAACTAACGCGACGCGCAGCTGGGGGGAAGCTAGAGGGAGTCAGTCTTTAAAGTACCAAGCGACGAATATCGCTCAAGCAGCTATTTAGATAAGTAATGAAACGTGCACCTTCCGCACCGTCAATCACACGGTGATCGTACGATAGTGAAAGTGGCAGCTGTAGGCGCGGTTCAAATTCTTTACCGTTCCATACTGGCTTCATTTCAGACTTAGACACACCAAGGATACCAACTTCAGGAGCATTTACGATAGGAGTAAATGCAGTACCACCGATGCCGCCTAGGCTTGAGATAGTGAAACAGCCACCTTGCATATCTGCAGCAGTTAGCTTGCCGGCACGTGCTTTCTTAGAGATAACCATTAGCTCTTCAGATAGCTCGTAGATGCCTTTCTTGTTTACGTCCTTGAATACAGGAACAACCAGGCCGTTTGGCGTATCAACTGCAATACCAACGTTCACGTACTTCTTAAGAATGATGCTCTCGCCGTCTTCTGATAGAGAAGAGTTAAATGCAGGGAAGGCTTCAAGTGCTTTCGCAACAGCTTTCATGATGAACACAAGTGGCGTGATCTTCATGCCTGAATCTTTCTTCGCTTCGATAGCGTTTTGCTCTTTACGGAACGCTTCTAGAGCAGTGATATCCGCGTTATCCCACTGTGTAACATGAGGGATCATTACCCAGTTACGGTGTAGGTTAGCACCAGAGATCTTCTTGATCTTAGAAAGCTTCTGAACTTCAGTCTCACCAAACTTGCTGAAGTCAACCTTCGGCCAAGGTAGTAGACCAAGAGCAGAGCCATCGCCGCCTTTACCAGCTGCCGCAGCACCAGACTCAAGACGCTTAAGTGCATCTTTAACGTATGCTTGAACGTCTTCTTTCAATACGCGGCTCTTACGACCCGTACCTTTTACTTTCGCTAGGTTAACGCCAAACTCGCGAGCAAGACGACGAACCACTGGAGACGCGTGTGCGTACTCGTTGTTCTCTTGGAAATCGTTAGCTTGCGGTGCTGCATCCGCTTTCGCTGTAGGAGCAGCTGGAGCCGTTGCAGGTGCCGGAGCCGCTGTTGCAGCTGGAGCTGCAGGAGCTGCAGGAGCTGAACCAGCCACCGGAGTGCCGGCCACCTCAAATACCATGATTAGAGAGCCAGTTGTTACTGAATCACCTTCAGCAATTTTGATCTCTTTCACTGTACCTGCGAATGGTGCTGGTACTTCCATAGAAGCTTTGTCGCCTTCTACAGTAATTAGAGATTGCTCTTCTTCTACTGTATCGCCAACTTTAACCATGATCTCAGTAACTTCTACTTCGTCACCGCCGATATCTGGAACGTTAACTTCTTTTTCAGCAGACGCCGCAGGAGCTGCTGGAGCCGCTTCAACTGCAGGAGCAGCTGCTGGCGCACCAGAACCTGCTACCGGAGCTCCGGACAGTTCGAATACCATCACAAGAGAACCAGTCGTTACTGAATCACCTTCAGCAATCTTGATCTCTTTAACCGTACCTGCAAATGGAGCTGGTACTTCCATAGAAGCTTTGTCGCCTTCTACAGTTAGAAGAGATTGCTCTTCTTCTACTGAATCGCCAACTTTAACCATGATTTCAGTAACTTCTACTTCGTCGCCACCGATATCTGGAACGTGAACTTCTTTAAGTTCAGCCGCTGCTGCTGGAGCTGGAGCCGCTGCTGGAGCCGCTTCAGCCGCAGGAGCAGGTGCAGCGTCAGCTGCACCCGGAGCGCCGGCCGCATCTGCAGGGGAGCCTGCCTCTTCGAAAATCATAATTAGAGAACCAGTAGTAACAGAATCGCCTTCCGCTACTTTGATTTCTTTAACGATACCTGCTTGAGACGCTGGAACTTCCATAGAAGCTTTGTCGCCTTCAACAGTGATTAGAGACTGCTCTTCTTCCACCTTGTCGCCAACGCTTACAAGAATCTCAGTAACTTCAACCTCATCCGCCCCGATGTCAGGTACATTAATTTCGATTGCCATTGCTTATTTACCTTCTAATTAAGCGCTGTATTAAGCGTAAAGTGGGTTAGTTTTTTCAGTGTCGATGTTGAACTTAGCAATTGCTTCAGTCACAACAGACTTCTCAACATCACCGCGCTTCGCTAGTTCAGTTAGCGCAGCAACTACCACGTAGCCTGCGTTAACTTCGAAGTGACGACGTAGGTTTTCACGGCTGTCTGAACGGCCGTAACCATCGGTACCAAGTACTTTGTAAGACTCAGTAGGCATGAATGCACGTACTTGCTCAGCGTAGTTCTTCATGTAGTCAGTCGCAGCGATTGCTGGCTCGTTACCTAGAACTGTTGTGATGTAAGGTACTTTCGCCTCTGCTTCTGGGTGAAGCATGTTGTAACGCTCTACGTTTTGACCATCACGAGTTAGCTCGTTGAACGATGTTACAGAGAACACGTCAGAGGCCACACCGTATTCTTCGCTTAGGATAGTCGCGGCTTTACGTACTTCGTTCATGATAGTACCAGAGCTCATTAGCTGAACTTTACCCTTAGCACCTTCGTGAGACTCAAGCTTGTAGATACCTTTACGGATACCTTCTTCAGCGCCTTCTGGCATTGCTGGCATCGCGTAGTTTTCATTCATTACTGTTAGGTAGTAGTAAATGTTTTCTTGCTCAGGACCGTACATACGACGAATACCGTCTTGCATGATTACTGCTAGCTCGTAAGCAAATGTTGGGTCGTAAGAGATACAGTTAGGGATAGTGTTCGCTTGGATGTGCGAGTGACCATCTTCGTGCTGTAGACCTTCACCGTTCAGTGTTGTACGACCAGCTGTAGCACCTAGTAGGAAGCCACGAGCTTGTTGGTCACCTGCTAGCCATGCCATGTCACCAATACGTTGGAAACCGAACATTGAGTAGTAGATGTAGAACGGAATCATTGGCAGATCGTTTGTGCTGTATGAAGTAGCAGCAGCAACCCAAGATGCCATTGAACCTAGTTCGTTGATACCTTCTTGAAGAACTTGGCCTGATGTTGCCTCTTTGTAGTAAGAAACGATGCCTTTATCTTCAGGTGTATATTCTTGACCGTCTGGGTTGTAGATACCAACCTGACGGAATAGACCTTCCATACCGAACGTACGCGCTTCATCACAGATGATAGGAACGATGTTCTTACCGATGTTCTTGTCTTTAAGGAGAATGTTCAACGTACGTACATAAGCCATAGTCGTTGAAATTTCACGCTTCTGAGCACCTAGTAGAGGAGCAAACTCTTCTAGCTCTGGCACTTTGAACTCTTGTGTGAATTTAGGCAGACGCTGTGGCGTGTAACCTTTCAGTGCTTTACGACGAGCATGCAGGTATTCGTACTCTGCGCTGCCTTCTTCCAGTTTTAGGTAAGGCAGTTCAGCGACTTTCTCATCAGAAAGAAGGTCTTGCAGGCCTAGACGATCACGCAGGTATTGTACGTGCGTCATATCCATCTTCTTAACACCGTGAGCAATGTTCTTACCTTCAGCCGCTTCACCCATGCCGTAACCTTTAACAGTCTTAGCTAGGATTACCGTTGGCTTGCCATTGGTTTCTTTTGCATTGTTGAACGCAGCAAACAGTTTAGAAGAATCGTGACCACCACGCTTCAATTCGAAGATTTGGTCGTCAGTCATATCTGCTACAAGTGCAGCAGTCTCAGGGTACTTACCAAAGAAGTGCTCACGTACGTATGCGCCATCTTTAGATTTGAATGTTTGGTAGTCGCCATCGATCGTTTCGTTCATAAGCTGTAGAAGCTTACCCGTCGTATCTTTAGCCAGTAGTGCGTCCCAGTTGTTACCCCAGATAACTTTCACTACGTTCCAGCCAGCACCTTTGAATAGACCTTCAAGCTCTTGAATGATCTTACCGTTACCCATTACAGGGCCGTCTAGACGCTGTAGGTTACAGTTGATTAGGAAACATAAGTTGTCTAGCTTCTCACGCGCAGCGAAAGAAATTGCACCACGTGATTCTGGCTCATCCATCTCACCATCACCTAGGAAGGCGTATACACGTTGAGCAGATGTATCTTTAAGGCCACGACCATTTAGGTACTTAAGGAAGCGCGCTTGATAGATAGCAGAAATTGGACCAAGACCCATAGATACTGTTGGGAATTGCCAGAATTCAGGCATCAGTTTAGGGTGTGGGTATGAAGGAACACCTTTACCGTCGACTTCTTGACGGAAGTTGTCTAGCTGCTCTTCAGTTAGACGGCCTTCAACGAACGCACGAGAGTAGATACCTGGAGAGATGTGACCTTGGTAGTAAACCAGATCGCCGCCGTCTGTTTCGTTTGGAGCACGGAAGAAGTGGTTGAAACACACTTCGTAGAATGCTGCTGCAGACTGGTAAGAAGCCATGTGACCACCAAGGTCTAGGTCTTTCTTAGAAGCACGCAATACGATCATGATTGCGTTCCAGCGAATAATCGAACGAATACGACGCTCAAGTGTAGTGTCACCAGGGTATGCTGGTTCTTGAGCTGCTGGAATGGTGTTGATGTAGTTAGTGTTGATGCCTGTTGGCATATCAACGCCATCTAAACGAGCTTTCTCTAGAACAGTTTCTAGTAGAAATTGTGCACGTTCTACACCTTCTTCACGAACAACGGATTCAAGTGCTTGAAGCCAATCTTGAGTTTCCAGTGCATCTACGTCATGCTTCATGTCAGACATGGCGATCTATCCTTCTGTTGGTTGGATCTACTTAATTAAAGTAAGCGTTTCTAGTTTTTAAGAATCACTATCTTGATGAATTCGTCTTAAAGAGCGCTCGCGACGCGACGCTTCTCTGGTCAAATCCAACAATGTTTCTTCGATATAAGCTAAGTGCGAATGCGACATCTCACGCGCCTTTTCTGGCTGACCAGCGACGATCGCTTCAACGATATTAGCTCGGTGTTTACTGACTTTCTCCACCACCTCAGAGCGGCGGTGTAATAGCTCTAAATTCTGTAAAACATTTTGCTCTAGCAGCGGTGCTAAACTTCTCACGATATGCAGCAACACAACGTTGTGTGCCGCTTCCGTCAATGCCACCAAAAATGCCATAACGGCAGAGGCTTCAGCTTCGATATCCCCCTCTTCCTGAGCGATACGAATGTTGCTTAGACAAGTTTCGATTTGAGCAAAATCTTCATCAGTGCCACGCAAAGCGGCAAAGTAAGCAGAAATACCTTCCATAGCATGACGAGCCTCAAGCAAATCTAGCTGAGTCTCGTTATGAGAAGATAGGAGGTCTAACAAAGGATCAGAGAAGCTTTTCCAGATGTTCTCGCTAACGAACGTGCCCCCGCCCTGACGTCGAGTCAGAAGCTTCTTGGCTTCAAGACGTTGAATCGCTTCTCGAATAGAAGGACGAGAAACATCAAACTGCTTTGCCAGCTCGCGCTCAGGTGGAAGCTGCTGCCCTGCTGAAAGTGTCCCCTCAACAATCAAGCGCTCCAATTCTTGCTCGATAACATCCGAAAGTTTCGGCTGACGGATCCTTTGATAAGCCATAACTATTATTCTTTTTTTCTTTTACTTTCTTGAGCTGTTAATTGGTATTACCAATTTATAAGTTAGGGTAAAAATTAACACATTTAAAACACCAATGTCTAGTTAAAAATTGATTCACATCATAGAACCGGCCTTGCGTTAACCGTTATGAAACATTTATAGATTAAAACATCAACACCCATGGTCAGACCAATTACATACAAGAAACTTATCGGGTGTTTTACGTGCTATAAAAATCCTTATAAATCAACAACAAAAACCAGAAAAATGAGTCCGTGGAAAATTGACCAATATCAATAAAGAAAGGCATAACAACCACAATGGTTATTAATAATTTGAATAACCAAATCTTTCGTGGCGCGGTGGATTGGCCACGAAATCAGCAACACGAGAAAGGAGTGAATCTTTTATGACAGAGAAGTTTTGAAACGGCGCCAATCAAAAACGAGACCAGGGTCACTTTTTCTCAGTGGCGCAATATATTGATGCCCAGTGATCCGTTCACGAGTCATTTCAGGATAGCGCGCTAGCAGCGCTAACGTTAAATGCTGCAGACTCTGATATTGCTCCTCGGTATAAGCCACATAATCAGTACCCTCAAGCTCAATGCCAACGGAATAATCATTGCACCTTGCTCGGCCAGCAAAACTCGACATCCCCGCATGCCACGCTCTGGATCCAAAAGGCACAAACTGCACCACTTCACCATCCCGCCTTATTAAACAGTGCGCCGAAACACGCATATCTTTGATGACATTAAAAAAAGGATGGATTGAAGCATCAAGCTTACCAAGGAAAAAGTCTTCAATATAAGCCCCGCCAAACTGCCCTGGTGGAAGGCTAATATTATGCACCACCAGCAGCGACACATCTTCTTCAAAGGGTCTATCATCAAAATGTGGAGACGGCACTCGCCTTGCCAGCGGATACCAACCTTTTTCATCAATTGTCGGGGTGGACATGTCCATGTTTACAGCTTGGCCAATAATAGGTCTATCTGGGTTTTGCATATATTTTGAGCTCATCTACATCGCTATCGCTTTGATTTTATCCGACGGCCAATAAAATGCGAGATTTGATGCTGAAATTCCGCACAAGCAGGAGTATCATGCCCACTTCGTTCCCCCACTAAACACGTTAAGCGATGAAAAACACACATAACAGCCAAGAACGTCTTGAATATCTAAAGCAGCAACTTCCTTCAGAAATCACACGTGCCGTGGCCGACACGCTTCGTGAAGATCTGGGTGGAACACTGGATGTCAACGCAGATATCACGGCAAGTCTTATCCCTGCAGACACTCAAAACGTAGCCACGATCATTACTCGTGAACACGGCGTATTCTGCGGACAAATGTGGGCGGATGAAGTGTTCAAACAGCTTGGCGGCGAAGTGACTATTGATTGGCACGTACAAGATGGCGATAAAGTCGAGCCAAACCAAGTACTATGTACGCTAACAGGCCCTGCGCGCATCCTACTCACTGGTGAGCGCAATGCGATGAACTTCATCCAAACCTTATCGGGCTGCGCAACGCTAACAGCTGTCTATGCTGAGAAAATCGCTCATACCGAATGTCGCCTACTAGACACACGCAAAACCATTCCAGGTCTTCGCAGTGCGCTTAAATACGCGGTTGCTTGTGGCGGCGGCTTCAACCACCGTATTGGCGTGTTTGATGCTTACCTAATTAAAGAAAACCACATCATCGCGTGTGGCGGCATCACGAAAGCCATCGAAACCGCTAAGCAGCTAAACCCAGGTAAGCCTGTAGAAGTGGAAACCGAATCACTGGAAGAGCTGCAACAAGCGATCGATGCGGGTGCCGACATCATCATGCTCGACAACTTCACCACTGACATGATGCGCGAAGCGGTTAAAATCAACGCTGGCCGCGCGGCGCTTGAAAACTCTGGCAACGTTACCCTAGATACCATCGCTGAGTTTGCTGAAACAGGCGTCGATTATATTTCTGTTGGTGCTCTGACTAAGCATCTTAAAGCGATGGATTTGTCGATGAGGTTTAAGGACTAAAGAGATCGGTCCTAGGTTCCCCTAGGAATCAAGAACCAAAAGACCTTAACAAAAGCGAAGCAAACAGCTTCGCTTTTTTGATCTCATTACTCTGTGAGCCACTGTTTTGCTGACTATTTATCAACCAGTGCTAGTCCTTCCCTTTCAATATCACTCGCAATCAAACTGCAATCCACTGCAACGCGACCACATTTTTTAGAACCGTCTCTAGTGCGCTAAGTCATTAACTTTATTGGGTTAAACCTCGAGAGTATGTTCATTTTGTGCAACTAATTTATTAAGGATAAAAAATGAAAAAAGCAACAAAGCAGCAAGGTTTTACCTTGATTGAGTTGATGATTGTCGTGGCTGTGATTGGGGTGTTGGCGGCAGTGGCGTTGCCGCAGTATCAAAACTATGTAGCAAAGAGTGAACTGTCTTCAGCTCTTGCTACTTTATCAGGACTCAAGACCAACACCGAGACTTTAACACTCGAAAACGGCACTTTTCCTCCGCAATCCCAATCTGCTGCAGTAGGGATACCTAAAACAACAATGGGTGATATAGAGCTAGAACCTGACGCTGGTGTCTCAGGTGCCGGTGCCATTACCTTTACGTTCGCAGCTGGAAAAGTAAGCCCAGATCTAGCAAACAAAGCTATCCAACTATCGAGGGATCAAAATGGTAACTGGGAGTGTAAGACAACCTCATCAATACCGGACGGCTTGAAGTCGAAAGGTTGCAAAAACAATATTTAGATCACCAATATGGGTTCTAACCTTGCGTTTATTCTGAGAAATGCTGGAGTATTAACAACAGCGCAATCGGAACAACTTTGCAATAGAGCACATCTCTCTGTGTGCTCTATTGCGGAGGAAATAATAAAAAATAGGTGGCTTGAATCTACGAGCTTAGCGCAGCATATTGGAAGAGTTTTTGGTCTAGAAATTAGGAACATCCAAAACAGCGACTACAAAAGTATTTGTAAGCGTCTTGGTTTGAGAGAATCCATGCTCAAATATCATGCTCTACCTATTGATATTGATGAACGCACACTAGTTGTTGCTGTAATGGATCCGAGCATCCTAGAAATTGAGAATGATTTTCGGTTTGCAACTGGACTACAAATTGAACTTGTAGTTGCCAACTGTCTTGATATTCGAGCGGCATTAAATAGGCTCTATGGCGAGAACAACAACGAATGGCAATCAGACACCAAACAACTCACCTCCGACGATCTCGCCAACCTAGTCCAAGTCAGTGACGCTGAGATCGACAACATCGAAGATCTCTCCCAAGATGACTCCCCAGTCAGTCGCTTTATCCATCAAGTTCTCATGGATGCGGTACGCAAAAAGGCTTCTGATATCCATTTTGAGCCCTATGAGCATCTATACCGAATACGCCTGCGCTGTGATGGGATCTTGATTGAAACCCACCAGCCTGCCACGCAGCTGAGTCGGCGCTTGGCGGCGAGGATCAAAATCCTTGCCAAGCTGGACATCGCCGAGCGCCGATTACCACAAGATGGCCGTTTAAAACTGAGACTATCAGAAAACGCTTCCATTGATATGCGGGTATCAACACTACCCACTATGTGGGGCGAGAAGATCGTATTGCGATTATTGGATGGCGACTCTGCTAATCTCGATATTGATCAGCTTGGTTATAACGAACTGCAAAAGTCTCTGTACCTTTCGGCGTTAAAGAAGCCTCAGGGTATGATATTAATGACGGGGCCAACGGGAAGCGGCAAAACCGTTTCTTTGTATACCGGACTCAATATCCTTAATACCGCTGAACGCAATATCTCTACGGCCGAAGATCCGGTAGAGATCCACCTTGATGGGATCAATCAGGTGCAGATCAACCCAAAGATCGGCTTTGATTTTTCGACTGCGCTGCGATCGTTTCTACGTCAAGATCCGGACGTGGTAATGCTTGGGGAGATCCGTGATATTGAAACGGCGGAGATTGCGGTTAAAGCGGCACAAACTGGTCACCTAGTGCTTTCCACCTTGCACACTAACTCTGCCGCAGAGACCGTAATACGACTTAAAAACATGGGCGTTGAGAGCGTCAACCTCGCGTCCTCACTGTCACTGATCATTGCCCAGCGGTTAGCTCGTAAGCTTTGTCAGCATTGTAAGGTTGTCGATCCCATGTCCCCGGCGTTGCGTCAGTCTCTCGCTATTAAAGATTGCGAGCTCATCTACCAAGCTAGTGAGCAAGGCTGTAATCACTGCAACTATGGCTATTTAGGGCGTACTGGCATTTATGAAGTGATGGAGTGTACCCACGAACTCGCCAATGCTTTGCTTACCGGCCCGAGCATGCAAGAGATTGAAGCATTGGCACAATCTCAAGGGATGACCACTCTCAAACAATCGGGCATTGAAAAGCTTCGAGGTGGCGTGACCAGCTATCAAGAGTTGCAGCGCGTGCTCTATTTCTAATCATGGGTTAGTAGTATGGTTAAAAAGCTCGAACCAACGCTCAAAGCGTTTCACTGGAAAGGTGTGAACAGCCAGGGTAAGAAAGTCTCAGGTCAAACCTTAGCGCTGACCGAACCTGAGGCGCGCGAAACCCTCAAACAGCAACATATCCAAGTTCGTAAGCTTAAAAAACGCAGTATCTCAACTTGGACTAAGCTGACTCAACGTATCAAAAGCAAAGACATCACCATCCTGACCCGTCAACTCGCCACCATGCTTAGTACCGGTATTCCCATTGTTCATGCAATCAAGCTGATTGCCGACAATCAGGCCAAAGCGGAAATGAAATCGATATTGTCGCAAATTAGCAAAGGGCTGGAAGCGGGTACGCCGATTTCACGGGTGATGCAGGTAGCCAGTCGTCATTTTGATAGCTTTTATGTCGATATGGTCGCCACTGGAGAAAACTCTGGTAACTTAGCGGGTGTGTTTGAGCGCTTAGCGGACTATCGCGAGAAGCAAGAGATGCTGCGCTCTAAAGTGGTCAAAGCGCTGATTTATCCCGTGATGATCTTACTCGTCTCACTTGGGGTCACCTACCTCATGCTCACTACTGTTGTCCCAGAATTTGAGTCAATGTTTCGCGGCTTTAATGCCGACCTCCCTTGGTTTACTCAGCAAGTGCTCAGTCTTTCAGCGTGGTTTCAACAAAATGGCTTTTTGAGTATTAACCTGTTTATTCTTGCCACTTTTGGCCTAAAGGTTGCTCGCCAGCGCAGCTACAGCGTGCGACTTTACACCAGCCGCCTAGTGTTGCGGATACCTATCATAGGGCAAGTGATCACTAAGGCCTCCATTGCCAAATTCAGTCGTACCCTATCCACCAGCTTTAGCGCTGGAATACCGATATTGTCGAGCATACAAGCCAGCGCAAAAACCGCCGACAATCTCTATTACCAACAAGTAATTCAATCCATCCACTCCGATATTGTCGCCGGAACGCCAATCCATCTAGCCATGCGTCAAGCAGATGCCTTCCCTGAAATGGTGCTGCAAATGGTGATGATTGGTGAAGAGTCCGGCACCCTTGATGATATGCTTAATCGGGTGGCGGCTATTTATGAAGCGGAAGTCGATAATACCGTGGATAACCTAGGCAAGATCCTCGAGCCATTTATCATTGTTTTCCTCGGCACTCTCGTCGGTGGGCTTGTGGTCGCAATGTACCTTCCTATCTTTAACTTAATGACCGTAATAGGCTAACATAGACATTAACTTATTGATTTATTTCCTGTGTAGCCGCAAATGGACGTGTTGATTTATTACCCTTGGTTGTTTGTTGTATTCGCAGCCATTCTTGGCTTAATTGTCGGAAGCTTTCTCAATGTGGTGATCCACCGATTGCCAATTATGATGGAGCGAAGCTGGCGTGAAGAGTGCGCCGAGGCCTTCCCAGAATACAAGATCACGCCACCAGAGGGGCGCTTTGATCTCAGCATGCCCAGTAGCCGCTGCCCGTCATGCCACACACCAATCCGCATCATTGACAATATCCCACTGCTCAGTTGGCTGATACTCAGGGGTCGCTGTCGCCAGTGCGACAGTAAAGTCAGCATCCGCTACCCACTGGTTGAACTACTCACTGCACTGCTTAGCGCCACTGTCGCTTGGCAACTTGGCTTTAGCTTTTATAGCGTAGCGGTGATCGCCCTGACCTTTGCGCTTATCGCAGCGACCTTTATCGACCTTGATACTATGCTGCTCCCCGATCAAATCACCTTACCTTTACTTTGGGCTGGTATTGCTCTCGCCTTAGTGGGCATTTCTCCGATTACACTGCAAGAGTCGGTGATTGGCGCTATGGTTGGTTACCTCTGTTTATGGTCCGTCTATTGGCTGTTTAAATTACTGACAGGCAAGGAAGGCATGGGTTACGGTGATTTTAAGCTGTTGGCTGCCTTAGGAGCTTGGCTTGGTTGGACACAACTACCGCTGATTGTCTTACTTTCCTCCGTTGTTGGCGTTGTGTTTGGTTTGATTCAGCTTAGAATGCAAAAAAAAGGTTTGGATGTAGCGTTCCCGTTTGGCCCTTACTTAGCGATTGCTGGTTGGGTCAGTGTGTTATGGGGCGATAAAATCACTCACCTCTACTTAACGACAGTCATGGGAGTATATTAGTGGGATTTGTAGTCGGCTTAACGGGTGGCATTGCGAGCGGGAAAACTACCGTCGCCGATCTGTTTCATCATCAATTTGGTATTGAGCTCGTCGATGCAGACGTCGTAGCGCGTGAGGTGGTGGAAATCGGCTCAGAGGGCTTAAACGCATTGGCACAGCACTTTGGTCGCGAGATACTGCAAGCGGATGGCGCGCTGGATCGCGCTGCACTGAGAGCGCGTATTTTTGCCAATGATGAGGAAAAGCAGTGGGTGAACAACTTACTGCACCCGATGATCCGCAAACAAATGCAGCAGCGCTTAGACGCTTCAACCAGTCCTTATACGCTCCTCGTAGTACCACTACTCATCGAAAATGGTTTGCAGAGTATGGCAGACCGCGTACTGGTGGTCGATGTGACCGCTGAAACACAAATTTACCGAACAATGACACGTGACGGGGTGCCCGAGCAACAGGTGCGTTCTATACTCAAAGCACAAGTCGATAGAGATAGCCGACTAATGCATGCAGATGATGTGATTGATAATAATACTGACAACGCTCAACTTTTGCCCCAAGTCACACAATTGCACCAAAAGTACCTAGCATTATGCGGTAAAAATCGGTGAAAATAGCAAGGAAGCGTCTAAAGGCTAGCACATGATCACAAATAGATTCGAACACCCTCTTAACGAAAAAACCAGAATATACCTAAGAGTTGAATCTCTACTGAGACAGCTACAGCATTCCTCGTCTTTTTCAGATAACTACCAGCACCAGATCTTCTTTAAATCTCTGTTTGATTTACTAGAGATTTTTGAGCAGATCCAGCTTAAGAGCGAGCTGGCTAAAGATCTTGAAAAGCAGCGACAAACCTATCGAGCTTGGCTCAACATCGACGATGTCGATCAAGAGATGCTTGGGTCGATCCTAGGCGATCTCGACAGCGTGCACCGTGAACTGATGGGCGCAGAGCGTTTCGGTCAGTCCTTCAAAGAAGATCGATTCTTAAGCGCGATCCGCCAGCGTTTTGGTCTGCCAGGTGGCGCCTGCTGTTTTGATTTACCAACACTGCACCATTGGCTGCACTTGCCGATTGATAAGCGTATGCATGATGCTGAAATGTGGCTGACGTCACTCAAGCCTCTGATGAACGCGCTGCACTTATGGTTAAAACTCACCCGTGAAACTGGCCGCTTTAAACCGCAAATTGCGCGTTCAGGCCTGCTTCAAAGTGAGGCTGAAGAGGCGAATATCATCAGACTCAATATTCCAATGCATTACGGCGTCTACCCTATGGTATCAGGCCATAAGAGCCGCTTTACGGTGAAGTTTATTGCTTTTGAGTCAGGGCAAGCCTACCCTAACGATGTTGAATTTGAATTAGCGATTTGCAGTTAACTTCCAACTTAGTTAACTGCAAACTCAGTGAACTGTCACACTCAGGAATTATTATGAGTAAACCAACTGTTGTCCCGTGCCCACAATGTCAAAAAGACGTGGTGTGGGGTGAAGAGAGCCCATTTCGTCCATTCTGCTCTAAGCAGTGCCAAATGATTGATTTTGGTGAGTGGGCGGATGAAGAGAACACCATTCCGGGCGCACCAGATATGTCGGACAGCGATGGCTGGTCGGAAGATAATTACTAACACGTAGAGCCTCCGTTGGAGGCTCTTTTTTTATCTACAATTCGCAGACATAAAAAAAGCGGAGTCCGAGGACTCCGCTTAATCTTTGAGAACGCTAGTAAAATAGCATTACTTCTTAGCAAGTTTCTCTTTGATACGAGCAGACTTACCAGAACGCTCACGTAGGTAGTACAACTTGGCACGACGTACTGCACCACGGCGTTTAACTTCGATGCTATCAACCATTGGAGAGTGAGTTTGGAACGTACGCTCAACACCTTCGCCGTTCGAGATCTTACGAACAGTGAAAGCAGAGTGAAGACCACGGTTACGGATAGCGATTACAACGCCTTCGTAAGCCTGTAGACGCTCACGGTCACCTTCTTTTACTTTAACCTGAACTACAACAGTGTCACCTGGTGCAAATTTAGGTAGGCCTGATTTCATTTGCTCTTCTTCAAGAGCCTTGATGATGTTACTCATGTTCTTAAATTCCTAGAATAAACTGATACTAAATTAAATAGGTTACTTGCTGTTATTTCGAGTCTCTTTAATGAACTCGGCAAGTAATTGTTCCTGTTCGTCAGTCAGAGCTAGGTTTTCCAGGAGCTCCGGTCTTCTTAGCCAAGTACGGCCTAACGACTGTTTTAGTCGCCAGCGACGAATATCCTTATGGTTACCAGACTTGAGGACACTCGGTACCTCTAAATCTTCTAACACCTCAGGGCGCGTATAGTGCGGGCAATCGAGTAAGCCATTTGCAAAAGAATCTTCTTCTGCTGAAGCAAAATCGCCTAGTACTCCCGGAACAAACCGTGAGACTGAGTCGATTAGCGTCATGGCTGGGATTTCCCCACCTGTCATCACAAAATCTCCGATTGACCATTCTTCGTCAACCTCAGTTTGGATGATGCGCTCATCTACCCCTTCGTAGCGTCCACAAATCAACACAAGGTTGTCGTTTTTCGCTAGTTCTTCTACCCCAGTTTGGTCGAGCTTACGACCTTGAGGAGAAAGGTAAATGACTTTCGTCTTACCCGGTGATGCCTGTTTGGCTGCGTGAATGGCATCGCGCAATGGCTGAACCATCATCAACATGCCAGGACCACCACCGTAAGGTCTATCATCGACAGTGCGATGTTTGTCGTGAGTGAAATCACGAGGATTCCATGTCTCAATCGACAGTAGACCTTTTTTAACCGCTTGACCTGTTACTCCATAATCAGTAACGCTGCGGAACATGTCTGGAAAAAGGCTAATTACGCCAACCCACATCTGTTCTCTCGCTCTATTGAGTTACTAAAAATGAATTAGAATCCAGGATCCCAGTCAACTTCGATCCGTTGAGCTTCGCGATCAACATTCTTGATCACTTGCTCTTCAAGGTACGGTACCAACCGTTCCTTTTGCCCAAAAGCATCTTTCAGATTTGCCTTCACAACCAAAACATCGTTCGAGCCGGTTTCCATGATGTCAGTTACTTCACCAAGGTCGTAACCTTTCGTGGTCACCACTTTCATACCGAACAATTCGCGCCAGTAGAATTCATCTTCTGACAGCTCTGGTAGCACAGCTGGGTCGATTGCAATTTCAAAGTTGGTTAGCAGGTGAGCTTCTTCACGAACCTCAAGACCTTCTAATTTACACACCATACCTTTGTTATGGCGCTTCCAACTTTCAACTTTGTACTCTACCCACTCGCCCTTTTGGTTAATGTACCAAGGGCTGTAATCAAAAATACTTTCAGGATTGTCTGTGTAGGTAAACACCTTAAGCCATCCGCGAATGCCGTAAGTAGAACCAAATTTACCTACAACAATTCTTTCGTCTTGATTGCTCATTGTGTCTTTACCTTTCATCGACGACATACTGCTTACTTAACTAGAATTAAGCCGCTTTTTGAGCGTCTTTAACTAGCTTAGCAACGCGGTCAGAAACTGTTGCGCCTTGACCAACCCAGTGGTTAACGCGCTCAAGGTCTAGACGTAGACCTTCTTCTTGACCTTTAGCAGTTGGGTTAAAGAAACCCACTTT
Organism: Vibrio sp. 10N; assembly: GCF_036245475.1. Lineage (NCBI taxonomy): Bacteria > Pseudomonadati > Pseudomonadota > Gammaproteobacteria > Vibrionales > Vibrionaceae > Vibrio > Vibrio sp. 10N. Next base: position 444,369 of record NZ_BTPM01000001.1, on the reverse strand, counting down.
CTCGATGAAACGGCCAGTTGCTGCATTGCGGCTGTCCGCTACTACGATTTGATAGAATGGACGCTTCTTAGCGCCGTGACGTGCCAAACGAATGGTAACCATATCGTCCTCTTTGCTTTCTCAATAATAAAAATGACCTCAGAAATGTTTCTCTAATGAGCAACCTGAGGTCTCGTGCCAAAATAAAGCCTCGGAATTTTACTCTTATTCCGAGGCATTGCAAGGGGTTTAGCTATTTTTTCACCAGTTTTTGAACAGTGGTGAAGATGTGAGCTGGGTAACAGTTTGAAAGATCAATGAGTTGCTTTCAGCTGCTTCATTACCCTGTGCTCATCGTATGATTAACGACCAAACGGATTGAAACCGCCGCCACCGCCGCCCATACCACCCATCATGCCTTGCATGTTACGCATCATGCCGCGCATGCCACCTTTCTGCATCTTCTTCATCATCTTCTGCATTTGGGTGAACTGCTTAAGCAGACGGTTCACATCTTGTACCTGAGTACCAGAACCTGCCGCGATACGTTTTTTGCGAGAGCCTTTGATAAGCTCAGGACGCTGACGCTCTTTCATGGTCATTGAGTTGATGATGGCTTCCATCTGCTTGAACATCTTGTCGTCTACTTTGTCTTTGACGTTGTCTGGCAGGTTTGACATGCCTGGAAGCTTATCCATCATGCCCATCATACCGCCCATGTTCTGCATTTGACCAAGCTGCTCACGGAAGTCCTCAAGGTCGAAACCTTTCTTCTCCTTGAACTTCTTCGCCATTTTCTCGGCTTTCTCAGTATCGACATTACGCTGAAGGTCTTCGATAAGAGAAAGAACGTCACCCATACCAAGGATACGTGAAGCCACGCGATCTGGGTGGAACGGTTCTAGTGCGTCGGTCTTCTCACCCACACCCAAGAACTTAATTGGTTTGCCTGTGATATGACGAACGGATAGCGCCGCACCACCACGTGCATCACCATCCACCTTAGTCAGGATCACACCAGTTAGTGGCAGTGCATCACCGAAGGCTTTTGCCGTGTTCGCCGCATCTTGACCTGTCATGGCATCAACCACGAACAAGGTTTCAACTGGGTTAATAGCAGTATGAAGCTGTTGGATTTCATCCATCATTTCATGGTCAACCGCTAAGCGACCCGCAGTATCGACAATCAGTACGTCGTAGAATTTCTTCTTAGCATGATCGATTGCAGCATTAGCAATATCGATAGGCTTTTGATCAGCTGTCGATGGGAAGAAGTCCACACCCACGTCACCGGCCAATGTTTCAAGCTGCTTGATTGCCGCTGGACGATATACGTCGGCAGACACAACCAATACTTTCTTTTTCTCACGCTCGTTTAGAAGCTTAGAGAGCTTACCCACACTAGTGGTTTTACCGGCACCTTGTAGACCTGCCATAAGAATGACGGCTGGCGGCTGCGCTGCAAGGTCAAGCGCTTCATTCGATTCACCCATGACGTGTTCAAGTTCAGTTTGAACAATCTTGATGAACTCTTGGCCCGGTGTGAGTGATTTAGACACCTCAACACCAACAGCGCGCTCTTTAACGCCTTTAATAAATTCTCGAACAACTGGCAGCGCAACGTCCGCCTCAAGCAACGCCATACGAACTTCGCGTAGCGTGTCTTTGATGTTGTCTTCGGTCAGACGACCTTTACCGCTGATGTTCTTCAGCGTTTTGGATAGACGATCCGTTAAATTCTCAAACATTTCTTTCTCTTCGCTTCAAACTGGCGATCAATTGCAGTGAGTATACCTTAGCCAGCAGTGAGAGTCATATCTAACAAGATCAAATACGAGTCAATAGTTTTTACATCTGACGTAGCCCAACAGGACGATGCAGGGTATAATTCGAGCTCTAAGCAATCGATTTTTTAGGAAAAATGGACAGTTTAATCGCAATTGCGGCCGCCATACTTTATGGGCTGGCCATCGCAACTATCATCCCAGGCTTGGTTCAACAGGTCGGGATCCGTACGAAAACTGTTCTGGTTAGTGCTGTTCTCGCGCTGACGTTTCATGCAGTGCTGCTCAGTGACTTAATCTTCAGCGGCAATGGTCAGAACTTAAGTATTCTCAATGTCGCCTCTTTGATCAGCTTCATTATTTCGCTGTTCATGAGCGTTGCGATGGTGAAGACCCGAATTTGGTTCTTACTTCCTGTCGTCTACAGCTTCGCAGCCATCAACCTTACTGCAGCCACATTTGTGCCAACCGCCTTTATTACTCATCTCGAGCACAACCCGAAACTGTTGATTCATATTTCACTGGCGCTGTTTTCTTACTCGACGCTGTCGATTGGCGCACTGTATGCGCTGCAACTGGCGTGGCTCGATCACAAACTAAAAAACAAAAAAGCGCTAACGATTAACCCTAACCTTCCTCCATTAATGATGGTGGAAAGGCAGCTTTTCAATATCATTCTCATCGGTACAGGCTTATTAACCGCTACCTTGATCACAGGTTTTGTATTTGTCCAAGACATGTTTGCTCAAGGGAAAGCGCACAAAGGTATTTTGTCCTTCTTCGCATGGATCATTTATTCAGTGCTGCTGTGGGGCCATTATCAAAAAGGCTGGCGCGGCAAAAAAGTGACTTGGTTTGCCGTGGCAGGAGCCACTCTTCTCACTCTCGCTTATTTTGGCAGCCGCTTCGTAAGAGAGATCATTTTGAACTAAGCGACCCTCAACGCACTACGACCAAAGGCGCGTTGACAATAGGGATTAAGTAGTTCATAAATTAACCAGCTATTAACTAAAGGAATTCTAGGGCATTGGACGACATTTCGACCGGTATTTTATTTGCAATCCTTGCAGGTCTAATTGTAATTTCCGGCTATTTCTCGGGTTCAGAGACAGGGATGATGTCTTTGAACCGATACAGACTTAAGCATTTATCTAAAACAGGCCACAAAGGTGCAAAGCGCGTTGAGAAACTGCTTAGCCGCCCTGACCGACTCATCGGCCTGATCCTAATCGGCAACAACCTAGTTAATATACTGGCATCTGCAATCGCTACGGTACTTGGCCTGCGTTTATTCGGTGACTTAGGTGTCGCTATCGCAACCGGTGCACTGACGATGATTATCTTGGTGTTTGCGGAAGTAACACCAAAAACGCTTGCCGCTCTCTACCCTGAGCGAGTGTCGTTTATGAGTAGTATCGTACTCACGATCCTAATGAAGCTGCTCTCGCCTCTGGTTATCCTGGTTAACTTCATTACTAACGGCTTTATCCGCCTACTTGGACTTCGAGTCGCTCATAACGATGAAGACCATTTGAGCTCGGAAGAGCTGCGCACCGTGGTCAATGAGGCGGGATCGCTTATCCCGCGTCGTCACCAAGACATGCTGATTTCGATCCTCGACCTTGAACACGTGACCGTGAATGACATCATGATCCCACGTAACGAGATCACTGGCATCAACATTAATGATGACTGGAAATCGATTGTTCGCCAGTTAACCCACTCTCCTCATGGCCGAGTGGTGCTGTATCGCGATCAAATTGATGAAGTGGTAGGAATGATCAGGCTGCGTGAGTCGTATCGTTTGATGTTAGAGAAAAACGAGTTCACGAAAGAGACCCTACTTCGCAGCGCTGATGAGGTGTACTTCATTCCTGAAGGTACGCCATTGAATGTGCAAATGCTCAAGTTCCAACGCAACAAAGAGCGTATCGGCCTCATTGTGGATGAGTATGGCGATATCAATGGACTGGTTACACTTGAAGATATTCTGGAAGAGATTGTCGGTGAGTTCACTACGTCCATGGCACCCACGCTCTCAGATGAAATCACCCCGCAGGGCGATGGCAGTTTCCTTATTGAAGGCAGTGCCAATATCCGGGATATCAACAAAGGGTTGAAGTGGACCCTGCCTACCGATGGCCCTCGCACATTGAACGGCCTTATCCTCGAGTACTTAGAAGATATTCCAGAAAGTCATTTAAGTGTTCAAGTCGCCGGCCATCAGATGGAAATTGTTGAATTGGAAGAAAACCGCATCAAGATGGTGAAAGTATTTCCAAAAGCCAAACACTAAGTGGTTAAGTACAAATACTGCTTGTACTAATCGAACCATAAACAAAAAACGGCACCTTTCGGTGCCGTTTTGCTTTATAAGCTCTCAACGCTAGTTGATGTTAGGACCAAGCCACTTCTCAGCTTCTTCTAAGCTCCAACCCTTACGGTCAGCGTAGCTATCTACTTGGTCTTGCTGAATTTGCGCAATCGCAAAGTAGCGAGAATCAGGGTGTGAGAAGTACCAACCGGAGACTGAAGCACCTGGCCACATCGCATAGCTTGTGGTGAGTGACATGCCAATAGTTTCCTCTACATTCAGCATTTCCCAAAGCGACCCCTTCTCTGTGTGCTCTGGACACGCAGGGTAACCTGGTGCCGGACGAATACCTTGGTATTTCTCGCGAATAAGGTCGTCATTCGACAACGCTTCATCCGCAGAGTAGCCCCAGATCTCTTTACGCACTTTCTCGTGCAGGTACTCAGCAAAAGCTTCCGCCAATCGATCAGCTACCGCTTGGATCATGATGGCATTGTAGTCATCACCTTGCGCCTTGTATTCATCGGCAAGTTCACGCTCGCCAATGCCGCCGGTTACCGCAAAGGCGCCAATCCAATCTTGCTTGCCACTCTCTTTTGGCGCAATGTAATCCGATAGACAGTAGTTGAAACCTTTTGGCTTCTCAGTCTGCTGACGAAGGTTATGAAGCACAGTGCGAACTTCACTGCGTGTTTCATCGGTATAAACTTCGATGTCGTCACCCACAGACGCTGCAGGGAACAGTGCGCACATGCCCGCTGCTTTTAACAACCCTTCACGCTCAACACGATCGAGTAGGTCGTTAGCGTCTTTGTACAAACGCTTCGCCTCTTCACCCACTTCTTCATGTTCTAGAATGGCTGGGTACTTGCCCACCAGCGACCAAGTCATGAAGAATGGTGTCCAGTCGATGTAATTACGCAGTATCGCCACATCAAAGTTTTCAAACACGTGCACGCCCGGTTTAGCCGGTTTTGGCGGTGTGTAGTTCTGCCAATCGATGTCGACCTTGTTTGCACGCGCTTTTTCCAACGTCACTGGCTTAGTACGTGGCTTCTTGCGGTTATGCTGGTCACGAACGCGTTCATAATCGAGATCTAGCTTCTCAACAAACGCAGGTTTTAGTTCGTTAGAAAGTAGCGAAGTACATACGCCAACTGCTCGTGATGCGTTATTCACGTATACCACTGGCTCACTGTAGTTCTGCTCAATCTTAACCGCAGTATGCGCTTTGGATGTCGTCGCGCCGCCAATCAAGAGTGGCAAGTCGAAGCCTTGACGCTCCATCTCTTTAGCAACGTGAACCATTTCATCAAGCGATGGTGTGATGAGACCAGACAGACCAATGATGTCGACGTTTTCTTCTTTGGCGACTTTAAGGATCTTCTCACAAGGCACCATGACACCAAGATCGATGATCTCGTAGTTGTTACACTGCAAAACCACGCCAACGATGTTCTTACCGATATCGTGAACATCACCCTTAACGGTCGCCAGAAGGATCTTACCGTTACTCGAACCCGCTTGTTTGGAGGCGTTAATAAATGGCTCAAGGTGCGCTACGGCCTGCTTCATAACACGAGCCGATTTTACTACCTGAGGAAGGAACATCTTACCTTCACCAAATAGGTCACCGACCACGTTCATACCATCCATTAGTGGGCCTTCAATTACCTCGAGAGGTTTTGAGGCATTGACGCGCGCTTCTTCGGTATCTTCGACGATGAACTCAGTGATGCCTTTAACCAGAGCATGCTCTAGGCGCTTTTCTACTGGCCATGTGCGCCACTCTAGTGCACTGGCATCATCTTCTTTACCAACGCCTTTATTGGCGTATTCAGCAGCAATATCAAGCAGGCGCTCAGTACCATCATCACGACGGTTGAGTACGACATCTTCTACCGCTTCACGCAGTTTGTCAGGAACGTTATCGTAGATCTCGAGCTGACCGGCATTAACGATACCCATATCCATACCGTTCTTGAAACAGTGGTACAGGAACACGGCATGGATCGCTTCACGTACATAGTTGTTACCACGGAATGAGAAGGAAACGTTGGAGACACCACCGGAGATCATTGCGTGTGGCAGGTCACGTTTGATGTCTGCTACCGCTTCGATAAAGTCGACTGCGTAGTTATTGTGCTCTTCAATACCTGTCGCCACCGCGAAGATATTCGGGTCAAAGATGATGTCTTCTGGTGGGAAGCCGACTTCATCTACAAGAATACGATAGGCATTGGTACAGATTTCTAGCTTGCGCTCGCGAGTTTCCGCCTGACCCACTTCGTCAAACGCCATCACGATAACCGCCGCGCCATAACGGCGGATCAGCTTCGCTTGCTCAACAAACTTCTCTTTGCCTTCTTTTAGCGAGATGGAGTTAACAATGCCTTTACCTTGGATACACTTAAGACCCGCCTCGATGACTTCCCACTTAGAAGAATCAACCATGATAGGCACTTTGGAGATCTCTGGCTCAGAAGCACAAAGATTGAGGAATCGAACCATACAGGCTTCGGCATCAAGCATGCCTTCATCCATGTTGATATCGATGATCTGCGCGCCATTCTCAACTTGCTGACGAGCCACTTCTAACGCTTCATCATACAGCTCTTCTTTGATAAGACGCTTAAAGCGAGCAGAACCTGTCACGTTGGTACGTTCACCAACGTTGATGAATAGGGATTCTTTTTCAATGGTTAGCGGCTCTAGACCGGATAGTCGACAAGCGACAGGCAGTTCAGGTAGTGGACGTGGCGTCACTCCCTCAACGGCCTTTGCCATCTGACGAATATGCTCAGGCGTGGTACCACAACAGCCACCCACTAGGTTTAGGAAGCCACTTCGTGCCCATTCGCCGATATGCTCTGCCATGTCTTCAGGGGACAGGTCGTATTCACCAAAGGCATTCGGTAGACCAGCATTCGGGTGCGCAGAGACGAAACCTTCAGAGATGCGTGACATCTCTTCAACATACTGTCTTAGCTCATCAGGGCCAAGTGCACAGTTAAGACCGAAAGAGAGTGGCTGCACGTGGCGCAGTGCGTTGTAGAAAGCCTCAGTGGTTTGCCCTGAAAGCGTACGACCAGACGCATCGGTGATGGTACCTGAGATCATCACTGGAAGCTCAATGCCTAGCTCTTCAAATACCGATTCAACCGCAAACGAACAGGCTTTTGCATTTAGGGTATCGAAGATGGTTTCAATAAGAATTAAGTCACTGCCACCGCGAATCAGCGCGCGAGTGGATTCAGAATACGCTTCCACCAGCTCATCAAAACTAACATTACGGTAGCCTGGATCATTTACATCAGGAGAGATTGAACAGGTACGGTTGGTTGGGCCAAGTACACCGGCGACATAACGAGGGCGTTCTGGCGTTTTGGCTGTCCACTCATCGGCAGCGATTCTGGCAAGTCTGGCCGCTTCGTAGTTGATTTCCTCACTCAGCGATTCCATCTCATAATCGGCCATAGCGATTGTAGTGGCGTTGAAAGTGTTGGTTTCAAGAATATCCGCACCCGCTTCTAGGTAACCGCTATGGATCTCTTTAATAAGATCTGGCTGAGTTAAAACTAAAAGATCATTGTTACCTTTAAGATCACACTGCCACTCTGCAAAACGCTCACCGCGATAGTCCTCTTCTTCAAGCTTGTATCCTTGGATCATGGTGCCCATACCACCATCGATCAAAAGAATTCGCTGCTTGAGCTGATTTTCTATCTGCGATTTCTTACCTTGAGCATGACTGCTTTCAACGTACTTACTACTTCCCACGATACTGCCTCATTCCTTGCTAATGCTGTCATCGTATCACAGATTTTTTAGAAATCTAGACGTCTAAAAAATCTTTACTGACTTGTTATCCCTTCAAACTATCGGACTCTCGAAGCAGAAACAAGTCGTTCGTCGTCGAGTTAGTCAACGGAACGAATAAAAAGCAACGACCCCGCTCAAGCCACATCAAAATATAGATTTGACAAATAAATTAGCAAATAGAGATTGATATTCATGAGTGAGAAGAACAAAATCCCATTAACATTTATTTACATATCTAGGTGAAGTGATGTCCGTCTATCAGACTTTGTGCTTTTTATCCGCGGCAGCCATGCTAATTGCTCTAATAAACAGCAAGATAGGTAAAATGCAAACCACCATCGCAATAACTGCTGGGGCAATGATGCTATCACTGCTCATCTTAGTCGCAGGTCAAAATGATTGGTTTCATTTAACCGAGCTCGCGACAGAAACCGTCGCTGACATCGATTTTGAAGACTTTCTACTGCAGGGCATTCTTGGCTTTCTATTGTTTGCCGGTGGTTTAGGTATCAAACTTCCTTACCTGAAAGATCAGAAATGGGAAATCACAGTTCTTGCGTTGGCTGCGACTTTATTCTCTACGTTCTTCATCGGTTTTGTTCTGTATGGGTTCTGCTTACTGATCGGGATTGATTTTGGTCTTATCTACTGTCTGTTGTTTGGTGCACTGATTTCACCTACCGACCCCATTGCCGTGCTCGCTATCGTTAAGAAGCTGGATGCGCCTCAGCGCATTTCTACCCAAGTAGAGGGTGAGTCTCTGTTCAATGACGGCTTTGGGTTGGTGATCTTTGTTACCCTATTTACCATTGCTTTCGGCACGGAAGCACCAACTGTAGGCAGCGTTACTGCATTATTCTTACAAGAAGCCATTGGTGGCATTGTTTATGGCTTTGCGCTCGGTCTGGTGTTCCATTACCTCATAAGCTCAACCGACGATCACTCGATGGAGTTGCTACTCACCATAGGTATCCCAACTGCAGGGTATGCTTTTGCCGAGTTCCTTCACGTATCCGGCCCTCTCTCCATGGTGGTGTCTGGCATCATGATTGGCAACTGGACCCGCTACATTGGATTCTCGAAAGAATCAGAGGAGCACCTTGACCACTTTTGGGAGCTTGTTGATGAGTTCTTAAATGGCGTGCTATTTCTGCTTATTGGTATGTCGATGCTGCTGTTCCAATTCCACCAAGAAGACTGGATCATGATGGCCATCTCTGTACCTCTTGTGCTTTGCGCGCGCTATTTAAGCGTCGCGTTAGCCTACGTTGGTTTTAAGCGCTATCGTCGCTACAACCCTTGGTCAGTGCGAATTCTCACTTGGGGAGGCTTACGCGGAGGTCTGGCACTGGCGATGGCACTGTCTATCCCATCAGGAATCTGGGTGATCGAAGATAAGCTTATCGATGTGAAAGAAATCATCATGGTCATGACCTACTCCGTGGTGGTGTTCTCTATCTTGATTCAAGGCTCAACCATCACACCTATGATTGAGAAGGCCAAATTAGCTGAGAAAGAGATGCAGAAAGAAACGCAACCTGAGGGCGAGATAAAAACTCAGCAGGATTAGCAACCAGTTGACTCAAATTGGCCTCGCAGAATTTGCGGGGCTTTTTTATTGCTTTACGGAATGGACAAAAAAGTTTGGGAATTAAAAATGCAAAAAAGCCGCATCTTTCGATACGGCCTTCTTTAAAGTGGCTCCCCCTACAGGACTCGTACGGGGCCGCCTAGGTCTGCGACATCAAGCTTGCAAAGCTTGGGAGCATCAAATGCAAAAAAGCCGTATCTTTCGATACGGCCCAGATTGCTGACGAACCCCGCTTTTTCAAGCGGGGTTCTTTTTTCGGAGCGGCCGTAGGCCGCGATCGCGATATCTTTTGTTAGATAGCGTTCTGAAGTGAGTAAGGCTTAAATCGGCATACAGAGGCTAGTATTTGACTTATTTCTGCCTTATTTAGGCCCATTTTTCGCAGATAGCTCACCACCAACGCTATCTTCTTGATGTTTTGAGCGGCAGCGGCTAACCAACATTGCATTTGCACTTTTGCGAGACCGCGGTAGCGCGCGTAACGGTGGCCATGGTGTTGTTTTGCATCGGCGAAGCTTCGTTCTACTGTTTCACTTCGCCTCCGATACGTCTTCTTTCCGTAGCTAGAGAGTCGCATTTGATTGGCTCGCTCCACCGTCTCACTATAAAGGTGACGCGTTATGACCTTCTGCATATTTTCACTCTTAGTACAGTCGTCCCGAACGGGGCAAAACGCACATTGTTTCGGGTCTGAAGCGTATGAGCGATAGCCTGCGCGTGTTGTGGTTTTATAGATAAGTTCTTGCCCTTCTGGACAGCGATAGGTATCGGTCTCTTTTTGGTATTTGAAGTCTTTCTTCTTAAATTTGTTCTTAGTTCTTGATGGGCGGCGATACCCGAACACACCTAATATACTGCGGCGCTCGAGTGATTCAGCAACAGGCGCAGTGAAGTAACCTGCATCGATACCAACTGCGATAGGATTGAGGTTGAACTGCTCTAGTGTGTGATCGAGACGACGGATATAGGGCTGTGAGTCATTCACATTCCCCGGTGTTGCGTATGTGTCTACGATGATACCGTGCTTACCATCCACGGTTCGGTGGTCAAGATAGAAGAAGCCTTGAGGCTTATTGTCTCGTGTCATAAAGCCACTTTCAGGGTCGGTGGTGCTGACTTTAGTGTTTTTGACGTCTGTCTTTGGTGGCGTCTCTTTGAATGGATTTTTACCTTCAGATTCTCGGTCTGCAGCCACATCTTCATTCAGCATATCAAGATAAGCGCCTGCACTAACTGGACGCAGACGATTCATGTGCTTGTTCTTGTTAGCATTGGCTTTAAGGTGTGTACTGTCAGTGAAGAGCTCCTGTCCTGCGACTAAGCCTTTCTCCATCGCTTGAAGCACTATGTTGTTGAAGATGCGCTCAAAGACGTCAGTACCATTGAAGCGTCGAATTCGGTTCTGGCTTAACGTCGAAGCATGGATAACTTTTTCGGTCAGTGACATTCGTAAGAACCAACGATAAGCGACGTTCACTTCAATTTCTTTGACCAGTTGGCGCTCACTTTTGATGCCGAATAGGTAGCCAAGCAGAATGATTTTGAATAAACGCACAGGGTCTACGGGTGGGCGGCCATTATCTTTGCAGTATAGATGTGCCACTTCGTCTCTGATGAACTCGAAGTCGATGGCATTATCAATTTTACGAACGAGATGATTCTGTGGAACGAGCTGTTCCATGGTTACCATTTCGAGTTCGTATTGCTGAGGAGAAGGTTTTTGAAGCATATCGGAGTATCCATATTTCGATACTCCTATTAGATCAAAGGTCTAGCTTGAAAGCTAGACCTTTGTCAGCAGTCTGAGCCGTATCTTTCGATACGGCCTTTTTTAAAGTGGCTCCCCCTGCGGGACTCGTACGGGGCCGCCCAGGTCTGCGACATCAAGCTTGCAAAGCTTGGGAGCATCAAATGCAAAAAGGCCGTATCTTTCGATACGGCCTTTTTTAAAGTGGCTCCCCCTGCGGGACTCGTACGGGGCCGCCTAGGTCTGCGACATCAAGCTTGCAAAGCTTGGGAGCATCAAATGCAAAAAAGCCGCATCTTTCGATGCGGCTTTCTTTAAGGTGGCTCCCCCTGCGGGACTCGAACCTGCGACATACGGATTAACAGTCCGCCGTTCTACCAACTGAACTAAGGGGGAATTATTTGTGCAAGCTAGGTCGTAAGACCATTATCAGCTTAACACCAAATAATGGTGCCTCGAGGCGGAGTCGAACCACCGACACGCGGATTTTCAATCCGCTGCTCTACCAACTGAGCTATCGAGGCAAATAAATGGTGCCGACTACCGGAATCGAACTGGTGACCTACTGATTACAAGTCAGTTGCTCTACCTACTGAGCTAAGTCGGCGACACTTTATTTGTTATTGCTCGTGCTTCTGTTAACAGCACCAACAATCTAAATTGTGGTGCCCGGAGGCGGAATCGAACCACCGACACGAGGATTTTCAATCCTCTGCTCTACCGACTGAGCTATCCGGGCAACGGGGCGCTATTAAACGGATTTTCGGTCCTCCCGTCAACGCTTTTTTGAAAAAAACTTTAAAAAAGCGTTCAAGCGCTGCATTTTTCAGCGAATCGTATTTGTTTTAGGCAAATTTGGCAAAATTAGCCTTTTCCAGCATTAAAATCTTTTTTGAATTTAGTTACTTTCTCTAAATAACGACGTGCTTCTGCATTTGGGTGCTTTTTGGTCAGCGCCCAGTAAACCTGACTCGGCTGCAAAGAGTTCAGATCGTTCATCGCCCGCTTTCTGTCTGTTCGGTGGAAGGTGTTCAATACGCCACCCGTACCACCGTTGTATGCCGATATCATACTGTACTCCAGCGACAGAGGATGACGCACAGCACGAAGGTAGCGATTCTTCAGAATATAGAAATACGCAGTACCGGTATCAATGTTCTGCTCTGGATTGAACAGGTACTCCGGTGTGGGTTGTCCGGGCTTGTTCTTTACCAGCTTGAATACATCTCGCCCTGCGGTCTTCGGCACCACCTGCATCAAGCCATAGGCATTGGCCCAGCTCACCGCATAGGGATTAAAACTACTTTCGGTCTTGATGATGGCGTAAATCAAGTCTTCAGGAATGTCATAGCGTTGAGATGCACGACGAACAATATCCGAATACTGGTAACTACGCTGTTTGAAGTGATCCGCCACCATAGGGATCTCAACGTAGTACGCCTTCTTGTAATCTACATTCTTGGTTTTGAGCTTGTTGGCAATCAGGTAGTCAGCAAAACGATTCGCGCGCCAAGTCCATTGAATGGGCTTTTTCTCTTGATCCACGACCTGATTGTACAAAAACGGCTGACCTTCCAAGGTAATGCCTTTTGACGAGAACAAGTCAACGCTGGACGGATCGTCTGGGGTAAGCAGCGTGGTCACAATGGCCGTTTTAAGGTGCTTTTCAGGTTCCGTTGGGGAAACCGTCTCTATAGTGATCAAACCTTTGCTAAAGTTAACCTCAGCTCGGCTCAAATAGTTATCTATGTATTTAACGTAGTTGCTTTTACCCGCGACTTTAATTTCACTGCTACCCCATCGCTTCTCAATGTTGCCATTAAAGCTGCTGATGAGCGCATCAAGCGCGGCAACATCTTTGACATACTGGCCAGGCAGTTGAGCCAAGTTCTTAGCAAAACGGTTGGTTGGTTCGTAGTTCACATCGTAGATTTTTTCGATGAACTCACGACTGCAACCGAGCAATAGCAACGGCGTTAAAAAATAGATTAGCTTCTTCATAGATACCATTTAAAAACACCACCCGTGAGGTGGTGCTTGCTTCATTCCTTTGTCAATTACTCAGATGGCGGTGTATAGCCGTCGATAACGACATCTTTGCCTTCAAATAGAAAGCTTACCATCTCAGCTTCAAGCAGTTTACGATGCTCAGGATCCATCATATTCAGCTTCTTTTCATTGATCAGCATCGTCTGCTTAGATTGCCACTCCGCCCACGCTTGTTTAGAGATGTTATCGAAGATACGCTTCCCTAGTTCACCTGGGTACAGTTGAAAGTCTAGGCCTTCAGCATCTTTCTGTAGACGAGCACAAAAAACCATACGGCTCATAATGTTATCCTCAATTAATATCGTTGTAAGGTGTCAATAAGCTGCTTTACTGGCGCAGCTAGCCCCACCTTTTCTGGTTGGGTAATGTTATACCAAAGACCTTTAGTCGGTTCCATCATCATTGTCGGAAGCTGGTTCAGCGTCACGACGATGGGAGTGATATCAAGGTGGTAATGGCTAAAGGTATGTCTAAACGCTATCTCAACGTCCGTAGAGGCTATCATGGCCTCATGAATGCCTAACCCTTCAAGTACCGGCTCAATATCGGCTGTAGGACTTTCAGGGAAACAAAATAGCCCTCCCCATATGCCTGTTTGCGGACGCTGAGCAAGCCAGAGTTCTTGGTTGTGCTTAACAATCACAAACCAAGTTTCTTTCTCTGGCTTCTGTTTCTTAGGCTTTTTACCTGGATAATCAAGCGGATTACCCTGTTTATTCGACGCACAAAGAGACTCGATTGGGCACAGTGTGCATTTCGGCTTACTGCGCGTACACACCATGGCTCCCATATCCATCATGGCTTGGTTGTACTTATCGGTATCAATATCCGGCGTATGCTGCTCAGCAATGTCCCATAATTGATTTTCTACTTTCTTCTGCCCAGGCCACCCCTCGACAGCAAAACTGCGAGCCAGCGTTCGCTTTACGTTCCCATCGAGAATCGCATGCGGCAATTTATGAACCGAAGACAACACTGCAGCAGCGGTTGAGCGACCAACACCCGGCAATGCGTTCATTTCTTCTAGCGTTAACGGAAACTCGCCTCCGTGTTGCTCTACAACCACTTTGGCGGCTTTATGCAGGTTGCGAGCTCTGGCGTAGTAACCGAGCCCCGTCCAAAGGTGCAGCACTTCATCTTGCGGCGCATTGGCTAAAGACTCGACTGTTGGGAAGTGCTCTAGAAATCGCTCGTAGTATGGAATAACGGTCGCCACTTGGGTTTGCTGCAGCATGATCTCAGACAGCCACACTTTATAGGCGGTTTTGTCTTGCTGCCACGGCAACTGCTTACGACCAAATTTGTCGTACCAGTCTAATATTGAGCGTGCAAAAGGCGTCACAATGTTTCTCTTCTCTCTTATAATTTGCCGGAAATTGCACCACACTTAGTAACAGAAGTAAAACCGCGTGAATTTCTGATCCGATAATGCTTGCTTGATAGCAAATTCTTTGGATAATTCCCGCTCTGATTATTGAATGAACAGGCTAAACCAATGAGTGAAGTGACTACTAACGAATACACTGAAGATGGCAAACTGATTCGCAAAGTTCGCAGTTTTGTTCGTCGCGAAGGACGTCTAACAAAAGGCCAAGAAGCGGCGATGGAAGCGTGCTGGCCAACGATGGGTATTGATTATCAAGAGTCACTACTCGACTGGGAACAGGTATTTGGCAACAACAACCCTGTGGTTCTAGAGATTGGTTTCGGTATGGGCGCTTCGCTCGTTGAAATGGCAAAGAACGCACCAGAGAAGAACTTTATCGGTATTGAAGTACACAGCCCAGGCGTTGGTGCTTGCCTTTCTTCTGCGCGTGATGCTGGCGTGACTAACCTACGTGTAATGTGTCACGATGCGGTCGAAGTGTTTGCGAATATGATCCCAGAAGGCAGCCTGAGCACACTGCAACTGTTCTTCCCTGACCCATGGCACAAAAAGCGCCACCACAAGCGCCGCATTGTTCAGCTAGACTTTGCTGAAATGGTGAGAACTAAGCTTATCCCTGAATCTGGTATTTTCCACATGGCCACTGACTGGGAAAACTACGCTGAGCACATGGTAGAAGTGATGAACGAAGCACCAGGCTTTGAAAACATTGCTACTGATGGTGATTTCGTACCGCGTCCAGAAGAACGTCCACTGACGAAGTTTGAAGCTCGTGGTCACCGTCTAGGTCATGGTGTTTGGGATATCAAATATCGTCGCACTGCGTAAGCAAGCTGCGAAATTTAATTGACGAAAAGCCAACCTAACGTTGGCTTTTTTTAGCGCTCATGTTGGGAGAACAATAACCATGAAACCAACAAAACAGATCCTTTCAACCATTTTAAGCGAAGTTAAACCGCTAATTGGCCAAGGCAAAGTCGCCGATTACATTCCAGCGCTTGCTAATGTGCCGAATAACAAATTGGGGATCGCGGTCTACACCAATGAAGGTGAAGTGATCACGGCAGGTGATGCAGAAGAAAACTTCTCTATTCAGTCAATTTCGAAAGCTTTGAGTCTAACGCTCGCCATGATGCTCTATAAGCCAGAAGAAATCTGGCAGCGCGTTGGCAAAGAGCCATCGGGACAAGCTTTTAACTCGCTGATCCAGCTTGAAATGGAGCAAGGTATCCCTCGCAACCCATTTATCAACGCGGGTGCTATCGTGGTTGCTGACTTACTACAAAGTCGCTTATCAGCCCCGAGACAGCGCTTATTGGAGTTTGTGCGTGTATTGTCGGGGGACAGCCATATTGTCTACGATAAAGTTGTTGCCGCCTCGGAGATGATGCACAGCGACCGTAACGCGGCCATCGCCTATCTGATGCGCTCATTTGGCAACTTCAACAATGATGTGATCCCGGTACTCAATAACTATTTTCACGCGTGCGCGCTGAAGATGAACTGTGTCGATCTTGCGAAAACCTTCAGCTACCTTGCCAACCAAGGGCAGTCGGTCAACACCAAAAAGCAGATCATCACACCAACACAAACCAAGCAACTCAATGCGTTGCTGGCGACCTGTGGTCTGTATGATGGTGCTGGTGAGTTTGCCTACCGCGTAGGTATGCCTGGTAAGTCAGGGGTTGGCGGCGGCATTATCGCCATAGTACCGGGTGAGATGACCATTGCAGTATGGTCACCTGAACTTGATAAGTCTGGCAACTCTCT
Source organism: Vibrio sp. 10N (assembly GCF_036245475.1). NCBI lineage: Bacteria > Pseudomonadati > Pseudomonadota > Gammaproteobacteria > Vibrionales > Vibrionaceae > Vibrio > Vibrio sp. 10N. The sequence goes on along the minus strand of NZ_BTPM01000001.1, from coordinate 427,926 downwards.
CGCTGGCACTCGCGCATTAGAAATGCTTTCTGAGCGAATCGGTCGCTCAATTTTCTGATTCCGTTTTCAACGGTTGAAAACAAAAGAAGCTGGTCTCCACCAGCTTCTTTTTTATCTATAGCAACCAAGCACTAGTAGCGTGCAGTACTGCCATCAAACAAGTGCTGCTGACTGTAGAGCAGGTAATTGAGACCACTTTCATACATGGCTTTGGTGCGTTTCGACTCACTACAATCAAATGATTTCAAACTGATGCTATCGCTACCTACACGATAACACGCCTCTTTTTGGCCGCTTTCGGCATTAATTCGGATCATTTTGTCATTGGCTAACCAGTAGAACTGGTTATTCACTGTAAAATCTGCACCCTCTTGGTAGTTTTTCGCCAAGAGACTTTGTCCAGAGAACCAACCGACTTGCCCTCCTAACAGTTCGACCACAGTTGGCGCGACATCTTTGTGAGATGCAGAGAACGGTAACGTACCTGTCGGGATGTCCATATTGATACCATGGATCAAAAACGGAATTGAAACGTGTCTAAGATCGTTTTTCGCCCCCACCATGGTGTGGTCAGCCACCAGCACTAAGAGCGTTGGTCGCTTAGTTTGCGCTTTCAAACGTTCAACAAAACGTCCCAGAGACTGATCCGCATGGTGCAATACACTGCGGCGTGTTTGATCTTCTGTTGCATCTCCAAACACATAATCGGATTCATTCGGGAGGTAGCTATCGTGTGTGGTACCTGTGTTAATCGCGACAAACTGAGGGGCGTCACCTGCTTGCGCTAATTTATCCAACGCGAAGTCGTAAATCCCATCATCCATATAGCCCCAATAGTTTTGATCTTGCCCTTTATCTGGGTAGTCAAACTTACCGTAAGAGTCGCTAAATCCTAGCGATTGGGCAAATGCGCCTACCATGCCCTGACCACTACCTTGAACAAAAGATGTTTCCCAGCCGCGCTCTTTCAGTAATTGCGGTAAACAGCGGTATGGCATGCTCTCTAGGCGAGTTCCTGCCACACTACCGCCAACCGGGTTGGGCTGCGAACACATGGTAGCAAACACACCTTCCACAGTTCGAAAACCATTGGAGTAAAACGCCTCTGTCGATAACGACTTATCTCGTAATGCGTCAAAGTTCGGGGTGGCATTGACATCAGAGCCATAGCTTTGCATGTCGTAGGCAGTCCAGCTTTCCAATAGGACTAGCACCACATCATGCTGCTTAAGTCGATTAACCCGAGTTTTCGGTTTAGGGTTCACTTTCGTTTTAAGCTCAGCCATTTGATTCGCGTTTTGCTCTGGCGTCCAGCGATGACCTGATTTATCTTCTCCCACCAGCGAGTAGTAGGTAATCGCATAAGGCGCACTCCAGGCAATACGAGCCTGGTTGATATCACCAATTTTATAGGCATACATAGGTGTTTGTGGTTTGTCACTAAAACCGCCGCGCACTGCTGCTACAACGGCAACAACAAACATCAGTGCAACAGAGGCTGATTGATACCAACGTGGGCTGAACGTTATCTTTTGAGGGAACTTACGTAGCAGCACAGCAAAAACAATTAACATCGTTAATGCGATGATGATGAGACCTGAAAACTGAGTAGCGACGGTTGATAGCAGCTCAAATTCCATTCCCTTACCGAGGTGCAAATCAACCGTAACATGACGGTTTGCTTGGCTAAGGTATATAGTATCGCCCATGGTTGAGAAAATGATCCATGCACCACAAACGAGTAGCCACGTGTGAAACAAACCTTGATACAATCGCTTAAAGTGGGCAAATGGAGTGAGCAGAAGTAAACTCAAGCCAGTCAGAAGGAGAGAGACCGTCAGGTCGAATCGTACGCCCCAAATAACGGCGTTCAGAAACTCTAACAATAATGTATCTGAATAGTTGATTTCATACCAACCAAGAAAAGTAACTTTAGAAACAACCGACAATAGTGCCAGCATCACGACAATTTTTGCTAAAGAAAGGATCATATTGTGCCCAGTAATTTCAACAGGTTACTGCTTCCTTACAGTAAAATATCGTCCTGGGCGCGAATTGTAGTCAAACTGCTACGTCAGCAGAAGTAAGTTACGGTAAGCGTTGGTCATCAGTCCAATTCAAATTGCTCTAATACATCGTTTAGAAACAGCTTACCTTTCTCGGTCACTATCCAGTCATCACCTAAATCATCAATATAGCCATTATCGATGCAGTGCGTCATCGGAGCCTCAATAGCGCTCAAACTCAATCCGGTACGCTCGGTAAACTCCGTCTTAGGACAAGCTTCCAACAGGCGTAGACGATTAATGAAGAACTCAAACGGCCTATCTTGAGCGTCGACTTCGGTCTCTGTATCCAAGTAAGGTTTAAGCATATTGAGGTAGCCTCTGGGGTGCTTAACCTTAGTGGTTCGCACAATACGACCATCTGAAAAACTCAACTTGCCATGTGCACCGCACCCAATTCCGAGGTAGTCACCAAATCGCCAGTAGTTCAGATTATGCTGACATTGATAACCTGGCTTACTGTAGCCGGAGACTTCATATTGCTGATAGCCTGCTTCTTCGAGCATCTTATGGCCTTGCTCATAGATATCCCAAAGATCGTCATCATCAGGCAAAGTCGGCGGTTTCGAATAGAACAAGGTGTTCGGTTCAATGGTTAGCTGATACCAAGAGAGATGCGGCGGAGCAAGGTCAATGGCTTGCTGCAAGTCGCTAAGCGCATCGGCTACCGATTGATCTGGCAGTCCGTGCATCAAATCTAGGTTAAAGCTGTTTAAACCTATGGTATGAGCCAGCTTGGCCGCATTGATCGCTTCACTCTCACCATGAATACGACCTAAGCGCTCAAGCTTTTGCTGCTGGAAGCTTTGAACGCCAATAGAGATGCGAGTCACGCCGCCAGTTTGATAGCGTTTGAACCTCGAGGCCTCAATCGTCCCTGGATTGGCTTCCATGGTGATTTCGATGTCATCACGAAATGGGATACGCTGTCTTACTCCATCCAACAGCTCCTTAATAAGCTCTGGGGCGATCAGGCTTGGCGTACCACCACCAATGAAGATCGAGTGCAGCGGACGCTCATCATCAGCAAGTTGATAACGAGTGATATCAGCATCGAGATCCTCAAGAAGTGCCGTAATATATGCCTGCTGTGGTATCTCTCCTTTCTGTGCATGAGAGTTAAAGTCACAGTACGGGCATTTTTGCACACACCATGGGATATGAATGTACAGGCTCAGTGGTGGCGGTGTAATGGCAGATAGAGTGGACATCGCTTATAGACCTTGAGCCTTGATCGTCGCGAAAAGCGCCTTCAACGCTTTTCCACGGTGAGAAAGCTGCTTCTTACGCACTGGTTCAAGCTCTGCCGATGCACACCCCTCTTCAGGAACAAAGAAGATAGGATCGTAGCCAAAGCCATTCTCTCCCGAAGCTTCAGTCAAAATACGGCCTTCCCATTTACCGTGACAAACCAATGGTGTCGGGTCATTCTCATGGCGCATCAATACTAGAACGCAATGAAAACGCGCCGTTCTTTGCTCTTCTGGCACACCTTGCATTTCACTGAGTACTTTTTCTAGATTGAGTTTATCTGTCGCCCCTTCACCGTAGTATCGCGCAGAGTAGATACCCGGAGCACCTTTTAGGTAATCAATTTCTAGACCAGAGTCATCAGCAATCGCAGCAAAACCCGTTTCTTTTGCCGCATGCCTTGCTTTGATGATGGCATTTTCAATGAACGTCGTACCGGTTTCGGCTACCTCAGACACATTAAACTCACTTTGAGCGTGAACCTCAAAGCCAAAATCAGACAGCAAGTCTGCCATCTCTTTAACTTTCCCTTGGTTACCTGTTGCTAGGACGATTTTTTTGTTCATGAGTGTGTCTCGAGGTTAAGGTTCTACATAAAGCTTTTGACTAAAGGAAACAGGCCCTCGGCCTTTGTTTCCCGCATCGATATCAATCGTGAATTTATACATTTCTTCATTCACGATCGGAAATTGAGCGAGGTAGTATATCGCATCTCCCTCTTTAATTTGCTTAAACTCTAGGGTTTTCGTTTGACCAATAAGGTTCTTAGCGACACCTTTAATGCTGACTTCCATCGCAGGTTTGCCGGCACTCGCTCGATCGAGCACGCTTACATTGACGGTAGCGATGTGCTCATTACGCTTTAACCCGTAACTGCGAGCAACCTTTGGCGTGACAAACGTAGAGTTAAACACCACGTAATGTACTTCCGCATCTTTGATCGTTTTGAACTGACCAGCAGCAGCGACGCTGCTCATGAGTATGGCAAAGATGAATAACAACGACTTTTTCATCCTCTATCTCCTTGTAAAAAGCCCTCATAAGAGGGCTTGGAATTCCTTAGGTATTTGTATCGGTGACACGATCCTAAGCTGTTTATGACGACCGAGCTCACCTTTCTCTATCAGCACTTGGCTTTTCGCAACTTTAAACTGTTTGGCCAAGTATTTACTAAGGTGAGCATTGGCTTTGCCATCAACGGGAGGCGCGGTTATTGCAACTTTAAATTCGTCACCGTGCTCTCCCACCAATTTATCGCGACTTGCCTTAGGTTGTACGTAAATACGCAGAACTAGGTCATCGCCCACCTGAGTAACAGCTGACATTACAATCGGAACCAAATTGGGCCGATAATATCGCCTATCAACATGTTGGCAAATTGCAACACGATAAACAAAACTAACACGCTAAGATCAAAACCGCCCATAGCAGGAATGATGCGGCGAATTGGTGCTAGCATTGGCTCTGTGAGTTGATGGAACACGTATTCAATCGGGCTGCGACCTTGGCTGACCCAGCTAAGAATAGCTCGGATAAGCAGTACCCAAAACAGTAGCCCACCAGCGGCCTTAAGTAACGACAACGCGCCCCAAATAAAGAAACCAGCGTCTAAACTGATACCACCACCAGAAGACACCATCACTAACGCAACGAATTTACCGACGCTTAGCACATAGGCAAATAACAAGGTCGCCATATCGATACTACCAATCGATGGAATAATACGGCGCAGCGGTGCAACAACAGGTTGAGTCGCTTTGACGATAAACTGGGAGAACGGGTTGTAGAAGTCCGCTCGCGCAGCTTGAAGCCAGATACGCAAAATAACGACCATGATGTAAAGATCAAACAAGGTCGAAACCAAAAAACTCATTGAATTCATATAAAGCCCTTACGAATAATCATTAGTGGGGTTAGAACAGTTTTTCCATTTCTTCTGCACGCGCCACTGCCGCCTGCATCGCTTTGGCTACAATGCCACGAATATCACTTTCTTCAAAGGTGCGTACAGCTTCTGCTGTGGTTCCACCTTTTGAAGTCACTTGCTGGCGCAGTGTCGCCAAATCAATATCTGGGTTCTCAGTCACCATAGTGGCTGCGCCTAGCGCCGTTTGCTGCACTAACAAACGAGCGCTGTCGCTGTCAAAGCCACTGGCGATTGCTTGTTGTTGAATTGCTTCCATAAACAAGAAGAAATAGGCGGGAGCGCTACCTGCTGCTGCAATCACATCGTTGATGCCCGACTCTTGTTCGACCCAGCACACCTTTCCTACCGCTTGCATCAACTGCCCTGCAAACTGTTTATCCGCATCTGGGGTAACAGGAGAGGCAAATAGGCCACTCATGCCTTTACCGACCAGTGAAGGCGTGTTTGGCATCACGCGGATCAAATTCAACTCACACGCGAACATTTGCTGCATTCGAGCGACATTGATTCCTGCCGCAATTGAAATCACGAGTTTATTGCTAAAGTCGACAGACTGAAGCGGTTTGGCTACCTCTTCCATCAACTGAGGCTTAACCGCCATAACAATAACGTCAGCTTGCTTCGCTGCTTCAACATTGTCTGTCGTAACCTGAACGCCATAGTCTTGTTGCAATGCCGTCAGTTTCGCCTCGCTTCGGTTCGTTGCAGTGATACAGTTTGGTTCGTATCCACTTGCCACTAAACCAGCAACAATCGAGCGCGTCATATTGCCCGCTCCAATAAAGGCGACTTTTCTTTGTTCCATGAAACTTATCCTAAAATGAAAGCTTAACAGTGACACTATCTAAGCTTTGTTACTGTAATCCCTTGCGCCGAAGATTGCGGTACCGATACGTACTATGGTGCTGCCCGCTTCAATCGCAGCCTCCATATCTCCGCTCATCCCCATCGATAGCGTATCGACTTGCGGGTATTGCTTAGCGAGCGAATTTTTTACCTCGGCAAGGGCTTTGAATGCCACCAGTTGAGATTGATAGTCACTGACGTTCTCGGGAATGGACATCACTCCTCTTAACGTGAGGTTAGGAAGCTCGGATATCAACTGGGCAAGCTCAAACACTTGCGTATCATCAACTCCAGACTTACTCGCTTCGCCACTAGTATTAATTTGAATTAGCACCTGAAGCGGCGGCATGTCCGCCGGTCTTTGGTCATTGAGACGCTGAGCAATCTTATCTCTATTGATGGTATGCACCCAATCAAAATGCTCTGCTACTGGTCGCGTTTTGTTGGACTGAATTGGGCCAATAAAGTGCCACTCAATATCCAGCTCAGGGTGCTGCTCTTTGAACAGCGTTACCTTGGTAACACCTTCTTGCACGTAGTTTTCACCAAACATACGATGCCCTGCGTTACAGGCTTCTAGAATCGCTTCCACAGGCTTGGTTTTACTCACCGCGAGCAGTTGCACCTCACCTTGCACTCTCCCGCACTTTTGCTCTGTTGCCGCAATTTGCGAGTTAATAAGTTGTATATTGTTCTGAATGCTAGTCATAGATTTAAAGTCAAAAGGAAAATGAATGGATATCACCGAGTTACTAGACTTCAGTGTAAAACATAATGCGTCAGATCTACACCTTTCTGCTGGGGTTTCACCTATGGTACGCATTGATGGTGAAGTAAGGAAACTGGGCATCCCCGCATTGGAACATTCAGATGTACACAAGCTCATCTTTGACATCATGAATGACAAGCAGCGCAACGAATACCAAGAGCACTTAGAAATCGACTTTTCCTTTGAGTTGCCTAACATTGGCCGCTTTCGTGCCAACGCGTTTAATCAGTCTCGCGGCTGTTCAGCCGTATTTCGAACCATCCCAACGGATATTCCAACCCTTGAGAGCATTGGGGCTCCGAGCAAATTTGCAGATCTTGCCAACCTAGAAAATGGACTCGTGTTAGTCACGGGTCCCACTGGCTCAGGAAAATCCACCACGCTTGCCGCTATGGTCAATCATATTAATGAGCATCAAAACAAACACATCTTAACCATCGAAGATCCCATCGAATTTATTCACAGCAATAAGAAGTGCCTCGTTAATCAGCGCGAAGTCCACAGAGATACCCATAGCTTTAAATCTGCACTCAGGTCCGCACTTAGGGAAGATCCCGATATCATCCTAGTCGGAGAGCTTCGTGACCAAGAGACAATTAGCCTTGCGTTAACGGCGGCTGAAACCGGTCACTTGGTTTTTGCGACCATGCACACCAACTCGGCTGCTAAATCAGTCGACAGGATTGTTGATGTATTTTCTGGGCAAGATAAAGACATGGTTCGTTCCATGCTCTCAGAATCACTACGCGCCGTCATTGCACAAACGCTGCTTAAACGCTTAGGCGGTGGGCGTATTGCTTGTCATGAGATCATGGTCGGCACCCCTGCTATTCGCAACTTAATTAGAGAAGATAAGGTGGCTCAAATGTTTTCGGTTATCCAAACCGGAGCGGCAAATGGGATGCAAACTATGGAGCAACATGCCAGGCAACTTCTTTCGCAAGGCTTAATCGATATCGAAGAAGTCAGCAAGAAAGTCGTTCAAAATGACACCTTATTTCAGTGAGGAATTAGCATGCCAATCATTGATGATGTTCTTAATCATATGCTGGAGCTTAAAGCCTCAGATCTCTATTTAACTGTCGGAGCACCTGTACTCTATCGTGTCGATGGTGACTTAAAGTCTAGAGGGGAAGTACTTACTGAGCAGGCCATTCATGAATTACTGCAAGCAGTGATGGATATCGAGCTGCAACGTGAATACCATTCGAGTAAAGAAGCCAACTTTGCCATTGTAAAACCCATTGGCCGTTTTCGTGTCAGTGCCTTTTTCCAGCGAGAGCTACCTGGCGCTGTCATTCGGCGTATTGAAACGAACATTCCTAGCTTTGAAGAGCTGTCACTCCCCGACGTACTGCAAGACTTAGCGATTGCAAAACGGGGGCTGGTACTCATTGTTGGTGCAACCGGATCTGGTAAATCAACCACCATGGCAGCAATGACTGGCTACCGTAACCACAACCGCTGTGGACATATCCTTACGGTTGAAGACCCTATTGAATTTGTTCATGAGCACCAGAAGTGCATTGTAACGCAAAGAGAAGTAGGCCTAGATACGGAAAGCTACGACGTGGCGTTAAAAAACTCCCTAAGGCAAGCACCCGATATGATCCTTATTGGTGAAATCCGTACTCGCTCAACAATGGAGTATGCTATGGCCTTTGCAGAAACTGGGCACCTTTGCATGGCAACCTTACACGCTAACAATGCAAACCAAGCGCTAGAAAGAATACTCCACTTAGTACCAAAGGAACGTAAAGAGCAATTTCTCTTCGATCTCTCCACCAACCTAAGAGGCATCATCGCCCAACAATTAATAAGGGACAAAAACGGCCGTGGTCGACACGGTGTATTTGAAGTGTTGCTGAATAGCCCAAGAATTGCCGAGTTAATACGTAAAGGCAGTCTTCATGAGATAAAAGCGGCAATGAGTAAAAGCAAAGAGGTAGGGATGCAGACCTTTGACCAAGCCCTCTATGACCTAGTCCTAGCGGACAAAATCAATCAAAGCGATGCATTGCACAGTGCCGATTCACCGAATGATCTAAGACTGATGCTCAAGCTTCAAAGTAATGACGCTAAACAGCAAGGTGGTTTGACTGGCATTAAAATAGACATGAGTTAAACGCAAAAAGGCCGTATCTTTCGATACGGCCTTCTTTAAAGTGGCTCCCCCTGCGGGACTCGAACCTGCGACATACGGATTAACAGTCCGCCGTTCTACCAACTGAACTAAGGGGGAATTGCTTTTCGCAATAAAGTGGTGCCGACTACCGGAATCGAACTGGTGACCTACTGATTACAAGTCAGTTGCTCTACCTACTGAGCTAAGTCGGCACTTAAAGCAAGCGTTCGCTTACTTTTGAAAGTGGCTCCCCCTGCGGGACTCGAACCTGCGACATACGGATTAACAGTCCGCCGTTCTACCAACTGAACTAAGGGGGAATTACTTTACGTAAATAAATGGTGCCGACTACCGGAATCGAACTGGTGACCTACTGATTACAAGTCAGTTGCTCTACCTACTGAGCTAAGTCGGCGACACTTTATTTGTTATTGCTCGTACTAATTGTCTTAGCACCAACAATCTAAATTGTGGTGCCCGGAGGCGGAATCGAACCACCGACACGAGGATTTTCAATCCTCTGCTCTACCGACTGAGCTATCCGGGCGACGAGGTGTATTAAACGGTTTTTCGGCCTTTAGGTCAACACTAAATTGCAAAAAAAATATCGTTTGTTGGTTTTATATACTTAGCGTTCTATTTTTATTCGTTTGGTGCTCAAAAACAAGCCCTAGCAGTGGGTCAGCCAATTGCAGACCACGTTATTGCTGGGCTTGAGATAGTTCCCAAGCACCAAAAAAGTATCAATTTTAACGCCTACAGCCAACTATAATTTTGCATTAAGCCACTTCAAAGCGGGCCACTTTAGAAGTTAGGTCTTCAGAAAGCTGATTTAGAGTTTGCGTAGCGCGCTTAGTTTCGTCTACAACACCTCTCAATTCGCTGCCGCTATGCTCGATCATGTTAATACGTTGAGAGATATCATCACTGACTTCCGTTTGCTCGGCAGCCGCTGTCGCGATCTGTTGGCTTTTTTCCGTGATAGCTTCAAGGCTGAGTACCACCTCTTGCAATGCCTGCGAAGCAGTTTGAGACTCAGATACTGTTGCTTGGCTCGTCTCTGCGCACAATAAGATACTTTGAATGGCATTCTGCGACCCCGACTGCAAGTTGCCAATCATTTCTTGGATCTCTTTCGTGCTCTGTTGAGTTCGACCTGCTAGATTACGAACCTCATCGGCCACAACAGCAAAACCTCTGCCCTGCTCTCCCGCTCGAGCAGCTTCAATTGCAGCATTCAACGCAAGCAGATTGGTTTGCTCAGCAATGTCACCGATTACGTCCAGGACACGAGCAATGTTGTTAACATCACTATCTAGATCGGATACTGCCGCACTTGCCCCTTCTAGTTGAGTCGCAAGCCCTTCAATATTCGAAACGGTTGCCAAAATAAGCCCGCTAACTTGCTGGCTCTGCTTGTCAGCTTCATCAGTACTTTGCGCAGCGTCCGTTGCCGATTGAGCGACGTGAGAGGCGGAAGAGGCCATTTCAGTCATTGCCGTTGCAATCATCTCAGTACTTTGTTGCTGAGTAGACGTCAGAGTGGCAATCACGGAAGAGCGAGAGTCCGCATCTGACAGTTGAGAAGTAATAGATGCAGTCACCTTTTCAATGCTAGACAGCAATGATGCAAGTGATAGGTTCATTGCTTGGACTGAGTGGTAAATACTTCCATCAATCGCTTTGTGTTCAAAGCTTGTCTTTAATTTACCGTCTGCTACGTCCTTAACCGCCTTAAGCACGTCAGAAGGCTCTCCACCAAGAATAGACGTCATTCTATTGAGAGAGGTTAACAGCAAGCCCACAATGACAACTATAATGGCAAGGCAGAAGGTGAGCTGCCATTTTGCCGTTGACCAAAAACGCTCATTGACTTCATTAAAGCCAATACCGGTACCAACAACCCAATTCCAGTGTGGAGTACGTTCAGCGATAGAAAGTTTGTCTTCGACGGAACCATCTGGGAGGGCTTGTGACCAATGATATTCAATCAGGGACCCCGTGGTGTTACCTAGCTTGCTGAGAATGATATCGCCCACACTACGACCATTACTATCTTTAAAGTCATGGAAACTCGTGCCGTGCAATTGAGGATCTAACGGTGCAGCAACAAAGATCATCTCTTCATCTGCGACATACACATACTCATTGTCTTTATAGACATTGTTCCTAAGTATACGGGTTGCAATGGCTTTAGCTTCGGACTCAGATAGTACCCCTTCGATAGATAGCTTTTCCAACTCAACAATCGTTGAGTAGGTACTAGTAAAGATCTCCGTTACTCGAGATTTGTTGTCACTATCGCTCGCGACGCGAAGCGACCAAAGGCCTGACATAGAGACAGCAACAACGGCAACAAGAATAATTAGCGATAATAAATATGTCTGATTTTTTAACTTCATTTTTTTGCTCAGATACTGATAACGTACGAAATATGGCATTTTAATGAAGAATACATGACACCGTTATCATTAAAAGAGGGGATATTGAAAATTATGATAGCGATTAAATTTGCGAAATAAATTAAGTTTTAGACTTAAAGAATCGTGGTAAATGGTCGAGGACTAGAGTTTATTGACTAGGTCAAGATTAGTTATTGGATGTCTCTTGCTAAGTAACATAGCTCCAGTTTTTCGACAGGAAGGCCTAATACAGAACTGAATGTACATGGTGAGTTGGACAGGCAGATCTTCAGTCAAGACTCATCCGAAAGCAACACGAAGAGTTCTGATGAACTTAAGAAGCCCTACTCCTTGGACGGGAACACCTAGCCAAAGACTTAGTATATTGCAGATAGCAAAAAGCCTCGTCTTTCGACGCAATGTAGATCAGATAAGGATCGGTTGACCGATCCTTCTGATGAGAGACAATCGGAAACCTGTTTATAGGTTTCCGATTTTTTTATGTCTATTCAAAACTTCTTTGCCGACTTCCTCGAAGAAAACCCTGTCGATGTAGCTCAGCTCACCACATTCTCTGAACATATTCCTGATGAGTGGGTCGCTAAAGCAGCCTCTCTGTCTGATAAAGCGACAATCCGTCGACGCCGACTACCGAGTGATATGGTTTTGTGGTTAATTGTTGGTATGGCTTTTTTCCGTAATGAACCCATTGCCGAAGTCGCACGGAGAATGAACGTCTGTGCTGATGGCCTTGCTGATGAAGAACTGTTGGCAAAGAGCGCTTTAACCCAAGCAAGACAGCGCTTAGGTAAAGCAGCACCAGAATGGCTGTTTAAGCAATGCGGAAAAACATGGGGGCTTGAGCGATACCCTGATGATACTTGGCAAGGCCTACAGGTTTTTGCTGTAGATGGTGCTCTTTTTAGAACAGCTGACACACCCGAATTAAGAGAACATTTTGGCTCTGGTAATACGTCTAGCAACAGGCAAACACCTCATCCAGTATTGAGGGTTGTGACAATGATGAATGTTCGCTCTCATGTCATCGTTGATGCAGCGATAAGCCCGTATCGCCGAGGTGAAATCCCTCTAGCGATGCCCTTCATCAACGCTTTACCAGACAACTCTGTGACATTACTGGATAAAGGGTTTTATGGAGCAGATTTACTACTTTCTCTTCACAACAGTGGAATAAATAGACATTGGCTTCTCCCTGCAAAGAAAGGAGTCAAATATACCCTACTGGACGATAAAGAAAGCAGTGACATGCTAGTAGAGATGAAGACCTCTCCACAGGCTCGTAAGAAGAACCCTAATCTTCCTGAGAAATGGACAGTCAGGGCGGTCACTTACGAGGTCCAAGGTAAATCCAAGACGGTGTTTACCTCTCTTCCTAGAGACAAGTATGACGCTCAATCCGTGGCAGAGCTTTATCATGAAAGGTGGGAGATAGAATTAGGTTATCGTGATATCAAGAGTTCGATGCAACATAACGCTTTAGTGTTGAGAAGCAAAACAGTCGATCTCGTCTATCAAGAGCTATGGGGACTGCTACTTGGTTATAACTTGGTGAGACGAGAAGCTAGTCAAGCCGCAGTTGAACACGGGCGCTTACCTAATGAAATAAGTTTTAAGTATGCTTGCCAATTTATAGCCAGCCAGCTCAAAGTGATGAGTAAAGCGGTATCCTTAGGTAACACGCCGAAACGCTTAAAGAGCCTTCGAGGCGACCTATCCATCCTCTTTATAGACAAACGCCCTAAGCCAAACCGGCCTAGGGCGGTAAAAATATCAAAAACCCGATACCCTGTTAATCGCAACGCTGCTCCTCTTAAATGAACTACGTTGCGTCTTTCGACGAGGCTTCATAATAAGTGGCGGAATGGCGGGGGCGCCTAGCCTTGGGTTGCATCCAACCGGGACTCGACTCCCTTGAAAAGGGAGCTACCAAATTTTAGATAATAAAAAACCCGACGCTTTCGCATCGGGTTCTCTAATAAGTGGCGGAGTGGACGGGACTCGAACCCGCGACCCCCGGCGTGACAGGCCGGTATTCTAACCAACTGAACTACCACTCCGCAGTGGTCTATTTAAAGTCTTATCTCAATCGTGCTTTAAACAGATTATGTTCAAAGCCTGGCGATGTCCTACTCTCACATGGGGAAGCCCCACACTACCATCGGCGCTATTGCGTTTCACTTCTGAGTTCGGCATGGAATCAGGTGGGTCCACAACGCTATGGTCGCCAAGCAAATTCTTAATTCGGAAAACTGATTTAAAAGTCTAAATACACATTCAAAGTTCTTGCTTTGAGTCCATCAAAACCCTTTGGGTGTTGTATGGTTAAGCCTCACGGGCAATTAGTACAGGTTAGCTCAACGCCTCACAACGCTTACACACCCTGCCTATCAACGTTCTAGTCTCGAACAACCCTTTAGGACGCTTAAAGCGCCAGGGAAGACTCATCTCAGGGCTCGCTTCCCGCTTAGATGCTTTCAGCGGTTATCGATTCCGAACTTAGCTACCGGGCAATGCGTCTGGCGACACAACCCGAACACCAGAGGTTCGTCCACTCCGGTCCTCTCGTACTAGGAGCAGCCCCCTTCAATCTTCCAACGCCCACGGCAGATAGGGACCGAACTGTCTCACGACGTTCTAAACCCAGCTCGCGTACCACTTTAAATGGCGAACAGCCATACCCTTGGGACCGACTTCAGCCCCAGGATGTGATGAGCCGACATCGAGGTGCCAAACACCGCCGTCGATATGAACTCTTGGGCGGTATCAGCCTGTTATCCCCGGAGTACCTTTTATCCGTTGAGCGATGGCCCTTCCATTCAGAACCACCGGATCACTATGACCTGCTTTCGCACCTGCTCGAATTGTCATTCTCGCAGTCAAGCGGGCTTATGCCATTGCACTAACCTCACGATGTCCAACCGTGATTAGCCCACCTTCGTGCTCCTCCGTTACTCTTTGGGAGGAGACCGCCCCAGTCAAACTACCCACCAGGCACTGTCCTCATCCCCGATTAGGGGACCAAGTTAGAACATCAACACTACAAGGGTGGTATTTCAAGGACGGCTCCACTAATACTGGCGTACTAGTTTCAAAGCCTCCCACCTATCCTACACATGTAGGGTCAATGTTCAGTGCCAAGCTGTAGTAAAGGTTCACGGGGTCTTTCCGTCTAGCCGCGGGTACACTGCATCTTCACAGCGATTTCAATTTCACTGAGTCTCGGGTGGAGACAGCGTGGCCATCATTACGCCATTCGTGCAGGTCGGAACTTACCCGACAAGGAATTTCGCTACCTTAGGACCGTTATAGTTACGGCCGCCGTTTACCGGGGCTTCGATCAAGAGCTTCGACCTAAGTCTAACCCCATCAATTAACCTTCCGGCACCGGGCAGGCGTCACACCGTATACGTCATCTTACGATTTTGCACAGTGCTGTGTTTTTAATAAACAGTTGCAGCCACCTGGTATCTGCGACTCCCCATAGCTCCATCCGCAAGGGACTTCACCGCGAGGAGCGTACCTTCTCCCGAAGTTACGGTACCATTTTGCCTAGTTCCTTCACCCGAGTTCTCTCAAGCGCCTTGGTATTCTCTACCCGACCACCTGTGTCGGTTTGGGGTACGATTCCTTACAATCTGAAGCTTAGAGGCTTTTCCTGGAAGCATGGCATCAATGACTTCACTACCGTAGTAGCTCGACATCGTGTCTCAGCCTTAAAAAGAGCCGGATTTACCTAACTCTTAAGCCTACGCACTTGAACCTGGACAACCGTCGCCAGGCCCACCTAGCCTTCTCCGTCCCCCCATCGCAATTGTAAGAAGTACGGGAATATTAACCCGTTTCCCATCGACTACGCCTTTCGGCCTCGCCTTAGGGGTCGACTCACCCTGCCCCGATTAACGTTGGACAGGAACCCTTGGTCTTCCGGCGAGGAGGTTTTTCACCCCCTTTATCGTTACTCATGTCAGCATTCGCACTTCTGATACCTCCAGCAGACCTTACAGTCCACCTTCAACGGCTTACAGAACGCTCCCCTACCCAATATACAAAGTATATTGCCGCAGCTTCGGTGTATAGCTTAGCCCCGTTACATCTTCCGCGCAGGCCGACTCGACTAGTGAGCTATTACGCTTTCTTTAAATGATGGCTGCTTCTAAGCCAACATCCTAGCTGTCTAAGCCTTCCCACATCGTTTCCCACTTAGCTATACTTTGGGACCTTAGCTGGCGGTCTGGGTTGTTTCCCTCTCCACGACGGACGTTAGCACCCGCCGTGTGTCTCCCGGATAGTACTTACTGGTATTCGGAGTTTGCAAAGGGTTGGTAAGTCGGGATGACCCCCTAGCCTTAACAGTGCTCTACCCCCAGTAGTATTCGTCCGAGGCTCTACCTAAATAGATTTCGGGGAGAACCAGCTATCTCCAGGTTTGATTGGCCTTTCACCCCTAGCCACAAGTCATCCGCTAATTTTTCAACATTAGTCGGTTCGGTCCTCCAGTTGATGTTACTCAACCTTCAACCTGCCCATGGCTAGATCACCTGGTTTCGGGTCTATATCCAGAGACTGAACGCCCAGTTAAGACTCGGTTTCCCTACGGCTCCCCTAAACGGTTAACCTTGCCACTGAATATAAGTCGCTGACCCATTATACAAAAGGTACGCAGTCACACCACGAAGGTGCTCCTACTGCTTGTACGTACACGGTTTCAGGTTCTATTTCACTCCCCTCACAGGGGTTCTTTTCGCCTTTCCCTCACGGTACTGGTTCACTATCGGTCAGTCAGTAGTATTTAGCCTTGGAGGATGGTCCCCCCATATTCAGACAGGATATCACGTGTCCCGCCCTACTCGATTTCACTGATGATGAGATGTCGGTTACGGGGCTATCACCCTGTATCGCGGCACTTTCCAGAGCCTTCACCTGTCTCATTAAAAGCTTAAGGGCTAATCCAATTTCGCTCGCCGCTACTTTCGGAATCTCGGTTGATTTCTCTTCCTCGGGGTACTTAGATGTTTCAGTTCCCCCGGTTCGCCTCGCTGAGCTATGTATTCACTCAGCGATACCTACTTATGTAGGTGGGTTTCCCCATTCAGGAATCTCAGACTCAAAGGTTATTACTACCTAATCTGAGCTTATCGCAAGTTATTACGCCTTTCATCGCCTCTGACTGCCAAGGCATCCACCGTGTACGCTTAGTCACTTAACCATACAACCCCAAAGAGTTTCAGATGAAATCTTGAGATTGTGCATTTGCTTTCACTTTTGAAAAGTGAAGACAAACTGGTAAACAACCAAAGTTGTCTGCAATTTTTATACATGATGCAGACTCGATTTTGCCGGACTCAAATATGAATCACTTTCGTGATTCCCAAGAACACTTGAATGTGTGTTGGTACCTACATCTTTAGATATAGGATTTGAGAACTTTTAATTGAATAACATTAATCAAATGTTATTCGTCAGCTTTCCAAATTTTTAAAGAGCTAATCACTTCAAATGAAGTAACCATTTCTAAATATTCTCGAGTGAAAACACTTAAAGATGGTGGAGCTATGCGGGATCGAACCGCAGACCTCTTCGCTGCCAGCGAAGCGCTCTCCCAGCTGAGCTATAGCCCCATCTGGAAAAGGTTTCCTTACTCTTAACTTACAAACCTAATCAATCTGTGTGAACACTCATCGCAATAATCTATTCGTATAAGGAGGTGATCCAGCCCCAGGTTCCCCTAGGGCTACCTTGTTACGACTTCACCCCAGTCATGAACCACAAAGTGGTGAGCGTCCTCCCGAAGGTTAAACTACCCACTTCTTTTGCAGCCCACTCCCATGGTGTGACGGGCGGTGTGTACAAGGCCCGGGAACGTATTCACCGTGGCATTCTGATCCACGATTACTAGCGATTCCGACTTCATGGAGTCGAGTTGCAGACTCCAATCCGGACTACGACGCACTTTTTGGGATTCGCTCACTTTCGCAAGTTGGCCGCCCTCTGTATGCGCCATTGTAGCACGTGTGTAGCCCTACTCGTAAGGGCCATGATGACTTGACGTCGTCCCCACCTTCCTCCGGTTTATCACCGGCAGTCTCCCTGGAGTTCCCGACATTACTCGCTGGCAAACAAGGATAAGGGTTGCGCTCGTTGCGGGACTTAACCCAACATTTCACAACACGAGCTGACGACAGCCATGCAGCACCTGTCTCAGAGTTCCCGAAGGCACCAAAGCATCTCTGCTAAGTTCTCTGGATGTCAAGAGTAGGTAAGGTTCTTCGCGTTGCATCGAATTAAACCACATGCTCCACCGCTTGTGCGGGCCCCCGTCAATTCATTTGAGTTTTAATCTTGCGACCGTACTCCCCAGGCGGTCTACTTAACGCGTTAGCTCCGAAAGCCACGGCTCAAGGCCACAACCTCCAAGTAGACATCGTTTACGGCGTGGACTACCAGGGTATCTAATCCTGTTTGCTCCCCACGCTTTCGCATCTGAGTGTCAGTATCTGTCCAGGGGGCCGCCTTCGCCACCGGTATTCCTTCAGATCTCTACGCATTTCACCGCTACACCTGAAATTCTACCCCCCTCTACAGTACTCTAGTCAGCCAGTTTCAAATGCAGTTCCGAGGTTGAGCCCCGGGCTTTCACATCTGACTTAACTAACCACCTGCATGCGCTTTACGCCCAGTAATTCCGATTAACGCTCGCACCCTCCGTATTACCGCGGCTGCTGGCACGGAGTTAGCCGGTGCTTCTTCTGCAGCTAACGTCAAATGATGCCGCTATTAACGACACCACCTTCCTCACTGCTGAAAGTGCTTTACAACCCGAAGGCCTTCTTCACACACGCGGCATGGCTGCATCAGGCTTGCGCCCATTGTGCAATATTCCCCACTGCTGCCTCCCGTAGGAGTCTGGACCGTGTCTCAGTTCCAGTGTGGCTGATCATCCTCTCAGACCAGCTAGGGATCGTCGCCTTGGTGAGCCATTACCTCACCAACTAGCTAATCCCACCTGGGCATATCCTGACGCGAGAGGCCCGAAGGTCCCCCTCTTTGGCCCGAAGGCATTATGCGGTATTAGCCATCGTTTCCAATGGTTATCCCCCACATCAGGGCAATTTCCCAGGCATTACTCACCCGTCCGCCGCTCGACGCCGTTAACGTCACCCGAAGGTTCAGTTAACTCGTTTCCGCTCGACTTGCATGTGTTAGGCCTGCCGCCAGCGTTCAATCTGAGCCATGATCAAACTCTTCAATTTAAGATTTTGTTCGGCTCAATGAATACTGAACATTACATAAAGTAATGTTTGAATTGACTGTGCTGAATCTTTCGATTCAATGGTCACTTCGTTTCATTGAAACCTAATTTGAAGCCGAAGCTTCTAATTGGATTATCATCAACGAGTGCCCACACAGATTGATAGGTTTATATTGTTAAAGAGCAATTCTCTAAAAAGAGAGAGCTTTCAGCACCTTAAGTGCCTCAGCGAGGTGCGTATAATACGCTTCCCACTTTGAAAGTCAACATAAAACTCTAAGAAAACTTAAAGATTTATGGTGACTTGCTTAGAGACTAAGCAAGTGCGAACTTTTTGTCTTCACTTTTCAAAAAAGTGAAAATAAATAGGAGCCTGGCGATGTCCTACTCTCACATGGGGAAGCCCCACACTACCATCGGCGCTATTGCGTTTCACTTCTGAGTTCGGCATGGAGTCAGGTGGGTCCACAACGCTATGGTCGCCAAGCAAATTCTTAATTCGGAAAACTGATTTAAAAGTCTAAATACACATTCAAAGTTCTTGCTTTGAGTCCATCAAAACCCTTTGGGTGTTGTATGGTTAAGCCTCACGGGCAATTAGTACAGGTTAGCTCAACGCCTCACAACGCTTACACACCCTGCCTATCAACGTTCTAGTCTCGAACAACCCTTTAGGACGCTTAAAGCGCCAGGGAAGACTCATCTCAGGGCTCGCTTCCCGCTTAGATGCTTTCAGCGGTTATCGATTCCGAACTTAGCTACCGGGCAATGCGTCTGGCGACACAACCCGAACACCAGAGGTTCGTCCACTCCGGTCCTCTCGTACTAGGAGCAGCCCCCTTCAATCTTCCAACGCCCACGGCAGATAGGGACCGAACTGTCTCACGACGTTCTAAACCCAGCTCGCGTACCACTTTAAATGGCGAACAGCCATACCCTTGGGACCGACTTCAGCCCCAGGATGTGATGAGCCGACATCGAGGTGCCAAACACCGCCGTCGATATGAACTCTTGGGCGGTATCAGCCTGTTATCCCCGGAGTACCTTTTATCCGTTGAGCGATGGCCCTTCCATTCAGAACCACCGGATCACTATGACCTGCTTTCGCACCTGCTCGAATTGTCATTCTCGCAGTCAAGCGGGCTTATGCCATTGCACTAACCTCACGATGTCCAACCGTGATTAGCCCACCTTCGTGCTCCTCCGTTACTCTTTGGGAGGAGACCGCCCCAGTCAAACTACCCACCAGGCACTGTCCTCATCCCCGATTAGGGGACCAAGTTAGAACATCAACACTACAAGGGTGGTATTTCAAGGACGGCTCCACTAATACTGGCGTACTAGTTTCAAAGCCTCCCACCTATCCTACACATGTAGGGTCAATGTTCAGTGCCAAGCTGTAGTAAAGGTTCACGGGGTCTTTCCGTCTAGCCGCGGGTACACTGCATCTTCACAGCGATTTCAATTTCACTGAGTCTCGGGTGGAGACAGCGTGGCCATCATTACGCCATTCGTGCAGGTCGGAACTTACCCGACAAGGAATTTCGCTACCTTAGGACCGTTATAGTTACGGCCGCCGTTTACCGGGGCTTCGATCAAGAGCTTCGACCTAAGTCTAACCCCATCAATTAACCTTCCGGCACCGGGCAGGCGTCACACCGTATACGTCATCTTACGATTTTGCACAGTGCTGTGTTTTTAATAAACAGTTGCAGCCACCTGGTATCTGCGACTCCCCATAGCTCCATCCGCAAGGGACTTCACCGCGAGGAGCGTACCTTCTCCCGAAGTTACGGTACCATTTTGCCTAGTTCCTTCACCCGAGTTCTCTCAAGCGCCTTGGTATTCTCTACCCGACCACCTGTGTCGGTTTGGGGTACGATTCCTTACAATCTGAAGCTTAGAGGCTTTTCCTGGAAGCATGGCATCAATGACTTCACTACCGTAGTAGCTCGACATCGTGTCTCAGCCTTAAAAAGAGCCGGATTTACCTAACTCTTAAGCCTACGCACTTGAACCTGGACAACCGTCGCCAGGCCCACCTAGCCTTCTCCGTCCCCCCATCGCAATTGTAAGAAGTACGGGAATATTAACCCGTTTCCCATCGACTACGCCTTTCGGCCTCGCCTTAGGGGTCGACTCACCCTGCCCCGATTAACGTTGGACAGGAACCCTTGGTCTTCCGGCGAGGAGGTTTTTCACCCCCTTTATCGTTACTCATGTCAGCATTCGCACTTCTGATACCTCCAGCAGACCTTACAATCCACCTTCAACGGCTTACAGAACGCTCCCCTACCCAATACATAAATGCATTGCCGCAGCTTCGGTGTATAGCTTAGCCCCGTTACATCTTCCGCGCAGGCCGACTCGACTAGTGAGCTATTACGCTTTCTTTAAATGATGGCTGCTTCTAAGCCAACATCCTAGCTGTCTAAGCCTTCCCACATCGTTTCCCACTTAGCTATACTTTGGGACCTTAGCTGGCGGTCTGGGTTGTTTCCCTCTCCACGACGGACGTTAGCACCCGCCGTGTGTCTCCCGGATAGTACTTACTGGTATTCGGAGTTTGCAAAGGGTTGGTAAGTCGGGATGACCCCCTAGCCTTAACAGTGCTCTACCCCCAGTAGTATTCGTCCGAGGCTCTACCTAAATAGATTTCGGGGAGAACCAGCTATCTCCAGGTTTGATTGGCCTTTCACCCCTAGCCACAAGTCATCCGCTAATTTTTCAACATTAGTCGGTTCGGTCCTCCAGTTGATGTTACTCAACCTTCAACCTGCCCATGGCTAGATCACCTGGTTTCGGGTCTATATCCAGAGACTGAACGCCCAGTTAAGACTCGGTTTCCCTACGGCTCCCCTAAACGGTTAACCTTGCCACTGAATATAAGTCGCTGACCCATTATACAAAAGGTACGCAGTCACACCACGAAGGTGCTCCTACTGCTTGTACGTACACGGTTTCAGGTTCTATTTCACTCCCCTCACAGGGGTTCTTTTCGCCTTTCCCTCACGGTACTGGTTCACTATCGGTCAGTCAGTAGTATTTAGCCTTGGAGGATGGTCCCCCCATATTCAGACAGGATATCACGTGTCCCGCCCTACTCGATTTCACTGATGATGAGATGTCGGTTACGGGGCTATCACCCTGTATCGCGGCACTTTCCAGAGCCTTCACCTGTCTCATTAAAAGCTTAAGGGCTAATCCAATTTCGCTCGCCGCTACTTTCGGAATCTCGGTTGATTTCTCTTCCTCGGGGTACTTAGATGTTTCAGTTCCCCCGGTTCGCCTCGCTGAGCTATGTATTCACTCAGCGATACCTACTTATGTAGGTGGGTTTCCCCATTCAGGAATCTCAGACTCAAAGGTTATTACTACCTAATCTGAGCTTATCGCAAGTTATTA
The DNA here is from genome assembly GCF_036245475.1 of Vibrio sp. 10N. Classification (NCBI taxonomy): domain Bacteria; kingdom Pseudomonadati; phylum Pseudomonadota; class Gammaproteobacteria; order Vibrionales; family Vibrionaceae; genus Vibrio; species Vibrio sp. 10N. The sequence goes on along the minus strand of NZ_BTPM01000001.1, from coordinate 405,865 downwards.
CGCCTTTCATCGCCTCTGACTGCCAAGGCATCCACCGTGTACGCTTAGTCACTTAACCATACAACCCCAAAGGGTCTTTCTATTTGTCTTCACTTTTGAAAAGTGAAGGCAAACGGTCAAACAACCAAAGTTGTCTGCAATTTTTATACATGATGCAGACTCGATTTTGCCGGACTCAAATATGAATCACTTTCGTGATTCCCAAGAACACTTGAATGTGTGTTGGTACCTAAATGATTAAATCATCTAGGATTTGAGAACTTTTAATTGAATAACATTAATCAAATGTTATTCGTCAGCTTTCCAAATTGTTAAAGAACGAGATTTGCTTTCTATTTAAAGAAAGAAACCATTTTTAAATATTCTCAAAGAGAAAACACTTAAAGATGGTGGAGCTATGCGGGATCGAACCGCAGACCTCCTGCGTGCAAGGCAGGCGCTCTCCCAGCTGAGCTATAGCCCCATCAGTGTGATGCTTATCACCAATCATCTGGGAGGAAGATTGGTGGGTCTGAGTGGACTTGAACCACCGACCTCTCGCTTATCAGGCGAACGCTCTAACCACCTGAGCTACAGACCCAAGCATCGTCTTTAATTCATAAACCGTATCAATCTGTGTGAACACTCATCGCAATAATCTTTCGTATAAGGAGGTGATCCAGCCCCAGGTTCCCCTAGGGCTACCTTGTTACGACTTCACCCCAGTCATGAACCACAAAGTGGTGAGCGTCCTCCCGAAGGTTAAACTACCCACTTCTTTTGCAGCCCACTCCCATGGTGTGACGGGCGGTGTGTACAAGGCCCGGGAACGTATTCACCGTGGCATTCTGATCCACGATTACTAGCGATTCCGACTTCATGGAGTCGAGTTGCAGACTCCAATCCGGACTACGACGCACTTTTTGGGATTCGCTCACTTTCGCAAGTTGGCCGCCCTCTGTATGCGCCATTGTAGCACGTGTGTAGCCCTACTCGTAAGGGCCATGATGACTTGACGTCGTCCCCACCTTCCTCCGGTTTATCACCGGCAGTCTCCCTGGAGTTCCCGACATTACTCGCTGGCAAACAAGGATAAGGGTTGCGCTCGTTGCGGGACTTAACCCAACATTTCACAACACGAGCTGACGACAGCCATGCAGCACCTGTCTCAGAGTTCCCGAAGGCACCAAAGCATCTCTGCTAAGTTCTCTGGATGTCAAGAGTAGGTAAGGTTCTTCGCGTTGCATCGAATTAAACCACATGCTCCACCGCTTGTGCGGGCCCCCGTCAATTCATTTGAGTTTTAATCTTGCGACCGTACTCCCCAGGCGGTCTACTTAACGCGTTAGCTCCGAAAGCCACGGCTCAAGGCCACAACCTCCAAGTAGACATCGTTTACGGCGTGGACTACCAGGGTATCTAATCCTGTTTGCTCCCCACGCTTTCGCATCTGAGTGTCAGTATCTGTCCAGGGGGCCGCCTTCGCCACCGGTATTCCTTCAGATCTCTACGCATTTCACCGCTACACCTGAAATTCTACCCCCCTCTACAGTACTCTAGTCAGCCAGTTTCAAATGCAGTTCCGAGGTTGAGCCCCGGGCTTTCACATCTGACTTAACTAACCACCTGCATGCGCTTTACGCCCAGTAATTCCGATTAACGCTCGCACCCTCCGTATTACCGCGGCTGCTGGCACGGAGTTAGCCGGTGCTTCTTCTGCAGCTAACGTCAAATGATGCCGCTATTAACGACACCACCTTCCTCACTGCTGAAAGTGCTTTACAACCCGAAGGCCTTCTTCACACACGCGGCATGGCTGCATCAGGCTTGCGCCCATTGTGCAATATTCCCCACTGCTGCCTCCCGTAGGAGTCTGGACCGTGTCTCAGTTCCAGTGTGGCTGATCATCCTCTCAGACCAGCTAGGGATCGTCGCCTTGGTGAGCCATTACCTCACCAACTAGCTAATCCCACCTGGGCATATCCTGACGCGAGAGGCCCGAAGGTCCCCCTCTTTGAGCCGAAGCTATTATGCGGTATTAGCCATCGTTTCCAATGGTTATCCCCCACATCAGGGCAATTTCCCAGGCATTACTCACCCGTCCGCCGCTCGACGCCGTTAACGTCCCCCGAAGGTTCAGTTAACTCGTTTCCGCTCGACTTGCATGTGTTAGGCCTGCCGCCAGCGTTCAATCTGAGCCATGATCAAACTCTTCAATTTAAGATTTTTGATGTTCCGAAGAACGGGCTCAATGAATACTGACTTCAAAACTACTTATGTAATTTTAAAGCTATTATCGTTCCAACAGAACGATAATGAATTGACTGTGCCAAGTCTTTCGACTTGATTGGTCACTCAGTTCATTGAAAACCTAATTTGATACCGAAGTATCTAATTTGATTATCATCAACGAGTGCCCACACAGATTGATAGGTTTATATTGTTAAAGAGCTTTGCTTTCAGCACCTTAAGTGCCTCAGCGAGGTGCGTATGATACGCTTCCCACTTTGAAAGTCAACATAAAACTCTAAGAAAACTTAAAGATTTATGGTGACTTGCTTAGATACTAAGCAAGTGCGAAATTAAAGCCTGGCGATGTCCTACTCTCACATGGGGAAGCCCCACACTACCATCGGCGCTATTGCGTTTCACTTCTGAGTTCGGCATGGGATCAGGTGGGTCCACAACGCTATGGTCGCCAAGCAAATTCTGCTTTGGTTTTCAGCTTTTCAAAAAAGCTAAAAGCCAAAATATCTGGAAAACTGATTTTAAAGTTCTGAACTCACATTCAATGTTCTTACTTTGAGTCCATCAAAACCCTTTGGGTGTTGTATGGTTAAGCCTCACGGGCAATTAGTACAGGTTAGCTCAACGCCTCACAACGCTTACACACCCTGCCTATCAACGTTCTAGTCTCGAACAACCCTTTAGGACGCTTAAAGCGCCAGGGAAGACTCATCTCAGGGCTCGCTTCCCGCTTAGATGCTTTCAGCGGTTATCGATTCCGAACTTAGCTACCGGGCAATGCGTCTGGCGACACAACCCGAACACCAGAGGTTCGTCCACTCCGGTCCTCTCGTACTAGGAGCAGCCCCCTTCAATCTTCCAACGCCCACGGCAGATAGGGACCGAACTGTCTCACGACGTTCTAAACCCAGCTCGCGTACCACTTTAAATGGCGAACAGCCATACCCTTGGGACCGACTTCAGCCCCAGGATGTGATGAGCCGACATCGAGGTGCCAAACACCGCCGTCGATATGAACTCTTGGGCGGTATCAGCCTGTTATCCCCGGAGTACCTTTTATCCGTTGAGCGATGGCCCTTCCATTCAGAACCACCGGATCACTATGACCTGCTTTCGCACCTGCTCGAATTGTCATTCTCGCAGTCAAGCGGGCTTATGCCATTGCACTAACCTCACGATGTCCAACCGTGATTAGCCCACCTTCGTGCTCCTCCGTTACTCTTTGGGAGGAGACCGCCCCAGTCAAACTACCCACCAGGCACTGTCCTCATCCCCGATTAGGGGACCAAGTTAGAACATCAACACTACAAGGGTGGTATTTCAAGGACGGCTCCACTAATACTGGCGTACTAGTTTCAAAGCCTCCCACCTATCCTACACATGTAGGGTCAATGTTCAGTGCCAAGCTGTAGTAAAGGTTCACGGGGTCTTTCCGTCTAGCCGCGGGTACACTGCATCTTCACAGCGATTTCAATTTCACTGAGTCTCGGGTGGAGACAGCGTGGCCATCATTACGCCATTCGTGCAGGTCGGAACTTACCCGACAAGGAATTTCGCTACCTTAGGACCGTTATAGTTACGGCCGCCGTTTACCGGGGCTTCGATCAAGAGCTTCGACCTAAGTCTAACCCCATCAATTAACCTTCCGGCACCGGGCAGGCGTCACACCGTATACGTCATCTTACGATTTTGCACAGTGCTGTGTTTTTAATAAACAGTTGCAGCCACCTGGTATCTGCGACTCCCCATAGCTCCATCCGCAAGGGACTTCACCGCGAGGAGCGTACCTTCTCCCGAAGTTACGGTACCATTTTGCCTAGTTCCTTCACCCGAGTTCTCTCAAGCGCCTTGGTATTCTCTACCCGACCACCTGTGTCGGTTTGGGGTACGATTCCTTACAATCTGAAGCTTAGAGGCTTTTCCTGGAAGCATGGCATCAATGACTTCACTACCGTAGTAGCTCGACATCGTGTCTCAGCCTTAAAAAGAGCCGGATTTACCTAACTCTTAAGCCTACGCACTTGAACCTGGACAACCGTCGCCAGGCCCACCTAGCCTTCTCCGTCCCCCCATCGCAATTGTAAGAAGTACGGGAATATTAACCCGTTTCCCATCGACTACGCCTTTCGGCCTCGCCTTAGGGGTCGACTCACCCTGCCCCGATTAACGTTGGACAGGAACCCTTGGTCTTCCGGCGAGGAGGTTTTTCACCCCCTTTATCGTTACTCATGTCAGCATTCGCACTTCTGATACCTCCAGCAAACCTTACAGTTCACCTTCAACGGCTTACAGAACGCTCCCCTACCCAATACAGTAAACTGTATTGCCGCAGCTTCGGTGTATAGCTTAGCCCCGTTACATCTTCCGCGCAGGCCGACTCGACTAGTGAGCTATTACGCTTTCTTTAAATGATGGCTGCTTCTAAGCCAACATCCTAGCTGTCTAAGCCTTCCCACATCGTTTCCCACTTAGCTATACTTTGGGACCTTAGCTGGCGGTCTGGGTTGTTTCCCTCTCCACGACGGACGTTAGCACCCGCCGTGTGTCTCCCGGATAGTACTTACTGGTATTCGGAGTTTGCAAAGGGTTGGTAAGTCGGGATGACCCCCTAGCCTTAACAGTGCTCTACCCCCAGTAGTATTCGTCCGAGGCTCTACCTAAATAGATTTCGGGGAGAACCAGCTATCTCCAGGTTTGATTGGCCTTTCACCCCTAGCCACAAGTCATCCGCTAATTTTTCAACATTAGTCGGTTCGGTCCTCCAGTTGATGTTACTCAACCTTCAACCTGCCCATGGCTAGATCACCTGGTTTCGGGTCTATATCCAGAGACTGAACGCCCAGTTAAGACTCGGTTTCCCTACGGCTCCCCTAAACGGTTAACCTTGCCACTGAATATAAGTCGCTGACCCATTATACAAAAGGTACGCAGTCACACCACGAAGGTGCTCCTACTGCTTGTACGTACACGGTTTCAGGTTCTATTTCACTCCCCTCACAGGGGTTCTTTTCGCCTTTCCCTCACGGTACTGGTTCACTATCGGTCAGTCAGTAGTATTTAGCCTTGGAGGATGGTCCCCCCATATTCAGACAGGATATCACGTGTCCCGCCCTACTCGATTTCACTGATGATGAGATGTCGGTTACGGGGCTATCACCCTGTATCGCGGCACTTTCCAGAGCCTTCACCTGTCTCATTAAAAGCTTAAGGGCTAATCCAATTTCGCTCGCCGCTACTTTCGGAATCTCGGTTGATTTCTCTTCCTCGGGGTACTTAGATGTTTCAGTTCCCCCGGTTCGCCTCGCTGAGCTATGTATTCACTCAGCGATACCTGCTTATGCAGGTGGGTTTCCCCATTCAGGAATCCCAGACTCACAGGTTATTACTACCTAATCTGGGCTTATCGCAAGTTATTACGCCTTTCATCGCCTCTGACTGCCAAGGCATCCACCGTGTACGCTTAGTCACTTAACCATACAACCCCAAAGAGTTTCAAAGAAACCTCGAGATTGTCGTTAAACAACCAAAGTTGTCTGCATTTTTATACATGTGCAGACTCGATTTTACCGGACTCAAATATGAATCACTTTCGTGATTCCCAAGAACACTTGAATGTGTGTTGGTACCTAAATGATTAAATCATCTAGGATTTGAGAACTTTTAATTGAATAACATTAATCAAATGTTATTCGTCAGCTTTCCAAATTTTTAAAGAGCAATAATAGCTAGAGGCTTATGCCTCAAAACCATCAATCTGTGTGAACACTCATCGCAATAATCTTTCGTATAAGGAGGTGATCCAGCCCCAGGTTCCCCTAGGGCTACCTTGTTACGACTTCACCCCAGTCATGAACCACAAAGTGGTGAGCGTCCTCCCGAAGGTTAAACTACCCACTTCTTTTGCAGCCCACTCCCATGGTGTGACGGGCGGTGTGTACAAGGCCCGGGAACGTATTCACCGTGGCATTCTGATCCACGATTACTAGCGATTCCGACTTCATGGAGTCGAGTTGCAGACTCCAATCCGGACTACGACGCACTTTTTGGGATTCGCTCACTTTCGCAAGTTGGCCGCCCTCTGTATGCGCCATTGTAGCACGTGTGTAGCCCTACTCGTAAGGGCCATGATGACTTGACGTCGTCCCCACCTTCCTCCGGTTTATCACCGGCAGTCTCCCTGGAGTTCCCGACATTACTCGCTGGCAAACAAGGATAAGGGTTGCGCTCGTTGCGGGACTTAACCCAACATTTCACAACACGAGCTGACGACAGCCATGCAGCACCTGTCTCAGAGTTCCCGAAGGCACCAAAGCATCTCTGCTAAGTTCTCTGGATGTCAAGAGTAGGTAAGGTTCTTCGCGTTGCATCGAATTAAACCACATGCTCCACCGCTTGTGCGGGCCCCCGTCAATTCATTTGAGTTTTAATCTTGCGACCGTACTCCCCAGGCGGTCTACTTAACGCGTTAGCTCCGAAAGCCACGGCTCAAGGCCACAACCTCCAAGTAGACATCGTTTACGGCGTGGACTACCAGGGTATCTAATCCTGTTTGCTCCCCACGCTTTCGCATCTGAGTGTCAGTATCTGTCCAGGGGGCCGCCTTCGCCACCGGTATTCCTTCAGATCTCTACGCATTTCACCGCTACACCTGAAATTCTACCCCCCTCTACAGTACTCTAGTCAGCCAGTTTCAAATGCAGTTCCGAGGTTGAGCCCCGGGCTTTCACATCTGACTTAACTAACCACCTGCATGCGCTTTACGCCCAGTAATTCCGATTAACGCTCGCACCCTCCGTATTACCGCGGCTGCTGGCACGGAGTTAGCCGGTGCTTCTTCTGCAGCTAACGTCAAATGATGCCGCTATTAACGACACCACCTTCCTCACTGCTGAAAGTGCTTTACAACCCGAAGGCCTTCTTCACACACGCGGCATGGCTGCATCAGGCTTGCGCCCATTGTGCAATATTCCCCACTGCTGCCTCCCGTAGGAGTCTGGACCGTGTCTCAGTTCCAGTGTGGCTGATCATCCTCTCAGACCAGCTAGGGATCGTCGCCTTGGTGAGCCATTACCTCACCAACTAGCTAATCCCACCTGGGCATATCCTGACGCGAGAGGCCCGAAGGTCCCCCTCTTTGGCCCGAAGGCATTATGCGGTATTAGCCATCGTTTCCAATGGTTATCCCCCACATCAGGGCAATTTCCCAGGCATTACTCACCCGTCCGCCGCTCGACGCCGTTAACGTCACCCGAAGGTTCAGTTAACTCGTTTCCGCTCGACTTGCATGTGTTAGGCCTGCCGCCAGCGTTCAATCTGAGCCATGATCAAACTCTTCAATTTAAGATTTTGTTCGGCTCAATGAATACTGAACATTACATAAAGTAATGTTTGAATTGACTGTGCTGAATCTTTCGATTCAATGGTCACTTCGTTCCATTGAAACCTAATTTGATACCGCTCTTTATTAAGAGAAATATCTAATTTGATTATCATCAACGAGTGCCCACACAGATTGATAGGTTTTAATTTTTAAAGAACATTCTCTTCAGAACTCTGCGCTTCGCTTTCCGTTTGAAGAGGCGGCTATTCTAGCGAGATAATTCTCAGTGTCAAACACTTTTTTCTAATTATTTTTGATTTTTTCAAATCTAATTAGAAGACCATCTTGTAAGCTGAATGCCTTACTGACTATCGCCTCGAACCCTTGTGGGCTCTGCCGTGTCAGTGGAAGCGCATTATAGAGATACCGATCACATTAGCAAGCCTTTTTTTAGAAAAAATACAAAAATAACGTCTATCCGCGTCTTTTTCATCCAAAGGCTTATTTATTCAACTTTATCCTAGTAATGACTACAAGTTATCCACAGAGTTATTAAAAAAAGGAGGGCTAAGCCCTCCTTTTTGTGATGATGTGAACAAAGGTTAAATACCAGAACCGTCTGTCTCACCATCGTCTTCATGCAAACCACACTCACGTTTTAAACCGTTAAAGCGAGTTTCTTCTTCTTTCATGCCTGGCTCCCACTTCACAGTAGAGTGAGTGTCACCTAAAGAAAGGTAGCCCGCGTCTTTAAGAGGGTGGTAACTCAAACCGTGCTCTTCTATATAGCTATCTACTTGTTCGTTACTCCAATCGATGAGTGGCAGAAACTTAAAGCGGCCATTTTGAATCGCGAGTACTGGCAAGTTGGCTCGACTCTCTGACTGTTCACGTCTTAGGCCGGAAAACCAAGTGTGAACGTCTAACTCTTCGAGTGCCCTTTTCATTGGCTCTACTTTATTAAGCTGGTTGTATTGCTTAAGGCCATCGAGCCCCTTTTCCCATAACTTACCGTAGCGAGCCTCTTGCCATGCTGGTGAGATGTTCGCTTTATAGATATGTAGATTCAGATCTAACTGCTTCTGAAGCTTATCTATGAACTGATACGTTTCTGGAAATAGATAACCGGTATCCGTGAGCACTACAGGAACGTCTGCTTTTACGCTTGTGACTAAATGGAGCATCACCGCCGCTTGAACTCCGAAGCTTGAGCTTAGGATATGTCCGCTAGGTAAATTCTCTAGTGCCCATTCCACTCTTTGTTTCGCAGTCAAAAGCTCCAACTGACCATTTAATTCTGCTAGCTTTAGAATCTGTTCAGTTTTAGTTAGTGACAACAGTTCTTGAAGCTCTACCGCTTTTGACTGACCTTGCACTACTTCACTAACTGAACCTTCTTTGGATAATGTGTCTCTAGGCATAGAAGTCCCTTTTCGATACTTTGACCTCTTCTATAATCCCAGCGCGGATAACGAAGTCACCAAATGCTTCACCTTCATTACGTTGCTCTGCCCATTGACCTACTAAAGCATCAATCTCTTCTAGGATTTGCGCATCCGTAATGTTCTCTTTGTACATCTTAGGTACACGAGTACCAGCTTTGTTGCCGCCTAAGTGCAGGTTGTATCGGCCTGGCGCTTTACCAACCAAACCAATTTCAGCCAACATTGCTCGACCACAACCATTTGGACAGCCAGTAATCCTTAAGATGATGCTCTCATCACTTGGGATCTGGTGTTTATCCAGAATGTTCTCTACATCAGTAACAAAGCTTGGTAGGAAACGTTCCGCTTCAGCCATTGCAAGAGGACAGGTTGGGAAAGCCACACACGCCATCGAGTTTTTACGCTGCTCAGATACCGCATCATCCATCAGACCATGTTCACGAGCGATCTTCTCAATCTTGGCCTTGTTTGACTTAGATACCTTAGCAACAATCAGGTTTTGGTTTGCCGTCATCCTAAAGTCGCCTTTGTGGATCTTAGCAATCTCAGCCACACCAGTTTTAAGAGGCTTACCTGGGAAGTCGAGAAGTCGACCATTCTCAATAAATAGCGCTAAGTGGTATTTACCATCGATACCTTCAACCCAACCAATTCTGTCGCCACGCTCGGTAAACTCGTATGGACGGCTTTGTTCGAAACTAATGCCCGCACGTTTTTCAACTTCTGCTTTAAATACATCAATACCAACGCGGTCTAGTGTGTACTTAGTCTTGGCATTCTTACGATTTGAACGGTTACCCCAGTCACGCTGAGTTGTCACAACCGCAGCTGCTACATCTAGTGTTTTCTCCAGAGGAACAAAACCAAAGTCATCGGCACGTCTTGGGTACGTCGACGTATCACCGTGAGTCATGGCAAGGCCACCGCCAACAAGAACATTGAAACCCACCAGCTTTCCGTTATCAGCAATCGCGACAAAGTTCAGATCATTGGCGTGCACGTCCACATCATTTTGCGGTGGGATCACGACTGTCGTTTTGAACTTACGTGGTAAGTAGTGTTTACCCAGAATAGGTTCGTCTTCTTCCGTACCTTCTGATGCAGTAGATTCTACTTTTTCACCATCAAGCCAAATCTCTGCATACGCTCTGGTTTTCGGAAGCAAATGCTCACTGATCTTTTTCGCCCACTCATAGGCTTCTTGATGTAGTTCTGATTCCACAGGGTTAGTCGTACATAGCACGTTACGGTTCACGTCACCGGCTGTCGCAATTGAATCAATACCGATAGAGTTCAGCGTTTGGTGCATTAGCTTGATGTTTGGCTTCAGAACACCATGAAACTGGAACGTTTGACGCGTCGTTAAACGAATACTTCCATACAACGAATGATCAGTCGCAAACTTGTCGATAGCTAACCATTGTTTAGGCGTGATAATACCGCCCGGCATACGTGCACGAAGCATCACGTTATGAAGAGGCTCAAGTTTCTGCTTAGCTCGCTCGTTACGGATATCACGGTCATCTTGCTGATACATACCGTGGAAACGAATGAGCTGGAAATTGTCCGCGGTAAACCCACCTGTGATGCGATCTTGCAGATCGTTCTCAATAGTTCCGCGCAGTAGGTTACTCTGCCCTTTTAGACGCTCGTTATCAGACAACGGCCCCAACTCTTCACCCAACACTTCTTGAATAGTGGCTGATTGCTTGCTCATTAGTACACATCCTTCTGATAACGTTTTGCTTTTCTTAGTTCGTTGACAAATTCTTCTGCCTGGTCAGCTTCTTTTCCACCATGCACCTTAACGATCTCGATCAGGGCATTGTGAACATCTTTGGCCATATGGTTAGCATCGCCACATACATAAACGTGGGCACCTTCCTGTAGCCATTGCCATACTTGCTCACCTTGTTCTAGCAATCGATGCTGAACATACACTTTCTCGTGTTGGTCACGGCTAAAGGCCACATCCAATCGGTTTAGCACACCTGACTTCAAATACTTTTGCCATTCCACTTGATATAGGAAATCTTGAGTAAACGTGCGGTCACCGAAGAACAACCAGTTCTTGCCAGTGTCGCCTTGGTTATCACGCTCTTGGATGAAGCTTCTAAATGGCGCAATACCCGTACCAGGACCGACCATAATCACTGGCGTGTCACCATTTTCTGGTAGCTTGAAGTTATTGTTGTGCTCAACGAATACTTTGACCTCGCCACCTTCTTCCAATCCACGAGATAGGAAGTAAGATGCACCGCCAAATCGGCTTTCCTCGCCCGCTTGATATTCAACAAGCCCAACCGTTAGATGAACTTCTTCATCTACTTCTTCTTGGCTAGATGCAATTGAATAGAGACGTGGGGTTAAACGGCGTAGTAGACCCAATAGTTGCTCAGCCTCTAGTTTTGCTTTCTTCTCTTTAAAGACGTCAATCACTTGGGTGTTCGAGGCATACTCGCGAAGTTTGTCTTTATCAGTCGCCAGCTTCTCAAGCTTCTTGCTGCCTGAAATTTCCGCGTATTGTGCTACTTGCTGTGGGTTTGCCGCGGTGATCTCATAGTGCTTAATCAGCGCAGAGCGCAATGATAGGCTCTCCCCATCGACATCCACACTTTCAATGCCCGATAAACCAACCTGCGCAAGTAGAGCATCCACCAGCTCACTGCTGTTTTCGAACCATACGCCCAAGGCGTCACCAGGCTGGTAAGTGATACCAGAGCCTTCAAGATCAATCTCGATATGGCGCACATCTTTACCAGAATCACGACCCGTGATCTTTTGGCTTGTAAGTAGTGTTGCGGTATATGGATTTTTCTTGGTGTAATTAACCGTGGCGGCTGCAGCAACAGGCAGTGTCACAACATCTGCTGGTTGAGAGGCAAGATCTTCTTTGATGACCTCTAGCGCTTTCGCTCGCCACTCACCCGCTGGCGCGTCGTAATCAACGTCACAGTCGATACGATCAATAAACGAGGTAGCACCTAACTTACCAAGATACTCATCAAAATCTTTACCGGTTTGGCAGAAAAACTCATAACTAGAATCACCTAAGCCAATAACACCATACTTAAGGTTTGGAAGTTTCGGCGCTTTCTTAGATTGCAGGAACTCATGCAGTTCAATCGCATTATCAGGCGCTTCGCCCTCACCATTTGTAGAGGCAACCACAATAACGTGGGTTTCTTTAGCGAGATTTTTACCTTTGTAATCACTCGCATCGAAAAGCTCAACATCAATACCCAGGGTTGATGCTTCATCTTTTAGCTCCTCAGCAACGCCTTTCGCGTTACCTGTTTGAGAAGCAAAGATGATGGTTAGCTTACCTGCTGGCACAGCCGCCGCTGCAGTATTGACTGCGCTAGCCACTGGTGTAAGAGCCGATGATGCACCCGCCTGACTTAGCCCCCAAAAATAACCGCTCACCCATGCAAGCTGGTTTGAAGATAAGTTAGTTGATGCTTGTTGTAGTTGTGATAGCTGCTGATCGTTAAGTGGAGCAGCTAGGCTTGGTAATTCGTTACCGTTCGGCGACTGTTTTACGTTTGAAGACATTGTCACGACATCCCTAATCATTGCGTGACGATAGATTAACCAACCACCTTAATAACAAGAAAGAATAGATATGAATGTTTTATAACTTTTTGGAAGAAGAGGTTCGTTTAGATAGCTTGGTTATTTGGCTTCAATACGAACCTCGGTAAAGCCGACAGCAAGGGCAGATTTAGATGCTTTATCCAGATCACTGTATTCGCACTCCGCGCCATGTATATCGGTTAACATGACAAAGCCGCCCTGTTTATGGCGAAACTCGACGATCCACCCCCCTTCCGATTCAGCGGGCTCGATGATCGCCTCTGCCAACAAATCCTGATGGAATAAATACTTCAATTCCGTAATTGTCATGGCTCCCTCCAGAAATACTATATTGACCGACGCCCATGGTCATATAGATAACTATAGCAATTGTGCTTATCCCTGCGGGGTTATTTGTAACCAGTTTGTTAATTTGCGGGCGCTACTACCTTTTTATAAATCCAAATCGCGATCAGAAACGCGATGATATAAGGCAATAGATTTAACACCACACCTACCATACCCAGTAGAAACATCACACCAAACGATACGACGATTGCCAAAGTCACCGTCACAAAGGTGACACCTGTCATCACTAGCGTTGCAAGAAATACCAAAACGAAAATTAGTTCAAACATAACCTCTCCCATTTCGTTGTTTGTTTAAATCTGCTGAATTGCTTAAATGGATTGCAGGAAGCGTTCCAACTTTCATAACCCTTAAAAATCAGTTAGATACACAAAAACAAAAACTCCGACTTGCTTACGCATAGTCGGAGTTGGTATTTATCGCCAAGTGTTTGGTAAATTACACATCCAGCTCGGACGGTATTTTAGCCAGTGCAGTCTCCAGCACTTCGATACCAGCCCCTTTCTTATGAGCATTCTCACTAATGTAACGGCGCCATTGTCTTGCACCTGGCATTGCTTGGAACAAACCAATCATATGACGTGAGATATGACCAAGGTAAGATCCATTAGCAAGCTGACGTTCGATGTATGGGTACATCTCTTCGACTACCTGCTTACGCTTTTTCACTGGTGCGTCTGAACCGAAGATAAGCTGGTCAACCTGAGCGAGGATGTATGGGTTCTGATAAGCCTCACGACCGATCATCACGCCATCAAGGTGCTGCAAGTGCTCCAGAGATTCCTCAAGTGTTTTTACGCCGCCGTTCACCGCTACATTAAGATGTGGGAAATCTTTCTTAATTTGGTAAGCGCGAGGGTAATCCAACGGTGGGATCTCTCGGTTCTCTTTCGGGCTCAGGCCACTTAGCCAAGCTTTACGCGCGTGAATGGTAAACTGATCCACACCGCCTTTCTCAGAAACCGTTGAAACAAACTTGGTCAAAAACTCATACGAGTCTTGATCGTCGATACCAATACGGGTTTTTACCGTCACCGGAATATCAACCACTTCACGCATCGCTGCCACACACTCAGCCACCAAATCTGGTTCAGCCATCAAGCAAGCACCGAAGCGGCCGTTCTGCACACGATCCGATGGGCAACCTACGTTTAGGTTTACTTCATCATAACCACGCTCAGCCGCGAGCTTTGCACAGGTTGCCAAATCAGCAGGGTTTGAACCACCTAACTGAAGCGCTACAGGGTGCTCTTCTTCGTTGTATGCTAGAAAATCACCTTTACCGTGAATGATCGCACCTGTTGTCACCATCTCGGTGTACAGCAAAGTTTGTGATGACAGCAGACGGTGGAAGTAGCGGCAGTGTCTGTCTGTCCAATCGAGCATCGGTGCCACGGATAAGCGGTTTGATTGGAAATTGCTTGTGTTATCTGGCTTGGTCATTGTTTTACCTAATAATTTTACCCATCAAATCCGCTTTGAATATCGTGGAATTTTCCCAAATTTCGTCCTATAGTACCCCTTATAGTACCCCTCAAAGAGTAGGACGACGGAATGGCTTCACTCTCAATCGAAAAGCGGCAACTTAAAAACGGTGAATTCCGCTATAAAGCAACAATCATCGTCAAGAAAAAGCAGGCAATCATACACAGAGAGTCAAAGACTTTCAAAAAGAAAGAACACGCTCGTACCTACGGCAAGAAACGCCTATCCGACATTGAATTGAACGGTGTAAATAGTACCAAAACAGTCCCCCTTTCGGTACTCCTCGATAAGTTCATGGCAGATAAGGATTTATGGAACAACACGGGGCGAACCAAGCGCTACGTGATAGAAATGCTCAGAGATTGCGATATAGCGCAAATAGACACCAATGAGCTAAAAACTAGCGATCTAATACAGCACTGCAAAAATCGCCGTGGTGCAGGTGCCAAACCCGCGACCATTTACCATGATATTGCCTATCTTCGCTCTGTGATGAAAAAAGCGAATCCCGTGTTCGACATAGAAGCCAACTATAAGATTTTTGATGAAGCAGTACCGGTACTAACAGACATGCAGCTTATCGGTAAAAGTGATAAGCGTACCCGCCGCCCTACAGGTGACGAACTCGAAGCGCTAAAGAAAGGATTAATTGAGCGCCAAAACGCCAGAGCCAATGGACAAGCTCGCATCCCGTTTGTTGATATCCTTGAGTTTAGTATTTTGACTTGCATGAGGATTGGTGAGGTTTGCTCTCTGCGTTGGGAGGATATCAACGAAGAACACAAAACTGTGGTTGTGCGTGACCGTAAAGACCCACGCAAAAAACAGGGGAATCACATGATTGTTCCTTTGTTGGCGGAGTCGTTTGATATTGCTATGCGCCAGCCAAAAGAGAGTGAGTTGATTTTTCCTTTTAACTCTCGAAGTGTGACTGCTGGATTTCAGCGTGTTAGGAACAAGCTAGGTATTGAGGATTTGCGCTATCATGACTTACGTCGTGAAGGGGCTAGCCGTTTATTTGAAAAAGGCTACTCCATTGAAGAAGTAGCCCAAGTAACAGGGCATAGGAACTTGAATATTCTTTGGCAAGTATACACCCAGCTTTTCCCTCATAAACTGCACTCTAGAGAAAATAAGACTATGTGACATTAAATTCATCATCTAACTTATGCCACTTCTTGCCAAGCTCGAAGGGTTTTCCAAAGCCTATTGCTATGCGCTCCTGTTCGAGGCGAGGTTGCAGCTGAACTGCTTGCCTTATTTCCTCTATAGCACTAGAAATATAACGTCTATTTAGATATGTGGAGTGCGAGATTTTAAGGTTTTTCAACAGCTGAACGTTACTAAAAAGCTCGACGAGTGCACGAGACATATCCTTTTCTGCCTCTATTAGTTCTTTCGCAAACCTATCTTCGTCGCTGTAGTATGTATCTAGATTGGCGTTTTCCCCATGCTCCTCTTGTAGAAGCCTCATAGTTGAGTCTATATACGCTAGGCGCGCCTGCAATCTGAACACAAGATAACAACTATCTCTAACATCTTGATAACTCAACATCAGTTGCTCATGATATTTCGACTTCCAGTGATTTCTCGCTTGATAATAACCACGTATTGCAAAGATAACGGCCACTACTGTCGCAATGTTAGCGAACGTACTGCTGTGGAAAAGTATTAGATGCAGAAAGTCTTCAAACGTCATACAACAACCTCATGTGTCTTCTCTTTAGGAGATCATAACAAACCCTAAAACAGAAGAAAAAATCCTGTTCTAGCCTCTCTGTTGACTCTCTAATTTGTTTACTTTCAAAACCAACTTATCGAGCAATACCCTTGTATTTCTGACATTTTGCCAAAGCATAGCAAGTATCAAAACTTCTGTAGGTTTAAAGCCAAGCTCTGAGAGTAAACTAACTATTGGGACTTCCAACATTAAGCCCCCTTAAACTCATCCCGCACTGCTTCCCACAACCCAACCAAAATCGGTGCAGCCACACCAATTAAGCCACCCACTTGCAAACCTTCAGGCGTCACGCTTGCCGTTAATAGTTCAGGATGCCCCGTTGCCAACGCTACACCCGCACCAATAAGCGCAAGCCCCTTCTTTGTCGATGCCTGTTTCAAATCTATTTTCATTGCTGTTACTCCTAGCCGTTGATGCGCTTCCAGATATAAGCGCTGATTAAAGCGGTCAAGATGCCAACCGCTAGACGTTGCATTACTTCGTTTTTGGTCATGCCAGTGCTACCCCTTGCGCTGCATCTTCTAATGAGTAGTAACGCCCGACTTCCATAATCGACATGGAATGCACTAGGCGAGTCATAAACTCATCATCAAAGAGGTTGAGCGGCGTAGTGGCGCCCACATTGAGGCGACCCGCCACGAACTGCACATAGTTATCCGTGTCGTTGCTGTCACTCTTAGGCGCAAAGCGGCTGATAATTCCTTGAAGGGTGTTGAGCCCATAAAGGTTTTGGTAGTTGCGAATGAGCTTGGTTGCCGCTCGAAAGCCGTATTTCGAGTGCGAGAAGGTTTCAAACGCTTTATCTTTGGAGGGCGTTACTTTGCCTGTCCAAGCATTGTTACTTATGCGAATGTTGAGCGGGTTGTTGTTACGAATCCCGCGATTGAGTTGTGATTTCACGATGTTTACCCCTTTGGGTGCGCCAATCATCAGCGCACCAACTATCAGAACAATGATGATTAGACGCATGGTGATTACTCTGGCATTGGTGGAGGCGCAATGACTTCAGAGCCGACGAGTCGCAACGTTCCCGCATCTTCAAATAAGATATTCGCTGCGTTGAATTTGGTATCTGCTCCATCCAAGTCACCGTGCATTTTGATGCCAATTTCAATGGGAAACCCTTCGAAATATCGGTCGAATATTTCCACGATGTCACTAACAAAAACCGTCACGACACACTCGCCTAGAAAGGAGAAAAAGCTTTGACCTGTTGAACCCTCACCAGTCCTAACTAGATGGATTTTTTCATCAAAGATATATATCTCTGACTCCATGATGTAAGAGCTCATCGAACCACGCACAAAACGACTGAGTGACACCTTTTCGGCATCGGTTAAATCGGTTCCA
This sequence comes from Vibrio sp. 10N, assembly GCF_036245475.1. Classification (NCBI taxonomy): domain Bacteria; kingdom Pseudomonadati; phylum Pseudomonadota; class Gammaproteobacteria; order Vibrionales; family Vibrionaceae; genus Vibrio; species Vibrio sp. 10N. Next base: position 388,353 of record NZ_BTPM01000001.1, on the reverse strand, counting down.
CCGTTTGCCCAATCTATGCGAAATGGAATATTCAAACTGAACGTGAGTGCAACCATCGCAGCGGGGTCTTCATCTTTAAACTGCTCAACCAAGCCATTCACCATCACCTTTGTTTCTGGGTCATTCTGGTACTGGTAAAACGCTTTATCTCCCGCCGTATTGGTGCTCGGCATGAGTTGTTTTAACGCAAATTTCTTCTCGTTAAAGCCTGCGCTCATTGATGTGCTGGGGATTGGGGTAACCATAGTTTGTATTAACTCGCTGCTACCGCCGCCAAGTTCAAGACCGCTCAACAAATCATAAAGAAACTCAATTTTGTTGCGGCTGCTGCCCGTGGGTAACGCTGGAAAGTTAGACATGATTAATACTCCAATACCTGCGCTTTATCGGGCGCGGTTCCTGTTAATGTGAATGTGGCGGCAGTTTCAACCGTAAGCTTTTCGCCTGCCGTAAGCTCAAAGCCGTTAAGACTGATTAGCCCTGCGTTGGTACTGCTGGCTTTGATGATGACGCCTTTACGGGCGGGGTTAGCGGGCACCTCTAACGGCATTTCTCCGCTGTGTACTGAAAGCGCACTACCTGAGAGCACCTTGATTGTTTGCCCTGCTGCCAGTTCAACGCTTGGCATGGTGCCAACATTCACCGACTGACCGCTTTTGAGTTGAACGTCAGGCAGGGTTTTGATGTCAACTTGCTGACCATCTTCAATCTGCACTTTTGGCAGAGAGGACACGCCCACGCTTTGACCCGCTTCAATTTCTACTTTGGGTAATTCGGTTACCCCTACCGTTTGACCTGGCAAGAAACTGACTGACGGCATAGTTTGAATATCGAGTTTTTGCCCTTCCACTGGCGGGGTGAAATCACCCACGCCATGCTCAAGAGACAGCGCCCCTTCACCAGAGAGAAGGATTCGACCCAAGGGCTTGCCATAGCGAAACACCGAGCGATTGGGTAGCGAGAAGCTTTCCCCTGTCGCATCAATTTGCACCGATAACTTGCCCGAAATCGACTCAACAAAGAGCCATGTAGAATCAATGGTTAGGGGAATGGTTTGCCCCTTGGTGAGATTTAGGTTCATTTGCCTACCGCCTTAACCAGCACAAAGCCCAGTACCAACACAATCACTGCCATGAGTATCAATTGCTGTTTGTTGAGTGCGCTTTGCCCGTTGTCTTGTTTGAACTTCGCAAGCTCGGTGAGCTTGGCAAGGTTCTCGGTGTTTTGAGCCGCTTGGTTACCTGCAAGCCCTGCCATCATTTGCAGGTTTTCGCTGTTGGTCGAACTGAACTCGTTGAGGGCGCCCGCAGCGAACTGCAAGCTGTTTTCTGTGTTTCGGTCTACCAGCGCCAAGGATTCGCTCATTGCACCACTGGCAAATTCAAATGACTCATCAAGCGCGTCACCCGCAAAATCAAGCGAGTGCTGACCTAAATCAAATGCTTTTTCAACACTGCCGTGGTCGGTGACCGTGGCGTTAATCGTTGAGCCTTCAACCCCACTTAGTGCAATACCAAGGTTGTCGCCGCTAATGGCATTTTGACTACTGGTGTTTTTTGTACTGGTGCTATTGCTTGAACTGGAACTGCCGCCCATGCGCTACACCTCCCATCGTAAAAACTGGTGGTCGCCGTGCTCATTGGTTGTCACCTTTCCGAGCCGTTTTAGAAGCCGAGCCACCAACGGAAAATAAGTTTTTGTGGTAATCGCTTTTAATCCGCTGCCTTTCACGTAAGTCGCAAGTTCTCGCGTCGCTTGTACTGCGCCAGTACCCACCACTGCCCAAACGAAATAAGAGTCACCAACGACCTCACCCGCTACCGTCAGGTAATAATCTTCACCTTTAATCAAATAAAGACTTACCGTGTCGTTTGCGATGGCGCGTTGCATCAATTCAAAATCGTCAGGGCAAGCGCGAAATGCCTCACGCAATCGCTCTTGCACACTTTCAGAATGCGTTACCACTTGAATCATTTGAGAACCTTTAAGCCAATTACCGCCAGCACGATAACCGCGACGATGAGCCAAGGACTGACACCCCCGCCCATGTTGATACCGCCAATAGATTGCCCCGATTGGTTACTGCTGGTTGCGGTAGACGGGCCAGCACTGCCACCCGTTAAGCCACCGCCACCCGTTAAGCTGGTCATAGCTCCAAACATATCAACCCATCTTCATCCAGATAATCAGCGCTAAAATGACCACGATAAGCCACGCCGATTTGTTAATTTCCTTGGCGGTGAGGTAACCCAATGTCACCCCCGCCAAGCCTAAGTACGCTAACGGCATCATTTGCCCCCTTTGAGCGCAAAAGCGAAACCACCGATTAGCACTAGCGCAATGAGCACGATGATTGCCACGGTTTGCCACTGCATGCCGCCAGAGGTGGTATGTACGGGTTGCCCGTTGGGTTGCTGGTAGTCGTTATTGTTGGCGCGATTCTCGTCAGGGCTGGCAGATTTAGCGCGGTCTAGCTCGTTATCCATCTTGATACCAAGCCAATCCTCACCAAAGCCACCGACCACATCGACGGCACCACCCACAAGTTCACCCGCACCTTCTAAGATGCCATCGAACCAGCCGCCACCACTTGTGGCGGTTTGCGTCACACTAGGGTTTTCCATCGGTCACCCCCTTACTTTGGTTGTGCGATAACGCCCACTTGCTCAATCGCTTCAATCAGCACGGGCACACTGCCGTGTTGTGATTTATCAAGCTCGAATTGCAATTGCTTCATTGCATTAGTTGGCAAGCGACCCTCAACGCCGAAACCAGTACGAACAAAATCAAGGCTGAACCAACCTGCGTTTTGCTCTAGACCTGAAATCGCCAAGTCAAAAGCGTTATCCGCTTTGGTGACGTTGATTTCTTCCACGCTGTCACGCAGGACACGAACACGGTCAATAGACGAGTCTTTGAAGTGCACACGCTTGAGTGAAAACAGGGGTGAACGCTCGGCAAAGTCGAACGGGGTGCGACCTGTCGCGCTGGCGAACCAAGTCAGTGAATAGATACGTGGTAGGTAAACACGCTTTGATTGTGCGGCTGTCGTATGAGAGCGAGCACGGATACTTGGCGCAGGCGTACCACCCGCTTTTGAGGCAAGCTGGATGTACACAAACCAGATTTCGCCTTGCAGCGTGACCAGTTCACCAGTACGAACGCCGCCTTTAGTGCGAAGGGTTAAATCCGCAAATGGGATAACGTAGCGACCTTCTTGAGTAAATTGCTTACGATGTTCTTGAAGGTCAACCAAGTCTTGACCTGTCAGGTTATACACTTCCTTACCATTAAGCGTAATGCGTACACGCTCAACATCGGCAGGGTCAGTAATGTCAGTGACCAGTTCGATGGATTGGTAAGTTGGACCACTCACCAAGCGCAGAGTGGCTTGGTTGCCCCAATTCACACCCTCAACAGGGTCTAAATCGAGTGGGCGCGGGTTAAATGGCGTGTTTAGTAGTTCCATAGCTTAAAACCACCCTGAGTTACCATTGATTTGCTCTTTGATAGGCTTGAGCGCGCCTACATTGTTAATGACTGCCAATGCAATCAACATGACCACGATGGTCATTAGCATTGTTTTGTGCGTTGCTTTCATGTGTTTCCCCTGCTTCACAGCGTTGGAACGGTTAAAGGAGTCATTATCAAATCAGGTGGCGGGGAGTTCGTCACTAAGGTTCAACCTATAGGTATAACTTTTAACCTATAGGTTGAAATGAGAGGTTAGCGGTAGTTTCGTGAGAGCCTTTTGCCTGTTTCGCAGTTCAGCGCGCCGCGCTCTAGGTTGCCAATGCCGTCACGAATAATCAGGTATTCAGCAATCGCTTTGCCGATACACTGCTTATTGACCTTGGCACTTTTGAGATCGGCCACTTCGTTAGAATGCACCCCTTTTTGCTTGGCTACCCAATCAGCATCAACACCAGAGTTCACCGCACCGAGCCACCACACGCTTGATTGGTTGGTGACGGTTTTGGGTACCTCTTGCCCTCGCTGAAAGATGGTGTGAACCACATGACCGAACTGGCGACCACCACGAAGTAATTCACCTGTTTTGCCTTCGAGCTTGCCTGACGTTTCCGCGCAGCTTGCCAGCTCCTCAATCACCACATGCAGTTTGGGTTTATGACCATCGCCAAGCGCCCAAGCAATCGCACTGAAGGTTTCAAGCTCCGACATACACGCGCCCTTTGGGGGAATATAGGCAAGCTTGAACGAACACCCCGCACGGCGCCCTTGCACCGCCGCCTTGATAAACTTGGCGGGGTCAGTAAAGCCGTGGCACATTTGCCCGTGAAACTTTTGACCTGCGTAGTTGCGGTACGGGTCAAAGAACAGGGCTTGTGACTTCTTAGGTACGAGCCCCATGTATTTCACTGCACTGGTTTTGCCGCTACCCGTGCCGCCAAGGTACACGGTGTGCTCGGCGTCATGGGATGGGTTGGAGTTAATCGGGTTTACGATGAGAGTCACGCTCGGCCTCCTGCTGCTTTTTCAGTTCAAGGGCGATGATTTGCTTTTTCGATGCCCACCACAAACCAAGGATTGCCAAGGCAAGGGTCATGATATTCATGTAGTCGCCGCATTGGTCGAGCAGTGCCCCGCCGTATTGCTTGGCTACAGGGCGAGCCGCATTCACCACGCTTTGCTTAGCGCGCTCATCAAACTCAAAATCAATATCCTTGAGAATCGACACGGCTTGCTCAACCACCACAAGCCCCGTGGTGACCAGTGCATCAAACGCCTCACTGGTATCAACCTCTGGCTGACTTTCAGTTGAAGCTAACGCGCCTTCTTGTGCTGACGGCTCATTGTTGAGGTTGGCAATGTACGCATCCAACTCATCAAGGTTGTCAGCGCTTGTTTCAACGGTTGGGTTACTCATGGCTATCGCCCTCCTCACTCGGTTGTGGTTTGGCTAACATGCGTTTAATGGCAAACAGCAACACGACAATGACGCCAAGACAGGCGGCAACCTTGAAAATTTGCGGTTTAAAGCTTGTCTCTGGCGGCGTTGGCTCAGTGGTTTCAGTGGTACTTGGCTCGGTTGGTGGCAGCACTTCGGCGGGAGGGGTTACCGTAGGCGAAAAACTCTCAACGCTTTCAACACTCGGTTCAACCGTTGATTCAACCGACTCCGTAACCGTTGGCTCAACCTTGTCAGATAAGGCTTGGAGCGCATCGGCGGTTTCGGTCATGTTATCAGTGCAATAGCCGCTCACGGTTTTGCTCATTGAACTGTTGCCGCAGTTAGGGCACTTGTAATAGAGCAAACCAAGGTTGCGACCGTTCTTGACCGTTTCCCCGCTATCTATCAAGCGACCTTCCCCCACCATGTGAACGGTTGCAGAGCTGCTGCAAACAGGGCACGGCACATAGCCGCGCACTGGATTAGGCGTTTTACTCATCGGTGGTCGCCTCCTCAATCACTGCATTCAACTGCTTTTCAAGCGCTTGTTTGCGCTGCGCTCGAATAACTCGGTTTGATTTGGCGACAAGTTTTGCTTTTTCGATGAGCTTTGGGTCTAAGCCAAGCATGGAAAGCGGGTCAGCGCCGCCCATAAGGACTTTGGGCGCCAGTGATAAAAGCTCACTCGGTGACAGGTCTTTGACGGTATCAAACGCCGTTTCTAACTCCGCTTCCAGTGCGTCAATGGTGTTTAGGCGCGCAAGCTCGGCTTGGCACTCATCTTTGGTCATGGTTTTCATGGTGTTCCCCTGTCTCTCGACGTTGGTTAAATTGTTGGTAAGGTTGCCCCTGATTCACATCGTTGGCAGTAAGCTAGGTGCCACCTCTGGCGGCGAACTCCTCCCACTCTGGCGAGCCAAACCTATCTAGCTCGTTGAACAGGAAAAAGTTATCAATGATTTGTTGTTGTCTTGGTGGCGAAATTTTCTGCGTACAATTATTGCCACTAGACCAAGGCGCAAGCTCCCGCTTGCTTGAAGAAGCCTCCGACAAGTCGGAAGGCTTTTTGATAAGCTTCCACTCTATCTCATGGGTAAGCACTTCTAGACCGCTTCCACGTAGCCCGATAACACGCGCTGTCATTTCGCCGTATTTGTTCTCTTTGGCTTCTTTCTTGGTGGTAATTGGGCGCATGGATTGAGGCAGTCGGTGACCGCCCATGTAATCGAAAAAGGCAGAGAAAAAACCTGCATCAGCCGCACGGCGCGCCTTCTCAAAGGTGCAATATTCTTGCTCGTCGCTAATGCGTCTTAGCTCGCGCCAAACGGTGACAGACGGTGTTTTTTGAAATTGGAACTGACGAAAACAGAAGGTACGCGACCATGAAGTGACGTTTTTCACCGTGTCTTGCAGCTTGGCTTTCTTGTTGTCGAGATCCGATAAATCCTCAAGCCCAAAGCCGTCAACGTTTTTAGAAATGTACTTGGCAAGATAAGCCACGGCGCCGCCTTCGGTGCCATCCAGCATCTTAGCTTCAAAGCGCGCTTTCATAGCTCGGTGTTTTGGGTCGCCGTTCTTGAAATAAAGCTCATCGCTGTCACGCTGAAACTGGTATTCCTGAAGCATTCTGATAAACACGGGCATTTGCTCAAGCGGCATGAAAAACACGCCGTGCCAATGCGGTGTGCCGTCTTGGTGTGGCTCCACAACTCGCATTCCGTAATAGGTTAAGTCATGGCGCCCTGCCCATGCTCGAAAACGATTCCAAGACACTGACAACCATGCGTGAGCACCTTTCGGTGTGCCACCGTCCCAATGGGTGTTTTCAATCCAGTATTCACCGCGCTTGGTGAGTCGGTGAAAACGACTTGGTGCCGTCATGGTGATAAAAATGGCGGCGTGGTTGTTTGAGTCGGCATACTCCTGACAGCCAGCAATACGGGTCATGAGTTCATGACGACGATTAACAGGGTTGGACTGTGACGACTCATGCACCTGTGACATTTCAACCACATCACCCTCAACGGATTCAATTGCCATGAGTTCTAACCACTCACGCTGTCGCTCTTGGCGAATCTTGAGCCACTCACACGCCGAAATCGACGCATAAGGGGAAATGTGTGGCGATACCATCCCCGCCGCCCTGCGCGCATTCTCAAACGCTGCAATAGTCTGTTTGTCGATAGCTCGACGCCATACGCCCTCATCAAGCAAACGGGCAAGGATGGAATAAGCCTCATCTTCATCGTTGGCGACTTCAAATTGAGGCATCCAAAGGCAAGCCCCAACATATTCATGAATGCGTTTAATCGCATCAAACGCCGTGCCGCCTGTTTTGGCGACGAGTTCAAAGTGAAAACTTGCGCGCCCTGATAACTCAGTAGCAAGGCGAGCACGTTTTAACTCTGTGTTGATTGTCCAATATGGCTCTGGCAATACGCCAAGTGCAGACGATGCCGCCGCGCTGCGTGACTCAATGAATTGCAATGCGCGCTTAAAGCCGTACTTACGAAAACGAACTGCTGACGCTTTATCAAGGTAGTTGCGAATATCATTAGGTAGCTTGAACTTGTTAGCGACTTGGTGAGCGAACTCAAACACGCGCTCTTTGGGCGTAGCACCACATAGCGGTTGATGCTTTTCCGCTACCATCGCCAAGTGAGGCGCCGTGGCTTGGTTTTTCATGACATACGTTGCAAGCTCCTGACGCAAATTGGTCGGGAGCTTAGTCAACGGGTTATTGGTGGTCTTGCCGATTTTCTGCATTGATTAACGCTTAGTCCAAGTCAGAGGGTTAACGTTGAGTTTGCGAGCGCGTGGGCGGTTCAAGCCAAGTTCAGAGCGTAGCTTTTCAACCATACGCGCTGACTTTTCACTCTTGTCGGGGTCGAAGTTAGCGCACCCCGCCATATCGGGGCACGGCAGATGAATGGGGTCAGATACTTTCATGTTAAGCCTCGACGCTTTCCATGAGTTCAATTGCCTCCTCAAGCTGAATAAGCACACCCGTGAGATAATTATCTTGGTCAGTGCTGTTGCTAGGCTTCATTTGATTTTCAATAACCTTATACAAAAGCTTGGCTTCGCTTGAGTGAGTGAAATCTAGGTTGATGCCGTGTAATGGAGTGCTCATCGGACACCTCCGTTTACTGACTGCCAATCATTCATGGCTTCAGCGTGGCGTTGGTCGATGTACGCAGCGAGATCTTCAATTTTGATTAGTGATGGGCTGCGCTCAGAATCGCGCAACTTAAAGGTAGGAACAGGGAAATCACAAGCCTTAGCTCGCTGCTCGGCTGTCTTGGGAGTAATGCCGAAAAACTCTTGGCATACCTGCTTTAGTTCAACTGTAGGGCTTTCAAATCGCGCCAATAGTGCAAAATTTGTGTTCATATTTCCTCCATGTTGTACACTTGAGGTAACTAAAGTTAATTCGCAACTCCTCAAGTTTCCTCAAAAACGATTTGAGTTAATTATGAGGAATTATTTCTACATTTCAACCCACTTTTGAAGAATTGAGATAATTATGAGTGATTTTGAGTTAAGTTTGAGGAAACTTAAAGAAGTTACGAATACCTCTACAAACGCAGAGCTGGCAAAGGTTTTAGAGATATCACCCAAGACAATTTACACGTGGCGAGAGCGCCAAAACATACCTGAAAAAATCTTTCTGAAAGCTAGACAGTTATCACAGAAAGCAACCACATTGCCTATGGGTTACCTAGAACTTAAGTTCTTTGATATAGAGGTTAGTGCTGGGCATGGTGCGCTTGTTGAGAAAGAAGAAGAATCCACCGCAATGGTGTTTAGTGAAAAGTTCTTGAGGCAAGACTTGGGTTATAACCCTGCAAATGTGTTCTTGATGCCTGTCCGTGGTGACAGTATGAGCCCTACTTTGAAAAATCAAAGCATCGTCATGGTAAACCGCGTTGATGGTTTTTCTACAGATGGTATCTACGTCTTTAGATTTGACGGTCGATTGATGGTTAAGCGGCTCCAGTTCTTACCTAACGGTATTAAGGTAGTAAGTGATAATACCGCTTATGAACCTTGGGAGCTTGGAAAGGAAGATATCAAGAGTGCTGACTTTGAGATTATTGGAGAAGTAGTTTGGTCAGGGCAGAGAATGTAAAAAAGGAGCCATAGGCTCCCTTTTTTAACGTGCTGTGAGTAACAAATAAATTAGTGGTCTATCTATTGTACCCGACTTTTTGGCTACATAAGCATTGACACACTTTTCATTTAAAAGCTCTCTTAGTGAACTACACAACCAACGGTTTACATAACCAATTTTCTGACCTCCTGCACTTACTGCAAGTGCGTTACAATCATGTTGGTTATCATCCTCACACACCAATTCAACCTTCATTCCCAGAGGTAACTCACATACATCATCAAAATTAAGATGATAGCGAGTACCTGCCACTTCGGTTAAGTAATCGAAAGGAACTTCTGCTTCAGATAAATTTGGCACTAAGTCAAAACCATCGCTCGGGAGTTTTATTCCGGTATGGCTAATAAGCTGAAAGTCACTACCATAGAAATCTTCCGGCAAAAGGTACTGAGCAAGAAATTTTTTAAAGTCCCTGCGTGAGCTAGGAGGAAGCCTTTTCTTAAACGTCTCCAACACTTGATTCGTATAAGTCTCTGCAGAGATTTTAAAAGCAGGATAGCCTTTAAAGCCCTCACCCAAGGCTTCTTCAAAGTCATCAGAATCAGTTAAGTAAGTAAAGCTAACTACATCACCTGTTTTAGCTAAAGTACCGACGCGATATCTTTTATTGCGGTCGTTGCTAGACTGCCAAGTTAAAAACAACGTTTTGATATCTAATAAGTATTCTATGCTATTCATGTCGTAATCGCTTCTTTGATAAGTTTATATCTTGTTCTTACTATTCGCTCAATCCAATCAAACCTTTCCTTGCTGAGTGGTGTCACATTATCGACCTTTGTGAGTTGCTCTATCTCAGAGAGCATACATTCTAAGTCTAGACCATCTAATTTAAGGTTCATCCTTTGTTTTGAAGGCTCTCTACGAGCAACAATAGTGACCAGTTCAATCAGAGGTATTCTTTTTTTCGTATCATCTTTCGTAAAACGAAGATGATGCATGCCTTTATTGATGTATCGAAGCAGAGCTTCATCATTCCAACCAGCAATTTTATCTAGAAACCTCTCGTGCCCCAAGCTAGTTCCATTGTCGTACAATGGACTTAAGGTAACTTTGGATTCCTTTGTTTCAAAATCTAGTTCAAAAATAAGCCCCCAATTTTCTTGGTGGCGGTCAGTATTGCCAATAAGCGCATCAAACAACGCCATGTCTGCTAGCCAGTTGTGAATGTCGCTTACTAACTCTGTTCTGGCCGAAAATACTCTCAAAAGAAACAGCATATCTTTCAAGTTATGCTGTTTCCCAGAGTCAGTATCAAAATCAGGAATGGTTTGCTTTAAGAAGTCTCCAGCGTGAACCAAGCTACATACTTCAGGTTCATACATCCATTCTATAAGAGCCCCTCCAACAAGTTCACCATCAATTTCCTTAACACCGGGATACGCTGCGGGCACATCTACACCTAAGTGCTTCGATATGATGAACGCAATAATCTCAGTCCAAAACTGATCAGGATATGCTCTGATTGACTCTTTAAATAAGTATGGCCAGTGAGGTCTTAAAGGTGCAGGTACACCTTCTGGTGCCCAAAGCATTTGCTTATCTCTGGCACCAATAGGGAAAATACCACTACGCTCATCCTGATTCCATTCAGTAACGTCTATAGTTTTCATAACCCCAATATAATTCAGCTTTACAGTTGAAACTAGTCTTTTCGACTATGGTACCCCTATAGTACCCCTCAGCATCAGCAACTCAATATGTAGCAATGAAATCCATCCAATCGAGCATGGGCGCAACGGATAAGCGGTTCGCAGTGTATTTACTAGTTTCTTCAGGCTTCATATGGTGTTACTCGAAATCTTGATGCTGCATATATACATGAACTTGCTAGAATTGCCCCCAAATGCCCCCTTCATAATCATGTGGAAGAAGTAGGACAAATGACATCATTCAGCAGTGCAACGCATACCACAAAGCGCCAAAACGCTTCATTGTAGACGTCGTCTTCAAAAATAGGTCGGAGATTATACACAGAGATTCGAAAACATTCAGAAAAAAAGCACTGCACTCTATTGTTAACTGACGTATTGGACTCTAGTAGACATTCAATTGTTCAGCGACAACCAAAACACTGAAGACAGAAATCTGCTCGCTGATTAGCTCAATTTGTCGGTAGTCCAAATCTTCAATGTCGTTTTTATCGGGTTCATCAAGCCTAAGCGCTGAACCAAACATCTTTTCCAACTCTTGAATATCTTGTTTCGAGTATGTCTGCTTTATCCTACTTGCCTCCCCGAGCGTACATTGGTACATCTTGAGCTCAGACAAATACAAAACGACCCGCCTCTTATCATCTTTAGTCAAAGATTCAAACCAAGGTGTTATTGGAAACGTGTCAGCATTGTTGCTTCGGAGATCAAAGCACTCCGCGTGTCTATTGTTCCACTCGACCAATAAATCAAAGCGGTCTGAAGTTGTTTCAACAGCGCACGCCGAGAGTGGTAGAAGAAACAGAATCCTATTAAAGTGCAGCTTCACTTATGCACCTCCAAAACTTTTGTTCCGAACCACTTGTTGTCCATGTAAGAGGTTCTGCTATTTGTAAAACCCTGTCTTTTGAAATTTTGGAAACACTCGACATTGCCTCGCCAAAGATCTCCCAATCGTATTCGCGAATTGTAATCATGGTTTCAGCCGGCTTCCCTGTCACACTTGGACTAAAAAATATCTGATAGAGCGGTGTTGAAGCAATCGCAAAGCCCAACATTCCCCCCCGATTAATAATATCGTGAACTTGTGATACTGCTGTTCTGCTTGATGGACTAAGTTGCAGGTCGTTAACTTCACAATATCCCACTCTCAACATACCGCCTCCTTTCTACAATGCCATATTATTATGCTGGTCATCGCGCCGAAAAAAGACTGATTTAAGTTGACGCCGGTCGTAAAAATCTCACTCAATCCGCACTCTAGAATTGTGAACTGTGGCTGCTCTTATGTCGTCTACTCTGCTTTGCAAAATACAACTAGACACGCTGCCAACAATTCTATAATCGAGACTAACGACCTACCGAAGGAATTAGTATAAAATGAACAGAATTCGCAAACATAGGTGGACATGTGGATCAGAAGCTAATCAAACAACTAGAAAAAACGTGCTCAGCGAGAGGGGTTCGTTTAACGCCTCAGCGTAAGCGTGTATATGAGCTGATTTGTGACAGTAATAAGGCCTCGAGTGCCTATGAACTCCTTGACCAGCTTAAGGTCACCGAGCCGCAAGCTAAGCCGCCGACTGTATACCGAGCACTGGACTTTCTTTTAGAGCAAGGGTTTATCCATCGTGTTGAGTCTACTAACAGTTTTGTCTCTTGCTGTTCATTTGGTGAGCATAAACACTACTCGCATCTGCTGATTTGTGACAAGTGCGGTAATGTCGTTGAACTACAAGATGATATTCTGATAGCCTTGCTTAATAGCAACGTTGAAAAACATGGCTTCCAGTTTTCAAATCACGTCATAGAAACTCATGGCACATGTCAGACGTGTTCATCATTGGAAGAGTCGAATAAATAGAAGAAGTTATGCGCGCTGAATTTGTAAATCCGTTTTTAGCCTCATTAATGAATGTGCTAAAAACGATGGCTTCAATGGAGATCAAGCCACTTAAGCCAAGAATTAAAAAAGACGAAATCGCTCGTGGCGATGTGTCTGGCCTTATCGGCATGGTGGGGACTCAAACCCGCGGCTCGATGTCGATTACGTTTGAAGAAGGCCTTGCTCTTGAGATCATGCAAAACATGCTGGGTGAGAAACCGCATGGATTGAATGAAGAAGTCACCGATATGGTCGGCGAGATCACCAATATGGTGACGGGGGGTGCGAAACGTATCCTGGCAGAAAACGGCTTTGATTTTGATATGGCGACACCGGTTGTGGTATCAGGCAAAGGTCACACCATCCGACACAAATGCGATGGCGCAATCATCATCATGCCATTTACCTCCGACTGGGGTAATGCGTTTATTGAAATTTGTTTTGAATAAAAACCCAAAGGACACCGAACAATTTCGATGTCCTTTCATCATGTGATTGACGCAAATAAATAAATAAACCCCAGAATACCTAAAATTCCTACCCCTCTCTTAAACAAAGTCACAGCTCGTCCCCAAAAGAAAATCGGAAAATATAGCCACGCTAAAGGAACCGCCAGCCATATCAAAAGTAGCAGAGGTGAACTCGAAAGCTCGTTATCAGCGACAGCTGTTATAGAGCGTACATAAAACAATAACGTAATAAACTGAAGCGTCGTAACAAACGCATAAAGTCGTTTAACTGCCGATTGACATCGATATTCTGAAACACAAAAAGTAATCACACTAGGTAATAAACACCAACCACTGATGAACATCGCCACCCAAAGCCAATCATCGGATAGAAATGGATTCGATGCCTTGACGGAGAGAGCTCGAGCAATAAAAGTAGATGCAACTGCAAGAAACACAACGCACGTAGCGTGAAATGCCCGAAGAGCCGCCTCAAGAAATACTAACGGTAAGCTGGGTTTTGGACTTTGCAAGGCTGACACACTCTCGTGAAATACATACTATTGATACGAACATCATGGCCAGCATCCGCGCCAGCGAAATCACCGAATTTGCGTCCATCGCTATCGGGAAGGTGTGCAGGTATCACATCTAAAATCGAATTCGTCCAACTATTACTATTTTTACCAAGCCATGGTGGTGGATAGCTAATTGGCTGACTGCCTTCGTTAACCACAAAAAAGTCGATGGCTTTCAATAAAGCCTTAGCCAGCTCTTTTTCACTGCGTCCTTTTAAGGGGTAGACTCGCTTTCCTTGTGCAGATTTGTAGGCAAACTGTGTGGAAAGCGTCGAAGGTTTGCCAGTAAAGAACTCTCGTGCACACGATAGATCTGAAGCATCAAATGGGACGAACTGGAGTCGATTGAAAGAACTTTTTAATACTTTTTTATTTTGTGCTCCTAGCACAAGACCATACCGGTTACCTATCTTGCGGCTTGTTAAAGTAACTCCCGCTTGAGGCAATCGATATGTTTGAGGTGAGTGTCCGGACAACAATACGAAAAACTGATGGCGCCCCAAAGGGACTCCCTTTAAGTCTCGTACTAATAAATGCATTTCCAAAATCAGACGCTCCCTTTGTGTAAGTCGAAACGAAACGGTATCAAGCTCACACAAAGAAAACGCTACTGAAGTGCTTGATAACCGAACAACACTTCAATATTTCTTCACCTACTAACATATCAATTTCATTGAATTGATTACTCGCCTCGGTTGCACTTGGAGGAAAGCTTGCTCTTATTCCCCAGCCACCTTCATCGACTCTAACAAAATCGAACCGGTTTGGATTTGTGAACGAGTCTCCACGTCATTACCTACCGCAACGATTTGTTGGAACATTTGTGCCAAATTACCCGCAACCGTAATTTCAGACACAGGGAATTGGATTTCACCGTTCTCAACCCAAAAACCTGCCGCGCCGCGCGAGTAGTCGCCGGTTACGATATTCACGCCTTGTCCCATCACTTCAGTCACCAGCAAACCAGTACCGAGTTGCTTGAGCATGGCCTCAAAGTCTTGGCCTGTCGATTTCACGTACCAGTTGTGAATACCGCCAGCATGACCTGTTGGAGTCATGTTCATTTTACGAGCCGCGTAACTGGTTAGTAGGTAGGTGGCCAATTTACCGTCGGTAATGATGTCCATATCGCGAGTCGCGACACCTTCATTATCAAATGGGCTCGATGCCAGTCCGCGTAACACGTGTGGCTTTTCTTGTACCGAGAACCAATCTGGCAAGATTTGCTCGCCCAGCTTGTCCAATAAGAACGAAGACTTGCGATACAAGTTACCACCGCTGATACCCATCACAAGGTGACCAATCAATCCGGTCGCGACATCGTTAGCAAACAGCACTGGGTATTGGCCTGTTTGTATTTTTCTTGCGTCGAGGCGTTCAATCGTTTTCTTCGCCGCCTTCTCACCGACTGATTCTGGTGTCCAAAGGTCGTCGCGATGGCGAGCGAGTGTGTAGCTATAGTCTCGCTCCATATCTCCGTTTTGACCTTGGCCAATCACACTGCAGCTTATGCTGTGGCGGCTTGATGCGTAGCCCGCAAGCAGACCGTGTGAGTTACCATAAACCTTAACACCGTAGTGACTGTCGTAGCTCGCACCATCACTTTGTTTGATTTTGTCGCTGTACTCCAGTGCCGCTTGCTCCGCTGCAATGGCTTTTTGTGCCGCCATGTCTGGGTTTGGCTCATCAGGGTGGAAGAGATCAAGATCGGGAATATCAGTGACCATAAGCTCTTTTGGCGCAGGACCTGCGTATGGATCTTCTGAAGTGTATTGAGCAATATCCAGCGCAGCTGCTACCGTTTGAGCAATTGCTTTTTCGCTCAGGTCAGACGTTGAGGCGCTGCCTTTTTTCTGTCCTCGGTAAACCGTAATACCTAAAGCACCGTCGCTATTGAATTCAACGTTTTCCACCTCGCACATGCGAGTAGAGACACTAAGACCCGTGCTCTTGGTGATCGCAACCTCGGCCGCATCTGCACTTACCGAAGCCATGTCTAACGCTTTCGCAACTGCCGCTTCTAGCTCAGCTTTTTGCTGAGCAACTTGCTCTCTTACGTCCATATTTATCTAATTCTTTGCTAATAACTGAGTCTAGAATAACAAGGTTTTCGCATTCTCCCCAGATTTCTTGCTAAAATAGCGGATATTCGTAATGAGATAGTGATATAGGCAGACATCATGGCCCGCAAAAATCAGAAAGCGCCTTGGGAAGAGGAAGAAGAGATCATTTGGGTGAGCAGAACCGAAATGAAAAACGACATGGAAGAGTTGCAAAAACTCGGTGAAGAGCTCGTTGAGCTAAAACCTGCTGTGTTGGATAAATTCCCACTAAGCGAAGATCTGAGAGAAGCGATCGCAGACGCGCAGCGCTTTAAGAACGAAGCTAAGCGTCGTCAGCTGCAATACATTGGTAAGCTAATGCGCACCGAAGATCCTGAGCCAATTCAAGCCGCTCTTGATCGTGTACGTAACAAGCACTCACAATCTACCGCAGCTCTGCATAAGCTTGAGCAGTTGCGCGACCGTATCATTGCAGAAGGTGATGAAGCAATTGCAGCCGCAATGGCACTTTACCCTGAGCTTGATCGCCAGCGCTTACGTCAGCTTGCTCGCCAAGCAAACAAAGAGAAGAAAGCGGGGAAGCCAGCGAAAGCATTCCGTGAAATCTTCCAAATGCTTAAGCACGAAGAAGAGCAAGAGTTCTAATACTTGCTAGGCTAAAACCGCGAAAGGCAACTGAACATTCAGTTGCCTTTTTGTTTATGGGCGCTAGTGCGCCGCGTGCACAAACTCCGCCAATGCTGCGTTAGGGTGTGCATCCGTCAACTCATCAACCTCACCTTGCGCTTCAATGCAGCCGTTAGCTAAATAGGCAAAGCGATTCGCTATCGCGCGAGCATCACTTAAATGGTGCGTTACCATAATCACTGTCACTTGTTTTTCGCTCGCTAGCTGTTTCACCACACTGAGCATTTCTTTGCGAAGGATAGGATCAAGGGCAGAGAACGGCTCATCGAGTAGCCATATTGGATGTGGTTGCACAAAGCAGCGCGCAAGCGCCACCCGCTGTTTTTGACCACCGGAGAGCTCAGCAGGGAGTCGCGTTAACATCTCCCCTAGCCCAACTTTTTCCGCAGCATTACGCACAGTCTTTCGATCTGCTTCACTGAGCTTGAGGGCTGGATTTAGCCCCAAACCAATATTGTCAAACACTGATAGATGATCAAAAAGATTGTGCTCTTGAAATAGCATCGACAGCGGCCTTTGATGAGGCTCAAGCCTATCGATGCTAGACCCAGCTACTTGAATCGTCCCAGATTCGGGCTGACAAAAACCAGAGACCAGTGCCAGCAATGTCGATTTCCCTGCGCCACTTGGACCAATTAAGGAGACGATATCGCCTTGCCTGACCTCTAGTTCAAAATGGAACCAATCACTATGGTAGCGATAGGCGACGTTATTTAGGTGCAACATGACGAGAGCCTTCCTGAGAGTGAGCTTTAGATGAGCGAGCTTTTGATGAATGAGTGTTTGCCGGTGTCCGGTTGAGTGTATCGGTCAGTGAAAATATACCGATACTCAAGGCAAACAGCACCAGCGATACCACGGCAGCCGATTCGAGCTGATAACTGCCCATTAGCTGATAAAGATAGAGTGGCAGGGTATTAAAATCTTGGCTGCCAAATAAGGCAATCACGGTAAGGTCACCCATAGACAAAATGAAACTGATCGAGAAAGCATGAAGTATCGGTGCGCGAATCGCTCGCCATTCCATCAACCAAAATCGGCGCAGCCCGTGCATACCGAGACTTTGCCATAGTGGATAGTATTGAGTGGCAAGGCGCTGCATCGGCTGGTTTAAGGTCTTAATTACATAAGGCAGCGCCATTAGGGCATTCACCATCACCACAATGCCAAACGCTAGGCTAAACACATTGGCCATGCCTCGCAGCATCAAAAAGGTCGCTGTGCTAAGGACTAACGCTGGTGTCACCAGAATAACGGTACCGACAAGCTCAAGGCTGTCCGCTTGGCGTGCTTGGGACTTAAGTCTGAAAACCCGCGTTGTTGATAGCAATACAATCCCCACCAGTAGAGCAATACTCCCCGCCAATACAGCCACTTGCAGCGAAGTGCTCACAGCACTCCAAAAGCGTGAATCCGTAAACACGTCAAACAGTTTCGAGTTCAAACCACTCAGCAAAATGGCCAGTATCGGAGGTATAACGAGCATTAGGGTTGCCATGATCCAAATGCTATCCCAGCCTTTTTTAAGCATGGTATCTTTGGGTTGTAAGCTAGGCGCCCCGTGGAAGTTACTCTTGCCAGAGACCGGTTGACTAAACCGCCCGACAAACATCACCAGAGCAGCACAGATTGCCATTTGCCAAAGTGCTAGCACGGCACCCGTAGGCAAATCAAAGTCGAACTTAATCGCTTGATAGATAGCCAGCTCGATAGTGGTCGCTTGTGGCCCTCCCCCAAGCGCCATGACAGTCGCAAAGCTGGTAAAGCAAAGCATAAACACCAAACCTATCACGTGAGGAAGATGTGACTTAAGCCTTGGCCATTCGACTAACCGAAAACATTGCCAACTGTTCATGCCAAGGTGAAGCGCCAACTTACGCTGCTCGTCAGGCACGCCCTCTATGGTTACCAATAACAGTCGAGTGGCAAAAGGCAGATTGAAGAACACGTGAGCGAGCAAAATACCATTGAGCCCATAGATGGAAAAAAGCGCGGAGCCACCAGCGAACCAATGGGCAATCACCCCTTGATTGCCATAGATAGCTACAATGCCAAACACACCAACGAGCACAGGCATGACCAAGGTTGTGGCAAACAGTTTAAGTAACCACTCTCGCCCCCAGAAACGGCGACGTGAAAGGGCATGAGCGACCGGTACGGCCAATCCAACACTCAATAGCGTCGAAAGGCTTGCTTGCCAGAAACTGAACTTAGCTACGTGCTGGTAGTAAGGTTCGCTAAACAGCAGCCCAATATCATCAATGGAAGAATAGGAAAGCAGTGTCCACAATGACGCGGCGACATACAGGCCAATGAGCAGCGCAACAAGTACGCCAGCTTTGGGAATTCGAATCACAATGACCTCAAAGGAAAAAATCTCCTACGATGTGCCATTCTCAAGCAAGAGTGACACATCGTCGGGTATATAGCGTTACTTAATCAACGCAGATTGCCATTCACGAATCCAAGCTTTACGATTATTCGCCACTTCATCAGGAGTGAAGGACAACGCCTTGGCCGGAATGGTTAAGCTTTCAAACCCTGCTGGCAGTTTGCTATCCACCACTGGGTACATCCAGTTGCCGGTTGGGATGTTTGATTGAAAGCCGTCAGAAACAATAAACTGCATAAACTCATCAGCAAGCTTCTGGTTGTTACTGCCAGCAACCTTAGCAGCAACCTCTACTTGAGTGTAGTGACCTTCTGCAAAATCAGCCGCAGCGAAGCGCTCATCCTGCTCAGCAATAATGTGGTAAGCCGGAGACGTCGTGTAAGACAACACGAGATCCGACTCGCCTTCTAGAAACATAGAGTACGCTTCCGACCAGCCTTTGGTCACCGTGACAGTTTTGTTTGCAAGCTGCTGCCATGCAGCACTTGAGTCATCCCCATACACAGACTTCATCCACAACAGTAAACCCTGCCCCGGCGTCGACGTTCGTGGATCTTGGTAAATAACCTTCAAGTCATCGCGCAGCTCAACCAGCTCTTTAAGGCTTTTGGGTGGATTCTTTACCTTCTCTTTGTTGTATACAAAGGCAAAATAACCGTAATCAAACGGAACAAACACCTCGTCGCTCCAGCCATTTGGCAGAACAACAGATGACAAATCTGCGCTATGTTTAGCAAGCAAGCCCGATTTCTTCGCTTCGCTCATGAGATTGTTATCAAGACCAAGCACCACATCCGCTTGAGAGCTGCTGCCTTCTAAACGAAGGCGATTCAGGATAGAAACGCCATCATCCAAAGCCACGTAATTAAGATCACAACCACACTGCGCCTCAAACGCTTTTTCAATCGCAGGACCTGGTCCCCAATCAGAGGCAAATGAGCTGTATGTGTAGACGGTCAACGACTGTGCCGATGCCATAAGTGGAGAAGAAATAAATGCGGTCGCTAACGCGATTTTGCTGATTGAAAGGTTTTTCACTGGTTCTGTCCTTAGTTATCGTTTTAGGATCCAGAGAAAACGCGCGAGTTGGAAGGCGATCCAACAAATTGGAATAAGAGTGTCTACTAAGCTGAATAATAGCAAAGGAGCCTCATCCCTACGCCAGCATTATCTGGATCAGGGCTGTTACTTAACGTACGCGGGTATCAGGCTTGACCTTCTCTCAGCACCACTGCTAGTGCACCCCGTGAGTTACAACCTTTGAGGGCGAATTGTAACCTTTTCATCACAGATTCGCCAAATCTATCCTTAATATTCGTTTATTAATGCCAAACTATCGCTGGTCGTAACCCCAGCGTGGCACCAGGTTTTGCTCCAGCCCCATGTGGTCAAGCACGCGTGCCACAATAAAGTCGACGAGATCCTCTATCGATTGAGGCTGGTGATAAAAACCAGGTGCAGCAGGCATGATGGTGACCCCCATTTGGGAGAGCTTGTGCATGTTCTCGAGATGAATGGTTGAGAATGGCGTTTCACGCACCACTAACAGCAGTTGTCCTTTCTCTTTAATCACGACATCCGCAGCACGCTCAATGAGGTTGTCCGACATACCATGAGCAATCGCCGCAACACTGCCCGCTGAACATGGACAAACAATCATCTGCTTGGGTGCCGCTGAGCCAGAAGCCACTGGCGAGAACCAGTCTTCCTTGCCACACACCACCAACTTCTCTGGCTGACAGTTCAAGCGTTCAACCAAAGCTTTGTGAGCCGCATCCGGCCCACTTGGTAGCTTGATATCATGCTCGGTGGCAAGTACCACACGCGCGGCCGACGAGATCAAAAGGTAAACGGTGTAGTCTTGAGCCAGTAAACACTCTAGCAAACGCATACCATAAGGCGCACCAGAGGCTCCCGTAAATGCGAGGGTAATGGCTTTCTCTGCCGGTTTCATTAGGCTAGCGCCTCCAATAATTTTTGGTGAATACCACCAAAGCCGCCATTGCTCATCACCAAAATCTGATCGCCCGGCTTGGCTTGTGCTGCAATCGCAGCCACCAGCGCATCAATGTCGCTGGCCACTTGGGCTGACTGGTGGCAAGCGTCTGCAATGTCTTGTACTGACCATTCGATATTATCTGGCTGGAATAGAAACACTTGATCGGCTTTGGTTAACGATTGTGCGAGCGTTTCTTTATGCACACCACGTTTCATGGTTGCGCTGCGCGGTTCTAACACCGCAAGAATACGTTTATCGCCGACCTTGTTACGCAAACCATCTAATGTCAGTTCAATCGCTGTTGGATGATGAGCAAAATCATCATAAACCGTTACCTGATTCACCTCGCCCTTAAGCTCAAGGCGTCGTTTAGTATTGATAAACTTACCCAGCGCTTCACAGGCTAGATCGGGGGTCACGCCCACATGCCTTGCACCTGCAATCGCCATCAATGCGTTATCGACATTGTGGTCACCCACCAAGTCCCAATTGACTTCCCCTACTTTGGCGCCGTGCAATAGAACTTCAAAGTGCGAACCATCGGCAATCAGCTTATTGGCATGCCAATCTGCGCCTTCCCCCGTATGCTCCACCTCGCTCCAACACCCTCTACCGAGAACATCACTGAGCGCCTTGTCACTTTTCGGCGTCATAATGCGCCCATTACCTGGAACCGTTCGCACCAGATGATGGAACTGACGTTTTATCGCTTCAAGATCATCGAAGATGTCGGCATGATCAAACTCTAAGTTATTCATGATCAGTGTGCGTGGGTGGTAATGCACAAACTTAGAACGCTTATCGAAGAAAGCACTGTCATATTCGTCGGCTTCGACCACAAAGAACATCGACTCGCCAAGTCTTGCCGACTGACCGAAGTTGCCCAATACGCCCCCCACCAAAAAGCCAGGTTTATAACCGCATTCTTCCAAGATCCAACTGAGCATGCTAGAAGTCGTGGTTTTGCCATGAGTGCCCGAAACCGCCAGCACCCAACGATCGTGCAGCAAGAACTCTTGCAACCATTGAGGCCCTGAGGTGTATTTGAGATTGTGATTGAGTACATATTCGACACAAGGGTTACCGCGACTCATCGCATTTCCAATCACCACCAGATCAGGAGCAGGATTGAGCTGAGATGGGTCAAAACCTTCGATGATTTCTATCCCTTCTGATTCCAACAAGGTGCTCATTGGTGGGTAGACATTCGCGTCACTGCCCGTAACTCGGTGTCCAAGTTGCTGGGCTAATACAGCAGCGCCACCCATGAAGGTTCCGCAGATGCCAAGGATATGAATATGCATAACTTGCTCTCTTAAATTCCGTTGCGTCTTAGTTTACGCCATTGTCGCTATATATACCCAAAGCGTGTGTTAAAAGCGAGAAAGTTAGTGGTTAGACAGATAAATGTGACATTTATCACGTCAGGGCCACGCTAGCACGGTTACTTCATTACCATTAAAAAGTTCTGCCCCCTACAATATCCATGTGTGTTGATGAATACCCCCAAGTCGCGCAATCGTTTGAATTCGCGTAATTCCACACATATACCCCCAAGAAAATAAGTAAAAAAGTTAAGGATATAACATGTCTGATATGCGCACCCTTGGCGAATTCATTGTTGAGAAGCAACATGATTTCCCCCACGCTAGCGGTGATCTCTCCTCTCTTTTGTCCTCGATTCGACTTGCTGCAAAAATTGTAAACCGAGAAATCAACAAAGCCGGTCTTGTTGATATCACAGGTGCTGTTGGTACAGACAATGTTCAAGGTGAAGCTCAGCAAAAGCTCGACGTCTATGCGAACGATAAGTTCAAAGCTGCGCTAGAAGCACGTGACCAAGTTTGTGGTGTCGCGAGTGAAGAAGAAGATGAAGCAGTCGCGTTCAATAAAGAGCTCAATAAGAACGCCAAATATGTCGTGTTGATGGACCCATTGGATGGTTCGTCAAACATCGATGTTAACGTATCGGTTGGTACTATCTTCTCGATTTACCGCCGTATCTCGCCAGTAGGCACGCCTCCAACTCAAGAGGACTTCCTACAACCTGGTAATAAGCAAGTCGCTGCGGGTTATGTGGTCTACGGCTCGTCAACCATGTTGGTCTACACAACGGGTAAAGGCGTGAACGGCTTCACTTACGATCCTTCTATCGGTAGCTTCTGTCTTTCACACGAAAACATGATGATTCCTGATGATGGAACTATCTATTCCATCAACGAAGGTAACTACATCCGTTTCCCTATGGGTGTGAAGAAGTACATCAAGTACTGCCAAGAAAATGTGCCTGAAGAAAAGCGTCCATACACTTCACGCTACATCGGTTCATTAGTATCGGACTTCCACCGTAACCTGCTAAAAGGCGGTATTTATTTATACCCAAGCACGCAGAGTCACCCAAGCGGTAAACTGCGTCTTCTGTATGAATGCAACCCGATGGCGTTCATCATGGAGCAAGCTGGCGGGGTTGCCTCCGATGGCACACAGCGCATTATGGATATAAAACCAACGGAGCTGCATCAACGCGTGCCATTCTTTGTTGGTTCCAAGAACATGGTGAAAAAGGTCGAATCCTTCCTCGAAGAGTACCAAGACCAATAACTTCGAAGTGCCTCTCAACGAGGCACTTTTTGTTTTAAAAGTAACCAAGTATACTGACTGTAAACGATTCGTGTTTCAGCCCTGTGTTCCTTGCGCCTAAAGGAATATCGAACAAAGAAAAGGAAAGTCAAAAATGAGCTTAAACAATGTGCCTGCGGGTAAGTCACTCCCAGATGACATCTATGTCGTGATTGAAATCCCAGCAAACGCCGATCCCATCAAGTACGAAGTCGATAAAGACTCTGGCGCCGTATTCGTTGACCGTTTTATGTCAGCCCCAATGTTCTACCCATGTAACTATGGTTATGTAAATCACACCCTATCACTTGACGGGGATCCAGTGGATGTACTGGTTCCAACACCGTATCCATTGATGCCAGGCTCTGTGATCCGTTGCCGCCCAGTTGGCGTGCTAAAAATGACCGATGAATCTGGCGAAGATGCCAAGGTCTTCGCTGTTCCGCACAGCAAGCTGAGCAAAGAGTACGACCACATCCAAAACGTCGATGACATTCCTGAGCTTCTCAAAGCACAGATCACTCAATTCTTTGAGCGTTATAAAGAGTTAGAAGCGGGCAAATGGGTGAAAGTCGACGGCTGGGCAGACGCACAAGCCGCACGTGACGAGATCCAATCTTCGTATGAGCGAGCTCAAGGTAAGTAAGCCGTACAGCTATCAAAAAGGGCTCGCCAAACAAGTGTTGGCGAGCCCTTTTGTTTTCTCTCAAGACTGATGCAGAAGCCCCTAGCCGGGTTAGTAACTACTGCGTGACGCCTTGCCATTGTTGTACCACGTTCGAAAGGTTGGGCGGATGTCATCACAAATGCCACGATACATCTCCCCTTTCTTGCCCAAAATTCTCGGATCTTGTTGACAGTACTCACTGCGACCTTGTTGGTACCCTTCTGAATACGCTTGATAAAGCTCCGCGCTGACCGTAACTTGCGATGCCTGTTTGAGCTCAGTATCGCTTTGCTTCTCGTATCCGACGAGTGCTTGCTGCTCGCCGAATTGAAACCAGTCTTGTTGTGACTGATTGTTTGGCCCACTGTTTTGAGCGCACGCCACCAGTGTTACAGCAACCAATGAAACCCATACTATTTTCATTGTACCTCCTCACCGCTTACGTCCCCAACCACCCGCAGTTGAATTCGCTTTCACTAATTGCGATTGCGAGCATTCTTACCGCGCCAATACTCTTCATTAAAGCGGCGGTCGACATCATTACAAATCCCATAATAGATCTTGCGATCATAGCCAAGCACAAACGGCTCTTGCAGACAGTACTCTGATTTGCCTGTCGCATAGCCCACTTGATACTGAGCGAACTGATCAGCAGATAGCTTGGGGGATTTTTTGACTAAATCCGACTGGCTCTCAATAATGTAGCCTTTCATCGCCCATTGATAACCAAAATCTTGCCAACTTTGAGCACTCTCATCCGTTGGTGGAGTGAGTTGCACGCACCCCGACAATGCAACGAACGCGCTGGCTATAAGCACTCTTTTAAACATAGATTCTCCTTGTTATCTAGAGGTTGTACGAGCGACATACCTGACTGCATCACTATTTATCAGTCCACTTCAAACTGATACAGGAAGGTCACTGAGCTATAAAGACCAGAAACCGCTTCAACATAGAAATCCTCAATAATACGATAGCGCACGGTAAATTCGCCCAGTGAGTTAAAGATACCCACACCGTATTTAACTTGCAGACCAGGTAACACGTACCCACTCACCGTCACTTGTGAGTCATTTCCAGAGCCTGCTGTATCAAGCTGCAGATCTTGGACACCAAAGGCTTGACCAATATCGCCTACGACTTTACCGCTTCGGGCAAGACTCAATCCAATCAGAGTGGTCGTCAGTGCATTGCCACCGGTTTCACCATCAATATCTTGGCCTCGCAATAGGTAAGAAAGCGCATTTGCCTGAGGCATGGTCGGATCGGAGAAAATATCTATCTTAGGCTCTGTCGCAAGCCCGGAGACTTTCACCCCAGCCTTGACATCATCCGCTGTGGTATCAGGATTACGGATCGCGGTGATGTTGACATACGGCTGATCAACCGGCCCTGTCATCAAGATCTTACCTTCTTCAATCAACAAGTCCTGACCAAATGAGCTGTATGAGCCGTCAACGATATTAATTTCACCCTGAACAAATGGACCTTGGTCTTTTTGAGACACGTGCAGTTTACCGCGCAGCCCGCCTTTAAGGCCAAATGCCGAAATCGTAAAGTCGTTACCAATAGAGATCGACACATCAGTCTCAACGTTAAATGGCACAGCCGTCTCTTCGTCGACGGGCGTCATGTCTGGATTCAGCAGCACTTGATCGCTCGAGACCGCGACCGCACTTTGTGGCAATTCCTCAACTAATATCCGCCCCCAAGGCAAACCGATGGAGCCGGTGATCTTCGCCAATGTCGGGTTGGCTTCAATGGTCATATCCGGTACCACCTTGACTTTCACCATCGGTGGCACATCCACATTTAACTCATCGGCGAACACCCGTAGCTTCGTTCGCCATGCTTTGAGATCTTGCCAATTGCCGTCACCAGCCAGTTTGAGTTCGCCATCGTTAGTTTGGATGTTCGCATCAAGGATCGCATCGTAACCGTTAAACGAGATATCCACATCACCCGACTTAACCTGGATCGGTGAGATATCCCCTTGCAAGGACAGATCCGCCACTGAGAATTGGCCATAGAGCTCAGGATGCATTGCATCCCCTTTGATCTTGATACCGGCCTCTAAATTGGCTTTTAGCTGATTGAACTCCCCCACCAGCGGTTGCAAGAAGTCCAGATTAAACGTCGACAGATTAAGCTCTCCTTCAATCGTCTTTTGTTCAGCCAGCACATCCGGCAGCGTCACTTGACCAGAAAGATCACCATTGTCCGTCACATCCACCAACCAGCTGGCATCGAGCTTATCATCGGCAAGGTTTGCTTTGACACTCACTGATTCCCAGCCAACGACTAAAGGAGTTTCTAGGTTCTGAGTCACCGTCCCTTTTGGCAGTGCTACATCTAACCTCACTTGCGGCGACGTCTCAGGGGCCCATTTCGCCCAAGCCGTAATATTCGCACTGCCCTCTAGTACCATGCTCTCTGGGATATAAGCTTTAACCTGCTCAAAATTGAAGTTCTTCACCGTCACCAGCGCTTCGCCTGACTGTCCCGCTTCAATGTCCTTTTCTAAACACAATCGAGAATCTGCCTGCGCCCAACAGTGCGCAGCGACGTTGGCTACCTGCTTATCGATGTCCACTTTGATAGCCACTGGTTCAGTGAGATCCAACGGCCCTTGCTCAGTCTCAAGGTGCACCTTTTTCAGCTCACCATTCCAAATGAGATTCGGTTTATCGATAAGCTCACCACTAATCGCTAAATTTAGCGATGCGAGTTTGGACACCACATCCAAGGCCAAGGTATGCTCAGCTTGAGTGCCTGACAGGGTGACCGCTGCGGAATCAACCGTTTGATCTTGATACTGAATACCAAGCGCATTTAATCGCAGATCGGCCTGAGCACTTTCAATCGGTATCGGTTTCGCCGTACCGACTAAGGTTAGTGATTCAAGACTGGCTTCTTGTTTCCACTGTACCTTTTCAATGCGCAGATCGGTCGCAATATCAGGCTGCTGCATTGCGCCCTTCAGATCCAATTTCCCGCGCAAAGCGCCCGATAGATCCGGTACCGATTTCGCCAATTCTGGGAAATTGATATCCACCGTCATGTCCCAGTTTTGGTCAAGCTCACCTTTCGCATTAAGTTGGTTGGGACCATGGGCAACCGAAAGCCCTTGGGTATCGACCTTAAACTCGCCTTTACCGCTCACATCGGAAGCATCGAGCTGACCTTTAACATCAATCGGATAGTTTCTTAATATGCCGACAATATCCAATGTCGGCACTGAAACTTGCCAACCACCGGCATCCGTCAACGAACCCGAAGTCACAATCCGGCCACTGATATCCCCCTCTGCCTCTGGCCACTGCAAACCCGGCTGAATATGGGTGAGATTAATATCCCCTTGCCAGTTCACTGGCGCAGACCAATTTGCCATCACTTGACCAGCCACATTGCCGCCCAAGGTATCGATAGACAGCTTGCTCAGTGCGATTTGTTCGAGGTCTCCACTGCCCTCCAAATCCACGGCAACGTCTGGGATGTCCTTGCCGGACGCTGATGCCAACAGGTCGACTTGATACCCTTCCAACGACCCCTTCGCGCCCAACGTTTCTATCAATAACTGATAATCTGACTCACCACTAAGCGGCCAATTCGCTTTAGCATCACTGATGGTGGCATCAAATGGAATGTTAGGATCTAACGGCTGAACTTGTCCTTTAAGCAACCCGCTAATCAATCCCGAAAATTCACTATCTAGATCCAGTGATTGCACGCTCCCCGAAGCATGAAGCTTAAGCTTTTGTCCGGCAAAATCGGTTTGTTTTAAATGCGCCCCCAAATCAAGATCGAGCGGGTAGCCCCCTTGCAGCGTCACCTTACCGCTAAGGTTGGCATCCACCATCGGCATTTCCAACTCCAATGTCGACACATCGACGTCATGCTTACCTGCTTTGCCGACTAACTTTAGTCTATCGACAATCACAGGCTCCGCCTGGTCGAGTTTAAAGTCGAGGATCTCAATACCCGTAATATTGACAAATAACGGGATCAACACCTCCGGAAGCTCGATGGCTGTCGCAGGCTCATTGCTTTCTGGCGGTGCTGTTTCAATCTCAGGCTCGGCCGACTCCGTAGCCGATGGCAGCGCAACCAAAGGCGATGTCAACATCGTCTCGCCCACCGTCAGGTTAGAGCCTGTCATGGAAAGTGAGGTAGAAAATCGCTCCCAGCTTACCTTCGTCCCTAAAATATCAAGTTGGATATCGTCAAAGTTGACATGACCAATTGCCACTGGAATAGGCAGCGTTATTTTTGTCAGTGGCTCACTTGGCTCTGGAGAAGGCTCACTGGGCGCCACCTCCGGCATACGAAAGTCCAGTCCTTGAATCGCCAGCTCGTTTACGCACACTCTTGGGTCAGACAGGCAATTGAGATCGACTGCGAGCGTCAGTGACTGCGCCTTTAAATCAATAAACAAGCTTTCATCTTGAAAGCTCACATCGTTAATCGTGAACCTGGGAAACAGCGCCCCTTGCGTCTCACCCGACTCAAATTGAGGTAAGGCTTTATTCACTCCCCACAAAATGCTGTTAAGACCTGCATTGGTAAACAAAGCAAACGCCAGCGTGGAGAGGATCAATAAAATCAGAGTAATTAGGCCAATAGAGCACCATTTGGTGACTTGCCAAACTTTCGACATCATAGTTCAGGCCCTAAGCTAAAGTGAATGCGCCATTCGGCTTGCGGTTTAGTATCTAATCCTTTCGCATAATCGAATTTCACCGGTCCAACTGGAGAGACCCAGCGAATCCCAAAGCCGGCACCGCGTTTCCACTCAGGGTCGTCATCAAACGCGTCACCAACATCAAAAAAGGTCGCCGCCCACCAGTTTCCTGTGAGGCGATATTGATACTCAAGGGAGCTGGTCGCGAGGTATTGACCACCGGTTTTATTGTTCGCATCATCGACAGGAGAGATGCTTTCGTAGTCGTAACCACGGACGCTGTTATCACCACCCGCATAGAATCGTAGTGATGGTGATAGCTTAGATGGGTCACTCGCAATGTTGGCGCCCACATCGACTTTGAATAGACCACGATGATTCTCGCCGATACTGGAAATCCATGTTGAGGTGCCGCGCAGTCTAAATACTGACGTTTCGGACATGGCTCGTTCATCGCCCACTTCAAACATGATGGTTTGCTTATTGCCACTCATCGGCAGCACACCGCCTCGCGACACCACTCGTGAATACGAAATGCCTGGAAGCACAAACTGTCCGAGCTCCCCTTGAGCATTAAACTCGTAGTTCTCGACCAAATAACGCAGATAAGCGGTTCGATGCCAGCCACTCTCTAAGACCCAGTGACGCTCAAACGCCAGGTTCGATTCCAACGTCTTTTTATCGCTTCGATTAACGTTTTTCAGACCATACTGAATCACGTAATAATCTTTAAGTACGTCATCGAGGGGGATTTTATAACTCGCGGTAACCTGCTGCTCAGGCAGTGATAAATCCAAACTGGTTTTAAAACTGTGCCCATGTTCATTGAGCCAAGGTTTTTTCCAGCCAAATTTCACTTTTGCACCCACATCGGTGGAGTAGCCCAAACCCGTTTCAAACTGATTTCGTACCTGAGGCGCCAACGACACTTTCATTGGTAACTCACGCCCCTTGCCGACCTCGGATAAGTCCGGCTCAACAAACACTGAGGAGAACCATTCCGTATTCGACAGATTTTGGTTGTGCTCACCCACCTTCGCTACTCGATAGTCATCGCCTATCTTATAAGGCTGTAAAGATTGCACTTTCTGAATATCAATTTGGCTACCAGTGATCGTCGCCTTGCCAAACTGATAGCGAATACCACTGTCATAATGGAGCCGGACAATCGCTTCATTGCGTTCGGGAATAACTTCAAGGCGACTCATGGTGTAAGTGCCATCAAAGTAGCCCTTTTGCAGCGCTAGGTTACGGATGCCCGACTTCAAGCTGTCATATTGATTGTGGTTGAGCGTGTCACCTTCTTTGAGCGGTGAAATACGAATAAGGCGCATGAAATCCTCATCCTGTTTAGCTTCTCCACTCAGTTCGACATCAACCAACTTAATCCGCGTTGGCGGTCCTGGTGTTACCTGAACAATCAATTCATCACCTTGCTCATTGACCACAAAGTCGATGTCCGCGTTGTAATAACCGAGCGCGTTCAACGCTTCATTGATTTCTTTAGTGAGCCGAGATTGAAAGCGCAGTGAGGTTGAATATTCGTTCTCAGAAATCGCGGAAACGTAAGCATCAACGTTATCTTGAAGTGCACCACTTAACCCCTGAATATCCAAAGACACACTCTCCTCAGCAAAGACGAGTGCTGGCGATAAGGTCAAGAATAGCGGTGGTAAAAGTCTCTTTATCATGCTTTATTGTGAGGCTGTGAGCGTTTATTTTTGTTGTTACGTAGAATGATAACTCTGATTGATTAAGAAGTCTTCAGACAAGCGTTAAACAGATGAATGACCACGGAATATTTTATTTTTCAGACGCTGTGCATTTGAAATATTAGTCTAAAAAAGGAACTGATGATGCGTAAACAAGAAATGATTTCCCCCGACCAAGCGCTCCCCGGCCGAGATACGGCCATTGCGACGATGGAGCCACACTTTGTTAACCAGTCAGATCTTTACGCCGCTCCCGAGACGCATCAAGACAGTATTGTTTTGGGTTTAGGCTGTTTTTGGGGCGCTGAACGCCTGTTTTGGACATTGCCGGGGGTGATATCGACGTCGGTAGGATATTCTGGTGGTTTTACTCCCAATCCTACCTATGAAGAAGTTTGCAGCGGCCTAACCGGGCACACCGAAGTGGTGCGTGTGGTATTCGATACCACCCAGATATCACTGACGTCTGTTTTGCGAGCCTTCTGGGAAAAACATGACCCGACACAAGGGATGCGCCAAGGCAATGATATTGGCACACAATATCGCTCAGCCATTTATACCGCCAATGACCATCAAGCCGAGGTAGCCAAGCAAACGCAGCAGCAATACCAGCAAGCACTAGGCACGCCGGGGATCACCACCGAAATTGCACCGCTCGGTGAGTATTATTTTGCCGAGGTTTATCACCAGCAATACCTTGCTAAAAATCCAAATGGCTATTGCGGTATTGGCGGCACCGGCGTGTGCTTTCCACCAGAGTTAAACTAACGCTAACAAAAATGCCCTCGCAATTGCGAGGGCATTTCACATTCGTAATTTGGTATTCGTTACAGCGCTAATGCTGCAATCTCTCCGTTTATCTCTCTAAACGCCACCAGCTTTTGCTTATCCTCAACCTCTGGCAACAACACTTTGCCGTTGTCAAAACGAAACAACCCAATTCCTGCAATAAAGAACTGGCCTTTAAACAGCGTCTTTACAAACTTTGCAATTTGACGCGGACGATAAACCGTAAACTTACGCAGCATAACCTAACCTCAATATCCGTTTGAGTACATCTAATGGCGCCCACATTTCTGCGAGCCATTTCGCAATATAGTTTGCGTTCGAATGAAATTATACGCGAAATTTTTTGAGAGACAAACAAAAGTTAACAACTTTGCAACAAACTATAAATTGCTGTTATGCTTGAAATGATTTTATTGAGAGACAGACAATTCTTGGTCAAATCATCACTATTTACATTGTGGCTAACCTTGAGTTCGCCTAAGGTAGCCGCCCAAAACAAAGTAACGGAAACTATTACAATGAAACTAAAGCCTCTCCTAACTCTCGCGATGCTGCTTGTGCCAGCATTTGCTATGGCAACCAACCTACAAGTCGGTGGAAACGCTCGCTCTGTATCGGTCAGTGATCACGGTGAACTGATCCTAAACAACGACGCGATCGACTACCAAGCATGGAGCACTAATGACATGCTAGGTAAAGTGCGTGTCATCCAAGCTATCGCTGGCCGCAGCAGCTCAAAAGAAATGAATGCACCACTGATGGCGGCAATTACTGCTGCAGATTTTCCAAAAGAGAGCTATCAAACCACGACAGTGATCAACCAAGACGATGCGATGTGGGGCACCAGCTCTTTTGTTAAGTCTTCCGCTGAAGACAGTAAAAAAGAGTTCCCTTGGTCTTCAATGGTACTAGACAAACATGGCTTGGTGGCCAACGCTTGGCAACTAAAAGAAGACAGCTCAGCGATTATCGTTCAGGATAAACAAGGTAAGATCTTGTATGTAAAAGAAGGTGCACTTAGCGATGCTGACATTCAACAAGTACTCAGCCTAGTCACTGACAACATGTGATCCGTCACTCTATGTTCTGAAAAGGAGCCCTAGCGGCTCCTTTTTTGTTGTTTTCCGGTCAGAACGCTCAGGCTGAATGTTGTTTCCTCTGGAAAATATATTTGTTTGTTATAACATAACAAACAACAGTTAAACGAGAACAGATCGCATCGTTCTCACAGGAGACCTCTGCACTCGGCTATTTCAACCGCATCGTTACCCGCATTGGTACTCAGTACTTTTACTCGCTATTAAGGATTAATCATGAAACTGAAGATGACACTCTTAGCTGGTCTTGTTGTATCGCAGTTCGCTGTCGCTGAAGACCAATTTCGTCAACACGATGCCCATGTTCACGGCCACGTCGAATTTAACATTGCTCAAGACGGTCAAGATCTTTTAGTGGAAATCACAGCGCCAGGTGCTGATGTCGTTGGCTTTGAGCATGCTCCTAAAACCGATGCAGAAAAAACAGCCATCGCCAACGCCAAAACCAAGCTCAAAGATGTAAACAGTATTCTTACCATCCCAGCTGCAGCGAACTGTAAACTGGTTGAGGCTCATATCGAAAATACGCTAGAGTCCGGCGATCATGACGAACATGATCACCATGATGAGCATAAAGATCATGATGATCACAAAGGTCACGACCATCACGATGAGCATAAAGACCATGATGATCACAAAGGCCACGACCATCACGATGAACATAAAGACCATGATGATCACAAAGGTCACGACCATCATGATGAGCATAAAGACCATGATGATCACAAAGGTCACGACCATGACCATGACCATGACCATGACAAACATGGTGGCCATGGCGAATTCTCAGCGCAATACCAATTCTCATGCGAAGACGTGTCTAAAGTCTCTCAAATTGAAACACAGTGGTTTACACACTTCCCTGCAACTGAGAAAGTATCAGTTAACCTGCTAACGGATAGTGCACAATCAGCAACGGAACTGACTTCAGGTAACACAACCATTAAATTCTAAACGTCCAACCCTCAGGCCTCGCCAGAGGCTTGAGGGAGATATCCAGAGGACACTATGGCTAGCGTAATCCAACTCACAGACGTCACGTTCAAGTGGCAACCTGACCAATCTCCGACACTTGATATACCCTCTCTCACCATCGAACAAGGTGAACATCTCTTTCTCAAAGGGCCAAGCGGCTGCGGTAAATCCACGTTACTGGGTCTACTGACGGGCATAAATACTGCGACAAGCGGTGATATCGTCGCTCTCAACCAAAACTTAGCATCTCTGTCTGCTTCAAGACGCGATCGCTTCCGCGCAGATCACATTGGGTATATTTTCCAGCAATTTAACCTTATCCCCTATTTATCGGTTATCGATAATGTCACTCTGCCATGCCAGTTTTCCCAATTGCGTAAAGATAAGGTCGCAGGCTCTCTCTCAGACGAAGCAAAACGACTGCTTGACCATCTGCGTTTGCCATCAAACTTGCTGCAAAAGCCCGTGATAGAACTGAGTATCGGTCAGCAACAACGGGTGGCGGCCGCAAGAGCGCTCATCGGCCAGCCGGAATTTTTGATTGCAGATGAACCCACATCAGCCTTAGATCACGACAACCGCGAAGCCTTTATCGAGCTACTCATGGAGCAAGCGAACCGAGCACAGTCGACGCTCATTTTTGTCAGTCACGATCCCACACTTGAACCTTTATTCAAGCGAACCGAGAACCTTCAAGACATTAATCAAGTGAGGCCGCAATGAGCATCACATTAAAGCTGGCGTGGAAAAGCCTACTGAATCGTAAAACCACGGCACTACTCACCATTCTGACGGTGGCGATTTCCGTTATTTTGCTAATGGGCGTAGAGCGAATTCGAACTCAAGCCAAAAGCAGCTTTGCTAACACGATCTCTGGCACAGACTTAATTGTGGGTGGACGCTCCGGTCAAGTGAACTTATTGCTCTACTCAGTATTTCGTATTGGTAATGCAACCAACAACATCGACTGGAAGAGTTTTGAGGAATTTAGTAATCATCGTGCGGTGAAATGGGCGATCCCTATCTCTCTCGGCGATTCTCATCGCGGCTTTCGAGTGATGGGCACCAATCATAGCTACTTTGAGCACTATCAATATGGTCAAAAGCAGCATCTATCTCTAAGCAAAGGAGAAGAGTTCGATAGCTTATTTGAAGCGGTTATTGGCT
Organism: Vibrio sp. 10N; assembly: GCF_036245475.1. Taxonomy (NCBI): domain Bacteria; kingdom Pseudomonadati; phylum Pseudomonadota; class Gammaproteobacteria; order Vibrionales; family Vibrionaceae; genus Vibrio; species Vibrio sp. 10N. Next base: position 353,858 of record NZ_BTPM01000001.1, on the reverse strand, counting down.
CAGAAGTCGCTAAGAAGCTTGGCTATGACATCGGTACAGAGATCGTTATTGCTCATGGCATCAGTGACGTAGGTTTTAGTCGCCATGAAAATACACCATTTAAAGTGGTCGGTATCTTAGCACCTACGGGCACACCAGTAGATAAAACGGTTCACGTGTCACTCGAAGCCATCGAAGCGATTCACGTTGGCTGGGAGTCTGGCGCAAACCTTGGCAACAATCCAAGTAAAGAGCAACTGCTCGAAATGGATTTCCATCCCAAGCAAATTACGGCGATGATGATTGGACTGAAAAGTAAAATCCAAACCTTCGCCTTACAACGCCAAATAAACACCTATAAGCAAGAGCCACTCAGCGCAATCCTCCCTGGTGTTGCCTTGCATGAGCTTTGGGGAATGATGAGCGTAGCAGAGCAAGCGCTGTTGATTGTCTCGGTGTTTGTAGTTGTCGCCGGCCTTATGGGGATGTTGTCGAGTTTATTGACCAGCCTTCAAGAGCGTCGTCGAGAGATGGCGATACTCAGAGCCATGGGCGCAAGACCGCGCCATGTCTTTGTATTACTGATTAGTGAGGCCACGGTTCTAACCACCATAGGTATCATTTGCGGTGTGGGTGGCATGTATGCGATGCTTGCAGTCGCAGCACCAGTGATTACCGCAAACTATGGAATAAACATCGCCTTGTCTGGGATCAGTTCACACGAATGGATGTTACTTGGGTTTGTGCAGCTAGCCGGTATTATCATTGGCTTTTTCCCTGCGCTGCGTGCGTACAGACAATCATTAAGTGATGGCATGACCATCCGTATTTAGTGGGACTTCGATGAAAATCTTTAAAACGCTACTTTGTGGCTTATTGCTATCCCTAAGCGTACTGGTAGCGCCATTGGCACAGGCCGAAGCGGACTCAGACGTATTAACACTCGATTGGATTGACCTTATTCCAGAGAAAGAGCGCAATCAGTTTGATGCGATGGGGATGCCTTCCGTTGACCACTCAGGTGGCGTAATGGAGCAATCGAAAGTCGGCACCGTTCGCCAAGAGCTCAACGGCAGTCAGGTCAAAATCCCTGGCTTTGTGATCCCGCTCGAAGGCGATGAAAATGCCGTGACTGAGTTTTTGTTAGTGCCATACTTCGGTGCGTGTATCCATGTGCCACCACCGCCACCTAATCAAATCATCTATGTGAAGTTCAAAGAGGGTGCGCCTGTACACCGCTTGTGGGATGTCATCTATGTGGTGGGAACGATTAAAACCGAAACCATCGATTCTGAGCTGGCGCAAACCGGATACTTAATCGATGGCACTGAAATTGAAGATTATGATGATGGTTACGACGAAGCTGAATGGTAAGTAAGTACTAAATCACAAAAGCGTGCTAGGCGGCTAACCTATTAAGGTTGAAAGGTAGCCTAGTACGCCAATATAAACACACAGCAGCAAAGCAACCGATACCTGCTTTTTCATTTTTCCCTGTGACGTATGACTCTCAACTGAGTGGTTATTTCTTGAGTACCCCATAACGCCCTCCTCTATCCTGAAGCACAACGTTAACAAAATTTTAGCATTTATCCTAGAGATTTTACAACTGCTTCTCTCAGCCACCAATTTCGGACATTAGCTCACATAAATTACGCTGGTTTTTGCACGAAATTCCCGCTAAATTGAAGACTTATTGCACATTATTGCTTCGTTTTTGCTTCATATTGAGTCTGAGTAATGAGTCATCATCCCGTTGAGAGCAAGCCTGCTAAAGTAGAATCCAACTCATCCACCGAGTCCGGGCAAAAAAAAGCCCACCACATGAAAGACAGTGCCAGCCGTCTACGTGCCATTGCCGAATCTCACTACCTTGATGCGCTTATTCGAGAGGAGAGCCCAAGCCAATCTTTATTTGAACGTGCCATGCTGCGCGAAAAGCAAGGTAAAGAGCAACGTCAAAAAAACCTCGAGCAGATCGTCAAAGCAGCGATGGCAGCATGCAAAAACGAGGTAGCAGGTGAGCCTGATTTTGATTGGCTGGTACGCTATTTTGATATGGCAAAGGAGATCCACAACTCCTCTATGCAAAAGCTATGGGCACAGGTACTGAAAAGAGAGATCACCAATCCTGGTGCCACTTCTATGAAGGCATTAAAAACACTTCGTGATATGACCCCGAAAGAAGCACAAACCTTACAAAGGGCGGCCTCTTTGGCTTGCAGCTTCGGAACGGACAGCAGTCGTAAGTTGCTATTGGGCATTAAACATCACGCAGGGCTATTCAGTTTTTCTCGCCGAGAAAGTGTTGATGAACTCAGTTTGGGTGAATACCAATTACCTTACTCTAGTATTCTCCTCTTGGTTGAACTGGGAATACTGCTGGCAACGGAGCTTGAATCGGGAGAAATCAGTAAAGAAGCGCCATTGAAGCTTAGTTATCAAGGTCAGGATATGACGCTCATTGCCAAGAACAAAGGTCTGGCATTAACCTACTATCGCTTTACGCCAACAGGTAATGAGTTATGCCAGCTACTTGGCCATCGCAACAACGCTCAGTATCAAGAGCAGTTAGTGGCACTGCTCAATAGAAAATTTGTAGTGAAAGGCGAGCTGCCGACCTCTTTTCATCACAAGGTCTAGCAGCCACATACATTAACCAATCACCTGCTTGTCGGTCAATACTGCCAAGCATTGCTCCACCAGCTGTGCGACAGCGAAATCACCAGCTTTGAGGTGGATCTCGGGGTTAAGCGGTGCTTCATACTCAGAGTCGATGCCAGTAAAATTGGGGATCTCGCCTGCACGAGCTTTCTTATATAGACCCTTTGGATCTCGAGATTCACACACGGCCAAACTCGCATCGACAAACACTTCCATAAACTCGCCTTCCGGCAATAAGTCACGCACCAACGCACGTTCCTCACGGTGCGGTGAAATAAACGCAGATAGCACGATAAGACCTGCGTCAGCCATCAGTTTGGCCAACTCTCCCACTCGGCGGATATTTTCACGGCGATCCTGCTCAGAGAAACCTAGGTCTCGACATAACCCATGTCTCACATTATCACCATCCAACAAATACGTATGGTAACCACGACTGACCAATTCAGTTTCCAACGCGCCAGCGACCGTAGATTTTCCTGCACCAGATAAACCCGTAAACCACAGAACCACAGGCTGCTGCTTTTTCAGTTCAGCACGCTCAGACTTGGTCACCACGTGTTGATGCCAAATCACATTTTCGTCTTTTTCGATGGTGTCAGAGGCTTGTACAGTATTCGACATAACTCGTCCTTAGGTAACGCTGTTAAAACGGAAAAAAGTAAGGGATAAGTGCAAGCACCAACACCGAATAGACGATGGAGATGGGGATACCTATCCGCATGTAATCTTTAAGTTGATAGTTACCAACGCTGTAAACCAAGAGGTTAGTTTGGTAACCATAGGGAGAAACAAAGCTGGCACTCGCTCCAAACAGTACCGCCATAATGAACGGCATAGGATCGACGCCATAGGCCACCGACATGCTGTAACCAATCGGGAAGGCCAGCGCTGCAGCGGCATTATTCGTCACTAATTCGGTAAGCAATAGTGTCACGATGTAAGTGGCCACTAACGCACCAAACACGCCCCAACCGTTAAACATCTCAATGAACATCCCGCCCATACGCTCTGAAAGGCCTGTCGATATCATCAACTGAGCAATCGACAACGCCGAGCCCACGATCACCACGATATCTGTTGGGAAGCGGCGACGCAGTTCACCTAGATTAACAATACCGAATGCCAATACCGCAATCAGATACAACGCCAAACCTTTAATGATAGGGAGTATGTTAGTAAGCGCTAACGCAATTACAGCCACAAAACCAAAAAGAACATAGCTAGACTTAACCAAATCAAGCTTGGCACTCGAGTCCAAATCATTTACCAATACAAACTCTTTTCTATGCTGACGGCGCAGCGATTCAAAGCGTTTGCCCGGAGCAAGTACTAACGTATCACCCGCTTGCAAGGTAATGTTGCCAAGGCCCCCTTCCAATCGTTCATGACCACGACGGATAGCGACAACAACCGCATCGAAACGATCGCGAAACTGACTCGATTTGAGGGTTTTATTACAAAAAGTCGCCGAGGAGCTCACCACAACCTCCAGCAGATTTTGTCCGTTGAGGTGATGCTGACCAAAAAAGGTTAAGCCGGTAATTTCTTGCAGCGTCGCGACACTTTCTACGTCACCACAAAATAACAATCTGTCCTTTGCATTGAGTACAAAGTCAGGGCCAACCGAGGCCAAGGTTTCACCGTCTCGAACCACTTCGGCAAGGAACAATTTACGAAGTGCTCTTAGGTTATTCTCAGCAATGCTACGTCCGACTAGAGGCGAGCCCGATTCAACCCGCGCTTCCAAGAAATACGGCAAATCATCTTGGCTAGTATCATCGTAATTTGGCAACAGGTAACTGAGTGGGATCAACACTAACACGCCACCAAACAAGACACTCAAGCCAATCCAAGTCGGAGCAAAAAAGCCGAGACTTGGTAAACCCACATCTTCAACAAAACTGTTGATGATCAGGTTGGTTGACGTACCAATTAAAGTCAGCGTACCACCCAATATAGCGGCGTAAGAAAGTGGGATCAGCAGTTTAGAGGGAGCATGGCGTTGATTGCGTTTTATCGCCCCAATCAGTGAGACCACAACCGCGGTGTTGTTGGTAAACGAGGATAACAGTGCCGTTGAAATACCAAGTTTGGCAACCACCGCTCCTAAGCGCCCAGTCGCAATAGAACGACTGACCCAACTGATAAGACGCGTTTTCTCTAACGCGGCTGATGAGAGAATCAGTAGCACTAAGGTCAGCAGCGATGAGTTGGTAAAATTACTGGCAACGGCATTGATATCTATCATGCCAGCAATGAATGCCAAAAACGCGGCGCCAGCAAAGATAAGACTTGGCTTAATTTGGGTTGCTATCAAGCAAGTGATAATAGACATCAGCAAAGCTAGCACCACTCCTTGTTCCCACATAACCTTATTCCTTATCCGCTGCGTCGCTTTGCCATTACAGGTTCTGGCATTCACCAAAGCCTATTGTCGCAATTATATGTTTGCATCCCACTCAGGGAAGTGCTTCATGATCAGAGCCTTAAGCTCTTTTTCAAAGGCCCCCATACGCTCTTGCGGTGAACGCTGCTCTTCCGCCAACGCTTCTCGAACTAGGCCCGCACCTACCGTGACATTGGTTAAGCGATCAATCACAATGAATCCGCCCGTGTCTTGAACCGAATCGTAGCTATCTACCGCTACAGCTTCCGTTAGTGACCACTCACATAGGCCAATACCATTCAGCGGCAGAGAGTCTGACTCGAACGACTTCAGAGAATTGATGTCGTATTGATGACGAATCGCATCCAGTTGCCCTTGGGTTTTCTTACCTGCGATCTTAATGTCGTAGCTGCGACCCGCTGCTAACGGCTCATCGGTCATCCACACAACATCTGCGAGTAGACGATTCGACGATGCCACTCGAGCATCTTGCTTAACAATTAGGTCGCCACGGCTGATATCGATCTCATCGCTGAGCGTTAACGTCACTGCTTGACCTGCAAAAGCTTTTGGTAAGTCACCATCAAATGTCACAATGCGCTCAACTTTTGAGGTTTTACCCGATGGCAATGCTTTGATTTCATCACCAACGCGGATTTCACCAGAGCCGATCGTGCCTGCAAAACCGCGGAAATCGAGGTTCGGTCGGTTAACGTATTGTACTGGGAAACGGAATTCGCCTTGCTGCTTACCTTGGTCGATGTCTACTTTCTCGAGCAGATCAAGCAAAGGCTCTCCTTGGTACCAACTCATCTTGTCACTCAGATCCACCACGTTGTCGCCTTCAAGCGCTGAGATTGGGATCATTTGAATATCGATGTCTTTACCAAGATTCTCAGAAAACGCTAGGTACTCATCACGGATCGCTTCATAGCGCTCTTGTGAGTAGTCGACCAAGTCCATCTTGTTGACCGCCACGATAAAGTGCTTCAGACCAAGCAGGCTAGAAATGAATGAGTGACGGCGCGTTTGATCCAGAACCCCTTTACGTGCATCAATCAAGATCACAGCAAGATCACAGGTCGATGCGCCCGTTGCCATGTTTCGCGTGTACTGCTCATGCCCCGGAGTATCGGCAATGATGAACTTACGTTTTTGGGTCGAGAAGTAGCGGTATGCGACATCAATGGTGATTCCCTGCTCACGCTCAGCTTGTAATCCGTCGACAAGCAATGCCAAGTCCGGCTTTTCACCCGTTGTGCCAACACGCTGACTGTCTGAGTGAACTGCTGCTAGCTGATCTTCATAAATTTGCTTTGAGTCATGGAGCAAGCGACCAATTAAGGTACTTTTACCGTCATCGACTGAGCCACACGTTAGGAATCGAAGTAACGATTTGTACTGGTGCTGACTCAGGTAACCTTCAATACCGAGTTCGGCAAGTTGTGCTTCTACTGCGCTGTTCATAATCTGTTCCTTCGATCCTTAAAAGTATCCTTGACGTTTCTTAAGCTCCATCGATCCTGACTGATCGTGGTCGATCGCTCGTCCTTGTCTCTCACTAGACGTCGCAACAAGCATCTCTTCTATAATTCCAGTGAGCGTAGTCGCTTCTGACTCGATAGCACCGGTCAATGGGTAACAGCCGAGCGTTCTAAAACGCACGCTCTTGTGTTCAACCGTCTCATCGGGGCCTATCTCCATACGATCGTCATCCACCATAATCAACATGCCATCGCGTTCTACGACTGGGCGTGGTGCAGCAAGGTACAGTGGCACAATTTCAATGCCTTCTAGCAATATGTATTGCCAGATATCCAATTCCGTCCAGTTAGAAAGTGGGAACACACGGATACTCTCACCTTTGTTGATTTGGCCGTTGTAGGTTTTCCACAGCTCTGGACGCTGGTTCTTCGGATCCCACGTGTGATTCTTGTCGCGGAATGAATAGACTCGCTCTTTAGCACGAGATTTCTCTTCATCGCGGCGTGCTCCACCGAATGCCGCATCAAAACCGTACTTGTTCAACGCCTGTTTCAGACCTTGAGTTTTCATAATGTCGGTATGCTTCGATGAACCATGCACAAACGGGCTACAGCCCATGGCTAGACCTTCTGGGTTCTTGTGCACCAAAAGCTCGAACCCATAGTTCTTTGCTGTACGGTCGCGAAATTCAATCATCTCTTTGAATTTCCAATCGGTATCAACGTGCAGCAATGGGAACGGGATCTTTCCTGGGTAAAATGCCTTGCGCGCTAAGTGCAGCATCACCGACGAGTCTTTACCGATGGAGTACATCATGACGGGATTATCAAATTCCGCCGCGACTTCGCGGATAATGTGGATACTTTCCGCTTCCAACTGTTTAAGGTGTGTGAGTCTTTCTTGGTCCATGAGTTGTGCTTCCTTTGTTCATGTTGACGTGACTTGGCCAACACACGACTGATTTAGAATATGAGCGAGCTATCCTCTGAGGGCTAAGCTCTAATACTTTGTAGTGTTTCGACTTGGTTTGGCTGTGCACTGTCTTCACCAAACCAAGAGAGTTCATCGGCTAACGACACCACCTCACCGACAACAATCAGTGATGGCGACTGCGCTTGTTTAGCCATCTCAGGTAATGTGGCAAGCGTGCCACGTGAGACTTTTTGGGTTGCCTGTGTCCCGCGCTCAATGATGGCGACAGGCACGCTTGAGCTACGTCCATGTTCAATAAGTTGCGATTGAATATAGTCAGATTTCATGAGTCCCATGTAGATAACCAGAGTTTGATTACCACGTGCTAAGGTAGACCAATCCATATCATCGCTATCCGGTTTTAGATGCCCGGTGACAAACAGCGCCGATTGCGCATAGTCTCGATGAGTCAAAGGAATACCCGCGTAAGCAGTCGCACCTGCGGCTGCCGTAATACCCGGTACAACTTGGAATCGAATGCCTGCCGAGGCAAGAACTTGTAACTCTTCACCACCGCGACCAAATACAAACGGATCGCCACCTTTAATACGAACGACTTTATGACCGCTTTGGGCGAATTCAACCAACAGTTGATTGGTTTTTTCTTGAGGAACGCTGTGATGACCGGCTCTTTTGCCCACACAAACTAAAATAGTACTATCTGGTACCAGCGCCATAATTTCTTCAGAAACAAGGTAGTCATAGAGCACAACGTCAGCTTGTTGTAACAGGTTTAATGCTTTTATGGTCAGCAGTTCAGGATCACCAGGACCGGCACCGATCAAAGCCACCTCGCCTTTGTTGAGCTGTGATTTGGCTAGCCTTGGCTTATCTTGGCTGCTAACCAAAGTAGGTGTACTTCCTTTGCCCGGCTGGTTAGTAAAAGTTGGGTTCATACTGGCAATCCTTCGCATATCGAATGATGGCATTATGACCACTCGCCTATATTACTTGAAATTCTAAAATTTCATTTTTTATTCCAAAAGTCACTATAGGACCTATTCACAGCAAAAATATGGTCAAAATTCGAGCTATCTCGCCATTTAGAATACCAATCGGTTGTAGTCTTAATTTTTAAGGTGAGAGATTGCTATCAGAATCCCATCAATCAACACACTTAGATCACACTTTTATAGACATAGAAACATTTATTACATAACAAATTGATACACTAACCGAGTTTTTGAATCACCCTCGAATTAGAAGGATATGAAGATGAAAGTGGCAGTGACCCCTATTTCTATCGCTGTACTGGGCGGAATGCTTGCAATGGCAGGCTCGGCAATGGCGGATGAGATCAAGCTGAGAATTATCGAAACAACAGATATTCATACGAATGTGATGGATTATGACTACTACAAGGATAAACCGTCTCAAAAAATCGGCCTGACTCGCGCTGCTACTTTAGTGAAAGAAGCTCGTGGTGAAGTGACCAACAGCGTATTGGTGGACAACGGTGACCTACTTCAAGGTAGCCCAATGGGTGACTACATGGCATCGAAAGGCATTAAACCAGGTGAAATCCACCCGGTATATAAAGCCATGAACCAGCTTAACTACGATGTCGGTAACATTGGTAACCATGAGTTTAACTATGGTCTTGAGTTCCTTAAAACCTCATTGGAAGGTGCTAACTTCCCGTACATCAGTGCCAACGTATTTGACAAAAAAACTGGTGACCACTACTTCAAGCCTTACCTAATCAAAACCCATACCTTCAAAGACAGCGATGGCAATGCACACGACGTTAAGGTGGGTTATATCGGCTTTGTACCACCACAAATCATGGTGTGGGATAAGAAAAACCTTGAAGGCAAAGTATTTGCCGAAGACATAAAAGCTTCCGCTGAAAAGTTGGTACCACAGATGAAGCAAGAAGGTGCGGACATTATCGTTGCTATCCCGCATTCGGGCGTTTCAAGCGATCCATATAAAGCGGGCGCAGAAAACTCGACGTACTACCTTTCTGAGGTAGAGGGCATCGACGCGATTGCGTTTGGTCACTCTCACGCCGTCTTCCCAGGTAAAGGCTTTGACAATATCCAAGGCGTCGACAACGAGAAAGGCACCATTAATGGCGTTGCTGCCGTGATGCCAGGACGTTGGGGTAGCCACGTAGGTGTCATGGATCTTGTACTTGAGCAAGACGGTGATAGCTGGAAAGTGGCTGACGCGCAAACAGAAGCTCGTCCAATTTTCGATGCAGCCAACAAAAAGCCAATTGCAAAAGCCGACCAAGGTATTGTCGACGCAGTTAAAGGCGATCACAGCGCGACACGTGATTTCGTTAACCAACCGATTGGTAAAGCTAACGACGTGATGTACAGCTTCTTGGCATTGGTGCAAGACGATCCTACGGTACAGATCGTCAACCTAGCGCAGAAAGATTACGTTGAAACCATGATCCAAGGCGATCCAGACCTTGATGGCCTACCAGTGCTATCAGCGGCAGCACCATTTAAAGCTGGTGGCCGTAAAAATGATCCAGCTAACTTTACTGAAGTAGAATCAGGCCAGCTTACTTTCCGTAACGCGGCCGACCTATATTTATACCCAAATACTCTCGTTGCACTGAAAGTAACGGGTAAAGAAGTAAAAGAATGGTTAGAGTGCTCTGCCGGTCAGTTCAAGCAAATCGATGCGAACTCTAACAAGCCACAATCACTGATCGATTGGGACGGTTTCCGCACCTACAACTTTGATGTGATGGATGGTGTTGAATACCAAATCGATGTGACTAAACCAGCTCGTTACGATGGCAACTGTAAACTGCTGGATGAAAGCAGCGAGCGTATCGTTGGCCTGACTTATAACGGCAAGCCAATCGACATGAAGCAAACCTTCATCATTGCAACCAACAACTACCGTGCATACAGCAACAAGTTCCCTGGTACAGGTAGCGAGTTTATCGCATTTGATTCTCCAGATGAGAACCGCTCTATCGTTGCTAACTACATCTCAAAAGTAAGCAAAGCCAAAGGTGAAGTAACACCAAGCGCGGACAACAACTGGTCATTTGCACCGATTAGCAGCAGCGCGAAACTGGATGTACGTTTTGAAACCTCTCCATCAGAGAAGGCGGCGCAGTTTATCAGCGACAAAGGCCAGTACCCAATGAAGAAAGTGGCTACTGACGACGTTGGTTTCGCGGTCTACCAAATCGACTTGCAGAAATAAGGTGTCCTCACTTTAGGTACCGCTTTGATGATACGAGCCACGCATAATGCGTGGCTTTTTTTTTGAGCTCGGTTTAGTCTAGAGCTAGAAAAACGATCCGCTGTTGATAGTAAGAAAGAGAAGTAAATCATGATTATCTGGAAGACAAAAACGTTCCCTGAACTCAGTACCAATGAACTCTATGAGTTACTTAAACTGCGCGTCGATGTCTTTGTGGTTGAACAAACCTGCCCTTATCCCGAACTGGATAACAAAGATCGAGTCGAAGGTGTACACCATTTGCTGGGCTACAAAGGTGACGAGCTTGTCGCTTGTGCGCGGCTGTTACCGAAAGGGACAACGTACGAACAAGTGAGTATTGGACGTGTTGCGACCAAGCAGACACACAGAGGGGGCGGTTTGGGTCATGACTTACTGGTACAGGCAAAACTCGAATGCGAGCGTCTGTGGCCAAATGAAAGCATCCAAATCGGAGCGCAATCTCACTTACAAGGCTACTACGCGAAACATGGCTTTAGTGCTTGTTCCGATGAATACCTAGAAGACGATATCCCTCATATTGACATGAAGCTGCTCAAATAGCCGTTTACTGATATTCAGTAACTTGAACTAAAAAAGGGGCTTGTGAGCCCCTTTTCTTTCCATTTATTTACTGCGACCAAACCCGCCATCAGACAAACGGAAGAACATGATCGACTGATCGCCACGTTCAATCTGCAAGATATCCAAACTGCCTTCTTCATTGAACTTAAATCGTATGAGCTGCCCTTGCTTTATTCGGCTCAATGGTTTGTCACTGCCTTCAATCCGTGCCAGTGCATTCAAGTCTGCCATAGATAGTTGATTAGTGCGGAACACACGTGCGAGTGTGTCACCCTTTTTCACCGTGTACTCTCGCCAATCGGTCTCAACTCGCTCTTCCACACTAACCTGCGACGACTGCTCGCTCAATGGTGCGGTATTCACACTGACCGCGACTCGTTGATTAGTCGGCGTTACCTGAGGTGTCTCCGCCTTTTTACCTGGTAGTAGTAGCAATACAATAACAACAGGAATGAGAACACTCAAAATCCTTCTGTGTAAGCGAGGTAAGCGTTGCCACAACGCTGCAGCCTTATCGCGTATCCCAGACAAACGAGATAGGTCGATTTGCTTTAGACGCGATAGATCCAGCGCTTGCCACTTATCTTTCAGCACTTGAACGTGGTCAACTTTCTGCTTTTTACGGTGACGACGATTCATTCCCATTGTTCTCCTACTACACAACCGTCTCAGTTTAAGAAAACCTGCGTTCAGAGTATAGAAAAATCGCAGGTCTGCTAATTTATAACCGCCTAATGTCACAAGTTTAACAACCAAACCGAATTAATTGGTAAAAGTTGGTTAGAGCGTTTCGGTTTAAAGTCAGAACTGGTATGCTTTCGTCTTCATTCGAATAGCAAGAGAGACCGTCATGTCTGACGTGAAATTAGAAACTGTAGAACAGAAAGCAAGCTATGGTATTGGTCTACAAATGGGCCAACAACTAGCAGGTAGCGGCCTAGAAGGTCTAAACGTAGATGCAATCGCTAAAGGTATTGCAACTGCACTAACTGGTGACATGCCAGAAATCGAAATTGACGAGATCAACAACGCACTGCAAGAGCTACACACTCGCGCAGAAGCACTACGTCAAGAAGCAGCGAAAGCAGCTGCAGCTGACGGCGAAGCGTTCCTAAAAGACAACGCACTTCGTTCAGAAGTAACGGTTCTTGAGTCTGGTCTTCAATACGAAGTGATCACTGAAGGTACTGGCGAAATCCCATCTGCAGACAAAACTGTACGTGTTCACTACCACGGCGAGCTAACAGACGGTACTGTATTCGACAGCTCTGTATCTCGCGGTCAACCAGCTGAGTTCCCAGTAACTGGCGTAATCAAAGGCTGGGTTGAAGCACTTCAACTAATGCCTGTAGGTTCTAAGTGGAAACTGTACATTCCTCAAGACCTAGCATACGGTGAGCGCGGCGCAGGTGCAGCGATTCCTCCGTTTGCAGCACTAGTATTCGAAGTTGAGCTACTAGACATCATCGCTTAATTTCAGCTCTGATGCTCAATTTTTAAAAGCAGTGATTCGTCACTGCTTTTTTATTGTCTAATCTTAGTGGGGAGACAATAAAATGGACGGTATCATGAGAACACTTCTAGCCCTTTCTACGGCACTACTCATTTCAGCCCCAACTCACGCTTCGCTTGAGCTTTCTGGTGTATCCACTGACGATGCAAACAGTCTACTTTCTAGCGCTAGTTCAATGATGAACGTGAAAGAGTCACCGGTCGTTAATAACTTAGTGAACAACCTTTCTGTTTCCCCCGAGCAAGCGACGACAGGAGTGGGCGCGCTACTTTCTCTTGCACAAAGCTCGCTAGGCTCAGACCAGCAGAGTGAACTCGGTTCGCTCATTCCTGGAATGGACTCACTGACGAACAGCGGACTTCTTTCTTCAATACAAGATATGGACAGTGTTAAAAGTGCTTTCTCATCAGTAGGTCTTGACCCTGCTATGATTTCCCAGTTCGCACCAGTGGTATTGGATTACCTGAGTTCACAAGGGGCAAGCACAGGATTGATGGAATCGCTAACATCACTATGGCAGTGATTGGGGTAGGTAATGGTACTGACAATAGATTTCACAAATCGCAGATAGCAAAAAGCCGAGCATAAATGCTCGGCTTTTTTAGTTCTACGAACTTTACTGATTACTCAGCAGCAGCTTCTTCAGATGCTTCTGGGCGATCAACTAGCTCAATGTAAGCCATTGGAGCTTTATCGCCAGCACGGAAGCCAGCTTTTAGGATACGAGTGTAACCGCCCTGACGAGCAGCAAAACGTGGACCTAGTTCGTTGAATAGTTTCGCAACTACTTCGTTATCACGAGTACGTGCAAATGCTAGACGACGGTTAGCAACACTGTCAGTCTTAGCTAGTGTAATCAAAGGCTCAACTACGCGGCGTAGCTCTTTTGCTTTAGGCAATGTAGTCTTGATTACTTCATGACGTACAAGAGAGCTAGCCATATTGCTGAACATCGCTTTGCGATGGCTGCTGTTGCGGTTGAGTTGACGACCACTCTTACGATGGCGCATGACCTAATCCTTCTAACTAGTATCGATTAATCTTCAGCGATAGACGCTGGTGGCCAGTTTTCTAGGCGCATGCCCAGAGACAGACCACGTGATGCAAGTACGTCTTTAATCTCAGTAAGAGATTTTTTACCAAGGTTTGGCGTTTTAAGTAGCTCAACCTCAGTACGCTGTACAAGATCACCGATGTAGTGAATCGCTTCTGCTTTTAGACAGTTAGCAGAGCGAACTGTTAGTTCAAGATCGTCTACAGGACGCAGTAGAATAGGATCGAACTCCGGCTTCTCTTCCTTCTCCTCAGGAACACGTACATCACGAAGATCTACGAATGCATCCAACTGCTCAGCTAGGATAGTAGCTGCGCGACGGATAGCTTCCTCAGGTTCTAGAGTACCGTTCGTTTCCATATCGATAACGAGCTTGTCTAGGTCAGTACGTTGCTCAACACGTGCCGCTTCTACAGCGTAGGCAATTTTGTCTACTGGGCTGTAAGTCGCGTCAACAAGCAAACGACCGATTGGACGCTCATCTTCTTCAGTATGGATACGAGCTGAAGCTGGAACATAACCACGACCACGTTCAACTTTGATTCGCATAGAAATCTCAGCGTTGTCATCCGTTAGGTGACAAATAACGTGTTCTGGGTTAGCGATCTCTACATCACCATCATGGGTGATGTCACCTGCAACAACAGGGCCTGAGCCTGATTTGTTCAGTGTAATAAACACTTCATCTTTGCCTTCAGCAACGCGAACAGCTAGGCCTTTCAAGTTAAGAAGGATCTCTAGGATATCTTCTTGAACGCCCTCTTTAGTGCTGTACTCGTGCAGAACGCCTTCGATTTCAACTTCAGTCACTGCACAACCTGGCATTGACGAAAGCAAAATACGGCGAAGCGCATTACCTAGAGTGTGACCAAAGCCACGCTCTAATGGCTCAAGAGTTACTTTTGCGTGTGTCGTGCTAACTTGTTCGATGTCAACAAGACGTGGCTTAAGAAATTCTGTTACAGAACCCTGCATTGTGTCCTCTCTTTAGTTTAAACCTTACTTAGAGTAAAGCTCGACGATCAAGTGTTCGTTAATGTCAGCAGATAGATCTGAACGCTCAGGCATACGCTTGAATGTACCTTCCATCTTGCCAGCATCTACTTCAATCCAAGTTGGTTTTTCGCGTTGTTCAGCAACTTCTAGAGCCGCTTTAATACGAGCTTGCTGTTTAGCCTTCTCGCGGATAGAAACAACGTCGTTAGCCGTAATTTTGAATGAAGGAACGTTTACAACATTACCGTTAACTAGGATAGCTTTGTGGCTAACTAGCTGACGTGCTTCTGCGCGAGTTGCACCAAAGCCCATGCGGTAAACTACGTTATCTAGACGACCTTCAAGAAGCTGAAGTAGGTTTTCACCCGTGTTGCCTTTAAGGCGAGCTGCTTCTTTGTAGTAGTTACGGAATTGTTTTTCTAGAACGCCGTAGATACGACGAACTTTTTGCTTCTCACGAAGCTGAACGCCATACTCAGATAGACGACCGCGACGAGCGCCGTGTACACCTGGTGCGTTATCGATTTTACACTTGGTATCGATCGCGCGTACGCCTGACTTAAGGAATAAGTCTGTACCTTCGCGACGGCTAAGCTTCAGCTTAGGACCCAAATATCTTGCCATGATTCTTCTCCAATTATCCTAGAAACGTTATACGCGACGTTTCTTAGGTGGACGACAACCGTTATGAGGGATTGGTGTCGCGTCAACGATGTTCGTGATGCGGAAACCAGCAGCGTTCAGTGCACGAACAGTAGATTCGCGACCTGGACCTGGACCCTTAACCATAACTTCCAAGTTCTTTAGACCGTATTCTTTAGCCATTTCAGCACAACGCTCAGCAGCAACCTGTGCAGCGAACGGAGTAGACTTACGAGAACCACGGAAACCTGAACCACCTGCAGTTGCCCATGCAAGAGCGTTACCTTGACGGTCAGTAATGGTTACGATTGTGTTATTGAAAGAAGCATGGATGTGCGCAACGCCATCTGCAACTTGCTTGCGTACGCGCTTACGAGCGCGAGTTGGTTGTTTAGCCATTGTACTCTACCTTCCCGATTATTTCTTGATCGGCTTACGCGGACCCTTACGGGTGCGAGCGTTGGTTTTAGTACGCTGTCCACGTAGTGGTAGACTGCGACGATGACGAAGACCACGGTAACAGCCAAGGTCCATAAGACGCTTGATGTTCATTGATACTTCACGACGTAGATCACCTTCTACAGTGTACTTAGCTACACCATCACGCAGTTGATCGATCTGCTCTTCAGTTAGTTCACTGATCTTAACATCTTCAGCAATACCCACTTCAGCTAGGATAGCTTGAGAGCGAGTTTTACCGATGCCGTAGATCGCAGTTAGTGCGATTACAGCGTGTTTTTGATCAGGAATGTTAATGCCTGCTATACGGGCCATTATTCACTCCTAGTGTTTCTTAAAAAGAATAGCCGCAGCAAAGCCCGTTATGGATACGCTGCGGAGTGCTACTTCTTTTGCACGCAAAAGGTAGGCCGAGGAATATACTCGACCATACCTTATATTTCAAGTAAAAATTTCTGCTTAATTAGCCTTGGCGCTGTTTGTGCTTTGGCTCACTGCTACAGATAACACGCACAACACCGTTGCGCTTGATAACTTTACAGTTACGGCAGATTTTTTTAACGGAAGCACGAACTTTCATTGCTAAACTCCGTAGATGAAATCTGAGACAATCGCCGAATTAACGGCCAACGCCTTTCAGATTTGCTTTCTTCAACACAGAATCATACTGTTGTGACATCAGATGAGTCTGTACCTGTGCCATAAAGTCCATAATTACTACCACTACGATAAGTAGTGAAGTACCGCCGAAGTAGAAACGTACGTTCCACGCGACCATCATGAACTCGGGAATCAGACAGATAAAGGTAATATATAGAGCACCTGCAAGGGTAAGTCTAGTCATTACTTTATCAATATATTTCGCTGTCTGCTCACCTGGGCGGATGCCGGGTACGAATGCACCAGACTTCTTCAAGTTATCTGCTGTTTCACGCGGATTGAAAACAAGAGCCGTGTAGAAGAAACAGAAGAAAATAATCGCTGCTGCATAAAGCATTACATACAACGGTTGACCTGGGCTAAGAGCCAATGACACGTCAGTTAACCAACCGAACGCGCTGCTCTCACCATTCTGACCAAACCACTGAGCCAGTGTTCCTGGGAACAGGATAATGCTTGAAGCAAAGATTGCTGGAATAACACCTGCCATGTTGATTTTCAACGGTAGGTGTGTGCTTTGTGCAGCGAAAACCTTACGGCCTTGTTGACGTTTAGCGTAGTTAACAACGATGCGACGTTGACCACGTTCCATAAACACAACAAAGTAAATCACTGCGAAAGCAAGTACAGCAATCAACAACAGAAGAAGTACGTGCAGTTCACCTTGACGCGCTTGCTCGATTGTTTGACCGATTGCAGAAGGCAATCCAGCAACAATACCTGCAAAAATTAGAATGGAAATACCATTACCAATTCCACGCTCTGTAATTTGTTCACCTAACCACATTAGGAACATGGTACCAGTTACTAAACTTACGGTTGCAATTAGCGTAAACATGGTTTGGTTGATAACAACCAGATTATTGACCATGTTTGGAAGGCCAGTTGCGATACCTATTGCCTGGAATGTTGCAAGTACAAGCGTACCATAACGCGTATATTGGCTAATCTTACGACGCCCTGCCTCACCCTCTTTCTTGAGTTCGGCTAACGCTGGATGAACTACCGTTAGCAACTGGACAACAATCGACGCCGAAATATACGGCATGATGCCCAGTGCTAAAATAGATGCACGCTCTAATGCACCACCGGAGAACATGTTAAACATTTCTACGATGGTACCTTTTTGCTGTTCGAACAAATCGGCAAGTACAGCTGCGTCAATACCAGGGATCGGCACAAAAGAGCCGGCACGGAACACTAAAAGTGCGCCTATAACGAATAAAAGTCTAGACTTAAGTTCGTTTAAGCCATTCTTTGCACTACTAAAATCTTGTCCTGGTTTCTTAGCCATCTGTACCTCATCCCTCGAGATTATTCCTCGATTTTACCGCCTGCAGCTTCGATTGCAGCTTTAGCGCCTTTAGTCACGCGTAGACCTTTAACAGTCACAGCTTTGTCGATTTCACCTGAAAGAACAACTTTAACAAATTCGATGTTCTTAGTGATAACGTTAGCTGCTTTAAGGCTGTTTAGGTCAACAACGTCACCAGTTACTTTCGCTAGCTCAGCTAGACGAACTTCAGCAGACACTAGGCTCTTACGAGAAGTGAAACCGAATTTTGGTAGACGCTGTTTCAAAGGCATTTGACCGCCTTCAAAACCTGGACGAACACTGCCGCCAGAACGTGATTTTTGACCTTTGTGACCACGGCCACCAGTTTTACCTAGGCCAGAACCGATACCACGACCTACGCGCTTCTTAGAAGGCTTAGAACCCGCAGCCGGTGATAGAGTATTCAAACGCATTCTGATTACTCCTCAACTTTAACCATGTAGTAAACCTTGTTGATCATACCGCGAACGCACGGAGTATCTTCAAGTTCTACTGTGTGGTTGATTTTACGAAGGCCAAGACCTTTAAGACACGCTTTGTGCTTAGGTAGGCGACCAATTGAGCTCTTAGTTTGAGTTACTTTGATAGTTGCCATGGTGTTCTTACTCCGAAATAGATTCAACAGTTAGACCACGTTTAGCAGCAACCATTTCTGGTGACTTCATGCTACCTAGAGCGTCGATCGTTGCACGAACGATGTTGATAGGGTTCGTAGAACCGTATGCTTTAGATAGTACGTTGTGTACACCTGCAACTTCTAGTACTGCACGCATCGCACCACCTGCGATAACACCCGTACCTTCTGCTGCTGGCTGCATGTAAACTTTAGAGCCAGAGTGGCGACCTTTCACCGGGTGGTGAAGAGTGCCTTCGTTAAGCGCGATCGTAGTCATGTTACGACGTGCTTTTTCCATTGCTTTTTGAATCGCAGCAGGTACTTCACGAGCTTTGCCGTAACCGAAACCTACGCGACCATTACCGTCACCAACTACTGTTAGTGCAGTGAAGCTCATGATTCGACCACCTTTAACCGTCTTAGAAACACGGTTAACGGCGATTAGCTTTTCTTGCAAATCACTAGCTTGTTGTTGTTCTTTAGCCATCTTCCAACCCTACCTTAGAATTTCAGACCAGCTTCGCGAGCAGATTCTGCTAGCGCCGCTACTCGACCGTGGTATTGGAAACCAGAACGATCGAATGCAACAGCAGATACGCCTTTTTCAAGAGCGCGCTCAGCAACAGCTTTACCAACTGCTTTAGCTGCATCGATGTTACCAGTACTCTTAACTTCTTCACGAATCGCTTTTTCAACAGTTGAAGCGGCTGCGATAACTTCAGAGCCGTTCGCTGCGATTACTTGAGCGTAAACGTGACGAGGAGTACGGTGTACTACTAGGCGAGTTGCACCCAGTTCTGCAATCTTACGACGTGCACGTGTAGCACGACGGATGCGAGATGCTTTCTTATCCATAGTGTTACCTTACTTCTTCTTAGCTTCTTTAGTACGCACATTTTCATCTGCGTAACGAACACCTTTGCCTTTGTATGGCTCAGGCTCACGGTAAGAACGAATGTCAGCTGCAACTTGACCAACTAGTTGCTTATCACAACCAGTAATGATGATCTCAGTTTGGCTAGGACACTCAGCTTTAATACCCGCTGGCAACTCGTGCTCAACTGGGTGAGAGAAGCCAAGTGTTAGGCCTACAGCGTTGCCTTTGATAGCAGCACGGTAACCAACACCTTTAAGAGTTAGCTTCTTAGTAAAGCCTTCAGTAACACCAACAACCATGTTGTTAACTAGTGCACGTGCAGTACCTGCTTGTGCCCATGCGTTAGCAACACCGTCGCGAGGACCGAATGTAAGGTTGCTCTCTTCTTGAGCGATAACTACTGCGTTGTTTAGAACGCGAGTAAGTTCACCTTTAGCGCCTTTAACAGTAACTTCTTGGCCGTTTAGTTTCACCTCTACGCCAGCTGGAATAGCGACAGGTGCTTTAGCAACACGAGACATAATCTACTCCTATTAAGCTACGTAACAGATGATTTCACCGCCAAGACCTGCTTTACGTGCAGCGCGGTCTGACATCAGACCCTTGGAAGTAGAAACAACAGCAATACCCAAACCGCCCATCACAGTTGGTAGCGAGTCTTTGTTTTTGTAGACACGCAGACCAGGACGTGAAACACGTTTGATTTGCTCAATTACTGGTTTTGCTTGGAAGTACTTAAGTGTAACTTCTAGCACTGGTTTTGCTTCGCCTTCAACAGCGAAGTCAACGATGTAACCTTCAGCTTTCAGTAGTGCAGCGATTGCAACTTTAAGCTTTGAAGAAGGCATTTTTACAGCAACTTTGTTTGCTGCCTGACCGTTACGAACGCGGGTCAGCATATCCGAAATCGGATCTTGCATGCTCATAAGATTTACTCCAAATGATTAAGTGGCAATTACCAGCTAGCCTTACGAAGTCCAGGAATCTCGCCTTTCATGCAAGCTTCGCGAACTTTGATACGGCTTAGACCGAACTTACGTAGGTAACCGTGTGGGCGACCAGTTTGGTTGCAACGGTTGCGCTGACGTGAAGCACTTGAATCACGTGGAAGAGCTTGCAGTTTAAGTACTGCGTTCCAACGATCTTCTTCAGATGCGTTTACATCGCTGATGATAGCTTTTAGAGCTGAGCGCTTTTCAGCAAACTTAGCTACTAGCTTCGCGCGTTTAGTTTCGCGCGCTTTCATTGATTGTTTAGCCATAACAGTAACCCTTCACCTTACTTACGGAATGGGAAGTTAAAGGCAGCCAGCAGAGCTCGGCCTTCCTCATCGTTTGCAGCAGACGTCGTAATAGTGATGTCTAGGCCACGAACACGGTCTACTTTATCGTAGTCGATTTCCGGGAAGATGATTTGCTCGCGAACGCCCATGCTGTAGTTACCGCGTCCGTCAAAAGACTTAGCGCTAACGCCACGGAAGTCACGTACACGTGGAAGTGCGATAGAGATTAAACGCTCTAAAAATTCCCACATACGTTCGCCACGCAAGGTTACTTTACAACCAATTGGGTAGCCTTCACGAATTTTGAAACCTGCAACAGATTTACGCGCTTTAGTGATAAGAGGCTTTTGACCAGAGATCGTTGCCATATCAGCTGCTGCGTTTTCTAGCAGTTTCTTATCGTTGATTGCTTCACCAACGCCCATGTTTAGGGTGATTTTCTCAATCCTAGGGACTTGCATGACGCTTGAGTAGTTGAATTGTTTGGTCAATTCAGCAACTACAGACGACTTGTAGTAATCATGCAGTTTCGCCATAGTAGAACTCCAAATTACTTTCTATTAGTTAGAAACAGTTTCGCCGTTAGACTTGAAGAAACGAACTTTCTTGCCATCTTCGATACGGAAACCGATGCGGTCAGCTTTACCAGTAGCCGCGTTAAAGATTGCAACGTTAGAAGCGTCAATTGCTGCTTCTTGCTCAACGATGCCACCTTGTTGACCTAGAGCCGGTTGAGGCTTTTGGTGCTTCTTAACAAGGTTGATACCTTCAACGATAACTTTACCAGTTGCTAGAACCTTAGTTACTTTACCTTTCTTGCCTTTATCTTTACCAGCAAGAACGATTACTTCGTCATTACGACGGATTTTAGCTGCCATTTTATAGCTCCTTACAGTACTTCAGGTGCTAGTGAAACAATTTTCATGAATTTCGCGTTACGAAGTTCACGAGTCACTGGACCAAAGATACGTGTGCCGACTGGTTGCTCAGTAGTGTCGTTCAACAATACACAAGCATTACGGTCGAAGCGAATGACAGAACCGTCTGGACGACGTACGCCTTTACGGGTGCGAACTACTACCGCCTTCAGAACATCACCTTTTTTAACTTTACCGCGAGGAATTGCTTCTTTCACAGTAACTTTGATGATGTCGCCGATGTGTGCGTAACGACGGTGTGAGCCACCCAGAACCTTAATACACATTACCTTGCGCGCGCCAGAGTTATCTGCTGCGTCAAGTGTACTTTGCATTTGGATCATTGTTAGTGCTCCGCTAAATATTAAAAACTAGACCCTCTCGGGTCGGGCTGCCTCTTTAAAGGGACGCGAATTGTACCACCCTTTTTTGTGATTGGGTAGACAAAAAATAAGCGGCCCCAAAAATAATTTGGAGCCGCTTGATTTCGCTAGAGAAAAACGATTAAATTTTCGCTTTTTCTACGATGCTTACCAAAGTCCAAGACTTAGTCTTAGACAGTGGACGGCACTCACGAACTTCAACAGTGTCGCCAATGCCACACTCGTTGTTTTCGTCATGTGCGTGTAGTTTAGTCGTACGCTTTACGAATTTACCGTAAATTGGGTGTTTAACCATGCGTTCGATTGCAACAACAATAGACTTGTCGCCTTTGTTGCTAATTACACGACCTAGTTGAGTACGGATTTGTTCGCTCATTATGCGCCTGCCTTCTCAGTCAAAACAGTTTTCACACGTGCGATATCACGGCGTACAGCTTTTAGAGTATGAGTTTGCTGAAGCTGACCAGTTGCAGCTTGCATGCGCAAGTTGAACTGTTCACGTAGCAAATTCAAAAGCTCAGCGTTAAGCTCTTCAACGTTTTTTTCGCGTAGATCTTGTGCTTTCATCACATCACCTGCTTAGTTACAAATGTAGTTTTGAACGGCAGTTTGCGAGCCGCTAGGCGGAACGCTTCACGTGCCAACTCTTCAGGTACACCGTCCATTTCGTACATAACCTTACCAGGTTGGATTTGGGCTACCCAGTACTCAACGTTACCTTTACCCTTACCTTGACGAACTTCTAGTGGTTTTTCTGTGATAGGCTTGTCTGGGAATACACGAATCCAGATTTTACCTTGACGCTTAACGTGACGCGTCATTGCACGACGAGCCGCTTCGATCTGACGAGCAGTAAGACGACCACGACCAACAGCCTTAAGACCGAATGTGCCGAAGCTTACGTCTGTACCTTTAGCTAGACCACGGTTGCGACCAGTCTGAACCTTACGGAACTTAGTACGTTTAGGTTGTAGCATCTGTCGACTCCTTACTTACGGCCTTTGCGCTGCTTCTTAGGCTTGTCGCCTTTTGGCTCTACAGCGTTAGCTGCTGGCATACCGCCTAGAATCTCACCTTTGAAGATCCAAACTTTAATGCCGATCACACCGTATTGAGTGTGAGCCGAAGAAGTTGCGTAATCAATGTCAGCACGTAGAGTGTGTAGAGGCACACGGCCTTCACGGTACCACTCAGAACGTGCGATTTCAGCGCCGCCTAGACGACCACTTACTTCCACTTTGATACCTTTAGCGCCAAGACGCATAGCATTTTGTACCGCACGCTTCATAGCACGACGGAACATAACACGACGCTCAAGTTGAGACGCGATGCTATCAGCCACAAGTTGGCCGTCTAGCTCAGGCTTACGTACTTCAGCGATGTTAATTTGCGCTGGTACACCTGCGATTTTAGCTACAGCTGCGCGTAGCTTCTCAACGTCTTCGCCTTTCTTACCGATAACAACGCCAGGACGAGCAGTGTGAATAGTCACACGGATGCTCTTAGCTGGACGCTCGATAACGATACGTGAAAGAGACGCTTTTGCTAGTTCCTTAGTAAGGAACTGACGTACCTTGAAGTCGCCGTCTAGGTTGTCAGCGAAATCTTTGGTGTTAGCAAACCATGTAGCATTCCAAGGCTTAACGATGCCAAGACGAATACCATTAGGATGTACTTTCTGACCCATTGCTTATCTCCTAGTCTTAAGCGTCTGCAACAACAACAGTGATGTGGCAAGAACGCTTCAAGATACGGTCGGCACGGCCTTTAGCACGAGGCATAATACGCTTCATGATAGGGCCTTCATCTACGAAGATTTTTGCGACTGAAAGATCGTCGATATCTGCACCTTCGTTGTGTTCCGCATTCGCGATTGCTGATTCAAGAACTTTCTTAACTAGTTCAGCAGCTTTTTTGTTGCTGAAAGTTAGTAGTTCAAGAGCTTGATCCACGCTTTTACCGCGGATTTGGTCTGCAACTAAGCGAGCTTTCTGAGGAGAAATACGAGCAAAGTTATGTTTAGCGATAGCTTCCATCATCTACTCCTTATTTCTTCTTAGCTTTCTTATCCGCAGCGTGGCCGCGGTAAGTGCGAGTTGGTGCAAATTCACCCAGTTTGTGACCGATCATTTCTTCGGTAACGAAAACTGGTACGTGCTGACGACCATTATGGACAGCGATGGTCAAACCAATCATTGATGGGATGATCATTGAACGACGGGACCAAGTCTTAACAGGCTTTTTGTCTCCGCTTTCCACCGCTTTCTCTACCTTCTTCAGCAAGTGTAGGTCAATAAAAGGACCTTTCTTGAGAGAACGTGGCATGGCGATTCCTCTTTATAGATTACTTGTTACGACGACGTACGATGTACTTGTCAGTGCGCTTGTTCTTACGAGTCTTAAAGCCTTTAGTTGGCTGACCCCAAGGAGATACTGGGTGACGACCACCAGAAGTACGGCCTTCACCACCACCGTGTGGGTGGTCTACCGGGTTCATTACCACACCGCGAACGGTTGGACGAACACCGCGCCAGCGGCTAGCACCAGCTTTACCTAGTTCACGTAGCATGTGCTCAGCATTACCAACTTCACCGATTGTTGCACGGCCTTCTGATAGTACTTTGCGCATTTCGCCAGAACGTAGGCGTAGAGTTACATATGCACCATCGCGAGCGATGATTTGTGCGTATGCACCTGCAGAACGAGCAATTTGTGCACCTTTACCAGGCTTAAGTTCAACACAGTGTACTGTAGAACCTACTGGGATGTTGCGCATCGGCAGAGTGTTACCTGCTTTGATAGGCGCATCAACACCAGACTGGATAGAGTCACCCGCTTGGATGCCTTTTGGTGCAATGATGTAGCGGCGCTCACCGTCTGCGTACAGAACTAGAGCGATGTTTGCGCTACGGTTTGGATCGTATTCTAGGCGCTCAACTTTCGCTGGGATGCCATCTTTAGTACGTTTGAAGTCAACCAAACGGTAGTGATGTTTGTGACCACCACCAATGTGACGTACTGTGATACGACCGTTGTTGTTACGACCACCGTTCTTAGAGTTTTTCTCTAGAAGTGGAGCGTAAGGCTTACCTTTGTGAAGGTCAGCGTTAACAACTTTAACTACGTGACGACGACCAGGGGAAGTCGGCTTACATTTAACAATAGCCATTGTTTAACTCTCCTGTTATTCCGCACCGCCAACGAAGTCAAGATCTTGACCTTCCGCCAGAGTCACATACGCCTTCTTAACGTCGCTGCGGCGACCTTGACGTAGACCTTGACGTTTAGTCTTACCCTTAAGAACAAGAGTATTTACAGACTTAACTTCAACTTCAAATAGCTTTTCTACAGCTGCTTTGATCTCTTTCTTAGTTGCATCTTTAGCTACTTTGAAAACGATAGTGTTCGCTTTCTCAGCTGCCATAGTTGCTTTTTCAGAGATGTGCGGAGCACGTAGAACTTTTAGGATACGCTCTTCAGTGATCATGCTAGCATCTCCTCAACTTGTTTAACTGCAGCAGCAGTAATAACAACTTTGTCGAACGCGATTAGAGAAACTGGGTCAATACCAGCTACGTCACGTGCGTCAACTTTGTATAGGTTACGAGCAGCTAGGAATAGATTCTCATCTACTTCGCTAGTCACGATTAGCGCATCTGTTAGCTCAAGCTCTTTAAGCTTAGCTACAAGCTCTTTCGTTTTTGGAGCTTCTACAGAGAAGTTATCAACAACGATTAGACGCTCTTGACGAACTAGCTCAGAAAGAATGCTCTTCATAGCACCGCGGTACATTTTCTTGTTAACTTTTTGGCTGTGATCTTGTGGTTTCGCAGCAAAAGTAACACCACCTGTACGCCAGATTGGGCTACGAATTGTACCAGCACGTGCACGGCCAGTACCTTTTTGACGCCATGGCTTAGCGCCACCGCCAGATACTTCAGAACGAGTCTTTTGAGCGCGAGTACCTTGACGAGCACCTGCTGCATAAGCAACAACTACTTGGTGTACTAGAGCTTCGTTGAAGTCACGTCCGAAAGTAGTCTCGGAAACAGTTAGTGCATCAGCACCTTTAACCATCAATTCCATTACTTACTCCTAGACGTTAAGCTTTAATAGCTGGTTTAACGATCACGTTGCCGCCTGTTGAGCCTGGTACTGCACCTTTGATAAGAAGCAGATTGCGCTCAGCGTCAACACGTACGATCTCTAGGTTTTGAGTCGTTACACGCTCAGCACCCATGTGACCTGCCATTTTTTTGCCTTTAAATACGCGACCTGGAGTTTGGCACTGACCAATTGAACCCGGAGCACGGTGAGACAAAGAGTTACCGTGAGTAGCATCTTGAGTAGAGAAGTTCCAACGCTTAACTGCGCCTTGGAAACCTTTACCTTTAGAAGTACCAGTAACGTCTACTTTTTTAACGTCGTTGAATAGTTCTACGTTTAGCTCAGCGCCAACTTCGAACTCTTCGCCGTTTTCCAAACGGAATTCCCAAAGACCGCGACCTGCTTCAACACCTGCTTTCGCAAAGTGGCCAGCTTCTGGCTTAGAAACACGGCTAGCTTTCTTAGCACCTGCAGTTACCTGGATTGCTGCATAACCGTCAGTATCAAGTGTACGTACTTGAGTTACACGGTTCGCTTCAACCTCAACAACTGTTACAGGGATAGAAACGCCTTCTTCGGTAAAAATGCGGGTCATACCCACTTTACGTCCGACTAGACCAATCATTCTTCTAATCTCCCTTAACCTAGGCTGATTTGAACATCAACGCCAGCAGCAAGATCAAGACGCATTAGAGCGTCAACAGTTTTGTCTGTTGGCTCAACGATGTCGATCAAACGCTTGTGAGTACGGATTTCGTACTGGTCACGTGCATCTTTGTTGACGTGTGGAGAGATAAGAACAGTGAAACGCTCTTTACGAGTAGGTAGTGGAATTGGACCACGAACCTGTGCGCCGGTACGCTTAGCTGTTTCAACGATTTCCGCAGTCGACTGGTCGATTAGTTTATAATCGAAAGCCTTTAGGCGGATACGAATACGTTGGTTCTGCATGAGACAGAGCTCCAATAATTAATTATTACACAAACAATATCGCCACTCATACTCGCGAAGGCGAGAGAATGCCGATTGATTTATGTGAAACCGTAGCACTCTAATTGAGCGCATTGTCAGCTAATTTTCGATTAGCCTACTATCAAAGATAGCGGGTTAATTGTATTAACTGCGAACATAAGCTGAGTCTACGTTACTAAGTATTTTGCCGAGGCAAATTACTTACTCCTCTTTGCTCATTGGTTCACAACTGAACTAAGTCAGTGGGCGGTATTATACAGATCACAAAACGGGATGCAATAGGTGGGGGAAAAATATACGAATTTACTTTTAGGGTCTAGTTAAGGGTAACTAGACCCTCGATTATGGTGCCCTACTCTTCGTCGACAAACTGGGCTTGAAGATAGTTTTCTATCCCCACTTTCTCGATGAGTCCAAGCTGGGTTTCGAGCCAATCAACATGCTCTTCTTCATCTTCAAGAATATCTTGGAACAGATCTCGGGAGACGAAGTCACGACTGTCTTCCGCGTAAGCGATCGCATCTTTAAGATCAGGTATTGCCATCATTTCCAATTTCAAATCGCACTCTAGCATCTCTTTGGTGTCTTCACCCACCATGAGCTTACCTAAATCTTGCAAATTCGGGATGCCCTCAAGGAATAGAATCCGCTCAATCAAATGATCAGCGTGTTTCATTTCATCGATAGATTCGTGGTATTCCTTATCAGCTAGGTGCTTTAAGCCCCAGTCTTTGTACATTCTTGCGTGTAGGAAATATTGATTGATGGCAACCAGTTCGTTACCCAGAATTTTGTTGAGATGTTGAATGATGATTGGATCGCCTTTCATGACAAAGCCCTCCTCTTTGGCTCAGTATTAACTGTAGAACCAATTGGGGAGGTGTCAAAGTCACCTAGCGAAGGTTTAGGGTTAGCTTACTTTTGCAAACTGCATCGCCTGTGTTTCGCTTAAGATTTCTTTTGCTTGTTTAACGCACTTGCCACATTGAGAGCCAAGTGACGTGCACTTTCTGATGGTACGCATATCGGTGATGCCTTCTTCGATAGCGAGCTTACGCAATTTTTTATCAGAGATGCCATGGCATAAACAAACAAACATAATACAACCTTTCACAATTCACGCAGAAGAATATAAACGAGAATTGTTAGCGTTACCAGTGCTATTTATCTCTAAATTGACCTAACTAAGGTAAGTCCCTGAAGCGACATTAAATTTATTTTTCATATAAAAAAAGAGGAGCCTAAGCTCCTCTTTTCGCGTTTATTGCGATTATCAACTAAATATTAGTCGAAGATCTTAGCAACAACACCAGCACCTACTGTACGGCCACCTTCACGGATAGCGAAACGTAGACCTTCATCCATTGCGATTGGAGCGATTAGCTCAACTTTCATTTGGATGTTGTCGCCTGGCATTACCATTTCTACGCCTTCAGGTAGAGAGATGTCACCAGTTACGTCAGTTGTACGGAAGTAGAACTGTGGACGGTAGCCTTTGAAGAACGGAGTATGACGGCCGCCTTCGTCTTTAGAAAGTACGTATACTTCAGACTCGAACTTAGTGTGTGGGTTGATTGAGCCAGGAGCTGCAAGAACTTGACCACGTTCAACTTCGTCACGCTTAGTACCACGTAGAAGTGCACCAACGTTCTCACCAGCACGACCTTCGTCAAGAAGCTTACGGAACATCTCAACACCAGTACAAGTAGTAGTTGTAGTATCTTTGATACCAACGATTTCTACTTCGTCACCTACGCGTAGGATACCACGCTCGATACGACCAGTTACAACAGTACCACGACCTTGGATCGAGAATACGTCTTCGATTGGTAGTAGGAACGGTTGGTCTACTGCACGCTCTGGCTCTGGGATGTAAGAGTCTAGTGCTTCAGCAAGCTCAACGATTTTGTCTTCCCACTGCTTCTCGCCGTTTAGAGCGCCTAGTGCAGAACCTTGGATAACTGGTAGGTCATCACCTGGGAATTCGTACTCAGATAGAAGTTCACGAACTTCCATTTCTACTAGCTCTAGAAGCTCTTCATCGTCAACCATGTCACATTTGTTCATGAATACGATGATGTATGGGATACCAACCTGACGGCCTAGTAGGATGTGCTCACGAGTCTGAGGCATTGGGCCGTCAGTTGCAGCAACAACTAGGATACCACCGTCCATCTGTGCAGCACCAGTGATCATGTTCTTAACATAATCCGCGTGTCCTGGACAGTCTACGTGTGCGTAGTGACGAGTTGGAGTGTCGTACTCAACGTGAGAAGTTGCGATTGTGATACCGCGCTCACGCTCTTCTGGAGCGTTATCGATAGATGCGAAGTCTTTCGCTTCACCGCCGTACACTTTAGCTAGAGTAGTACAGATTGCAGCAGTTAGAGTTGTTTTACCGTGGTCAACGTGGCCGATAGTACCAACGTTAACGTGCGGTTTAGTACGTTCAAATTTTTCTTTAGACACGATCGTGTTCCTTCCTAGTTATGATTCGCCCCGAGAACGAATTTTGTCGGGGCGCGCCAGAATTTGCTATTTTATGCGTCAATTTTACTCAACGCAACAGATTCATTACTAAACAATAGCTGATTAGCTGCGCTGTGCAATAATCGCATCAGCCACATTCTTTGGAGTCTCAGCGTATTCGCTAAATTCCATCGAGTATGACGCACGACCTTGGGTCGCACTACGCAAGTCAGTTGCGTAACCAAACATCTCAGAGAGCGGTACTTGTGCACGGATGATCTTAAGGCCTGCGTGGCCGTCATCCATACCTTCGATCATGCCGCGGCGACGGTTAAGGTCACCAACAACATCACCCATCCAATCTTCTGGAGTCGTTACTTCAACTTTCATCATTGGCTCAAGCAGAACAGGTTGTGCTTCAAGCGCACCTTTTCTGAAGGCCATCGAGCCGGCGATCTTAAACGCCATCTCGCTAGAGTCGACATCATGGTAAGAGCCGTCATACAGTGTTGCTTTGACATCCAGTACAGGATAGCCAGCAAGCACACCGTTGTTCATCTGCTCTTCGATACCTTTCGATACCGAGCTGATGTATTCCTTAGGAACCACACCACCCACGATCTCGTCAACGAACACAAACCCTTCACCCGCTTCAGATGGCTCAAGCTTAAGCCATACGTGACCATATTGACCACGACCACCTGATTGGCGAACAAATTTGCCTTCAACTTCTG
Source organism: Vibrio sp. 10N (assembly GCF_036245475.1). Classification (NCBI taxonomy): domain Bacteria; kingdom Pseudomonadati; phylum Pseudomonadota; class Gammaproteobacteria; order Vibrionales; family Vibrionaceae; genus Vibrio; species Vibrio sp. 10N. The sequence continues at coordinate 323,572 of NZ_BTPM01000001.1, read as the reverse complement.
TGCTGCCGCGAATCGTTTCGCGGTAAGCAACCTGAGGTTTACCCACGTTACAATCAACACTGAATTCACGCTTCATACGGTCAACGATGATGTCTAGGTGAAGCTCACCCATACCTGAAATTAGCGTTTGGCCAGTTTCGTCATCGGTTTCCACACGGAACGACGGGTCTTCTGCAGCTAGTTTACCTAGCGCAATACCCATTTTCTCTTGGTCAGCTTGAGAGCGAGGCTCTACCGCGATCTGAATAACTGGTTCAGGGAATTCCATGCGTTCTAGAATCACTTTGTGGTTCTGGTCACACAGGGTATCACCTGTCGTTACGTCTTTCAGACCAATCGCTGCTGCGATGTCACCCGCACGAACTTCTTTTACTTCTTCGCGCTTGTTCGAGTGCATCTGAACGATACGGCCAAAGCGTTCACGCTTTTGCTTCACTGAGTTATAAACGGCATCACCCGAGTTTACGACACCTGAGTAAACGCGCATAAACGCAAGGGTGCCTACAAACGGGTCGGTTGCAATCTTAAATGCAAGTGCAGCGAACGGTTCGTTGTCGTCAGCATGACGCTCTACTTCGTTCTCATCGTCGTCGATACCTTTAATCGCAGGTACGTCTACTGGAGAAGGAAGATATTCGATAACCGCGTCTAGTACCGCTTGCACACCTTTGTTCTTAAATGCACTACCACATGTTGCGAGTACAATTTCGTTATTTAGTGTACGAGTACGCAGACCCGCCTTGATTTCAGCTTCCGTTAGTTCGCCTTCTTCAAGGTATTTATCCATCAACTCTTCGCTTGCTTCCGCAGCGGCTTCAACCATGTTGTTGCGCCACTCTTCAGCTTCATCTTGCAGTTCTGCTGGAATCTCTTCGTATGTGAAGGTCATGCCTTGATCGGCATCGTTCCAGTTGATTGCTTTCATCTTGATAAGGTCGATGACACCTTTGAACTCATCTTCTGCACCAATGTTCAATTGGATTGGAACTGGGTTCGCACCAAGACGATTTTTAATTTGGTCCACAACGCGTAGGAAGTCTGCGCCTGCACGGTCCATCTTGTTCACAAATACCATACGTGGAACGTGATATTTATCAGCTTGACGCCATACAGTTTCAGACTGAGGTTCAACACCTGATGAGCCACAGAATACAACCACTGCACCATCAAGCACACGCAAAGAACGCTCTACTTCGATAGTAAAGTCAACGTGTCCAGGGGTATCAATGATGTTTACGCGATGATCTTGGAATTGTGCTTCCATACCACGCCAGAAGGTAGTAGTCGCAGCAGATGTGATAGTGATACCACGCTCTTGCTCCTGCTCCATCCAGTCCATGGTTGCAGCACCATCGTGAACTTCGCCGATTTTGTGAGAAAGGCCAGTGTAGAACAGAATACGCTCACTTGTGGTTGTTTTACCTGCATCTACGTGAGCAACGATACCGATATTACGATAGCGCTCAATAGGAGTTTTACGAGCCACGATTGTATCCTCTTACTAAGGTTAACCTTAGAGTATAGAAAAGTGCTGCGAGAGAACCTCGCAGCACTGAAAAGGTATTACCAGCGGTAATGAGCAAACGCTTTGTTAGCGTCAGCCATGCGGTGAACGTCTTCACGTTTCTTAACCGCAGTACCTTTGTTCTCAGACGCGTCTAGCATTTCAGCAGCTAGGCGTTGAGCCATAGATTTTTCACCACGCTTACGCGCAGCTTCAACCAACCAACGCATAGCAAGTGCGTTACGGCGAACCGGACGAACTTCTACAGGTACTTGGTAAGTTGAACCACCTACACGGCGAGATTTAACCTCTACCGCTGGGCGAACATTTTCAAGAGCTTCTTCAAATACAGCTAAGTGGTCTTTGCCAGACTTCTCAGCCATAGTTTCTAGTGCACCGTAAACGATTTTTTCAGCAGTTGATTTCTTACCGTCAACCATTACGATGTTTACAAATTTTGCCAGCAGCTCAGATTTGAACTTTGGATCTGGAAGGATCTTACGCTGACCAATTACGCGACGACGTGGCATGGAATTTCTCCGTTGTCTTATTCTTCAGGTTATCCAAAACTTTACAGTTTCTTCAAAAATTAAAATTTTAATTTTAGTGTTTGGCCTTACTTAACGCTTCTCTTTATAAAAAGAAGGGCATTAAGACTTAGGACGCTTCACACCGTACTTAGAACGACCTTGTTTACGGTCATTTACGCCAGCACAGTCAAGTGCGCCGCGAACAGTGTGGTAACGTACACCCGGAAGGTCTTTAACACGACCGCCACGGATTAGAACAACACTGTGCTCTTGAAGGTTGTGACCTTCACCACCGATGTACGAAGTTACTTCGAAGCCGTTCGTTAGACGAACACGACATACTTTACGAAGTGCTGAGTTAGGTTTTTTTGGTGTAGTAGTGTAAACACGAGTACATACACCACGTTTTTGTGGGCACGCTTCTAGTGCAGGCACGTTGCTTTTAACAACTTGCTTTGCACGAGGCTTACGTACCAACTGGTTAATAGTTGCCATTAACTAGCTCCTGATTTACTTGAAAGTAAGCTTTGTGAAAAATCTAGCCCCAATCACCAATGGCAATTAGGGACGCAAAATTCTATGCAGCAGTGAGAGGTGTGTCAAGAAATATACAGATCTTTTTTGGAATATGCGTATCTCAGTATCGATGACTAAGACATAAGAAAGAGGATTAGTCCCAAGTTGTGCTGGCGATGTGATGTTCAGTTAGCTCTACAAAGCCTTTAAAATCGGTCACTTGCAAAGACTCCTTACCCTCTTTCACTAAGCCACGCGCGTCCATATCTTGTTCTAGAAAGTAGCACTGCCACTCTTGAGTCGTATCAACACTCATTGCCAGGTAACACGCACTCTCGACAAAAAGGACGTCATCCCCTTTTTTTAGGTATGCCTTGGCCTGTTGGAAGCCTACTTCGCTTTTAATAATGTGCAGCATGGTAATCCTAGAAGGTTAATACTTTATGACACTGGTTGAGTTCATCGGCAATAGCCGCCGCTGGAAGAGTTTGAGCAGAGATGAGCAGCTCTTCTTCCGTTAAGTGATAACGCTGCAGGCTTTGCTCACAGATAAACACTTGCTCTATGTCGTAAAGGTCCATCAGTTTGAATGCACTGATGTAGTCTCTCGATAGAATCGACTGAGTCTGTTGCCCTTTGCGCAGCTGATTTACACCATCGCCGACAAAGAACACTTTGATGTCCTCAGTGAACGCTGACGTGGCAAGCAGCGCATCGAGTCCTTCTCGACCTGCTGCACTCGCATGCGGTAGTGAGTTAAATACAAAGGCTAACGTTGTCAAAACTGCACCACCCTATCTTGTGTAAGCATCGCGCTCGCTAGGCTACCCAGACCGGCTTGCTCAAAGCCTGCACCAAGGTTGTCAGCATCGCGCTGATGTTGCGATGCCTCATCGCTTCCCAATACGCCACGGCGCAAAGAAGCCGCGACACACGTTTCAAGACGAACACTATGCTCAACCGCAAGAGATTGCCATGCAGCAACCAGATCAAATTCATCGTTGGCTGGCACGGTCAAACGAGAGGCGTTGTGGACGCCGTCTTGATAGAAGAACACGCTGACCAGTTTGTGTCCTTTTGCTATCAGCGCATTGGCAAACTGGTATGCATTGCGCGCGGACTGGCTACCATATACTGAGCCGTTGACGACTAGGCTATAGGTCAGTGCAGACAATTACTCGTCCTCAGTCTTACGCTGGCGAATATAGAGGTAGACCGTATGCTTAGAGATATTCAGTCTATCGGCTACGCGGTTGATCGCGTCTTTGATATCAAAGATACCTTTGTCGTAAAGCTCCATCACAATCTGACGGTTCTTGGTGTTGTTCGACACAGACTTGTCGGCATTGATGTCTTCGATTGTACGCTCAACGGTTTGGTCGACTAGCTCTTCCACATCACTTGCAAAGTTAACCGATGAAGCGGCATCTTTTGCCTCTTGCGTAGGCATGAAAGATTGTAAGATCTGAGAGAACGGTGCATCAAGGTTCACGTTGATACACAGCAGACCAATCACGCGATTGTCACCATTGCGAATAGCAATAGTGATCGACTTCATCAACACGCCACCTTTGGCACGGGTAAAGTAAGAGCGAGAGAAGTTACGCTCAGAGCCTTCGATGTCTTTCAACATTTTCAGCGCTAAATCCGTGATAGGTGAGCCTACCTGACGGCCGGTGTTTTCACCGTTAGCAATTTTCACTGCCGAGGTGTTTAGCGACTCTAGTGAGTGCAATACGATTTCACAAAACGGTCCGATCAAGCTCGCAAGCCCATCTACTACCGCTTCATAGGATTGTAAGATGATTTTATCGTGCTCACTGAATGGCGCCACATCGACGGACTCCATTTCGAGCAGCTCATCTGGGTTGGTAATTTCAGTCACAGTCATTGGACCCTAAAGAGAAAAAATACTTTAAAAAAATTAACGTAAGTTTATCAGAAAATTTGAGGGCTACCCTATGTATGTCACGAACTAGTGATTTAGGGCAAAAAAAGGGCGTTATTTTGTCATCCCAAACTCCTATCACCATAAAAAAAGCTCACCGAAGTGAGCTTTTTTCGTGACTAATCAAGCATTACTGAGTGGCTTGAGTGTCATCACCTTCAATTTTCAGTAGCTCAACTTCGAATACCAATGTTGAGTTTGCTGGAATGGTTGGAGTGTCTTGCTCACCGTATGCTAGCTCTGGCGGGATCACAAACTTGTACTTAGAACCCACTTTCATTAGCTGAACACCTTCAGTCCAACCTGGAATAACACGATTCAGTGGGAACGTCGCTGGTTCACCACGATCGTAAGAGCTGTCGAACTGAGTACCGTCGATTAACGTACCCTTGTAGTGAACTTGAACAGTGTCAGTGTCTTTTGGTTGTGCGCCAGTACCTTCAGTCTCAACTTGGTAAAGAAGACCAGATTCTGTTGCAGTGACACCTTCTTGCTTAGCAAACTCTGTACGGAACTCTTCACCCGCCTTCATAGCTGCCGCCGCTTTTTCAGCCGCTTGCTTTTGCATGGTTTCAGCAACGCGCTTGTCTAGACCCTCAAGCGCCGCACGGATCTCTTCTTCGCTTAGCTCTGCATTACCCGCAAACGCTTGTTCGATACCTTTTAGTACCAACTCTTTTTTAAGTTCGATACCGAACTCAGCTGGCTTCTCGATGCTTGTGCTTAGGTAGTTCGCGAAAGAGACACCAATCGCGTAAGCTGCTTTGTCATCTTCTGTTTTAAAGTGAACCGCTTTGCCTGTCTCAGCTTGAACTTGCTCTTGCGCTGCTGGCTCTACTTTTGGTTCTTCTTCTTTTTGACAACCGACTGCCAACATAACTGTCGCAGCAAGCAGCGACACTTTAAATAGTGATTTCATTTATTTCTCCAATGATGGACTTCTTGTAGACTTAATCGCTAGCCATGCTTTGAAGATCTGTTTTATCAGCATGTGTAACTAACTAAATCTAGTAACTATTTTCTACTAGCTCAAACTATAAATATACTAGCTTAAACTCAATACTCAACGTGGAATAACAGTAATGATGCGAATAATATCTCATTCTGGGCTGTGGCTAATTGTCATCGGCTTGTTAAATGGCTGCTTATTCTCCACCGAGTCTGAGCAGCGCTGGGAACTTGCTCTTGAGGGCACAACCGCCATAGCGCTTAGCCGTGACGCCCGATTTGCTTTGCTTTATTCCAAGCAGCAACACCTTCAGCTTTGGGATCTCGAGCAAAATAAAATCCTATCTCGCTTGGGTATTCAAGATCCCGACGAGAACATCATTTCCCTTATCCGCTTTAGCGATAATGGCCGCTTCGCCATCACCGCAACCCAAACCAACTTTGCGATTTGGGATTTGGCTTGGTCACAATCAACCGGTCTTTGGTCTGTCGCTGACGGGCTTATCCAAGATATTGCCCTAGGTAACAGCGGAGACGAAGTATTAATCGGCCTTAGCAACGGTAAAGCAATATTCATCGATTTAGTCACTGGAAGGCGGCTAGAGTTCCTTGCTCACGTTGAAAAAGTTAATTCTGTTGCTTTATCCCCAAATGGGAAATACGCCCTTTCAGGAGGAAATGATCATAATGGCTATTTTTGGAGTACCGAGTCTGGACAAATCTTGCAAAGGTTTGAGCATTTACAACGAGTCGGTACCGTTGAGCTGCAGCGCGATGGCCGCTATGCCCTAACTTCGGATACCGGCAATGATGCCATCATTTGGGATTTACAAACCGGCGATAAAGTCAGTGAGTTAAGTACCTGGACCCGTCAGCTTATTTTCTCTTCAGCACGATTTTCTGATGATGGTAAGCTACTCGTCACCGGCTCCCCTTCCTCTCGACTCATGGTGTGGAACACCGAAACGGGTAAGCGATTGGAAGGCTACGAAGTGGAACTACTAAAAGATGTTCGCCCACCACGGGGAGTAGTGTATGATGCCGCCTTTGAGAGCAACCAGCGCGTGCTTTCTGCCTCGTCAGCTGGCGTCATCCAAGCTTGGAAAATTAGTGAGTGACATTATGAGTAATAAAGAGATTCAAGCTCTCGAAGAGAGAATTAATGATATGGAGTGCAAAATGGCATTCCAAGAGCAGACCATCGAAGAGCTTAATGATGCGCTGACTCAACAACAGCTGCTTATCAGCAAGATGCAAGATCAGATGAAATATGTAGTTGGCAAAGTGAAAAACATGGATACCTCAAACTTGGCGGATCCATCGGAAGAGACACCGCCTCCCCACTATTAAGGCACTCTGCATCGAGCGATTTAATCGCTTAGCGAGTTACAGATAAAACAAAGCCCCAGTCTTATGCTGCAACGTAGTTCATTTAAGAGGAGCTGCGTTGCGATTAACAGGGTATCGGGTTTTTGATATTTTTACCGCCCTAGGCCGATTTGGCTTAGGGCGTTTGTCTATAAAGAGGATGGATAGGTCGCCTCGAAGGCTCTTTAAGCGTTTCGGCGTGTTACCTAAGGATACCGCTTTACTCATCACTTTGAGCTGGCTGGCTATAAATTGGCAAGCATACTTAAAACTTATTTCATTAGGTAAGCGCCCGTGTTCAACTGCGGCTTGACTAGCTTCTCGTCTCACCAAGTTATAACCAAGTAGCAGTCCCCATAGCTCTTGATAGACGAGATCGACTGTTTTGCTTCTCAACACTAAAGCGTTATGTTGCATCGAACTCTTGATATCACGATAACCTAATTCTATCTCCCACCTTTCATGATAAAGCTCTGCCACGGATTGAGCGTCATACTTGTCTCTAGGAAGAGAGGTAAACACCGTCTTGGATTTACCTTGGACCTCGTAAGTGACCGCCCTGACTGTCCATTTCTCAGGAAGATTAGGGTTCTTCTTACGAGCCTGTGGAGAGGTCTTCATCTCTACTAGCATGTCACTGCTTTCTTTATCGTCCAGTAGGGTATATTTGACTCCTTTCTTTGCAGGGAGAAGCCAATGTCTATTTATTCCACTGTTGTGAAGAGAAAGTAGTAAATCTGCTCCATAAAACCCTTTATCCAGTAATGTCACAGAGTTGTCTGGTAAAGCGTTGATGAAGGGCATCGCTAGAGGGATTTCACCTCGGCGATACGGGCTTATCGCTGCATCAACGATGACATGAGAGCGAACATTCATCATTGTCACAACCCTCAATACTGGATGAGGTGTTTGCCTGTTGCTAGACGTATTACCAGAGCCAAAATGTTCTCTTAATTCGGGTGTGTCAGCTGTTCTAAAAAGAGCACCATCTACAGCAAAAACCTGTAGGCCTTGCCAAGTATCATCAGGGTATCGCTCAAGCCCCCATGTTTTTCCGCATTGCTTAAACAGCCATTCTGGTGCTGCTTTACCTAAGCGCTGTCTTGCTTGGGTTAAAGCGCTCTTTGCCAACAGTTCTTCATCAGCAAGGCCATCAGCACAGACGTTCATTCTCCGTGCGACTTCGGCAATGGGTTCATTACGGAAAAAAGCCATACCAACAATTAACCACAAAACCATATCACTCGGTAGTCGGCGTCGACGGATTGTCGCTTTATCAGACAGAGAGGCTGCTTTAGCGACCCACTCATCAGGAATATGTTCAGAGAATGTGGTGAGCTGAGCTACATCGACAGGGTTTTCTTCGAGGAAGTCGGCAAAGAAGTTTTGAATAGACATAAAAAAATCGGAAACCTATAAACAGGTTTCCGATTGTCTCTCATCAGAAGGATCGGTCAACCGATCCTTATCTGATCTACATTGCAGTCTTATGCTGGGGCTTTGTCGTTATTAGAATGCGAATTAAAGCGCGCGTTGACGAACCGCTTCAAATAGGCAGATACCCGATGCCACTGACACATTCAGGCTCGATACCGCACCCGCCATTGGGATCTTGATTAGGTCATCACAGGTTTCACGCGTTAGACGACGCATACCGTCACCTTCTGCCCCCATGACTACCGCAAGAGAGCCAGACAGCTTCGCTTGATAGATATCGTGCGTCGCTTCACCTGCTGTACCTACAATCCAGATGCCCTTCTCTTGCAGCGCACGCATGGTACGCGCCAAGTTGGTCACACGGATAAGGGGCACTGTCTCTGCTGCTCCACACGCTACCTTACTTACCGTTGCAGTCATTGGTGCAGAGCGATCTTTAGGTACGATAACCGCCGCCACACCCGCCGCATCTGCATTACGCAAGCAAGCGCCAAGGTTATGCGGATCGGTAACACCATCAAGAATAAGCAGTAGCGGCTGTTCATGCTGCGCTAGTACATCATCAAGATCGTTTTCATTAAGCTGCTTGGCCGGTTTTACCTTAGCGATGATGCCTTGGTGGTTAGCGCCGCTGGCTTTGTCATCTAGTGTTTTGCGGTTCATCTGCTGAATCGACACACCAATTTGGTTAAGTTCGTTCAGCAGCGGCATCAAGCGATCGTCTTGACGCCCTTTTAGTACATAGGCTTCCACAAAGCGCACTGGGTCTTTTTCAAGAACGGCTTTAATCGCGTGGATACCGTAAATAAATTCATTACTCATGGAATAATCCTGAATTCGTTATTTCTTCTTCGCTTTGCCGCGAGCCTTGTTTTGGCGCGCTTTATTGCTGCGAGATTTGGTTGCTTTGGACTTCTTACGTTTATGAGGAAGTACATCCTCTTCTTGTCCATCTGGGCGTTTGGTGGCTTCGACCATTGGCTTCGCGGCTTTCGGGCTGCGCTTGCCTCTGACTTCTGCGACACGCTGTTTGGCTTTGGCTTTTTTCTTCTCAGCTTCTGCCATGCGTTTTTTCGCCGTTTTTCCTTTGCCGCGTAGCTTACGACTTGTTTCGACTAATTCAAAGTCTATTTGCTTATCATCGAGGTTAACCGACAGCACTTTGACTTTAACGGCGTCGCCTAAACGGTAAATCGCACCAAAGCTTTCACCGATAAGTCTCTGACCAATAGGGTCAAACTGATAGTAGTCGTTCGCCAGTGACGAAATATGCACTAGGCCATCGATGTGCAGTTCTGTTAAACGCACAAAGAAGCCAAAGCCAGTCACATTGGCAATCACGCCATCGAGTTCTTCACCTACGTGGTCTTGCATGTACTCACACTTGAGCCAGTCTGCCACATCACGAGTTGCGTCGTCGGCGCGGCGCTCGGTCATGGAACACTGCTCGCCGTAGTAATCCATATCGTCAAACGAGTAGTGGTAACCACCGGTTGGCGTCCAGCGGTCGGTATTACGACCTTCTTGTTTGGCAATGAGGTACTTGATTGCTCGGTGCAGCAGCAAATCTGGATAACGACGAATTGGCGAGGTAAAGTGCGCGTAGCGTTTTAGCGCCAAGCCAAAGTGCCCCGCGTTATCTGCGTTGTAAACTGCCTGTTTCATAGAGCGCAGCAGCATAGTTTGAATCAGCTCTTTATCCTGACGTTCACCAATCTTTTTGATCAGCTCAGCATAATCGGTCGGCGACGGCTCAAGACCGCCGGATAGATCTAGGCCTAGCTCACCAAGGAAGTCTCTAAAGCCTTGCAGTCTCTCTTCACCCGGAGTTTCGTGCACTCGGTAAAGTGATGGCTCTTTAGCTTTCTCAACCAAAGAAGCAGAAGCAATGTTCGCCAGGATCATACATTCTTCGATGATCTTGTGTGCATCATTGCGAACCACAGGTTCGATGCGGTCGATCTTACGGTCGGCATTGAAAATAAACTTAGTTTCAACCGTTTCAAACTCAATCGCACCACGATTATCACGTGCACGCTTGAGCACTTGATACATGTTGTGCAACTCATGAAGATGAGGAACCACAGCGCTGTAACGCTCACGTAGCTCTTCGCTGCCTTCTAGAATGTCGCTCACCTTGTTGTAAGTCAGGCGCGCGTGAGAGTTCATTACCGCTTCGTAGTGTTTATAGCCCGACAGCTTACCGGTCTCAGAGATGGTCATTTCACACACCATACACAAGCGATCCACTTGTGGGTTAAGTGAACAAAGACCATTAGACAGCACCTCTGGAAGCATAGGCACAACCTGAGATGGGAAATACACTGAGTTACCACGTACGATCGCTTCTTTGTCGAGTGGCGTGTTTGGACGAACATAGTAGCTAACATCTGCAATCGCTACCCACAAACGCCAGCCACCGCTTTTCTTGCGTTCACAGTAAACCGCATCATCAAAGTCTCGTGCGTCTTCGCCATCGATAGTGACTAGCGGGAGTTCACGTAGATCAACACGCCCTTCTTTAGCCTCTTCAGGCACGAACTCGCCGAACTGCTTCACTTGCTTTTCGACTTCTTCAGGCCACTCATGAGGAATTTGATGAGTGCGAATAGCAATTTGTGTTTCCATACCCGGCGCCATATTCTCACCCAGTACTTCAACCACTTGTCCCATCATGCCACGGGAGCGACTGCCGCGATCGGTCACTTCAACCACGACCACATTACCCATACGTGCACCGCCTCGGTGCTCATTAGGGATCAGGATATCTTGGCTAATGCGGGAATCATCCGCCACAACATAGGCATAACCGTATTCCATGAAGAAACGACCAACAACCTGCGTCTTACGTTCCTCAAGCACGCGAACTAATCGGCCTTCTTTGCGGCCTCGCTTATCGGTACCGGATGGCTGAACCAATACGAAGTCACCATGCAGCAAGGTACGCATTTGATGATGTGGCAATAGCACATCATTGTCTTTATTCATGCTCCCTTCAGGTCGAACCCAGCCATGGCCATCTTTATGACCAATGACGTAGCCTTTGATCATTTCGAGCTTGTCTGGCAAGGCGTAGCATTGACGTCGAGTAAACACCAACTGGCCGTCACGCTCCATCGCACGCAGTCGACGACGCAAGCCTTCATACTGCTCTTCACCAGACAGACCCAAGGCTTCAAACAGATCGTTTCTGTTCATTGGGACATTAACGCTTTCTAGGAAGTCAGAGATGAACTCTCGGCTTGGGATGGGGTTTTCGTAGTTCTCAGACTCTCTTGCAGCAAAAGGGTCGTCTACTTTTATATCGCTAGGCTTTTTCGACATCGTCAGACCTATATTTTAGGAGGGATAGGTCGATTATAACTGACGCAGCAGATAAGCTACAGAATTGCTTTAGCTTTCTGTATCTAATTCATCGGATAGATGATGGGCTCAGATTACCAAAATGCCGTGCGACGCTTGGCACGAGCAATAATATTTTCCGGCATACGCTGCTCAAGGCCGCGTCTTAACATGGAAATACGCTTGTGTTTGCGACCATCTGGTGTGACCGAATTGTACAGCCAACGATAGGCGTCTTCGTAGTCTAGTGGACTGCCGTAATCTCGCAGCAGAAGCTCGGCTAATTGGATGCGGGCGTCGATGTTGCCCATAGAGGCCGCTTCACGGAAATATGGGATCGCACGCTCTTTATCTTGCTGTACGAAGGTACCTTTTGAGTAGTATCGACCCAATTGCTCAAGCGCAACAGGTAGGCCTTGATGAGCGGCATTTTCCATGTAGTAGAGACCAAGATCCACATCTTGAGGGACACATACTCCCCAAGCCAACATGTCACCATAGAGGAATTCATAAGAAGGCAGACTGATGCGCGTGGCACGCGCCATGATATCTTCAACAAGCTGACAATTGTCCTCTTTGACGCGAGCAAGATGGCGGTTCTCTTCGATCAAACCAATCAGTTCGTCTTCTGAGTAGATCGGGATCGGGGCACCTAGCTCCTTACTCTGTACTGATTTCACAGAGCCAAGTAGCGCCATGCAAACAAGTGCTGCCAGTTTGTGTCGCTTAATCACTTTTTCCTGCTCCTCATACTTAACGTCTGCCCACTGTACAAAACTCATCAATGGTCTCATTTTTATCGGCAGCCGTCCGCCACGCTTTAGGAAAAACGGCAATATTTTGCCACTTTTCTTGTCTTCACAGACAAAGCCGTCAAATACTTGGCACAAGATCACAGTATGAAAAGTGAGAGGGTAAATTGCAGGCAAAAAAAAGCCAGCGAAGTATCGCTGGCTTGGAGTCTTTAGAGACCGATTAAGATTCGAATGGGTGAACCTTAATGATTGTCTCGTTACGGTCAGGACCGGTAGAAATGATGTCTACTGGTACACCCGTTAGATCTTCAATGCGCTTGATGTAGTCTAGTGCTGCTTGAGGAAGCTGCTCAATAGACGTTGCACCAAATGTAGTCTCAGACCAACCTGGCATTGTTTCGTAAATAGGTGTCGCTTGTTCAAATGACTCAGCAGCCATTGGCGATACTTCTAGGATAGAGCCGTCTTTCATCTTGTAACCAGTACAGATTTTTAGCTCTTCCAGACCGTCTAGTACGTCTAGCTTAGTTAGACAGAAACCAGAGATTGAGTTGATTTGGATTGCACGGCGCATTGCCACAGCATCGAACCAACCAGTACGACGTAGACGACCAGTTGTTGCGCCGAACTCGTGGCCAACAGTACCTAGGTGCTTACCAATTGGGTCTTGCTTGTCTACACCGTCGTAAAGTTCTGTCGGGAATGGACCTGAACCTACGCGAGTACAGTACGCCTTAGTGATACCAAGGATGTAACCAATGTGACGAGGACCAAAACCAGAACCTGCTGCAACACCACCTGCTGTTGTGTTAGAAGAGGTTACGTACGGGTAAGTACCGTGGTCGATATCAAGCAGTGTACCTTGAGCGCCTTCAAACATGATCTTGTCGCCACGCTTGCGTGCTGCGTCAAGTTCGTCAGTTACATCGATAACCATTGAAGTTAGTAGATCTGCATAACCCATGCATTGCTCTAGTACTTCTTCGTAGCTAACGGTGTCAGCTTTGTAGAAGTGCTCTAGTTGGAAGTTATGGAATTCCATTACTTCTTTTAGCTTCTCTGCAAAGACTTCTTTGTCAAATAGGTCACCAACGCGTAGACCGCGACGCGCTACTTTATCTTCGTACGCTGGACCGATGCCACGACCGGTTGTACCAATCGCTTTCTTGCCACGAGCGATTTCACGCGCTTGGTCGATAGCGATGTGGTAAGGAAGAATTAGAGGACAAGCTTCAGAAACGAAAAGACGTTCACGTACTGGAATGCCGCGCTCTTCTAGAGGCTTCATTTCTTTAATTAGAGCTTCAGGAGAAAGAACAACACCGTTACCGATAACGCACTTGATGTTGTCGCGAAGAATACCTGATGGAATCAAATGAAGAACGGTTTTTTCACCGTCAATGACTAGAGTGTGGCCTGCATTGTGACCGCCTTGGTAGCGAACCACGTATTTTGCATCTTCAGTTAAAAGGTCTACGATTTTACCTTTACCTTCGTCACCCCATTGGGTGCCCAGAACGACTACGTTATTTCCCATCTTTCCAATCTGATTGCTAGTTAAAAAAGGATTCTAGCACCGAAATCACAATTATGCAGTCATTTTTTAAGCATAAAACCGTCATACAGCGATAAGTAGCTGATGCTGATTAATAAAAAGTCAACGTTTGTGTCTAATTTAGCAGCATAATCGTGATCACAGCCCCGGCGACGACGAGACATCCACCCACTCGGCGAATTTGCTCATCGGGCTGTTGTGCCAATTGCAATACCATGCTTCTCCAGCCTTTAGGGGCAAGTAATGGACCCAACCCCTCCACTACTAACACTAAACCTAATGCAATCCAAATTGACTCAGACATTTTCTGTTCTCCAAAAAGATAGGGCTCCCGCAGGAGCCCTATTGTATCAACTAGTGATTGGTTATTTAGCCGTAGCGCCGTTCATGTCGTTCATGTAACGGAAGAACTCGCTGTTCGGGTCTAGAACCAAGATGTCACTCTTATCTGAGAAAGAGGTTTTGTATGCACTCAGCGAACGCAAGAAACTGAAGAATTCAGGATCTTTGTTGTACGCCGCCGAGTAAATAGCCGCCGCTTCTGCGTCCGCACCACCTCGTGTAACACGAGCTGTTTTGTCCGCTTCCGCTAATAGCGTCGCTACTTCTAGCTCGGCTTGTGCACGGATAACTTCTGCTTTCTCGCGACCTTGAGAACGGTGTCTACGCGCTACAGATTCACGCTCAGCACGCATACGACGATAAATCGACTCACTGATCTCATCCGGTAGGTTGATTTTCTTAATTCGGAAATCAACAACACGAACGCCCAAGTCAGTCATTGCACTCTCACGCGTATCGTTCAATACGTTGACCATGATCTTGTCACGCTCACCATCGATTTCTAGCGCTTGGCGTGCAGCTTCAGTAGTCACCTCTTCACTATCAGCGCTGTCTGGTAGTACATCGACGTTACGTGGACCTGAAACGATTTGCTTGATTTCACGCGCACCAATTTCAGAGCGAAGTACGTCAGTCACTTTACGTTCAAGTAGCGCTTCTGCCGTCAGCGCATTACCGCCCCCTGTTGCCAAGTAGTATTGACGGAAATCTTCAATCTTCCACTTAACGTAGGTGTTAATGATTACGTCTTTTTTCTCAGACGTTACGAAACGGTCACCACGGCCGTCCATAGTCTGAATACGCGCATCTAGCGTCTTCACACGGTCGAACAGTGGCATTTTGAAGTGCAAGCCTGGCTCGTAGATACGAGACACATTGTTGTCATCACTCAGTACACGACCGAATCGAATTACGATTCCTCGCTCACCTTCTGGGATAACGAACAAAGACATCAGCATCAATGCTAAGGCAACGACTAATACTGGTATCATCAATTTACGCATGATTAGTATCTCCCTTGACGAGTCGTGTTATTGCGCGAGTTGCTGCTATTAGACGAGTCGGTAGTCACTGGATCCAACTGGATCTCTTCATAAACTGAGGTTTCTTTCGGTTTACGTGACTTCGACGTACCCTCTTGACCAGCTAACTTGTCAATTGGAAGATATAGAAGATTACCGCTCGACTCAGAGTCGATAAGCACTTTCGAGGTGCTAGAGTACACTTCTTCCATCGTATCTAGGTACAAACGATTACGCGTTACTTCTGGTGCCGCTTGGTATTCAGGTAGCAGTTTTTCGAACTGAGCTACTTGACCAAGCGCTTCATTAGTAATGCGCTCAGAATAACCTTGAGCTTCTTTCTTCAAACGCTCAGAGCGACCTGTCGCTTTCGGAATAACTTCGTTCTTGTACGCCTCTGCTTCACGAATGAAACGCTCTTCATCCTCACGAGCCGCAATCGCATCATCGAATGCATCTTTAACTTGCTCAGGCGGACGTGCCGACTGGAAGTTGACGTCAACGATAAATAAACCCATATCGTAGTTATCGATAATTTCGTTTAGCGTTTCTTGAGTGCTTTGACGGATTTGCTGACGACCACTGGTCAAAATGCTATCCATCAATGAGTCACCAATTACAGCACGAAGAGCAGAGTCGGTTGCTTGACTCAAGCTGTCATCTGCGTTGGTCACCACGTATAGGTATTTGTATGGTTCAGAGACACGGTATTGAACGTCCATTGAGACAGAAACAACGTTCTCGTCTTTAGTCAACATCGTACCAGAGGCGCGCAAAGAGCGAATCGCCTGAACGTTTACCGGTTCATACTCATCAATAAAGCGAGGACGCCAGTTCAGACCCGGATCAACAATGCGGTCAAACTTGCCTAAGCGAAGCACGACGCCACGCTCACCTTCGCTAATGGTGTAGAAGCCGGAAAAGAACCAAATGACTACTGCGATCAACGCAATTACGCCGAAGCCAATTGCACTACCGCCGCCGCCAATGGATGGGCCACCGCCACCACGCTTGCCAAATTTACCACCGATTTTTTGACTCAGCTTATTAAAGACTTCATCTAAATCAGGCGGTCCTTGATCACGGCCACCGCTATTTCGGTCACCTTGATTACGGTCTCCGCGATTGTTGTTCCCCCAAGGGTCCTTATCGCGGCCGTTATTTCCATTATTATTACCAGGCTCATTCCACGCCATTAGGAAGCTCCATCATTTAGTATGACGTTATACTGTAGCAGTCCTTTAAGTAACTATAAAGCCACTCAAAACTGCCCCTTCTCTTTTTTCAAGTCTAGACCAATCTACTTGTTGCATCCGAATATCAATCAACAAGTTACCTTCAGAATCATACTCTTCTCGTTGAATACAATTCATCTGGAAAAATGTGCTGCGAAAACGCCCTTGGTGCATGGGTGGAATTCGTAGCTGATACTGAACCATTTGGCTTGCTAAACGCTCTGTGAGCGCGTCGAACAGCAGTTCGATGCCTTGCCCTTCCATGGCAGAGACCCAAACGGTTCTCGGAATACCTTCGTCGTCACGTTCTATACGTGGACGCTGGCCATCTAGATTATCTATCTTGTTCATTACGACGAGAGTTGGCACCTCATGGGCGTCAATTTCTTCTAGCACGTCATGAACAGCTTGAATATTCTCACGAAAACGCTCATCACTGGCATCGACAACATGTAACAAAATGTCAGCTTCCTGCGTTTCTTGCAAGGTTGCCTTAAATGCAGCGACAAGATCATGCGGAAGATGACGGATAAATCCGACCGTGTCCGCTAAAATTGCCGAACCTACGTCCGCCAATTCAATCTTTCTTAGTGTGGGATCTAGGGTTGCGAATAGCTGGTCAGCTGCGTACACCCCAGCTTCAGTAATGCGGTTAAACAGTGTAGATTTGCCCGCATTGGTGTAGCCCACCAGGGAAATCGTTGGGATTTCGGCTCTACTTCTTGCACGTCTGCCCTGCTCACGTTGCTTGGCAACTTTCTCCAAGCGACGCAAAATCGCTTTGATGCGATCACGCAGCAATCGACGGTCAGTCTCCAGCTGGGTTTCGCCAGGACCACGCAGGCCAATACCACCTTTCTGCCTTTCAAGGTGCGTCCAACCTCGGATCAGCCTTGTCGAAATATGACGTAGCTGTGCTAGCTCAACTTGCAACTTACCTTCGTGGGTACGGGCTCGTTGGGCAAAAATGTCGAGGATCAGACCGGTACGATCCAACACTCGACATTTACACAGACTTTCAAGGTTACGCTCTTGGGCAGGGGAAAGGGCGTGATTAAAAATCACAATATCAGCACCGGTCAATTGCACCGTTTGTGCGATTTCTTGGGCTTTTCCTTCCCCTACGTAGTACTTAGGGTGAGGAGATTGTCTGCTTCCCGTTACAGTCTGTAACGCGTTAACACCTGCAGATGACACCAGCATTTCAAATTCGCTGAGATCTTCCCACTCACCTTCTTGCGTGAAGTTGATATGAACAAGTACAGCCTGTTCACCCGATTCATAACGGTCAAACAAGCGACCAACTCCTATTTAAATATCTGTTTTTAAGAGATTTATTATTAATCGTCAGATTTCTCTTGTTGACGGTCATTGCCAGGACGCTCACCACTGTGGTGGCTAACTGCACGGGCAGGAACAACCGTTGAAATCGCATGCTTATAAACCATTTGGTTTACTGTGTTTTTTAGAAGGATCACAAACTGATCAAACGATTCAATCTGACCTTGTAGCTTAATGCCATTCACTAGGTAGATAGAAACTGGGATACGCTCGCGACGTAGTGCATTTAGGAATGGGTCTTGAAGAGATTGCCCCTTAGCCATTTTTATTTTCCTTATATTAATATTGTAGTTTTAATTATTTAGCTATTGGTGCACTGCAATTTGGTGCTGCCTTTGCATCTGAGCTAAACCAATGAAATACCCCTTAGTTTTATAATCATAGAACAACAATTGTCTTTGAAAACAAAACTCAGTTCCTTTTTGGGTATTTCTACGCAAAAGCGCCCACATTATACACAGTTAACACCATCAGATGCTATGGCGTCTGTGAGAGTTTTCATTGAATCCTCAATGTGTTCGCTATCAAGCCAAACCAAATCATCCCAACTCCTTAACCAGGTGATTTGTCGTTTGGCCAATTGTCGAGTCGCGCAGATGCCGCGGAAAACCGCATCATCTAGCGTGCTCTCGCCATCTAAGTACTCCCACATCTGTCTGTAGCCGACACAACGGATCGACGGCAGATCTGGGTGAAGATCTTCACGAGCATATAACGCTTTGACTTCATCTTCAAAGCCTGCTTGTATCATTTTCTCGAAGCGCAATTCAATCCGTTTATGTAACAAAGCGCGATCTTTGGGCGCTACCGCAAATTGTTTAACGCGAAACGGCAGTGGTTCACCCTTGGTCTCAGTCAATTCTGTCAATGACTTACCAGAGATTCTATACACCTCTAGCGCACGCGACAAACGTTGTGGATCATTTGGATGAATCCTCTCTGCTGAGACAGGATCTATCTGCTTAAGTTCATTATGAAGTGCTTGCCAGCCCTTCTCCTGTGACTCTTTTTCAATTTGCGCTCGGATCTCAGGATTCGCGGCAGGCAGTGGAGATAAACCTTGAAGCAAAGCTTTGAAATAGAGCATGGTGCCCCCCACAAGCAGCGGGATCTTGCCTTCTGCGTGGATTTTAGCGATTTCATTCAGTGCATCGCGGCGGAAATCAGCCGCAGAGTACGACTCCGCGGGATCGAGAATATCAATCAGTCTGTGCGGTGCCAGTGCGAGCTCTTCGGCATCAGGCTTAGCCGTACCAATATCCATGCCTTTATAGATAAGCGCAGAGTCTACGCTGATAATCTCAACTGGATATTGCTGACGAAGACGAATCGCTAACTCAGTCTTACCAGAAGCGGTAGGACCCATTAAAAACAGAACTAGGGGTAATTGTTGGCTCATGATGAAAACGCTGCAATTGTGGCCGTAAAATCGACAGGGCGGACAAATTTAGGATCGCTCAAAGGTAGCTTACCGTCGTATAGCTGCTCAAGATTACCGAGTAACTGAACAGATTCAGATAAAGTGTAGCTACTTTTCACTTGCAGCACTTTTTTCGTTAACCATAAGCTTAAACGGCTTGGGTTGAGGTCTTGCTGCTCAAGGGTCGCCAAGTATGACAGCATTTCATCAATTAACAATTGCAAATTTTGCTGTCGTAAAGGTGCTGGCACCCCCATTACCATTAGCGCCTGTTTGTGACGAACAGTCAGGTCAATGCCAAAGCTAAGCAATAGAGCTTGGTGGGCCTCAGCGACTTGCTGCTGCTCCGCGTTGACTTTGAGTGACAATGGTACCAATAGTGGCTGCATCTTCAGCGGCTCGGCTTTCGGATCAAGCTGCGCAAACAGCTTATAGAATTCAGCTCGGCGCAGGGAGACCAAGGCACAGCATGGCTCAGCTTTCACTAGTACATAGGCTGCATCGGCCATCGTCACCGCTTTTCCTATGCGCTCAATGACCACATTGAGCGTTGGCGTATCTTGCTTTAACTCGGGCTCTTGAATGGGCGCTTCTTCAGGTAACGTCACATCAGGCGTTTGCATTAACGCTTGATAGACTCTGACCTCTTCCGCACTCGGCGCTTTATCTTGCGAGCGCGGCTGAGGTTTGGATGTGCCACGACTGGAACTCCATTCATTTCGAACATAAGGTTCTTCAACACGATTGTCACGGCTACCCTCTCGAGCGCTGTCACTGCGATCACGCTGAGAAGGTTCACTGCGTGGCTGGTAATCCGCACGGCCTGGATAAGCAGGAATGCTCTCAACAGCTTGAATCAACGACTCGGACACAGGGGAGTCCGCGACTGAAGATTGAGGCACGCTTGCTGATGGCATCGAGCTTTGCTCTGGTTCTTCACACTGAGCATGCAGAACCTCTTCTGACTCCACCACAGGTTCGCTATGACTGAACGCCGAGTTTGATGCTATTGGCGCATCAATGGATTTCGCCTGCACCAGTGCATCACTTAATGCCTGATAGATAAAATCATGCACCAATCTTGCCTGATGAAAACGCACCTCATGTTTGGCGGGGTGCACATTCACATCCACTTGATGCGGGTCGATATCAATAAATAACAGATAAGCGGCATACTGCTCGGGCGCCAAACTGCTTTCGTAACTTTGACGAATCGCATGATTGATGAGTTTATCCTTCATCATACGGCCATTCACATAGCAATATTGCAGATCGCTTTGGGCACGCGCCCCTTCTGGGGTCGTGATCCAACCGTGCAGCTTGAGATCATTATGCTCCAGTTCAATTTTCAGCATGTGCCGAACAAACGCAGCACCGCAGACGGCCGCAATGCGCTTTTCTAATTGAGGTTCGGTTTTTGCTGCGCGGTATTGGCGAACAAGTTTTCCGTTATGTTTGAGGTTTATAGAGACGTCAAACCGACTCAAAGCAATTCGCTTAAGCAGTTCATCAATATGATTAAACTCGGTTTTTTCGGTTCTCAAGAACTTACGGCGTGCAGGAGTATTGAAAAATAGATCCAACACTTCGAGCGTTGTACCAATTGGGTGCGCAGCAGGCTTAAGCTTAACCGCCATATCACGCCCCTCAGCATAGGCACTCCAAGCTTGCTGCTGAGTCGCGGGACGAGATGTGAGAGTCAGCCTTGCCACCGAACTAATACTCGCTAGCGCTTCCCCTCGAAAGCCCAAACTCATGATAGCTTCGAGATCATCAAGGGTGTGAATTTTCGAGGTCGCATGCCGACTCAACGCCAACTGCAACTCCTCTTTAGGAATACCCTTACCATTATCTCGAACTCGGATAAGCTTAGCGCCACCTTTCTCGATATCAATATCGATACGAGTCGCGCCGGAGTCTAAGCTGTTTTCGACCAGCTCTTTGACGACTGACGCTGGTCGCTCAACGACTTCACCCGCCGCGATTTGGTTCGCCAGTCTTGCGGGTAAGGTCTTAATCGTCACAATGCTTCTCCGAATAAATAAGTTGGAACATCGATTACTTGTGGGGGATCAACAATACTTGACCTACAGCTAAAGAGTCTGAACGCAGCTTGTTCGCATCACGAATGCTGCTGACACTCACACCATATCGGGCAGCAATTTTGCCCAAGTACTCTCCACGCTGAACCTTATGTTTACGCAAAGGCAGATCTTTTAAGCTAACGGTAATTTTTAGCTTTTGACCTAATTTAAGGACATCTGACTTTAAGCGGTTCTCCCGTTTAATGTCAGCGACCGACACTTTGTACTTACTCGCAACTTTACCCAAGTAATCACCCTTGACCACCGTATGAGTCAGCGTCTTCGTTTCAACGGTGTTCACTTTCGAACTCACTTGAATCGGCGCGCTACTTCCAGGGATAAGCAAAGTTTGCCCTACCGCCAAAGACGTACTCTTAAGGCTGTTGGCACTCTTAATCGCTGACACCGAAGAGCCGTATTTCTGTGCAATAACCGATAGAGATTCACCACGTTTAACAGTATGTTTGCGCTGCTGGCCACGGTTAGCAAACAATGTGCCTTCTGGTGGATTGGCTTCAAAATATTGCACAATCGCTTTTGCTAGCGCACGCGCTAACTTGTCTTGATGGCTTCGTGTCGTCAGCAAACGCTCTTCAGTGGGGTTGGAAATAAACCCGGTCTCGACCAATACCGACGGAATATCTGGCGACTTTAACACCGCAAGACTGGCATTGACGGGCTCCTTCTTATGCAGGTGCGCCACCTTGCCCATTTCTTTTAAGATCTTGGTCGCGACCTTATAGCCTTCTTTTTGGGAGTGACTGAACTGCAAATCAAGAAGCGTCTGACTTACATTTCTGTCATTGGTGTTTTTGGCCAGTACCTCTCCGGCACCGCCCAGCAGTTCTGACTGCTGTTCATGGTTTTCTACCCATCGGGCGATTTCAGTATTTGCTCGGCGAGTGTTCAATACGAACACAGACCCGCCTCGTGGCTGCGGCGTTCTAAACGCATCGGCGTGAACAGACACCAAAAGATGTGCGCCATTCTTACGCGCAATATTAGAACGCTTGTTAAGATTGACGAAATAGTCACCGCGACGAGTGAGTACTGCCTTCATTCCTGGAATTGCGTTAATTTGTGCGGCAAGCTTTTTCGACACGCTCAACGTGACATGCTTTTCGTACTTCTTGGTCGGGCCAATGGAGCCTGGATCTTCACCACCGTGTCCGGCGTCAATCGCCACCACGATATCGGCATTACCGCGCAACTGAGACGCATCGCGACTAACTTCGGTTTTGCTGCTTGGCGCACTTGGTGTTGCTTGGCTCGCGGCTTTACCGTGCGGTAAATCAATCACTAGCCGGTGACCATACTGCCCACCTGGCGTAGGGTTGAGTTTAAAAATTTGTGGGGTTGCCGACTTCTTTAGCTCAAACACCAGACGATAGGTGCCTTTACTCGGCGGTGAGCTCTTACGGATCTTACTCAGCACAGGGCTATCAGAGACGCCTATTGGCAACTTAGTATTAAGCGACGTATTTTTAAGGTCGACAACAATCCTCGTCGGCCCGCTCAACGAGAAGTAGCTGTAATCCGCTTCAGATTTAAGATCGATAACCACTCGTGTCTCGTCCGGTGACGGCCAAACACGAATCCCCTCTAACGCATTCGCTAGAGTGACGCTAGGAAACAGTAAACACAAAGGCAGCACGACTTTCATCATGCTGCTAAGAAAACGACTGATCAATTTAACTCCAACTGACTAATTAACTCTTTTCCGTAATCGCTATTTGCCGTGAAGGTGATTTCTCTTGCGTCTCCGACATATCGAAGTTCAATATCCAAGTCAGCAGCGGGCAATATGCCTTGACCTTTTTCTGGCCACTCCACCAAACAGATAGCATCGTCTGAGAAGTAATCGCGAATGCCCATAAACTCAAGCTCTTCTGGATCCGCTAGACGATACAAATCAAAATGGTATACGTTCCAACCTTCTAGTTGGTATGGTTCAACCAAGGTATAGGTCGGGCTTTTCACATTGCCTTGGTGACCAAGACTTTGAATAAAACCACGACTGAAGGTGGTCTTCCCTGCCCCAAGGTCACCGTGCAAATAGATCGTTGTCTGTTTTGAACAGAGATTCGCTAATTTAGTTCCAATTAAAATGGTTGCTGATTCATCTGCTAAGGAAAATTTTTTAGTACTCATCACATTTTTCTCTGAGTGGTGCCTTTGAGAGCCGAAATAGTAAACTGTGTCGCTTTTCACAGACAAGTGATCTTCTGTAAGTAATCAGAAAATTTACCATTATTTTCAATTTATCCCTACTGTGAAAGTACAAAATAGTCGTCGAAAGTTTATACAAAGCGACTCAGTACAATTCGACAGAAATGGATCATTGCTTTTTTAGCGTTCATACTTGGGTCGCGTTGCATTTGAGTATAGAATACGCGTCCTTTTCTACTTGGGTAATCGTGATGGACTTAAACAAGCTTGCCAGCGACATTAAAGTTTGGGCGCAAGAACTCGGTTTCCAGAAGGCTGGTATCAGTGATATCGATCTTCTCGATCAAGAGGCGCAGCTTAAACAGTGGCTAGAAGCAGGTTATCACGGTGACATGGCTTGGATGGAAACCCATCAAGACCTGCGTATTCACCCAGAGAGACTGCACCCTAACACCTGTCGAATCATCAGCGTGAGAATGGACTATCTTCCTGAAGAGGCTGGATTTGCATCCAACTTAGAGAACCAACACGCTGGTTATATCAGTCGCTACGCCTTAGGGCGCGATTACCACAAGCTTATCCGTAACAAACTCAAGAAGCTGGGACAACGAATAGAAAAGGAAGTCGCTGAACTTGGCTATCGACCTTTTGTTGACTCTGCACCAGTACTTGAACGTCCCATTGCAGAAAAAGCTGGTTTAGGTTGGACAGGTAAACATTCACTACTCCTCGATAAAGACGCTGGCTCTTGGTTTTTCCTCGGTGAGCTGTTTATCGATCTACCGCTTCCTGTCGACTCCCCAGTTGAGAACCAATGTGGTAAATGCACCGCATGCATCACGTCATGTCCTACGGGCGCTATTCTTGAAAATGGCGTTATTGATGCAAGACGCTGTATCTCTTATCTCACCATCGAATATAAAGGGGTAATACCCGAATCTCTTCGTTCTGCAATAGGCAATCGCATTTATGGTTGTGATGACTGCCAATTGGTGTGCCCTTGGAACCGTTTTGCTGAGTTGGGTCAACAAGCTGACTTTCAAAGACGCCAAGCATTCAAAGATACTGATCTGTGTATTTTACTCGATTGGGATGAAGCAACGTTCCTAAAAAATATGGAAGGCTCAGCGATTCGCCGTATTGGCCATGAACAATGGCAACGCAACATCATTATCGCGATAGGTAATGCTCCGTTTGCTCAACGTTACCTCGAAGCCCTAGAGCGAGCTCAGAAGCAATCAGAGCTGCTTGATGAGCACATCCAGTGGGCGCTCGAACAACAAATGAAGCAAATGCCTAACTCAACGGGTAGCACATTAAGCACTAAAAACCAGCGCCTAATTCGCATTGTCCAAAAGGGTCTGCCCCGAGACGCCTAGTCGCCCATGGACTCAGAAAATCAAATTAATTTTCTTGACTAACATCCCAAAACTGAATTTGTGGAAAAACTACATTTTCATCGACAGTTAGTCGTTGAGAAATCAGGTTAAACACAGATTGAATATATGACCAGGATCAAATAAATGTCACTTGATGATCATTTACCTGTCAAGTGAAAAGTAAAAATAAAATAACATAATCAATATAAAACAATGACTTACGATATTTTTGCTAATGAATTGCAACGCTATATTGATGTAAAGATCTTTCAGGTTTCAGTCTTCACACTCGTTCAAAAACAATTTATCAACCAACTTATCCACAAAAAGATAATGTGGATAACTCTGTTAATTTAACTGTAACTGACCCTCAGCTAAGGCAATAGCCTGCTGCTTTGGCGGTGTGCAAAGAATAGAATACACAGCAAAAAATTCGACGATGTTACTTTGCAATATCGACGATGATTTGGCTTTAAATTTTAGGGAGTGATGCTTCTCAGCATTAGGAAAGAGCGTGCGGTGATGGGACTAAGTTTCTCAACTTTGCTATCTCTTCGAGATGACCGCGTCTTTATCCACTTCAGGGGAGAAATGGAGCGACACACGAGGTTCCCGATTTTCATGAGAAAGGCGTGACCTCAACCTTGTCAAGGTTGCGCTCTACCAACTGAGCTAGTGTCGCATTTTATCATTGTTAAGCACAATGAGAGCTATCAAATTGGAGCGACACACGAGGTTCGAACTCGTGACCTCAACCTTGGCAAGGTTGCGCTCTACCAACTGAGCTAGTGTCGCATTTTGTCACTGTTAAGCACAATGAGAGCTATAAAATTGGAGCGACGCGACCAGCTAGGGCACGAGGTTCCTCGTGTGCTGTTTCGTCTTTCCTAAATTTGGAGCGACACACGAGGTTCGAACTCGTGACCTCAACCTTGGCAAGGTTGCGCTCTACCAACTGAGCTAGTGTCGCATTTTGTCACCGTTAAGTACGATGAAGACTATTTATTTGGAGCGACACACGAGGTTCGAACTCGTGACCTCAACCTTGGCAAGGTTGCGCTCTACCAACTGAGCTAGTGTCGCATATCAACAGCAAACGCTATTGATTAAATTTGGTTGCGGGGGCCGGATTTGAACCGACGACCTTCGGGTTATGAGCCCGACGAGCTACCAAGCTGCTCCACCCCGCGTCCGTATTGTGTCACCGTTGAGTACGATGAAGACTATCTATTTGGAGCGACACACGAGGTTCGAACTCGTGACCTCAACCTTGGCAAGGTTGCGCTCTACCAACTGAGCTAGTGTCGCATATCAACAGCAAACGCTATTGATTAAATTTGGTTGCGGGGGCCGGATTTGAACCGACGACCTTCGGGTTATGAGCCCGACGAGCTACCAAGCTGCTCCACCCCGCGTCCGTATTGTATCACCGTTAAGTACCGTGAGAACTTTCAAACTGGAGCGACACACGAGGTTCGAACTCGTGACCTCAACCTTGGCAAGGTTGCGCTCTACCAACTGAGCTAGTGTCGCATATCAACAGCAAACGCTATTGATTAAATTTGGTTGCGGGGGCCGGATTTGAACCGACGACCTTCGGGTTATGAGCCCGACGAGCTACCAAGCTGCTCCACCCCGCGTCCGTATTGTGTCACCGTTGAGTACGATGAAGACTATCTATTTGGAGCGACACACGAGGTTCGAACTCGTGACCTCAACCTTGGCAAGGTTGCGCTCTACCAACTGAGCTAGTGTCGCATATCAACAGCAAACGCTATTGATTAAATTTGGTTGCGGGGGCCGGATTTGAACCGACGACCTTCGGGTTATGAGCCCGACGAGCTACCAAGCTGCTCCACCCCGCGTCCGTATTGTATCACCGTTAAGTACCGTGAGAACTTTCAAACTGGAGCGACACACGAGGTTCGAACTCGTGACCTCAACCTTGGCAAGGTTGCGCTCTACCAACTGAGCTAGTGTCGCTTTATGAACGTCTTTCGTTGTTCAGGGCTGCGAATTATAAGAGCATTTTTTTGTGATGCAAGTCCTTATCAGTAAAAAAATGATCTTTTTTTTCGTTTGATGAAAAAGCACACAATTTTTCGATACTTTTCCACCTATCGCAACCCAAAGTCCTTGTTTTTAACAAGTATTCAACGATCAAATCTTGAAAATAGTTTCACGATAGAACTTGAGTTCCGCAATCGACTCACGAATGTCATCCAAAGCTAGGTGCGTGCCCTGTTTAGAAAAACCATCCAAAACCTCCGGTTTCCAGCGACGAGTCAGTTCCTTAATCGTGCTCACATCGACATAGCGATAGTGGAAGTATTGCTCTAGCTCCGGCATATGCTTGTATAGGAAACGGCGATCTTGACCAATACTATTACCACAAATAGGCGACTTACCCTTAGGCACCCACTTCTCCAAAAACGCGATAGTCTCACGAATGGCACTTTCTTCATTGTGCTCACTCGCTTGAACACGTGCCACCAGCCCGCTTGCTGTATGGGTATTCGTGCACCAATCATCCATTTTCGCTAGTTCAGCTTCTGGTTGATGGATGGCAATTACCGGTCCTTCAGCCAAGATATTCAACTCGCTATCGGTCACAATGCTCGCGATCTCGATGATTTTGTGTGTCTCAGGATCCAGTCCAGTCATCTCTAGATCGACCCAGATCAAATTGTCATCGCTGAAAGACATAACGCCCTCGTCTATTTGTTTTCTGTCAAAAGAGGTACTATACCGAAATTAAATTCAGTAACCAAAATGGTTTGATGCGATTCGCATCAATGAAATATCGTGGCGAAAAAGAAAAAACTGACCAAAGGTCAAGTGCGTCGAGTACGCAGCAACCAAAAGAAGAAACTAGCGAAAGAAGAAACCATCCAATGGGATGAAACCATGCTTGGCAGCGTTAAGCAGGGGCTAGTGATCACTCGATTCGGCCAACACGCAGATATCGAAAACTTAGAGACAAAAGAAATCCACCGCTGTAACTTGCGCCGTGGTATTGAGTCTTTGGTGTCTGGTGATCGCGTAAAATGGCGCATTGGCCTGGAATCAATGCATGGTATCTCCGGCGTTGTCGAAGCAGTAGAGCCAAGAACATCCATGCTAACGCGCCCGGATTATTACGATGGTCTGAAGCCTGTCGCCGCTAACGTTGACCAAATGGTGATTGTGTCTGCGGTTGTACCTGAGCTTTCGTTGAATATCATCGATCGCTACCTCATCGCCTCAGAAACACTGCAAATTGCGCCACTGGTGGTGCTGAACAAAATCGACTTGATACCAGAACAAGAGCGTGAAGCGTTTTATCAGCTTCTCGATGTGTATAAGAACATCGGCTATAAGGTGCTTTTGGTCAGTAAGGAATCAGGTGAAGGTATTGCCGAGCTGGAAGCGCACCTCAAAGACAAGATCAACATCTTCGTTGGGCAATCTGGCGTAGGTAAATCCAGTTTGGTTAATGCACTGATGCCAGAGCTCGATGTAGAAGAAGGCGCGGTCTCCGAAAACTCAGGCTTAGGTCAGCACACAACAACAGCTGCAAGACTGTACCACTTCCCATCTGGCGGTGATTTAATTGATTCGCCAGGGGTACGTGAGTTTGGTCTTTGGCACTTGGAGCCTAGTGAAGTCACTGAAGCTTTTGTCGAATTCAAACCATATCTTGGTGGCTGTAAGTTCCGTGACTGTAAGCATCTAGACGACCCAGGCTGTCTGCTGCGTGAAGCCGTGGAAGAGGGGAAAATCGATCCGGTACGATTTGATAACTACCACCGCATCATCGATAGCATGGGTGAAGGTAAAGCCAACCGCCAGTACTCACGCAATAAGAAAGCCGATCTGTAATTTTTAGAGCGCTCTCTATTTCTTAGAGATAGTCGGACGGGTTTAACACTCTGTCCGTGTGCTTGTCACAATTTGCTGACATTTGAAGCGATTTCCATTAGTATCTCGCGCCCTGAAGTAATATCAATCAATTAACGTTGGAATTTTAGACAATGGATAAGATTAAAGTTGGACTGCAATACTGGATACCTCAACACGGCCTTACGCGCCTAGTAGGTAAACTGGCATCAGCAAAAGCTGGCGGTCTAACAACAGCGATCATTCGTTGGTTTATCAAGCAATATAACGTCAACATGGACGAAGCGCTGCATAGCGATCCAAAACACTTCAAAACGTTTAACGAGTTTTTCGTTCGTGAATTAAAGCCGGGCATGCGCCCTATCGCTGAGGGCGAGTCTGTCATAGCTCACCCAGCCGATGCCTGTGTAAGCCAATTTGGTCCAATTACCGAAGGCAAGCTGATTCAAGCGAAAAACCATGACTACACCGCACAAGAGCTATTAGGTGGCAGCGCTGAGCTTGCAGCCGAGTTCGCCGAAGGTGAATTTGCGACTCTGTACCTATCGCCACGTGACTACCACCGTGTTCACATGCCGTGTGATGGTACGCTACGCCAAATGATTTACGTGCCGGGTGACCTGTTTTCTGTAAACCCACTCACTGCTGAAAACGTGCCAAACCTATTTGCGCGTAACGAACGTGTAGTTTGCATCTTCGATACCGAGTTTGGTCCTATGGCGCAGGTACTTGTTGGTGCGACCATTGTCGGTGCCATCGAACTCGTTTGGGCTGGTACAGTGACCCCACCACGTGGCAACACGGTACACACTTGGGACTACCCTGCCGAAGGGGATAAAGCTGTCTCCTTCAAAAAAGGCGAAGAGATGGGCCGCTTTAAGCTTGGTTCTACAGTGATCAACCTGTTCGCTAAAGACAGCATTCGTTTCGATGACAGTATGGAAAATAATGCACCAACGGTGATGGGTACGCCATACGCTCACGCAGTAACCCCTGCAGAACACGCCGACTCTGAAGGCGAATCTAGCAGCGAAGCTTAACCCAACAAAACGGCGCTAAGGCGCCGTTTTTTATTACCACCGCTCCATCCACCAGCACCATCTCATCACCCGTTAGCGCATTGAATGTTGACGCAAAACAAAACACACTCCAAATCTTCCCTCGACTTTTCAAAACTTTAACACCTGTCCAAGACCCGGATGCGTTTATATTTTAACCTATGCGGCAACCTCACTTATAACCTTGGTGCCGCGCCCATGCCAAAGATGAATAACGGGACTCTAATCAGGCTACTGATCTGCTTTTTAGTGCCCTTTGGCGTCTTAATGATGCCAATCGATTGGATCCCTATCGATGACCTCACTCTCATCCAACACCGTTTGTTGGCCATTTTCCTACTAGCGGCACTGCTTTGGGTGCTTGAACCTGTTCCCGTTTTTGCCACTTCTATACTGATCATCGCGCTTGAGTTAGTGATGATTTCAGATAAAGGGCTGCACTTATTCCGAACGCCACCCGCAGGTCATGATATCGGTGAACTCTTGGTATACACCGACATCTTTAGCGCCTTCTCTTCCCCTATCATCATATTATTTATGGGTGGTTTTGCTCTGGCAATTGCCGCTTCCAAGTATGAACTCGACAACAATTTAGCTCGGGTGCTGCTACGCCCGTTTGGTAATCAGCCACGCTTTATTATGCTGGGCCTGATGCTGATTACCGCTGTATTCTCGATGTTTATGTCCAATACGGCTACCACTGTAATGATGTTGGCGTTACTTGGCCCCATCGTGGCATCGGCGCCCAAGGGTGACCTTGGTATAAAAGCCTTGGTGCTTTGTATTCCTATCGCTGCCAATACCGGGGGTATTGCGACCCCTATTGGTACCCCTCCCAATGCGATTGCCTTGCAATACCTAACAGGTGAGAACAGCATCGACTTCCTGCAATGGATGATGATGGGTCTGCCATTTGTGATCATTCAACTGACCATTGCTTGGTTTTTGCTGCAAAAACTGTTTCCCTCTTCAGAAAACAAAATGGTGCTTAAGCTCGAAGGCCAGTTCCAACGCAACTGGCGAGCCATAGTGGTGTATGCAACCTTTGCCGCGACCATATTACTGTGGATGACGACCAAACTGCATGGCATGAACACGTATGTGGTCTCTATTATTCCGCTCGCAGTCTTTACGCTCACTGGCATCATGGGCAAAGAAGAGCTGAAACTGATCAACTGGGATGTCTTGTGGCTGGTTGCCGGTGGTATAGCGATTGGTATTGGCCTAGACAAAACGGGCCTAGCCGAAGCGCTGGCCCACGCTATTGACTATGAATCGTTATCACCCGTGGCCGTGGTGATTACCTTGTCCATTGTCTGCTGGTTAATGGCAAACTTCATGTCTAACACCGCAACTGCCAACTTATTGATGCCGATTGCGGCTGCTATTGGCGCTTCTATGGAAAGCTTAGCGGCTATAGGAGGCCTACAAGGCCTATTGGTTGTTGTCGCGTTCTCAGCTTCACTCGGGATGATTCTACCCGTATCGACCCCACCTAACTCACTGGCCTATTCGACTGGACTGATTGAAAGTAAGGATATGGCGAAAACCGGGCTTATCATCGGTATTATTGGCCTAGTTATCGTCTACGTCGCCATGTTGATCTTTACCTAGCGATAAAAATGAAATCCTCTTGCTCGAGTAAGAGGATTTCAATTGCACTTTCCAAACTCGCATAGTAAAACCTAGTTAAATCATCAAATAATCACTGGTGCTCACAGCAGCGAGCACAGTACAAGGACTAGGGATAGCAATGGGATTTGAATGGCTGGCACTGATCGCCGCTTTTTTGTGGGCGGTTTCTAGTATTATCTCGGTCAAGCCTGCCAAACACCTTGGTTCGTTTTCCTACAGCCGCTGGAGAATGGGCTGCACCGCACTGATACTCTCTTCTATGGCCTTAGTCACTGGCGGCTGGGCGAGCGTGAAATATGTTCACGTCACCCCAATGATGCTCTCTGGACTCATAGGTATCTTCATCGGTGACACCGCACTGTTCGCATGTTTGAATCGTATGGGACCTAGACAAGCAGGCTTACTGTTTTCTTGCCACGCCGTGTTCTCCGCGGTGTTAGGTTATTTCCTGTTTTCAGAAACCATGTCACCACTGGAACTTATTGGCTCGGCATTGGTATTCTCTGGAGTTGTCACCGCCATCTTTTTTGGGCGCAAAGGTTTGAGCAACAGCAAAACAACCGAGCTTGAAACTATCAAAGGCAATGTTTGGTTTGGCGTCGGACTCGGCATCACTGCGGCACTGTGTCAGGCATTAGGTGGGATTATTGCAAAACCCGTCATGCAGACTCAGATAGATCCTGTAGCCGCATCAGCAATCCGTATGATCACTGCGTTTATCGCCCATAGCCTATTCCTATTCACCGGCGCTCGACACGCCAAGAGTTTGAATCCCATCAACTGGTCTATTTTTGGTATTACTGCACTCAATGGCTTCCTGGCGATGGCGGTGGGGATGACCTTAATCTTGTTTGCTTTGCAGACAGGAAACGTGGGTATGGTCGCTCTGCTTTCCTCCACCACCCCAATTATGGTTCTGCCCCTACTTTGGATTTATACCAAGCAGAGGCCGAACAAGTATGCCTGGCTGGGTGCCGCGCTTGCCGTCATCGGCACCAGCATCTTGGTAAGCTAATTTTGAACAGCAGACGTAAAACGTCGCTAGGTTATCACTAGGCTCTTGGTTCTCATTAGGCTCTAGGGAACGGAAAAGCGACAACCTCGTCAATGTGGGTCGCGCCAAGGGCAAGCATGATCAGTCTATCAATGCCCAACGCCACACCTGCGCAAGCAGGCAGCCCCGCTCTCAGAGCCTCAATTAAGTGATAATCAATCGGTTGAGGCGCTAGCCCCATCTGCTCTCGTTTATGGTTATCTTGTTCAAAACGCGCTAATTGTTCTTCTGGATTATCCAGCTCGTGGAAACCGTTCGCCAGTTCAATACCTTTAAAATAAACTTCAAAGCGGTCTGCCACGCGCTCGTCATTTGGATTGACCTTAGCGAGCGCAGCTTGTGAGGCAGGAAAATCGTACACAAAAGCTGGCGCATCGCTACCAATTTGAGTCTCAACACCCATGCTAAATAGTAGCTGCAGTAGCGTATCGCGATCTTGTTCTTGGTCCGCGATATCGCTAAGCCCTAGGGGGACGGCTACACTTCGCAGCGCAGGCATGTCAGCCGTCAAAGGACAAACGCCAAGATGAGTCAGAAACGCC
The DNA here is from genome assembly GCF_036245475.1 of Vibrio sp. 10N. NCBI lineage: Bacteria > Pseudomonadati > Pseudomonadota > Gammaproteobacteria > Vibrionales > Vibrionaceae > Vibrio > Vibrio sp. 10N. Next base: position 290,509 of record NZ_BTPM01000001.1, on the reverse strand, counting down.
TGCTGATAGGTCATACGCTCAGCCTGATGACAACCAAGCACCATCATCAGTAATTCATCCATCTCATCCATTAACTGATGATGATCAAACCCGACTCGATACCACTCTAGCATCGTGAACTCAGGATTGTGGTGACGACCACTCTCTTCATTACGAAATGCCTTGTTGATCTGATAGATAGAGCCACTGCCTGCCGCGAGTAGTCGCTTCATGTGAAACTCGGGACTGGTCATAAAGTACAACTGACGACCATCAGCGTATCCTGGGCCTACAAACTCGGTTTTAAAGGTGTGCAAATGCACATCAGTCACCGTGGCATGGCTCATCGCTGGAGTATCAACTTCCATTACCTCTCTTGACTGGAAAAAGCGACGAATGGATTGAATTAGCTCCGCTCGTTTTCTTAGTAACGCCATAGGTGCCGTGGGCTGCCACTGTTTGGAAATCATTATCATGCTCATTAGTTAATGTTATTAAACATTGTAAGGGCACTCTCAAAACTTCTCAATCACGCGTGATGTTAATCACACATCATAGAAATACTATGCCTCGCCATGCATTACCGAAGCAAAAACCTAACTCAATCAATTTTTTTGCTATGTCGGTTATCTACACTGGTTGCCCAAATAAATGCTTTTAAGCAATTAATTATAACTCGCGAGCAAAGCTCGCTCACACACACTGGAGGATAACTGTGAAAACAATTACCACAGATATCGCAGTCATCGGCGCAGGCGGCGCTGGTCTTCGTACTGCCATTGCAGCAGCAGAAGCTAACCCAGAAATGGAAGTAGCGCTGATCTCTAAAGTCTATCCTATGCGCTCACACACCGTGGCCGCAGAAGGTGGCTCTGCAGCTGTAATTAAGGATGAAGATAGCCTAGATAACCACTTCAACGATACCGTTGGCGGTGGTGACTGGCTTTGTGAACAGGATGTTGTTGAATATTTCGTTGAAAATGCCACACGTGAAATGATCCAAATGGAACAATGGGGTTGTCCATGGAGCCGTAAAGAAAACGGTGAAGTGAACGTCCGTCGTTTCGGTGGAATGAAAGTAGAACGCACATGGTTTGCGGCCGATAAGACCGGTTTCCATATGCTACACACGCTATTCCAAACGTCGATGAAGTACGAGCAAATCAAACGCTTTGATGAATACTTTGTCGTAGACCTTCTTGTGGTTGAAGGCGAAGTTCAAGGCCTGATTGCGATTCATATGTCTGAGGGCGAGCTTGTCACAATCAAAGCAAAATCCGTTGTCCTAGCCACGGGCGGCGCAGGTCGTGTGTATCACTGTAATACCAACGGCGGCATCGTGACCGGTGACGGCATGGCGATGGCATATCGCCACGGTGTACCACTGCGTGATATGGAGTTTGTTCAGTACCACCCAACCGGTCTTCCAGGCACAGGTATCCTGATGACTGAAGGTTGTCGTGGTGAAGGCGGTATCATCGTCAACAAGAACGGCTACCGTTACCTACAAGACTATGGCATGGGCCCGGAAACCCCCGTTGGCCAGCCGAAAAACAAATACATGGAACTGGGTCCTCGCGACAAAGTTTCTCAAGCATTCTGGCATGAGCAGCAAAAAGGCAACACCATTAAGCACCCACTGGGTGATGTGGTACACCTTGACCTTCGCCACCTTGGTGAAGAGTACTTACAAGAGCGTCTACCGTTTATCTGTGAACTAGCGAAAGCTTATGTCAACGTCGACCCTGCAAAAGAGCCAATCCCAATTCGTCCAACCGTGCACTACACCATGGGTGGTATCGAAACTAACGGCAGTTGCGAAACTCGTATTCAAGGTCTGTTCGCTGTTGGTGAATGTGCGTCCGTCGGTCTTCACGGTGCTAACCGTCTAGGTTCTAACTCACTGGCTGAGTTTGTGGTCTTCGGTCGTGTTGCTGGTGAGCATGCGGTTGAGCGTGCTAAAGCGTTCAAAGGCTGGGATGACAGCGCTATCGAAGAGCAAGTCAAAGCAGTGGAAGCACGCATTGCTGCCCTAATGAATCAAGAAGGCGATGAAAACTGGGCCGACATCCGTACTGAAATGGGTCACACCATGGAAGCGGGCTGTGGTATCTACCGCCAAGAAGATCTGATGCAAGCGACGCTTGAAAAGATCGCCGAGCTAAAACAGCGCTACAAGAAAATCAGCATCAAAGACAAAGGGAAAGTGTTCAACACAGACCTTCTGTACGCCATTGAAGTGGGTTACGGCCTAGAAGTCGCTGAAGCCATGGTTCACTCCGCTATCTTGCGTAAAGAGTCTCGCGGTGCCCACCAGCGTTTAGATGATGGTTGTACCGAACGTGATGATGTGAACTTCCTAAAGCACTCGCTTGCCTTCTTTAACGAAGACAGTGCACCAAGCATTGACTACGGCAACGTCACCATCACTAAGTCGCAGCCTAAAGCGCGTCTATACGGTGAAGCTGCTGAAAAAGCGGCAGCAGAAGAAGCAGCGAAACAAGCCAACAAAGATCAAAATGCGGAGGAGCAAGCATAATGTCAGCAAACCGTATTCAGAAAGTGGAAATCCTGCGCTACGATCCAGAGAAAGACGCAGAACCGTATTTCCAAACCTTCGAAGTACCGTTCGATGAGACCATGTCTGTGCTCGATGCGATTGGTTACATCAAAGACCACTTAGACAAAGACCTGTCTTACCGCTGGTCTTGCCGTATGGCGATTTGTGGCTCTTGCGGCATCATGGTGAACGGCGTGCCAAAACTGGCGTGTAAGAGCTTCCTTCGTGATCACCAAAATGGCCTGAAGATTGAGCCTCTTGCGAACTTCCCAATCGAGAAAGACTTGATTGTCGACATGACGCCGTTTATCGAGCGCCTAGAAGCCATCAAGCCATACATCATTGGTAACGACCGTAAGCCAGAAGATGGCACCAACATCCAAACACCTGAGCAGATGGCGAAGTACAAGCAGTTTGCTGGTTGTATCAACTGTGGCCTTTGCTACGCGGCATGTCCTCAGTTTGGTTTAAACCCTGAGTTCATCGGTCCTGCAGCACTGACACTGGCGCATCGTTATAACCTCGACAGCCGTGACAATGGTGCGGCTGAACGTATGAAAATGATCAACGGTGAGAACGGCGCATGGGGCTGTACGTTCGTCGGTTACTGCTCTGAAGTGTGTCCGAAGAACGTTGACCCTGCTGCTGCGGTAAACCAAGGCAAAGTGGCGTCTTCACAAGACTTCGTTATTGCAATGTTGAAACCACAGGAGGCATAGAATGAGTAACAGAAAACCTTATGTTCGTGAAATGAAGCGAACTTGGTGGAAAGATCACCCATTTTATCGCTTCTACATGCTACGCGAAGCAACCGTACTGCCGCTAATTCTATTCACCATCTTCCTGACCTTTGGTTTAGGTTCGCTAGTGAAAGGCCCTGAAGCTTGGCAAGGCTGGCTGGACTTTATGGCTAACCCAATTGTTATCGCGATCAACATCGTGGCGCTTGCGGGAAGCCTGCTCCACGCACAAACCTTCTTCAGCATGATGCCACAGGTAATGCCAATCAAACTGAAAGGCAAACCGGTTGAGAAGAAGACCATTGTTCTTGCTCAGTGGGCGGCGGTTGCCGCTATCTCACTAGTTGTTCTCATCATTGTATAAGGAGTGAATCGTGATTAATCAAAACCCAAAACGCTCTGACGAACCAGTATGGTGGGGATTGTTTGGTGCAGGCGGTACATGGTTTGCCATGATCACCCCTGTGACTGTACTTGTGCTGGGCATCCTAGTACCAATGGGCATTATCAGCCCAGAAGCGATGAGCTATGACCGTGTGGCTGATTTTGCGACCAGCATTATTGGTGCCCTGTTTATCATTGCGACGCTAGCACTGCCAATGTGGCATGCCATGCACCGCCTACACCACGGTATGCACGATCTTAAGATCCATGCGGGTGTGGTTGGTAAGATTGCTTGCTACTTCTTTGCTGCGCTAATCAGTGCACTGTCGATTATCTTCATCTTTATGATCTAATCGCCAAGTAAAGATAAGGCCGAGGAGCGCTCAGCTCATCGGCCTTTTTTATATTTGCTGTTTTCGTATTTACTGCTCAGGCACCAACTGCTTGGTCTGGTTCATCAGCCCTAAAGCGCCAAAACCGGTAATCACATCAAGGTTGGTTGTCAAACCCTGCTCTTGCCCACCACCGATGTAGTTTTGCGGCATTTGCACCTGAAAGTTAGTTAAGTTGTTATACAGCGAGTTCGCCACATCACGATTCAACTCAGCCAAGTACACCTCGTGATTGGCACCCAATGCGGCGTATTTCGCTTTCAGTACCTCAGCTTCTGCGCGACCTTTTTCCAAAATCGCCTTGGCTTCAAACTCTGCTGACAACGCATTGGCTTTTTGAATCGCTAGGTTAGCCTCTGCAATGGCTAGCTCTTTCTCTTTATCTACCTCAGCCAGACGCTTGGTTTTCTCAACTTCTACGATTTCCCGCTCGGCAATCTGTCTAGCAACTTCAACTTCTTTTTGCTGCGAAATGATCGCCAACTCTTTCTGACGCTGCGCATCTTGAACTTCACGCGTACGTTGGATCTCTTTACGCAGTTGCTCCGTCTCGGCTTGAGCCTTTGACGTTTCTTGCTCTTGGATAGCGCGAATACGATCGGCAACCAAACGTTTTTTGTCGGCAAGTAACTGATCAAGCTGTTTTTCCGGTTGCGGGTCGCCAATCGTCACTTGAGTCACCTGAATACCGTATTGCTGCAATGGGTTATCTTGACGTATCGGCTGACCCGTAGAGTCTGCAACAGGCACCGTTTTCCAGACTAACTGTTTAGTTCTCTGCAACTGATTAGCATTCGATTGATCGACCCCAACAGGAGCCAGATCCATTTCCTCCACTTCAACCTGTCTACGCTCTGTCAGGTAAATACCTTCACGTAACTGATCGCCAAGCTTAGACTTGAACTGGTTAAGGCCACCTTGGAAGAACTCTTCACCCGTGTATTGAGTTGCGGTAATGACCGTTACGTTGCGAGCATTTTTAACCAGAAGAGCATCAATTAAGTTACTGTTATTTCGAAACTCTCGATGCATTTTCTTCATCGCTTCAGGATCGTTACTGAGCTTGAATCGAAACGTAACGGGTATCTGCCCTATGTAGGTGTCAGCAAATCGAACTTGAACCGGATCTTGCGCTTGAAGCCGCTGGTACAAATTCTCTTCAATACTATTACCGAAAGACACCGTGATGACTTGGTCGTACTTAGTGATCTTCGATAGGAAAGGCATCCGAAAGTGAATTCCCGGCTCAGTGAAGACATCCAATTCACCTGTTAAGTTATTTTGATGGACATAACTGTAGCCAGCATCTGTCATTAACACCGAACTGTTCACTGTCAGTCCCACTGCCAGAATGGGCACGGTATAGACCATTGTTTTGAGCGCACTGTGCAACCACTTACGGCGCTCGGTTAGTTTCAGACTCTCTCCTATTCCACGACTTTCCATGTGTTTCTCCTGTTTGTTGTCGTTGCGAAAATTTGGCTTCAAGATTATGCAACTCATTGACAACTTGGTTAATGTATCAAAATGTTAATCACTACAAAAATCGAATAATTCGCTTATATAACAAGGAATAGCCGACGTAATTAACAAATGAGAAACTTGCGAGTCACTAGACACCAAAAGGACTGCTTTAAGGTCAGTGTGACTCAGTGAGCATCTGGACACACTCATACATTGTCAGCATCACGCTATCGATAAAATTATCAGCAATTAATAACAACAAGAGATGTAACAATGAAAAAGTCTATTTGCGCACTCCTGATTTCCAGTGCGCTGTTTGGGTGTGGATCTACCGTCACAATGGAAAAGTCACTGGCGGTATCAGAGCAGCCTGAATTACTGCTTAAAACCGATGGTACTTTTTGGGGCTTTGGTCCTGAAGGCACCTTCGATATCGCGGGTCGCTACCACGGTAAATACTCGCGCAGCGCTTCGACTAGCTCTTGGTTTAATACCATCAATACCAAAGAGGGAGAGATGGTTGCTGAGGTGACACGTAATGACAATGGCGACACTTGGACGCTGGTGTGCAGCGGCGGTGGCACCAGCGTCGATATTGGCAGTTTCTCATTTGGCGGTAATGACCCGTATATTTGCCAAATCAGTGAGGCTGGTAAGAGTGTTGGCGAATACAAGATGGAGCGTAAATCAGAAGCCATCAGCTTATCGAGCGCCAAAAAAGAACAAGGTTTTATCCGCTTGGATAGCACTCACTTTAACGTTGCTTCCGTGCACGATGGTGAGGGGCTCATGATGAGTGTTGATAATCCGCTGGGATACAGCTTTAGTCGCGGTAGTGTCGAAGTCGCGGCTGCGCAAACCAATGGCAGCATCACGCTACAAACTTTAGCGGGCCTGCCAGAAACTGAAATGGACACACTCGCGCTAGGCACGGTTGCCAGTGCGCTTAGCTGGCGTCCTGAAGAGTAGCTCCAGCTTCCAGATCAAATACAAAAAAGGTCGCCATTTGGCGACCTTTTAAATTCTTCATTTTAAGTTGATTACTTAACGCGACCTACGTATTCCGCAGTACGAGTATCAACTTTGATCACTTCACCAATCTGGATGAATAGTGGTACACGTACCACTGCACCAGTTGTTAGTGTCGCAGGCTTACCACCAGTACCTTGTGTGTCACCTTTCAGACCTGGATCCGTTTCTGTTACTTCTAGCTCAACAAAGTTAGGCGGAGTCACAGTAATTGGGTTACCATTCCAAAGAGTAATCATACAAGTGTTGTTTTCTACCAACCATTTCGCGTTATCGCCAACCGCTTTAACGTCTGCAGCGATTTGTTCGAATGTTTCGCTGTTCATAAAGTGGTAGAATTCACCGTCTGTGTATAGGTAGTCTAGGTCGATGTCCATCACGTCAGCAACTTCAACAGTTTCGCCAGACTTGAAGGTTTTCTCTAGAACTTTACCAGACAGTAGCTTACGAATTTTAACGCGGTTGAACGCTTGACCTTTACCTGGCTTCACGTATTCGTTTTCTAGAATTACGCAAGGCTCGTTGTCCAGCATTAGTTTAAGACCGCCTTTAAATTCATTGGTGCTAACAGTAGCCATTGTATCCTCTTAGTGTTCTTCGAGTTAAATTTAATGTCGCCTATCATAACCCGAAATCTTGTTTCTGTTGAGCAAAACTGGCTCAAACAGCTATCGAATGCGATCTCAGACCCTTACAAACTGCTTGAGCAGTTAGAAATTGAGGCGACCCCTTGGGAAAACGGACTTAAAGCAAGACGTTTGTTTCCCATGCGCGTTCCTCAAAGCTTTGTCGATCGCATGGAAAAAGGCAACCCGCACGATCCTTTGCTAAGACAGGTTCTGCCTCTAAGCCAGGAGTTTGAAGTCCATGATGGCTATTCAGAAGATCCTCTCGAAGAGCAAGACAACGCCGTACCGGGTTTACTACACAAATACCGCAATCGTGCTTTGATGATTGTAAAAGGTGGCTGTGCAGTGAACTGTCGCTACTGCTTCCGTCGCCATTTTCCGTACGACGAAAACAAAGGCGGTAAAACCAACTGGCAGCAAGCGCTCGATTACATCACGTCGAAACCAGAAATTGATGAGCTCATCTTATCTGGCGGCGATCCATTGATGGCCAAAGATGCGGAGCTTGCTTGGCTAATTGAACGAGCTGAACAAATCCCACACCTCAAAACGCTTCGCATTCATTCTCGCCTTCCAGTCGTGATACCCGCGCGCATTACCGCACAGCTTTGTGACATGCTAGCAAACGCTCGTCTCAACACTGTGCTGGTCACTCACATCAACCATGCTAACGAGATAGATAATGAGCTCAAGCTGGCGATGGCGCGTATTAAAGCCAGCGGTACGACACTTCTCAACCAAGGCGTGCTACTCAAAGGAGTCAACGATAGCGTTGAGGCTCAGGTCGATCTCAGCCACACGCTGTTTGATACTGGTATTCTGCCGTACTACCTTCACGTGCTCGATAAGGTACAAGGTGCAGCGCATTTCTACATCAGTGATGAACAAGCTAAAGCAATTATTCAAGGGTTGATCGCTCGAGTGTCTGGCTATCTTGTGCCTAAGCTCACTCGAGAAGAAGGCGGCAAGGCGAGTAAAACGCCACTAGATTTGCACCTCGAGTAATTTTTTCCGTCTCGATAAAATGATTTTGTTCGATCAGGCGGTCTTTTAGTCAGATACTGCGCTTTTTAGGAGGCAACGTGGAACTGACACAACTACTCGATATGGGGCCGTTCTCATGGCAAGCTTTGGGAGCTTGTGTCCTTAATGGCGCCCTTGTTGGCCTTGAACGCCAGACTCGCGGTAAGCCGGTAGGTATTCGCACCGCGATCTTAATCGTGTCGGGCACTTACCTATTTATGTCCATGGCGGTCTCGCTATCCCCCAACACGCTGGATCAAGCACGAGTACTCGGCCAAATCATTACTGGGGTTGGCTTTTTAGGCGCTGGGGTGATGATGACTCAAGATGGCAAGATCCACGGTGTGACGTCAGCGGCCGTGATCTGGGTACTGGCTGGTCTCGGTATGATGATAGGTCTAGGGCATCACAAAGAGTCGGTGATCCTGACTGTTTTAGCACTCACCGTGCTGCTTGGTGTCGATAAGATAGAAAGCAGTTTTAAGAGCCTGCGCCGCGGCGTACACCAAACCATGCAAAACCGCAGTCGAATGCGCAAATAAAAAGGTTCATCGCGGATTAGCGGGAGCTGAAAACAAAAACGGTAGTTAATGGTATGGTTACATCGCCAAACACAACCTGCCAAAAACTACCGTTTTCATGTCGAATAATACTTTCCTATCTTCCTTCTGGGAAGGCTTTGAAGTCATAAAGTCCCACAAAACTGACTCCTTAATTACAATCACCTTGAAGCCTGACTCTACCGCTCACTGCCAATGCGGTCGCTCATCCGACTCTATTCATGACTACCAATGGCGAGTGCTAAAAGAAACAATGATGTTCGATATTCCTGTTGAGCTTTTGGTACAAACTCGACGGATAAACTGTCCTGACTGTGGCGTAAAAACGGAAGCTATACCATGGGTTGCACCATATGCTCGAATCACAAATCGCTTGAAGGGCTATATTGAAAAGTTACTGCCCCTATTGCCTATCAAGCATATCTCCGAGCTGACCGGAGTGCATTGGCATACGATTAAAGAAATTGATAAACAACGTCTTAAGCGAGTTGTGCCAACGGTGCCTTGGAGTGATTTGCGTCAACTTGTTATGGACGAGTTCGCCATCTTCAAGGGGCACAGATATGCGACGGTCATTGCTGATGCTCAAACACACCAAGTGCTTTGGATTGGCATAGGCCGAAGCCGAAAGGACATTCGCCCATTCTTTGAAGAGCTCGGCGACAATGCCGTCAACATTGAAGTTGTGGCAATGGATATGAACACAGCTTTTGACCTTGAAGTGCAGGCGCATTGCCCAAATGCTCGTATTGTCTATGACATGTTTCATGTTGTAGCCAAGTTCGGTCGAGAGGTCATGGATAGGGTTCGTGTAGACCAAGCAAATCAATTAAAAACGGACAAGAAAGCACGTCGTTGGATAAAACGTTCCCGTTGGGTGCTTCTGAAAAACCGAGAGAACTTGAACGTAAAACAACAGAGTTATCTTGATGAAATACTCTCAATCAACCGAGACCTCATGATCACTCATCTGCTTGGAGCTCAACTCAAGGAACTTTGGCATTGTGACTCAGAGGAGCACGCTAAAGGTTTATGGGAAGTATGGTGGCAGCAGGTGAATGAAAGTGGCATACAACCTCTTATTAATTTTGCTAGAAAGCTCAAACCTTACCTTCACGGAATAGTGGCATCAGCTTCATACCATCTGAATACTTGCACCTTGGAAGGTATCAATAACAAGATAAAACTCATCAAGCGAATGGGTTATGGTTACCGAGACACGGACTACTTCTTTCTAAAGATTAAAGCGGCCTTCCCCGGAAAGCCGCGATGAACCAATAAAAAGCCCTGCTCAGCAGGGCTTTCTCGCATTCTAACGCTCTAAATAGCCGTCAAATTACTTCGCAAAGTTGATGATTGGGAAGCACTTGAAGAAGCCGTTGTCAGCACAGTTGATTAGACCAATTTGCACACCATCAATAGTGTTAGTCTTGTTAAATAGACCAAGCTGGAAGTTAGATTTGTTTGAGAAGCTCGCAATACCAATGTCTGCCATGGTGTAACCTTCAGAATAGTTCACCGCACTCCAGTTCAAACCTTTCACATCGTTGGTCACGTTCACTGCTGCAAGGTTCACACCCGTGGTTTTACCTGTGTTCCAGTTGAAGATACCTAGAGAAGCACCTTTCATTTCTTGAGTTACTTTAGAAGCACCAAAGAACAGACCAAAGTTCACACCTGTTGTGCGCTGAGTTTCCGACATACCGATAAGAGAAAAGTCGACACCCTTCACTTCTGCCACTTGACCGTGAAGGACCGCTAGACGAACACCGCCGACTGCGTTTGCATCAGGTGCATTGAAACCGTTTAGTGATGAGAACATCACTGGCGTGCTCTCTGCAAGCGCCAATGGTGATGCCATTGCTGCTGCCACTGCTAGTACTGCTACTGCCTTTTTCATAATAGTCTCCACTGACTTTTTTTGTTATCAACTGATAAGTGTAGATGATGCTATTAACGCTGACCATATGTTTTGTCAGGGATTTGTCATATTCTGCAACACTCTCACGGAATGTTGATTAATTATGAAGCAGGTATAAAAAAGCCGAAGGTTTCCCTTCGGCTTTGTCAGAATCCGCTGATGGATTACATCATACCTGGCATACCGCCCATGCCGCCCATATCAGGCATTGCTGGCGCGTCTTTCTGAGGTACGTCAGTCACCATCGCTTCTGTTGTGATCATAAGACCTGCAACTGATGCCGCAAACTGAAGTGCAGAGCGAGTTACTTTAGTTGGATCTAGGATACCCATTGCGATCATGTCGCCGTACTCACCTGTTGCTGCGTTGTAGCCGTAGCTGCCTTCGCCTGCTTTCACGTTGTTTGCAACCACAGACTCTTCATCACCTGCGTTCGCAGTGATTTGACGAATTGGTGCTTCCATTGCGCGAAGTGCAACGCGGATACCCACATTTTGCTCTTCGTTAGCACCTTCAAGACCTGCAACTTTTGACGCTGCGCGGATAAGTGCAACACCACCGCCTGCTACTACGCCTTCTTCAACTGCTGCGCGAGTTGCGTGTAGTGCATCTTCAACGCGGTCTTTCTTCTCTTTCATTTCAACTTCAGTTGCTGCGCCAACTTTGATTACCGCAACACCGCCAGCTAGCTTAGCTACGCGCTCTTGAAGTTTCTCTTTATCGTAGTCAGACGTCGCTTCTTCGATTTGTTGACGAATTTGAGCAACGCGGCCTTGAATCATCGCTTCTTCACCCACGCCATCGATGATAGTCGTGTTTTCTTTAGTGATAGAAACGCGCTTCGCTTGACCTAGGTCTTCTAGCGTTACTTTCTCAAGGTCTAGACCTACTTCTTCTGAAATCACAGTACCAGCAGTTAGGACAGCGATATCTTGAAGCATAGACTTACGACGGTCACCGAAACCAGGCGCTTTAACAGCAGCCACTTTCACGATGCCGCGCATGTTGTTCACAACTAGCGTTGCTAGAGCTTCACCTTCTACGTCTTCTGCAATGATAAGCAGTGGACGAGATGCTTTAGCAACCGCTTCTAGAGTAGGAAGTAGCTCACGGATGTTCGATACTTTCTTGTCGATAAGTAGGATGAATGGGCTTTCTAGATCAACAGAACCCGCTTCTTGGTTGTTGATGAAGTAAGGCGATAGGTAACCGCGGTCAAACTGCATACCTTCAACCACGTCTAGCTCGTCTTGTAGAGCCTGACCTTCTTCAACCGTGATAACTCCATCACGACCTACTTTTTCCATCGCTTCAGCAATGATGTTACCTACGCTCTCATCAGAGTTTGCAGAGATAGTACCAACCTGAGCAATCGCTTTGGTGTCTTCACAAGGAACAGACAGGGCTTTTAGCTCTTCAACTGCAGCGATGACAGCTTTGTCGATGCCGCGCTTAAGATCCATTGGGTTCATGCCAGCAGCAACGGCTTTTAGGCCTTCGTTTACGATAGCTTGCGCTAGAACTGTTGCGGTTGTTGTACCGTCACCTGCAGCATCGTTCGCTTGAGAGGCAACTTCTTTAACCATTTGTGCGCCCATGTTTTGGAACTTGTCTTCAAGTTCGATTTCGCGCGCTACAGATACACCATCTTTAGTGATAGTTGGTGCACCGAAAGATTTGTCTAGAACTACGTTACGGCCTTTAGGGCCTAGTGTTACTTTTACTGCATCAGCCAGAACGTTTACACCTTCTAGCATTTTAACTCGTGCGTCGTTACCAAACTTAACGTCTTTAGCAGCCATTGTTTATTTCCTTATCTAAATTCAGTGGATAGCTTGTTTAGAGTAAAAAATTACTCAACGTCTACTTAATTATTCAACGATAGCCATGATGTCATTTTCAGACATGATCAGAACTTCTTTACCGTCGATCTTTTCTGTCTTAGTGCCGTAGCCTTCAGCAAAGATCACCGTGTCACCCACTTTCACGTCTAGCGGCTGTACAGAACCGTTTTCTAGGATGCGGCCTTTGCCCACAGCCAGAACTGTACCACGTGTCGATTTTTCTGCCGCAGAACCAGTTAGAACGATGCCACCAGCAGATTTAGATTCAACTTCTTGGCGCTCAACGATAACTCGGTCGTGTAGAGGACGGATATTCATCGGTCGATTCTCCTGATTATTTTCCATTTAGCTTATTAGGTTGCCTTCAAGGCCTTGTGTTGAATATGTTGGGGGCGTTTTTGGCGATCCCAAGGGTTCGACGCCAAAAAATTGTGACAAAAATAACGAAATTTAAGATTGGTTTGCCAAACCTAGGCCGACACGAGTCCGTTGTCGCACCAACTGGTTAATTACTGTATTCTAGCCACCTGTTTACCAAGCTTAGAATGCCATGCAAGACAAACACGGCCTGCTGTCCGCGCCGATATCCACTGTGCTTCGAAATATGACCGTGCCTATGGTCTTTGGTATGGTCGCAATCCTGGCATTCAACCTTGTTGATACTTTCTTTATTTCTCTGCTCGGTACTGAGGCACTCGCGGCCATCAGTTTCACCTTTCCGGTGACCTTTGGTGTCAACTGCATCACCATGGGCATCGGTATGGGGCTCTCCACTAACATTGGCCGCTTGTTAGGGCAAGGTAGTACCCAACACGCGGCGCGTTTCTCTACGCATGGCTTGCTGCTTGCTGTCGTATTGGTGATATTGGCATCAACTTTGGGCTTATACACCATTGAGCCGCTATTTAAGCTACTGGGTGCCAGTGACGAGATCATTCTACTTATTCGTGAATACATGGTGATTTGGTACTTTACCGTGCCGCTACTGGTGATCCCTATGGCGGGAAACAGTGCTATCCGCGCCACCGGAGATACTAAAACACCGGCAAAGATCATGATGCTGTCTGGCTTCATTAATGGTTTGCTCGACCCGCTTCTGATCTTTGGTATTGGTCCGTTTCCAGAACTCGGCATTCAAGGTGCTGCGATTGCGAGTGGTATTGCTTGGTTAGGTGCGCTGACAGGCTCCTTGTACGTGCTTACCAAACGAGAAAAACTCCTGGGTCAGCTCAAACCATCTCAGCTTTGGCAAGACTGGATGGCCATCTTACGTATCGGAACGCCTTCAGGGCTCTCCACCGCTATGTCGCCGATATCGGGAGCAATCCTGATGAAAATGCTCTCGGTACACGGAACCGCTGCCGTGGCAGCCTATGGCGCAGCTCAGCGTGTTGAGTCGATTCTTATCTTAGTGCTGATTTCTTTGAGCTCTGCACTCACCCCATTCATGTCGCAAAATTTTGGTGCCAAGCAGCCAGAGCGCAGTTTTGCCGGCCTGTTCCTTAGCATGCGATTTTCGCTGGTATTTCAACTGCTGGTGTTTGTGATGATGGTGCCCCTCAGCATTCCTATTTCAGCGCTGTTCTCGCAAGAACAGGCGGTACGAGATATCCTTTGGCACTATCTGCTGGTCGTGCCATTTAGTTACGGCTTTCAAGGCATCATCATGATGCTGGGCAGTGGCATGAATGCCCTCCATGAGCCGAATAAGGCCTTCATGTGGAGCGCGATGAGGTTGTTTGTTTTTACCTTGCCAGCGGCGGCATTAGGTAGCCTGTTGTATGGCGTCGAAGGAATGTTTGTCGGCGTGGCTCTAGGTAATGTTATTGGCGGCGTCCTCGCTTATCTTTATGCCTTAACGGTAAGACGCAAACATCTACCATCAACGGAAGATACACATCGGTAAACACAAAAAAGCCAAGGCAATGCCTTGGCTTATTGAACTGTTATCAATCCAGTCTACTGACTTAGATGCCGTCACCACCCATAAAGGTCTGTGACTTGCCATTAAACTGCTGGTCCATGTCCAGAGATGGCATATCCGTTTTCGGCTTACCGACGATCTTCGCAGGAACGCCCGCTGCCGTGGTATGCGGAGGTACAGGCTGCAGTACCACAGAGCAAGAACCAATCTTGGCACCTTTACCCACCTCGATATTACCGAGGATCTTAGCTCCCGCGCCAATCATAACCCCTTCACGGATCTTCGGATGTCGGTCACCGCATTCTTTACCGGTACCGCCTAGTGTTACGTTCTGTAGGATGGAGACATCATTCTCCACCACGGCCGTTTCACCGATAACAATACCCGTCGCATGGTCGAGCATGATGCCTTTACCGATACGGGCAGCCGGGTGGATGTCCACCTGACACGCGACCGAAATCTGGTTTTGTAGATAAGTGGCTAACGCATTACGGCCTTGCGACCACAGCCAGTTGGCGACTCGATACCCTTGCAGAGCATGATAGCCCTTCAAGTACAGCAGTGGCATTGAATACAGAGACACCGCAGGATCTCGATTCACCGTAGCACAAATGTCACACGCCGCCGCATCGGTAATGGTAGGGTCAGCGTTAAACGCTTGCTCCACCACTTCACGCACTGCCATAGCAGGCATAGAGGCCGTCTTTAGCTTATTGGCAAGGATATAGCTCAGCGCTGCACCAAAGCTTTCGTGGTTAATAATGGTGGCATGATAGAAACTCGCCAGCATCGGCTCTTGCTCGGCCTGCTCTCGGGCTTCTCTGACAATGCACTCCCAGACATTTTGTTTTTCACAGTGTTTCATTTTCGATCCTACGATGGATAGTCATTTATCCGTCGAGCGATTATTGCTGCTCGGCTTTCTTGTCCCTTGCAAGGAGGTCTTGCGCGGCTAAACGCGCATCTTTCCCTTGATACAATACTTGATAGATTTGGTCAACAATTGGCATCTCCACACCCATCCGCTGCGACAGTAGCCACACCTCTTTGGTGTTGCGATAGCCCTCTACCACCTGACCGATTTCAGTTTGCGCGGTATCAACGTCTTTACCTTCACCCAAAGCAAGGCCAAAACGGCGGTTACGTGATTGGTTGTCAGTACAGGTCAGTACTAAATCACCCAGCCCTGCCATACCCATAAAGGTATCTTGCTTCGCACCTAGTGCAGCGCCAAGACGGGTCATTTCCGCAAGGCCACGAGTGATAAGAGCCGTACGGGCATTGGCACCAAAGCCGATGCCATCAGACATACCAGCACCAATGGCGATAACATTCTTCACCGCACCACCAAGCTGCATGCCAGTGAAGTCATCGTTGGCATATACGCGGAAGGTTTTGCTGCAGTGGATCTTCTCTTGTAGATCCGCCACAAATTGCGCATCTGGAGAGGCAACGGCGATCGCCGTTGGCAGACCAGCCGCCAGCTCTTTAGCAAACGTTGGACCGGACAATACCGCTAGCGGGTACTCTTCACCAATGATGTCGTGAGCGACATCTTTTAGCAGACGACCTGTTTCTGGCTCTAGTCCTTTGGTTGCCCAACAAATGCGGCTGTCATCTCTCAAGTGTGGTTTGACACTGTTCAAAACGATACCAAATACGTGGCTTGGTACCACGACCAGCAAATCACGGCTCGCTTGTACCGCTTTGTTGAGGTCGGATTCAACAATCAGAGACTCCGGAAAATCAATGCCCGGTAGGAACTCGTGGTTAGCACGATCCGCTTCTAGCTTCGCCATGTGCTGAGGATCGTGTCCCCAAATCACCACATTCGCGCCGTTTCTCGCAAGCGAAATCGCCAAAGACGTGCCGTACGAGCCTGCGCCCAATACAGTCATTGCGATTTCTTTTCCATATGCGTTATTCATAACACCACCCAATTTGTCGGTATGATTGCGTTTCGTTGTTATACCCAAGTGACCCTAACAGTGTAGCCACTCAAGACGACTTGGGTATAAGTCCCTGTATGCCAATAAAAAATGCACATCGCGGTGCGCTGTGCATTTTCAAAACATCAACTTATTCGCGCAGAATCACTCTGCGAGCGAGATTAAGCTTCCGCTTGACCTTCTTGCTGAGCTTGCTGCTGTAGGTAGTTCATGAACAGTGCGTCAAAGTTAACTGGCGCTAGGTTCAGTTGTGGGAACGTACCTTTCATCGTTAGGCTTGAGATAGTTTCACGAGCGTACGGGAATAGGATGTTCGGGCAGAATGCACCTAGGCAGTGTGCAAGTTGACCTGCTTCCATTTGCTCAGCAGTGAAGATACCACCTTGTTGTACTTCACAAAGGAATGCTGTCTCTTCTGCGTTTTTCACTGTCACTGTCAGGCGAAGAACGACTTCGTATACGCCTTGACCTAGTTCACGGCTTTGAGTGTCAAGATCTAGCTTAACATCTGGGTTCCAATCTTTTTGGAACATATCTGGCGAGTTTGGCGCCTCAAACGATACGTCTTTTAGAAAGATGCGTTGGATTGCGAAGTTTTGTTGTGCTTCTTGTGGAGCTGCTTCAGCCATGATGATTTCCTTAAATACGTCTAAATTTGTCAAAACGTTAATGAGTTTTCTTGCAGACTAGCCGAGCCAGTGTTTGATGACTAGGCGAGCCTTGAATTCCGTGGCATTTATCACATCCCTTAGTCATAACTGCCGCGAAATTACTCAAAATTCTGTGTTACTTCTTGCCTTTGATCAGCGGAAGGTTTGCTTCGCTCCAAGCCACTAGACCATTTTTCAGCAAGTAAACTTTTTCAAACCCTGCTTTTGCAAGCAAGTTCGCGCTCTCTTGCGCCGTTTGACCAGTCTTACATACCACAATGATTGGGTCTGATTTGTGGTTTTCAAGGCTACCGAAAGAACCCGCTTTGATATCAGATGGCAAAACGTGAAGTGCGTCAGTAATATGACCACGCTTGAATTCGTCTTTTGAACGAATGTCTACCACGATGCCGTTCTCGCGGTTCATCATGTGAGTCACTTGTGCTGCAGACACTTCTTTGTATGCGGCATTCGCTGATTTAAAGATGTTAGCGATCAGAGCAACAAATAGTGCAACCCACACTAGCGCCATGATCATGTTCTGTTGGAAAAATTCTAAATACTCTTGCATCACTTGTGCTCTTAGATAGTTGAACATTAAATCAGTCGAGGAGTATAGCGGCTTAGCCTCGCCGTGGCGAGAGGGGAAAATGTTTCGAGCAGAGAATTGGGATCCTTCTCCTCGCCTTGTTTCAAGCCAGGCAGCCCAGCGCTATCACAGAGATAGAAAAAACCGATTAGTCAAAGCGACTGAACAAGGCGTATTAATAGAGATAAAGCCGAGGTATCTAGCGAAAATAGCGTCTATGATTACCTCACAAAGAGCATGAACAGACGAATTAGCTAGGCAAAACTGTAACCCAGCAACGGTAATCACAAACATTATTTGATCTGCCACTACAGTTATGGGTAAAAAGTGTAGTAAAATTACGCTAATTTGTTTTCTGTAAAGTTACTATCGATTTGACGAGGTTATAACTATGTCAGCTAAGAAGCCAATGGCTCTAGTGATTCTTGACGGTTGGGGTTACCGTGAAGACAACGCAAGCAACGCAATCAACAACGCAAAAACTCCAGTAATGGATGGCTTGTGGGCAAACAACCCACGTACTCTTATTTCGGCTTCTGGTATGGACGTGGGTCTACCAGACGGTCAAATGGGTAACTCAGAAGTAGGTCACACCAACATCGGCGCAGGTCGTGTGGTATACCAAGACCTAACTCGCATCACTAAATCAATCGCTGACGGTGAGTTCGCTCAGAACGAAGCGCTTGTTGCTGCTATCGACAAAGCAGTTGCTGCAGGTAAAGCGGTTCACCTAATGGGTCTTATGTCTCCAGGTGGTGTTCACTCTCACGAAGACCACATCTACGCAGCTGTGAAAATGGCAGCAGAGCGTGGCGCTGAGAAAATCTACCTACACTGCTTCCTAGACGGCCGTGATACACCGCCCCGTAGCGCTGAAGGTTCACTAAAGCGTTTCGACGAGCTATTTGCTGAGCTTGGCAAAGGCCGCGTAGCGTCTCTAATCGGTCGTTACTACGCAATGGATCGTGATAACAACTGGGATCGCGTACAAGTTGCTTACGACCTACTGACTCAAGGCAAAGCAGAGTTCACTTACGACAATGCAGTAGCAGGCCTTGAAGCCGCTTACGCTCGTGAAGAGAACGACGAGTTCGTTAAAGCAACGGCTATCAAAGCAGAAGGTCAAGAAGACGCAGCGATCCAAGATGGCGATGCAGTTATCTTCATGAACTACCGTGCTGACCGTGCACGTCAAATCACTCGTACTTTCGTGCCTGAGTTTGATGGCTTCGAGCGCGCAGTATTCCCAGCGATCGACTTCGTCATGCTAACGCAATACGCAGCTGACATCCCGCTTTCTATCGCTTTCCCACCAGCGTCTCTAGAGAACACATACGGTGAGTGGCTATCTAAAGAAGGTAAAACTCAGCTACGTATCTCTGAAACAGAGAAATACGCACACGTGACTTTCTTCTTCAACGGTGGTGTTGAGAACGAATTTGACGGTGAAGAGCGTCAGCTCGTTGCTTCTCCAAAAGTTGCGACTTACGACCTACAACCAGAAATGAGCTCAGAAGAGCTAACAGAGAAGATGGTTGCGGCTATCAAGTCTGGTAAATACGACACTATCATCTGTAACTATCCAAACGCAGACATGGTTGGTCACACAGGTGTTTACGAAGCCGCTGAGCAAGCTATCGAAGCTCTTGATGCAAGCGTTGGCCAAGTAGTAGACGCTATCAAAGAAGTTGGCGGTCAAATGCTGATCACAGCTGACCACGGTAACGCAGAGATGATGGTAGACCCAGTGACTGGCGGTACGCATACTGCTCACACTAACCTACCAGTACCTCTAATCTACGTTGGTGACAAAACGGTTGAGTTCAAAGAAGGCGGTAAACTGTCTGACCTTGCACCAACTATGCTTGCCATGACTGACATGGAAATCCCAGCAGAAATGTCTGGTGAGGTTCTTGTTAAGTAATCACTATTACTGAGATGATTCAAACGCCGATGCTTTTGCATCGGCGTTTTTGTTTGCCGCTTTTTATTTTGCGCTTTTTTTGCGTGAAAGGTGCCATGTATGGATATAATGGCAACATCGCTTTGAAGACACACATTTTGGTCTGTCGTAGTGAACTATCAATCAGTTATGGTTACTATGTCCCAGGATATTGAGCAAACTCTGTCGCTGCGTTTAGTGGAATTAGGATGAAACCAAACAAATTTAGGCTTTTTACCTCTCGTACATCAGTATTGCCCCGTTTGTCGGCACTGGTGATATGTTTAGGGCTGGCGCTGCCAAGTGCGCATAGTTTTGCCAACCAAAACGAACTCACTGGCGTTAAAAGTGAAATAAGCCGACAGCAAAAGTCGCTCTCTGCGCAGCAAAAAGAACTCGATAACCTGCAAAAGTCGCTGCGTGAGCAAGAGATTGGCATTTCTAATGTCGAGAAAGAGATAAAAGCCACGACACAAGCGCTCGCTCAAGCCAACAAAAACCTCGATGGCTTCCATAAGCAAGTCGAAGCACTCACCAAGCAGAAAAAGCAGCAACAAGACGTTCTTGCTCAATTGGTACAGACCTATTACGTCACCAAGCAGAACAATTCCGCCTCTGGCGTGCTGAGCACCGACCCAGACCAAGATCGCATTAGTCAGTACTATCAGCATTTAGCGAAAGCACGGGCACAAACCCTAAAAGAGCTCGCGGACACTGAACTAAAACTGGCCGAAAGCGAGCGAGCCCTTGAGCTTGAGCGCAATCAGATCGCCCAGTTACTTGAGCAGCAGAAAGCGAAGCGCGATGCGCTGGCGAAAAATCGCAGCAGTCGACAAAGTACCGTTGCGAAGATCCGCCGCAGTATTTCCAGCGATAAGAACTATCTCGCCGAACTACAGCGCAATGAAACTCGCCTTAAATCTGAAATCGCCAAAGCAGCGAAGCGCAATCAAGTTCCGATGGATGGCCTTGGTCGTCAGAAAGGACGTTTGCCGTGGCCGGTTAAAGGCAAAGTGCTGCACAACTTCGGCACCAAGCAAACGGGACAGGTTAATTGGAAGGGAATGGTCATTGCGGCCAACTATGGCACATCGGTGAAATCCGTTTATTCTGGTACTGTGGTGTTTGCCGATTACCTGCGTGGCTACGGGCTAGTCGTGTTGCTTGACCATGGTAAAGGTGACATGACCCTATACGGCTACAACCAAACTCTACTGAAAAAAGAAGGCGATAAAGTCGCGGCTGGGGAAACCATCGCCCTGGCCGGAGATACTGGCGGCCAAGACACCTCGTCGCTCTACTTCGAAATCCGCCGCAACAGTAAAGTACAAAACCCGAAGAGCTGGTTAAAACGCTTATAGCATAATGCCGCTACTCATCATCATGAGTAGCGTGCTTCCGTGACTTCAATAAGTCTGGCGATCTCGCTCTCTGGCAGACCATTAATTCCACCCGCCGCTTCACGCCCGCCACCGGTCGCAAATTGACTGCAGATCTCCCCTGCCCCTTGCTTATTATTCAGTGGTGCTCTAACCGAGACGGTATAACAAGCTTCACCACTCGCATCCGTTCTAGGCACCAAAGAAACATGCGCTTGATTCGGGGATTCATTGGCAAGCCGATTGATCCAAGTTCCCGACATTCGCCTCGCAGCAGCACTATCTGGAAGTAATACCACTTTAAGTCGCGCGGATTCATGACGAGTTTGCGCCGCACTCAACGCTTTCTCATCTTGTTCAAATGCCGCTTTCAGCAAGTAATAAGGTGAGCTCGGATCACTTAAACAATCAAAAGGATCATGGTAGGCCAAAAGCTTCTGATACAGGTCAACCGGGTCAAAATGCAGGTCATCTAAGCTCTCACCATAGCCGTTATAATTGACTAAGGTGCCCAGCTCTTTAAGTGCCTCGCGCTGCTCACGGCTAAGTCCTAGGTCAGAAGCCAAGCTCTCGGCGCTCGCGAGCATATTGTCACCATAGGCGGCCGCGATTGCCCAAAGCCTAAACTTCCCTTGCAACTGCTGGTCAACAATTAAGGCGGTACAGGTGTTGGCATCGAGGTCGATATGGGCATCAAGATGAGGGCTATCAGGAATCGCGGAGGCTTTATGGTGATCGATATAGGTAACAGCAACATGATGATCCAAAAGCTCATTAAGCGCGGCTTGGTTCTTATCCATGGAGATATCCAGCACTGTCACTGAGCTTGCTTGATCAACGGGCACACGCTGAAGTAAGGCGATATCACGCTTGATACCGGAGATGAGTATCGCGGTTTTGGGCTGCGCTAAACGCAATTGCAGTAGGGCTAATATGCCATCGGCATCGCCGTTAAATACGTCATAATGCACAGTCACACTCATCCTTTTATCGTCCCTGAAACCACAAACCCTACTAATAAAGTAGGGTTTGTAACAATACGAATTTGCTATATATCATGCCGTTAGCGAGTTTAGCTCGTGGTCGAGCCCATCATGCGTACACCGTCTTCAAGAAGCGTCAACTGCTCTTTACCTCTAGAGGTTGCCAATGGTTTCACCACATGAATCATCTGTAGCATGCCTTGTTGAATCACTTCTTCCGTAATCTTTGTACGTGGTGACATCGCCGACTGATAGCTTAGCCAACCGACCGCCATCATGTGCAGTGTGGTCACTAAAGACTTCAGCTCTTTCTCATTAAGCGTCAGTAAGTCCAACTCAACAAAAGCACGTAAGATATTAATCAGATTACCTTGCAGGCGTTCTTGTACTTCAATGTACTCTTCGTGCAATTTGGGATCGCGCTGGAGAATTTCCGGCAAATTAGCGTAGAAGAAACGGTACTTCCACATCAGCGTAAAAATGGAGTCTAGGTAATGCTTTAGTAACGCTAAGCTCTCTTGCTGACCTTGTACCGGAGTGAAGCGCTCAATAAGCTCTTGCGAGTAGAGGGCAAAAATCTCACGAACGATCTCTTGTTTGTTTCGGAAATGATAGTAGAGATTGCCTGGGCTGATCTCAATGTGCGCCGCAATATGGTTGGTTGTCACGTTGCGCTCGCCATCTGAATTGAACAAGTCGAGGGCGGCGTAGACGATTTTGTCACGTGTTTTCATTCTAACTTTTCCTTTCCCTAGTTAGACTTAGTATACGTCTTGAACTAGTACACGAAAAGTTAATAGATTGTGAGATGCACTGGTTAGACCAACGGACACAAAAAAAGCACTCAATTTGAGTGCTTTTCGGTTATTCATATTGGCTAAGTAGACAATTACTCTACTTCGTCCATTTTACCTAGTAGGTTGCGAATGCGCTCTTGCCATTGGCTGTGCTCACGTTGCATCTGCTCAGACTTTTGCTCAAGTTCTTCACGGCTGCTGCGTAGTTCTTCAGCTTGCGATGCAAGTTGTGCTTTCTCTTCTTTCAATTCCTCAACTTCCATCTGAAGAAGAGCGATTGTGTCCACTGCAGTTTGAATTTTTGCTTCTAGTTGTTCCAGTACTTCAAAAGACATCTCGGCCTACCCTTGTTTAATCCTGTGAAATGAAAATACTTCATTCTATATACCCTATAATGCCTCATTCTACTCAGCCTAGAGAAGATAGACACGCTCTATATTGCAGATTTTTCACTATTCGGTCAAAAAACCGCCGCAAACTCACCCAAGCTTTACCTACCAAGCACAACAGAGCAGAGTTTTGTTTCTCACTATACTCAATCATTCAAGATTTTAGCGACAAGATCGCGCCCGAACCGAGAAAAAGGCAAACGTTTCCCTTCTGATATGCTAGAATTCGCGCCGTAAATCATTTGTCAATTTTCATTAGATTGGAGTCAGTATGAAGCGCGATTTAGCAATGGCTTTTTCACGAGTTACCGAAGGTGCCGCCCTAGCAGGCTATAAGTGGCTAGGCCGAGGCGACAAAAATGCTGCCGATGGTGCAGCGGTGGAGGTCATGCGCAGCCTACTGAACAAGACCGACATCGAAGGTGAAATCGTTATTGGTGAGGGTGAAATCGATGACGCACCTATGCTGTACATCGGTGAGCAAGTAGGTATTGGCGGTGATGCCGTCGACATCGCAGTTGATCCTATCGAAGGGACTCGCATGACGGCGATGGGTCAATCCAATGCCCTTGCTGTGCTTGCCGCTGGTGAAAAAGGCAGCTTCTTGAAAGCGCCAGACATGTACATGGAAAAGCTCGTGGTGGGACCTGGCGCGAAAGGCGTGATTGACCTTAATAAACCACTGACTGAAAACCTAAAAAACATCGCTGCGGCACTGGGTAAAACTCTAGATACGCTGGTAGTGACAACGCTTGCTAAGCCACGTCACGACACCGTTATTGCCGAGATGCAAGCAATGGGTGTTCGCGTTTTCGCGGTGCCAGATGGTGATGTGGCCGCTTCTATCCTAACGTGTATGCCAGATAGCGAAGTAGATGTGATGTACTGCATTGGCGGCGCTCCAGAAGGGGTGGTCTCTGCTGCGGTTATCCGCGCACTGGATGGCGACATGAATGGCCGACTGCTGCCACGCCACGTTGTTAAAGGTGATACCGAAGAAAACCGCACTGCTGGCCAAGATGAGCTAGCACGCTGCGCTGAAATGGGCGTTGAAGCAAACGTCGTATTACGCATGGAAGACATGGCTCGTAGCGACAATGTCGTATTCTCAGCGACCGGCATTACCAAAGGTGACCTTCTTGAAGGCATCACTCGTCAAGGTAATATTGCAACGACTGAGACCTTGCTGATTCGTGGACGCTGCCGCACGATTCGTCGCATCAAGTCTACGCACTATTTAGAGCGTAAAGATCCAGAAATCCGCGACATCATCCTATAAGTTAATAAAGCTTCGTCAAAGGCGCTGATGGTTATCAGCGCTTTTTTTATATCTATGCAAGTCGATACTGCTGGAATGCCAATCTCAAGATTGTAAATCATTTGCTTTATTAACCTTATCCGCCATAATACCCCGACTATCTTTACCTCAGGCTGAACAAACGAACGGATTCACTGATGAAAGCCACCGACCACATCATAGACATCATAAAACGCGAAGGCGCTGTCACTGCCAAACGTATTGCGGAACGTTTAGGCATTACCACCATGGGCGCGAGACAACACCTACAAAGCCTTGAAGAAGAAGGCTTCTTAAAGTTTGAGGATGTCAAAGTCAAAGTCGGCCGTCCAAACAGGCATTGGTCACTCACTGCCAAAGGGCATGCTCGTTTCTCCGATCGTCACAGCGATCTCACCATTCAGTTTATCGATGCCATTGAAACCGTATTCGGCTCCGAAGGATTGGACAAAGTGGCTAAAGAACGCGAACAAAACACACTTGCGACCTATCGCCAACACTTTGAAACGCTGACGGATTTGCACAGCAAGGTCACCAAGTTAGCTGAGCTAAGAGAAAAAGATGGCTACATGGCAGAGTGTGAGGAAGCCGGTGATGGCTACCGATTGATTGAGAATCACTGTCCCATCTGTATCGCCGCCACTCGATGTGAAGCGTTATGCCAGTCAGAACTCAATGTGTTTCAATCACTTGTTGGTGAAGATGTTGCGGTTAAGCGCGATGAACATATCGTCCAAGGTGAAAGACGCTGCGTCTACACCTTCCAACCAAAAGGCGAGTAAGCTGTCTCACTACTGAGACATTGAAAGCTTTTTATTTTGTCTTCTGTCATTAGCTCCTAGGCTAACTATACACACCAACTCAGGTTCGGGTTAGGCAGTACCGTTAGTTAGCAGAGGAATGCAGACATGGCAGAGTCGATCTCACTCCCTTCATTCGAAGAGCTGGCAGCAATGGCCAAAGACAACCCAGAGCAGTTAAGCCAGCTACGACACCAGCTGTGTGAACAATTCATTGCCAGCTGTTCCAGTGACATGCAACCAAGACTGCATGCCCAGCAATCACACATCGAGCGGGTACTAGAACGCGCCAAAAACCCGATACATGCCAATGTGCTTTTAAGAGAAGAGCTACACAAACAAATCGTCAAATTTGCCGATGCGCTGCAAGGAGACACGCATACCAGCCAACCAAGCGCAGATATCGTCCCTTTTGAACGTGGGAAAAATTGGCGATAAGGGTACCAGACGATTCTTGTCTTACGACGGATAGAAACAGAAAAGGGAAGCACTTGCTTCCCTTTTCGCTATTTTCATCGATGGATTATTGGGGCTCATCACCATATTGGTTTTGACCATCGGTTCCTTTAAGGAAACCACACTCCACCAAAATCCAAGCACCACACGCTAACGCCACCAATGAAATCACACTTTGAACTAAGGAAGGCTGCGCAGCCGTCGCCGGATCCAGCGTAGGCAAACTCATGCGTCCAAAAACTAGCGGTACATTTAATAGCAGCCACCAGCTGGATTTATTACGGTCGTGCCAACGCTTGGCGGTAATCGCCAAATCAGGGATAAGCAGTACCACTAAGAGCACCGGCAATAAAAAGTGCACCACGTTTGGGAACAGATAATTCAATCCCTGAGCACACACCATGATGGCCAAGTAATAACAGACATTCCACATCCAGAACGTCTTACGACCAATGCGGCCATTAAAAGAAAACAGTAACGACTTTAACGACATCAAATCACTCTCATATTAATTAGTAATCTTTTGAAAGCAGGCTTTGTCCATATCACGAATGTTCACAGTCAAACTCTTGATATGGCTCGCCTGCTCTCTAAGTACTTCCATCAGCTTACGCGACAACTCGCGTTTTTGCTCATCCGTTCGTCCGGACAACAACTCAAAGCTGATATGCAAAAAATCTTCACTGTCCCCGTACTCGCCAATCAACCAGTTATGGCTGCGCAGTGAGCGAGACTTTACCGAGTCAGCATCAAACAGCCCACAGTTGAGTGTCACATGGTGCAGATCTTCCAATAGCCCTTGTACATTCAACCTTTCATCGGCTGTATTTGAATATTCCAAAACCAGATTCGGCATACGACTTCCTT
Organism: Vibrio sp. 10N; assembly: GCF_036245475.1. Taxonomy (NCBI): domain Bacteria; kingdom Pseudomonadati; phylum Pseudomonadota; class Gammaproteobacteria; order Vibrionales; family Vibrionaceae; genus Vibrio; species Vibrio sp. 10N. Next base: position 263,962 of record NZ_BTPM01000001.1, on the reverse strand, counting down.
TTTTTCGCCAATAACCGACAAGGTATAACAAGCCGCGAGTAAAATGCCGAGAAGTATTCTATTATTCTGTTTACTGGATCACTTGGGCAAGCCATTCTGGACAATTGTTAGGATATGATACCAAAGCGATAAAGAAATGACCCCAATCATGATCTACGTGAATTAATCTGTTATATTCTTTCGTAATCACGTTTATTTTTTACATTCGTTTATTACAAACACTGATTTTGGAGAAAATCTCATGCGTCAACCTGTAGTTATGGGTAACTGGAAACTCAACGGCAGCAAAGCAATGGTAACTGAGCTGCTAACTGGTCTAAACGCTGAACTTGAAGGCGTAACTGGTGTAGACGTGGCGGTAGCTCCACCAGCACTTTACATCGACCTAGCTGAGCGTGTTATCGCAGAAGGCGGCAACAAGATCATCCTTGGTGCACAAAACACTGACCTAAACAACAGCGGTGCTTTCACTGGCGACATGTCTCCAGAGATGCTAAAAGACTTTGGTGCAACTCACATCATCATCGGTCACTCTGAGCGTCGTGAATACCACAACGAATCAGACGAGTTCATCGCTAAGAAATTCGCATTCCTAAAAGAGAACGGCCTGAAGCCAGTTTTCTGTATCGGTGAATCTGAAGCTCAAAACGAAGCTGGCGAAACTGAAGCAGTATGTGCACGTCAAATCAACGCAGTAATCGACGCTTACGGTGTTGAAGCGCTAAACGACGCTATCATCGCATACGAGCCAATCTGGGCTATCGGTACTGGTAAAGCAGCAACTGCAGAAGACGCACAGCGTATCCACGCTTCTATCCGTGCTCTAATCGCAGCAAAAGACGAAGCAGTAGCTGAACAAGTAATCATCCAATACGGTGGTTCTGTTAAGCCAGAGAACGCAGAAGCTTACTTCTCACAACCAGACATCGACGGTGCTCTAGTTGGTGGCGCATCTCTAGACGCTAAGAGCTTCGCAGCAATCGCTAAAGCAGCGGCAGCAGCAAAAGCTAAGTAATCGAACCGATTACCAAGAGCCGGCTCCATTGAGCCGGCTTTTTTGTGTCTGCGTGCCTGCCACTTTACTGCGGGCAAACAAAAACCGCTGCCAAGGCAGCGGTTTTTCTATTCTCGAGAGAAGGCCGAATTAGAACAGCTCTTCTGCAACCTTGAATAGGTCAGTGCGAACTGGACGCTTCATGTTCTCGATAGCATCGATGATGTCGTGGTGAACCAGTTGCTCTTTCTGAATGCCCACACAACGGCCGCCGTGACCTTCTAGTAGTAGGTGAACCGCGTAGTTACCCATGCGAGAAGCTAGAACACGGTCGAATGCTGTTGGACGACCACCACGTTGGATGTGACCTAGTACTGTCGCGCGAGTTTCACGACCAGTCGCATCTTCGATCTCTTTCGCTAGTTCGTTCGCATCCATCATTAGCTCAGTAAGCGCGATGATCGCGTGCTTCTTACCTTTCGCAATACCGTCTTGGATGTTGCTGATCAGCTGGTCTTTGTTCAGACCTGTCTCTGGTGTGATGATGTACTCACAGCCGCCTGCAATTGCTGACATTAGGGTTAGGTCACCACAGTGACGACCCATGATCTCAACGATAGAGATACGTTGGTGTGAAGATGACGTATCACGTAGACGGTCAATCGCATCGATAACGGTGTTTAGTGCCGTTAGGTAACCAATTGTGTAATCAGTGCCAGCGATATCGTTATCGATAGTGCCTGGAAGACCGATACATGGGTAACCCATTTCAGTTAGCTTCTTCGCGCCCATGTAAGAGCCGTCACCACCAACAACAACCAATGCGTCGATGCCGTGCTTTTTCAGGTTCTCAATGGCTTTCTCACGAACTTCCACTTCTTTGAATTCTGGGAAGCGCGCAGAACCTAGGAATGTACCACCACGGTTGATCACATCAGAAACGCTTGAACGGTCAAGAGGCTTGATGCGGTCTTCGTACAGACCAAGATAGCCGTCGTATACACCGTACACTTCCAAACCCTCTGACAGAGCAGTACGTACCACGCCGCGTACAGCAGCATTCATACCCGGTGCGTCACCACCACTTGTCAAAACACCAATTTTCTTAATCATGCTCACCCTCGATTTGGCAATCTAATTTTAAATTTTAAGTATGACGCCCTCGACGGCGGCATACGGAAATCTTGTTATCGTTACACTGGGCTCAGTGTGTTCCCCAAAACATCACTGACGTAACTTTATTACTTATGTAAGAGTATTACAGTTTATACTGGCTCGAACGTTGATTCACATCAGAATCGCACTTTTTTATCACGCGCATTGATAATAGACAATGGAATTTAACATTGCCATTACCACAAAGCCGCTTATGACTGCGTTTTATCACTCACGCCCTGAGGCTCAAAAGTCCTGCTGTTTCTGTTTCGCCTCTTCGTGAAGCACCACAGAATAAGGGTCTTGGTGAATGATCACATCTGCACCAGGAAACGCCTTGATGACCTCTTCTTCCGCCATATCAGCAATACGATGCGCCTCTATCAATGGTAAATGATCATCCAACTCTAAGTGTAACTGAATGAAACGAACCGGGCCTGACATGCGCGTTCTCAACTGATGAACACCGATCACACCCTCAACGTCGTTACACACCTGGCGTATCACCACCAATTCTTCCTCTGGCAGTTGGCGATCAAGCAGCGATTGCACTGACTCATAGGCCATTTTTATCGCACTCACCAAAATAAACACACCAATACCAACCGCAAACACCGAGTCGGCTTGACCAATGCCATACCAACTCAGTCCCAGAGCCACCATGATCGCCACGTTCATGTATAAGTCAGTTTGATAATGCAGTGAATCGGCTGCAATCGCCTGACTGCCGGTTTTTCTGACCACGTACTTTTGAAACGCAACCAAACCTGATGTCATTACCAATGCAAACAAACTGACATAAATGCCTAATTCTGGCGATTGAAGTTCATGAGGCCGGAAGAAACGATCGATGCCGTTAAGAATAAGAAAACATGCGGAGCCAGTAATGAACATCGACTGCGCTAATGCGGCCAGCGATTCGGCCTTGCCATGTCCAAATGTATGCTCTTTATCCGCCGGTTGCAGCGAGTAGCGGACCACAATCAAGTTGATCAATGAGGCGGCAATATCCAGCAGAGAGTCTATGAGAGAGGCCAGCAAACTGACCGAGCCTGTCACCCACCAGGTGACAACTTTAGCAATTAATAGAATGGTCGCAACCGTGGTCGCCGCCCAAGCAGCCGTGGTCACTAATTTCGCGTAATTGTCCTTCATGCGCTAAGTGATAGTTCCTTGAAGATATTTCTGAACACAAAGCAAGTATACCGATAAATGATGACAAAAATAGAAAAAGCGACCAAAAATGGTCGCTTAATATCCGCTTTCGTTTTCATGGAGTCAGGGAGGCTAAGCCCATGAACACTGCATGTGGTGCTTACTCAGACGCACGTTTTTCTGCACGCTTCTCCATCTTCGACCAGCATTTTTCCATGCGCTCTTGAGACAGCTCTTTAAACTTCGCTTTCTGCTCTGGCGTTAAGATGCTCATCATTTCATGCTGTTTCTCAAGCATCTTCACGCGGCGCTCCGCTTGCTTCTCAACCATTTGCGTTGCTAATGCGTTAGCGGCATCGGCATCAAACGTATCGGCCAATACTAGGTCTTGCATTTGCTGTTGGTGAGCTTGCATTTCTGCTTTCTTAGCCGAGAAATCGCCGTCAAACTTCTGTTTCATTTGCGCTTTGGTCGATTCACGTAGCTGCTTCATCTGCTCTTTTTGTGCATCCGTTAGGTCTAGCTCGCGGAACATGCGTTTGCCATCAAAGCCGCCACACATACCTTCGCCACCTTTACCGTGATGACCGCCTTTGCCGCCACCGTATGCTAATACACTTGCAGAGCCAAGCGCGAGTGGAAGAACGGTTGCAGCGATAACCCATTTTTTTGAAAATTTCATAATCTTTACCCTTATGTGATTCATGCCATGGCTGCCTCTGCAGCGCTTGAGTATAGAATAGAAGCTGAGGCGTAAAGCAACGTACAGAGAGCGTAAAGAATCGTAAAGATCGCTTTTTTGAGCCACGAACGCTTTATTATTACAGGGTATAACAACACTGAGGTAGATCATGGCACATATCCTTCTTATCGATGACGACACCGAGCTAACTAGCCTTCTCAAAGACATCTTGAGCTATGAAGGCTTTGAGGTTTCCGAAGCCAACGATGGGTTTGCAGGCCTAGAGGCAATGAGCGAGGCGATTGATTTAGTCTTGATGGATGTGATGATGCCGCGCCTCAATGGTATGGATACGCTTAAGAAGCTACGCGAAAATTGGGATACTCCAGTATTGATGCTTACAGCAAAAGGTGAAGAGATAGACCGTGTTATCGGTCTGGAGCTTGGCGCCGATGACTATCTACCTAAGCCTTTTAGCGACCGAGAGCTGCTTGCCCGTATCAAAGCCATACTAAGGCGCACTAACGGCAAATCAGAATCAAGCGCATCCGATGGAGTGCGCTTTGACGACATTCAGGTGTTCCCTGCAAAACAAGAAGCCACCTGCCAAAGCCAGACACTCGATCTCACCACCACCGAATTTGCACTGCTGCACTACTTCGTTCAGCACCCTGGGGAGACGCTGACCAAAGAAGCGCTGAGTCTTGAAGTACTCGGCAAGCGCCTGTCAGCATTCGACCGAGCAGTGGATATGCACGTCTCGAACTTACGTAAGAAGCTGCCAGAAAAGAGCGATGGTAAGCCAAGAATTAAAACCTTGCGCGGTCGTGGCTACTTGCTGGTGAAGGAGTAAGCATGAAATTGCCAAAAATCAGCAGCCTCTACGGCCGAATTTTTGCGATCTTTTGGTTTACCATGTTGTTGGTACTGATTGCGGTGCTGGCACTACCCCATCTCGATCCTCGCGTTGCTAGAGAGGTCTCCAGCGAGACGCTCGGCCAAATCAGTGTCGCTCGTGACCGAATTGAGCGCCAATTTGCCAATGAGCCGAATCTTGGCCGCATCATCTATAAGCTCGATCAATCCGAGCGCATGCACAATAAAGATCGCAAGTCGAAAGGACCAAGCTTCTTCATTGTCGACAAGGCTGGCAACATCTTAAGTACCCAGAAACACGTCGACTTTAAAGAACGCATGCTTAAAAACTTCATTACCTCAGTCGATACGTTTGATAAGCCGATGCAAAAGCTTTACGGCCGCTACATGCTGGTCGGCCCTATGCCAATAAACCTCGCGAAGCAAGAGTTTGATCTCTACATCGGTATGCGCTGGAATCAACCTCCGCCGTTTTTACTCAGAATGTTTGATAAGCCATTCCAGCTATTGCTAGTGGTGATGGCGGTCAGCACACCGCTTCTGCTTTGGCTAGCGTGGGCATTGAGCCAACCAGCTCGCCGTCTAGAGCGCGCCGCCAAGCGTGTGGCTAAGGGAGAGTTCAACCCAGATCCGACTCTAGAAACTGGCACAACAGAGTTTAAGCAAGCAGGACAAAGTTTTAACCAAATGGTACTGGCGGTCAATCAAATGATTTCCGGTCAGCAAAGGCTGCTGTCAGACATCTCCCACGAGCTGCGCTCACCTCTCACAAGGCTTCGTATGGCGACAGGCCTCGCGACCCGTAAACAAGGTGAGAGCGCAGAGCTGACCCGCATTGATACCGAAGCCCAGCGCCTTGAGCAAATGATTGCTGAGCTATTGGAGCTGTCCCGGATGACCACCGACAGTCATATCACCCGCGAAAGTCAGCCAGCAAGCAGTCTTTGGGAAGAGATCTTTAGTGATGCTCAATTTGAAGCCGAGCAAGTGGGCAAAACATTGCACTTCTCAGCCATTCCAGAGCTCTCAATCGTTGGTAACCCTAAACTGCTCATGAGTGCGATTGAAAATATCGTGCGTAATGCGATCCGCTATGGTGAGTCAGAGATCAATATCGCGCTGTATCAACACGATGACATGCTACACATTGTTGTCGAAGATGATGGTCCTGGGGTACCCGACGATGAGCTTGACGATATCTTTAGACCGTTTTATCGCGTCTCCACCGCTCGCGATCGCGACTCCGGAGGGACAGGATTAGGACTGGCAATCACGCAAAGCGCGATTCTTCAACATCGCGGTCAAATCATGGCGTCACGCAGTGAGTTAGGCGGTCTGAAAATGCACGTAGAGCTGCCACTATAAATCGGGCAACGAAGCGATATTGATTCTACACTCTTTGTGGTAGCCTTCCGGCTCATGCTCAACACAATAAGAGAATCAAGCAGATGAAGATCTTCAGCAATTTCGAAAGTGGCAACATTGAAGTTGTCAGCATTGAAAATAAAGACGATATCCAGCTAAAGATACAAAACGACCATCAGTCTGAGTTTTATCAGTGGTTTCATTTCCGCCTAGAAACTCAGGCTGAACAATCCCACACCATCAAGATCCTTGATTTGGCTAAGTCAGCCTACCCTGAAGGTTGGAAAGGCTATGATGTGGTCGCGTCTTACGACCGCGAAGAATGGTTCCGTATTCCATCTGAGTTCGATGGCGATACGCTGAGCTTCAACGTGCTGCCTGAGCGCGGCTCCATGTATTTCGCTTACTTCGCACCTTACTCCTATGACCGCCATCTCGATCTCTTGCACATGGCGCAAACTGAACATCACTGCACGCTCGAGACCCTAGGCCACACATTAGACAACAACGACATGTCACTGCTAACTTTTGGCGAGCCAGAAGAAGGTAAAAAGAACATTTGGGTGATTGCTCGTCAGCACCCAGGTGAGACCATGGCAGAGTGGTTTATGGAAGGTCTGATCCAGCGCCTTGTCGATGAGACTGACACCACAGCGCAAGCGCTGCTCGAAAAAGCCGTACTTTACGTGGTACCAAACATGAACCCGGATGGCGCAAACCGCGGCCACCTGCGCACTAACGCGGTGGGTGTAAACCTAAACCGTGAGTGGCAAACGCCTTCTATGGAGAAAAGCCCAGAGGTGTTCCTAGTACGCGAGAAAATGCTGCAAACCGGCGTCGACATGTTCTTGGACATTCATGGTGATGAAGCGATCCCGTACAACTTTGCCGCTGGCTCTGAAGGTATCCCTTCTTACGATGAAAGGCACGCTGGACTTGAGAATGCGTTCAAACAAGCGCTACTCACCATTACTCCAGAGTTCCAAGACGACTATGGCTACGACAAAGACGAGCCAGGTAAGGCAAATCTAACCGTCGGCTCAAACTGGGTTGCTGAGCAGTTCCGCTGCTTGTCATACACCATTGAGATGCCATTCAAAGACAACAACAACTATCCAGATCCTTTGTATGGTTGGTCGCCAGAGCGCAGTATTAAGTTTGGTCATGATATGGTGGCGGCGACGCTGGCTGTGACGGATAAACTTTAAAATCATTACAGCGTGCGCCCTTGCGTGCGCTGTAATCCTCTCCCCATCGCTTTACAGCCTACTTCAGGTATACTCATCCCATTGTTTAGTATGAGTCGACTGCCACTATGTTTGATATCGCCCTCTACGAGCCAGAAATTGCTCCAAACACCGGAAACATCATCCGTCTTTGTGCCAACTGCGGTGCAAACCTACACCTTATTGAACCGCTTGGTTTTGATTTAGAAGAGAAGAAAGTGCGACGTGCAGGTCTCGACTATCACGATCTTGCACGCGTAAAACGCCACAAAGACTACGCGGCGTTTCTTGCTTACTTAGAAGAAAACAATCCGAACTATCGCTTGTTTGCTTGCACCACAAAAACCACCGGCCACCATACCGATGCGAAGTACCAGCAAGGTGATGTGTTGTTGTTTGGTCCAGAAACTCGTGGCTTACCGGCAGAAGTGATTGAAAGCCTTCCAATGGAGCAACGCATTCGCATACCTATGATGCCAGATGCGCGCAGTCTAAACCTATCCAATGCGGTGGCGATTATTGCCTATGAAGCGTGGCGCCAGTTTGGTTTTGAAGGGGCGGTATAAGCCCTTTTTAGCGAAAGCGTTAACCCAAGCCTGAACGTCAGGCAATAAAAAACCCAGCCGAAGCTGGGTTTTCAATACTTACAAGCAGAAACTTATCAATTACTTGATTTTAGCTTCTTTGTACATAACGTGTTGGCGAACAACTGGATCAAACTTTTTGATCTCAAATTTGCCTGGCATGTTACGCTTGTTCTTGTCAGTTGTGTAGAAGTGACCAGTACCTGCAGAAGATACTAGACGAATTTTCTCACGAATGCCTTTAGCCATTGCTTAATTCCTCTTATACGTTCTCGCCACGAGCGCGAATATCAACAAGAACAGCATCGATGCCTTTCTTATCAATAATACGCATACCCTTAGCGGTTAGACGTAGTTTAACAAAGCGTTTTTCGCTTTCTACCCAGAAACGATGAGTTTGTAGGTTCGGCAGAAAACGACGCTTGGTAGCATTTCGTGCGTGTGAACGGTTGTTACCCGTTACAGGACGCTTACCAGTTACTTGGCATACTCGGGACATGAATGTCTTCTCCAAATCGTTTCAGCTCGATATCAACCTTGGTGGCCGAACCTCAATTATAAGAGGCCATAACCATTATGGAATACCCATACAAGGCTATCAAAGGTCGCGCATTATACTAACTTGACATGCATTGCTCAAGACCCGAACAGATCCTTTTTTAAGGATTTGCTGATCTTTTTCACTTTGAGCTGATGTTGGTTGATAATTTAGTGCGCGAATCATAGCAGAAAATCACCAAAACAAAAGCTCTGTATCACAGTTATTACAATAAAAAACGCTTTCTACTGTTTAAAAGGCTAAATCCAGCCTCTTTCGGCAAACGAGACCACTTCCCCATCGCCAATCACAAAATGGTCGAGCACGCGAATATCGACCAGTCCGAGTGCATCACTCAATCTTCTGGTGATCCTTCTGTCGGCCTGACTCGGCTCAGCAATCCCCGATGGATGGTTATGCGCCAGTATTAGCGCCGCCGAGTTATGCTCTAACGCCCGCTTAACGACTTCTCTTGGGTATACAGAGGCCGCGTCTATGGTGCCTTCAAACATCACTTCATCGGCAATCACCCGATTCTGGTTATCCAAAAACAATATATAGAAGGCTTCGCGCTGGCGATCGCGCAGTATCGACATTAAATAATGCTTGGTGTGCTCAGGGCTATTTAGGCTGTCACCTCGTTGCAAGGTCTCCGATAGATAGCGCTGGCTCATTTCCAGTACCGCTTGAAGCTGCACATACTTGGCGACACCAAGCCCTTTATGCCGACAAAACTCTTCATTCGAAGCCGAGAACAGCGCTCGCAATGAACCAAACTCGGCCAGCAGCCCATCAGCAAGCTGAATCACGTTCTTACCTTTTATCCCGGTCCGTAAAAATATTGCCAGTAGCTCAGCATCGGAAAGCGCGTGGCTGCCGCGGCTAAGTAACTTTTCTCTCGGCATCGAGTCTTTTGGGAGCTGATGTAATGTCATAGCTATATAGAGGGGAAATTAAACATTAGGGCAGTTATGACGCATAACATCATAAGCTGCAGTGCACGGATGACACGCTGCGAGCCTAGACGTGACTTTATGTAACTGTTCAGTTTATCAGTGAGGGGGCATTGTAAAGATGGGGAAAACTTGTGCCAGTGGTACGACAGTAGCGGCGGAGCAAGGCTTTTGCTATCTTAGCCGCAGAAAATTGTAAGGAGCAAGCTATGCAAACTTTAGCGGGTAAGAAAATACTGCTTGGTATCAGCGGTGGTATCGCTGCCTATAAATGTGCCGAACTCACTCGACGTTTAATCGAGCGCGGTGCCGAGGTGCAAGTAGTGATGACCAAAGCAGCGAAAGAGTTTATCACACCACTCACCATGCAGGCCGTATCAGGCCGACCCGTGTCTGATAGCTTACTCGACCCAGCAGCAGAAGCCTCAATGGGTCATATTGAACTCGCGAAGTGGGCGGATTTGGTGCTACTTGCTCCTGCTACTGCCGATCTCATTGGTCGTATGGCTGCCGGGATGGGCAATGATTTGTTGACCACTCTAGTGCTGGCAACTGACGCCCCGATTGCGGTGTCTCCTGCTATGAATCAGCAAATGTATCGTAATGTCGCCACTCAAGAGAACATCGCCACACTTTCACGTCGTGGCATGATGGTATGGGGCCCTGCAGCAGGCGAACAAGCTTGTGGCGATGTTGGTCCGGGTCGCATGCTAGAGCCGATGCAGCTGGTTGAGCGTTGTGAACAGTTCTTTGGTCCTAAACCTTTGGTCGGTAAATCAGTAGTGATTACCGCAGGTCCGACACGTGAGGCCATTGATCCGGTACGCTATATCTCGAACCACAGCTCGGGGAAAATGGGCTTTGCTCTTGCTGAGGCTGCCAGCCAGTTAGGCGCTGAGGTCACGCTAATTGCAGGTCCTGTTGCACTGGCAACACCGGCCAATGTTACACGCATTGATGTCATCAGTGCCGAGCAAATGCATCAAGCGTCTCTCAAAGCAGCCATCACAAACGATATCTTTATCGGTTGTGCCGCGGTGGCAGACTACCGCCCAGCGGATGTCGCCAGTCAAAAAATCAAGAAGACCGCCGACAATGATGACATGCAGATCGCTATGGTGAAGAACCCAGATATCATTGCCGATGTCGCCGCCCTCACCTCATCACGTCCATATACGGTCGGTTTCGCTGCAGAAACGCAAGATGTCGAAACGTACGCACTCGATAAGCTTTCTCGTAAGAATCTGGACATGATTTGTGCAAATGATGTGTCTGTCGATGGCCAAGGCTTTAACAGTGATTCAAATGCGATTACCGTGTACTGGCAAGATGGAAAGCAAGCGCTTGGTAGTGCAAAGAAAACCGAGTTAGGCCGTGCCATTCTCGAGAGTATCGCTGCTAAGTTAGTCAGCGCTTAGTCTTCACAGATCATGCGCGGTGTGAGCATCGCGCAATGTCTTACCCTCTGCTCGCCCACCTTGCGAGATAGATTGTTACACACTTCAACCATTTAGCACGTTGAACTGTGTGGATAAAACGCGCTTAGGTACACTAACAGATTCACTTATGGGCGTTATCGTGCTGATTTCGGCATGCAGTAATCAAAAGGAATAGGATTTATGTCCGCTACGAGAAAGTCGAACCGAAAAGAGGAGATCCTTCAGGCCCTTGCTCAGATGCTAGAGTCCAACGAAGGTACGTCTCGCATTACGACCGCGAAACTTGCTAAGCAAGTGGGTGTGTCTGAAGCGGCGCTCTATCGTCATTTTCCAAGCAAAGCGCGAATGTTTGAAGGACTGATTGAGTTCATCGAAGAGTCGCTCATGTCTCGCATCAACCGCATCTTAGATGAAGAGAAAGACACCCTGACCCGCATTCGCATGGTGTTGCAATTGATTCTGGCGTTTTCTGAGCGTAATCCAGGTTTGAGTCGCATTCTTTCTGGTCATGCTCTAATGTTTGAGAATGAACGATTACGTGACCGAATTAATCAGCTGTATGAAAGAATTGAGACATCTCTGCGTCAAATTCTGCGCGAGCGCAAAATTCGTGAAGGAAAAAGCTTTCCAGTCGATGAGAAGATCCTCGCCGCACAGCTACTCGGTCAAGTTGAAGGCAGCTTAAACCGCTTTGTTCGTTCTGATTTCAAATACACACCCACGTCCACCTTTGACGAGTACTGGGCGCTGCTAAAATTACAACTGCAATAACGCTAATGAAAACTGATAAAAAACCGGACTTCACGCTTTCGCTGCTGCATCCTAAGCACTGGGGCGTATGGATAGGCTTTGGCCTGTTGGCGCTGATCGTCAACCTATTGCCTTATGCTCTGCTGTTCAAATTGGGTCGTGGCCTGGGTAAATTTGCCATGCGATTTGGTGGCAAACGCGCCCAAATCGCTCGCCGTAATCTCGAGCTCGCGTTTCCAGAAAAAAGCTCGCAAGAGATCGACGCCTTTGTTGAAGAGAACTTCAAGAACTCAGGTATGGCACTGATCGAGACTGGCATTACTTGGTTCTGGCCAACCTGGCGCTTTAAGCGCATTCTAGTCGAGAAAGACATCAGCGCACTTAAGCAGCATGAAGCCAACAACAAAGGCGTACTTCTGTGCTGCGTGCACGCACTTAATCTTGAGATCACTGCACGCGCTTTTGCTGTACTGGGGCTCCCAGGATACGGCGCCTATCGTCCGCACAGTAATCCTGCTTACGAGTTCATCCAATACCGCGGTCGTACTCGCAACGGCAACAAACTGATTTATCGTACCGATTTAAAATCGATGATCCGCGTCATGCGCCAAGGTCACCGCTTGTTCTATCTTCCCGATCAAGATTATGGTCACAATAAGTCGGTATTTGTACCTTTCTTCGCCGTAGAAGAAGCCTGTACGACTACGGGCACAAGTATTTTGGCTTACACCAGTAAGTGTGCGATCGTACCTGGCTCCGGGTTTAGAAACGCCGAGGGTAAGTACGAGATCATGGCCGACATCTCTATCGAAGATGAGTACCCAAAGAAAGACGAAGTGGCCGCTGCGGCGTTAATGAATCAGTACGTTGAAAAGATCATTCTGCGTGCACCTGAACAATGGCTATGGATGCACAAGCGATTTAAGTCCGTCCCTGATGAAACCAAAACCAACTCTCGCTATCTATAACGAGCAGGCATTATGAGCAATCAACAACACATCGACAAAAACCTCTACGATCCTCGCTTTCAATGGGCGTTTTTGCACCCTAAGCATTGGGGGACATGGCTGGGCATCCTACTCGCGGTATTCTTAGCTTTTGTTCCACCTAAACCTCGTGATCGTTTTGCACGTTATATCTCTGGGCTCATTGTTGGCAAAAATGGCCGCGTCGTCAGACGTACCCGCTTAAACTTGGAAAAATGCTTTCCAGAGAAATCTGAGCAAGAGATCCAACATATCGTTGAAGAGACCTTTGCTAAAGCGGGCCAATACCTACTGGGTTACTCTGAGTTTTTGGTGCGCTCTACCAAGCACAATCAAAATCGCGGTGTGATGATTGGCGAAGAAAACCTAATGCCGCTATTGGATGCGGGTGAGAACGTGATCATTTTAGCGCCACACGCATGGGCCGTGGACTACCCTGCCGTGATGCTGGCTGCTCAAGGCCATAAAGTCGCGACCATCATGAAGCCACAAAACAATCCCATTGGTGACTGGCTAATGCACGTTCAGCGCATGCAATATGGCGGGCGTATTTTTGCCCGTAGTGCCGGGGTAAAACCATTTGTTCGCTCGATTAAAGACGGTTATATCGGTTACTGGCTACCAGATGAAGATCATGGTCCACAAAACTCAGTGTTTGTGCCTTTCTTTGCGGCTGAGAAAGCAACGCTAAAAGGGTTTGGTAAAATGTCTCGCTTGTCTCGCGCCAAAGTGGTGCCTGTACTGCCTGCGTACAACGATCAAACCAGTAAATACGAAGTGCACATTCTACCCGCGATCGAGAACTTCCCTACTGGCGATGAAGAGCAAGATGCACGCGCAATGAACGCCGCGATTGAAGAGCTGCTGCGTGACAAGCCTGAACAATACATGTGGAACTTGTATCTGCTTGAAACCCAGCGTGATGGTAAACGTATTTACGACAACATCTAGCGATGGCTTATGGTCAGCCTTCCAAAAAGATAAATGACAACCATGAAAAAAGCGCTTGCCTCGGCAAGCGCTTTTTTGTCCATTCAATATTAAGCGTCGCTACTTCTGGCAAACATCACAAAAGAAGGTGTTTCGCTGACCTATTTTCATCTCTTTGATCGGCTCACCACAGCTGTGACAAGGTTGTTTAGCTCGTCCATACACGTGTAGCTCTTGGGCGAAATAGCCGGGCTTACCATCCGTTTGCGAAAAGTCTTTTAGCGTGGTTCCACCTTGAGTGATCGCTTGTGCCAGCACCTGTTTGATTTCTGTCACCAGTATTTGCCACTGATTTTTCGTCAGTTTATGAGTCGGTGTCGTGGGTAGAATGCCTGCGCTAAATAGCGACTCACAGGCGTAGATGTTCCCCACCCCAACCACATTGGCGTTATTCATAATGAACGTCTTAACCGCAACCCGTTTATTCTTCGCACGTGAACGCATCCAATCGGCATTAAATTCGTCCGTAAGAGGTTCTGGGCCACAGTTGTCCAAAAGCTCATGAGACTCTCCCGGCGCACACCACAACCACGCTCCAAAGCGGCGCGGATCGTTGTAGCGCATAACCTTACCGTTGTTAAGCACCAGATCCACATGATCATGCTTTTCGGCAGGTGGTGGGTTTTCTAGTACGCGCAAACTCCCAGACATCCCCAAGTGCACAATCGCCGTTCCCTTCGGTGTTTCCAGTAATAGGTATTTGGCTCGCCTACGAATAGCTATGATCGGTTGACCGTGAAGATCGTGAATTTCTTCGGGGATCCACCAACGCAGTTGACGCTGACGCACCACGATTTTTTCAATGGTTTGCTCGAGTAGATGCGGACTGATGCCGAGGCGAGAGACTTCAACTTCTGGTAATTCTGGCATGATTTATACGCTTAACGGATCATTGGTTGAGTGAAACATAAAAGGGGGGACGCTTACCGTGTACCCTCTGGCATCAATTGGCTGTCATCAAAGCTAACCGCTACCCATTGTCCATCATAGGTACTGAGCAGCCAAAACTGCTCAAGGGGGTAGGCCGTAATACGTTGCGGCTCTTCGAGATCGTGATACCAGACTTCTATTGTCATCGGATGTTCAAAAGCGGGCTTTAGCTTTTGATAAGTATCGCTGTCTACTGGTGTGCCTTGCATTGTTTTCCAGCGCGCTACCACGCGGTCCGCATCTTGCTCCCACTTATCGGGAATCGCACGCCAGGTATCCCCTTGCTGATAAAACTGGATCCCTGCGTAATTGATTTCTATTGGCTCGGCACTAGGGTCAAGCACCAAGCCTTCACTCGCCTGCGCCGCTGGATCGAGCAAATACTGTTTTATCAGCGTTGGCGCAGCCATCATCAGCATGAAAAATGCAATGCCGATGATAAGCACATTGTTCCAGCTGCGCCGCGACAGCTTGATGCGGTTAAATATCATTAGTTGAGCTTGTTACGGTCGTCATCGTCTTTGCGTTCAAACTCACCTTCAAAAGTATTGCCATCGCGCTGATGATCTTGATGGGAATTAAACGGCCCTTGCTGGAAGTCCCCTTGATGAAAACCACCCTGATGGAAACCTCCAGACATGCTTTTCACCACCACTTTACTCATCAGATATTTGGCAATCGCCGCTCGCGGTGCTGGCAGCAGTACTAACATACCCATCGCATCGGTCATAAAGCCCGGCGTAAGTAGCAGCACGCCCGAGACCGCCAACATCACACCTTCAACAATTTGTTGCGCAGGCATTTCGCCTTGTTGCAGTTTCGACTGTACTGACATCAGTGTTTGCAGGCCCTGGCTACGAACCAGAGAAGCACCAACCACCGCCGTCAATAGCACTAAGCCTATCGTGGGCCATAAGCCTAAAAAGCCGCCTACTTGAATAAACAGTCCAATCTCGATGATGGGAACAAAAATAAATAGTAATAACAGTATCGGAAACACACGCTCCTCCTTGGTTTGCTGTCAGTTTACGCCTACCCTTATCTAAACCACAAATAAATTACTCAGATTCAAGCGCGAATCGCACAAAATGAGTTTTGCAAAACATAAATACACTCAGTAATACGAGCCATTTTTATGAGGCAAATCTCATCTCACGAGGACTTTGCCTACTTGTGCAATAATTAGGTGAAAAAGGTGATCTGGCTACTATTTTTATGTGCCACTTTGAGTAATATGTACCCCATAAGTCAGGACGTAATAACTAGCCAATTATTCTGGCGAATGGATTCTTAAAACAGATTTGGCAAATTAACTGTAATTTAAGCAGAATTATTATCTAAGGATCCAAAATATGGCGACATCTACCCTTGAGCAACCTGTTGCGACTCAAGCCACTCGTATTGAAGAAGATCTATTAGGCCAACGTCATGTCCCGGCCGATGCTTACTACGGCATCCACACGCTACGCGCTATCGAAAACTTTAATATCTCCAATGTAACCATTTCTGATGTACCCGATTTTGTTCGCGGTATGGTCATGACCAAGAAAGCCGCTGCGCTCGCCAACAAAGAGCTTGGCGTGATCCCAAAAGACATCGCACACTTTATTATCCAAGCTTGTGATGTGATCCTTGAAACAGGCAAGTGCATGGATCAGTTTCCATCGGATGTGTTCCAAGGCGGTGCTGGCACCTCTGTGAACATGAACACCAACGAAGTGATCGCCAACGTGGCACTTGAACTGATGGGCAAAGAGAAAGGCCAATATGAGTTCATCAACCCAAATGATCATGTGAACAAGAGCCAATCCACCAACTGTGCTTACCCAACGGGTTTCCGCATCGCGGTTTACAACAGCGTACAAAAGCTTATTGATGCCATTGAATACCTAAAAGGCGCATTCGAAGCGAAGAGCCAAGAGTTCTCTTCGATTTTGAAAATGGGTCGTACTCAGCTACAAGATGCGGTACCAATGACGGTTGGCCAAGAATTCCACGCGTGGGCGGTAACACTAAACGAAGAAATTCGTGCTCTAGAGTACACCTCAAAGCTGCTACTAGAAGTGAACATCGGCGCAACAGCCATCGGTACTGGTCTAAACGCAGCACAAGGCTACCAAGAGCTTGCCGTCAAACACCTATCTGAGGTAACGGGTCTAGAGTGTGTACCAGCAGAAGATCTTATCGAAGCGACGTCTGACTGCGGTGCGTATGTAATGACCCACGGTGCACTTAAGCGCCTGGCGGTGAAGCTGTCTAAGATTTGTAATGACCTGCGTCTGCTTTCTTCTGGCCCTCGCGCAGGCCTTAACGAGCTTAACCTGCCTGAGCTACAAGCGGGCTCTTCTATCATGCCTGCTAAAGTGAACCCAGTGGTTCCTGAAGTGGTCAACCAGGTGTGCTTTAAAGTGCTTGGTAACGACAACACAGTGTCATTCGCAGCAGAAGGCGGTCAGCTTCAGCTTAACGTGATGGAGCCAGTGATTGCTCAAAGTATGTTTGAATCTCTGGAGATTCTGAAGAATGCTTGTATCAACCTGCGCGACAAGTGCATCGATGGCATCACCGTTAACAAAGAAGTCTGTGAAAGCTACGTTTACAACTCAATTGGTATTGTCACTTACCTCAACCCTTACATCGGTCACCATGAAGGCGACATCGTCGGTAAGATCTGTGCCGAGACCGGTAAGAGCGTAAAAGAGGTGGTACTTGAGCGCGGGCTTCTATCTGAAGAAGAGCTAGATGACATTTTCTCAGTAGACAATCTGATGAAACCTCAGTATAAAGCCAAACGCTACGAGTAATGACGCCTAAAGGCTCCCCCAGTATGGGGGGGCCTTTTTCGTACCTATTTCTCGTTGGTAAAACTTATTCCCTAATATTATCTACAACGTCCGCTTGTCATCGTGATTGATAACGGACACTCGAAACAAGGATTAACTATGGTTGCTATAGAGCTTGCCGTCGTACTGCTGTTTATTTATTTAGGCGCACGTATTGGCGGTATCGGAATCGGTCTAGCTGGCGGCGCTGGTGTCATTGCCCTCTCACTGGTACTTGGCGTACCAACAAGCCAAGCTTACATCCCAGTGGATGTGATCTTAATTATTATGTCAGTAATCACTGCGATTGCTGCGATGCAAGTAGCTGGTGGTATGGACTGGCTGGTGCAAATTGCTGAAGACTTCCTTCGCAAACATCCAGAAAGAATCACCTTTTATGCTCCCATTGTAACTTTCTTGATGACGCTTATGGCGGGTACAGGTCACACTGCATTCTCAACGCTACCGGTTATTGCTGAAGTTGCAAAAGGCCAAGGGGTGCGTCCATCGCGTCCACTGTCGATTGCCGTTGTTGCTTCGCAAATCGCGATCACAGCTTCTCCTATCTCTGCAGCGGTTGTGGCTTTTGCGGCAATGCTCGCGCCAATGGGTGTCGATTATCTAACGCTACTCGCGGTGTGCATTCCAACCACCTTTATCGCTTGTATGGTCGGTGCCTTTGTTGCGAACTTCATGGGCAGCGAGCTTAAGGACGATCCTGTGTATCAAGAGCGTCTAACGCAAGGCCTTATTAAGCTGAGTGACGCTCAAGAGCGCAACATTTTGCCGACAGCAAAAACTGCGACCTACATTTTCTTGGGCGCGATTGCGTTTGTGGTCTGCTACGCAGCGGCAATCTCTGGCTCTATCGGCCTGATTGAAGATCCTGCACTTGGCCGTAACGAAGCCATCATGACAGTGATGCTGGCTGCAGCGGCGGCGATTACACTAGTGACCAAAATCGACGCGTCTAAAATTCCTTCTGCGGCAACGTTCCGCTCCGGTATGACGGCGTGTGTCTGCGTACTTGGTGTGGCATGGCTTGGTTCAACGTTTGTGAATGCACACGTTGACGGCATTAAAGAGCTAGCGGGCGCGCTACTGGAAGACTACCCGTGGATGCTGGCAATGGTACTGTTCTTTGCTTCTATGCTGCTTTACTCGCAAGGTGCGACGACGGTTGCCCTGATGCCTGCAGCGCTAGCAATTGGCGTAGCGCCACTGACCGCGGTTGCTTCATTTGCCGCAGTAAGTGCTCTGTTTGTACTGCCAACTTACCCAACACTGCTTGCTGCGGTTGAAATGGATGACACAGGCTCAACGCGCATCGGCAAGTATGTGTTCAACCACCCGTTCTTTATTCCGGGTGTGACTACCATAGCAACTGCGGTTGCGCTTGGCTTTGCATTTGGCGGTCTACTGATCGGCTAATCGCCAGCAAACTTGCTTAATGAACTGAGAGCTGCGTTGTATCGCAGCTCTTTTTTTATCTTCAATGAAACATTTCTCGCTATCTTCCTGTCTTAACATCATATAACCTCATCATATTGTTAAACCTTGGTTGCATAGCGTTCATGACTCGACTACTTTCTCAATTTTTGCTGCTTTCCCTGACCACATTGGCGTTGCCTAGCTGGGCTCTATTTGGAGATAACAACACCAGCAATGCCTTTACCCCTAGTGGCACGAATACCTTTGTTCCTGTTGATCAAGCGTTTCCAATGAACGCCTATCAGCAGGGTGATCGAGTCTATATCGACTGGCAAGTCAAACCTGACTACTACCTCTATCAAGACCGTCTAAGCTTTAGTGGTGAAAACGTCACCCTGGGTCATATTGAGCTGCAACAAGGTGAACCGTACACCGATGAGTTCTTCGGTGACGTGACAATTTACACCCAACCGCTGTTTGTTGAAGTGCCGCTGAGCCAATATCAAGCAGGCGCGAAACTGATTGTGCAATATCAAGGCTGCGCCAAAGCGGGGTTCTGCTACCCACCAGAGACTCGCGTTATCGACATTACGCCGTTTAGCTTTGATGCCGTTTCCGATACCACTACTGACACCCAACCAGCAGCGACACCACAGTCAGCAACGACTGGAACAGCTCCCTCTGGTAGCAATAACGACTTAACCGACAAACTCGCGCAAAACTGGTGGACGCCGGCGCTGTTTTTGCTGCTCGGTATTGGTCTCGCTTTCACGCCTTGTGTATTGCCAATGTATCCGATCCTCACCAGTATTGTGCTGGGTGGCGGCAAACGCAGTCATAAACAAGCGCTGCTGTTATCTATGGTCTATGTGCAAGGCATGGCGCTCACATACACCTTGCTTGGCCTTGTCGTGGCTTCAGCGGGGATGCAGTTTCAAGCCGCGATGCAGCACCCGTATGTGCTTATTGGCTTGAGTGTCCTGTTTGTGGCACTGGCGCTGTCGATGTTTGGCCTCTACACCTTGCAGCTGCCAAGCAGCGCGCAAACCTGGCTCAATAATCTCAGCAATCAACAAAAAGGTGGCAACTTATTAGGCGTTTTTGCCATGGGGGCGATATCCGGTCTGGTGTGCTCACCTTGCACAACCGCTCCATTGTCCGGTGCCCTGCTGTACGTCGCACAAAGTGGCGACTTACTCACCGGCGGTGTGGCGCTGTATGCGTTGGCGCTTGGCATGGGTATCCCATTGATTGCCGCCGCGGTCTTTGGCAACAAGCTTCTACCAAAAGCGGGAAACTGGATGGATCGCGTAAAAATCCTGTTTGGCTTTGTGCTACTCGCTGCACCCATTTTCTTACTCGAGCGTTTACTGCCAGAGTTTTGGAGCAGCGTATTATGGTCTGGTTTGGGTATCGCCGCCTTTAGCTGGCTGTATCATCAAAAGAATGCCTTGCCATTTGGTGGCTGGAAGCAAAGCTGCGTGGGGATTATTGCGATTTTAGGTCTGTTTGCGTCAGCGCAGCCACTACTCAATCACTGGCTCGGTGCGCCGACAAGTAGCGACTCCGAGATCAGCGTTAGCTTTACCCGAGTTAACAACCTTGCCGAACTCAACGCAGAGCTAGACAAAGCGAAACTTGCCGGTAAGCCTGTAATGCTCGATTTTTACGCTGATTGGTGTGTCGCTTGTAAGGAGTTCGAAAAGTACACCTTCCACGATGCGAATGTCGAGCCTGTCCTAGCTAACTTTGTTTTGCTGCAAGCGGATGTCACGCGTAACCAGGTGCAGGATATCGAAATGCTCAAAGCAATGGATGTGCTGGGATTGCCGACCATTGAGTTTTGGGATGCGAATGGCACTCAGCTTCCAAGTGCGCGTTTAACCGGCTTTGTTGGCGCCGAGGATTTTTTAGAGCATTTAGACCAATACGCCCTGCTCAATGAATAACCGATGAGGTTTTGCGTCCGCGTTCAGTAAAAAGTCGATTCTGCTCAGAGTTTTGTATTGATTCATTTGTCCAAACTCAGTGCAGAATCAATAATAACGTTAACACTTTTGCAAAATAACTGAGACGCTATGGAACCGAGCTATACCATCATTATTGCTGATGATCACCCACTGTTTAGGAATGCACTGTTTCAGTCTGTTCATATGGCAATCAGTGGGGCGAATCTGCTCGAAGCGGACTCGCTGGAATCTTTGCTCACTTTGCTTGAGAAAAGTGAAGAGCCCGATCTGATACTGCTCGATCTTAAAATGCCAGGCGCCAACGGCATGTCTGGCCTTATCCACCTTCGCGCTGACTATCCTGATATTCCCATTGTGGTGATTTCCGCCAGCGAAGAGCCAAGTATCGTCTCACAGGTCAAGATGCATGGTGCGTTTGGCTTTATTCCTAAATCCAGCGATATGCGCGCCCTTATCGGCGCCCTAAACAAAGTGCTCGAGGGCGAACCTTACTTCCCTGCAGAACTGCTCATCGATAACAGTGAAAGTACTGACCTAGCAGAAAAGATTTCAACGCTAACCCCGCAGCAGTACAAAGTACTCGGTATGCTCTCTGACGGCCTTCTAAATAAGCAAATTGCTTATGATCTCAATGTATCAGAAGCGACCATAAAGGCACACATGACCGCCATTTTTAGAAAGCTTGGCGTCAAAAATCGAACTCAAGCCGTCATCTTATTACAACAAATGGAATCAGAGGGTTAGCCCTAACTCTCGCTACGAATCATGCCCTGGCTGCTATTATGTAACTGGGCATGAATAGTGTTATTAAAACATTGATACCAGCCACAATACGTTAAATAATAGCGCCGCCAGTTGTTATCGCCTTAGCTTCAGATTTTAAAATTGCGATTATTCGTCACTGGCTCTGTTATCCCTCTGTTTCACCAAACTCTGGGAGGTTCGCTTTGCTCAGTATTCTCGTTACTCAATTCGTCGTGCTTTGGGCTGTCATTGACCCTATTGGCTCGGTACCCGTTTATCTTTCGCAAACCCAACATCTTGACGTCAAACATCGTCGCATCGTCGCACTAAAAGCGATCGCGATCGCCTTTGGTGTGTTGTTATTCTTCCTTATCGCTGGTCAGTTACTGCTTGAAGCGATGCAGATACCTCTACCAGCATTTCAAGCTGCGGGCGGATTAGTCCTCCTATTGTTCGCGCTGACAATGATATTTGGTGAGAGCAAACCAGAAGAAGAAACCAAACTGAGCCAAGAAGTAAGCCGAGATCAACTTGCCGATCTCGCCGTCTATCCACTGGCGATCCCATCTATTGCATCGCCAGGTGCGATGATGGCTATTGTGCTTCTGACTGACAATCATCGACATTCCATTATGGATCAGGGACTTACGGCGCTAGTGATGCTCGCCGTACTCCTCATCACTTTGCTACTGCTGTTAGGCGCCACTACGATTCAGAAGTGGATCGGCAATGTAGGTGCTGCCATCATCAGCCGAGTGATGGGATTGATCCTAGCTGCGGTTGCCGTGAGCAACTTATTGCAAGGGATTAAAGACTTTTATATCTAAATTTATCGATAGACGTTAGACCTTTGGCTAATTTAACATTAGATTAACATCACAGTTTTATTTCCCCTCAAACTCAAGCGCCTGTTTTTATGGCGCTTTTCTTATTTTTACAGTCGACTAAAGTTGCACTGAGTTCTTGTCACTAGCCTGCTACCTTATTAAACGTAACAATACGTTAACGCAACATGATAAAGGAGAAGGCCATGGCGTTCGAATCATCAGAACAAGCTCAAGCCTATTGGAAGGAAAATCTAGGAATCATGGGTTCCCTACTCGCAGTATGGTTTATTGTCTCATACGGCGCGGGAATTCTATTTGTTGACGCGCTTAATGCCATCCAATTTGGAGGGTTCAAATTGGGCTTCTGGTTTGCACAACAAGGGTCGATCTACACCTTCGTTGCGCTAATTTTCGTCTACGTCGCTCGCATGAACGCGCTCGACAAAAAGTACAATGTACAAGAAGACTAAGAGGCGCAAATAATGGATATTCAAACTTGGACGTTTATTCTGGTCGGTATCACCTTTGCGTTGTATATCGGTATCGCAATCTGGGCACGCGCAGGTTCTACTAGTGAGTTCTATGTCGCAGGTGGCGGTGTACACCCGGTAGCAAATGGTATGGCGACCGCAGCAGACTGGATGTCGGCAGCGTCGTTTATTTCGATGGCAGGTATCATCTCATTCATCGGTTACGATGGTGCAGTATACCTAATGGGTTGGACTGGCGGTTACGTACTCCTTGCACTTTGCTTAGCCCCTTATCTACGTAAGTTCGGTAAGTTCACCGTGCCAGATTTCATTGGCGATCGTTACTACTCTAAGACAGCACGTATGGTTGCAGTATTCTGTGCCATCTTCGTCTCGTTCACTTATGTGGCCGGTCAAATGCGTGGTGTAGGTGTGGTATTCTCACGCTTCCTAGAAGTCGATATTAACCTTGGTATCGTCATCGGTATGGCCATCGTATTCTTCTACGCGGTTATGGGTGGCATGAAAGGGATTACCTATACTCAGGTAGCACAGTACTGTGTTCTTATCTTTGCATTCCTAGTACCTGCAGTATTCACATCTCTGATGATGACAGGTTCAGTCTTCCCACAAGTTGGCTTTGGTTCTACCATCACCGGATCAGAAACTTACCTGCTTGATAAGCTTGATGGACTCACTGAGGAGTTAGGTTTCACCGCCTACACCGATGGGTCGAAGAGTATGGTTGACGTGTTCTTTATCTGTGCGGCACTGATGGTAGGTACAGCAGGTCTTCCACACGTAATCATTCGCTTCTTCACCGTTCCACGTGTAAAAGATGCACGCATCTCAGCAGGTTGGGCACTGGTCTTTATCTCTCTACTTTACACAACTGCTCCAGCAGTAGCGGCATTTGCTCGCGTTAACATGATCGACACCATCAATGGTCCAGACATGAAAGGTGTTCAAGCGACAGAAGCACCAAGCTGGTATAAGAACTGGGAAAGCACGGGCCTTGTTGGCTGGGAAGATAAGAACGGCGATGGTCGTATGTTCTACTCAGGTGACGAACGTAATGAGATGAAAATCAACCGCGATATCATCGTACTGGCTTCACCAGAGCTGGCTCAACTTCCAAACTGGGTAGTGGCACTACTTGCCGCGGGTGGTTTGGCAGCGGCACTATCAACGGCAGCGGGTCTACTCTTGGTTATCTCGACGGCGGTCTCCCATGACCTGCTCAAGAAAGGCTTTAAACCCGATATGACCGATAAGCAGGAGCTCATGTATGCTCGGATAGGCGCGGCAGCAGCGGTTATCGGTGCGGGTTACCTTGGTATTAACCCACCAGGCTTCGTGGCTCAGGTTGTTGCCTTTGCCTTCGGTCTGGCTGCTGCATCCTTCTTCCCAGCGATTATCTTGGGTATCTTCTACAAGAAGATGAATAAAGAAGGCGCGATCGCCGGTATGCTTTCAGGTATTTTGTTCACAGCGGCTTACATCATCTACTTCAAGTTTGTAAACCCTGCAGCAAATACACCAGACAACTGGCTATTTGGTATCAGCCCAGAGGGCATCGGTACACTAGGTATGTGTCTAAACTTCACAGTTTCTATTGTGGTCAACAAGTTTACGGCTGAAGTACCAAAAGACGTGCAAGATATGGTTGAGTCTATTCGCTACCCGAAAGGTGCTGGCGCGGCACACGACCACTAAGATTACCAATACCAAAATAGAAAAAGCCGCTGCAATTGCAGCGGCTTTGTTTCGTGCTAGCGAAAATTTAATTAGTCGTAACGTGCGAAACGATACTCAACATCGACGAAGCCTTGATACATTGGCGTACCGTCAGAGGATGCAACTTTACTCACTTTCACATCTGCATCATAAATTTCCACACTGTTATGTTTTAAGCTTTTGTGTGGAGTGCGCAAGATGTACACAAGATCGTGAGATGGTGTGCTCGACAACGTCTCCATGATTTGATTGCCCTCTGCAATCGCTTCTGCCTCAGTAGCATACATGGCAGTGTGCACGCCACCATTGCCGTAAATGTTGTCAAACTGCGCATACGACACAGCTGGAACCATCGCAAAGACTGCTGCAAGAGATAATAGTTTTTTCATAATGACACCTCGTAAAGTAGCACTTACCGTGCTCGACAATCAGGTGAACGTACCACAACCTAACGCTCAACCAACTCCTCCGTTGAAACGAAGACCTACCTAAAAAGTATTAAAAACAATAAAAATAGAATTACTTGTCATAACGATTTTCATTCCGTTTAAGGTCGCTTTTCGTTGCATTTATTACTTCGTTGATACTGAATACGACCCGACATAGGTCACATTTATTTCAAATAAAATGTCGCCTAAAGTTCTAGAACTCCAGAAGTCGTTGATTAACAACAGCCTAAAACGACAGATTAGTTGATTTAAGTCTCAATAATAATGCAACGATATGAAACTCGCTTTCCTTATGATTAAGAATAGTTGGAAATTCGTAAAGCGTCTGTCAACTAACGTAAAGATAGGGTGATATTACGTAAAGGTATCAGAAGCGCACCGATCATTAATAAAAGTAATAATGGTGCACCACTGTATAGAAGCGAGGTTATGGCTGGTTGAGAATGGCGCGCAATTTAAGCGGCTTCACAGGCTTAGCAATAAAGGCAAAGCCGTTGGACTTGATCCCTTCAAGCATTGACTCCGTGCGATCAGCACTGATGATCACCCCTTTAAATGAGTCTCCTACTCGCAATCGAAACTGCTGAAGCACTTCGAGCCCGGTGCGACCATTATCAAGTCGGTAATCTGAGAGAATAACATCTGGCTCCCAGTCTTGGTCTAAGTGTTTAAGACTGCCAACCAAATCAAGCGCAGTGCGCACATCGCAGCCCCAACGAGCGAGTAAGGTTTCCATACCCACTAAGATATCAGGCTCATTATCGACGCAAAGCACTTTCAGATGCTTGAGTCCGGCATCGCTGGTAGCAGCCGCTTTCACCGGCTCCGCTGCGACTTCGCTGGCCAGATCGAGCGTAATCGAGAATACACTGCCGCGATCTGGCCATGAGCGCATCGAGATTTGATGATTGAGCACACGAGCGATCCCTCGAGAGATCGCGAGGCCAAGCCCCAACCCTCGGTCTGCTCTCGCTTGGTCAACACGGGTGAACTCGTTAAAGATCTCTTTCTGCTTGTCCTCCGGAATACCAATGCCGTCATCCCATACATCGATCCGCACCCGACCATTGATACGCCTTGCACCAAGCAGCACTTTGCCCTCAGGGTTGTAGCGAAACGCATTAGTCAAAAAGTTCTGCAATACACGGCGCAGCAACTTAGGATCAGATTTAACGATAAGCGAGCTAGAGACCACGGAGAAATCTATCTGCTTACCTTTCGAGATAGCACCGAACTCAGCTTGTAGCGTCTCAAATACCTCAGAGAGATGGAAACCACGAACGTTGGTCTGCAGCTTACCTGATTCCAAACGTGAGATATCGAGTAGATCGCCAATGAGCTCTTCCGCGGCACCAAGGGCACTTTCAATATGTCCGGATAGTTTTCGTCCTTCCTCATCTTTACTGACTTCAGACAGAGAGGAAGCAAACAAACGTGCCGCGTTGAGTGGCTGCATCAAATCATGGCTCACCGCGGCCAAAAAGCGCATTTTCGATTGTGATTCCGACTCCGAACGACGCGTTGCCAATACCAAACGCTGGTTGAGCTGCTCAAGCTCATGTGTTCGCTCGACTACACGTTCTTCCAAGCGCTCATTGGCATCGCGCAGCGCCGTTTCCGCCTCTCTAAACACGGTAATGTCAGTAAAACTCATCACAAAACCGCCACCTGGCATCGGGTTGCCTTGCACTTCAATTACGCTGCCATCCGCTCGAACGCGCGATGAAGTATGCGGAGAGCCTTGCTCAAGGTGAAAGATACGCTTTCGTACGTGTTCATTAGGGTCACCCGGCCCACACAGACCTTGCTCAGCGTTGTGACGGATCACATCCGCGATAGGCCGTCCGACTTGGATAAGCCCAGAAGGAAAGCTAAACAGCTCCAAGTATCGACGGTTCCAAGCCACCAGTCGCAGCTGTTTATCCACTACGGCAATGCCTTGACCAATATGCTCAATCGCCCCCTGCAGCAGACCACGACTGAAATGGTAAAGTTCCGAGGCCTCATCAACGATGGTTGCCACCTCTTCGAGCTGCATATTGCGACCTTGCAGCGCTGAAGTCAGGACCAACTTTGCAGACGATGCACCAAATACCCCGGCGAGGACACGCTCGGTATGCCTGATAAGCTCAGCAGAGGCTTGCTGATTTGGTAGTGGTTGATTGTCTTGTTGTTTCCAGTAATGTCTAAATGCGCTGCGTACTCGCGTGCGACCGACAAAACGCGAGGCAAGCATTTCCAACTCTGCCACCGTGACTCGGCTTTGATATAGGCTGAGGTTTTCACTTTCCGGTAGTGGTGTGCCTACAAACGAAGCCGACTGCAAACGTTCAGTCAGACTTGAACGCGTCGCCAGCGAAATCACAACAAAGCAGAGCGCATTCAATACGACAGAAATCAGCATCCCCCAGTCGGAGCTGGCAATGCCCCAAGAGATCAACATTTCAGGCGGGGTGATAATACGCAGTAGTAAATTGGTACTGGCATCTCCAGCCAGGAGGCCGGTTTCACCCATCAAGGTGATCAGCCAAATCGCGAAACCAACAAACAGCCCAACATAAACGCCTTTACGATTACCCAGACGCCAGTACATACCACCAATCAGCGCCGGAGCAAATTGAGTGATGGCCGAGAAGGAAAGAAAGCCAATCGCAGACAGAGAATGGATGGTATCCAGTGCTTGATAAAACAACCAAGCACCAAATAGCAAAGCACAGATCAAGGCGCGGCGAATGATTAACAGTAGCCCCGACAGATGTCGATGAGAGCGATGCGCTAACTTTATACGACGCAGCAACAGTGGCATCACCAAGTCATTTGATACCATAATGGCCAGTGCAATCGTCGAGACTATCACCATACCACTCGCGGCCGAGGTGCCTCCTAAAAAGGCCAATAAGGCAATATGATTGGCTTCGGCAAACTTAGGAATACTGATAACAAATGTATCGGGTGACGTGCCCATCAATAGCCCCTGCCCTACCCAGGCAATCGGCAACACGAACAGCCCCATCAACACTAAGTAGACAGGGAATAACCAGCGCGCGGTATGTAAGTCCTGAGCGCGTTCATTTTCCACCACCATGGTATGAAACTGACGAGGTAGACAGACGATCGCCATCATGGTCAGGCCGGTGTGGATCAATAATGTCGGTATGTTGGGCGATTGGTAAGTACTGGAAGCCAGCTCCACAAGTTTGATATCCGGACGCTCCCAGGCGAGATACAAGATGAACACCCCTACCACCAAAAATGCCACCAGCTTTACAATGGACTCAAACGCCACGGCCATCATCATGCCGCGGTGATGCTCAGTATTATCGATATGGCGGGTACCAAATAGCATGGTGAAGATCGCTAGCGCACCCACCACAAACCAAGAGATGTGCTTATCTTGATAACCCAGCTCAGACGCTAAATCCGGGGCGACGACTTCAAGTCCCATGGTGATACCGCGCAACTGCAGTGCGATATAGGGTAAGATCCCTGCGACGGCAATTAAGGTCACGACAACCGCAAGACCTTGAGATTTACCATAGCGAGCCGCAATAAAGTCGGCGATTGAGGTGATGTGCTCGCGCTTGGCGATAAGAATAAGGCGAGCGATGACGCGCCAACCTAAAGTAAAAACGATGATTGGCGCGATATAAATCGGTAAGAACGCCCAAGGATTACTGCTGGCCTGACCGACGGTGCCGTAAAAGGTCCACGAGGTACAATAAACCGCAATGGATAGGCTATAAACCCAAGGCCGCCAGTTGGATAACCACTTTTTTTGCCTATCCCCGTACCACGCAATAAGAAATAAGATGCCCAAATAGGCCAAAGACACGGGGACGACGATCCATCCTTGCATAAGTGATATCCCTTTAAAATCGTTAACTATTATTTAAAGGGTTATCACAAACTTTCTCAAACTCCGTAACTCAATTCTGTGGCTCAGGCTGAGGTTTTTCCTGGATATCTTTCAGGGTATTTTTACGTGGTTCGACTTTGATAAACAGCGCCAATACTCCCATCGCCGCCATACCCCAGAACACATTCGCGCCCCAGTTCTCATAGCCCCAACCGCTCACAGCCATCATCAGAGCAATGAACGCGCCTAATGGGATGGCATTATACAGAGCCTGCAACGCCACCATTTTGTTGGCTTCCGACTTTTGGATGTATTGAATCGCCGCAATGTGGGCAATCGCAAACGTCACGCCGTGCAAAAGCTGAATCACCACCAGCGCACCGACTGCCGTGGTCGACGCTGTCAAACCCCAGCGTACTATGACGCCGAATGACGAAATCACAAACAAGGTGCGTAGCGACCAACCGGCAAACCACTTTTTACTAAAGGCAAATAGCATCACTTCAGATACCACACCCAAACTCCACAAATAGCCAATTAGACTTTCTGGGTGTCCTGCTTCCTTCCAGTAAATAGAGCTGAAGCTGTAGTAAGCGGCGTGGCTTCCTTGGATAAGCGCAATCAACACCAAAAAGCGGATCACAGAGGCATCTTTCAATAGAGACGTCAGTTTGGGTCTTGCCGCATCATCAACATGCTGCGACACCGGCATGGTAGAAGGGTTACGCATCACGAGTAGCATTGAAATCACAAAGCCTGCTAATGCGGTGTAAACAATCATGTTGGCACCAAACTGAGAGGCCAAATACCCCACCACCGATGAGCCAGCAATAAACGCCACTGAGCCCCAAAGGCGAGTACGGCCATAATCCAACATATTGAGATTCGCGTAATGATTCGCCGCGGCATCCGACAGAGGAACTACAGGACCAAAACTCAAATTAAACAGCACCGTAACCAACGCTAACATCGCGAAACTTGGACCGGTGGCCAAATGTGCAGCCACAAACAAGGTACACGCTAACGTCGCCCAGCGCAGTGCTGGCAACAAACTTTCCGCTTTATGAATACGCGGTGTGATAAGCAAGTTCGCCACGCATCGAGTCGCAAATCCCAACCCCATCAACAAGCCCACATCGGCCGCCGATACTCCTTGGTCCTCAAACCACAGCGCCCAAAACGGTAGGTAAACACCGTAGGCAAAAAAGAAACCAAACAAATATTGGGAAACCCAAGCAAAAGGGGAAGGCGTTAACATGTTTTATGATCCTAGCGACAACAGGAAATTCGGATTAAGAAAAGAGGCGCTATTATGCTACGAGACCCAGTCCATAAAAAGGGAATTAATACCTAATACAAATTTCCCCCTATCCTGCGTGAGTGCTGCCTTGAGCCCAATTCGACGCACTGTGTTCGACTAAAGTCGTCTGGAGCTTAGCGGCGAATTTGCCAGACTATAGCCATGATGAGGGAAAATGGAGCGCTCTGGTATGCCTGATAAATTCAATATGTCGTCACCCCCTTTCGATCGACTCAGTGACAGCCAACAAACCGAGCTTCGCTCCGCACTTGATGTCGCCTATTATCGAGACAAAGACGCCATCATCAAAGCGGGAGGCAGCGCGGATCACCTATATGTCATCATTAAAGGTTCGGTCGAAGAGCGCGATAGCGAGCAGCAGGAAGTCTACGCTCACTACACCTATGACGATATGTTCGATGTCAGGGCGCTGCTTAGCGACACCATTAAACACGACTACATCGCTCTAGAAGACACCCTGGTTTACCTGCTTCCTAAAGAAGTCTTTCTGTCGCTTTATCACAGCAACGGTCAGTTTGCAGCCTACTTTGATACTAGCCTAGCCACGCGCCAACAGTTGATTGAAGAAGCGCAAAAACAGCAGAATTTGGGCGAATTTATCCTCACGAAAGTCGATGAAGGCATCTATCATCCACCATTGATCCTGCCCGCAGACATGCCAATAGCAACAGTGACCGAAACCTTATTAAGCCAAGGTGTGGATGCCGCGCTGATTGAACTGGCCAGCGATGATCCCCGAGTTAACCAACATGATACGCCCTACGGCATTGTCACTCGTACCAATATGCTGCATGCCGTGGTGCTCGACAAACTCAGCAGCGAGAGCGCCATCGGCCATATTGCTACTTATCCTGTACACCAAGTAGAAAAGCATGAGTTTTTGTTTAATGCCATGGTGACCATGACACGACAAAGAGTGAAACGTCTGATGGTGTGTGAAGGCAACCGAGCCGTTGGCATGCTCGACATGACACAAATCCTCAGTGCGTTCTCCACCCACTCTCATGTCTTGTCGCTCAGTATTGCACGAGCCAACAGTGTCGAAGAGTTGGCTATGGCGTCCAACCGCCAGCAGCAGTTGGTCGATAGTCTCGTGACGAATGGCATTCGCACTCGATTTATGATGGAGCTCGTCTCTGCTGTGAATGAGCAGATCATTGAGCGCGCCTTTGAACTTGTGGTCCCCCCGGCAATGCACAATCACTGCTGCTTAGTGGTCATGGGTTCGGAAGGGCGCGGGGAGCAAATCCTTAAGACCGATCAAGACAATGCACTCATCATCGAGCCCGGGTTGGAATGGCCGAATCAACAGAAGGTGCTTGATGAACTCAACCACACCCTTGCTCGTCTTGGCTACCCTCTGTGCCCCGGTAAAGTCATGGTCAGCAACCCACATTGGGTACGCAGCACTGATGCGTGGCAGCGACGTATAGACGAGCTGGTCGCCAGTGCCAATAGCGACAGCGTAATGGAGGTTGCCATTCTTGCTGACGCCAGAGCGGTTGCCGGTAACGAGTCACTACTGACGCCAGTAAAGCAGCACCTACAGCAGAAAATGGAAGGGCAAGAGCTGATTTTAACTGAGTTTACTCGCCCTGCACTCAACTTTGCCGTTCCACTCACTTTATTCGGCAACGTCAAAAGCTCCAAGCAAGGTGTGGATCTCAAACAAGGCGGAATATTCCCCATTGTGCACGGCGTGAGAGCATTGAGTATGGAATACGCTATCGATGCAACGAACACCTTCGACCGCATCGACCAGCTAGTGGCGAAACGCGTATTGGAGCAGGCCACTGCAGAAAACTTATCCGAAGCACTCAAGCATCTGTTCAAACTCCGTCTTCAGCAGCAGCTTTCACATCATGACATGAGCAATGCCATACAGTTGGACGCACTGGAACGCCCAGAGCGCGATCTCCTTCGGCACGGCTTGCACGTGGTGAAAAAGTTTAAGCAGTGGTTGGGCTACCACTATCAAATTCGCCACTAAGTGTGTGAGGTGCAGCGATGAATATTGTCACCAGAACCTATTGGCGCTACCAAACCAAGGGAACCGAGTACCATGGCTTATTTACTAAGCCTGCACCGAATGAGTTCGTCTCTCTGGATTGTGAAACCACCAGTCTCGATCCGAATGTGGCCGATATTGTCACGATTGCAGCGACAAAGATCATCGACAACCGCATCATCACCAGTGCGCCGTTTGAAGTGCGTCTCTCGGCCCCCAAAACGCTCGATGAAGACTCAATCAAAATTCACCATATTCGCCATGATGATCTCAAACATGGCATCAGTGAAAAACAGGCCATCAAAGCGCTGATTCAATTTATTGGTAACCGGCCTCTTGTCGGTTACCACATTCGCTATGACAAAAAGATCCTCGACCGTGCATGCAAAAAGCACTTGGGTTTCCCGCTGCCTAACTCACTCGTTGAGGTCAGTCAGATCTACAACGACCAACTGCTCAAACTATTGCCAAATGGCTACTTTGACTTGAGTCTAGAGGCCATCTGTCGCCACTTACAGATCCCCAATTACCACAAGCACGACGCCCTAGAAGATGCCAAAGCCGCAGCCATGGTGTACCTCAAACTTACGCGTGGCACACTGCCCCCTTTTCGACCTCAGAACTAAAAACACCTGAACTGCGACCAAGATCTCATTGCAACTCAGATCTAACTCATTAATTTGGTTCGATTTTTATTCATTACGCCTAAAGTCTAATTGCTCATTGCGACGAACTAGCCGAGAGTTAATACATCATCTAGTTCAGCCCTAGCCCGCTAAGCTCAATTCAAAGGAGAGAAGCAATGAGTGAAGTTCATGTCTATCCGGTAAAAGAAAACATTAAAACCAACACCCACGCGGATAACGACACTTATCTATCCATGTATCAACAGTCCGTCTCGGACCCAGAAGGATTCTGGGGCGAACACGGTAAAATCGTTGATTGGATTAAGCCATTCACTAAGGTCAAGCAAACTTCTTTTGATACTGGCCACGTCGACATTCGCTGGTTTGAAGATGGTACCTTAAACGTCTCTGCCAACTGTATTGACCGCCACCTAGCGGAACGTGGCGACGATGTAGCGATCATTTGGGAAGGCGACGACCCAGCTGACGACAAAACACTGACCTTTAACGAACTGCACAAAGAAGTGTGTAAGTTCTCTAACGCGCTTAAGGCTCAAGGCGTCAACAAAGGCGATGTGGTTTGTCTATATATGCCGATGGTCCCAGAAGCAGCCGTGGCAATGCTCGCTTGTACTCGTATTGGTGCGGTACATACTGTGGTATTTGGCGGCTTCTCTCCAGAAGCACTGTCTGGTCGTATTATCGATTCAGACGCTAAGGTCGTCATCACTGCAGATGAAGGCGTCCGTGGTGGTCGTGCTGTCCCACTGAAAAAGAACGTGGATGAAGCACTAACCAACCCAGAAGTGAAAACCATCTCTAAAGTCATGGTACTCAAGCGTACGGGTGGTGATGTTGCTTGGCACGAACACCGTGATGTGTGGTGGCATGAAGCGACAGCCAATGCCTCAGAAGTCTGTCCTCCAGAAGAGATGAACGCTGAAGATCCACTATTCATCCTTTATACCTCTGGTTCAACAGGTAAACCAAAAGGGGTGATGCATACCACTGGTGGTTACCTCGTTTATGCGACCATGACCTTCAAATACGTGTTTGATTACCAACCAGGTGAAACATTCTGGTGTACCGCGGACGTGGGTTGGATCACTGGGCATACTTATCTTATCTATGGACCGCTAGCCAATGGTGCTAAAACCATCTTGTTTGAAGGCGTGCCAAACTACCCTAATACCAGCCGTATGAGCGAAGTGGTCGATAAGCACCAAGTAAATATCCTATATACGGCACCGACCGCTATCCGTGCCTTGATGGCAAAAGGTGACGAAGCCATCAAAGGAACCTCACGCGACAGCCTACGCATCATGGGTTCAGTTGGCGAACCCATCAACCCAGAAGCTTGGGAGTGGTATTACAAAACTATCGGTAACGAGCAATCTCCAATCGTCGACACCTGGTGGCAGACAGAGACAGGCGGTATCTTGATTACGCCACTTCCGGGCGCCACAGCACTCAAGCCAGGTTCGGCAACTCGCCCATTCTTCGGCGTACAACCTGCTCTTGTCGATAACATGGGTAATATTGTTGATGGCGCGACCGAAGGTAACCTCGTTATCCTCGATTCTTGGCCTGGACAAATGCGCACCGTTTATGGTGACCATGAGCGCTTTGAGCAAACCTACTTCTCTACCTTTAAAGGTATGTACTTTACTGGTGACGGCGCACGCCGCGATGAAGATGGTTACTACTGGATCACTGGCCGCGTCGATGATGTACTGAATGTCTCCGGTCACCGCATGGGTACCGCTGAGATCGAATCCGCTTTGGTTGCATTCGATAAGATTGCAGAAGCCGCTATCGTCGGCATCCCGCACGACATTAAAGGCCAAGCTATCTATGCCTACATCACCCTCAACGACGGTGAGTTCCCATCGGCAGAGCTGCATAAAGAAGTCAAAGATTGGGTTCGCAAAGAGATTGGCCCTATCGCCACCCCTGACGTACTACACTGGACTGATGCACTACCGAAGACACGCTCCGGTAAAATCATGCGCCGTATTCTGCGTAAAATCGCTACGGGGGACACCAGCAACCTCGGTGATACTTCGACACTCGCTGATCCAAGTGTGGTTGACAAGTTGATTGCTGAAAAAGCGGAACTTGCCTAGTAGGTGTTTGACAACTCGATAACAAGCCGCCCTCGATTGGGCGGCTTTTTTGTATCAGTTTTTTTCAGCAGCCTGTCAAAATGTGCTCTGTGCTGCAAATTTTCTGCCAGACTACAGGAGATTAGACCAGTAAATTGCTGCTAAATGTTGTGAATTAGCTATAATCTTGGTCAATTTTTAAAAATACGAGCCAAATGAGCTTCTCAGCCGCTCCTATTTTTATGTAAACTTGGGATAAACCCCGTTTATTTCACGTTAACCGAAGATGGCGACAATATGACAGCAAAGTCTCGAATTCTAGTTTTAAATGGCCCAAATCTTAACCTTTTAGGTGTAAGAGAGCCGGGACATTACGGCAGTGAAACACTCTCACAAATTGTTGATAACTTAGAAAAGCAAGCGGCGAACGCCGATATTGAGCTGTCCCACCTTCAGTCGAACCGTGAATATGAACTGATTGAGGCCATACACGCGGCATTTGGGAATACCGACTTTATCATCATTAACCCGGCGGCGTTTACTCATACCAGTGTGGCACTGCGTGATGCTCTACTGGGTGTCTCAATCCCGTTTATCGAAGTGCACTTATCAAACGTTCATGCCAGAGAAGCCTTCCGTCATCATTCCTATCTGTCCGATGTGGCACAAGGGGTGATTTGCGGATTAGGTCCACAAGGCTATGAATTTGCGCTTTCAGCGGCCATTAAGGCGCTAAAAGCATACTAACCAAATACTCTACGGCTTAATGCAAAGCCGTCTTACTCACAAGACGAAGAGAAAGAAACATGGATATTCGTAAAATTAAGAAGCTAATTGAACTGGTTGAAGAATCTGGCATCGCTGAGCTAGAAATTTCTGAAGGTGAAGAGTCAGTACGCATCAGCCGCAGCGGCCCAGCTGCAGCACCAGCACCGGTTCAATACGCAGCAGCGCCTGCTCCAGTAGCCGCGCCAGCAGCTCCAGCGGCGGCTCCAGTTGCAGCTGAAGAAGCAGCACCTGCGGTACCAGCGGGTCACCAAGTTCTTTCTCCAATGGTGGGTAGCTTCTACCGTGCGCCAAGCCCAGACGCAAAACCATTTGTTGAAGTTGGTCAATCTGTTAGCGCTGGCGACACTATCTGTATCGTTGAAGCGATGAAGATGATGAACCAGATTGAAGCAGACAAATCAGGCGTTATCACTGCAATCCTAGTTGAAGATGGTCAAGCTGTAGAATTCGATCAACCGCTAGTTATCATCGAATAAGCGGGGCTTTGACTATGTTAGATAAAGTCGTTATCGCAAACCGAGGTGAAATTGCACTTCGTATTTTGCGCGCTTGTAAAGAGCTAGGTATCAAGACGGTGGCTGTTCACTCAACAGCGGACCGCGACCTTAAGCACGTACTGCTTGCTGATGAAGCCATCTGTATTGGTCCAGCTCGTGGTATCGATAGCTACCTAAACATCCCACGTATCATTTCAGCTGCCGAAGTTACTGGCGCTGTGGCGATCCACCCGGGTTACGGTTTCCTATCTGAGAACGCAGACTTTGCTGAGCAAGTGGAGCGTTCTGGATTCATCTTCATCGGTCCAAAAGCGGACACCATTCGCATGATGGGCGACAAAGTATCGGCTATCACTGCAATGAAGAAAGCGGGCGTACCTTGTGTACCTGGCTCTGACGGTCCATTGGACGACGATGAAGCCAAGAACAAAGCGCACGCGAAGCGCATTGGCTACCCAGTTATCATCAAGGCCTCTGGTGGCGGCGGTGGTCGTGGTATGCGTGTGGTTCGCAGTGAAGCCGAGTTGGTCGAATCCATTGCCATGACTCGCGCAGAAGCGAAAGCAGCCTTCAACAACGACATCGTTTACATGGAGAAATTCCTAGAAAACCCTCGTCACGTTGAAGTTCAGGTTATCGCAGACGGTCAAGGCGGCGCTATCCACCTTGGTGAGCGTGACTGTTCAATGCAGCGTCGTCACCAAAAGGTTGTCGAGGAAGCACCAGCACCGGGCATCACTGAAGAGATGCGTAAGTACATTGGTGAGCGCTGTACTCGTGCATGTATCGAGATAGGTTACCGCGGTGCAGGTACATTCGAATTCCTATACGAAAACGGTGAGTTCTACTTCATTGAAATGAACACCCGTATTCAGGTAGAGCACCCAGTAACAGAGATGGTGACTGGCGTTGACCTAATCAAAGAGCAGCTACGCGTTGCAGCAGGTCAACCACTGTCGTTCACTCAGGATGACATCAAACTGCGTGGTCATGCGATTGAATGTCGTATTAACGCGGAAGATCCTGAGCGCTTCCTACCATGTCCAGGTACCATCACGCGCTTCCACGCGCCAGGCGGTATGGGCGTTCGTTGGGAATCGCACATCTACACAGGCTACACAGTACCACCACACTACGATTCAATGATCGGTAAGCTGATCACCTTCGGTGAGAACCGTGATGTAGCGATTGCTCGTATGAAGAATGCTCTAGGTGAGATGTTTATTGAAGGCATCAAGACCAACATTCCTCTACAAGAATCAATCATGAATGATGAGAACTTCCAACACGGCGGTGCTAACATTCATTACCTAGAGAAGAAGCTTGGCATGAGCTAATTGCTTCCCTCTTGATAAAAACCCGCCACGGCGGGTTTTTTTATGCCGAGTGTCAGTGAATCTGCTACACTCTGCGCAAAATTCACCTTGCTAGGACCCAACTTATGCCTTGGATTCAAATTAAACTCAACGCGACCAATGAAAATGCAGAGCAAATCGGCGATATGCTGATGGAAGAAACAGGCGCATTGTCTGTCACCTTCCTCGATGCGCATGATACGCCTGTATTTGAGCCGCTGCCTGGTGAGACGCGTTTGTGGGGCGATACTGATATCGTTGCACTATACGACGCCGAAGCAGACACTCAGTGGGTAGTTGAGACAATTAAAGGCAGCAATATGCTACCGGAAGGCTTTGCTCACAAAGTCGAGCAGCTAGAAGATAAGGATTGGGAACGTGAGTGGATGGAAAACTTCCACCCAATGAAATTTGGTGAGCGCCTATGGATCTGCCCAAGCTGGCGTGATGTTCCAGAGCCAGATGCGGTGAATGTCATGCTTGACCCTGGTCTTGCATTCGGTACCGGAACACACCCAACCACGGCTCTATGTCTTGAGTGGCTAGAATCATTAGACCTTGCTGGTAAGACAGTTATCGACTTTGGTTGTGGTTCAGGGATCCTAGCGATTGCGGCGATCAAACTTGGCGCAGCGAAAGTGATCGGGATCGACATTGATCCTCAAGCGCTTATTGCGTCAAAAGACAACGCGCAGCGTAATGGCGTTGCCGAGCAACTAGAACTTTTCCTACCTCAAGATCAACCGGAAGGTCTTATCGCTGATGTCGTCGTAGCTAACATCCTTGCTGGTCCACTTCGTGACCTTTCTGGCATCATCAAAGGTCTAGTTAAACCTGGTGGTGAACTCGCCATGTCCGGCGTTTTGGATACCCAAGCTGAGGATGTCGCTAACTACTATCGCGATGAGATGAGCATCGACCCTATCGTTGAGCTTAACGAGTGGTGTCGCATCTCGGGCAAAAAGTAACCATTCTCGTTTAAATCGCGGTGTTTTAGGAGCCTAAAACACCGCGATTTTTGCTCAAAAAAGAATAGTTTTAGCACTAAGCACCTGAAAATCAGGCATTTTGCAGAAACAAATTGTAAATGCTCAAATATTAGTCTTTTCACGCACCGAAAAAATGCGTAAAATGCGCGCCCTTGCTTGTGTAAACCTGTGGCGATGTTTTGAAAATCGGACAATACCAACTTAAGAACAACCTCATTGTTGCACCCATGGCGGGTGTTACCGATAGACCGTTTCGTGAGTTGTGCCTTCGTTATGGTGCGGGTATGGCCGTCAGTGAAATGATGTCGTCGAACCCAAAACTATGGAAAACAGCCAAGTCACAGCAGCGCATGGTGCACGAGGGCGAATCCGGTATTCGTTCCGTGCAAATAGCAGGTGCTGATCCGCAACTTATGGCGGAAGCAGCACAGTTCAGTGTTGAAAACGGTGCACAAATCATCGACATCAACATGGGCTGCCCTGCTAAAAAAGTGAATAAAAAACTGGCGGGTTCTGCTCTGCTTAAGTACCCAGATATCATCGAAGATATTCTGCGTACCGTCGTCGATGCAGTCGATGTCCCTGTGACATTAAAAACCCGTACAGGTTGGGATACAGACAATAAAAACTGTGTCCAAATTGCAAAACTAGCCGAAGACTGCGGCATACAGGCGCTCGCCCTTCATGGTCGAACTCGTACCTGCATGTACAAAGGCGAGGCAGAATACGACAGCATCAAAGCGGTAAAAGAAGCTGTCTCTATACCGGTTATCGCTA
Source organism: Vibrio sp. 10N (assembly GCF_036245475.1). Taxonomy (NCBI): domain Bacteria; kingdom Pseudomonadati; phylum Pseudomonadota; class Gammaproteobacteria; order Vibrionales; family Vibrionaceae; genus Vibrio; species Vibrio sp. 10N. The sequence goes on along the minus strand of NZ_BTPM01000001.1, from coordinate 224,566 downwards.
ACGGTGATATCGATAGCCCAGAGAAAGCGAAATATGTGCTGGATTACACCGGTGCAGACGCTTTGATGATTGGACGTCCGGCCCAAGGACGGCCTTGGATTTTCGAGGAAATCCAACACTATTTGGAAAACGGCACACTGATGCCTGAGCGCCCGATTTCGGATGTGCAGGGTATCTTGCTTGGTCATGTTCAAGCGCTTCACCAATTCTATGGTGAGTTTTTAGGTCCACGCATCGCGCGTAAGCATGTGGGCTGGTATCTAAAGGAACATGAACAGGCGGGTGAGTTCCGCCGTACCTTCAACGCGATTGAGGCTGCAAATGAACAGCTCGACGCATTGCAAGGTTATTTTGACAACGTTGCATCATAATTACGAGAAGAGCTAAACCGATTATGTTCGAACAAAATTTGACTTCAGAACCATTGACAGTTACTACAGTAACATCTTCAGACCAAATCACACAGAAGCCACTACGTGACTCTGTTAAAGCGTCTTTAAAGAACTACCTTGCTCAATTAAATGGTCAAGACGTCACTGAATTGTATGAACTAGTTCTAGCGGAAGTTGAACAGCCGCTACTAGACACCATCATGCAGTACACTCGCGGTAACCAAACTCGCGCAGCAACTATGATGGGTATCAACCGCGGTACTCTTCGTAAGAAGCTTAAAAAATACGGCATGAACTAATTAGTTCGTAAACCGAATAGCAAGCCGCCTCCAATAGCTTAGAGGCGGCTTTCTTTTTTTAGTAGGGAGTCTTTCAAAAAAACTGGCTATGCAGTAGCCGTCGCAATCTGAGCAACACAAACTCGGCAGCTCGTTTCTTTACTCGCATAATCAGTTGTGACTTGAAGTAAAGTTGGTCTAGAGTCAATTTTCGTCTCGCACCATCTTTTCCAAAATTTTTCTGTATCATTACCCTGAAGCCCAAGGCAACCTTTTGTGCCAGGCAAATTACCATCGGGATGTATACCAAAACCAAATCTCGAAGTCGCAAAATTAGGAGTCAATGGTATAAACCACCCTCTACCGTTAAGAGGGTTCACAAAGCCAGAAAGCATATTCTCCTTGGTACCAACAGCAACCTGTCTTACTCTGATGGTAAACTCACCGTCAGGGATAGCACCTTTACCATAACCACCCGTTACTACTCGATACCGTTCTCCTTCCCAGTACAGAAAGCCTATCTCACGACTTCCTTTTGCTCTAGCCGTCTTAACAAAACTCAAAGTCGACATCACCATAACCTCCCTTTTACTTCTCAACACGTTGGAGCAACTCTTTAGGGAGATTCAAAGACTCCCCAAGACGCTGCACCCTCTTTTGCTGTCTAATGTTCATATCTTTTAAAGTGGTAGAGACAAGCTCCAATGAAGCACCATCGAAGCGATTGATATGTATGAGCAGAGCCGCCAATGCCAAATCATCGAAATACGCCAACTCGGCCAAATACTCCAGAAATGGATGATAAGGTAGAACCCAAGCCGTATCATTCTGAGTGATTTCTTCAATGTTAGCTGAAGCAATTTCTATAAAGCTCTGAACATGAATCGGGGCTTGCGTTCGCTTCGCTAACACATATAAGTAAGCCAACTTACTAGATCTACCCTCAACAAAGACAAAAGAACGTTCTATACGCTTCTCTTGCTGTGCGCTCAATGCAAAGTTCGACAAAGCAATAGCCGCATTTTTTTGTTCGATAGACTCGGCTTCTATTAGTTGGTTAACGAGCCAGTCAGTGGTCCGCCGAGGAGACTCTAGCTGAGCTGCTGACAAGCTTGGCAATACCAAAAAAGCAAAACATAGTGAAGTTAAGTATTTCATAAACTCGATTGCCCCTAAACTTATGGAGTACAAAAATTACCCAACCATCTATCTCATGACAAACAGCAACTCGATAAATGTATTAGCGCTCGCATTCAGCAAACCGTTTCTAAACATAATTTCTTCTAAGCTGTTGACCTCAACTTAACTTGAGGATTTATCGTTAACGTCATCTACCGTTTTATATCAAACCACAAACAAGGAGACGTTATGAAAAGCTATGTAGAACATGCCAACATTACTGTCATTGATGCTGAGCACAGCGTTGGATTGCTTCTGGCAGCCCTACCCGACTGGTCAATTCGAGGTAAAGGTCAAAGCGATGATTGGTTTGGCAAACCCATGCGCTGGTATCATGTAGGAAGCGAAGAAACCTACATCACGATTCAAGATGGCGGCGAAGGTGAAGCCGGGACTTGGCAGCAGCCTTGGGTTGGGGTCAAACACATCGGCATTGTAGTCGACAATTTAGCAGAGACCATTAAACGACTGGAGAACGCCGGTTACCCGCTGGATCATATGGGCGGCGAGCATCCTCATCGCCAGAGCGCGTATTTTCAAGACAAACATCATGTCCAGTTTGAGTTTGTCGAATACCACTCTGAGCTCACCAGTGAGCGTAATGATTACCAACTTTAACTCCCGTCGTGAATAAAGGTGGGCGGTAGCCCATCTTTGTGATCAGTCTAAAAATTAGACGATGGTGGAATAGAGCCAGCACAGAACATGGCATAGGGTATGGGTATAACTACAATGAGCATGCCCAAAATACCATAGGCCATGCACTCTCTTTGAGGAAAAGGAGTTCTTGCTATGACGACCTCGCTTCTGCGCCGCACTTCGATACAACACCGACTGTTTTTACTCATCGGCCTTGTCTCGGCTGCCCTATTCATTCCCCTTATCTTGGCTCTACTCGATTACCAGCAGTCATTGATGACCAGTAAACAGAACAAAACTCAGCACTTAGTACAAACGGCCTATAGCTTAGTTGAGCACTACCACCAGCAGCACCAAGCGGGCAAGATAACACTAGAACAAGCCAAATCCGCCGCCGCTAGCGCGGTGCAAGACCTGCGCTACGATGCGAATGACTACTTCTGGATCAACAACCTAGCACCAGCGATGGTAATGCACCCTATGAAACCGGCACTCAATGGCCAAGATCTTAGCCAAATTGCCGATCCCACTGGAAAGAAACTGTTTGTTGAAATGGTCACCGTCGCGAAACAGCAGCAATCCGGTTTGGTTCACTACATGTGGCCAAAGCCAGGCTCTGATGCTCCCGTCGAGAAAGTCTCTTACATTAAATTGTTTAAGCCTTGGGGCTGGGTCATTGGTTCGGGGGTCTACGTCGATGATGTCAACGCGCTGACATGGCAAGCTATCCAAAAAGTACTGTTCAGCGTCGCAGTGGCGTTGGGCATCATGCTCATCGTCGCCTTCTTGATTGGCCGCAGTATTGTGAAACCTTGCCGCGATACACTTGATGCACTCAACGACATTGCCAGTGGTGATGGCGATTTATCTCAAACTCTACCAGAAGGAGGGAATGATGAGTTGAGCCACATAGCCAAAGCGTTCAATCGTTTCACGCTTAAGCTAGACAACATCATTCGTGACATCAAGCCAGTGACCAATGACATCACCAAAGCCGCTATCGAACTCAACAGCGTAGCTCAACAAGGAGCGACACAGTCGATGCAACAACAGCAAGCCGTCGATACCGTTGCTTCAGCAATGAATGAGCTCCACGCTAGTAACCAAGAGGTCGCTAATTCAGCTCAACAAGCAGCGCAAGCCGCTCAAGAAGCAAATGAACAAGGTCAGCATGGTGGCGAAGTGATTGAACTTGCCACCTCACATATGCAGTCTCTATCTCAGCAGTTAACGGAAACTGAGCAGAATATCCAAATGCTAGCAACAGAGACACAAGAGGTCGGCTCCGTGCTGGAAGTGATTCGCGGTGTCGCAGAACAAACCAACCTTCTGGCACTCAACGCCGCCATTGAGGCAGCTCGAGCTGGAGAGCAAGGACGTGGATTTGCGGTGGTGGCTGATGAAGTGCGAACGCTCGCCACTCGTACCCAAAGTAGCACCGATGAAATAGAGCAGATCATTCAAAAGCTGCAAAGCCAAGCCGCCGAAGTCAGTCGTTCCATGACACTCACGCAACAGCAGTCCGCGGCCACTATAGAGCACACCGAAGGCGCAAGACAAGCACTGCAACAAATCGATCAGCGCGTCAGCGCCATCGTCTCGCTCAACGAGCTCATTGCCGCAGCAAGCTCACAACAAACCTTAGCCACGAATGAGATCAGTCAGAATCTCACCCAAATTGCCGACCATGGCAGTCAGTCCGCCAACGAAGCAAAAAGATTGGCCGAAGCCAGTGAGCAACTTATGGAAAATGGCAACACGTTAAGTGTCGGTATCAATGCATTCAAAGTGCAGTAATCAGTGGTTCTAGTGCAGACATAAGGGAGGCGATGCCTCCCTTACTTCTCTTCTGATGCCTCTAAAGCCGCTAAGATAGAGCAATGGCTAGCGTCATGCCCGTGACCACAACAGGCATCATTGATTTTTTTTAGCGCAGAGCGAATTCTGGTGAGTTCAGCGATTTTATCGTCAATCAGTTCAAGCTTACTCGTGGTAATGGCCTTTACTTCCGCACAACTGTGTTCGGTCGCCTCAAGCTTGATGCCGAGTAACTCTTTAATCTCATCTAGGCTCAAACCAACCTCTTTGGCCTTAAGAATAAAGCGAACCTGCCTTTGGCTCTCCTCGTTGTAAAGACGGTACCCTGCCTCACTGCGCCCAACCGGGGCAATCAACTGGTTCTTTTCATAAAAACGCAACGTATCTGACGTCACCTTGCAGCGTTTTGCTAACTCACCGATTTGAAACATAACCGTTTAAATTAACCTCTTTGTTACAAAAGTGTTCTTTAATAGGCTTTTTTGCACTTTTTTTGCCTATGCCAAACGATTGCGCGAGCTTTTTTGTAATAGATTGGTTAGAATACGCGCCATCGCCACCCCGGTGGTAAAAATCCAAGGGTATTTGCCCAACAGACGACTGGGTCGCCTCAATCATGAAAGACCTCGTCCTGTTTGGCAACTATCTTTAAATCCGCAGGCCAAACCAATCGTTTGCCCTGTACACAGCAACACAATCTGTGACTTTGAGGAAACAGAAGCATGAGTAACGCTCGTCCAATTCGCCGCGCTTTAATCAGCGTATCTGACAAAACTGGTATCGTTGAATTCGCACAAGCACTAGCACAACGCGGTGTTGATATCCTTTCTACTGGTGGTACTGCTCGCCTTCTTGCTGAGCAAGGCATCGCAGTAACTGAAGTATCTGACTACACTGGCTTCCCAGAGATGATGGATGGTCGTGTTAAGACGCTACACCCGAAAGTACACGGTGGTGTGCTAGGTCGTCGCGGTCAAGATGACGACGTGATGGCAACTCACGGCATCAACCCAATCGATATGGTTGTGGTTAACCTATACCCATTTGCTGCAACCGTAGCAAAAGAAGGCTGTACGCTAGAAGACGCAGTGGAAAACATCGATATCGGTGGTCCAACTATGGTTCGCTCTGCAGCGAAAAACCACAAAGACGTGACTATCGTTGTTAATGCACACGACTACGACCGCGTTATTGCAGAAATGGACGCAAACGACAAATCTCTGACTCTAGAGACACGTTTCGACCTAGCTATTGCAGCGTTTGAGCACACGGCATCTTACGACGGCATGATCGCTAACTACTTCGGCACTATGGTTCCATCTTACGGTGAGAACAAAGAGGGTGACGAGGAGTCTAAATTCCCACGCACGTTTAACCAGCAATTCGTGAAGAAGCAAGACATGCGCTACGGTGAGAACAGCCACCAAGACGCGGCATTTTACGTAGAAGCAAACCCAGAAGAAGCGTCGGTATCTACTGCTCGCCAAATTCAAGGTAAAGCGCTGTCTTACAACAACATCGCCGACACTGACGCAGCACTTGAGTGTGTGAAAGAGTTTGATGAACCAGCTTGCGTTATCGTTAAGCACGCTAACCCATGTGGTGTTGCGCTAGGTAAAGATATTCTTGAAGCGTATGACCGCGCATACAAAACGGACCCAACGTCAGCGTTTGGCGGCATCATCGCGTTCAACCAAGAACTAGATGCAGAAACCGCGAAAGCGATTGTTGAGCGTCAGTTTGTTGAAGTGATTATCGCACCTTCTGTTTCAGCTGAAGCAGTAGAAGTGGTTGCCGCTAAGAAAAACGTTCGCCTACTAGAGTGTGGTGAGTGGACAACTAAGACAACTGGTTTTGACGTTAAGCGCGTTAACGGTGGTCTTCTGGTTCAAGACCGCGACCAAGGCATGGTATCGCTAGATGATCTTAAAGTGGTTTCTAAACGTCAGCCTACCGAAGAAGAGCTGAAAGACGCCCTATTCTGCTGGAAAGTGGCTAAGTATGTTAAGTCTAACGCGATCGTTTACTCGAAAGGCGACATGACTATTGGTGTGGGCGCTGGCCAAATGAGCCGCGTGTACTCTGCAAAAATTGCGGGCATCAAAGCGGCTGACGAAGGTCTGCAGGTTGAAGGCTGCGTAATGGCATCAGATGCGTTCTTCCCTTTCCGTGATGGCATTGACGCGGCAGCAGAAGCTGGCATCAAGTGCGTTATCCAACCAGGTGGCTCTATGCGTGATGACGAAGTTATCGCAGCCGCTGACGAGCATGGCATGGCGATGATCTTTACAGGCATGCGCCACTTCCGTCACTAATTACTCGTCGCATTTGGTGCTGTAGCCGCATTAGTGCTGCAACACCAACTGCTTAGAGTAATCCAAACTTTAGAAAGGATTAATTATGAATATTCTAGTAATCGGTGCTGGTGGTCGTGAGCACGCTCTGGGTTGGAAAGTGGCTCAGAATCAAAATGTTGAAACGGTTTTCGTTGCACCAGGCAACGCAGGTACTGCGCTTGAGCCTAAGCTAGAAAATGTAGCGATTGACGTTGAAGACATTCAAGGTCTGGTGGCGTTTGCAAAAGAGAAAAACATCGAGCTAACGATTGTGGGTCCTGAAGCACCACTTGTGATTGGTGTAGTGGATGCATTCCAAGAAGCCGGTCTAGCGATCTTTGGCCCAACTCAAGCTGCTGCTCAGCTAGAAGGCTCAAAAGCATTCACTAAAGACTTCCTAGCTCGTCACGCTATCCCAACTGGCGCTTACGCGAACTTCACTGAAATCGAGCCTGCTCTGGCTTACGTTCGTGAGCAAGGCGCTCCGATCGTAGTTAAAGCTGACGGTCTTGCGGCTGGTAAAGGTGTGATCGTTGCTATGACACTAGAAGAAGCAGAAGACGCCATCAAAGACATGCTGGCTGGCAACGCATTTGGCGACGCGGGTAGCCGTGTGGTTATCGAAGAGTTCCTAGACGGCGAAGAAGCAAGCTTCATCGTGATGGTTGATGGCGAAAACGTTTTGCCAATGGCAACCAGCCAAGACCACAAACGTGTTGGTGATAAGGACACAGGTCCTAACACTGGCGGCATGGGCGCTTACTCTCCGGCTCCAGTTGTGACGCAAGAAATCCACAACCGCATCATGGAAGAAGTTATCTACCCAACGGTTCGCGGCATGGCTTCAGAAGGTAACCCATACACAGGCTTCCTATATGCAGGTCTGATGATCGACAAAGATGGCACGCCTAAAGTTATCGAATACAACTGCCGTTTCGGTGACCCAGAAACACAACCTATCATGATGCGCATGCAATCAGATATGGTTGAGCTTTGCCAAGCTGCCATCGACAAGAAGCTAGACCAAGTTGAATCTAAGTGGGATCCACGTGCTTCTATCGGTATCGTTCTAGCAGCAGGTGGCTACCCAGCGTCTTACAACAAGGGGGATGTTATCTCTGGCCTACCAACAACAGAAGTGGAAGGCGAGAAGGTATTCCACGCTGGTACAGCTGACAAAGACGGCAATGTTGTAACGAACGGCGGTCGCGTACTATGTGCAACGGCACTAGGCAACACAGTCTCTGAAGCTCAAGCGCGCGCTTATGAGCTGACTAAGAAGATCAGCTGGGACGGCATGTTCCACCGCAATGACATCGGTTACCGTGCGATTGCTCGCGAGCAAAAGTAATTAAGCTAAGCTCTAAAATGACGAAGGGTGCCGATTGGCACCCTTTTTTTTGTTCTACTGTCTGAGAAATGGACTCTAGATAAGCTCAGGTCTCGGAATACAATCTTTGGCACCATCGGCCAGCATCAGTAGCTGCTCTACCCTAGCGCCGGTGAGTCTTGTGCTGCCCAAGAACGCCACATAGCTTTCCACCTCAGCTAAACGGGTAACCACAAAGCTTGGCAAGCTCTGCTCAAACTTAATGTTATCGAATGCAATTCCGCTGCACGTTTCCAGTGTTTCGCCGTCCCAATGACCTTGAATAAGCTCCAGGCCATCACTGTCCTGCTCTTTTACCCTTTCGACGAGTAACGAGGCTTCGCGTTGGTAGTTTTCAAGCTGGGCCTTTTTCACCGGTAGTACTTTGCCATTGCGACGATACTGCTGATAAATGGCCTCGCCGTCTTTGTTAAAGCGAACATGGATACGATACGTCACCGAGCCGGTTTCTGCATCGTTTTGTACCCCTTCACGAACAAACTCTCTGAGCGTGTCACCATTCCAACGATAATTCGATTGATACCAACCGTAATCATTCATATTGACATAATCAGCGGCGCTGTAGGGACGAGTGAGTTTTTCGGTATACCAATAAAAACTGGTTGCATCACCCAGTGTCTGACCACCGGTATAGTCTGAAAATTGATTAATACTCGGGGAAGGAGAAGACGAGCAGCCAACTAAGGCAGCTGCGAGAAGCGAAACCAACAGTATTTTTTTCATAGTTGCTAGGCACCTCTATTGAACGCGCGATAGACGAATGACACCGAGTTACACAGTTATGACAGCAAATGGCGCATCGCGTTCAGTTAAATGAAGCTTAAAGTGCGGAGACAGATAGGTAATCGCGCTGATTCAAAACACGCTTAACAATCGATCCAGAGGAAGAATCAATAAGATGGAGAGAACAGCACCGATGAAACCATCGGTGCTGTAAAAATTATTTCACTGCGTCTTTCAGTGCTTTACCAGCTACGAATGCTGGAACGTTAGCAGCAGCGATTTGGATCTCTTCACCAGTCTTTGGATTACGACCAGTGCGAGCTGCACGGTGGTTTACTTTGAACGTACCAAAACCAATTAGTTGAACTTGGTCACCTTCAGTTAGCGCTTCAGACACGCCTGAAAGCGTCGCTTCTAGCGCTGCTTTAGCTTGTGCTTTAGATAGGTCAGCTTTTTCAGCGATAAAATCGATTAATTGGGTCTTGTTCATTAGGTTTCCCTTCTTCATGTTATCGAGTTAAAGCCCACTCTAAATCATAAAGCCCCCATCTGGCAAAGGTTTGTAGCGCTTCTTTATCGCTTATGACGTAGATTTAACCGTTTTATGAGCAATAACTCACAATTTGTTACCCAAAGATTGAGTTTGAAACCTTGTAATTTATTGCATAAAGTCCCATAAATGCACTGCGACTCAACTGATAAGCCTGATAAATCGGTCTGTCGCTACTGTTTATAAGCACTCACCAACAATGCACAGGCTCATTTTTGCAGCAAAGTTAGGTTGATGTGTGCACTTACCTAGGAAATGAATGTTTCTCTTAACGGTTTATATTACTGTCGCTATTGGTGTCTCTTTTATCTGTTCGGTATTAGAGGCGGTACTTTTAAGTATTACCCCAAGCTATCTTGCTCAGCTAAGACAAAAGGGTCACCCTGCGGCAGAGAAGCTAACCAAGCTTAAAGCCGAGCTAGATAGACCCCTGGCGTCTATTTTGACCCTAAACACCATCGCTCACACTATTGGTGCAGCGAGCGCGGGTGCGCAAGCTGCCAAAGTATTTGGTAGCCAATGGCTAGGCGTTTTCTCAGCAGTACTGACGCTGGGTATTCTGGTGTTGTCTGAAATCGTACCGAAAACCATTGGTGCGACCTACTGGCGTCAACTCGCTCCAGTTTCAGCCACTATCCTACGCTGGATGGTGTGGGCACTGACTCCATTTGTGTGGTTCTCAGAGCAAATCACTAAACGCCTAGCGCGCGGCCATGAAACGCCGAAAATGCGTGATGAGCTATCAGCAATGGCGATGCTAGCTAAAGAAAGTGGCGAATTCGCGGAAGGCGAATCGAACATCTTGAATAACATTTTGAACATTCAAGACATCCCAGTGACGCAAGTGATGACACCTCGCCCGGTGGTATTCCGCGTACCGGCTGAGATGACCATCAATGAGTTTTTGACTGAGCATAAAGAGACGCCGTTCTCACGCCCATTGGTGTACAGCCAGCAGAAGGACAACATTCTCGGCTTTGTTCACCGTTTGGAGCTGTTTAAGCTTCAACAACAAGGCAGCGGTGAGAAACAACTAGGATCGGTGATGCGTCCAATCCAGGTGTTGTTTAACACCATCATGTTACCAAAAGCGTTTGAGCAGATGATGGCAGCACGCCTACAAATCGCGATGATTGTCGACGAGTACGGCACCATCCAAGGCATCATCACTCTGGAAGACATCTTCGAGCACTTGTTAGGGCAAGAGATTGTCGATGAGGCGGATAAAACCACCGACATGCAAGAGCTGGCTTATCAGCGCTGGGAAAACTGGAAAGAGAAGCACAGCATCGTTGATAACTCAGACGATGATGACGAAGAAGCGCCAGTTGAAAAGTCTGAACTTCAGACCCAAACACCGCAAGACGTTGAAGAGACGAAAGGCGAATCCAACTCTCAGGATAAGAGAGAGTCTTAGGCGCTTTATCTCAGCAAGCACTCACAATAAAAAATGGCCGCGAAGTTCGCGGCCATTTTTTATATTCAGCTGTCTGTCGTTAGTGACTGCCTATCTCGTTACCTAGTAGGAAGTTCTCATCACTACTGACCACAACACCATACTTAAGGAAGTTCTTACCCAGAATCATGCTGTAGTGGAAGCGAGAGCGGTCTTGCAGGTTCACACGTACTGTTTTCTCAACCTCGCCAAGCTTCACGCGCATGTTGACTACGGGGCGAACATTCGCCTCTTCTCCCGCCTTAGCACGAATGCGCATCACATCCACCACTTCACGGGTAAACTCTTGTTTCATGCCCATGTCATTGCTGTAGGTGAAGGTCACCATTTTCTTGCCGTCTTTTTCAAACTGCTTGATGTTGGTCGCGTTCATCGAGCTTACGTCGGCACCCGTGTCTAGTTTGACAGGGAAAGAGAGCCCTTCCACCGTGGCATTTTCAATATGACCTGCCGTAAACACAGGGTAGGCATCGAGTAGGTTCTCACTGCGGGTGTTCACCAGTACGCCCGCCTTGGTGGCTTTCTTACCGATGATAAAGTATGGCTTATCCCCTTCATCGCTATCGAGGGCTTCAAGCGCAAACTCCACCGTCACGGTGCGATCACCAACGATGAACTCACCATCGACCACCGGCCTTACCGTATCGCCCACTTTGATGCGGCGTAAAATGGTTTTGCGGATCTTCTCTTCATTGCCTAAGTCACTCGACAAGTAGTACTCCACTTTGTCGCGCCCCTTAGCTTCAATGATTTCAAAACTGCTGACTTTGAGCAGCGGCGTGTTCACCGCAAACGACGGTTCGGCATCAAGCTGAACACCATCGAGGATCAAGCTTTCCGTTGGTGAGACCACCAGCGGCTTGTCTTTCATACGAGCTGAAAAACTTTGTTTTTTCTTATCCAGCTTGCCTTTCACACCAGTATCGACAATAAAATTCTTATTCAGTGTATTCAATCCAAGGCGCAACTGAGTGCTCTTTTTAGAACGATCCTTAAGGTACACCTCAATGATACCTTCGAAGTCCTTACCACCTTTAAATGGCACAAAAATCATTGGGTAATCATTACCAGACACGGAGAGCATTTTCACTAGCGGATAGGTCACACGTTTTTGTGCGCCTTCCTTGCCGACCAAATCGAAACTCACTGAATTGGCTTTTTTGTCCACTTCAATATTTTGCGCATTGAGAATGCTGTAGTTGTTCGACAAAGAGATACTTACGTCTACCGGCACATCTGCCACCGAGCCGGATTCACGGCGACCAATCACTTGTGCATCTTTCTGCTCTTGAAGGTAATCATACCCCGCCATCACCCATGCGTTATTGGCAAGAAAGGTTTTGCCAATCAGTATCGGTGCGCTAAAGCTGCTACGATCGGTCAGGTTGACTTCGGTGTCGACAGTTTTGCCCGCAATAGTCATTGGCAGAGTGACAACCGGACGGTAGATAGGCGTAGAGCTGGTACGGCTTCGAATGACGCTGGTACGCGTCAATGGGCGCTGCATTTCAATCTTTTCGCCAGTGTAAGGGTGGCGCAGAGTGAAGCTCACTACGCCTTGAAAGTTACGCTCGTCGTTATCGAACTCTTTTAGCCACCAATCACTCGCTGAGCCGCCGTACTCATCGACGATGGTTTGCATCAGATTCTCGTCACTGAGGCCTTGGTATTTAGGGTTGTTACTGATGACTTTGATGTCTTCAGCGTGCATGGATGTGGTATCGGCCCCGGTGTCGATTTTGCCGACAAATGGAATGCCTTCGAGCGCTTCAATATCTTGGTAGTAAACACTTTCAACGCGCCCTAGAACAATTTTATCTTCAATAGAAAGAACAGGTGCTTGTGTAGTAGAGAGATCTGGTGCAGCCATAGCCCACCCGCTTGTCATTGTGGCAAGAATTAACGCCAACTTAGTTGCTGTAGTTTTCATTTTAATACATCCATTCATCGACTGGCTCTAAATACGCATGAGTTCCTAAGACAACGGTCGACTCACTTTGTTTACCGACTCCTTTAAACTTTACAGAAAATCAACGGAATATCCACGCGATTATCAATAAATTAGCAATTCCTCGCTTGGTTTCTCCTTTCCCAAAGCAGAATTGTATGTTGGAAACATGCCGCAGAAACATAGCTCAGATACATAGCGCAGAAAAATGACCAAGGAATTGCAAATCACTGCTGATGCCCTTATATCCTATGGATATCTAGGAGTGCCCGCGCACTCCCCACACAACAAAAAAGAGAATACACGGATGAGCCAAGCTATCTGTCAACTGATTGCTAAAGAGCTGAACGTCAGTCACAAGCAAGTTGAAGCCGCCGTTACCCTTATTGATGACGGTAACACAGTTCCATTTATCGCTCGCTATCGAAAAGAAGTCACAGGGGGGCTGGATGATACTCAACTGCGCACCCTAGACTCGCGATTAAGCTACCTGCGTGAATTGGACGACCGACGTCAGACGATTCTGAAATCGATTGACGATCAGGGCAAGCTTACAGCAGAGCTGCGCTGTGAGATTGAGAATGCGGACAACAAAACTCGTCTTGAAGATCTGTACCTACCTTATAAACCTAAACGTCGCACCAAAGGTCAAATTGCTATTGAGGCCGGCCTTGAGCCTCTAGCCGACTTGCTGTGGACGGATCCAAGCAATGAACCGGAAAGTGCTGCGTCGAGTTACATCGACAGTGAAAAAGGCATTGCCGACAGCAAAGCTGCTCTGGATGGCGCGCGTGCCATCATTATGGAGCGCATCGCAGAAGATGCCGATCTACTCGAAAAAGTGCGTCAGTACCTAAATCGCCATGCGGAACTGCGCTCACGCGTCGTGACTGGCAAAGAGCAAGAAGGTGAAAAGTTCAAAGACTACTTTGAACACGATGAGGCGTTGAGCAAAGTGCCTTCTCACCGCGCACTGGCGATGCTTCGCGGCCGCAATGAAGGCTTCTTACAGCTATCGGTTAACGCCGACCCGGCTAATGAAGAAAACGCTCGTGAGTCTTACTGCGAAACCCTGATTGCTGAGCACTATGGGATTCATCTTAGCCAAGCATCTGCAGATGCTTGGCGCAAACAAGTGATCAGTTGGGCATGGCGAATTAAGGTCTCCATGCACATGGAAACGGAATTGATGGGTGCACTCAAAGAGCGCTCTGAAGTCGACGCGATTACGGTATTTGCCACCAATTTGAAAGATCTGTTGATGGCCGCGCCCGCCGGTCCAAAAGCCACGCTTGGCCTCGACCCAGGTCTACGCACCGGTTGTAAAGTCGCGGTTGTCGATGCGACGGGTAAAGTGCTTGCGACCGACACCATTTATCCGCATGCTCCGCAAAAACAGTACGACAAAGCCACCCATGTGGTGGATAAGTTGGTTCGCCAATTTAACGTTGATTTGATTGCCATCGGTAACGGCACCGCATCACGCGAGACGGATAGCTTTGCGGCCGATGTCATCAAACGCGGCAACTTGAAAGTGCAGAAGATCATCGTCAGTGAAGCAGGCGCATCTGTGTACTCAGCATCTGAGCTAGCAGCAAAAGAGTTCCCAAATATGGACGTATCGCTGCGCGGTGCGGTTTCTATTGCAAGACGTTTGCAAGACCCACTGGCAGAGCTGGTGAAGATCGACCCTAAATCCATCGGTGTGGGTCAGTATCAGCACGATGTCAGCCAGACCATGCTGGCGAAGCGTTTGGATGCAGTGGTAGAAGACTGTGTAAACGCGGTCGGCGTTGACGTAAACACCGCTTCTGCTGCGCTACTCACCCGTGTCGCGGGTTTATCTTCTACGCTGGCACAAAACATTGTCGACTACCGTGATGAAAACGGTCGCTTTGAAGCTCGTACCACACTTAAAAAAGTGGCGCGTCTTGGCCCTAAAGCGTTTGAGCAATGTGCTGGCTTCCTGCGCATCATGGACGGTAAAAACCCACTCGATGCATCCGCCGTGCACCCAGAAGCGTACCCTGTGGTCAAAACTATTGCGGAAAAAACCGGTCGCGCAATGAAATCTATCATCGGTGACAGCAGCTTCCTTCGCACCGTCAATGCGGTTGATTACACGGACGAGACCTTTGGTCTACCAACGGTCACCGACATCATCCGAGAGCTAGATAAACCAGGTCGAGATCCTCGCCCAGAGTTTAAAACTGCGACCTTTGCTGAAGGCGTCAACACCATCAACGATTTGGAACCAGGTATGGTTCTTGAAGGTGTAGTGTCTAATGTGGCTAACTTCGGTGCGTTCGTCGATATCGGTGTTCACCAAGATGGCTTAGTACACATCTCTGCGCTGACCGATAAGTTTGTTGCTGATCCACGTGAAGTGGTGAAAGCGGGCGACATCGTAAAAGTGAAAGTCATGGAAGTGGATGCCGGTCGTAAACGTATTGGTTTATCAATGCGCCTCAATGATGAACCTGGCGCAGATAACCGTCCTGCTCGCACAAGCAAACCTGCTCGAGATAATCAGCGTGGCGGTCAACGCCAACGCTCTAATCGCCAAGAAGCGGGCAACAGTGCGATGGGCGGCGCCTTCGCGGCTGCTTTCGCGAAAGCGAAAAAATAGTCTTCCCCAAAAACAAAAAGAGCACTTTGAGTGCTCTTTTTGCTTTCCAATAGTAAGCGTTATCCAACCGCAATAATGTCCGAGGGCGTATTCGGCGCCACCGAGTGTCCATAGTGATAGCGAATCACCGTGCGTCGCTTGGCCATTTTCCCTGCCATCAACGCCTCTTGAAGCACTTTAGCCGGCAGACGAAAACGCATCGCATAACCCTTACCTTGCGACTGGCTGTAGCTGTTCAGTGACAACAAATAAAACAGGCGCTCAATCGGGTCTTCACGTTCAGGGGACACTTCTTCCGCATCATAGTCTGGATGCTCAGCAGGATCCCATGCCGAACGTTTACGGCGTTTTTCTTCCTCATTAATTCGGCGCTCAGCGTTGGTTCGTGCCAATTCAACGGTAGGCACTATCGGTTCACGCACTTTGTTGTCACGCGCTGCCTGCTCGGTCTGGGGATTGACCGATGGCGCAATAACTGGGGCACTGACACTGTTGGGCGACACTATCATAGGTCACGCTCCTCTGCTGTGAGTGATGTTCGCCAAACCTCAACAACTAACCTAGACCGACGAGCAATCTATCTACTAGATTATCGGAAAAACAGTGCCAACCTTTACCTTTTTGTGCAAAAAAACCGCAAAAATTAGCGACCTAACTCACGAACCCGCGCGATAAACTCAGCCGTTTCAGTAATAAAGGGAGCGTGGGAAGAAGCGGTAAACACATGACTTTGATGAGCGTCCATCTCTTTATCTAATAAACTGGCGACGCGCACCGGCACCAAACCATCTAAGCGCCCATACCAGCGATGTACAGGCATAGTAAGCGCAGCAAGCTCACTGCGATAGTCGAGCTTATCTAACCAGTTCAAACCTAACATCAATGCATTAGGGCAAGGCATAGGTCTAGAAAGTACCGCTTGTTTGAGCTGCTTAATATCTTGGCGTGCACTTGGACTACCCATGGCTTGCAGCGCCATAAAGCGTTCAATCGTCACCGTAAAATTATCACTTAGCTGCGCCATAAACGCCGCGAGTACATCTTGTTTAATCCCACGCCACCCCTCTCCTTGGGAAAATTTTGGTGAGCTCGCCAGAGTCACTAATTGGCTCACTCGCGCTGGATATTCATGGGCAATGTGCGTTGCAATCAAGCCCCCTAAAGACCAACCAAGCCAAATAGCGTGCTCTGGAGCTTCTGCTAGTAAAGCATCCACCAGCTCAGCCAGAGAATCATAGCCAATCTGGTGACTGTAGCCATAGCCCGGCAAGTCAACCGTGTGCACAGTAAAGTGCTCAGCCAGTTCACTAACGCACGCAGACCATACTGCGCCGTTCATGCCCCAACCGTGCACTAGCACCAAATCAGGTCCTTGCCCTTCCACCTGCCAATGTACTTTTGCCGAACTGCTCACACGCTCTCCTACTGATTTGGTTCTTTTTCCAATTCGAATTGCCCCATGCTAATAGGATTCCTTGATACGTCAACTCAGACCAATGCGATTTTTATCCCGGCTACCAAAACAATGTCATGTCTGCGGCTTTACGATTGTCCGCTCCCTTGGCCACAACCTTTGGTGTGAGCACTGCCAGCCATTATTTAACTTTGAGCGCCATCGATGCGTGCGCTGTGGCCTGACTATGGACAATACCGCCGATATCTGCGGCACATGCCTCACTACGCCACCGCCATGGCAAACACTGACCTGCCTTGGCGACTATCGGCCACCATTGTCGTCTTTTATCCAGCGTATAAAGCAACACCGAGAGCCTTGGTTATTGCCACCGCTGAGTAAACTGCTCGCCGAGCGTATCAGTGAGCCCGCACCACTGCTGATTTGTGTTCCGACGCTGCTTCATGTCGAACTAAAGCGCGGCTTTAACCTCAGTGAACTCATGATGCTGCAACTCGCGCAGCACCTGCCCGAAGTGAAAACCGCACACAGCATTTTTCACAAGCGCCGCTACACCTTGACTCAAAAGAGTCTCAATCGGCAACAAAGACTGGAGAATGTGCGCCAAGCGTTCTCCCTCCAACAAAGACCAACATCAAAACACGTCGCCATTATTGATGATGTGGTCACAACCGGCGCAACCGTTCGACATCTGAGTGAATTATTACTTGAAGTGAACGTAGAAAAAATCGATATTTATTGTTTATGCCGTACCCCAAAGTAAGCCCACTGCTGGGTTGTCAGCCAGATTGCGCAGAGGATGTGCAAAATTTTTTGGCATCTACTCGTGACAGGAGTAGAATGGGGGTAATAACCTACAAACTTACTCAGGTATTCGTCGTGTCAAATCCAATTACTATTACAGAAAGTGCTCAAAGCCACTTCGCTAAACTGCTGGCTCAACAGCCAGAGGGAACGAACATCCGTGTTTTTGTCGTTAACCCAGGCACTCAAAACGCTGAGTGTGGTGTCTCTTACTGCCCGCCAGAAGCGGTTGAGTCTAACGACACCGAATTCAAGTACGAAGCACTATCCGCCTACGTTGATGAGCTATCTCTACCTTTCCTAGAAGATGCAGAGATCGACTTCGTTACCGACAAAATGGGTTCACAGCTAACCCTAAAAGCGCCAAACGCAAAAATGCGTAAAGTTTCCGATGATGCGCCACTGATGGAGCGTGTTGAGTACGCAATTCAAACGCAAGTTAACCCACAACTTGCCGGTCATGGCGGTCACGTAAGTTTGATGGAAATCACTGACGAAGGTATCGCTATCGTCCAATTCGGCGGTGGCTGTAACGGCTGCTCAATGGTTGATGTGACGCTAAAAGAAGGCATCGAAAAGCAACTGCTTCAAGAGTTCTCTGGCGAACTGACCGCTGTAAGAGACATGACAGAGCACGACCGCGGCGAACACTCTTACTACTAACGGCAAGAGTGGCTATTGCCAGACTTGTTTTCGAATCAGAGCGCCGAGGTAAACCTTTGCGCTCTTTTTTTTAACACTACCATTTGGCGCAGCTCCAAATCCTATATATATTAATCACTAACTACTATTCGAGTGCCAAGCGCTCAGTGTTTCAAACAACTTAGTGTTTCAGATAACATTGGTATCCAGCGGAGGAGAACGCCCATGCCATCCAAAAAAGGACCTGAGATCTTAGCCCAAAAGACAGTAGCCGAATCTAGGCTATTCAAAATTGAGGCTTTAGACTTAGAGTTTTCGAACGGCACCAAGCGCACCTATGAGCGTATGAAACCGAGTGGTCGCAATGCGGTCATGATGGTGCCAATCACTGAGCATGGGGATATCTTACTGGTACGCGAATATGCTGCAGGCACAGAGCGTTATGAGCTGGGTTTTCCTAAAGGGTTGATCGACCTGGGTGAAAGCGCACAGCAAGCTGCAGTGCGTGAATTAAAAGAAGAAATTGGTTTTGGAGCCAATACGTTAACGCCACTGAAAGAAGTCATTCTGGCCCCTTCGTATTTCTCCAGCCGTATGACCTTGTTTGTCGCTCAAGATCTCTATTCTGAGCAACTAGAAGGGGACGAACCTGAACCTTTAGAAGTCGTAAAGTGGCCTTTGGCGCAAGCCGATGAACTGCTCACACACCTCGATTTTTCAGAGGCTCGCAGTATCACCGCATTATTACTAATGCTAAGAATGAAGTCAGAGTTGGGGTTGTAACGTGGCAACAAGACATTTAGATTTATCGCATCATCTACCCGGTGTCATCGACATCGCTCGTCAGGCAGGGCAGCTTATTCTCGACATCTACGAGAACAAGGATTATGAAGCCTTCACTAAAGACGATGAAACCCCAGTCACTAGCGCCGATTTAGCCGCGCATAAATTGATTGTAGAAAAGCTCTCTGAGCTGACCCCAGATATTCCTGTGCTTTCCGAAGAAGCAGCCGACATTAGCTTAGAACAGCGCTCTAAATGGAATACCTATTGGTTGGTGGATCCTCTCGATGGTACTCAAGAGTTCATTGCACGCAGCGGTGATTTTGCCACTATCATTGCGCTGGTAAGCAACAACAAACCGATTATGGGCGTGGTATACGCACCAGTATCCGGTGTTACTTATCATGCGTATGAAGGCAAAGGAGCATGGAAAATCCCTAGTCTTGGGGAAAGTTTGCGTATCAAGGTGCTTAAACATGAGACGCCACAACAATCCATCGCGATCGCCATCAGTCGCCGCCAAAATATCAATCGCATCACACAGCGAATGAGCTCTGCTTGGAACTATGACTTAGTACCACTCGGCTCTGCGGCACTCAAAGCGTGCTTAGTGGCTGAAGGTGCTGTGGATTGTTACCTACGCCTCGGGCCAACCGGAGAGTGGGATACCGCCGCGACGCAATGCATCGTTGAAGAAGCCGGTGGGACGATAGTCGATACCGCACTTCAACCGCTCTCTTATAACGAACGTGAAACGCTTGAGAACCCTAACTTTATTGTTATCGGCGATCGTGACCTGCCGTGGGATCAAATCCTAGTACAAAGCTAACGCCCGACTAGAGACATTGAAAGGCAAAAAAGGAGGCTTAGCCTCCTTTTTATGTACTGGTAAAGCGAAAATCAGCCTAAAAACGCCCTTGATAATTGAACGAATAACGCCCTTCTCTATCTGGGTTGCCGAGCCAGCTCAACTGCTTACGCATATTGGTCGGAAACTCCGCCTCAGGCTTAAACCACGCCTGCGATTGATATTGACGATTGGGCGTCACACTGGCAGAAAACTCACTCGACACCTGATTGCTTGCTTGGTTTCCTTTTGCCGCTAGCACGCTATCTTCACAGGACAAATCAACCAGGGTCGGCCCCAAGCCTAAGCTGCCTATCGGCGACTCAATGTAGCCCGCATTCCAAGACAAGCTTCCCTCACCACTGCCACACCAAGGCGACGCATAGTTGAGTGACTTAATCGCTAGCTCCAACTGCCCCCCCGCTTTAATCGGTACGGGGATGGGTGCGTACTGCACCACGGTATCGGCTGGAATGGAAGCGAGTACGTTTTCTAGATAGGCACCAGACATGCTCACACCAAGGTTACCTCGCCCCGACAACCCCAAAGTGCTGCCTCGACCAAAGCGAAGTGCATATTCAGGAGAGAGTGTCATAAGACTAGACCAACTAAACTGCCACGACACATCACCAATAGAGTAGTGCTGGAATCGGACATTCTGAGCACTGCCTTGCCAAATCGTGCCCGTGGTACCATCTAGAGCAAGCTCTCTTGGCATCGGTGCATAACTCATTACAACACTAGCAGGAAGGTGGTAAATGGCACTGGCAGCAAAGACTGTGCTGCACAGTAAACCGTATTTGATGACTTTTTTCACCACTTAGCCACCCCTTTTAAATTGCAATCGGTTGATCTCAATTACGCCGCTTTGATCCGTTTTGTCGATATCTAGGATCTCAACCGTCACCCCATGGTTGTCTTGTAAGTAAAATAACCAATTCACGAAAAACTCAAACGGAATTGGCTTGATCCATACTTGCAACTGGTCATTGCGCGGTTGCATACGGATCAACTCAACGCTAAATCGATTTGTCGATGAGGTAATAACGCGGTTTAATGGTTGTTTCGACACGACCACACCGCCCGCTTGTCTTTGCAGGGAGATATCATCGGCCTTTTGCTTCACCCAGGTCAGTAGCTGTCGCTCAGATTGAATTCTCGATTGAGCAAGCTCCGTTCTTTGAGCAAAGGGAGCCAAAATTCCCCAATAAATAATGCCCACCAAGATCACCAACGAGCAAGCGATGACCAACCGCTGCTCACGCTGACTGATACTGAGCCACCAGCTTTGAAGATTCAGTAATAATCCTTTCATTACGCTCTACTTCTTCTTAAGTACAAAGTTGCCCATGACCACATCACCATTGCGATTGAGTGGTCCTTGTGACACTTCAAATTGCGTTTCCAACTTCACTCGAGCCGCCTCAAAACTATCAAAATCTCGGCTGGTGACATTCATACGTACTTCATTGCGATTACCATCGAAGGTAAAGCTCTGTACTTGCATACCATTAACTTGGCCTACCGTATCAGGCAGTTTCGATAACCACTCCAATACCGATGCACTCGATAACTCACTGCCCCCCAATCGTTTGAGCTCATCATCCAGCTGACGTTTGAGGTAGCTCACCGTTGGAATTCGCTTCTTATCCGGTAAAACCGCACGGAAAATTCGTTCGCTTTCTGCACGGTATGCCGCGGCCTGAGCCTCATATTGATTCACGAGCACCACCTGCTGCGCCACCAAAGCAACAATCAACACAGATGCTGCTATGGCGACTTTCTGCCAGATTTTCCAGTGTTTTAAGAAGGAGGCTCTTGGTTTAAACTCGCCGGTCATTAGGTTAGAGCCTGACTCTACCGTGCCTTTAGAAAGCAACGCCATCGCTGGCTCAGGCGGCACGCTATGCCACTCAATGTGCAAAGAGCGCTCGGCCAGAGGTTTTGGCACCGGAGAGTAACTTTCTATCACAACCTTGGCGTCATCTTCGTTCGTTGATTGAACAAGATAATCGGAGTCGATAACCGCATCCATCCACTCCTCATCAACAACAAGACCACGCTGACTTGAAGTTCGAAACAACCACTGACCGTCTAGATGGATCGCACTGACTTGCTCTGTTTGTGGCAATGCCAGTACATCCGGGATCACTTTTTTTATTTCAATACCTTGCTCAGCAAAACAATCAATCAAGTGACTGAGATATTGGCGATCGACCGCTGCAATTGAGGCGCGGCCGCCTTGTTTACTGAAGATAGTAAAATGCAGCTCATCGACGTCTTGAGCAATGTCATCTTCAACAAGAAATGGCAACATCGACTCAAACTGACGCGCACCGCCGGGCGGGATCTCGACATCCGCAAAGTGAACATCTTGACCACTGAGCATCAGCAATGTCACTCGCTGCTGTGCGTACTCTTTTATCTCAGCGAGCTGATCGAGGTTATTAAGCTCGCCGCTGGCTATCACTTCCTGCTGACTAGTTGACCAAACTGCCCAATGTATCTGACTGTCTGGCTGACTATTCAGGCGAACGGTTAAGAACTCGCTCACTAAATCCTCCAAATCGACGGCGAACGACCGTCACTTCCTGCCTATCTTGGCTATAAAACAGGCTGCGAAGGCGCATCCGCGACTCTCCAACCACAACCTGCGTGTCCATTTCAAAATAGGCGCTGTCTACAGCAAGATACTGTTGTGCTTGCTGTTTAGTATTATCATCCACGCTAGCCATTTGCGACTCAGCGAGAAATTTATCAATCCCTGACCAGCCATCGAATGGGCGGTTCTCGATCAGTTGCCTGGCATTTTCTACCGACAGGTTAGGCGCAAACAGCGCTGACAATAATTCGGCTTGCTCTACAACTATAGTATTGATATTCAATCGCCAGTCGGCCGTCGGCAGCGCGCACACCAGAGGGCTAATGTTCAACATCGCCTCCCCACTCATCTGATTTATAGCTCTAAGCTCAGAGCTGTCCGCAATCAGGCCATTGGCGGCCACATACGCTGGGGACAAGGATTCATAGTAACTGTCCCCCACGCCAGAGACCGAACGCACGCTGGTTTCTTTATTTACAAACTCCCACGTTGAGTCTGCCACTTGCTCGGCTTGGTAATTTTCAATCCCACTTTCCTCCAGAAGTTTCTGGAAAAATCGCACCAAAAATGGCTTGGTTGCGCTGTTTTGATTCGGCTGTACCGTCGATAAAGCATTAACATTGAAGCAGGCCTGCATATCGCGAATGTAGCCCGTCGCTTCACCATAATCGAGCGGGTAAGTTCGCTCCTCTACTGCCCAAGGCTGATTGAGGTTCACACTGTCTTTATTGTCTTTGTAGCTCTCTTTTATCGCCACCGAAGCCAACGCTTCGACACCAATCGCATACCAATAAGCTTGCTGATAATTCACCTGATTCGACGCGCGAGTAAACTGACTAAACAGACGCTCGGACATTGTGGCTGCAATAGAGACCATAATGGCAAGTAACAGCAGAATCACAATCAAGGCGACCCCTTTTTGGGATTTAACCGTCACTCTTGTCATGAGTTACCGCCTTGGTTATTGCCTTGGGTATTACCACCGCCTGAACCATTGTTGTTACCGCCGGATGTCGCATTGAGCGCTCCCGCTGGTGTCAGATAAATACGGTTAATTTCATCAAAATCCTCGAAACGGATTTTCACTTCCACGGCAAGCGGCAGCGTCATGTCGGCTTGCCACTCATTACTCCAAGATTCGCCATTGTAAAAACGCATATCAAACGCTTCCACCCTGGTAAATATAGGCAGCACCACGGGAGGTTCACCCACGCTGGTATCCGGATAACGCCACCATAAACGCTCAAGCTTCCCTTCTTGGAGGCGGTAACCAATCTTAGCCACTTCACCACGGGGGAATTGGTTTTGCGGGTTCAGCCACCCTAAACGAGCAAACAGTAAACCTCGCCCTTCTGACTCCAATAACCCTTCTTGCCATAGCATCAGGCGAGATAGAGGCTCTTCCCCTTCATGACGAAACTGACGCAGCGCCAACTGCTTAAAGTCACTATCTAGGTAAACGAAACCACGCTGAATTTCTTGTAATCGAGTGCTGCGCTCTAAAGAAAGCTCATTGCTACGCTGCACCTGATTCACCACTTGATAGGCCGCCACACTCAAACTGGCAAAAATCGCAATCGCCACCAGCACTTCGATGAGGGTAAAGCCTTTAACGCGATTACTTGTCGACATAACTTCTCACCGTCACAATCGGGCTCGCTTTCGGTTCAATAGCAACGCTAACATCCACCGCCGAGAGTAAGTTATCTGCCGTTTCAACGGGCTGGATACTCCAATACCACTCGCGCCCTGCTAGTTTCTCCTTGCCTTTCTTGGCTTTTGGCTTTGCAGTATCGAGCATCAGCTTAGCCATCTGATTATCGACCACCATGCTGGCAAACGCCTTCTCTTCCAAATAGCTTAAGGTGTTAATATGTTGACTGACCGCTCGGATGATGGAGATGGCCGCGGTAGCAAATATCGCCAACGCTATCAGTACCTCAAGCAGGGTCATGCCTCTAACGGTCTTTTTCATTCCAGTCTTTCACATCCATAAGCGCCAACTGCCCATTTTCTTTGACTTCGACGTACCAGGTTTGGTCTTGCAGTGCTCGATTCACCGGCGAAACCACAAATGCGCCTTCGGTGATCTCACCGCTAGAGAGAATAAAGACTTGTGGCGGTTTTTCCGGCTTCTTCTCTTTTTCCACGTCGGCAAACATGTCTTCATCGAACAAAGAGCCGGGCTCAAACAACCTGTCGTCCTCCCCCCAAATACCCGTGCTTAAATCGAGCTTGATCGACAAGGTCTCTGGCAGGGTCGTTTCTTCTGGGATCTTACTGAGTGACACGCGCTGCCACCCCTCAGAAGTCAACTCGAGAAACACGTATTGCTTTTTGGCTTCATCAACACGTATACCAAAATCTTTGCCTGCCAACATCGCTTCTTCGTTGAACAGTTGTAGTCTTTGGTATAAACGCTGCGCTTGCTGTTTAGTATCGTCACTCTGACGTTGAGGCAGGGTAGAAATCACCGCTACCGCACTGATAGAAAGCAGCACCAGTACCAGCATGATTTCCAGTAAGGTAAAGCCTAATTGATGACGTTTTAACTGCAAAAACATGGGGATTCACTTTGAACTAAGGAGAGGCTAAACGCCTCTCCTTCAGTAATTACTGGAAGTCTTGAATATTCCAGTTGCCGATATCAGCCGCAGGGCCTTCACCACCCTCTTGACCGTCAGCACCTAGCGTAAAGATGTCGATTGTGCCTTTGTCACCAGGGCTTAGGTATTGATATTCGTTACCCCATGGATCAGCCGGTAGACGACGAATGTAACCGCCATCGCGGTAGTTACGTGGCTCTGGGTTGCTTGGTTTGGTCACCAAGGCTTCTAAACCTTGGTCGGTCGTTGGGTAAACACTGTTGTCCAACTTGTACATATCAAGCGCATTTTCCAGAGCGACGATATCCGTCACTGCTTTCTGTTGGTCCGCTTTCTCTTTGTTACCCAGCAAGTTAGGCACGACAAAGCTTGCCAAAATACCTAAAATAACAACCACTACCATTACCTCTAGCAAGGTAAAGCCGGATTGTTTTTTCATTGTTTTTTTCATCTCTAACTCCAAATAAACGCCCTCAAGTTGAGGGCAATACTAACCATCTGACTGATTGGATTAACCAGACATCAAATTGTTCATTTCCAAGATCGGCATTAAGGTCGCCATCACAATAAACAGCACCAAGCCCGCCATTAGGGCGATCAATGCCGGAGTGAAGATACCTAGAGCAATGTTCACCGTCGATTCAAAGCTTTGGTCTTGGTTGTCTGCCGCACGCGTCAGCATACTCTCTAGCTCACCACTTTGCTCACCACTGGCAATCATATGCAGCATCATAGGTGGGAATAGTTTGGTTTGCTCCAGCGCTTTACGAAGACTCGCCCCCTCCCGCACATTGTCTGCCGCGGTGGAGACCTGTTTCTTGGCAAAGTGATTGGTCATGACGTCAACAGAAACTTTCATCCCTTCAAGAATGGGAATGGCACTTGAAGTACAAATCGCTAAAGTGCGCGCAAAACGCGAGGTATTTAGGCCACGAGCAATTTTACCAATTAAGGGCAGTCCCAATACCTTCGTGTCCCAGCTCATGCGAATAGACGGTTTACGCAGCGCCACTTTGATGAGGTACAACGTCAAGGTAAAGCCACCAAGAAGCAGCAATCCCCACTCTTGAATAAACTCACTCGAAGAGAGAAGAAACTGCGTCGACGCGGGTAATTCCTGCCCCATCTGCACAAACTGGCCAACTATCTTAGGGACGACAGCGGCAAGCAAAAACGCAACGATCGACACCGCAAACACCACCAGCACCACGGGATAAATCATGGCTTGTTGCAGCTTAGAGCGCAGTTTTTGCCGGTTCTCCGCGTAATCCGCTAGGCGCTCTAAAATGGAGTCTAAGTGACCCGATTTTTCTCCAGCTGCGACCATAGAGCGAAACAACTCATCAAACACATGTGGGTAATCAGCAAGACTGTCGGAAAGCGTATAGCCTTCGGTGACCTTAGAGCGGATCGCCGCCAGCATTGTACGAATACGTGGTTTCTCCGATTGCTCTGACACCGCTCGCAAACACTCTTCTAACGGCATACCGGATTGAACCAAGGTCGACAGCTGTCTGGTGATCAACGCTAAGTCCGGTGTACTTAGACCACGCTTAAACATCGGTTTTGCGTTGCCAGAACTGGCTGAATTCGTCGACGCTTTTCCTCTAGCTTCGACAATATCAACCGGGATCAGACCTTGCTCTTTGAGACGTTGACGCGCCTGCCTGGCGTTGTCACCCTCAATCAATCCTTTGACTTGCTTACCCTTAGCATTAAGGGCCTTATATTCAAACGCCGCCACTTACGCTTCCTTAGTCACGCGCATAACCTCTTCTAAAGAGGTCACGCCGAGTCTGACTTTTTGGAAACCGTCATCACGGATACTTGGGGTATAAGAACGCACAGCCTTTTCAATCGCTTGTTCGCCGGCTTCATCGTGAATCAAGGACTGAACCTTGTCATCAACCATGAGCAGCTCATGGATACCAGTTCGACCACGGTAGCCTTTCTGGTTACAACTTTCACAACCAACAGCCTTATAAAGAGTCAATGGTTCCGACTCCGACAGACCAAACAACTGTTTGGTGGCTGCGTCGGCTTCGTAAGGCTGCTTGCAATCGTTACACAAGGTTCGCACCAAGCGCTGCGCCAATACACCAAGTAAGGATGAAGAAATCAAAAACGGCTCAATGCCCATATCACGCATTCGCGTAATCGCACCAACCGCGGTATTCGTGTGAAGTGTCGACATCACCAAGTGCCCCGTCAACGAGGCTTGCACCGCAATTTGTGCTGTTTCTAAGTCACGGATCTCACCGACCATCACGACATCGGGATCTTGACGCAAAATAGCACGTAATCCACGCGCAAAGGTCATATCAACTTTAGGATTCACCTGAGTCTGACCAATACCATCGATATCAAATTCAATAGGATCTTCAACGGTGAGGATATTGCGCTCGTTACTGTTAATCTCTTGCAAGCCCGCATACAAGGTGGTCGATTTACCCGAACCTGTAGGACCTGTTACCAAGATAATGCCGTGAGGACGACCGATGAGATGTCTGAAGTTGGCATGATTGTCCGCCGTCATCCCTAAACTGTGCAGATCCAGGCGAGTCGCATTCTTATCCAAAAGACGCATAACTACACGCTCACCATGCGATGACGGCATGGTAGACACTCGCACATCCACCGCTCGGCCACCAATACGCAGCGAAATGCGGCCATCTTGTGGCACGCGTTTTTCAGCAATATCCAACTTGGCCATTACTTTTACGCGTGACACCAAAAGCGGCGCTAACTTGCGACTTGGTGCCAATACATCACGCAGCACACCGTCGATGCGAAAACGTATCGACAGTACCTTCTCAAACGTCTCAATATGAATATCCGACGCACCTTCTTTGATCGCCTCGCCAAGCATGGCGTTGATCAATTTGATAATTGGCGCGTCATCATCCGACTCTAGCAAGTCTTCATCTTGAGGCAGTTCCTCCGCCAACGAGAAGAAATCGTCGCTATCCGCACCGATGTCTTCCATCAACTGCCTAGCTTCAGAAGAATCTCTTTGATACGCCTCAGTCAACTTAGCATCGAACTCACTCGACGGCAGAGCGTGCAAAGTGAATGGCTTTCGAAATACTCGCTTTACCTCTTGCAAAGCGTTTAACGCCAACGGCTCAACATAGTAAAGAACCGACTGTGCTTCCTGAGCTTCAAACACCACTTTAAAGCGATTAGCAAAGCTAAATGGCAAGCGGTTGGCTAGAGGGCGATGCTCTGGGCTTTCCATAATTACTTCGCTTCTACTTGATCAATAAATGCTTGGATCTCAGATGGATAACGTGTTGTTTCATTAAACTCAGGCAGCACTGGGATGAAGCCATCATCCATCAACTTAAGACCTTTGTCCGCTTTGAACAGCTGCTCTGCACGGATGTAGTTGTACTTACGCTGCGTGATACCATCCGATGTCATGCCATCGCGAATAATGGTTGGCTTAATGAATACCATCAGGTTCTTCTTCTCAACCGTGGTTGAGGTAGAGGTAAACAAGCGGCCAAGATAAGGAATATCCCCCAAGAACGGTACTTTCGATTCGCTCTCTGCTGCACGCTCATCAATCAAACCACCCAGCACCAGCATTTGACCATCTTGGATCATCACCGAGGTGTTGAGCTGACGCTTAGCAAAACGCACATCAACCGCCCCATTAGCGCCTAGTACGTTTGACACTTCCTGCTCAATGTTAAGCTGAACCGAGTTACCTTCGTTGATCTGAGGTACCACTTTGAGTTTGATACCCACTTCCTTACGATCAACCGTTTGGAATGGGTTGCTGTTGTTCGAGCCGGCTGTTGAGCCCGTCAATACCGGGACTTCTTCACCCACGATAAACGAAGCTTCACCGTTATCCATTACGGTAATACTTGGAGAAGATAGAATGTTGGAATTGGATTGACTAGACACTGCTGTGATCAACGCGGTCCAATCACCTAGAGCGATGCCGACGGCTGCACCTTGCACGCCGCTCAGTGCGCTTGCTAGTTTAGAGAAATCACCGGTTGTCGTGGTTTCGACGTTGTATGGGTTACCATCGGCATCGACACGAGTTTCCGTAGTCTTTTTGTCTTTGGCTTCTTCCATGCCAACCATCACACTGCCGATGGACGCGCCAGTGTTACTAAATTGCACCACACTGCCGCCGTTTACCGAGCCCCACTGAACACCAAGGTTGGCACCATCTACGTCAGCCAGCTCAACAATCAGCGCTTCAATCAATACCTGCGCGCGGCGAATATCAAGCTGAGAAATCACTTCAAGCAGCGCCTTCATAATATCTGGCGGCGCAGTCAGCACCAGCGCGTTGGTATCTGGGTGCGCGGCAATCATAACTTCGGTACGATTGGCCGTAGAGCCTGACTTCGAGCCCGCTTGCTTCTCTTTTTGCAGGTTGTCCGACACACCTTTAAGTACATCCACCAAATCTTCAGCTTTGGCGTATTTTAGGTACTGAACACGGTTATTGCCTTTAGTGGCCATTTCGATATCCAATTGACCAATCAAACGGCGCAAGCGTTGGCGCACTTTAGGATCACCAGAAATCAAAATCGAGTTGGTACGCTCATCTGCCACCAGCTTAGGTTGCAAGAACGCTGGGGTATTTTTAGCATCCGTGGTTTTATTCAGTGCATCAACGATACGCACCATTTCCGCCGCAGAGGCGTTCTGCAACTCCACCACTTCTACTTCTTTGTCACCCGCCTGGTCAACACGCTTGATGATCTCCGCCAAACGGTTAACCACCGCTGCGCGACCTGTGATCAAAATGATATTGGCTGGGTCGTAGTGCACAACGTTACCCGCACCGGCGTTGTCATTGAGCTGTCTGAGTAGCGGTGACAATTCACGCACCGAGACATTTTTCACTGCCACAACACGGGTCACCACGGTATCACCTACAGCGATATCCGCATCGCCCACCACAGGGATCGCCGATGTTTTTGCGTCTTTGGCTTTGATGACTTTTAATATGCCGTTGTCCATCTCAACCACCGCGAAGCCATACACTTCAAGAACGTTGAGAAAGAAGCTGTAATACTGCTCTTCATTCAACACGTCATAGCTGCGCACATCGACTTTACCGCGTACGGAAGGGTCTACGATGATGGTTTTGTCGAGGTTACGCCCAACAATATTGATAAATTCATGAAGGTCAGTGCCTTTAAAACTGGCGCTAAATTCATTGGCTGATACCGCGGGTGCGGCCATAAGGCTCCCCATCAATAACCAGGTACTTGTTTTAAGCCAACTTTTCACTTAATGCTCCCTTGTAATGCTGTCGACATGACTAAAACTGAATGAAGATGTCATGCTGCTGTCCATCGCGTTCAACGGTGAGGTTTAACTCAGTTAGGTCGGTGATGGATTGATAAATCTGCCCCATCGCAGCAGGGTCGGTCAGGTCAGCACCGTTGAGTGCGATGGCAATATCGCCATTTTGCAAACCCACCGAATTGAATAGCTCAGGATCGCGTCCTGGACTCACTCGATAACCTGCTACCTTGCCGTCACGCTTTACTTGAGAAAGCCTGACGTATTGGAATATTTGCTGTGGATCTTGAGTAATAGTATTGCGTATCGCTGCCAACTTCTCTTCTGAGTCAATTGGATTATTACCGGCGATGTTAGACGCTGCCGCTTTCGGGCGCTGGTTTAGCTCTAGCTTTTTATACTCCAAGCCTTCCAGCATAACGGTTTCATCACGGCCAGAGTTTGAAATAATGATCCGGTCAATGAACACCGCACTCACAGTCGCACGCGTGCCATCAATCTGCTCACCGATACCATAAGTCCCCTGCTTACCACGATGAGCGACAACCGCTAAACTGCGTTCAGGATTAGAGCTCACCACTGAGCCAACGAGTACCACATTCAGGCGAGTTTTAGGCGCATCGGTCACAACCGGTGCTTGCACCACTTTTTGCTCTTTAGTGTAGCGACCAAAAATATTGGCGTTATTGATGTCAGACGATTGCAGTTTGGTGGTTTGCACATTGTTCGAGGTGTTCACTGCTGCAGGTGCAACCCAACGAGTGACAGAATGTGATTGAGGAAATAACTGCCACAATAAGGCGCCCGCAATCCAACATGAAATAGCGAGTAACACTAGGGTAACGATAAGGCTGATTTGAGGCTGGTACTGCGTACAACGTCGTAAAAATGAAGTCAAAGAGGCAACGTTAACACCATTCGCCGATATAGATATTCCTTTCACCCTTTTAACTTCCTGCTAGATAATGAACTTTCCGATATTTCACTATGTTATAAGTCCCAATAATATAAGCAACTTTTTGCTCTTTGCTAACCGACAAACTATAGCATAACTGTAGTGACAGTGATGCTATTGAGAGCTTGGGGTTGAATTTTTTAGACCTAAGCACCATTTAGTACACCAATAGCGAGATAAATCTATCACTAGTTCAGTTTGGCTCATCCACACTGACTTAGAAAGTAGGATTGACAATGAGTTCCGAGAATAATTCTGTTCGTTTGGACAAATGGCTGTGGGCCGCGCGCTTCTATAAAACCAGAAGTATCGCACGAAATATGGTCGACGGCGGCAAAGTCCACTACAATGGACAGCGCTCGAAGCCGAGTAAAATAGTGGAATTGGGAGCGGTTATCGCCCTGCGCCAAGGTAATGAAGAGAAAACCGTGGTCATAGAGCGAATCTCCGATCAACGTCGAGGTGCACCGGAAGCCCAGACTCTCTATAGCGAGACCGCAGAGAGTATCGCCAAGCGAGAAGACAACGCGTTGAAGAGAAAGCTACACGCACATAACCCAAGTCCAGAACGCAGACCTGACAAGAAACAGCGTCGCGACATCATTAAATTTAAACACCAATAAGCTGGAGCTTCCTCAATGGCTAACAACATACTTAACCGCTACCTTTTTGAAGAACTGTCGGTGCGCGGCGAACTCGTGCAACTGGATACAGCTTATCAAGAAATTCTATCTAGCAAGGACTACCCAGCTCCGCTGCAAAAGCTGCTAGGTGACCTATTGGTTTCCACCAGCCTTTTGACAGCAACGTTGAAGTTTGAAGGCTCAATTACGATGCAACTTCAAGGTGACGGTCCGGTATCTTTGGCAGTGATCAACGGTGACCACAACCAAAAACTTCGTGGCGTTGCGCGCTGGGAAGGTGACATTGCTGATAATGCCAGCATTCACGACATGATGGGTAAAGGCTATCTAGTCATCACCATTACTCCTGATAAGGGCGAACGCTACCAAGGCGTGGTGGGTCTTGAAGGTGATAACCTTGCCGAGGTTCTAGAAGGCTACTTTGAGCGTTCGGAGCAGCTAAAAACTCGCCTTTGGATTCGCACCGGTGAATTTGAAGGTAAGCAGCACGCAGCTGGCATGATGCTACAAGTCATGCCAGACGGCACTGGCTCACCAGAAGACTTCGAACATTTAGAGCAGCTGACCGATACGGTAAAAGATGAAGAGCTATTTGGCCTAGAAGCTAACACGCTGCTTTATCGCCTGTACAACCAAGATAAAGTACAAGTGTTTGAACCAAAGCAAGTCGAGTTTTTCTGTGGTTGTTCACGCGAACGCAGCGCTGGCGCTATTGCAACCGTCGCACAGGAAGAGATCATGGATATCCTTGCGCAAGATGGCGAAGTGGCGCTTCACTGCGATTACTGTGGTAGCACCTACTCTTTTGATGAGCCAGAAATCAAAGCGATTTTCGCTGATGCACAATCGGCCGCTGGTGATAACACCGTTCACTAATTTCTAAGCTCTTTACACGCTAAAAGCCAGTTCGTTAACGTTCTGGCTTTTTTTGTTCGTTTTTTTTAACAGCATTGCAAAAAACATGAACAGAACACCTAACTAGAGGCGGTTTTAATGTGTTACATTTGATCTAGCGCAAAGGTTTGCTTCGAGGAGAAATTGCCCAAAATCAATATGTGACAAAACACTTAAAACCATCAATAACTGATGACTATTTTTTGAACTACCTCCCTGTTTTCTCGGATATCCGTTGCTAGCATGGAGTTCAAAATAAAAAACAAAATAACAAATAAACAATTATTACTACAATTTTAAAATCCCTACAAAAATCCAATAAGGAGCACCTATGACCGTTATGGACATTAACAAGGCTGCACAAATCGATCTAACAAAGTACGGAATCACTGGCGTAACTGACATCGTTCGCAACCCAAGCTACGAACAGTTATTTGAAGAGGAAACTCGCGAAGGTCTGGAAGGCTACGAGAAAGGCGTAGTTACTGAGCTTGGCGCCGTTGCTGTAGATACGGGAATCTTTACTGGACGTTCTCCGAAAGACAAGTTTATCGTTAAAGATGCGACCACAGAAGAAAACATGTGGTGGACCAATGATAAAGTTAAAAACGACAATAAACCAATGTCCCAAGAGGCGTGGAACGATCTTAAAACGCTGGTTACCGGTCAACTATCTAATAAACGCTTGTTTGTAATTGACGGATACTGTGGCACTAACCCTGACACTCGTCTATGCATTCGTATTATCACTGAAGTAGCGTGGCAAGCGCACTTCGTTAAAAACATGTTCATTCGCCCTACAGAAGAAGAGCTCGCGACATTCGAACCTGACTTTGTGGTTATGAATGGCGCTAAGTGTACTAACCAAAACTGGAAAGAACACGGTCTCAATTCAGAAAACTTCACCGTGTTTAACCTTACTGAAAGAATGCAACTCATCGGCGGTACATGGTACGGCGGCGAAATGAAGAAAGGCATGTTCGCAATGATGAACTACTTCTTACCGCTACGTGATATCGCGTCTATGCACTGTTCAGCGAACATGGGTGAAGACGGTGATGTTGCTGTGTTCTTCGGCCTATCTGGCACAGGTAAAACAACACTATCAACAGACCCTAAACGCGCTCTAATCGGTGATGATGAGCACGGTTGGGATGATGACGGTATCTTTAACTACGAAGGCGGCTGCTACGCAAAAACCATCAATCTATCTAAAGAAGCTGAGCCAGACATCTACAATGCGATTCGCAGAGATGCACTACTAGAGAACGTTACCGTTCGTAATGATGGCTCCATCGACTTTGATGACGGTTCGAAAACAGAAAACACCCGCGTCTCGTACCCACTGCATCACATCGAGAACATAGTGAAGCCAGTATCGAAAGGCGGCCATGCCAACAAGGTGATCTTCCTATCGGCAGACGCGTTTGGCGTACTTCCTCCAGTGTCAAAACTCACGCCAGAGCAAACTAAGTACCACTTCTTGTCAGGCTTCACTGCGAAACTGGCCGGTACTGAGCGTGGCATTACAGAGCCAACACCAACGTTCTCTGCGTGCTTCGGCGCTGCATTCCTAACGCTGCACCCAACTAAATACGCAGAAGTACTGGTTAAACGTATGGAAGCAGCTGGCGCTGAAGCTTATTTGGTTAACACTGGTTGGAACGGCACTGGTAAACGTATCTCTATCCAAGATACCCGTGGCATCATCGATGCGATCCTAGATGGCTCTATCGAGAAAGCTGAAACCACCAACATTCCAGTGTTCAACCTAGAAGTACCAACTTCACTTCCTGGTGTGGATCCTTCAATCTTAGATCCTCGTGAAACCTACGTAGACCCTCTACAATGGGAAAGCAAAGCAGAAGATCTGGCTAAACGTTTCATCGCGAACTTCGATAAGTATACCGATAACGCAGAAGGTCAAGCACTGGTTGCCGCAGGTCCACAACTAGACTAATAAGTTAGATAGAAATCCAACTTTTTAATACTAGCCCCTCATTTTGAGGGGCTTTTTTCATCTATACACGCTAAATTACTGTTTATGTTGAATGATTAGGCTTTGAATCCGTGATAAGAAAGATTGTCGCACTGTTAGTGGCGCTCATGGCACTGGGCCTGCTTTCCCTTTTGCTGGTGTTTGCAGCATTACATACTCAATATGCAAAGCCCTTGGTGAGCTACACATTAGAGAAAGTGTTCAATATAGGTGTGACGAGTGAGAGCATTCACTACCGCTATCCTAATCAATTGAGCTTTGAAAATGCGCGCTTTGAGATCGCTGACCACACGCCAATCGAAGTGGCCAAACTCTCAGTTTGGTTGTCTGGCGCCCTATCCACTGACCAACCTATAACTGTCCACGAATTGCTGATCGATGGCACGACCATTACAGGTAAAGGCACACTTCTCATTGCACTTATTCAGCGCTGGCAGATCCAAAACCTCGCTCTGGATCATGTGGATTACAGTGACAACGAGCTGATCATCAACGATCTGCGCTTGCAGTTAAAAGACCTTAAGCTTGGCGACTCTTTTATGGCCTCACGAGGCGAGATTCAGCTGCAAGCCTCTCAACTCAATTATCAGGGTTCTGCGCTGCACGACGTGTTACTGGATGGTATTTTAGCTGGCGAGCAAAGCAAAATTTACGGTGCCTCATTAACATGGAATGGGGCAAATCTCTCAACTCAAGCGCAAGCACACAACGGCGCTTGGTCATTAGTGAATACCACCATCAATCGCTTAACCATAGAGACAGCCCACATTGAGGATCCTTGGTTTACGTTATTTCGTGACAATATTAGTCACATCAACAGTCTCGATATTCTCAACTCCTCTTTACAGTACAAAGGGAGCAGAATAGACAACATTAGCGCGTCGCTGGAAAGCATTGAACTTGATAAGCCATTCTGGTCTCAACAACAGGCTTACCTGTCAATCGATGCCGATCAAGTCACCTGGCAAGGATTTGAATTTATCGAACCAACCATCGAAGTTTATGCCACTCCAAATAAGCTCCACATTGCTGATCTCGATGCGCAACTTGAACAAGGGCGTGTGCAGATCTCCGGGGAGTTTTCCCCACAAGAGATAAAACTTGATAGCGTGAATATTGATGGTCTTAAATTTATTCAAGAACAAGGCGATGCATCATTGCTGACTCTGTTTCGCGGAATCAATATCGACGATATCAAGTCGGTATCTATTAAGAATGTCACATTCAATCGCTCCCAATGGATACAACTGGCAAGCAAACCATTTTGGCAAGTCACCGGATTCAATATGGAAGCGAGTGACCTTATCCTGAAGAAAGACTATCAATGGGGATTGTGGCAAGGGAAAGCGACCGCCTCGGCGAATAGCGCGAGTATCGACAATGTGCTTGCCAACCAAATCATTATGGAAACGGAAAGCAAGCAAGGTAAATGGCAATTAAGTCGCCTGTTCGTCCCATTTGAGCAAGGCTATCTGTCGGCCAAGGCCGAACTCGACTTTACTGCGCCGAGTCAGCCTTTTACGCTAAGCGCCAACGCCTTTTCACTACCATTGCAACTCAGCCAATATCTGAATTATCCCGCCCCGTTACTCTTTACAGGTGCGGCAGACGTCAACCTAGAGATAAACGCACTGATTGCCGATAAACGCGCTTTGTCTCAAACCCTGTCCGGCGCGTTAACAGCAAGCTTTTACAATGCAGCAGTAACGACCGCTCAGTCTCAGCCGCCCTTAGCGGTCGATATCACACCACTCAAGATGAGCGGAGATAGGGGAAGAATTGAATTGATGCCATTTAGCATCACAGCAGAGCATTTAAACGGAGAGGCGCAGCAAACTATCGATTTAAGCTCACAGCCCGTTGAGACGCTCAGCATAGAGCTCACTGAACCGTGCAAGCATAGCTACAATCTGCAGTTGCTAACGGGAAAAATCACGTCTACACCTATTGCGAGCTGCCCATAAAAATCGCCCCTGCCAAAAAGCAAGGGGCGATTTCATTAACTCGACAGTAACTTGTCTTGGTAATTGGGCAACAGCATGTAAGTACCCACAAACTCAACAGCAGGCACGTCACCACTGTAGATAGTCACATTAATCACGATACGCGCCTTCTTACCCGCTGCTAACCTGTCTAAATCTCCGCTAATACCATCTAGCGAGGTGACCGAAACTGGGCTCGATTCAACCGGATGACGATAGCGAATTCGACTGTCTGCTAGCACGATATCCGCCACCAAACCTCGCTCACGCATCAGCAGCCAAGTCATCCCCCACCCCGTTAATGTAGCCAGAGTAAATGCCGAACCAGCAAACATGGTGTTGTGAGGGTTTAGATTAGGATTTAACTGGGCGCTACACTCAAAACGATAACCGGTGTACTGATTGATTTTAATGCCCATCTTGTCACTGATAGGGATCTGCTGCTCCCAGCGATCTTGCAGCTCTGCACACCACTCTGGGCGGCGCAATACCTTAGCTAAAGGGTCAAGCTGCTTAACCATCTGTTGGTGGCGTACCGGGCCTTTTTGGTCATTAAGCTCGCCTTGGCTACTAAAACCATTCTTCTCATAAAAAGAGATAGCATCTTCACGAGCGTTACACACTAAGCGCTTCACACCCTCTTGACGCGCGAACGACTCGAGCGCAACCAATACTAGCGATCCCATCCCTTTATCACGACGACTGCTCTTCACCGCCATATAGCGGATTTGACCTTCATTATCCGGGGTAATATACAGTCGCCCAATAGCCATAGGTCTTCCACGACCGTCGACAATCATGCGATGATGACTCATCTCGTCATATTCATCACGCTCCGATCCTACTGGCAATCGCCATGGTTCGCGTAACATCTGCCAACGAAAGTGGTAGTACTTACTAAGCTGATTCTCTGTCTTAGGAGTAATGAGTTTAAACATAGATATCCTTTCGCATGTAAACTGGACGCCTTACTCGTTTATACCTGCAACCAAAATGTCACAGGACCATCGTTAATGAGCGATACTTTCATATCAGCAGCAAATTGACCACGTTCTGTTGGCAATACTTGCTGACAGTGATCGGCAAAGTATTCATATAAACGCTCGGCCTCGGCTGGATGAGCCCCTTTGGAGAACCCCGCACGAGTGCCCTTCTTCGTATCCGCTGGCAACGTAAATTGCGACACAACGAGAACACTACCACCAACATCTTTAACGCTGAGGTTCATCTTACCAGCATCATCTTCAAAGACTCGGTATGTCGTGACTCGCTCAACCAATCGCTTCGCTTTGGCTTCGTCATCGTCCTTTTCAACACCTAACAGGACCAGCAACCCTTTACCGATCTCACCAACCGTCTTTCCGTCAACGTTGACAGAGGACTCACTTACTCTCTGTATCAGTGCTATCACTCAGTGGTTCCTTCTTTGCGAACTGCTTATTTCCGGCTGTCGATTGTATCACGGGGCCATGTGCTCGCCAGTGTTCTTTCTCGCCTAACGCTGCAGTAAACTCAGCACCAATCAGTACGATAAACCAACACAAATAAATCCAAAGAAACAGTATTGGAATAGCAGCGATCGCACCATAAATAAGCTGATAAGAGGGGAACTGAGTAATGTAATAAGCAAACCCCTTCTTACTGACTTCAAACAGCAAGGTCGCAACCGCAGCGCCAATGAGGGCGTGACTTAAATAGACTTTCTTATTAGGAACAAGGACATAAAGCCCTGTGAACGCGAGTAACGCAAGAAAAGCAGGCAACCAATTAAGGAAGAAACTAAATGCACCACTCAGTACATCGTGCTCCAGTATCTTAAGCGAGGTAACGTATGAAGTCCCGACGATACTTGCGCCAACCAAGATGGGCCCAAGGGTTAATATCATCCAGTATATGGAAAATGAAAACACGGGGCGTCGTTTCACTTTTACACGCCATATGTAGTTAAGGTTATTATCGATATTGGAAATCAACATCAAAGCAGCGACAAACAAAAAACCACTGCCTATCGCCGTCATTCGCCCGGTATTGGCTACAAATTCTGTGAGAGCCGAATATACCGCGTCGCCCGCAGCTGGAACAAAGTGCTGAATAATGAAGTTTTGCAGCACCTCCCCCACATTCTCAAATATCGGAAACGAAGACAACACTGACAGTAATACGGTCAACATGGGAACGATAGACAGCAAAGTGATGTAAGTTAAGTAACCAGCATTCACATTTACTCTGTCGTGAGACATACGTTGAAATAGATAGCGGACAAAACACAATAATTTAGAGACAAACTCTGTGAATTGACGAGATATTTTCTCACGCATTTTTCCTCAGCTCTCCTTGCTAACAACATTTGCGGTATGAGTTTGACACAGTTGAAGAACAAACTCGACTCGCTGCTCCACAGACATTAACGGGATCTCAATAACTTGAAACCCAAGGCTTTGATACTGCAGATATAGTGCTTGATGGATCGATAGCGCTTCTTCAAAGGGATAAGGTCTCACTTCATCTTGCACATAGGTCTCTGGCGTTGGCTTACAAAACAAGGCAATGGGCTGATAACCTTTGTTGGCTTCGCTATAGATATAATCGGGCACTGGAAGCTTTCCGAATCCCAGGTAAGCACAAACATCGGGAATCGCTCTATCAACAAAGATAAGCTGTGTCGACTGGGTAGCTGAATCTCTTTGCTTGATCATTTCCTGAAAACACATGTCCGCAAACCGACCAAGTTGCGTCCACGGTAATACGCCATCATCAAGCTGAGACTGTTGTTCAATGAGCAACCTTGGTATCTCTGGGAAGGTTTTGTGTCCCAATTCACCGAGTGCTTCTAGTAGTGTAGTTTTCCCAGAACCAGGACCGCCTGAGATAATAAATGGCAACTGTAAACTCATAATAGATAACTAATTCAGTAACATAATTAGAGTGTAACTGAATCATTAGCAAAATCATGCCAAGAATCAAAAATAACAAAGCCCGATGATGGACTAAAAGCCCGAGTTAAGCAGCCACCTAGCGATGACGACAAAACGCCCCAGCTTATTCTGAGGCGTGGAAATAAAGCCTGGCGATGTCCTACTCTCACATGGGCGGTGCGGCGATACGCAAGACACACTCTACCTTTCTAATGCAAGTATCAAATCTACAATACGCCAGATACGAAAACGCCCCAGCTTATGCTGAGGCGTAAAATTAAAGTCTGGCGATGTCCTACTCTCACATGGGCGGTGCGGCGATCCGCAAACACACTCTACCTTTCCCATTAAGATGTCAAAACAGCAAACTGCAGATGCGAAAACGCCCCAGCTTATGCTGAGGCGTGAAATTAAAGTCTGGCGATGTCCTACTCTCACATGGGCGGTGCGGCGATCCGCAAACACACTCTAACTTTCCCATTAAGATGTCAAAACAGCAAACTGCAGATGCGAAAACGCCCCAGCTTATGCTGAGGCGTGAAATTAAAGTCTGGCGATGTCCTACTCTCACATGGGGAAGCCCCACACTACCATCGGCGCTATTGCGTTTCACTTCTGAGTTCGGCATGGAATCAGGTGGGTCCACAATGCTATGGTCGCCAAACAAAATCTTGCTTGGGTGCATCTTGCTCTGCAAGATGACTCTAAATACTGGTGCTGATACCCAGACTCGAACTGGGGACCTCATCCTTACCAAGGATGCGCTCTACCACCTGAGCTATATCAGCATCGTGGTTTGTCCTTAGGGACTAAAAAAGCCCGTTCTTTCAAACGGGCTCTTTCTAAAATTAAAGCCTGGCGATGTCCTACTCTCACATGGGGAAGCCCCACACTACCATCGGCGCTATTGCGTTTCACTTCTGAGTTCGGCATGGAATCAGGTGGGTCCACAACGCTATGGTCGCCAAGCAAATTCTGCTTTGGTTTTCAGCTTTTCAAAAAAGCTAAAAGCCAAAATATCTGGAAAACTGATTTTAAAGTTCTGAACTCACATTCAATGTTCTTGCTTTGAGTCCATCAAAACCCTTTGGGTGTTGTATGGTTAAGCCTCACGGGCAATTAGTACAGGTTAGCTCAACGCCTCACAACGCTTACACACCCTGCCTATCAACGTTCTAGTCTCGAACAACCCTTTAGGACACTTAAAGTGCCAGGGAAGACTCATCTCAGGGCTCGCTTCCCGCTTAGATGCTTTCAGCGGTTATCGATTCCGAACTTAGCTACCGGGCAATGCGTCTGGCGACACAACCCGAACACCAGAGGTTCGTCCACTCCGGTCCTCTCGTACTAGGAGCAGCCCCCTTCAATCTTCCAACGCCCACGGCAGATAGGGACCGAACTGTCTCACGACGTTCTAAACCCAGCTCGCGTACCACTTTAAATGGCGAACAGCCATACCCTTGGGACCGACTTCAGCCCCAGGATGTGATGAGCCGACATCGAGGTGCCAAACACCGCCGTCGATATGAACTCTTGGGCGGTATCAGCCTGTTATCCCCGGAGTACCTTTTATCCGTTGAGCGATGGCCCTTCCATTCAGAACCACCGGATCACTATGACCTGCTTTCGCACCTGCTCGAATTGTCATTCTCGCAGTCAAGCGGGCTTATGCCATTGCACTAACCTCACGATGTCCAACCGTGATTAGCCCACCTTCGTGCTCCTCCGTTACTCTTTGGGAGGAGACCGCCCCAGTCAAACTACCCACCAGGCACTGTCCTCATCCCCGATTAGGGGACCAAGTTAGAACATCAACACTACAAGGGTGGTATTTCAAGGACGGCTCCACTAATACTGGCGTACTAGTTTCAAAGCCTCCCACCTATCCTACACATGTAGGGTCAATGTTCAGTGCCAAGCTGTAGTAAAGGTTCACGGGGTCTTTCCGTCTAGCCGCGGGTACACTGCATCTTCACAGCGATTTCAATTTCACTGAGTCTCGGGTGGAGACAGCGTGGCCATCATTACGCCATTCGTGCAGGTCGGAACTTACCCGACAAGGAATTTCGCTACCTTAGGACCGTTATAGTTACGGCCGCCGTTTACCGGGGCTTCGATCAAGAGCTTCGACCTAAGTCTAACCCCATCAATTAACCTTCCGGCACCGGGCAGGCGTCACACCGTATACGTCATCTTACGATTTTGCACAGTGCTGTGTTTTTAATAAACAGTTGCAGCCACCTGGTATCTGCGACTCCCCATAGCTCCATCCGCAAGGGACTTCACCGCGAGGAGCGTACCTTCTCCCGAAGTTACGGTACCATTTTGCCTAGTTCCTTCACCCGAGTTCTCTCAAGCGCCTTGGTATTCTCTACCCGACCACCTGTGTCGGTTTGGGGTACGATTCCTTACAATCTGAAGCTTAGAGGCTTTTCCTGGAAGCATGGCATCAATGACTTCACTACCGTAGTAGCTCGACATCGTGTCTCAGCCTTAAAAAGAGCCGGATTTACCTAACTCTTAAGCCTACGCACTTGAACCTGGACAACCGTCGCCAGGCCCACCTAGCCTTCTCCGTCCCCCCATCGCAATTGTAAGAAGTACGGGAATATTAACCCGTTTCCCATCGACTACGCCTTTCGGCCTCGCCTTAGGGGTCGACTCACCCTGCCCCGATTAACGTTGGACAGGAACCCTTGGTCTTCCGGCGAGGAGGTTTTTCACCCCCTTTATCGTTACTCATGTCAGCATTCGCACTTCTGATACCTCCAGCAAACCTTACAGTTCACCTTCAACGGCTTACAGAACGCTCCCCTACCCAATACATAAATGCATTGCCGCAGCTTCGGTGTATAGCTTAGCCCCGTTACATCTTCCGCGCAGGCCGACTCGACTAGTGAGCTATTACGCTTTCTTTAAATGATGGCTGCTTCTAAGCCAACATCCTAGCTGTCTAAGCCTTCCCACATCGTTTCCCACTTAGCTATACTTTGGGACCTTAGCTGGCGGTCTGGGTTGTTTCCCTCTCCACGACGGACGTTAGCACCCGCCGTGTGTCTCCCGGATAGTACTTACTGGTATTCGGAGTTTGCAAAGGGTTGGTAAGTCGGGATGACCCCCTAGCCTTAACAGTGCTCTACCCCCAGTAGTATTCGTCCGAGGCTCTACCTAAATAGATTTCGGGGAGAACCAGCTATCTCCAGGTTTGATTGGCCTTTCACCCCTAGCCACAAGTCATCCGCTAATTTTTCAACATTAGTCGGTTCGGTCCTCCAGTTGATGTTACTCAACCTTCAACCTGCCCATGGCTAGATCACCTGGTTTCGGGTCTATATCCAGAGACTGAACGCCCAGTTAAGACTCGGTTTCCCTACGGCTCCCCTAAACGGTTAACCTTGCCACTGAATATAAGTCGCTGACCCATTATACAAAAGGTACGCAGTCACACCACGAAGGTGCTCCTACTGCTTGTACGTACACGGTTTCAGGTTCTATTTCACTCCCCTCACAGGGGTTCTTTTCGCCTTTCCCTCACGGTACTGGTTCACTATCGGTCAGTCAGTAGTATTTAGCCTTGGAGGATGGTCCCCCCATATTCAGACAGGATATCACGTGTCCCGCCCTACTCGATTTCACTGATGATGAGATGTCGGTTACGGGGCTATCACCCTGTATCGCGGCACTTTCCAGAGCCTTCACCTGTCTCATTAAAAGCTTAAGGGCTAATCCAATTTCGCTCGCCGCTACTTTCGGAATCTCGGTTGATTTCTCTTCCTCGGGGTACTTAGATGTTTCAGTTCCCCCGGTTCGCCTCGCTGAGCTATGTATTCACTCAGCGATACCTGCTTATGCAGGTGGGTTTCCCCATTCAGGAATCCCAGACTCACAGGTTATTACTACCTAATCTGGGCTTATCGCAAGTTATTACGCCTTTCATCGCCTCTGACTGCCAAGGCATCCACCGTGTACGCTTAGTCACTTAACCATACAACCCCAAAGGGTCTTTCTATTTGTCTTCACTTTTTAAAAGTGAAAGCAAACGGTCAAACAACCAAAGTTGTCTGCAATTTTTATACATGATGCAGACTCGATTTTGCCGGACTCAAATATGAATCACTTTCGTGATTCCCAAGAACACTTGAATGTGTGTTGGTACCTACATCTTTCGATATAGGATTTGAGAACTTTTAATTGAATAACATTAATCAAATGTTATTCGTCAGCTTTCCAAATTTTTAAAGAACGAGATTTACTTTCTATTTAAAGAAAGAAACCATTTTTAAGAACACTTAAGCAAATGCGCTTAAAGATGGTGGAGCTAAGCAGGATCGAACTGCTGACCTCCTGCGTGCAAGGCAGGCGCTCTCCCAGCTGAGCTATAGCCCCATCAGTGTTGATGCTTACCGCCAATCATCTGGGAGGAAGATTGGTGGGTCTGAGTGGACTTGAACCACCGACCTCTCGCTTATCAGGCGAACGCTCTAACCACCTGAGCTACAGACCCAAGCATCGTCTTTAATTCATAAACCGTATCAATCTGTGTGAACACTCATCGCAATAATCTAT
Source organism: Vibrio sp. 10N (assembly GCF_036245475.1). Taxonomy (NCBI): domain Bacteria; kingdom Pseudomonadati; phylum Pseudomonadota; class Gammaproteobacteria; order Vibrionales; family Vibrionaceae; genus Vibrio; species Vibrio sp. 10N. The sequence continues at coordinate 180,295 of NZ_BTPM01000001.1, read as the reverse complement.
TCGTATAAGGAGGTGATCCAGCCCCAGGTTCCCCTAGGGCTACCTTGTTACGACTTCACCCCAGTCATGAACCACAAAGTGGTGAGCGTCCTCCCGAAGGTTAAACTACCCACTTCTTTTGCAGCCCACTCCCATGGTGTGACGGGCGGTGTGTACAAGGCCCGGGAACGTATTCACCGTGGCATTCTGATCCACGATTACTAGCGATTCCGACTTCATGGAGTCGAGTTGCAGACTCCAATCCGGACTACGACGCACTTTTTGGGATTCGCTCACTTTCGCAAGTTGGCCGCCCTCTGTATGCGCCATTGTAGCACGTGTGTAGCCCTACTCGTAAGGGCCATGATGACTTGACGTCGTCCCCACCTTCCTCCGGTTTATCACCGGCAGTCTCCCTGGAGTTCCCGACATTACTCGCTGGCAAACAAGGATAAGGGTTGCGCTCGTTGCGGGACTTAACCCAACATTTCACAACACGAGCTGACGACAGCCATGCAGCACCTGTCTCAGAGTTCCCGAAGGCACCAAAGCATCTCTGCTAAGTTCTCTGGATGTCAAGAGTAGGTAAGGTTCTTCGCGTTGCATCGAATTAAACCACATGCTCCACCGCTTGTGCGGGCCCCCGTCAATTCATTTGAGTTTTAATCTTGCGACCGTACTCCCCAGGCGGTCTACTTAACGCGTTAGCTCCGAAAGCCACGGCTCAAGGCCACAACCTCCAAGTAGACATCGTTTACGGCGTGGACTACCAGGGTATCTAATCCTGTTTGCTCCCCACGCTTTCGCATCTGAGTGTCAGTATCTGTCCAGGGGGCCGCCTTCGCCACCGGTATTCCTTCAGATCTCTACGCATTTCACCGCTACACCTGAAATTCTACCCCCCTCTACAGTACTCTAGTCAGCCAGTTTCAAATGCAGTTCCGAGGTTGAGCCCCGGGCTTTCACATCTGACTTAACTAACCACCTGCATGCGCTTTACGCCCAGTAATTCCGATTAACGCTCGCACCCTCCGTATTACCGCGGCTGCTGGCACGGAGTTAGCCGGTGCTTCTTCTGCAGCTAACGTCAAATGATGCCGCTATTAACGACACCACCTTCCTCACTGCTGAAAGTGCTTTACAACCCGAAGGCCTTCTTCACACACGCGGCATGGCTGCATCAGGCTTGCGCCCATTGTGCAATATTCCCCACTGCTGCCTCCCGTAGGAGTCTGGACCGTGTCTCAGTTCCAGTGTGGCTGATCATCCTCTCAGACCAGCTAGGGATCGTCGCCTTGGTGAGCCATTACCTCACCAACTAGCTAATCCCACCTGGGCATATCCTGACGCGAGAGGCCCGAAGGTCCCCCTCTTTGAGCCGAAGCTATTATGCGGTATTAGCCATCGTTTCCAATGGTTATCCCCCACATCAGGGCAATTTCCCAGGCATTACTCACCCGTCCGCCGCTCGACGCCGTTAACGTTCCCCGAAGGTTCAGTTAACTCGTTTCCGCTCGACTTGCATGTGTTAGGCCTGCCGCCAGCGTTCAATCTGAGCCATGATCAAACTCTTCAATTTAAGATTTTGTCGGCTCAATGAATACTGACTTCAAAACTACTTATGTAATTTTAAAGCTATTATCGTTCCAACAGAACGATAATGAATTGACTGTGCCAAGTCTTTCGACTTGATTGGTCACTCAGTTCATTGAAAACCTAATTTGATACCCCTCTTTATTAAGAGAAGAATCTAATTTGATTATCATCAACGAGTGCCCACACAGATTGATAGGTTTATATTGTTAAAGAGCTTTGCTTTCAGTGCCTTAGCACTTAAGCAGGACGCGTATAATACGCTTTCTACTTTGAAAGTCAACATAAAATTCTAAGTTTATTTAGAACTCTATGGTGACTTGCTTATAAAATAAGCAAAGTCGAACTTTTTGTCTTCACTTTTCAAAAAAGTGAAAATAAATAGGAGCCTGGCGATGTCCTACTCTCACATGGGGAAGCCCCACACTACCATCGGCGCTATTGCGTTTCACTTCTGAGTTCGGCATGGAATCAGGTGGGTCCACAACGCTATGGTCGCCAAGCAAATTCTTAATTCGGAAAACTGATTTAAAAGTCTAAATACACATTCAAAGTTCTTGCTTTGAGTCCATCAAAACCCTTTGGGTGTTGTATGGTTAAGCCTCACGGGCAATTAGTACAGGTTAGCTCAACGCCTCACAACGCTTACACACCCTGCCTATCAACGTTCTAGTCTCGAACAACCCTTTAGGACGCTTAAAGCGCCAGGGAAGACTCATCTCAGGGCTCGCTTCCCGCTTAGATGCTTTCAGCGGTTATCGATTCCGAACTTAGCTACCGGGCAATGCGTCTGGCGACACAACCCGAACACCAGAGGTTCGTCCACTCCGGTCCTCTCGTACTAGGAGCAGCCCCCTTCAATCTTCCAACGCCCACGGCAGATAGGGACCGAACTGTCTCACGACGTTCTAAACCCAGCTCGCGTACCACTTTAAATGGCGAACAGCCATACCCTTGGGACCGACTTCAGCCCCAGGATGTGATGAGCCGACATCGAGGTGCCAAACACCGCCGTCGATATGAACTCTTGGGCGGTATCAGCCTGTTATCCCCGGAGTACCTTTTATCCGTTGAGCGATGGCCCTTCCATTCAGAACCACCGGATCACTATGACCTGCTTTCGCACCTGCTCGAATTGTCATTCTCGCAGTCAAGCGGGCTTATGCCATTGCACTAACCTCACGATGTCCAACCGTGATTAGCCCACCTTCGTGCTCCTCCGTTACTCTTTGGGAGGAGACCGCCCCAGTCAAACTACCCACCAGGCACTGTCCTCATCCCCGATTAGGGGACCAAGTTAGAACATCAACACTACAAGGGTGGTATTTCAAGGACGGCTCCACTAATACTGGCGTACTAGTTTCAAAGCCTCCCACCTATCCTACACATGTAGGGTCAATGTTCAGTGCCAAGCTGTAGTAAAGGTTCACGGGGTCTTTCCGTCTAGCCGCGGGTACACTGCATCTTCACAGCGATTTCAATTTCACTGAGTCTCGGGTGGAGACAGCGTGGCCATCATTACGCCATTCGTGCAGGTCGGAACTTACCCGACAAGGAATTTCGCTACCTTAGGACCGTTATAGTTACGGCCGCCGTTTACCGGGGCTTCGATCAAGAGCTTCGACCTAAGTCTAACCCCATCAATTAACCTTCCGGCACCGGGCAGGCGTCACACCGTATACGTCATCTTACGATTTTGCACAGTGCTGTGTTTTTAATAAACAGTTGCAGCCACCTGGTATCTGCGACTCCCCATAGCTCCATCCGCAAGGGACTTCACCGCGAGGAGCGTACCTTCTCCCGAAGTTACGGTACCATTTTGCCTAGTTCCTTCACCCGAGTTCTCTCAAGCGCCTTGGTATTCTCTACCCGACCACCTGTGTCGGTTTGGGGTACGATTCCTTACAATCTGAAGCTTAGAGGCTTTTCCTGGAAGCATGGCATCAATGACTTCACTACCGTAGTAGCTCGACATCGTGTCTCAGCCTTAAAAAGAGCCGGATTTACCTAACTCTTAAGCCTACGCACTTGAACCTGGACAACCGTCGCCAGGCCCACCTAGCCTTCTCCGTCCCCCCATCGCAATTGTAAGAAGTACGGGAATATTAACCCGTTTCCCATCGACTACGCCTTTCGGCCTCGCCTTAGGGGTCGACTCACCCTGCCCCGATTAACGTTGGACAGGAACCCTTGGTCTTCCGGCGAGGAGGTTTTTCACCCCCTTTATCGTTACTCATGTCAGCATTCGCACTTCTGATACCTCCAGCAAACCTTACAGTTCACCTTCAACGGCTTACAGAACGCTCCCCTACCCAATACAGTAAACTGTATTGCCGCAGCTTCGGTGTATAGCTTAGCCCCGTTACATCTTCCGCGCAGGCCGACTCGACTAGTGAGCTATTACGCTTTCTTTAAATGATGGCTGCTTCTAAGCCAACATCCTAGCTGTCTAAGCCTTCCCACATCGTTTCCCACTTAGCTATACTTTGGGACCTTAGCTGGCGGTCTGGGTTGTTTCCCTCTCCACGACGGACGTTAGCACCCGCCGTGTGTCTCCCGGATAGTACTTACTGGTATTCGGAGTTTGCAAAGGGTTGGTAAGTCGGGATGACCCCCTAGCCTTAACAGTGCTCTACCCCCAGTAGTATTCGTCCGAGGCTCTACCTAAATAGATTTCGGGGAGAACCAGCTATCTCCAGGTTTGATTGGCCTTTCACCCCTAGCCACAAGTCATCCGCTAATTTTTCAACATTAGTCGGTTCGGTCCTCCAGTTGATGTTACTCAACCTTCAACCTGCCCATGGCTAGATCACCTGGTTTCGGGTCTATATCCAGAGACTGAACGCCCAGTTAAGACTCGGTTTCCCTACGGCTCCCCTAAACGGTTAACCTTGCCACTGAATATAAGTCGCTGACCCATTATACAAAAGGTACGCAGTCACACCACGAAGGTGCTCCTACTGCTTGTACGTACACGGTTTCAGGTTCTATTTCACTCCCCTCACAGGGGTTCTTTTCGCCTTTCCCTCACGGTACTGGTTCACTATCGGTCAGTCAGTAGTATTTAGCCTTGGAGGATGGTCCCCCCATATTCAGACAGGATATCACGTGTCCCGCCCTACTCGATTTCACTGATGATGAGATGTCGGTTACGGGGCTATCACCCTGTATCGCGGCACTTTCCAGAGCCTTCACCTGTCTCATTAAAAGCTTAAGGGCTAATCCAATTTCGCTCGCCGCTACTTTCGGAATCTCGGTTGATTTCTCTTCCTCGGGGTACTTAGATGTTTCAGTTCCCCCGGTTCGCCTCGCTGAGCTATGTATTCACTCAGCGATAACTGCTTATGCAGTTGGGTTTCCCCATTCAGGAATCTCAGACTCACAGGTTATTACTACCTAATCTGAGCTTATCGCAAGTTATTACGCCTTTCATCGCCTCTGACTGCCAAGGCATCCACCGTGTACGCTTAGTCACTTAACCATACAACCCCAAAGAGTTTCAGATGAAACCATGAGATTGTTTAATCAAACAACCAAAGTTGTCTGCAATTTTTATACATGATGCAGACTCGATTTTGCCGGACTCAAATATGAATCACTTTCGTGATTCCCAAGAACACTTGAATGTGTGTTGGTACCTAATCAAAAGATTAGGATTTGAGAACTTTTAATTGAATAACATTAATCAAATGTTATTCGTCAGCTTTCCAAATTGTTAAAGAGCAATGCAAACTTAATGCATTTTCTAAAGAATCTCGGCGGCAAAAATTCCAACCACGTACGTTTTAATGAAGTGGTTTGGAAAATCTTAATCCAAAATTACTTAGAGAATGGTGGGCGATACCGGGCTCGAACCAGTGACCCCCTCCTTGTAAGGGAGGTGCTCTCCCAACTGAGCTAATCGCCCACATTTAGTTTTTTACATTTCCCGTGGAAGGAAATGGTGGGTCGTGCAGGATTCGAACCTGCGACCAATTGATTAAAAGTCAACTGCTCTACCAACTGAGCTAACGACCCAATGGTATCCCGTAGGGGAGTCGAACCCCTGTTACCGCCGTGAAAGGGCGGTGTCCTAGGCCTCTAGACGAACGGGACACTAAGCAGCAAGTGTTGGGCACTTACTATTTTCTGCTTTCGCTTTTCAGCAAAAACAAAATCTCTTTATCTTTACAAACCTAATCAATCTGTGTGAACACTCATCGCAATAATCTATTCGTATAAGGAGGTGATCCAGCCCCAGGTTCCCCTAGGGCTACCTTGTTACGACTTCACCCCAGTCATGAACCACAAAGTGGTGAGCGTCCTCCCGAAGGTTAAACTACCCACTTCTTTTGCAGCCCACTCCCATGGTGTGACGGGCGGTGTGTACAAGGCCCGGGAACGTATTCACCGTGGCATTCTGATCCACGATTACTAGCGATTCCGACTTCATGGAGTCGAGTTGCAGACTCCAATCCGGACTACGACGCACTTTTTGGGATTCGCTCACTTTCGCAAGTTGGCCGCCCTCTGTATGCGCCATTGTAGCACGTGTGTAGCCCTACTCGTAAGGGCCATGATGACTTGACGTCGTCCCCACCTTCCTCCGGTTTATCACCGGCAGTCTCCCTGGAGTTCCCGACATTACTCGCTGGCAAACAAGGATAAGGGTTGCGCTCGTTGCGGGACTTAACCCAACATTTCACAACACGAGCTGACGACAGCCATGCAGCACCTGTCTCAGAGTTCCCGAAGGCACCAAAGCATCTCTGCTAAGTTCTCTGGATGTCAAGAGTAGGTAAGGTTCTTCGCGTTGCATCGAATTAAACCACATGCTCCACCGCTTGTGCGGGCCCCCGTCAATTCATTTGAGTTTTAATCTTGCGACCGTACTCCCCAGGCGGTCTACTTAACGCGTTAGCTCCGAAAGCCACGGCTCAAGGCCACAACCTCCAAGTAGACATCGTTTACGGCGTGGACTACCAGGGTATCTAATCCTGTTTGCTCCCCACGCTTTCGCATCTGAGTGTCAGTATCTGTCCAGGGGGCCGCCTTCGCCACCGGTATTCCTTCAGATCTCTACGCATTTCACCGCTACACCTGAAATTCTACCCCCCTCTACAGTACTCTAGTCAGCCAGTTTCAAATGCAGTTCCGAGGTTGAGCCCCGGGCTTTCACATCTGACTTAACTAACCACCTGCATGCGCTTTACGCCCAGTAATTCCGATTAACGCTCGCACCCTCCGTATTACCGCGGCTGCTGGCACGGAGTTAGCCGGTGCTTCTTCTGCAGCTAACGTCAAATGATGCCGCTATTAACGACACCACCTTCCTCACTGCTGAAAGTGCTTTACAACCCGAAGGCCTTCTTCACACACGCGGCATGGCTGCATCAGGCTTGCGCCCATTGTGCAATATTCCCCACTGCTGCCTCCCGTAGGAGTCTGGACCGTGTCTCAGTTCCAGTGTGGCTGATCATCCTCTCAGACCAGCTAGGGATCGTCGCCTTGGTGAGCCATTACCTCACCAACTAGCTAATCCCACCTGGGCATATCCTGACGCGAGAGGCCCGAAGGTCCCCCTCTTTGAGCCGAAGCTATTATGCGGTATTAGCCATCGTTTCCAATGGTTATCCCCCACATCAGGGCAATTTCCCAGGCATTACTCACCCGTCCGCCGCTCGACGCCGTTAACGTCCCCCGAAGGTTCAGTTAACTCGTTTCCGCTCGACTTGCATGTGTTAGGCCTGCCGCCAGCGTTCAATCTGAGCCATGATCAAACTCTTCAATTTAAGATTTTGTCGGCTCAATGAATACTGACTTCAAAACTACTTATGTAATTTTAAAGCTATTATCGTTCCAACAGAACGATAATGAATTGACTGTGCCAAGTCTTTCGACTTGATTGGTCACTCAGTTCATTGAAAACCTAATTTGATACCGAAGTATCTAATTTGATTATCATCAACGAGTGCCCACACAGATTGATAGGTTTATATTGTTAAAGAGCTTTGCTTTCAGCACCTTAAGTGCCTCAGCGAGGTGCGTATGATACGCTTCCCACTTTGAAAGTCAACATAAAACTCTAAGAAAACTTAAAGATTTATGGTGACTTGCTTAGATACTAAGCAAGTGCGAAATTAAAGCCTGGCGATGTCCTACTCTCACATGAGGAAGCCCCACACTACCATCGGCGCTATTGCGTTTCACTTCTGAGTTCGGCATGGAATCAGGTGGGTCCACAACGCTATGGTCGCCAAGCAAATTCTGCTTTGGTTTTCAGCTTTTCAAAAAAGCTAAAAGCCAAAATATCTGGAAAGCTGTTAATGTGTTCTCTTACACATTCAATTTGTTCTTGCTTTGAGTCCATCAAAACCCTTTGGGTGTTGTATGGTTAAGCCTCACGGGCAATTAGTACAGGTTAGCTCAACGCCTCACAACGCTTACACACCCTGCCTATCAACGTTCTAGTCTCGAACAACCCTTTAGGACACTTAAAGTGCCAGGGAAGACTCATCTCAGGGCTCGCTTCCCGCTTAGATGCTTTCAGCGGTTATCGATTCCGAACTTAGCTACCGGGCAATGCGTCTGGCGACACAACCCGAACACCAGAGGTTCGTCCACTCCGGTCCTCTCGTACTAGGAGCAGCCCCCTTCAATCTTCCAACGCCCACGGCAGATAGGGACCGAACTGTCTCACGACGTTCTAAACCCAGCTCGCGTACCACTTTAAATGGCGAACAGCCATACCCTTGGGACCGACTTCAGCCCCAGGATGTGATGAGCCGACATCGAGGTGCCAAACACCGCCGTCGATATGAACTCTTGGGCGGTATCAGCCTGTTATCCCCGGAGTACCTTTTATCCGTTGAGCGATGGCCCTTCCATTCAGAACCACCGGATCACTATGACCTGCTTTCGCACCTGCTCGAATTGTCATTCTCGCAGTCAAGCGGGCTTATGCCATTGCACTAACCTCACGATGTCCAACCGTGATTAGCCCACCTTCGTGCTCCTCCGTTACTCTTTGGGAGGAGACCGCCCCAGTCAAACTACCCACCAGGCACTGTCCTCATCCCCGATTAGGGGACCAAGTTAGAACATCAACACTACAAGGGTGGTATTTCAAGGACGGCTCCACTAATACTGGCGTACTAGTTTCAAAGCCTCCCACCTATCCTACACATGTAGGGTCAATGTTCAGTGCCAAGCTGTAGTAAAGGTTCACGGGGTCTTTCCGTCTAGCCGCGGGTACACTGCATCTTCACAGCGATTTCAATTTCACTGAGTCTCGGGTGGAGACAGCGTGGCCATCATTACGCCATTCGTGCAGGTCGGAACTTACCCGACAAGGAATTTCGCTACCTTAGGACCGTTATAGTTACGGCCGCCGTTTACCGGGGCTTCGATCAAGAGCTTCGACCTAAGTCTAACCCCATCAATTAACCTTCCGGCACCGGGCAGGCGTCACACCGTATACGTCATCTTACGATTTTGCACAGTGCTGTGTTTTTAATAAACAGTTGCAGCCACCTGGTATCTGCGACTCCCCATAGCTCCATCCGCAAGGGACTTCACCGCGAGGAGCGTACCTTCTCCCGAAGTTACGGTACCATTTTGCCTAGTTCCTTCACCCGAGTTCTCTCAAGCGCCTTGGTATTCTCTACCCGACCACCTGTGTCGGTTTGGGGTACGATTCCTTACAATCTGAAGCTTAGAGGCTTTTCCTGGAAGCATGGCATCAATGACTTCACTACCGTAGTAGCTCGACATCGTGTCTCAGCCTTAAAAAGAGCCGGATTTACCTAACTCTTAAGCCTACGCACTTGAACCTGGACAACCGTCGCCAGGCCCACCTAGCCTTCTCCGTCCCCCCATCGCAATTGTAAGAAGTACGGGAATATTAACCCGTTTCCCATCGACTACGCCTTTCGGCCTCGCCTTAGGGGTCGACTCACCCTGCCCCGATTAACGTTGGACAGGAACCCTTGGTCTTCCGGCGAGGAGGTTTTTCACCCCCTTTATCGTTACTCATGTCAGCATTCGCACTTCTGATACCTCCAGCAAACCTTACAGTTCACCTTCAACGGCTTACAGAACGCTCCCCTACCCAATACAGTAAACTGTATTGCCGCAGCTTCGGTGTATAGCTTAGCCCCGTTACATCTTCCGCGCAGGCCGACTCGACTAGTGAGCTATTACGCTTTCTTTAAATGATGGCTGCTTCTAAGCCAACATCCTAGCTGTCTAAGCCTTCCCACATCGTTTCCCACTTAGCTATACTTTGGGACCTTAGCTGGCGGTCTGGGTTGTTTCCCTCTCCACGACGGACGTTAGCACCCGCCGTGTGTCTCCCGGATAGTACTTACTGGTATTCGGAGTTTGCAAAGGGTTGGTAAGTCGGGATGACCCCCTAGCCTTAACAGTGCTCTACCCCCAGTAGTATTCGTCCGAGGCTCTACCTAAATAGATTTCGGGGAGAACCAGCTATCTCCAGGTTTGATTGGCCTTTCACCCCTAGCCACAAGTCATCCGCTAATTTTTCAACATTAGTCGGTTCGGTCCTCCAGTTGATGTTACTCAACCTTCAACCTGCCCATGGCTAGATCACCTGGTTTCGGGTCTATATCCAGAGACTGAACGCCCAGTTAAGACTCGGTTTCCCTACGGCTCCCCTAAACGGTTAACCTTGCCACTGAATATAAGTCGCTGACCCATTATACAAAAGGTACGCAGTCACACCACGAAGGTGCTCCTACTGCTTGTACGTACACGGTTTCAGGTTCTATTTCACTCCCCTCACAGGGGTTCTTTTCGCCTTTCCCTCACGGTACTGGTTCACTATCGGTCAGTCAGTAGTATTTAGCCTTGGAGGATGGTCCCCCCATATTCAGACAGGATATCACGTGTCCCGCCCTACTCGATTTCACTGATGATGAGATGTCGGTTACGGGGCTATCACCCTGTATCGCGGCACTTTCCAGAGCCTTCACCTGTCTCATTAAAAGCTTAAGGGCTAATCCAATTTCGCTCGCCGCTACTTTCGGAATCTCGGTTGATTTCTCTTCCTCGGGGTACTTAGATGTTTCAGTTCCCCCGGTTCGCCTCGCTGAGCTATGTATTCACTCAGCGATACCTGCTTATGCAGGTGGGTTTCCCCATTCAGGAATCCCAGACTCAAAGGTTATTACTACCTAATCTGGGCTTATCGCAAGTTATTACGCCTTTCATCGCCTCTGACTGCCAAGGCATCCACCGTGTACGCTTAGTCACTTAACCATACAACCCCAAAGAGTTTCAGATGAAACCATGAGATTGTTTAATCAAACAACCAAAGTTGTCTGCATTTTTATACATGTGCAGACTCGATTTTGCCGGACTCAAATATGAATCACTTTCGTGATTCCCAAGAACACTTGAATGTGTGTTGGTACCTAAATGATTAAATCATCTAGGATTTGAGAACTTTTAATTGAATAACATTAATCAAATGTTATTCGTCAGCTTTCCAAATTTTTAAAGAGCTAATCACTTCGTAATGAAGTAACCATTTTTAAGAATTCTCGATAGAGAAAACGCTTAAAGATGGTATCCCGTAGGGGAGTCGAACCCCTGTTACCGCCGTGAAAGGGCGGTGTCCTAGGCCTCTAGACGAACGGGACACGGTGTCTTAAATCTATAAACCAATCAATCTGTGTGAACACTCATCGCAATAATCTATTCGTATAAGGAGGTGATCCAGCCCCAGGTTCCCCTAGGGCTACCTTGTTACGACTTCACCCCAGTCATGAACCACAAAGTGGTGAGCGTCCTCCCGAAGGTTAAACTACCCACTTCTTTTGCAGCCCACTCCCATGGTGTGACGGGCGGTGTGTACAAGGCCCGGGAACGTATTCACCGTGGCATTCTGATCCACGATTACTAGCGATTCCGACTTCATGGAGTCGAGTTGCAGACTCCAATCCGGACTACGACGCACTTTTTGGGATTCGCTCACTTTCGCAAGTTGGCCGCCCTCTGTATGCGCCATTGTAGCACGTGTGTAGCCCTACTCGTAAGGGCCATGATGACTTGACGTCGTCCCCACCTTCCTCCGGTTTATCACCGGCAGTCTCCCTGGAGTTCCCGACATTACTCGCTGGCAAACAAGGATAAGGGTTGCGCTCGTTGCGGGACTTAACCCAACATTTCACAACACGAGCTGACGACAGCCATGCAGCACCTGTCTCAGAGTTCCCGAAGGCACCAAAGCATCTCTGCTAAGTTCTCTGGATGTCAAGAGTAGGTAAGGTTCTTCGCGTTGCATCGAATTAAACCACATGCTCCACCGCTTGTGCGGGCCCCCGTCAATTCATTTGAGTTTTAATCTTGCGACCGTACTCCCCAGGCGGTCTACTTAACGCGTTAGCTCCGAAAGCCACGGCTCAAGGCCACAACCTCCAAGTAGACATCGTTTACGGCGTGGACTACCAGGGTATCTAATCCTGTTTGCTCCCCACGCTTTCGCATCTGAGTGTCAGTATCTGTCCAGGGGGCCGCCTTCGCCACCGGTATTCCTTCAGATCTCTACGCATTTCACCGCTACACCTGAAATTCTACCCCCCTCTACAGTACTCTAGTCAGCCAGTTTCAAATGCAGTTCCGAGGTTGAGCCCCGGGCTTTCACATCTGACTTAACTAACCACCTGCATGCGCTTTACGCCCAGTAATTCCGATTAACGCTCGCACCCTCCGTATTACCGCGGCTGCTGGCACGGAGTTAGCCGGTGCTTCTTCTGCAGCTAACGTCAAATGATGCCGCTATTAACGACACCACCTTCCTCACTGCTGAAAGTGCTTTACAACCCGAAGGCCTTCTTCACACACGCGGCATGGCTGCATCAGGCTTGCGCCCATTGTGCAATATTCCCCACTGCTGCCTCCCGTAGGAGTCTGGACCGTGTCTCAGTTCCAGTGTGGCTGATCATCCTCTCAGACCAGCTAGGGATCGTCGCCTTGGTGAGCCATTACCTCACCAACTAGCTAATCCCACCTGGGCATATCCTGACGCGAGAGGCCTAAAAGGTCCCCCTCTTTGAGACCAATTCCGAAGAACCGGGCTATTATGCGGTATTAGCCATCGTTTCCAATGGTTATCCCCCACATCAGGGCAATTTCCCAGGCATTACTCACCCGTCCGCCGCTCGACGCCGTTAACGTCCCCCGAAGGTTCAGTTAACTCGTTTCCGCTCGACTTGCATGTGTTAGGCCTGCCGCCAGCGTTCAATCTGAGCCATGATCAAACTCTTCAATTTAAGATTTTTGATGTTCCGAAGAACGGGCTCAATGAATACTGACTTCAAAACTACTTATGTAATTTTAAAGCTATTATCGTTCCAACAGAACGATAATGAATTGACTGTGCCAAGTCCTCTGATGTTTCCAAAAGAAGTCTTGATTGGTCACTCAGTTCATTGAAAACCTAATTTGATACCGCTCTTTATTAAGAGAAATATCTAATTTGATTATCATCAACGAGTGCCCACACAGATTGATAGGTCTATATTTTTAAAGAACATTTTCTAACTTTCGAACCGCTTCGCGTCTCGTCGTTAGGGGTGCGTATCTTACGCTTCCCATTTTGAGAGTCAAGCGTTTTTTCAAACTTTCTTTTCTCTCTCAACCGACTCCGCATTGTGACTTGCGTCTCACTCCGTGTCGGTGAGGCGGCATTATAGAGATCGCTGTATCGATGACAACCCTTTTTTCCAATTTATTTTCCGTTCGCTCAAAAACCCATCAGAACTCGCGTTTTTCGATAAAAATTCAACATTTGAAATACATCACACCAAATAATTGGAAAAATAACCCTCAACTACGTAATATTCTTGTATCTATTTGTTAACGATAGATGCCATTATTCGTCAATAAGAAAAGTAGTACTTTAATATGGACTCCAATAAATCTCTTTTTCTAGTAATAGCGATTGCTATTTTGGGCGGTATTGTTTTTTCTCAGTTCGCCGACATTTCACCGGCTGTTGCTTTTGTGCTTGGTGTAGTAGCTACATTTTTCGTTGTTAAGTTCTCTTCTGCTGCTCCAACCATTTCGAAAGACAGTTCTCAATCAACAAAAACACTGTACGTAGGTAATCTACCTTATAAGGCCAACGAATCTCACGTCAAAGATCTGTTCGCTGAGTATGGGGAGGTATTTGCAGTAAGACTAATGAAGGATAAACGCACCGGAAAGCGCCGCGGGTTTGGTTTCGTCGTAATGGCGAGCTCCGATGCCGAGGGTGCTATCGAAGCGCTTAATGAAAAGGACTATATGCAGCGAACTCTAAAGGTCCGCATTGCCAATGATCCTAAGCATCCTGAATCTTCATCAATTGAACAGGACTAAAGCCGAGATCTTCTAAGGCTATATTTAGTGCTTCTTCTTGGTTAGGAGAAGCACTACTAAACACTTCTTTGATTCCTAAACCGTCTTCATAGTCACTTTCAGTTAATAAACTCATGACCCTGCGAGCAATCGCAGTACCCGAGTCAATCAGTTCGACGTCTTTGCCAAGCACTTGAGATATCTCTTCTCGAATCAAAGGAAAATGAGTACACCCCAATACCGCCACGTCAATCACGTCTACGAGTGGCTCTAGGATCTGATGTAATTGCATCATGTCAATGGATTGGCCTCTCAGCTTTTGCTCGGCCATATCCACCAGCTTACTACTACCAAGAAGCTTTACGTCTTTGTCATCAGCAAAGTCACGGATCAAATCGTGAGTATATTGTCGAGTAATGGTGGCTGGCGTTGCGATTAAACCGACAGCCTTTTTAGATAGTAGAGAAGCGGGTTTTATTGCAGGGACAACACCGACAACCGGGATAGATAACGCTTCTCTTAATTGAGGAAGTACGATGGTACTCGCGGTATTGCAAGCGATAACGACGATATCAATACGCTGACGCTGCATCATCTGTTGAATAAGACGACAGGTACGATCAACCAATGTATCGGGTGCTAGCTCACCATAGGGATAGGCTTCGTTGTCGAACAAGTAGAAGTAGTTTGCACGTGGCAGCAAGCTGGCTATCTCTTTATATACCGAGAGGCCACCTACTCCAGAGTCAAAGATCAAAATGTTATGTCTATTCATCGCGTGCTACACCGACAGTTGTCGTTATCTACCCGCCGACATGATACTCACTACTGGTTTAGCGGTAAACCTATCTGCTCTGGACTCCTACTTTACTTTATACCTTAGATGACTGAATCGCTCAGCGGTTTCTATCGATAAGGACTCAATCTCTATAGGGTGACTAAAGTACTTTGAATTACACACTAAGGTGTGGAACTCACCATCTTCGCCACATGGGTCAACATTGTCTGGTAACTCCGTGACGAGGTGCTCATTATAACGCTCACCGCATAAAAACTCCGGCAATACTTGCCTGTCTATTGTCACCAATACGGTATCAATGCCTCTTTCTATTATCTCTTGAGCAAGCGCTTGACTACTTTCACCAACAAGGGGAAAAACCGCTTCCAGTCCAGCGGGCTCTACATAACTTTTTCGATACTCAACAATACCATTACAGAACATATCCCCGAAGGCGATTCCGTCGACATTAAGCCCTGATGACTTTACGCCATCGATAACTAACGACTGATAGATGTCATTTGGGGGGAACACCTCTGGAAGCTCAATAGACACTAACGGCATTCCTAGTCTATCGGCTTGCATCTTAACCACTTCGAGAGGTGTCACTTGGAAAGGAACCTCACCGCTGACGTGAGTGGTGTAGAGACCTACAACATTGTATTCGGAAGACTCCATAAGACGCTCAAAGGTTAATGTGGAATCTTTGCCTGATGACCAGCTAATAATGATGTTTTTCATGCGAAAACCCTGAATGTGAGAATAAACAAAGCCACTCTCGAGAGTGGCTTAGATATAGAGGCGTTACTAGCTGTTAGAAGTTTACTGTTGCCAGCGCGAAGAAAGTACGGCCCGGCGAGCGATACCCCTTAGCCGTTTCATATTCCTCATCAAGCAAATTATCAACCCTTGCTCTTAAGGCAACATTGTCAGCTACCCAGTAAGAGACTGCCGCATCCCACAAACTCGTCGCAGGTAGATAGTCGTCAGCAGTCGGATTAGCGGTCGGTAAGTCGAGACGCTTACCAGTGTAGATATAGGTGAGTGACAGATCAAAGTCACCTAAAGTTGCTTCACCAATCCATTTGTAGTTATCTTTCGCTCGTCGAGCCAGTTGAATACCATTGTCATCTTTATGATCTTTGTATTCAGCAATCACTGTATGATGGACTGGTCCAGTACTAAAGCGCCCTTCTAGCTCTACACCCTTAATATCCGCATCTATGTTGTAAGTTTTACCCCATGGGTCTCCTGGTACCGAATACCAAATATTTAGATTGTCGACCTTATTGTGATAGGCCGATAGTTTCCAATCTAAAAAGCCACTCAAACCGGCAAGCCCAACTTCAAGGTTGCGCGAGTCTTCAGGCTGAAGATCTGGATTGGTGGTCAAACTGTTATAACTTGGCGCTTTAAAAGCGGTGCCTGCCATCACGTAAGCACGGTAGTTTGGAATGAAGCGATATTGACCACCCAATGACCAGGTTGTGTAATTATCATATTTATCGTGTCTATCATGCCTTGCGTTCGCTTCGGCAGAAAACTTGTCATAATCCGCTCTACCAGATACATAAGCGCCAATATTCTCGCGGCTTTCTCCCGCTAGTTTATGCGCACTCCCCCAGCTCTTGGCATCATCGGCAAGTTCCTCTTTACGGTAATCCAGACCACCACCGACCGAATACTGTGAGTTAATTTGAATAAGGTTCGACCATTGCGCATTTAACGCATTAGTATCTACAACCGTATCGGCATTGCTCTCGCCAACAGATTGCAGGAAGTCCTTTTTCTCAACTTGAGCATAGCTTAACGTCACAAATGATTTATACGCTTGGCTTTGATAGTCGATACGACCCGCCAGATTCTGATTATCAACCGCCCCGTTCTTCTTCGCACCTCCAGAGTTGTACTCGGTCAGGCTATCGAACCAACGATAATCTAACAGTGCGCTCCAATTGCTGTTGAAGTCATGTTTGTAACCAAGGTGCAAGTTTCGATTTTCATAGCCATAGTTGGTGCCATCTTGCACGGCTTTAAAATCATAGCCATCCGTCTTCTCATAGCCACCCGCTACTTGAATATGGCCATTTTCATTAAGCTTTGTCTTCGCAGTAAAGTTGGCTTCACGACCGTCGTGACTCGACGCACCTACATTGATTTGTTTGCGCTCTTGGCCATTATTGGTACGAGTAATGATATTGATTACTCCACCAATGGCGTCTGAGCCATAAATTGATGCGCTCGGTCCACGAATCACTTCCACCTGTTCAACTAGTCCAATTGGAAAATGATTGATGGATAATCCAGTGGTATCGCTGCTATAGCGAACACCATCAACCAACACTAAGGTTTGATTACTATTGGTACCACGCAGAAATATAGACGTTGATTGACCTCGCCCACCGTTTTGCACCACTTCGACACCAGGAAGCCGGCGCAGTACGTCCGACAAGCTCTTTGCCTGAGATACCTCAATTTCTTGACGAGTCACTACGCTCATTGGGGCGATGACTTTATCTTCCGGTTGTTCGAAACGATTGGCGGTGATCACCATTGTGTCTTTGGTCTGCGCTGTCGCTGAGCTTTCTTGAGCCAGTGAAAAAGAAGCATAAGAAGAGAGCGATGCAGCCACTGCTATCGCCAAACATGACTTGTTCATTTGTTATATTGTCCTAAATCGCGTAAGTCCTACCTACTCGAGCAATCCTTTTTTCGCATCGAGTTGGCTGCTGGCAGGTATTCGGACTTAAGAGCACGAAACCATATTGGTTCCACCTACTGCCTCGACTTCCCGCTTATATCAAACAGTGTCTTTTGAGGGGTTGTTCTCTCTTACCGCTGCGCGTCAGTTCTGGATTTGCACCAGATTCCCTTTTCAGTGAGATATCCATTTGATTCTCACACCAGCTAGGGGGCATGGTATTAACTGATTGATTATTTGTCCATAACGGATTGAACTAAGCTATAAGAGTGCAGTAATAATGCGAGACAATTCTGGGAAAAACTGGACAACGACGGGAGATTGAATAAAATCTGCCCTCCTTAATACAACTCATTACCGACGATAGGCAATCACAATGGCAAATCTCGACTTCACACCAGAAGGCTATCAAATCCAGCTTGAAGAAAAATCTCAACGTCTGATCGATATGATGGCGCCGTATTCTGCTCCTGAGCTCGAAGTATTTACTTCCCCAGAAAAGCACTATCGTATGCGTGCCGAATTCCGCGTGTGGCACGAAGGCGACGACATGTACTACATCATGTTCAACCAAGAAACGCGTGAAAAGTACCGTGTTGATCAATTCCCTGCGGCAAGCCGTCTTATCAACGACCTAATGCCACTGCTGATGGACGCGATGAAAGGCAATGAGCTATTAAGAAAGAAACTGTTCCAAGTCGATTTCCTATCGACGATGAGCGGCGAAATCTTGGTATCTCTGCTGTATCACCGTCAACTGGATGATGCGTGGAAAGCACAAGCACAAGCACTGAAACAGCAGCTCAATGACGAAGGTTTCAAACTGAACCTGATTGGTCGTGCGCGCAAGATGAAAATCGTCATGGATCAAGACTATGTGGTAGAGACTCTACATGTTAACGGTCAGCCATACCACTACCAGCAAGTGGAAAACAGCTTCACACAACCAAATGGCCCTGTGGCTCAAAAGATGTTGGAGTGGGCAGTCGATTGTACCCAAGAGAGCAAAGGTGATCTGCTAGAGCTGTACTGTGGTAACGGCAACTTCTCGTTGGCATTGGCACAAAACTTTGAGCGCGTACTTGCGACTGAGTTAGCGAAGCCCTCTGTAGAATCGGCGCAATACAACATTGCAGCCAACAAGATTGATAACGTACAAATCATTCGCATGTCAGCGGAAGAGTTTACTGAAGCGATGGAAGGCAAACGTGAGTTCCGACGTTTGCAGCAGCAAAATGTCGACCTTAAGAGCTACAACTGCAATACGATTTTTGTTGACCCACCACGTGCAGGTATGGATATCGATACCTGCAAAATGGTTCAAGGCTACGAGCGCATTCTGTATATCTCGTGCAACCCTGAAACCTTGAAAGACAACCTGGATGTACTGGGTGAAACACACCACATCACACGATTTGCACTGTTCGATCAGTTCCCGTTCACCCATCACATTGAAGCGGGTGTCCTCTTAGAACGCAAAGCCTAAGTTCAGATCCAATAGATATAAAAAAACGAGCCGATAAAGGCTCGTTTTTTTTATACTCACGCGAGGTGATCAATCATTCTCTGGATTAAGCTTCCTTGAGGATATAACCCATCTTTTTACCAATCCAGAATAGCAGCACCAAGACCACCATGATGGCGATAAAGTTAGAGCCTGCTTCTGGGTACTGCGCCTTAGTAAACGCTGAGTGACCGAACGCACCCACAAAGAATGCAGCCAGGCCAACCATTGGAAAATCTTCTGGGATTGGGTTTCTTAAATACTCTTGATATAGAGCTTGCACTGACAGCACGAGTGCAATCAATGGGAAAATCGAAAATGTCACTTCGCTGATGGTGAGCCAAGACAACATTGCATTACCACACATACCTGCAATCAGAGCAAGTACGAGCGTTTTTTTACCGCTTTCGCGGTTTTCGGAGGACACTTCATTGGACATTATTTGGACCCTTCTTTTTGACGGTTTCTTTCACGTTCTTTGCGATACCAGTGTGCACCCTTGGCCACTATCCTTAATTGGACAATCAGCCTCTCGGCCAGTTCATATCTTTCTTTCTTGCTAAGGTCTAACGCCTCAGCACCTGAACTGAACACGAGAATGACAGAAGCTTCCGCTTGGGCAAATGCTTCGTCACGGTCCATACCTGTGCTAACCAGATATTCAGTTAGCTCAGCGGAAAAGTGTTGGATCTCACGAGCCACCGCAGCTCGAAAGTCAAAAGAGGTACCAGAACGCTCCCTTAATAATAGGCGGAACACGTTGGGACTGCTTTCAATGAACTCCATAAACGTTTCAACTGAAGTACGGATCACACTGCCTTCTTTGACAATACGTTGGCGCGCTTGTCGCATTAACTGCCTTAACAGCAAGCCTCCTTCATCTACCATGGTCAGCCCCAGCTCATCCATATCTTTAAAATGGCGATAGAAAGAAGTTGGAGCTATACCGGCTTCGCGCGCGACTTCGCGCAGGCTCAAGTTCGAAAAGCTGCGGTCGGCACTAAGCTGACTGAAAGCAGCATCGATCAATGAACGACGCGTTTTTTCTTTTTGTTGTGCACGAATACCCATTGATTTCATGTTTAACCTAGGTGCTCTTGTTGGTTACCATCGATGACGGTAATTGAGGGAGTGGAGGTAATATAGCGCGAATAGTCACTTTGTATAAGTGTATGGCTGGCGATTTTGCCAAAAAACCTGTACGCATCTCACTTCATTTACTCTGCATTATACTTGAACAAGTTTCATTATTTTGCATACATCAAACGTTTATCCGGTGCTAACTCTCGATAAAACTGCGTGATCTTTCACACTCTATTCACGCAGCCATATTTACCAACGTTAATAATCCGTTAAAATCTCGCCATTGCCAGTCTATGAATTGCACTCATCACTCCTAGCCTACTGTTGCTATTAAAGCTAAACGTTTTGCAGGGAGTGTGAGGAACTACGAGGATACTATATGAGTCGCGCTAAACATTTTGATGCTATCGTAATCGGCAGTGGCCCAGGTGGTGAAGGGGCTGCGATGGGGCTAACAAAAGCTGGCCTCAACGTTGCGATCATCGAAAAAGAGAGCAGTGTCGGGGGTGGATGTACTCACTGGGGTACCATTCCTTCAAAAGCACTGCGTCATGCGGTCAGCCGTATCATTGAGTTCAACAGTAACCCACTGTTTTGTGGTAACAACACCAGTTTGCACTCCACGTTTTCTAACATTTTGGGGCATGCAAAAACAGTGATCGACAAACAGACACGACTACGCCAAGGCTTCTACGATCGAAACGAATGCACATTGCTGTTCGGTACTGCACGTTTTATCGACACCCACAGTCTGGAAGTGACCAAATCCGATGGCACCGTCGATACCTACACCGCAAATAAATTTGTTATTGCAACCGGCTCTAGACCTTACCGTCCAGCCGACGTCGACTTTAATCATCCGCGTATTTACGATAGCGACTCCATTCTTTCCCTAGAACACGACCCTAGACACATCATTATTTACGGCGCAGGCGTCATAGGCTGTGAGTACGCGTCTATCTTCCGTGGTTTGGATGTAAAAACCGACCTCATTAATACTCGTGAGCGACTTTTGGCATTTTTGGATAATGAAATGTCCGATTCCTTGTCTTACCATTTCTGGAACAGCGGTATGATGATCCGCAACGACGAAACGTATGCCAAGATTGAAGGCACTGAAGACGGCGTGATCATCCACCTCAACTCGGGCAAGAAAATGCGCGCGGATTGCCTACTGTATGCCAATGGCCGAACAGGTAATACCGATGCACTCAACCTTGATGCCGTTGGTCTAGTCGCAGACTCCCGCGGACAACTAAAAGTGGATACCAACTACCAAACCGACATTGAGCATGTTTATGCTGTTGGCGATGTGATTGGCTACCCAAGCTTGGCGAGTGCAGCGTACGATCAAGGTCGATTTGTCGCTCAAGCCATCACTCGAGGTGAAGCTGAAGGTAAGCTGATTGAGGATATTCCGACCGGTATCTATACCATCCCTGAAATCAGTTCCGTCGGTAAAACAGAGCAAGAGCTCACCGAAGCCAAAATCCCTTACGAAGTGGGGCGCTCGTCATTCAAACACCTTGCGCGTGCCCAGATCGCTGGTAAAGATGTGGGAAGTTTGAAAATCTTGTTCCATCGCGAAACCAAAGAAATTTTGGGTATTCACTGCTTTGGTGAGCGCGCTGCCGAAATCATTCATATCGGCCAAGCGATTATGGAGCAAAAGGGGGAAGCCAATACCATCGAGTACTTCATCAACACGACCTTCAACTACCCAACGATGGCGGAAGCTTATCGTGTTGCAGCGCTCAACGGTTTGAATCGCCTGTTCTGATAGCACGGCTTTCTATACAACAAAGGCGACATAATGTCGCCTTTGTTATTAGTAAACCTGACCAAGCCAGTCATTGAAACTAAGCCGTCAAGAACTGCCCGCGCCGCCACTGATGGACAAAGATCACCGCCAGCCCCAAGCCTCTCACGGCCATAAAGCTGAGCATCGCCAGCCATAACGCATGGTTTCCCCAGCTACTCATCAAAAAGAACAGAGCAAAAAAGCTGCACGTCGCGACAAACATACTATTACGCATATCTTGACCTTTCGTCGCGCCAATAAAAATGCCATCAAACAGAAAACACCACATGGAGACCAATGGCATGGCAATCAGCCATGGCAAGAATCGCTCCGCCTCTGTTTGTACCGCCGCGATGGAAGTGATCATGGCAATTAAATAACCGCCCAAGCCAGCAAATACCAATGTCAGTAACACGCAAATGACCGCACTCCAAAAAAAGGTCACCACAAGTGAATCAATGAGCTGACTGCGACTTTTCGCCCCAATGGCCTTACCCACCATCGCTTCCATTGCGTAAGCAAAACCATCCATGCCATAGGAGATAAGCATCAAAAAACTCATTAATACGGCATTCGCTGCTACAATGTCATCGCCAAACGCCGCACCTTGAAACGTCATAAAGCTAAACGTCGCTTGCAGACATAATGAACGCAGAAAAATGTCACGATTGAGCTTCACAAAGCGACCAATATCACGACGCACCTCCGACACCAGTTGTAGCGCATTGGGTAATGCACGTTGACGCCAAGTGCGCGCGGCACACCATAGGCCAAATGCACAACCAGAGTAGTCAGCAATGACCGACGCCAACGCGGCCCCTTCCACTTTCCACCCTAACCCAATCACAAACAGTACATCTAGAGCGATATTCACTAGGTTAGTGATGATCACCATCCACATGGGTGCCTTAGCATTTTGGGTGCCCAACAGCCAACCTAACAGGACAAAGTTCATCAATGCTGCTGGCGCACTCCAAGCACGCACCGCAAAATACTGATAACCGTAATGCTTCACTTCAGTACTGGCAGAGCTCAGCGAAAAGATAAGGTCGGCGAGCGAGGTGTGCAGCAGCAAAAACAGCGCCGCAAATACCAGTGCCATTAAGCTCCCTTGCAAAAACACCAGCGCTAGTTGACGAGTATCATTAGCGCCAAAGCTTTGTGCAGCAAGGCCTGTCGTGGACATTCGTAAAAATCCCAGCAGCCAAAATGTAACACTGATCATCGTACTGCCAAGCGCGACCCCACCTAAATACCACGCGTGCTCGAGGTGGCCAATCACAGCAGCATCAACCAGCCCTAATAGCGGTACGGTAATATTGGATAACACCATTGGGATGGCCAACAGCAATACTCGGCGGTGCAAAGGCAAATCAGAAAGAATGGCAATTGATTGTTGAAACACGAACACTCCAGCACGTCGACGCTCCACCAAAGGTGCTTTAGTGGATGGGATGATTGAAGCGCTATAGTAACGTTATTTTATGATGGGCACCGCAACTACCATTCAATATTAATAATATTGGGTGTGAGACGATGTCGGTAGATGGGCAGTTTCGCCACGACACGTTGCCAACGAGACCAACGCTGGCAATGTCTCTCGATAGGAGACTGTAGAGAGGCTTTGTATGTCCATGGTAACCATTGAAACAGTTTCTCAATCGGCTTTCTCATGCCATGTTGATAGTGCTCACAGCCCATCTTTTGTCCCAAGTGGCTGGTCGTCATATCCCCCGCCAACACCACACAAGCCTTAGCATGCTGAAAATGACAACCAATAGCTTGCACAAAATGAGCAATGCGATGTTCTGTGCAATCAAGTAATGCTTGTTCACAAACAATCAATATAGGCTTATCTGCCGGGATGAGCAGAGACGACAACCAACTCATATCATCAGTCGAGCCACACGTTAGTGTGTAGCGCTCACTTTTATGAAACAGCCTCTGACGCCACACTAAGTGCTCATTCGTATCGACTTCAAGCCAGTGACAGCGACCATTGTCCAGACGATAGAAACGAGTATCGAGTCCGGCACCGACATTGATGACCCAACCATCAGGGTTCGTTTCTAAAAAACGTTTTACTTGCAGATCACAGAGCTGAGTTAAGGTGGCATGAAGTAGCTGACTTTGGTCTACATTTCCGGAGAGGCACTCCGGTGCTAATTGGCAACGGCGGCAAGCATGCGCCGCGATTGGATCGTAGATAATGCCGTCATCAAGCAAACTTTCACGGCTGCGCAACCATAAAGGTCGAAGTAATTTGCTAGGCACATCTAACGGGTCGGTGTGGCGGTTGCTGCGATTATCCATATTGCCTCCATGCATAGAGTCAAAGATGATAATCGCTCTCAACAAATAACTCAAGGAAAACGCGAGTAATTATCATTTAGCCTTGTGTTTTGGACGTAAAAAAAGCGACAGGCGTACCTGTCGCTTTCCATCACCATAGGGGGTGAAATTGATGACACTCTTTGAATGCCTCACAAATATCCGTTTGTTATTTGTGCTTCCACTGCTAATTCTTGTTTGTCATCGTCCTGATGCGTTCTTACGATCCCTAGCAAAACCTTTTGCTCGAGTTCTTCCTAAACCCTGTCCATTTGTTTTCTCATCCTGAGAATAATCGACCATCCTTATCTGCCCATACTCCGAGTATGAACGACGTCCTTATTATTACTTTGGCAATCCTCGCCAAACATCCATGAAGACCTTCTTGGTCTGAAATCCTTGTGTCAGCATCCTGTCGACAAGAAACAATTTACCTGACTATCGAGGGAACACAACCAAGCTCGACATTTTTTCTGACTCGCTACAACGCAGAAACAACTAAAATGATATAAATCAGATATTTATTTTGTACTGTGGGTGCTTTTGCGCTAACAAGTATGGCAAATATCGCACAACGGGCTTGGATAACTCGCCAATCGCCTTCAAACCGCTATGAGATCGAAGTGAGATCTGTGTCACCCAATACACTGTGCTAATACGCTGCGCAAAAGCCAAAAACAACAATGCCCCTTCATTAGAAGAGGCATTGCAAGCTCGGTTTGGCGTTAAAAAAACTATTTTGGGCTGCTAGTTTTGTAACGCGGTTCGAATTAGTGAAGACCGCCCACGTATTTAGAAAGAACGTCGATATCATCGTCGTTCAGCTTTTTGGCGATATCACGCATCATCGCGTTCATATCGTTGGCACGATCACCGCTGCGGAATTTCTCCAGTTGTGACTTCACATACTCAGCATGCTGACCAGAAATTTTTGGGAATCCTGATAGCTCAGTGCCGTTACCACGAGGACCGTGACAGGCGATACACGCGGTAATTCCACGCTCAGCATCACCCGCGGTATACAGTACTTTACCAACTTCAACCACATTCTCAGGGGTGCTGTTGGCGGCGATAGGCATAGATGCGTAGTACGCCGCGAGATCCGCCATATCTTGCTCAGATAGCGGCATTGCCATACCACTCATCACAGGATCATAGCGACCTTGCTTACCGTTGCTTGTCATACCAAGCTTTAGGTCTTTCAGTTGTTTTTCAATATATTTTGCGTGCTGTCCTGCGATGCTTGGGTACATCGTTAGCAGACTGTTACCGTCCGCTCCATGACACGCTACACACGTTTGGGATTTTGCTTTACCAGCTTCAATATCGCCTTGGGCCCATACTGAGCAGCTGACTACAAGACTCAAGATTAGCGCTAATTTTTTCATGACATTCCATTATAATTATCAAGCTTCCAGTACCACTATACGCCTCGCAAAACCCTACAGATTGGTGTCAAAGGGACAAAATAAGGTAACGCGGGCAATTAATACCGATCATGGTACAATGTGTGGCCATATGCCGAGCACGGTTATTTTACACAATTTCACAAAAAAGTAATCAATCGACTACACAAAGTCGAGATGGAGTTAACAGTGAGCGTAAAAATTCATTATCAAAACACGCATTTCATTACAAGTGCACCCGATATTCGTCACTTGCCAGAAGATGAAGGGATCGAAATTGCGTTTGCAGGACGCTCCAATGCAGGTAAATCCAGTTCACTGAACCGTCTTACCAACCAAAGAGCCCTGGCGAAAACCAGTAAAACGCCAGGCCGTACTCAGCTAATTAACCTATTCAAGGTAGACGAAGGGTGTCACATCGTTGACTTGCCTGGATACGGCTTTGCTCAAGTTCCACTTGAGATGAAAAAGAAATGGCAAAAATCGCTAGGCGAATATTTGCAGAAACGTCGTTGCCTGAAAGGCCTAGTGGTGCTGATGGATATTCGTCACCCGATGAAAGACCTTGACCAGCAATTAATTGAATGGGCTGTTGAGTCTGGTATTCCCGTTCAGGTTCTTCTGACAAAAGCAGACAAGCTGAAAAGTGGTGCTCGCAAAGCACAAGTGTTGAAGATCCGTGAAGCAGCACTGGCATTTGGCGGTGATGTGCAAGTCGACCCGTTTTCGTCACTAAAAGGCATTGGTGTTGATCAATTACGAAATAAACTCGACACTTGGTTTGCGCCAGCATTTGCACACCTTGAACAATCTGACGAATTAGAAGATGGTGAGCAAGACGCTTAACGGTCTTTGGTTATAAAAACACAGCTTTACAGAAACAAAACGCCCCGCCTTCCTGGCAGGGCAATGGGAGAGAGAAGATTTAGTATTATTGTTTGTTCCAAGCATCTATGAAGCGTTCGAACAATGCAATCATCAGCCATACAAAGTGTGAGCTAGTCTTCTCTTATCTTCCCACTTCCCCTTTGCTTGCAACCCTAAAAAATACTTTATATTTCAGACAGTAAACACCTTACTTTCTGGCGTTTTTCTACGCTTGATTCTAGGTAAGAATTATACAAAGTGTGAAGGTCGTTTAATTACAGAATTTAGTAATGAAATGCCGTGAAGAAGAGAAGTGAAAAGCAGAATTTCAAACGCTAAAGAATTTTCTTTGCCACAAGAAAAAACGCCCCAGTCAAATACTGACTGGGGCGGCTGAATCAGCCTAATCCAATAACGTGAAACAAAAGGTCTGAAAGATAGAACATCTTACCTCTGTACCCTACGCGTTCTAATGTACAACAAGTGATCAGGAAATGAAACTATTTTTGTAGTTTTTTTTCATGAAGTTTTTGTTAATAGACATAAGTCGCTTAGATGCATGAACTTTTTTAACATCGAAAAAAAGCCAGCGACTGTGCGCTGGCTCATGTTAATTTAATAATTTAGCTCAAAATATGACTAATGAGCCTGATCCCAGTTGTCTCCGTGACCAGCTTCAGCAACAAGTGGAACAGCCAATTCTGCTGCCGACTCCATCAATTTCTGTACTTTACTTTCAATTTCGCCTAAAGATGACGATTCCACTTCAAAGACCAGTTCATCGTGCACTTGCATCAAAAGTTTCACCTTGCCGTCACCTTCAGCCTGGATCCACTCATCAACCAACAACATCGCCTTTTTGATGATGTCTGCGGCTGTCCCTTGCATAGGCGCGTTGATCGCTGCACGCTCCGCCGCCTTACGACGCATACCGTTACGAGATTTAATTTCTGGTAGGTGCAATCGACGACCAAAGATGGTTTCAACATAGCCTTTCTCGGTCGCTAACGAGCGTGTGTCTTCCATGTATTGCATCACACCTGGGTAACGCTCAAAATAAGTATCCATGTATTGCTGAGCTTCACCACGGGGGATGCCTAGCTGCTTAGACAGACCAAAAGCACTCATGCCATAGATAAGACCAAAGTTAACGGCTTTGGCACGGCGGCGCTGTTCACTGGTCACTTGTTCAATATCAACACCAATGATCTCCGCCGCGGTTGCAGCGTGGATATCCTTACCTTGTTGAAACGCATCCAATAATGCTTTATCACCCGATAGATGCGCCATAATACGCAGTTCGATTTGAGAGTAATCCACCGCTAGAATTTTCCAGCCGTGAGGCGCTACGAACGCCTGACGAATACGACGGCCTTCTTCATTACGGATAGGGATGTTCTGTAGGTTCGGATCCGTCGATGACAAACGGCCCGTTGCTGTTACCGCTTGATGATAAGACGTGTGCACACGACCCGTTTCAGGGTTAATCATCTTCGGCAATTTATCGGTGTAGGTGGATTTGAGTTTTGCTAGGCCGCGATACTCCAAGATCAATTTAGGCAGAGGGTAATCCAAAGCCAGCTCTTGCAATACCTCTTCGTTGGTGGACGGTGCGCCTGACGGTGTTTTCTTAAGCACCGGCAGTCCCATCTTCTCAAAGAAAATCGCCTGTAGTTGCTTAGGCGAGCTCAAATTGAACTCTTCCCCTGCAATCTCAAATGCTTTTTGTTCTAATTCATCGAGGCGTGCAGCAATCTCTTGTGATTGAGCACCCAACAACATGTCATCAATCAACACACCGGTACGCTCGATACGCGAAAGCACAGGAACCAACGGCACTTCGATGTCTTGGTAAACACGATTCAACGCTTCATTTTTCTCAAGTTCTGCATTGATACGCTGATGAAGACGCAATGTCACATCCGCGTCTTCTGCCGCATATGGTGCCGCTTGATCCATCTCGATTTGGTTAAAGGTCAACTGTGACTTGCCTTTACCTGCAATCTGCTCGAATGAAATGCAGCTATGCTGCAAAAAGCGCAGTGCCAAGCTGTCCATGTCGTGCTTACCGCCGACACTGTTGTAGACATAAGAAGCGAGCATGGTGTCGTATTTGATGCCCTTAAGCTCAATACCATAGCGCGCAATCACGCTGGCATCGTACTTGAGGTTTTGACCGACTTTCACCACGTTGTCATCTTCAAGCAGCGGCTTCAACTGCTCGAGAACCCAATCACGGTCGAGCTGCTCTGGTGCGCCCATGTAGTCGTGCGCGACAGGGAGATAAGCGGCCACGCCTTCTTCGGTCGCAAATGACAGACCGATAAGGTTGGCGACCATGTAATCTAAGCTGTCCGTTTCAGTATCGAAAGCAATCACAGAAGCCGCTTTTAGCTTCTCTAACCACTGAGCAAATTGCTCTTCGGTCAGGATGGTTTCGTAGTGGCTACGGTCAATTGTGACTGCAGAGGTGTCCATCGCTGGTGCATCATCATCGCCAGAAACGCGTTTTGCTGCGCTCTCTACAGCTTGCACTTCGCCCGTACCGCCTTCAAGAAGCTCATTGAGCCAAGATTTAAAGGTCAGTTGGCCAAACAGCTTGGTGAGCTCATCAACGTTTGGCGTCTCTTTCAGCAGAGACTCAGGGGTACAATCGAGCTCCACATCCAGTTTAATGGTCGCAAGATCATAAGAAAGCAGTGCATTCTCTTTGTGCTCAGTCAGCTTTTTCGCCATGGTTTTTGAACCACGGAAGCCAAGAGGGGCGATATCATCGAGCTTTTCATACAAGTCTTTGATGCCGCCGATACCTTGTAGCAAGGCTGTCGCTGTTTTGTCACCCACACCAGGAACGCCTGGGATGTTATCTACTTTATCGCCCATCAGTGCTAGGTAATCGATAATAAGCTCAGGTGGAATACCAAACTTGTCCACCACGCCCGCTCTGTCCATCACCACATTAGTCATGGTGTTGATAAGCGTCACGTTGTCATCCACCAGCTGGGCCATATCTTTATCACCTGTACTGATCAGCACTGGCATATCCGCTTGAGATGCTTGATGCGCCAGAGTACCTATCACATCATCGGCTTCCACGCCTGGCACACAGATAAGCGGTAAACCCATCGCACGAATCACGTTATGCAAAGGTTCAATTTGGCAGCGAAGATCGTCCGGCATAGGTGGACGGTTTGCCTTGTACTCTGGGTACATATCATCGCGGAATGTTTTGCCCTTGGCATCAAATACCACCGCTATACGATCTGAGGCAAATTGACGCATCATGCTTCGCAGCATGTTAACAACACCGTAAACCGCATTAGTTGGAATTTCGCCATTGCTCATCGTTTCTGGATAAGCATGAAATGCTCGATAAAGATAAGAAGAACCATCGATAAGGATCAATGGGTTGTCTGGTATTTGCGCCATGTTTAGTTGTCCAAAATTTTTGGTAGTGATCTATAAGGATGCCATGACTCGCAGCGCGATGCTACGCTCTTTCACTGTCTATATACACAGTTACCAAATTAAACTGCGCTCTCGCATCCCCCAGCCTGTGGATAAATCTGTTTATAGAGTTGTTTTAACAAATGATAAAGTTATTCAAGGTTATCAAAAAACAAATATAAGGCACTGTAATTAAAGCATTAAATATCAGATCCCCCACCCCTTCCATGATCCTTCTTGGATCATGCCATGTGGAAAACCCAATTTTGCGTTTAATGACAGCGATAGGATTATATTCTAGTCAGAGTGTGCAATTAATCTGCAAAGAGTAGATAGAAAAAAAGCGACACCAAAGGTGTCGCCTAGCAATAATAGGAGGAGGCTATCTCGTCAAACGAGTACGGCTAACCAACCAAAAGCTATAAATACACTGGAAGCAATGTGAGCAATGTCGTGTCAAAAAAGAACCGGTCGAGCCAGCAACCTCAGCCATACAGCGGGTAATTGCTTAACCTTTCCCCTCAAGACGAGTTAATAGTAATCATTCTCATTTAATGCGTCAACCACTAATTGAGAATATTTATCATTTAATTTTTACGATCAAAAAAGCCGGCATGACGCCGGCTTTCGCTCAAACATTGTCTATCAATCTTGCTGACTATCTTGAGCCAACCACTCTGCAACATCTTTAGCAAAGTAGGTCAGAATGCCATCCGCGCCTGCACGCTTAAAGCACAGCAATGATTCAAGTACCGTTTCACGCTCTTTGAGCCAACCATTTTGAATCGCCGCTTTGTGCATCGCATACTCACCCGACACTTGATAGGCAAAGGTCGGCACCTGAAGTTCGCTCTTCACACGACGCACTACATCTAGGTATGGCATACCAGGCTTAACCATCACCATGTCCGCACCTTCATTGATGTCCATCGCAACTTCGTGCAAGGCTTCATCGCTGTTAGCAGGATCCATCTGGTAATTTTTCTTATCGCCACCCTTAAGGTTGGATGCCGAACCGACCGCATCTCGGAATGGGCCGTAGTAGTTTGACGCGTATTTCGCCGAGTAAGCCATGATCTGTGTGTGCACATGACCCGCTTCTTCTAGCGCTTCACGAATACGGCCAATACGACCATCCATCATATCCGATGGTGCCACCACATCTGCACCGGCTTCAGCATGGGACAGCGCTTGTTTGATCAACACTTCCGTGGTTTCATCATTCTGAACATAACCATCTTCGTCGATAATGCCGTCTTGCCCATGAGTCGTGAACGGGTCTAACGCTACGTCAGTGATCACGCCCATTTGTGGCACATTTTCCTTCAGCGAGCGCACTGCGCGCTGCACCAAGCCTTCTGGGTTGTATGCTTCTGCGGCACAGAGACTTTTTGCATCCTGATTAACTACAGGGAATAGCGCAATGGCAGGTACGCCCAGTTTTGCTAGGTATTCGGCTTCTTCTAGCATCAAATCAATAGAAAGACGCTCAACCCCAGGCATAGACTCCACTGTTTCGCGGCGGTTTTTGCCCATTAGAATGAACATTGGGTAGATCAAGTCATCCACCGACACCTTATTCTCTGCCATTAAACGTCGGCTAAAGTCATGTTTGCGCATACGGCGCATACGGCGTGCTGGAAATTGACCTTGAATCGATACAGACACCTTTCTCTCCTTGTCTGGAAAAATGCGAAAATCAAGCATATCACTCTTGCATGTTCATGCTAGTAGTAAAATTGGAAAATGCTAAACCACAAGCGATATACTGGGTTTATTACTCACCAGATTTAGTTTGTCATGATAGATACACACGCCCATATTTACGCCGCCGAATTCGACCAAGACCGCGATGAAGTGGTACAGCGCGCCCTCGATGCAGGTATTGAGCACATTTTGCTACCGAACATCGATCTTGATTCAATTGAACCTATGCTCGCCACTGAAGCCGCCTACCCACAGGTCTGTCGCTCGATGATGGGCCTGCATCCATGTTATGTGGATGCCGATGTCGATCAGACGCTCAGCACCATTCACTCCTGGTTCGACAAGCACAACTTCATCGCCGTGGGTGAGATTGGTATCGATTTATACTGGGATAAAACCTACCGCAAAGAACAAGAACGAGCCTTCATCACTCAGCTTAACTGGGCCAAAGAGATGAACTTACCGGTAGTGATCCACACTAGAGATTCGATTGAAGAAACATTAACGTTACTGAAATTAGAACAAAATGGTGAGCTGCGCGGCGTATTCCACTGCTTTGGCGGCACGGTTGAAGAAGCCAAAGCGATCAACGACCTTGGCTTTCATCTCGGCCTTGGTGGCGTCTCGACCTTTAAGAACTCAGGCATGGACAAAGTGATCCCTGAATTGGATTTGAGCAAAGTGATTCTAGAAACTGACTGCCCGTATCTAGCACCAGTGCCTCATCGCGGTAAACGCAATGAACCAGCCTACACCGAGCTCGTGCTAAAGCGCATAGCAGACCTCAGACAGCTAAGTACTAAAGAAGTGGCACAAGTAACAACAAACAATGCAAAATCACTGTTTTCATTGTGATTTTGTATTGTTTATCGCTCATTTCGTGATCAAGATCGAGTTTAGTGTACACCCGATAACCTCAAGTTAACGTAGAATATGCGGCATGTTTATATGCCACTGCAGACAAAGGAAGTGTGGCAGGGGTCACGCACATTTATCTCGGAGGTCGGTATGTGCCAACATGGAAATCTACTGCAGCGTCAACACCGCACGTTTTGGCAAAAAGTCATGGGCATCAAAGAAGTGTATGTATGTTCACATTGCGGTTACGTACTGAAAATCCGCTAACTCACCACTTGGCTCTTAACCAACAAATACAAAAATAGCGGCCTAGACCGCTATTTTTATCATCATGTTGATGTCATCAAAAGCTTGCAAACTTACTCTTGTTCTGTCTCTTCAACATCATCCTTACGCGTATAGAAACGCGCAAAGAACAAGCCAACCTCAAACAGCAAACACATAGGAATAGCCAGTAAGGTTTGTGAAATCATGTCTGGCGGTGTGAGTAGCATACCCACGATAAATGCGCCGACCACAATGTAAGGACGCTTTTGTTTTAAACTTTCTACATCGGTTGCCCCGGTCCAGCACAGCAAAATAATCGCGACCGGCACTTCAAATGCAATACCAAACGCTAGAAACAGCGCTAGCACGAAATCGAGATAACTCGCGATATCAGTCGCGAACTCCACCCCACCCAACGATATGGCGGTGAAAAAGCCAAATACCAACGGGAATACCACAAAGTAAGCGAACGCCACGCCACAATAAAACAGCAATGAGCTCGAGAACATCAGCGGCATGATCAGTTTTTTCTCATGCTTGTACAAGCCGGGGGCTACAAACGCCCAAACCTGATAAAGAATGTAAGGCACTGCAACGAAAACCGACGAAATTAGAGTCAGTTTAAGCGGGGTAAAGAATGGTGATGCGACATCGGTGGCGATCATTGTCGCGCCCTCTGGCAGCCTCTCTACCAAAGGTTTAGAAACAAAGTCGTAAATGTTGCCAGAGAAATACACCAACGCTAAGAACACCACCAACACCGCGACAATGGCACGCAGCAGTCGGTTACGCAGCTCTAGCAAATGGCTAATCAAAGGCTGTGTCTGTTCGACGGAAGACATGAAAACCTCGAATAAAATACCGTGACGGTCGGCAAGTTAACCACCGACCCACGTTCGACATACATACAAACAAGGGCTGATAATCAGCCCTTGTTCAGATCTTTTTCTGGAGACTCATTCTCAGCAGGCTTGGCAGATTCTGAATGGCTCGTCTCTTGCGGACGAGATTCAGGGTCTGCCTCTTTCGCTTTATCGCTTGCGTACGGACGCGTAACGTCTCTAGCAGCCTGCTTCAATTCTTCCACCGAACTTTTCAGCTCAGGCGAGAGGTCTTCCATGCCCATTTTCTCAGCTTTTCGCAGGTTCTCTTGAAGCTCTTGAACTTTAAGCTCATGCGACAGCTCGTCTTTGACGTTGTTCGCCATCGCTTTTGCTGAGCTGATAAAACGAGAAACACTTCGGATAGCCGTTGGTAGGCGCTCTGGTCCCAGAACTACCAAACCAACTACAGAGATGAGTACCAGTTCCCAAAAACCGATATCAAACACGAATTATGCCTGCTCTTTATCTTTCTTTGTTTCAGTCGAAGCGTCTGTTTTTTGTTGCTCAATGTTCTTTGGTTCAAAATCTGCATCTTTGTCGTCAGATTTTTTTGCCGTTGGCTCATCTTCGCTCATGGCTTTCTTAAAGCCTTTTACAGCACCACCTAGGTCGCCGCCAATACCACGCAGTTTCTTGGTTCCAAATAGCAGAATCACAATCACTGCAATGATAAGAAGTTGCCAAATACTAATACCGCCCATTCTTTCTACCTCGGGTCTTGATTAACAAACAAATGATTTAATACGAGTTTATCGCTTAACGCCTGTAAGTACGCCAACTGAACAACCAAAATGTGATACCAGCAACGCCAGAAATCACTGACAGCTGCTCATAAGGTCCTTCAAGTAATATGGCGGAGCATACGATTAAAGTTGCGCCAACGCCAAACAAAAATTTACCGGTTCCATGTTGCCGTTTTGTTTCACGGTATCCTTGGTACAAGGTATCCATGCGTTGATTCATAGCTTTACCTTGTTTCAGGCTATCGTACAGCAACTCAGGAAGTTCCGGCAATTTTTCTGCCCAAAACGGTGCGCGATCTTTGATACCGTTAATCACCGCCTGTGGCCCAACTTGATTCATCATCCAGTTTTCGAGAAACGGCTTCGCTGTCTCCCATAAGTCTAGCTGTGGATAAAGCTGTCTGCCTAGTCCCTCAACATAGAGCAAAGTCTTCTGCAGCAATACCAGCTGCGGCTGCACTTCCATATTGAAACGGCGCGCGGTATTGAAAAGGTTCAGTAGCACATGACCAAAGGAAATTTCACACAGTGGCTTAGCAAAAATCGGCTCACACACCATACGAATCGCAAACTCAAACTCGTCGACATTGGTATCGCGTGGCACCCAACCAGAATCCACATGAAGCTCAGCGACTTTACGATAGTCACGATTGAAGAATGCCAGGAAGTTCTCCGCTAGGTAGCGTTTATCTTCGCTGTTAAGCGTGCCCACAATGCCACAATCGAGACCAATCCAAAGTGGATTCTCTGGGTGATCATAGCTAACAAATACGTTGCCCGGATGCATGTCTGCATGGAAGAAGCTATCGCGAAATACCTGGGTAAAGAACACGCTCACACCGCGTTCAGCCAGTAGCTTCATGTTGGTGCCATTGGCTTCTAGTGTCGGGATATCGGAAACCTGAATACCATAGATGCGCTCAGAAACCATCAAGCTTTCGCTGCTAAAATCTGGAAGCACTTCTGGCACATACAGCTCTTCGCTGCCTTCGAAATTACGGCGCAGCTGAATTGCGTTGGCCGCCTCTCGGCGCAGATCGAGCTCATCAAGCAAGGTCTTTTCATACTCGCGAACCACCTCGACCGGTTTCAATCTACGAGCGTCTGGCAGCGCTTTTGACACAATACGTGCCATGCGATACATGAGTTTTAGGTCGGCATCGATCACCGGACGAATATCCGGGCGGATGACCTTAAGTACCACCTCTTGACCGGTGGATTTCAGTTTGGCGGTATGCACCTGTGCAATCGATGCAGACGCCAATGGCTTGATATCAAAATCGTCGAACCAGTTTTCAATCGGGCCACCGAGTGCCAGCTCCATTTGCGACTTCGCCAGCTCACCGTCAAACGGAGAGACTTGGTCTTGCAGTAGCGCCAGCTGGTCAGCGATGTGTGGTGGGAAAAGATCGCGACGCGTCGACATCATCTGACCAAACTTGATCCACACCGGACCGAGCTCTTGCAGCGCCAAACGCAGGCGCTCACCCAACGGCTTCTCTGGATGCTTGTTCTTCATCCAAAACAGCGAACGTCGGGCCAGCAGTGGCGCCTTGGTCAATTGATGCGTTGGCATCAGTTCGTCAAGGCCATACTCCAGCTGTACCTTGATGATATGGTAAAGACGTTTTATTTCACTCGGAGTCATACACGCTCCGAGTCGGCATTGTCATTGCTCGCGGCTTCTAGCAGCGCATCGAGACGAGCATTCAGTCGCTCAGCTTGGCTGCGCACCTCGTCAACATCGTCACAGAATGCAGCAATCGCCAATGGTGGCGGGGCAATCTTCCACTCTTCGGTCAGCACCTGACCAAAGTGATCTTGATGTTTTGCCGCCTGTGACGCGATAAAACCAAACAGGTTTTTCGCCCCTTGAACGGCAGTATGCGCAACCACATCACCGGTCACACGCGATAACCACTCTTCGATATCCGGCTTACAATCTGTCAGCAGCGCGGAGAACTTCTGCGCCAACTGGATATCACCCTCCAGCTCTAGCTTATCTTGCTTAATCAGCTTAGTGATGTTGGCTTGATCTTTGAGCTCTGGGAGCACAGAAAGATTGAGTGATAGGTAACAGTTTGGCTCACCCTCATAATTGGCAAGCACGTCCAATTGATGGCTGAACACAAACGTCAGTGACTTATTGAACTCACGCAGGTGAACTTGGATCACCTGACCTTTTAGGCGAGTGACACGACTGACCAATGCATCATCGTCGTTGATCAGCGTATTAAGCGTGGTTTCCACTACCGCGGTCACTAATGGGTCAAATGGCATGACTCAATCCTTAGAATTTGTATCCACGGTGCAGGGCAACAATGCCACCGGTCAGGTTGTAGTATTTGGTTTGCTCAAAGCCTGCGTCTTGCATCATGCCTTCCAGAGTATCTTGGTCTGGGTGCATGCGAATTGACTCAGCAAGGTAGCGGTAGCTTTCCGCATCGTTCGCCACCAGTTCACCCATTTTAGGCAGCAAGTGGAACGAGTATGCGTCATACACTTTTGACAGTGGCTCGAGAATAGGTTTGGAGAACTCCAACACCAACAGACGACCGCCCGGTTTCAATACACGGAACATAGAGCGCAGAGCTTTGTCTTTGTCCGTGACATTGCGTAGGCAAAAGCTGATAGTAATACAGTCGAAGTAATTGTCTGGGAATGGTAGCTCTTCAGCATTCGCTTGCACGTAATGTACATTACCAACAATGCCAGTATCACGCAGCTTGTCGCGACCCACATTAAGCATTGAGTTGTTGATATCAGCGAGTACCACATGGCCTTTGTCGCCAACGATACGAGAGAACTTTGCCGTCAAATCACCCGTACCACCACCTAGGTCAAGAATGCGCTGACCCGGTCTTGCACCACTGCAATCAATAGTGAAGCGTTTCCATAAACGGTGAACACCGCCCGACATTAGGTCGTTCATGATGTCGTATTTCGCCGCTACCGAGTGGAACACTTCCGCAACGCGCGTCACTTTTTCTTGTTTCGCGACTGTTTCAAAGCCGAAGTGCGTGGTGTCGTCTTGTTGATTTAGCTGATTCGATTGCACAGTACTTTCCGTCATTATTCTTCCTCTTGGGCAGCGTTACGTCTCTGTCGCCGCAAGCGGTCAGTTTACTTTATCCATGTCTGGTTGTCTTTCCACCAGTGCATCATTTTGTGCGATTTCTGTGAGCGAAGGAGAAATCGAGCGTTTTACCTCAACGCCAAGCTGTTTAAAGCTTTCTGCCTGACGAATCGCATTGCCGCGTCCCGTGGCTAACTTATTCATCGCACCTTGGTAGCTTTGGTTAGCTTTATCAAGCGCGCCGCCAAGCCCTTCCATGTCATCCACAAACAATCTTAATTTGTCGTAAAGCTTGCTGGCCTTGTCAGCGATAACCTGAGCATTTTGGTTTTGTCGGTCATTGCGCCATAGATTATCAATGGTGCGCAGCGCCACCAACAGTGTGGTTGGGCTGACGAGAATGATGTTGCTTTCCATCGCTTCTTTCACCAAGTTTGGGTCAGCCTGAATCGCCACTTGGAACGCTGGCTCGACCGGGATAAACATCAGTACGTAATCCAGCGAGCGAATACCTTTAAGCTGATGGTAATCTTTTTGCGACAAACCACGAATGTGATTACGCAGCGCCAGTAAGTG
Organism: Vibrio sp. 10N; assembly: GCF_036245475.1. Lineage (NCBI taxonomy): Bacteria > Pseudomonadati > Pseudomonadota > Gammaproteobacteria > Vibrionales > Vibrionaceae > Vibrio > Vibrio sp. 10N. Next base: position 142,352 of record NZ_BTPM01000001.1, on the reverse strand, counting down.
GTCACTTAGGGCGCGATCACGCTCGGCATCAGTTTCAGCGTTGAAATAGCGTTCATACGCCACCAGCACCATTTTCGAGTCAATCACCACCTGCTTTTCTTGAGGTAAGTGAACAATCACATCAGGCTGATAACGCTTGCCCGCTTCATTTTGCAGACTCACTTGAGTTTGATACTCATGGCCTTCACGCAATCCCGATTCCGCAAGTACGCGAGCAAGTACCACCTCACCCCAGTTGCCTTGCTGCTTGTTGTCCCCTTTCAATGCCTGAGTCAGGTTCATCGCCTCTTTGGTCATCTGATCGTTCAGGCGCTGCAAGTTCTTAAGTTCATGCACTAGGGTATGGCGCTCTTTGGCTTCTTGGCTAAAGCTGTCGTTCACTTGCTTTTTAAAGCCTTCAAGCTGCTCTTTGAGAGGGGTTAAAATACCTTCCAAGCTTTGGCGGTTTTGCACGTCGACTTTGGCGGTTTTGGCTTCAAATACCTGATTAGCGAGACGTTCAAACTGCTCCTTTAAGCGCAGCTCCGACTGTTGTAATAGCTCCAGCTTTTCACTGTCTGAGCGTTGCTGCTGCTGATAGGTAGCAAGCTGCTCACGTAACTGAGCTTCCGATTGCGCACGCTGCTGCTTCACTTGCTCAAGCTCGCTGGCGTATTGCTGACGCTCTTGCTTCACCGCATCGAAATAGCGCAGCTTCTCCATCGCCGCCATCACCTTACCGTGCGCTTGCTTGAGTTCAAACGCCGATTTATCTCGCTCATCATCGAGCTCATCAAGCTCTTGTTTCGCTTCTTGTAATTCGGTTTTCAGACGCTCGATCTGCTGCTCTAGTGCAGAGGCTTCTAACTCCGCTTTGTGCTCTGCCAAAGCTTGCAACTGACGAGATTTAAAATGCAGTACTGCGGCGGCAGAAAAACCGACCACAGAGCCTAGTGATGTGATTGAAAGTAGGAGGGTTTGATTATCAATAATCCATTGCATGGTGTGCTTGCCATCAGCCGAAACTCTTACGCTAATGGTAATTTATACTGGATAAATGTCCAGATATTTACAGGTCACGGCGCTTGAAACGGGCGTTGATAATGTCTTCGATAAGCTTTTGCTCACGCTTGGCTTTTTCGTAGTTCTGTTTTTTGTTCCAGCGCTCTAGCACCTGCTCTAAGCCTTGCACTCGCGCCGCTTTTTGTTGCAACTGCTTTTGTACCGACTGACACTGCGCTTCCATCACCGCCTGCTCATGTTGGTGATGCACGAGCATTTTTTGCAGCATTTGATCCGCTAAGTTGAGATTCATCAACCCGACACTGCAGGTTTTGATCGCCCCATGAAAGTTACGCGCTTTGAGCTCCGACAATGCCACCAATTGCTGACTTAAGTGCTCACTTTGATGACGCATCGACTCTAGCTGAGCGCCAATTTGATCACGCCTAAGCTCTTCAAATTGAGTCATCTTACCGACGGCACGAATCTTACTTTCCATGGCATACGTTCCTTGTCACCTGAGTTAAGGTACTTAATTAAGCGCTGGGTTGAGCTTGAAACAGCGTCGCCAGCTCGGTCAAACTACTCGTGAGGTTCACCGCTTGGTTGGCATCTTGCAAAAGGTAGCCTTTCAGTTGCGGGTGCATGGCCACGGCACGGTCGAGTTCGGGATCTTGGCCTGGTTGATAACCCCCCAGAGGCAGCAGCTCTTTCACCTGCAAGTAGCTCGAGTACAACTGTCTGAATTGGTTGGCGATCGTCGAGTGAGCTTGTGGGGTACAGCCCGACATACAGCGGCTAATCGAGGCATTAATATCAATCGCAGGGTAATGACCTTGCTCTGCCAGTTGGCGAGAAAGCACCACGTGCCCATCTAAGATGGCTCGCGCCGAATCGACCACCGGATCTTGCTGGTCGTCACCTTCTGCCAGCACCGTATAAATAGCCGTTAAGCTGCCATCGGGGTGTTCACTGTTCCCTGCGCGCTCTAATAGCTGCGGCAACACGCTAAATACCGAGGGTGGATACCCTCTCGAGGCGGGCGGCTCGCCAAGCGCTAAGGCAATTTCACGCTGTGCCATGGCATAGCGGGTTAGCGAGTCCATCATAAGCAAAACATCGTTGCCTTTGTCGCGAAAATACTCGGCCACGCGATGACAAAGCTGCGTGGCTCGCAATCTCATTAACGGTGACTCATCGGCTGGGGCAGCAATGATGATCGCTTTACGGCGCATCTCTTCCGTTAAGTTACGCTCGATAAATTCGCGTACCTCACGACCACGCTCACCTATCAAGCCAACGACGATCACATCCGCTTCTGTGTTCTGGGTAATCATCCCCATCAACACACTTTTACCGACGCCACTGCCCGCCATCAAACCAATGCGCTGGCCTTTACCAACCGTTAATAGACCATTAATGGCGCGCACGCCCACATCCAATGGCGTATCCACCGGACGTCTTTTTAAAGGGTTGATCGGGTTGGGTTCTAGAGAAACTCGCTCGCCGCCTTTGAGTTTATTGCCATCATCGAGCGCTTCACCCAGCCCGTTGACGACGCGTCCCAACCAGTGGTTACCTAGGTTGACCGAACTGTCACCATCGAGCGGCACCACTTTGGCACCTGCAAACAGGCCACCCAGTCGACGTATAGGCATCAGATAGGCAATGTTATGGTCAAATCCCACCACCTGCGCCTCAATCATGTCACCTTCGTCGGTTTCCACTAAGCAACGCTGTTCAAGCTTAAATCGGCAACCTACCGCTTGCAGCATCAGGCCATTCACTTTTACCAAACGTCCCGTCACTCGCGCGACTGGGATCGTGCTCAACGATGCAATTGCATCATGCAGGCGATCATTGAGAAGTGGCGAAAAGTTAGACATCGCGTTCCTCAGCGTCATTGGCAATGACTTCATCCAATAGGTGCTCTTTAACCGCATCCATGCAGGTTTCTAGGCGAGAATCACAGCTGGCATCTGCTTCGGCTTCATCGGTAACCAAATGACAACCACCCACAGGAAGCTCTGCTTTCGCAACCAACTTCCAGCCAGCCGCCAGCTCAGGGTTAATATCAGTAATACGTTCCAGATCTTGCGGGTTTAGGTACACAGTGACCTTTTCCGATTTACCCGGCATCGCTTCCAGTGTTTCATCCACCAAGGCAAGTATTTGCTGCGGCATCAGAGTCAGTTCAGCGCGGATCACTTGCTGGGCAACCTTTTGCACCAACTCACAAATCACATGTCTTTGCTGCTGCTCTTTCTCCTCTTGCCAGCGCGAAAGCGCCACATAAATATCGTTCACCGGTTTGACGGCGTCTAAATAGGTCTGCTTACCGGCTTGCTCACCAGAGACAAAGCCTTGCTGAAAGCCCTCTTTTTGGCCTTCTGTCATCCCTTGCTGCTTGCCTTGCTCAACACCTTGGTTAAATCCTTCACGATGACCACGTTCAAGGCCTTGCTGAAAACCTTCTTCCAATCGCTGTTGAATATCCATCTGCGTTGGAGCGTCATCCCAGTTAAGGTCCGCCGCCAGCTCCTCACTGGCTGAAGGTTGTGCAACCGGAGGAAAGCGGTGCTGACGATAACCTGTTGCTGGCAATTTGAATGCTTTGCTGCGCGTCATGATTACTCCACCGTCTGCTCTTGATACAGAGTGAGTTCAATCTCACCGGCTTCCGACATTTCTTTAATGATCTGCATAATTTCGTTGCGTGCACGCTCTACCGCACTCAATGGCACGGCACCACGCAATTGCATGTCATCCTCAAGTGCTTTCACCATACGCTGAGGCATCGAGGCTTTAATGGCTTGCTGTAAGGTAATCTCTGCTCCTTTCAGCGCCACAGACCAAAGCTCAACTGGCACTTGCTGTACCAAGGCATCCATGGTGTCTTCGCGCTGTCTGCCAAGCACCATGAAGTCGAACATGTTTTCTTCGATTTCGCTCACGACCTGTTCGTCATGCAGCTTGAGCATTTCCATCAACATGGCGCGATCACCGGAGAAGCGGTTGATGATGTCAGCCACCTGTTTAACCCCCGACATCGGCGCACTTTGACTCACCGAGACTTGCTCGATGCAGCGTTCAATCAGTTCATTAAGATCGCCCACTACCTGATGGTCGATATCTTGCAAAGTTGCGATTCGGTACAGCAACTCATCGTGATAGTCCGATGGCAAGTGATTCAGCACTTGCGAAGACGTTTCTGGCGGCAAGTACGCTAGGAAAATGGCTTGCATCTGCGGGTGCTCATTCGCCACAAAGCGTGCTAACACTTCAGCCTCAACCCATTGCAGTCGCTGCATGTTATTGCGAATTTCATCACCGTAGAGGTTATTAAGCAGACCTTTCGCCAGATCGTTACCCAATGCTTTACGCAACGTATTCGACAAATACTCTTTGGACGCACCACGAATACCACTGTGCTGTCTAAAATCGTCAAAGAAGTGTTGAATGACACGCTTAGCACTGTCGCTTTTAATGCCACTGAGCTTTGCCATGGCTTTAGTGACGCGCTGCGTCTCATCACGAGAGAAATGACGTAATACCTGTGCGGCGGCATCTTCGCCCATACCGAGCAGCACCAATGCCGTGCGTTCGACGTGACTAAGCGTTGCTGGCGTTGACTGTGCTGTTTTCATTGACGTTTACCCATTGTTTAAGGACTTCGGCCACGCGCTCCGGCTCTTCGGTCGCGATAAGTTGTAGATGTTTCAATTGCAGTTCCAGCGGTGATCCCGGTGGTGGTAGCATGTCGCTGCTTGCATCCAATCCAGAAGAAGTGGATTCAATACCGCGCTCACTAAGTTTGCGGTTGAGGCGCTCTTCGCGCTCACGCTCTTCACGGGTTTGAATGTTTTCTTGGTACTCTTCTTCCTGTGGTTCAGCAAATTCCAGTTCATGACCACGCTTGTCCGCGCCCGTTAAATGCATGATCAGTGGACGCAACACAAAGAAAATCATCGCCATACCGAGCATACCGCCAATCACGTAACGCAATGGCTGTTGAACCGTAGGATCTTGCCACCACGGCATTGCTGGCGGCGCTTCAATTTCAATCGGCGTAAAGTTAAAGCTCATCAAACTCAAACTATCGCCACGCTCGGTAGAGATGCCCACTGCATCGGTGATCATGGTAGAGATTTGTGCACGCTCAGCCGGTGTCCACGCCGTACCATTTGGTGCCGCGGTTTCGTTAAGTAGCACAGAAACACTTAACTTATCGATTTGACCTTGCTGATACTGAGTGCGACGAATGGAGCTGCCGACCGCGTACTGACGATTCAGCTCACTACGTGCGTTGGTATTTTGACTGTCGTTGGTTGGCACCTCACCCGTGACTGGCGGTTGATTACTCAAAGAGCCCGGAATACCAAGGGCAATCTTATCGACCGTGTTGTTGTGAATGCTGTGCTCGTTACGCACCACAGGGTTGGAATCGAGAATTTCTTTGGTCTCTTCAACTTGGCTAAAGTCCATATCCGCCGCCACTTGCACACGGAAATTACTCGGGCCCACAATCGGCGTCAGCATGTCTGCTGCACGCTGAATGATCTGTTTCTCAACGTTCTTTTGATATTCCAGATATTTTGCATTGACCTTACCCGTTGCCGCTGAGGCAACGTCAGCACTGAGCAGACGACCATATTGGTCGATGACAGAGACCGACTCTGACTTCATGCCCGTCACACTGCCGACCACCAAGTTGATGATCGCTTCCACTTGATCCGGCTTGAGATCTTCACCCGGTTTTAGCTCGATCATCACCGACGCCGAAGGATCTTCACCTTGTTGGCGCACAAACAGGGTTTGTCTTGGGATAGCTAGGTGCACGCGAGCATTGGAAATGGCATTAAGAGAAATGATGGTGCGAACCAACTCCCCTTCCAAACCATGACGATAGCGTGCGTTTTCCATGAATTGACTGGTACCGAGCGAGCTGTCTTCTTTGAGTGAGTCTAGGCCAGTAGGCAGCTGCGCTTTAACGCCTTTTGCTGCCAGTAGCATACGAATTTTCGCGACTTGGCCTTCTGCAACCAGTACTTGACCGTTCTGTTCTTGCAGACGATAAGCAATGCCTTCTGACTCCAAGACTGAAACGATTTCACCAATATCAAAACGCTCTTGCTGACTGTACAGTGGACGATAACTCTGAGACGAACTCCATAATGCGACCACAATAATGGCAGCAACAATCGCCGCTAAGACAGCAGAAAGTACGAGGTTACGCTGCGAACTCGACCACAGCTTCTTCAATTTGACTTGAACGTCATCCGTTTTGGATGTCGACTTCGGCGCGACATCAATAGGGCCTGGCATTGCTGCCGTTTGAGGTGCTAATTCTGACATGGGTTACACCGGCATCTTCATCACATCTTCGAACGACGCAACCACTTTATTGCGCACCTGCATTAATGCCGAAAACGACAAACTGGCTTTTTGGCTGGCGATCATCGCCCCCACCAAATCATCGCTCTGACCGGTTTCTACCGCGGTCATTTTTTTCGATGCCAGCGATTGATGTTCATTGACCATATCGAGGACATTCTTCATTGCCCCAGAAAACGCCAATGGTGGATTAACCTTTTGGGTATCCATTGGGTTATTGGTCACCATAAAATCAGGCTGCACATGTTGCTGCATCGCCTGCATCTTCGTCAGCATCAACTGCTCTGCAGATACGGCATTATTGATTGGTTGCATCGCCATCTAAGTTCTCCTTTATGCAGCCGAGCCGATGGCTGACTGTAAATCAATTCCTTGCTCACGCATTGCTGCGAGCTTATAACGCAGTGCGCGTGTGGTTACCCCAAGAGCGTCCGCCGTTTTAGTTCTGTTACCGCCAAATTGGCGCAACTTTTCGAGAATAAACTGAAACTCGGCTTGTTTTTTCACTTCCACGTGCCCCTTGCCACTGTCTCCCATGGCGTAGGCGCGCTGCATCGCTGAGCTCGCCGTTGGCAACTCAACTGGCAACATGAGATCGTGCGCGGTGATATAGTCGCCATGGCGCATCACCAAAGCACGCTGAATGACATTTTCTAGCTCACGGATGTTTCCTGGCCAGTGGTAGTGACACAGCGCCTGCTCGGCGTCAGCCGATAAATGACAATTACTGTGCTCTTTGTATTTGTTGATGAAGAACTGGCTGATCGGCAAAATGTCTTCCTTGCGATCGCGCAATGGTGGCCAGTGCAGCGGTAACACATCTAGACGGTAATAGAGATCTTCTCTGAATTGGCCTTTGCGCACTTCTTCACGCAGATCTTTGTTGGTCGCGGCAATCACGCGAATGTCCAAAGCAATCGCTTTATGACTGCCAACACGCTCAACCTCTCGCTCTTGCAGCACACGCAATAGCTTTGCTTGCACCGCTGGCGACATTTCACCAATTTCATCGAGCAAGATCGTGCCACCATTGGCCTCTTCAAACTTACCTGATTGCGATCCCGTCGCGCCGGTAAACGCACCTTTAACGTGACCAAATAGCACGGCTTCCAGCATGGATTCAGGAATAGCAGCACAGTTCACTGCGACAAATGGCTGATTGCCGCGCGGCGACTGATCGTGAACATAACGTGCTAAGACTTCTTTGCCAGTACCAGATTCGCCAGTGATCAAAACACTGGCACTGGTGCACGCAGCACGATGAGCCAATTGCAATACTTGCTTACTGCGCCATGATTCGGCCACGATGTTAGCCATTGGTTTTTCCAGCGCTTCAACACGCTGAATCAAGCTCAGTAACTGAGTGCCTTCAAAGGGGCGTAGCAGGTAATCCGTCGCCCCCGCTTTCATTGCTTCCGCAGCCAAGATACCTTGGTCTTGTTCAACAATGGCAATCGCTACACCCGGATTGGCTTTACGTTGATGACAAGCGATCCATTCACGGGCGCTCATATCTGGCAGGGCTGAGCTGATCAAACTGATGGTCGCTTTATCTTGAAGCAGTGCCGCACGTCCTGTTTTCACATGCGTGACGGTAAAGCCCTGCTCTGTCAGCAAGTCGATGATTGGCGCGGCATTAATATCGCAAGGCTCAACGAAGAGAATATCCTTATGCATTTGCTGAGTTGGCATTTATTGCACCTCCGTCTTCTTATCCATTGAAGACGCTGATTGTGAAGAATCGTGTCTGACTACGCGCACGGTAACGCGGCGGTTTTTCGCTTGACCAAATTCGGTCGCGTTGGTGCTTACTGGGTAACGAGCACCATGGGCACGCACTTCAATAAGTGACTTAGGAGCCCCAAGCTCCATCAACGTACTCGCCACATCATCGGCTCGTACTCGAGACATCTGTAAGTTGCTGGTCGTGCTGCCGACATTGTCGGTATGTCCATCGACCAACACTCGAGACACGCTTTGGTCGGCATTAAGGTAGCTCACCAATGACGCCAATGTGCGGCGTTGCTCACTCGATACCACACGCTGGCCAAATTCAAAATTCAGTACCATATCGCGTGCTTGCTGATAGCTCATTTCTGGCAACGCCACGCGGCAGGCATTAAAGTCGACAAACGCAGATTCAATACTCGTCGATGGCAATACATAGGCGTCGCTGTGCGTTTGTACGTCCGACATCGCACTGACTCTTAGCCAAGCGCCCTTGCTGACGGCTGCAAGCAGAGGTTCAATTCCGACATCAAAAATAGCAAAGCCTTTGGTCGTTTTTGCCGCTCTGTCGACCATGCTGTGCTGGGCTGGAGAATGCCAAGGAGCCGTTAATTGAAACAGCTCAGCTTGTTGAATCGGTTTATTGGGTAAATTAAGTACTGCCGCAAGCGGACTATTAGGTTCCGCGTGGAAGTAAAACTTCCCCATATTATTTGGCAACTGGTGTTCAAGCCGACACTCAAATTCACCATCTTTGGCCTGCCAATTAACCAAATCCATAGGTATATTGACTTCAGCGCTAAATGAGAGGTTAGTCCCAAAAATAAAGCCATTAATAACCAATAACGAGAACAATTTATTAACAAGCTTGCCATGGGAATGTATTTTACAAGCCTTTGACTTAGTCAACTTTGTCAATAATAAGGAGATTGTATTTTTTCCTGCCGGAGAATTCATATTGCCATCCACTTAACGATTATGTTACTGACATATACAAACCTAGTATCATATAAGCAAAGCCAATCAAAAACAGGTTATCAAATGCTTATAAAACATAAATTTAGGTAAATTACTCATTCTGACACTGATAGCCACTGCGGTATGCAGGCTATTTAGCTGGCGAATTAAACGCCTAGATATAATTATTATTGAAGTAAGCTACCTGCATTTATTTTATATTTAAAGATGGTTTATTAAGTGATAACAAACATATGAACCAAGTTCACAGATTTACATTCGAGGGCTAAAAACAACTAAAAAAACCAGAGTAGACTGACGAAAAATGACATTGTAAACACCAATTAGCGAGTCATTTACAACAGGTAAATCAGTCAAGAGATTTAAGATGAATATGGATGAACAAATTGTAACCACACCGGATTCTGTTCAAGCACTAAATGTTGAATTATTAGGCAAGCCTATTCATATCGTCAAAAATAAGCTTGAATCGATTATTAATAGTTCACAGCAATATTTAACTAATGAGCTTCAAGCTTGGTTAAAAATACCAACGGTTCATGTCGAGTTGACGGACATTCAACTGAGCACGCTGGGCCCCAATCTACTTGATAGCCGCAATTGCGCGGCGCAAAAACACGCAGAGAAAGGCGCGCTGTATGTGGCCGTTGAGCCAATGATGTTAATGCGACTCTCTGATGAGTTTTATGGTGCAGGGATAGAGCGCAGCCAAGCCGAGCTCACCAATAGTGACGTTCGTCTGTTGCAGCGTGTAAGTAAACATGTAGCCAGTTGGATTGCACCCAACGACTCTTGGCAAGCACAAGAGTTAGAAGCCTTAGCGGGCATTGGCATCATCGCTACCTTGACCATTTACATGCAGGACAAGCAGGCGCCACTCACTATGGTGCTGGATGGCGATTTGATTCAAACCTTAGTCAGTGAACTCGAACTGACGGCCAACCCAGAACTGGCCAGTGAATTTTGTCAGGCACTGCACACCACGCCAGTCAAACTGAATGTGCAACTCAGCAAGAATGTCATGCCACTAACCCAAGTCCTTGAACTTAAACCAGATGACATTCTACCGATTGAATTACTCAACCACGCCCCGGTTAACATCGGCAAACAAACGCTATTTACGGGTCGTGTCGCCGAACAAGACGGCCAACTGGTACTGATTTTAAACGAAGATAAGGAAACCCACCGATGAGCGAATCGCTAGATCAGACGGCTTTCGATAGCAACGACTTACAGTTTGATGATTTTGAGCTGGAAGATTTCGATACCGATACGCCTGTTGCTGCCGCGCCGAACACCGCGACACGCAATCTGGATTTTTTCAAAAACATTCCCGTTACCGTAACGCTGGAAGTCGCCAGTAAAGAGATTGCCCTTGGCGATCTGATGACTGCGGGAGAAGGCAGCATTATTGAGTTGGATAAGCTCAACGGTGAACCACTGGACGTGAAAGTGAATGGCTCCCTGATGGGACACGCTGAAGTCGTGGTCGTCAATGATAAATATGGCCTACGCCTTATCGACGTGGTGGAATCCGCTCTCACCTCTATGGGTAAGTAGCCGCGCATGTTGAGTTTAAGCGCTCAGACAATTCCTACATCGAGATGGCGCACACTCACCTCGTTCCTTGTGGTTGGCGTACTACTGTTACTCAGTAGCCAGCCTGCTTGGGCTGAGAATGGACTGACTTTTTTGACTGTCAACGATGGTCAGTCTGAGCAAGAGTACAGCGTTAAGCTGCAAATCTTGCTGCTGATGACGGCGCTGAGCTTTTTGCCTGCATTCATACTCATGGCCACCAGCTTCACGCGCATCATTGTGGTATTGGCCATTTTGCGTCAAGCCCTCGGCTTGCAGCAAAGTCCGCCGAATCGAGTGTTGATTGGTATTGCTTTGTGTTTAAGCATTCTCATCATGCGCCCAGTGTGGAGTGATATTTATGAGAACGCCTTTTTGCCGTACGACCAAGGTGAAATCACCTTGATGCAAGCGTTCTCAACCGCCGAGAAGCCGGTTCGTCACTTTATGCTGGCACAGACTCAGCGCAATTCTCTGGAACAAATGCTGCGTATTGCCAATGAGCCTGTTGACTCCAATGTCGACGACATCTCGTTTGCAATTGTACTTCCAGCATTTGTCATCAGTGAGCTAAAAACCGCATTTCAGATTGGTTTTATGCTGTTTATTCCGTTTTTGATCATCGACTTAGTGGTCGCCAGTGTCTTGATGGCTATGGGTATGATGATGCTATCACCGCTGATTGTGTCACTGCCGTTTAAACTGGTGGTGTTCGTATTGGTAGACGGCTGGGCGATGACGGTAGGCACACTTTCTGCCAGCTTCAGCACTGGTTAAGGACACGCTATGACTCCTGAAATGACCGTCGCGCTGTTCTCCAATGCTGTTTGGCTCATCATCACTATGGTGATGGTGCTCGTGGTACCAGGTCTTTTGGTTGGTTTAGTGATTGCGGTATTTCAGGCCGCGACACAAATCCAAGAGCAGACGCTAAGCTTCTTGCCTAAACTACTGGCTACCTTGCTAATGGTGATCTTCGCAGGTCACTGGATGCTAAGAAAACTGATGGAATTATTCGACTACTTGTTCCACAACATTCCTGGGATGATTGGTTGATGCAGATTACGTTCGCCGAAATTTCACAATGGCTCGGCCAATTATGGTGGCCCTTTTTCAGGATTGGGGCTGCTTTTTTGGCCATGCCATTTTTCGGCGATGCGTTAATTCCGGTATGGGTGCGAGCGCTGCTCGCCCTATCCATTGTGGTGATCACTGCGCCACTGATGCCAGCGATGCCCGCTGTAGACTTATTCTCGATGACGTCGCTGTTTCTCGCCTTTGAGCAAGCCATGTGGGGCGTGTTCTTTGGCCTTATCCTGCACCTTTTTTTCAATATCTTCACTATGCTAGGCCAGATTGTGTCACTGCAAATGGGTCTGGGCATGGCCATCATGAACGATCCGGTCAATGGCTTGTCGGTGGCGATCCTCGGTCGCATCTTTCTGCTGTTATGTACCTTGCTGTTTCTGGCGCTCGAAGGCCATCTTTTGGTGATCGATATTCTGGTGCAAAGTTTTATCGTATGGCCAGTGGGCTCTGGGCTATCGATATTATCACTCGATAATCTGGTGTCCCTGTTTGGTTGGATGTTTGCCTCAGCACTGGCACTGGCGCTACCCGCGATTGTCTCTATGCTGCTTGCCAACATCAGTTTTGGTGTGATGAACCGCGCGGCGCCAAGTTTAAATGTTTATGCGCTTGGTTTTCCTATGACCATGTTACTGGGTCTGTTTAGTATTTTGATCACGGTAAGCGGTATCCCAAGTCGCTACACCGCCCTAGTGCACGAGACACTTTCGCATCTGAATCAATTTATGGTGGGCGGCGCATGAGTGAGCAGTCGAGTCAGGACAAAACCGAAAAAGCCTCGCCCCAGAAGGTCAAAAAGGCGAGGCAAGAGGGTCAGATCCCCCGTGCCAAGGAATTCACCACTGCGGTACTCTTTCTCATCGTGGCGATGTTTTTTTACAGCCAGCTACCTTGGATTTGGGAGCACATCTCTGGCGTATTTCACTTCAATATGTCGCTGACACGACACGATCTCGAAAACCCACAGCAAATGCTGGAGCAGCTTGGACAAAGCTTGGCGATCATCATAGAACTGTTGCTGCCTCTGTTTTTGGTCATCATCATTGCCTCTATTGGCAGCAGTTTGATTTTGGGTGGTTGGATGTTCCGCCCGGCCAATATTCAGCCCAAACTCAGCAAACTCAACCCACTCTCTGGCATTAAGCGCATGTTCTCCACACGTTCTGTGGTTGAGCTTGTGAAATCTTCACTCAAAGTCGCGGTGATTTTTGCTCTGCTTTATACCTATCTTGACGGCAACTTCTCTCAATTGCTGGGAATGCAACAACTGACGTTAAACCAAGGCATTACCATGGTCATGACCATCCTGTTTGAAGGTCTGTTGCTGATGGGTTTTGCGCTGTTAATTTTCGGGGTGATTGATATCCCCTATCAGCGCTACGAGCACCTAAAGCAGCTCAAAATGACCAAACAAGAATTAAAAGAAGAATACAAGAACAACGAAGGTCGTCCCGAGGTCAAACAGCGTATTCGCCAGATCCAGCAGCAATTCGCCCGTCGAAAAATCGACCAAGCGGTGCCCAAAGCCGATGTGGTGATCACCAACCCGACCCACTATGCGGTCGCCCTAAAATACGACACCGATTTATCGGAAGCGCCGTTTGTGGTCGCTAAAGGCATCGATGAAACCGCGATGCATATTCAGCGCATCGCCAGAGAAAATAACGTGGAGGTACTTAACTCACCACCACTGACCCGTGCCATTTACCATACCACTGCGTTAGAGCAAGCTATTCCCAGTCAGCTCTATATCGCTGTGGCGCACATACTGACTTACGTCATGCAACTCAAAGCATTTCGTCGCGGCAGCGGAAAAAAACCGATGCCGCTACCGTCGTTTACTATCCCTAAGCACTTGCAGCATTAACCTGCTTAGCGCGCTCGAAACAACAAAGGAACACATATGTTGAATCGTCTTCATCAACTTAGACGCTCAGGAAAAGGATACATCGGCATTCCCATTGTTCTGCTGATGATTTTGGCCATGGTGATTTTGCCATTGCCACCTTTGCTGCTGGATGCGTTGTTTACCTTCAACATCGTGTTGGCGATTTTGGTACTGCTTGTCAGTACCACAGCGAAACGTCCGCTGGATTTCTCCATATTCCCTACCATCTTGCTGATCGCCACCTTAATGCGTTTGACGCTCAATGTGGCCTCAACCCGTATTGTCTTGCTTGAAGGTCACAACGGTGGTGACGCTGCGGGTAAGGTGATTCAAGCGTTTGGTGAAGTGGTGATCGGCGGCAACTATGTGGTCGGTATGGTAATTTTCGTCATCTTGATGATCATTAACTTTGTAGTGATCACCAAAGGTGGTGAGCGTATTTCTGAAGTATCGGCGCGTTTTACCCTTGATGCCCTACCAGGCAAACAGATGGCGATCGATGCAGACTTGAACGCGGGTCTTATCGACCAAGAAGCGGCACGCACCCGACGCAAAGAAGTGGCTAACGAAGCCGATTTCCACGGTTCGATGGATGGTGCGTCCAAGTTTGTGCGCGGCGATGCGGTAGCGGGTCTGATGATCCTGTTCATCAACATCATCGGTGGTATCAGTATCGGTGTGTTTGAGCATGGACTGCCTGCATCAGAAGCATTTAAAACCTACGCCCTGCTGACCATCGGTGATGGCTTGGTAGCACAAATCCCATCGCTACTGCTCGCAACCGCAGCTGCCATTATTGTGACGCGCATTAATGACAGTGACAGCGACATGGCTGACACCATGCAAAAGCAGCTGTTAGCAACGCCAGCCACGCTGTACACCGTTTCGGCGATCATGCTGATTATTGGCCTTGTTCCTGGCATGCCTCACCTGGCCTTTTTTACCTTCGCCGCCGTTTTAGCCTTTGCGGGCTGGAAGCAATCCAAAGCACCTAGTGATGATCCGCAGCTAGACGAAGTCGAAGCCATCAGCCATGCGATGCAAAACGACAACGAACTGCCGCTCTCTTGGGATGATATTCCCCATGTGCAAAGTTTGTCGCTCGCGCTCGGTTATCGTCTGGTACACCTGGTGAACAAAGAGCAAGGCGCGCCAGTGCTGCAGCGTATTCGCGGGGTAAGAAAAAACCTTTCAGAGCAAGTGGGTTTTTTGCTGCCAGAAGTCCGCATTCGCGACAATCTAAGCTTAAAACCCAACCAGTACACCGTTGCTCTCAATGGTGAGATCATCGAAGAAGGCTTTATCGAGCCAGACCGCCTCATGGCGATTGCTGTGGGAGAAACCTATGGCGAAGTCGACGGTATCTTGGGTAGTGACCCTGCTTATCATCTACCTGCCGTTTGGATTGAACACAACGACAAAGCCAAAGCGCTCAACATGGGCTATCAAGTGGTGGACGACGCCACCGTGATTGCGACCCATATCAGTAAAGTGATGAAGTCTCATCTAGCGGAGCTATTTACTCACGACGATGTCGACGCGATGAATCTGCGTTTAACCCAACAAGCGCCCAAGCTTGCCGAAGCACTCGGTGCAGCTTTAAACCCAGCACAGCAGTTAAAGGTGTACAGGCAACTGCTGCTCGATCAAGTGCCGTTAAAAGACATTCGCACCATTGCCAACACCATGTTGGAGTCGGCAGAAAACACCAAAGAGCCGATCCTGCTAGCCTCGGACGTGCGTTGTGCATTGCGCCGCACTCTGGTTAACCTCGTCGCAGGTCAGCGCAAAGAGCTCAATGTTTACGCCCTTTCCGATGAATTAGAACAAATGCTTATGCAATCACTGCATCAAGCGCAAGCGAATGGTAACGTGATTCTGGATAGCTTCCCGATTGAACCGAATATTTTGAGTCAGTTCCAACAGAATCTGCCTCTAATACAACAGCAGCTAAAGCAGCAAGGATTGGCACCAATACTCTTGGTGATGCCGCAGCTAAGGCCGCTGATTGCGCGCTATGCCCGCACCTTCTCACAGGGATTGGCCGTGTTGTCATACAACGAAATCCCTGAAAGCAAACAAATCAACGTGGTAGGAAACCTTGGATAATTTAAGTAGCTATAGGGCCCAGTTCCTCTTTGTGCTGCGCATGATAGAGGACAATGCGGTCACCGACGACGATCATAAACTCGCCGAACTGATGGCGGCCGACGAAGTGTGCCATGCGTGCCAGCCTATTCGGCACTGCAGCAGTGACGAGATTGAGTATCAATACATCACCTTGCGTTATGGGGACAAAAAAGATCTCAGCGTTTTCGCGCTCGATATGTCAGATACCGTGCGTGCAGCGCTCGACTTATTCGCCCTGTATCTGGCGGTTAGGCAAACCCAATTTGAGCTCGAGACCTTTCATCCAGACCTACTCAACAATCTGGTATTTTCCATGAACGCTTGCACCATGCTGCGCCCAGAGGGAAAGCATTTTATCGACCAGCTTGGTCAGCACTTCAAGCAGCCCATGTCGATGCTAATCCCTAGCCTATATCTCACGCCGTGTGAGGCTAGCAATCCCGCCACTAAGGCGATGCTGGAACGACTTGAAGATCGCTTCCATAAGGTTTGTTTTGATGTGCATTTACCCATCAATGACTTAGAGTATCTGACACCCTTTGACCCACAGACGATAAAGATCTCTAACTCACTCGATAACCAAGATGAGAAGCGAGCGCTACTACCAGTTATCCGCTACATCAAACGTCGCAAAGCGACCTTAGTCGCTGGGCGCGTCACCAGTCAAAATACCTTGTCGCAATATAAAATGCTCGGTGCTAAGTACTACTTTGGCTATGTGTCTGATGTACCCATTCCCGTGCACTTCAAAGGTTTTGAAGACCCAAAAGCAGAAATACGCAAAAAGCAGCGCGAGCGCGCCAAAGCCGAACAACTGGCCGATCAACAAATCGAAGCCCAAAGCCAACTCGAACAAGAACAAGCCGAACGCGACAAACAGCAAGCGCTGCTTGATGCCAGCATCGACAACATGTATCAGTCGGCGAAGACCGAGTTTGTCGATGAAGAGATTGAAGCGATTGTTAGGCAGGTAGAAGAATAGATAAAAGAAAGGGTAAGAGCGGCCCTAGGTCCTTGGTGGTAAGAGCCCCGAGGACCACAGGACCACAGGACCACAGGACCACAGGACCATTTTACCCATCAACCTTGAACCAACATCACAACTTTCCCACTACTTTTCAATTTCTTAGCTTTTTTTCTTATTTCCAATTAATTTTCAAAATCAACCAACCGCCTCTAGTTAGTGAGCGGGGCGATAGTCCCACATTGAGACAAATCTAGGAGAATTCACAATGGCTCTATCAATGCACACTAACTACGCTTCGCTAGTTACTCAAAACAACCTAAACAGCACAAACAACCTACTAAACACTGCGATGGAGCGCCTAAGTACTGGTCTTCGCATCAACTCAGCAGCAGACGACGCAGCAGGTCTTCAAATCTCTAGCCGTCTAGAAGCGCAAACTCGCGGCATGTCAGTAGCAATGCGTAACGCACAAGATGGCATCTCGATGCTACAAACTGCTGAAGGTGCACTAGACGAAGCAACGAACATCATGTACCGCATGAACGACCTTGCACTTCAAGCATCGAACGGCACTAACACTCAAGAAGACCGTGACGCGCTTAACGCTGAATATGGTCAGCTAAACGACCAGCTAGCTGAAATCATGACTGACTCAAACTTTGGTGGCCAAAAGCTACTTGACCCAGCTCAAGATGGTTCACTAGGCAAAGCGGCAGTAACGCTGCAAGTTGGTGAAGGTTCAACAGATACACTCGCAATCGACGTAACAACTGAACTTGGTGATCTAAACACAGCTATCGGTGCTGTTGGTGACAACAAGCTAGGTGACATTTCATCAGCAGCTGGTGCTACAGCAGCGATCACTGCACTTAGCGAAGCGGATGGCACACTAGAACTTATCGGTACTGCACGTTCATCTATGGGTGCGAGCATCAACCGTCTTGAACACACTATCACTAACCTAAGCAACATGGTTGAGAATACAACAGCATCGAAAGGTCGTATCACAGACGCAGACTTCGCAGTTGAGTCAGCGAACATGACTAAGAACCAAATGCTAATGCAAGCGGGTACGACTATCTTGTCACAAACTAACCAGCTTCCTGGTATGGCGATGTCTCTACTTCGCTAATTTACAGAGTTTAGCAATGATAATAAGCCTTCGTTTTTCGAAGGCTTTTTTATTACTGCCAAACACTATGTTCCCTGTCCAACAGGCGTGTAATTGAACATACAACAAAAACGCGATCTTGGTGCCGAAATTGTTTCACTTGCCAACATCATTAGCAAACCGCGTCGCCTTTACTCAGTAATAGCCACAAGTTTTGACGTCGGAATTGGCGGAAACCTGAGAGGAAAACGCTTTTCCGCAACAAACAAAAATTCATACCAACCAATTGAATTTAAACAACAAAAACACTGGCACAGGCCTTGCTTTATTTGCTTAAACCACTTTAGGAGCACCTATGAGTTCATTCGATCCAATTTCGATGGCCACAAACTTAGCCACGTTTGATGTGCAGCCATTCCAAACTCGTTATCAAATGCAGTCTGATAACTATCAAAACAAAATCAATGCATTTGGAAAAATTGAATCGGCGCTGCGAGAGTTTCGCACTGCGATCACTGAAATGAACAGCTCAACCTCTAGCATTGTCAAAAACAGCGCCTCGCTGTCACAAGAGGGATTCATGAGCGCCAGCGCCAATGCCAATGCCCTGGCAGGTAGCTACCAAATTTTTGTGGAACAATTAGCGACCAGTCATCAAATAAATACTGGCATGCAAGCAAACTTAGACAGCACAACCGAAATTCCTACCACGGGTACACTGGACTTAACCATTGATGGCAATACATTAAGTCTCGACCTATCAACCGTCGATACCGATGGTGATGGCGTAGCCACCATGGCTGACTTAACCAAAGCAATCAATAACCACGCAGACAATCCTGGTGTTAACGCCACTCTTGTGCGTTCAGGTGGACAAACACACTTCATGCTATCAAGTAACGAGACGGGAGCAGCAAATGCTATCAGCGTATCGGCTTCTGGTACTGGGCAAGCCTGGTTTGAAGATGCATTTAGTAACGTCACTGAAATTAGTGCAGCTAAGGACGCAACCATTTGGCTTGGTGCAGAAGGCAGCGGCCTTCAACTGACCAACAGCTCCAATACCTTTAGTAATGTGATTGAAGGTGTCGATCTCACCGTCAGCAAAGCACAGACCTCTGGAGATGCGCCGATCACTCTAACCGTCGGCAATGACGAAGAAGCCAGCAAAGAACAAATGAATAAGCTGGTTGATGCATACAACTCATTGCTATCGACTATCGATGAGTACACCAAACCAGGGGGAGAAGACTCATCAAGAGGTATTTTAGCTGGTGACCCGACAATTCGTTCTTTGGAAAGTCAAATCAACAACATAATGCGTGGCGAGCACAACGGAATGCGCTTGAGCCAGGTAGGTCTGAGTTTCAACACCTCCGGTGAATTAGAGCTCGACAGTGAAAAGTTTGCTGAAGCTCAGCGAAATAACAGCGCAGCATTAGAAGAGATGTTTAACGGTACCGACATGCTACTTGACTCGTTAGACGCTGTCGCCGAACCATTCCTCAAGTCCACAACAGGCCTATTTAAAACTCGAAAAGACTCTCTTGAGAAGAACATAGATCGCATTGACGACAAGCTTGCAGGTCTCGATCGAAAATACGACATGGCCTACAACCGCTACCTCGCACAATTTACTCAAATGAACACCATAATGACGCAAATGAACCAAACCATGAGCATGTTTGGTTAATGTAAGGAGAACACTGATGTTAATGGATTCTGGTTACGACTCATACCAACAAGTCGATCTTGACGCGCAAGCGGCGGCGGCTAACCCACACCAATTGGTGGTCATGCTTATTGATGGTCTTTTGAATGAAATCGAACGTGTACGCGGCCACATAACTGCCGGACGCTTAGAGCAAAAAGGTCAAGGCATCACCAAGTGCATGAATATTCTGGTGGGCCTGGATAGTGCTCTTGATGACGAGAATGGCGGTGAAATCGCGGCTAACTTGCACCAACTCTATGACTTTTGCCAGGCAGAGCTGTATCAAGCGAGTATTAATAATGATGTCGACAAATTGGAAAATGTCGAAACCGTCATGACCAACATAAAAGAAGGATGGGAGAACTTTGGTAAACACGCATAAGGTATCACCCGAGCGGTTTCGCCACCTCAGCCAATGCATGACGGTGGCGGCCAAAACCGAGGATTGGCAGTCACTCAAACGCTACGATGGTCAGCTTCGTGAGCTTTTGGACACCCATAGACCTTTCCTTAAAGACCCACGTTTAGCGCCGGAAATTGAGCGTGCTCGACAGGCGCATTTGAGCGCCTACGAGGCACTGTCGGTGGCGACCAGTAAGCTGAAGCGGAAGCTAGATAGCTGTGAGGCGGAGAAAGAGCGCGCCTTGGCCTATCAGCTGGCGATGAGTTTGGAGTAACCATATGCTAGTGACTAATCACATTGGCAGCGCGTCTGCCACAAAACAGGGACAAGTTGGTGGGCAAGCTTCTGTTAGCCAAGCACTAGACAGTAAGGATAGTGGTCTGCCTATTGTTCGCGGCTTTGGCTCGCTGCTCTCGCCTAAATCAACCTCGGACAAAGAGGCCACACCCGCATCTTTATTGGGTGAGGCTTTAGCAGAAAATGTTCTCACCGATGATGCGCTATTAACGCAGTATGTCACCCCACCAGCGCAGTCGTTCGGCTCTGCTGGAGCAAGTAATATTGCGTTAGATGGCGGAGAACTCTCAAAGTTCACTAGCCCTATGTTGGCGCAACTTACCGGTTCACTGCGCAGCGCAGGTGAAGTCAATCCTCACCTTGCCAATAACGCGACTCAGAACACAGCAAAAGAAGCCGCTCTGCAGGCAGGCTTGTTACAGACATCGGCAACTCAAACCGAGCTCGGCGGGAAATCACTGGCCACCGATATCGCCAGTCTGCTCAGTGCTAATCAAACACAAAACGGCGCAGCTGCTTTGCCTACTGGCTCACAAGCGGGAGCGCCTTCTGTTAACCCAACGACCACAGTAAACACAGCCACTGCAACGACGGAATGGGCGCCGGTTCGCATCGACCCGCAAGCAGGAAAGTGGGGCGAACAGATGCTACAAGTACTCAATGATCGAGTCACGCTGCAAGCGCAGCAAAATCTTCAAGAAGCACGGATCAGATTGGATCCGCCCGATCTTGGCAAACTGGATCTTATGGTGCGTGTCGAAGGCGACAAACTCAGCGTTCAGCTCAATGCCAACGTTGCCGCCACACGAGAAGCCTTGGTTCAAGTGTCAGAACGCCTGCGCGCCGAGCTACAAAACCAAAGTTTGATGCACGTTGATGTGCAAATTGGTGGCGGCGACAAACAAGAGTCCAACGGCCAACCAAACCGCGAGCAAGGCTCAACCATTTTTGCCAATGAGCGCCATGAGTCTGGCAGCAATAACGCCACGGCCTTCTCCACGGATGAACACTGGCTTAGTACCCAAGTGTGATCGCTTTAGGAATACAGCATGAATAAAAAACAGTTTCTTTCACTCTTTGCCACTTGCGTTGTGACCAGTGCTCTCGTCTCTGGTGGCACGGTTGCGGGGGCAATGTGGTACCTCAACTCATCTACAACGGTCAGTGATGGTCAGTTTTCATTTTTAGAGTCTCAGCCTGACGCAAGCACTGAGCCGAAGTTTCACGCTCTCGACAATGTGATTGTTAGCGTGCGCGGCAAAAAGCAAACCCACTTTGTGATGCTAGAGCTGGCGCTGGAAACGCGTCATATCGAACGCTTTGAGTTTGCCAACGACTACATGCCAAAGGTCAGACACGCGATGCTCAATCTGTTCAGCCAAAAACGTTATGAAGATCTGCATGGCGCAGACGCCTTAGAGCAGCTTCAGCGGGAGGTGAAAGCCTCGGTGATGACGGCCTACGCCGATACCCACTTAAACCGAGATATTGACGATGTTCTGCTGACGAAATTTGTTATTCAGTAGGAGCGACTATGCTGGATATGAATCACTCAGACAGCTACGGCGTCGCCGAAGATGTCACATCAAGCGCTACGCGCATCGATGAGAATCGCCTGCTTAGCCAACATCAAATATTGGTCAAGCGGGTGGTTAATCAGTTGCGCAACCATGCCACAACCCATTGCAGCATCGAAGACATGCAGCAAATCGGCCTGATTGGCCTACTTGAGGCTGGTCGCCGCTATGGCAACATCGATGACCCTAACTTTCCGGCGTTTGCCGTATGCCGCATTCGCGGCTCTATTTTGGATGAGCTGCGCCGACTTGACTGGCGTTCACGCAAAACTCGTCAAGAGGCCCATGAGCTCAATGATGTGACGCGTGATTTAACCAAGCGCCTGCGCCGCACGCCCACCGAACAAGAGATCATCAAAGCCCTCGGCACCACACAGCAGGATTATCATACCCGGCTTAATGCGACCATGGCCGCAGAAATGCAAAGCCTAGATCAGTTGATTGAAAGCGGCCTTGAGGGTGCTGTCGAGTCTGGTTGCGATGGCATGAACCACGAACATATCCGCCGCAGTCTTGAGAAGGCACTTAGCCAACTCCCCAAACGCGAACAGCTACTGCTGACGCTGTTCTACCAACACGATTTGAACTTACACGAGATTGCTCTGGTGCTAGAGCTGACCCCACCACGGATTTGTCAGCTGCACAAGCAAGCACTCAAGCAACTCAACCAATTACTGTCTTCTTAGGAGTCCACTATGCAAAAGTTTACTGGCGCAATCATCATTTTGATGTGTGTCTTCGGCGGTTACGTCTGGGCCGGGGGCAGTCTGATGGCCATTTGGCAGCCGGCGGAAATGCTGATCATCATCGGTGCCACCATCGGTTCCCTTATTATAGGTAACCCACCTCAAGTGCTTAAAGAGATGCGCAGTCAGCTGCGAGGCATCATCTCCCCTCCTAAAGATGAGCGCGAGTTCTACATGGAACTGATGGCGCTGCTACAAGTCTTGCTAGAAACCGTGCGCAGTGGTGGCTTTAAGGCGCTGGATAAGCACATCGAAAACCCAGAGCAGAGCGATATTTTTGCGCGTTATCCGCGTGTAAGTCGTGATTATCGCTTAGTTTCTTTCATTACCGACAATTTACGTTTAATGGCAATGGGACAAATGTCGCCTCATGAGTTAGAGGGACTACTAGAGCAAGAGATTGAAGCGATTGAGGCTGACTATATGCAGCCTGCTCGCTCCATGCAGCGCACCGCAGAAGCCATGCCTGGCTTTGGTATTTTAGCGGCCGTAGGCGGCATCATCATCACCATGTCCGCTATTGATGGTTCGATTGCCATGATTGGCTATCACGTTGCCGCTGCTCTAGTAGGCACATTTATCGGTATTTTCGGCTGTTACTGCTGCCTAGACCCAGCAAGTAACGCCATGGCACAACGCGTTAAACGCAATATGTCCGCTTTCGATTGTACTCGCGCCACCTTAGTGGCCTACGTCGCGAAGAAGCCGACACTATTGGCGATTGACGCTGGCCGCAAGCACATTCAGCTAGACATTAAACCGACCTTTAACCAAATGGAGGTGTGGCTCGCTGAACAGGAGGGATAATGCAAAAACATGAGCAAGTAGTCTTCAAACGCGCCAGTCGCAGTCATCATCATGTGTCTCATGGCGGTGCATGGAAGGTAGCGTTTGCTGACTTTATGATTGCCTTGATGGCGTTATTCCTCGTCCTTTGGGTCATGCAGGTGGTCGACAAAGAAGAGCGCAAAGCGATTGTCGCCCATTTGCAAATGGCCAGTGTCTTTGACCAAGGCAGCGGCAACTTGTTCGACACTGCAAAAAGCATTTCTCCCATCGACCTGACCACGGACTCATCTGTGGTCAGTCGCCACGATTCTGTGCACTCAGTGAGCTCGTTTTTCCAAGGCGATCGTGAAGGACCGGAATCGGATTCACTTATCGACGGTACCTTCGACACCCAAGAGCGCCTAGCCGCTCTCGCTGAAGTCATCAATGACATGGTGCGCCAAATCAACGCTCAAGGAAATGTCGATGTTACCGTTACCCCTCAAGGGCTGCGCATCGTGCTGCAAGATGACTACAAACAGAACATGTTTGGTCGCGGTGGCTCAACCTTAACACCGTTCTTTGAAGACTTGCTGCTGGCTTTAGCACCTGTCTTTGAGCGGGTAGAAAACCCGATGATCATCAGTGGTCATACCGATGCGACTCAGTATCGTAAAACCTTCTCCAGCAAATCTAACTGGGAACTTTCTTCATCTCGTGCCAATGTCGCCAGACAAACTCTCGCTGCAGGCGGTATGCCGGAGCAGCGTGTATTGCAAGTTACCGGTATGTCCGATCGCGCTTTACTGAATCACAGCGACCCTTCGTCGAGCGAAAACCGCCGCATCGAACTGTTTATCCTCACCACACCTGCGGCTGAGGTCATCAATACCTTGTTTGGTCAATCGCCCAACAATGAATCGAAAAATGAGCTAGAGAAGGCGCGCGACAAGGCCAAATTCAATCAGCCAGTGTTTCGAACCGATACCATTCGATTTGACTCGGACAGCGCTTCAAACGCCACCACCAAGGTGCAAGCACTGTAACTTGCACCTTTGTTAGGGTGTCCTATATTTTGATAGTACACCCTTGTTCTCGTTACCCTTTTTGTTGAGTACCTAGTCAGTAGGGCATGTTATGCGACAATCTATCCCGCACATATCGCCAAAACCAAACCGAACGCCAGACGGACTACAAAAGGCGTTCTTATGGCTAATCATCATCGATTACGCCCTACTCGCTCTGTTTCTAAGCCAGCTCACCACCCTCTCTTTAAAGAGCGGCACGTTAATCAGCCTATTACTGGTGGTGTACAACAGCTTACTCACCTTTATGTGCTTTAGACGCACCGATCGACAAGACGCCTATATCATCTATCCGACAATATCGGCTACTTTGTTGGCGTTTGTGTGTTTTTTGTATTTTTTCTTTTTGGTTTGAAGGCGCAATGCAAGAACACGCTCACTCGAACACCGTCATCCAAGACACTACCATTCAAAATACTGTCATGCACAACACCGTCATTCTCGTGAAAACGAGAATCTTCTGAAGCGTGTACCTCGGGTAATTGGAGGACAATAAGTGAGTCACGTGTTGTGGGAGATCCTCACTTCCGTGAGGATGACGCAGAGGGCGTCAACTAAAGTACGTCACTCGAACACCTTCATCCAAGACACTACCATTCACAATATTGTCATGAACAACACCGTCATTCTCGTGAAAACGAGAATCTTCTAAAGCATGTAACTTGGGTTATTGGGACACAATAGGTGAATCACACGCGGTAGGAGATCCTCACTTTCGTGAGGATGACGCAGAGGGCGTCAACTAAAGTACGTCACTCGAACACCTTCATTCAAGACACTACCATTCAAAATATTGTCATGAATAACACCGTCATTCTCGTGAAAACGAGAATCTTCTAAAGCATGTAACTTGGGTTATTGGGACATAATAGGTGAATCACGCGCGGTAGGAGATCCTCACTTGCGTGAGGATGACGAGTGCTGTTTGGATTTAGCTAAATTATTTCAGCAACGCCACAACCGTATGGCGCCTAACATTCGCTTGCGCATTGAGCGCCTGAAATGTCGTCGTGAAATCTTGTGAAAGTTGGCTAAAGCCAGAGAGTGTTTCGTTGACTTGCTGCTCGGAAGGGAGCTTGGATTGGTTCTGAATACGCGTCATTTGCGTATCGAGTTGGGATTGGAATTGCCTTGCTTCGCTTAGGCTGGTTTGTGCCTGTTTTAGGTGTTGGTTCACCTTGGCGATGGATTGTTTGATGCCATCGCGAGAGCCTAGGTCAAATTTAAGTTCCGCCATGCCATCTGGCTCAGCTTGAATCGAGAAGGTGTTGGCTTGTCCTGCTGGGAAGCGATGGCCTTCGCCAGTGACTCGAACTTGCTGCTGCATCGCAGCGTAGGCTGACTCGTGCACTTCAAATACAATGCTGCCATCGTTGGCGAGTGACGCGCGCATACCCATAGGAATCACACTGCGGTCGAGCTGTTTAACCGTGCGCTGGCCGTCGGACTGACCATCAAATTGCAGCATCACCGAACCGCCGCTCGGAAAATCCAAACGAACTTGCTCTGCACGCTCGCTCATGCGGTGCACATTAAGACCAGGAATCGAAAAACGTCGCACATCTGCCGTATCGAGCTTTAGATGCAGTTCATTATCGACCACACGTTTACCATCAAAACGCGCCTGATTTAGGGTTGCTTCAATCACTTGTTTTGAGCGCGACAGTTTCTCGGTCATTTGTGGGGTAGAGCCGTGCGATAGCGCTTGAGTAAGCTGCTTTTTCACTTGTGTCAGCTCTTTACCCACGCCTTGCAGCGCTTTCGTGGCAATTTGCACCGATGTGGCGTGTTGCTGCCCTTGTGTCAGCAACACACCAGATAACGAATAAGCGGAAGAGATTTCCGCTTGTGGCTTGAGAAGGTGTTTGGAGAGCGAAGTTGTCGTGGTATCAGAGGCTTGCGAGGGAGCAATACTCGTTGTTCCCTGCCCTGTGAGCTTAATACTATGCGGTCTAACTTCAACCGTACTTACTGCCATATCACCGTTCCTTGAGCCTTACTGCCGAGTGGCAAAAACGACCGCTAAATGCGGTCGAATAGAGATAAATCATTAATTTTCATATAGCTGGCTTGCGTTGCTTGCAGCGCTGCCATGTAATTGCTGAGCCGCACCGACGCTTCGCCGTAATCGAGCGCAGAGACATCGCTGGTCACCTTGTCGACAAACAGCTTGTTCTCACTGTGTGCACCATCCATCAAATCTAAATTGTTGTGGCGGCCACCCATTTCCGTCATCGCACCGAGCACATTGCCCAAGGTATTATCAATGGCATCCAGGCTAGCACCAACTTCGGTTTGAAAATTTGGACTCGGGTTCTTAAATTCCACGATCAATCGGTCGATTTGATTCAATACATTATCGCCGCCACCTAAGTCTAAGATGTCTTGCGCCGTGGTATTGGACTCCATGGTTACGCCTTTAGCGACGGTCACAACACGCTTATCGCTATTGCCATCCAACGAATATACACCGCCTCCCGCATCTGAAATCGCTGGGGTATCGGTTTTAGTCCCGGAGAAAAGGTAATGACCCTCTTCATCTTGAGAGTTGAATGATGACTGAACCGAGTCGCGCAAGCTCTCTAACTCAGAAATCATGCCTAAACGGTCTTCATCGGTAAGCGTACCGTTCGCCCCCCAAAGCACCAGCTCACGCATACTTTTTAGACTCTCATTGACCGAGTCTAGGTGAACTTCTTGGCTCGATAGTGTGGTTTTGACGTTGGCGATGTTACGTTGATACTGATTAATTGCCGCCCCTTCTCTATCAAGGTTAAGCAACTGAATCGATGCCATCGGATCGTCTGACAGCTTAGTGAGCCGATCGCCCGTTGCCATTTGCTGCATCACTTTGCCCAAACCTGCATTATTGATTTGCAGGCTTTGCAGCATCATTTGGCTAAATTGAGTATCACTGATCCTCATAGTCTCTCCTTAAAATAGCTGCAATACCGAATCAAACAGTTGATTCGCTGTACTGATCACTTTCATATTGGCATTGTGTGCATTGGCAAACGTCATAAGATTCGCCGCCTCTTCGTCGCTGTTGACCGCACTGACATTATCGCGCGCAGCGATCGCTTGCTCAGACATCGCCTGCTTGGCCTGATAATCAGACTCAGCCTGTCTGGCTTTAATGGCGGTATCACCCACCATAGCGGTAAACGCATCATTGAGCGTTACTGACCCATAACCACTGATAGTCACAGGCTTATTGCTGATATCAATCAGGTCCTTGAGATTGTCGCTGTTGCCTGGGTTACCATCACTAGAAAAGGCCAGCTCATCGGCCTTAATGGCCGTGATATCCAAACTCGCCGCAGGATTTGCTGGGTCATAGGTAAACAGTGGTGTGCCCGGGTTACCATTGAGGTCGATACCAGTAGCTAATACCGCGTTAAACTCATCGGCCACACTACGTGCCATATCATCAATCGCTTGTTGATTTGGCTTCAACACATCCACTTGATAGTCGTGCAGCGCACCTATCTTGCCGCCGATGCCACCTTTTGCAGAGAAAGTTTGATTACCAAATTCAATGTGTAAGTCCGCAAGGTAGGGGTCACTTGGATCAGGAATCGCTTTGATCACACTGGCATCAGAGCCCATCACCAGAGGTTGCCCTGACGCTAAAGAAATTTGTACGCTGCCATCCGGTTGATCGGTGGTTTTCACCGCCATCACAGTAGACAGCTCACCAATCAAAGCATCACGCGTATCCATCAACTGTGAAGTGTTGCCGCCGGTGCCTTGCATTTCAACGATCTGTTTATTCACTTGCGCGATATTGGCCATCACGCTATTCGCGTGGGAGATGGCGGCATTACGCTGGTCGTGTACATCTTTATGTTGATTATGCAGCGATTCGGTGAGCGTATTGAAGCGTCGAGCAAGGGCTTCCGATTCATTAATCACTTGTTGGCGCAGTGGCGTTGACTCTGGTTTCGTGGTCGCATCGTTGAGCGAGGCAAACAGGCTATCAAGCCCAGATGACAAACTAAAACCATCGGCACCCAGCATGTTTTCTAACTGGCTCATGGCCGACATATAACCAGACGCGTAATTGGCTTCACTGGCGGTTGACCAAGTTTGTTTGACTAAAAACTGATCGGTCACGCGGCGAATACTGGTGACTTCCACCCCCATGCCAGGTGACGTGTAATCGAATTTCCCCCCAGCTACCGATGCCGTAAGAGCTTGTTGGCGGCTGTATCCTGGGGTGTTCACGTTGGCCACGTTTTGCGCGGTGACATTTAACGCCACTCGATTGGCGTTCATCCCGGTCAGGGCGATATTAATAAGACTCATGACGATTAACGCTCCGTGATTTTCATAAGAGGCTGAGAAAAGGCCATGGTCATGGCTGCCTCACTAGGCGACTGATGATTAAAGGCGGCAGCGTCATTCGCTTCATTAACCGTTGAAACGCCATTTGTGACAGACGCCGTATGAGTTTGTGATTTGGCTTCCAAATCGTTCGCCGCTGATAAGGTTTGCACGCGCGCGGCATCAAACTGCACTTCGCGATTCGACTGATTAGGTTGTGCCGGACCGAGCTGTTTCACCAACATGTCAGCGATCCCAGAGTTCTGCTTCTTGGCCAGTTCAATCGACAGCTGTCCGTCGTGCATATCACGGAATACACCGTGCTGCTGCGAGGCAAATGGACTGTCTTCATCAGCCAATGCGTCGCTACTGCTGCGCATTTGTCTGAGCACCATTTGCAAGAACATCGCTTCAAACTGCCCTGCGACTTCTTTTAATGCCTCTGGGCTGTCGTTACTGTGTTTGATGTTAGTCAGCGCCGCATTGTCATGATAAAGCATGCTGTTGACGCGAGTCGTATCGTTCATGGCATCGATTTTCATGGTGCGCCTCCTATATCACAACCAGCTCAGCATTGAGCGCGCCCGCTTCGTGCAGCGCTTGCAGAATTGACATCAAGTCTGTCGGTGTCGCACCTAAGCTGTTCACCGCGTTGACGATGGTATTCAGCTCAGTGCCTTCCGGCCAAATCACCATTTGTGCCTGATCTTCATTGATATCGATTTTCGTTTGGTCTACCACTACGGTATCACCATCGGCAAAAGCATTAGGCTGACTGACGCGCTGCGACTCGCTGATCGCGACCGTCAAATTGCCGTGACTGACCGCAGCCTCGGTGACTTTGACATTTTTTCCCACCACTACAGTGCCGGTACGCGAGTTGAACACAATGCGCGCTGGCTTGCGGCCTTCGACCACGCTCATCTCTTCTAGCATCGACATCATAGTCACGCGCTGCTGAGTATCTTTCGGTGCGCGCATATCAACACGCACCTTGTTGACCGCAATCGCCACATCGGGACCAAAAGTGCTGTTGATTTCACGAGCGATGTTCTTGGCGGTTGTAAAACTTGCTTTGCGCAGGTTTAACGTGATTTGCGGACGAGTATTAAAGTCGGATGGAATTTCGCGCTCCAGCGTTGCGCCATTTGGCACGCGGCCAGCGGTTGGGGTATTCACGGCAATCTTAGAGCCGCTGCGACCTTCCGCAGACACACCGCCAACAACCACATTACCTTGAGCCACGGCGTACACTTCACCATCGACACCGCGCAGTGGCGTTAACAATAACGTGCCGCCACGCAGACTTTTCGCATCACCAATCGACGAGACCACAATGTCCAGCATTTGGCCGGGACCGGCCATCGGGTCGACCGACGCCGTCACACTGACCGAGGCAACGTTACGCAGTTTTGGGTTGGCATCGTCGCCGATCTGTACCCCAAATTGACGCAACATGTTGGTAATCGATTGAGCGGTAAATTTCACTTGGTTACGGTCACCTTGACCATCGAGGCCAACTACCAAACCATAACCGACAAGTTGGTTGCTACGCACACCCTGTACGTCAACCAAATCCATAATTGGAATTTCCACTTCCGCCTGTGCTGCTGGCATAACACCAAGGGCAACCACAGCCGTAAGGGCGTTAAAAAAATGACGAAGTTTCAACATTAGAATGGCATCCATGGGCTAGTGAAGAATTGCGTTAGCCAACCCGCTGAGTTGCTATCTGCTAAAGCGCCACGCCCTGAGTAAGTAATGCGGGCATCACCGATACGGTGAGAAAAGACTTGGTTATAACGGTCAACATCGTCAACGCGGACGATACCGGTGACGCGGATAAACTCATCCCCTTGATTGAGGCGGATCCACTTTTCACCGCTGACTTTGAGTACGCCGTTTGGCATCACTTCATGAACCGTGACCGTAATAGCACCTTCCAGCCTGTTACCTTGAGAGCTCGCTGCACTGCCATCAAACGCACGACTGCCACTGATGCCAACGGCCGTCTCATTGATAGTGGTTCCCCCTAAG
The DNA here is from genome assembly GCF_036245475.1 of Vibrio sp. 10N. Lineage (NCBI taxonomy): Bacteria > Pseudomonadati > Pseudomonadota > Gammaproteobacteria > Vibrionales > Vibrionaceae > Vibrio > Vibrio sp. 10N. Next base: position 111,555 of record NZ_BTPM01000001.1, on the reverse strand, counting down.
TTGGACGCCCCGAAATCCACATTCGATGACTTACCAAACTTGGTATCGGCTTTTTTGCTCGATTGGGTTTCTTCCACCAGCAAAATGGTCAGCACGTCGCCGACACGATAGGCTCGGCGATCTTGAAATAACGTGAGGTTGTATTGATGACGGTACAAACTGCCATTGGTTGCCTCTGGCAGCGCGTAGTTTAGCTCTGGCGGCGCGTACTTCTGCTCATCTGGCTCGGGCGGCACAAACTCAGGTCTGGCTGCACATCCAGCGAGCAGCAGCACCGTCAGTGCCACTATGCCTTTTTCTATTAGGCGTCGCGAAAACCATTTCATATTACTACTTCCTTTCACGTTATCTCCCGCTTACTCAACTCGCTCGGTTATCGAAAACCCGTTACACCGCTTGCGCGACAAACTTAAGCATGTCATCGGCTGCCGACACGACTTTGGCGTTCATTTCATAAGCGCGCTGTGTGGTGATCATGTCGACCATCTCTTCCACAACTTGCACGTTAGAGCCTTCCAGTGCGCCCTGCTTGATGCTACCTGCACCTTCTTCTCCGGCGATCAGCTCTTGTGCCTGACCACTCGCTTCAGTCTCTTTAAACAAGTTGCCACCAACCGCTTCAAGGCCGGCTGGGTTAATGAACTTGGCTAGGGTAATTTGACCCAGTTCCTGTGGCGCAGGGCCGTCGGCGGTCGTTGCCGTCACCGTGCCATCGACACCGACTGAGACCGTGAGCGCGTTGTCTGGGATTTGCACTTGCGGCTCAAGCGGCAGACCTTGGCTGTTGACCATTAGACCCTCTGAATTGACATGAAACTGGCCGTTACGGGTGTACATGATTTGGCCATCAGAGTTTTCGATTTGGAAAAAACCCTGTCCCATGACAGCCAAATCCAGCTCTTGTCCTGTGTTTTGTGAGCTGCCCTGTGTGAACACTTTTTGCGTACCCACCACGCGAACACCACTACCCAACTGAACACCCGTTGGCAGCTCGTTCACTTGGTCTACCTGCGCACCTGGTTGGCGCTGAATGCTGTAGAACAGGTCTTCAAATACGACTCGGTCGCGCTTAAAACCAACGGTGTTGACGTTAGCAAGGTTGTTGGAAATCGCCGTCATTTTCGTGTCTTGGGCGGCCATCCCTGTTTTACTGACCCACAATGCTGAATGCATGGTTTACTCCTGTTGGCGAGCCTTCTAGCTCGCACTCATTAATTTGTTTCCAGACTGCGCTAAGGTTTCCGCCGTTTTCATCATGCGGATCTGCATCTCGAAGTTACGAGTAAGCGACATGACGCTCAGCAGCTCATCAATGGCTGAAACGTTACTGCTTTCGATATGCTCAGGCGCTAGATTGACCGTCGCATCCGCCGCAAACGGCTGACCATCAAGGCTGTGCAGTAGGCTGTCGCTCTCTTTTTGCAGCTGAGTGATATCCGGCTTCACCAGTTTTAGTGTGCCGACTTCCACTTCTGCGCCGCCACCCGGAGGGATCACCGACACACGGCCGCGTTCACTGATTTCCACTTTTTGAAATTCAGGCAGCACCATAGGGCCGTTATCACCAACAACCGCAAAGCCGTTGATGGTCATGGCGCCCAAATCGTCCACTTTGATGTTACCGGCGCGGGTGTAGGCTTCGTTACCTGCTGGGGTTTGAACACTGATGTAGCCTTCGCCCATGATGGCAATGTCGAGCGGACGACCAGTTTTCACCACATCGCCAGAATCAAATCGCGTCGCCGCAGAGTTGGTGACCACCATGGTGCGGCCATCAAAGCCTGAGCCCTGCAATGGAACGCTATTCACGCGCTCCATATCCGCACGAAAGCCCGCGGTATCAGCATTCGATAAGTTGTTAGAACGAACATGCTGCGCTTTAAGGACGCGACTTGCGCCCGTGGTCGCAGTAAATAGCAAGCTATCCATGGCCTACCTCTATACCGCGTTAAACAGCGCTTGAGTCAATTTGTCAGACGTAGAAATCGTCTTCGCGTTCGCTTGGTAGTTGCGCTGCGCCGTCATCAGGTTCACAAGCTCTGAAGTCAAATCAACGTTTGAACCTTCCAGTGCGCCCGGAGTCAGATCGCCCAACACGCCAGTACCCGGTGTCCCCACCACAGGAGCACCCGAGCTAAAGCTTTGTGTCCAAGCAGTACCATTGGTTTTTGCCAAGCCTTGTGGGTTCGCAAAGTTTGCCAGCACCACCTGACCTTGCAACTGCGACTGACCGTTAGTGTAAGTTGCGAATACCATGCCGTTGTTCTCAACACGCACACCCGCAAGCTCACCTGAGGTGTAACCATTTGGGCTGTTGGTGCTCACGCCAAATGCCGCACCAAACTGGGTGCTGCCCGCTAGGCTGATGTCGATGCTCATGTCACTCGCACCCGCCGCAGGGAAAGAGACATTATACGTACCCGTTGGAGAGGCCAGTTTGCCGTCGGTATCAAAGGTGACTGGAACGGTTTGCACTGGCGATGCACTGCCATCAACTTGCACACTCACTTGCCAAGTATTGTCTGCTGTTTTGGTGAAATACTGAGTAACGGTGTGCGGGTTGCCTTGCGAGTCATACACCTTTGAAGTGTAAGATGAGTTAAATGAGTCAGGGTTCGCAGGATCAAACGCAACCGCAGTAGAGTCGTAATCGGCATGGTTTGGGTCGAGTTTATTGTCGCCTGCTGCCACTAGGTTAACGGCACTGGCGCTGGCATCGAAGTTGGCCACAAAATCAAGAGCATTGGTCGCTTTGGCCGCAAGCGATGAGGTGCTGATCTTGATGTCGCCGACAGAGCCTTCAAGCAGGTTGTTATTGCTATCGACACTGTAGCCTTGCAGCTTAGCGCCTGTATTGCCGACTACGTAGTTGTCTTTATCCGTGCCAAACACACCAGAGCGGGTGTAAAGGGTTTGCCCCATACCATCTTTAGTGACAAAAAAGCCGTTACCGTTGATGGCTAAGTCCATCGCACGACCCGTGCCGGATACCGAACCATTCTTATCGAAGTTTTGCGAGATGGACGCCACTTCCACACCACCTGCCTGCATGCCGTTGTACACAGCAGAAAACTCGGTACGTGCCTGCTTAAAACCGTACGTTGATGCGTTAGCAATGTTATGACTGATGGTGTTTAGCTGAGTATTAGTAGCATCCAAGCCACTTAAAGCGATATTAAAACTCATAATGTCCTCTTAATTCTGATAATTATTGGTTTTACACTCGGCGCTAAGCACCAAACTGACTGATTTGATAGAAAGGCACATTACCTACGCCCGCGATATTGACCATCGCTGCGCCGCCTGTGCTTGGAATACGAACTTGCTGCACTTCGCCCGCGAGCAACAAATTAGGCTGCGCTTGGCCGTCTTGTACCTCTACCGAGATAGAGTACTTGCCCGGTTTTAGACCAAGCTCTTCTGGGTCGATGGTGAAGTCCACATCACCAGCAGGATGTGCGCCGAGCGGCACTTTGGTTTTCTGACCGAACTCATCTTCCACCACCACGTTGACTTGGCTCGATGAGTGCGCGAGCTCAATGCGACCTTTTTGCGCGCCATCCGCTAGCTCAACTTCGTTGCTGCTGACATACACGGTTTGCCCCACTAGGCTCGCTGTCGATAACACCTGCATGTTGTCGAGAAGCACCATGCTGTTTTGCATCAGCGTCGACATGTTCTCGGTACTTTGCACCTGAGAGAACTGCGCCAGCTGGCTAACATATTCGGTGCCATCAAGTGGGTTGAGCGGATCTTGGTTTTGAATTTGCGCCACCATTAAGGTGATAAATTCGTTTTCCAGTGAGCTGGCGCTATTGGCGTCTTGCGGATTCGCAGACACGTTGGCGTTAGTTTGCTGAGCGACCGGAGAATCCGTATCCAGCGCAGTGAACTGTGCAATACTCATTAGCTGCCCTGCCCTAGACGAAGTAACCCTTGCTGCATGCTTTTCACATTCGACAGCACTTCCACATTGGTTTCGAAGCTGCGTGAAGCTGACATCATGTCTGCCATCTCCGCCACCACATCGACACCTGGGTAATACACATACCCCTCTTCATTGGCGAGTGGGTTATTCGGTTCAAAACGCTGCTCGGCCTTAGCGCCACTTTTCACCACATCGACAATGCGGACTTCCGCATTGGGATATACCCCTTGCTCACTGGCCAGTTGAGTTTGGCTGTATACCGTGGCAAATACCGGCTTGAGTGGCTTGTAGGCATCATCTGGGTTAGCAGATACGGCATCGGCGTTGGCAAGGTTACTGGCGACGGTGTTAAGTCGCACCGTTTGCGCCGTCATGGCTGAACCCGCGATAGAATAAATATCGGTAAATGACATGATTAACGTCCCTCAATCGCTTTCGCTAGCCCGCTAAACTTCATGTTCATGAAGGTCAGGCTAGTTTGAAAATCCATGTTGTTCTGAGTGAATTTGGCCTGCTCAACGCCCAGCTCCACCGTGTTACCATCTTTGCTGTTCTGGTAAGGCACGGAGTATTGAGTGGCAATGTCCAATTTTGGTGTGGTGCTATGTACACCATTGGCGCTGGCTTGCTTCATCACGGTGGTAAAGCTCAGGTCCTTTGCTAGGTACCCAGGCGTATCGACATTTGCTAAGTTACTGGCTAGCACTTTGGTTCTCTGAACTCGAAAATTCAGTGCTTCGGGATGCACGCCTAACGCACTGTCAAAACTGATTGCCATCTCTTTGTCCTTAAATGGGCGGTCGTCCCTAACTAACAACAAGATGCGTGCCAATTTTTTATTTCAATAAAAACAATGAATTACACAAAACAAAGGAAGAGGAACTTCCGATTTACGGAAGCGAGGTATGACATGGGGAAATGGGTCATTGGGCTATTATTGGGGGCAATATCACTGTCTGCTTTTGCGGTAGGCCAGGCAAAAATGACGCGTCTAGATATCGAGCATGAAGTTCGTCATGCACTCAATTTGGAGATAGAACAGCTTGCCGAGGGTCATCGCTGGGGTCAGCATGACGCCAAACTGGTGATATTGGTTCCAGAGTCTGCAAAACATCTCAACCAGTGTCTATCACCGCTCATCATCAGTAGCCGTGATCATCAAGCACTGCCAGTGGGCAACTTAAAACGCAGCGTTAGCTGTGAGGATGGCATCAACGATTGGCGTATCAACGCCAGCATCAAGGCTACCTTATCTTTGCCCGTCGCGGTCGCGGTCACCACGCTCAATCGTCATACCGTGATCGATGCCAAATCGGTTCGACTGGAAACACGCACCTTAACGCGCGCAACGGCCTTTGTGACCGACCTGTCGACATTGCGCGGTAAACAGGTCACGCGACGGATGCGTGCCGGACAAATCATTGATGCTAAGTTTGTCAGTAACCCACCTTTGGTCGAAAAAGGCAATGAAGTAGTGATCGTCGCCGCCAAAGGCGGTTTTAATGCCAGTACTAAGGGCATCGCCTTACAAACGGGTGGAGAAGGTGAACAAATTAAAGTGCAAAATAGCCAGTCGAAGAAAGTGATTCGTGCCGTCGTCACTGGCTTGAACCAAGTTCACACTCAATTTTAATTTTCTGACTCAAGGTAACAGTTTTCACTCAGCACGCTCGAAATCGATGCGGAGATTAAGATAGAAAAAAAGGGCAACAATTTAGGTGGGCAGATTTAATACTGTCGCTCGCTTTGTCGCCCTATACTGTTATCGACATCTTGATAGGACAGCAACACCATGAAAATCGACAAAGTGGCTGGCGGACATGTTCCACAAACCAACTTCAACCAGTCTAAAACTCAAACCGCAGAAACGCCGCAGCGTAAAACCGTGTCTGAAGCCGCATTCAATGCCAACACAGCCGCACTAGACAAGGCACAAGCCGAACTCGCTGCTATGCCAAATGTGGATATGGCCAAAGTCGAAGCAGTGCGTAATGCGCTGGCGAATGGTGAATTGGGTCTGGATGTTAAAGCCCTGTCGCAAGCGGTGATGCGTTTTCATACTGGTCACGAATCCTAAGCAAGCGACCCAATGAGTGGAGTAACCAACCATGGCCGCATCGAAAACTGAACTAGTACAAACCTTTGTGATGAGCATTTCTGAAGACATTAAGCTATACCAGAAATTGCTCGCACTGCTGCAACATCAAAAAGCCTTGTACCTCAAGTTTGATGGGGAGTCCCTCAGTCAGAATATCCAAAACCAATTACCGGTATTGAGTAAACTTGGCCGCAATGCCAGTGAGCGTAGTCAAACGCTGAAGCAATTAAGGCTGCCTTGCTCTCAAATCGGTGTCGACCGCTTAATCAAAGCACTGCCAGCGAAACTCTCTGACAATGTCAGCAAACAATGGCACATCCTTGAGTCCTTGATTGAACAATGCCAAAAGTACAATCAAAACAATGGACAAAGCTCTGCCGCTTTCCAAGAGTTGCTGGGTGAGCTCACCGGCCAGAAGCAGCACAGCTATGAGGAACATGCTCACGCGGTCTGACCGCCATCAACGCATACCTCACTGGCTCGCCGTGCTAGTGATCGGCCTGCTGTGCGTTGGGCACAGTGTTTGTTACGCCAAGCCGACGCAGGCCGACGTCGCACCACATATCGCCAAACTCAAACCTTACCAAGCGCATATCACCAAAAAGTTTGAAGAGTTCAGCCCGTTAGTGAACGAGATCTTCAAACAGCTCAACAAACAGTCCCTACCGGAAAGCTTAGTGTTAGTGCCTATGTTGGAGTCTTCCTATAACCCCAAAGCGGTGTCACCAGCAAAAGCCGCAGGACTTTGGCAACTGATGCCTGCTACCGCGAAACGCTTTGGGTTAACCGTAGACCAAAACCTCGACCAGCGATTTGACATTGAGCCTAGCACACACGCCGCGATGCAATATCTGTCGTTTCTGCATCGAAAGTTTGAGGGGGACATTAACCTTACTTTGGCCGCGTATAATGCAGGGGAAGGGCGAGTCCAGCGTGCGATCAACAAAGCGGGCAGTCGCGAGTTTTCCAAACTGACGTTGCCCAATGAAACCGTTCATTATGTGCGGCGCTTTTATGCGCTGATGAGTCTGGTGGACATCGCATCACTCAAACGCAATCATGTTGAAACCTTATGGCTGTTTGCCAGTGATACCTCATGGCAACAAGCGCCACTGATTGACCTGACCCCGCTCCCACCGCTGATCTCGCTCTAGTCTTGTGTGACCCGCCATCATAAACTGGTATTTATCGGTTTTCAGAACGCCATTCACTGGTAAGATGCAGTCATTGTTCACTCCACCTTCACACTAACTTCTCAATGCAAAACGAACGCAAAGCCCTGTTGTTTGGGTTGTCTGCTGTCCTGCTGTGGTCCACGGTCGCAACAGCATTTAAACTCACATTGGCTGAATTTACGCCCGCGCAAATGGTCGCCGCCGCATCCGTTGCCTCAACCATCGCTCTACTAGTGGTATGTGCGATAAAAGGGACGCTCTCCCAACTGCGAACCACATTCTTCTCTAATCCTTGGTATTACTTATTACTTGGGCTAATCAACCCATTCGCCTACTACCTCATTCTGTTTAAGGCCTATGATTTACTGCCCGCCTCACAAGCCCAGCCCATCAACTACAGCTGGGCCATTACACTAACCTTAATGGCCGCCGTGTTCCTGAAACAAAAAATCCGCCCGCAAGATTGGTTTGCCTGTGCGTTGGGATATTTAGGTGTCGTGGTGATCGCCACTAAAGGGGATGTGCTGGGGCTACAATTTGACAGTCCAGCAGGCGTGGCACTGGCGCTGCTTTCCACCTTACTGTGGGCCGGCTATTGGATCCTGAACACCAAAAACACCGCTGATCCGGTTGTCGGTGTACTGCTCGGCTTTTTGGTGGCGTTGCCGTTTGCTTTCGGTGTCGCGATATATGAGGGTGCTACTTGGTCTAACATCACCCTAAAAGGCTGGCTGGCGGTAAGCTACGTCGGTCTATTTGAAATGGGGATCACCTTTGTGCTCTGGCTGAGCGCACTAAAACTGACGCAAAATACCGCCCGTATCAGCAACCTAATTTTCGCCTCGCCGTTTATCTCATTAATGTTACTCGCCACCATAATCGGCGAAGAGATCCATCCTTCTACTTTGATTGGCCTGGTGCTCATTGTCATTGGATTGGTTGTACAGCAAATAAAGAGAAAGCCACAACCGCAATAACCCAACCTTAACAATCACTTCTTATCGTCGCGAGATGGCATGCTCGCGACATTTTTCCTACTCTTTTTTGCCCCGCTATAACGATGATGCGTTATTTACTCCTGCATTGTCAGCATGAAAATCCACCTCCCCAACCAAAACCAGTAGCACCGACCATAGAAGGTATTATTTCCCGTCAACTCGCATTGCATCCTGCTGAAATTCCTGTAGAAATGGAAGGGTTTGGAAATAATTTTTTATCGTTTCGTAAAGTATTTTTTACAGCGATTGTGTTACGGATAATAATCATAAAAGGACTCATGTCATGGATACTTCTATCCCTTCAGAGCCAGCATCACGCCCAGGCTTATCTCACTTAGTACGTTCTCTTGGTCCAGGCATTATGATGGCAGCGGCCGCCGTTGGTGGTTCTCACCTTGTCGCTTCTACTAAAGCAGGTGCCATCTATGGCTGGCAACTGGCAGCACTGATCTTGCTCGTTAATCTGTTTAAATACCCATTTTTTAGAGCTGGGGTTCAGTACACCGTCGGTACAGGTAATAGTCTGATTCAAGGCTATGAAGGATTAGGCCGTGGATACCTCTGGGTATTTACGCTACTGACGGTCATTTCCGCGGTGGTCAATACGGCAGCACTACTCTTGTTTAGCGCCAGTTTGCTCGGTTACTTCTTACCCTTCGAATTGTCCTCACTTGCCCTTTGCGGTGTTGTGCTGGTGACCTGTATTGGGATTTTATTCGCCGGTCACTACAAAGCGCTCGACGGACTGTCCAAAGCGATTATGGCCACATTGACAGTGGCAACCGTAACGGCAGTGATTATCGCAGCGTCTAACGGCAGCGTCGCACCCGCTGATTATCAAGCCCCATCTCCATGGACCATTGCCGCCATCGGCTTTATCGTGGTGACCATGGGCTGGATGCCAGCACCTATCGAGATCTCCAGCATCACATCCATGTGGCTTAAGAGTCAGTGTAAAAAGCAAACCGTCACCGCACAGTCGGCACTGTTTGACTTTAATGTTGGCTACATCGGTACGGCACTATTGGCGCTGGTCTTCGTTGCCTTAGGGGCTTTGGTTATCCATGGCTCTGGAACTGAACTGTCCGCATCAGGGGTTGGATTTTCACATCAATTAGTGGGCATGTACGCATCAACCATTGGTGAATGGTCACGCTACCTGATTGCTGTGATTGCTTTCTTCTGTATCTTTGGCAGCACCATTACCGTTATTGATGGCTATTCGCGCGCGATTGCCGAGTCACAGCGACTATTGCAAAACCAATCAGAAGAGAATCCAAAGAGCTATCAAGCTTGGGTTATCCTGGTCTCTGTTGCGGCTATATCGATTATTGCTTTCTTCGCTAAAGCACTGATGCCAATGCTCAACTTTGCGATGATCATGGCGTTTGTCACCACTCCAGTGTTTGCGCTTCTCAACTACATTTTGGTATCCAAAACCGACCTGCCAAAAGCGCTGCAAATGGGCAGTAAACTCAAGGCGCTATCCATTATCGGTCTTATTTACCTATTTGGTTTCCTTGCCGTCTTTATTTGGTGGAAATGGTTGATGTAGTCACCGTTAATACTAAAGTCACTGATTCACTATCTAAAGCACAAAACGAATCACTCTGTTTTGTGCTTCTCTTTATTATTCCACCCACCATTTTTCCGGTTAATTTTGCGAGCCACTTAAAATATTCAATTGGTTGAATATTTGTAATAGTGAAGTGACACGCAGCCCGTCCTGAGTAATGTTTAACCACTTTGCTAGTGAGAATATTATTTATTCAAAATAATGAAGATATAAACCTCCCCCTACTCAGACTAAGGAAAGCACATGTCTAGCATGAACAACCTTATGGGACTCATTGAAAGAACCGTTGGTCCCTTAGCAGCAAAAATTTCCGGACAGAGACACATTAATGCCATTAAAGACGGCTTTGTTGCCACCATGCCATTTTTGATCGCTGGCTCACTACTACTGGTACTTGCCTTCCCCCCTTCTACTGGTAACTGGTTTTTAGATGGTTGGACAGCAATTGTCGAATTTATAGGTCGAGACAACATTCTGGCACCATTCCAGATCAGTATGGGCATATTCGCCCTCTACGCTGCCTTTGGCATTGCTTACAACCTTGCTGAATCTTACAAACTTCCTCCGGTGAACGTTGGGCTGCTCTCTATGTTCACGTTTTTACTCGCCGTATCACCGGTGCAATTTCTCGATGAGGTGGGAGGCATTATGCCTATCGCCTACTTAGGCGGTTCAGGCGCGTTTACCGCTATTTTATGTGGTTTGCTCGTACCAGAGTTACAACGCTTACTAATCAAATACAATGTGCACATTAAACTGCCAGAGGCCGTGCCACCGAAAATTTCTGCCTCGTTTGATGTACTGATCACCGTACTCATCTTGGCAACCATTGTCATGGTGTTTAACGGTGTACTAGGAGGCTTTGAGCTCAACATTCCATCAGCAATCATGTCGCTGTTCCAACCTCTAGTACTCGCGTCTGATTCATTCTTTGCATGTTTGATCGCGGTCATCATGATTCAGTTACTGTGGTTTGCAGGTATTCATGGCTCGCAAGTGGTAGTGACCGGGATCTTATATCCAATCCTGATTGTTAACCTGGGTCTGAACCAAGAAGCGCTTGCGGCGGGTGAGGCATTACCAAAGATTTTTGTTAACCCTGTTCTCGACTTCTTCATTTTTGTTGGTGGTGCTGGTGGTACTTGGGGATTTGTTGTGCTGATGATGCGCTCTCGTTCAAGTCATTTGAAAACCATTGGCAAAATGTCGATTGTTCCTGGCACCTTTAATATCAATGAACCAGTGATTTTCGGTACACCAATTGTCATGAACCCGACCTACTTCATTCCTTGGTTGCTGTCACCCATCGTCAATACCTGCATCGTATGGATGGCATTCAAAACCGAACTGGTCAGTAAAATCATCGCTCTGCCACCATGGACAATGCCAGCGCCAATTGGTGCGGTTATCGCCACAAACTCCACCATTGCAGCAGCTGTCGTCATGGTTTGTGTCGTCGTGAGCGTCATTATCTATTACCCATTCTTTAAGATGCATGAACGCCAGTTACTGGTTGAAGAAGGCTTTGTGGATGCAGAAAGTTCGACTAAAGAATCTAACTTAAAGCCTAAGAAAGCTTAATTAACTCAGTCATTACAGAGCCTTATGCCAATCCCGCTAAGGCTCTACACAACGAGGTTTACCATGAAGAAACGCGTATTTGATCTCACTCGAGAAGATATTCTGACCGCCTCTCGCCAAGATATTTTAGCGGCTATCCAACTGGCTGAAGGTCGCACCATTATGGCGGAATGTGTCACTACCATGCAGCCCACTATAGATCTGGTATCGAACCCTGAGATTGCTGCGGCATTTGGTGCAGACATGATCACGCTCAACTGCCTTGATGTGTTCGATGCCAAAGTCGAAGTGTTAGGTGGAGAGGCTCACGGCACAGCAACAAGCTTAGACATCAACACCGTAAAAGCTTTTACCGGTCGATTAGTTGGATGCAATCTCGAGCCAGTTCCGGCTGATGTTACTCACATCCCTGCCGGTCGCGCAGTATCTGAGGCTTCCGTTACTCAAGCCATTGAGCTTGGTATGGACTACATCATGTTAACAGGTAACCCCGGCATGAAAGTCTCCCAAGAAACGATCTTAGATGCGATTGCTTTAGTTCGTAGATTATCGGAAGACATCATCATCATAGCGGGAAAAATGCACGGCGGTGGTGTTGGCAATGACTACAGCTTGTCGTTTGTTCAACAGTTCGCAGAAGCGGGAGCAGACATCATGATGTTCCCTGCCCCTTATACCACTCCAGGTATCACAACAAATATGGCTTGCGAAATAATGAGTGAGGTTCATAAACAAAACATGCTCGGATTGCTAGCCATTGGTACCTCACAAGAAGGTGGTACGGAAAGCTACATTGAGAAAGTGGCTATGGAGGCGAAAGCCGCTGGTGCAGACATCATCCACATTGGGGATGGCGGATATAGCGGCTTAGCAGTACCTGAGAATATTCTTCGTCTCGGGTTAACCGTTCGTGGCAGACGCCATCAGTTCAAGCGAATGGCCAACCGTCGTTAGCCCATAGAAAACGCACCCTAAGTCAGAGTTCATCAAGAGTAAACACCTATGAAATACATTAGCCGTGAAGGCTCAGCCATCATCAACATCTCAAAATACTTGCTGACCACTCACGTCGGAGATCGACTGGTCACCATTGATCAACTCTCCGAGCGCTATGAAATTTCTGTTGGTTTTGCTCAGAAAGCCTTAACGACGATTGAAGAAGCCAAGGGTGCGAGTTTTCAACGGCAGGGACGCAATGGCACCTGTATTCAGTCTCTTGATGAGCAGGTTCTAACTAAGCTGGCTGGTATCAGCCACCTCGTTTGCGCCATGCCTTTACCATACACCAAGCACTATGAGGGACTGGCGAGCGCTCTTAAGATACAAATGAATGAAGTGCCGTTCTACTTTGCTCACATGCGAGGCGCACATACACGAGCAGAGTGCCTAGAAGCGGGAACGTATGATATTGCAATCATGTCTAAAGCTGCTGCTAAGACTCATGACAAGGAGTTGATGATCGCTTTGGAACTGGGGCAACACTCTTATACCAATGAACACAAGCTCATTTTCCGTCAAGGAGAATACGAAAAAATCCGTCGCGTGGGTGTAGATTCTGACTCACCCGATCAGACTCTCCTCACTGAACAGTTCTTTTCTGACCGAGAAATCGAACTCGTTGAAATTGGCTACGGCGATGGCATTAATCGTCTCAACAATAAACAAATCGACGCTGTAATTTGGCTTCCAGAGGCGGTAGAGATGAGCGCTCTTGGACTAGAGCAACGCTCCCTATTAGACGCCCCATTGTCTCGAGAGGCCAGCGAAGCCGTACTTTTGGTTCGCAAAGACAGTGATTACCTGCGCAGTCTGCTCACCAAAGTGCTCGATATAGACGCCCTTAAAAGTCATCAGCAGCAAGTCATCAATGGTGACATTTTCCCAAGTTATTAGGATTTATCATGGATAGTAAACTCAATTTACTTGCGAAAGCGGGAGTAATCAGTGACGCCGCTTATAACGGTGGCCTACATGCCCATAGTTTGTTGGCGCAACGCTGGCCGCAAATGATAGGAAGCGAACAACTGGACATGTTGCTTATTCATCTGTGCCGCGCAGTTGATCGTGTTATCAGCCATCAACCGATGACCAAACCGATAGATGAAGATATTTGGAATGAAATCAGGGAAGCGCCTGACTATCAAGCGCTGTCAGAGTTAAACAATGAGATTCTACTTGGCTTTGGCATTCATAGTGTTCCAGAAGCAGAGCTCTCTTATCTGATGGCAAATTTGGTCGGGTTGAACATGGCGAAAGAAGGAAGCTTGTCATGAGCATAGTAGCCCCCGGTTATACCTACTGTCATGAGCACTTATATATCGATCTCTCTATTCAAAAGGGTGATTTGGATTGTCGGCTTGACCAATATGACAATATCCGTCAGGAGCTCCTAGATTTGAAGGCGCTAGGCGTCTCTAACATTGTCGAAGTAACCAATGCTCATATGGGGCGCAATGCTCCATTTTTAGAGCAACTCATGATAGACACCGGTATCAACATCTTAGTGTCTACAGGCCACTATATTGAAGGTTTCTTTCCCCCAGAAGTCACCGATTATACTGCACAGCAACTTGCTGATGTGATGATCAATGAGATTTGCTCAGGAATAGAAGGCAGCAGATTAAAAGCCAGCGTCATTGGCGAAATTGGTACCAGTTACAACGCTTTCACACCATTAGAGCGAAAGGTTTTTGAAGCCGCTGCCATTGCGCATTTAGAGACAGGGAGACCAATTTCAACACACCAGTCACTCAGTACGATGGGACGTCAGCAAGTGATGTTTTTAACCTCTCTTGGGGTGAACCCCGAGCGCATCACCATTGGTCATTGTGACTTAAAAACCAATCTAGATGATATCTGCTGGCTTATCGAACAAGGCTGCTACGTCCAATTCGATACCATTGGAAAGCACAGTTACTACCCTGACGACAAAAGAATCGAGATGTTGTTAGAACTAAAGAAGCGCAACTACTTAAGCAAAGTTATGTTGTCGATGGATGTGACAAGGCGTTCACACCTCAAGGCAAATGGAGGCTTGGGCTTTAGTTACTTACTTACAGGCTTTGTCCCCAAGCTACTCGATAATGGCTTCAGCAGAAACGATATCGACACGATGTTAATTACCAACCCCTACACATTATTCAAATAACAATTCATCCAAAAACGAATGGAAACAATTAGGTACCACCATGAAAAAAATTGCTATTGCAGGCCTACAAAGAGAACAGATTAGGCAACAAATTTTACCCTTCTCCGACCAATTTGAAGTTCATATTCTCAATGATATGGAAGCAGCCAGTCGCGTTAAGTCTGGTGACCTCGACTTCTATATTGGATGCTGCAACACAGGTGCAGGTGCCGCTCTTTCAATCGCTATGGCCATTATTGGATTCGATAAATGCTGCACCATCGCCAAACCTTCCGTGCAGGCCAAACCCGATGAGGTTGCAGGGTTTGTGAGTGATGGCAAGGTGGCCTTCGGACTCTCTGTGGAGCATGTCGAGCACGCGATTCCAATATTGATGAGCGCATTGAGCCGCTAAATCTAGGAGCAAAAAATGGATCTTATATCTATGGTCACAGTCATTGTACTGTGCGCCACGACCGCGCTCGTCGCAAATATTAGCGTAGCCGTATTTCATGATGGTATTCGCCCAATACTACCTCAGCTCTACGAAGGCAGTATGTCGAGGCGTGATGCTGGCTCTGTTGCTTTTGGACTGTCTATAGGTTTCGTTGCTTCCGTAGGCATATCTTTCACTCTCTCGACGGGTTTACTTAACCCTTGGCTATTATTTCTGCCTACCGATATTTTGGGTGTGATGATTGGAAGTCGACTGTTGGCAGCACTGGCAGGTGCAGCTTGGGGCCTTCTAGTCATTACATCTTTAGCGGCTGTCAATTCGGCATTAACAAGCCTACCGATCGATGCGCTAGGTGCATTAGCTGAACTTGGCACCCCTGTCATGTCTGCGTTCGCCTTGTTTCCTCTAGTCGCAGTGTTTTACCAATTTGGGTGGAAATCTGGAGTCATCACTGCACTGGTGATGCTCACCACTCGCCTATTAGTCATACAGCACACCGGCATATACCCTGAATCGATCCAAATCTTTGTTGGTATGTTGTTTCTAGTTGGTTTAGCGATCAGAAAAGATCTCGCAGATCGAGCTGCTGGACAAACTCCACCTGATATGTCCGGTATGCACAGTTTATTTGAACAGCGTAGCAAACGAATCGTTCGTTATCTCCCAATTTTGGCGTTTGTTGGTGCCCTCATTGCCGCCGTCGCTCAGCAAGGAATTTTTGCAGGCTCTGAGGTCTCTATTTACGCCCTTGCCGACGCCTATCGAATCGAAGATGCCCAAGCGCAACAAGCTGCGATTAATCAAGTCGCGCTGTCAGAGCTTATGCGGGGATTAGGGTTTATTCCATTGATCGCGACCACCGCTTTGACAACGGGTGTGTACGGCGTGGTTGGTTTCACTTTTGTTTTTGTTGTCGGCTATTTATCACCAAATGTCCCAGTCGCCATGCTACTCGGGGCGGCCACCATTTGTTTGGAAATTTGGCTCCTGCGAACAGTAGGACACGGGTTAGAACGATTTCCTTCAATTCGTAACGCCTCAGACAATATCCGTGACGCGATGAATACCTTGATGGAGTTTGCACTACTCATAGGAGGGGTACTGGCTGTCATGAAAATGGGTCAAACCACAGGCTTTACTATCTTTGCCATGCTGTATTACCTCAACGAGGTATTGGGACGCCCAGTTCTTAAAATAGCCGCCCCCGCAGTCGCTGCGATTCTAACAGGCGTAATACTAAACCTATTTTACTTCATAGGCCTGTTTAACCTTTAACCAATTTAGTCGATTAACCGATATGGCTGACTCACACCTCTCCCCCTTGGTTGGGTCAGCCTTCTTTGGAGCAAGATGATGTTTTTACATGCCCTAAAAAAACGCAATCCGCAGCTCATTGATAAGGCTGTTCAACTATTTCGTTCTGGCCATATTCAACCGGATAGCTACGTGATTGATGTGGATGCGGTTTTAAACAATGCCCAACAATTAAAACGCACCGCTGACCAATATGGCATTCAACTGTACGCAATGACAAAACAGATAGGTCGCAACCCTTACCTGGCGAAGCGCTTGATCGACGAGATAGGTTTTTCAGGAACTGTCTGTGTTGACTATCGCGAAGCGCTTCTATTTCAGCAATTAGATATTAAAGTCAGTCACATAGGTCATTTAGTACAACCTCCTAAGCACCTCCTGCATAAAATCATGCAGGCATCGCGCCCTGAAATCATCACAGTGACGAGCATTGAGAAAGCAAAACAGATTTCCAACATTGCGGAAGAGTTAGGTATCAAGCAGTCCATCATGTTGAAGTTTATCTCACCAAATGATCTGTTTTATGCCAATCAAGAGTCGGGGTTTCCTATTGAGGAAATAGCGCAAGTGTATGATCAAGTTGCTGGCCTCCCCAGCATCGAAGTGAGTGGCCTGACACACTTTCCCTGTTTTCTTGCCAATAAAGATGGTTCCGTAAGCGCAACAGAAAATCTCGAGACGTTAGAGCTCGCCCGCCAAAAGTGGCAACAGCTTGGCGGCCAAATCTCTCACTTAAATCTCCCATCGCTAAACTGCTGCGCAACCTTGCCGATGCTGGCTCAATTTGGAGCAACACACGCTGAGCCCGGCCACGCCCTAACAGGTACAACTCCCATCAATCGAGATGGAGAGCAGGAAGAGACGATCGCCATGCTTTACCTCAGTGAGGTCTCTCACCACTACCTTCACGATAGCTACTGTTTTGGTGGGGGCTACTACCGACGCGGTCAGTTAAGTTCAGTGTTGGTGTTTCCCGATGAGACAAACCAATCATGCCAAGAAGTCTCTGTTTTCAATGATGACGATACCAGTATCGACTATCACCTTCGACTCAAGAACAGGTGGCCTATTGGGAGTGCTGTCGTTGCAGCATTTCGATCTCAAGTTTTCGTAACCCGCAGTGAAGTGGTGCTCATTGAAGGCCTTCAAACAGGTAACCCAAGGGTCATTGGAACTTGGGATGCACAAGGCAGGCTAGTGAGGAATGCAACATGATAAATAAACGCTGTATTGTCATTGTGTTAGATGGTTTTGGTGTTGGGGAAATGCCCGACGTGCCCGAGGTTCGCCCTCAAGATAAGGGCGCAAATACCGCAGGAAAACTGCTGTCTCATTTTTCCAAACAACGTCTACCCACACTAGAGCAATTAGGACTCAATAACGTCGTTGAATGTTCAAATAGCATCATGAACTTCAGTCCCAAGGCAAACGTGGGAAGAATGCACTTGGCTCATGAAGGTGGTGATACTTTTATGGGGCACCAAGAAATAATGGGAACTCACCCCGAACCTCCGCATCGCGCACCATTTAGCGACGTTATCTCTGACGTTGAACAACAACTCTTGAACAACAGCTACGATGTTAATCGCGTGTATCGTGATGGCCTAGCTATGTTGTGTGTCAACGAAGCAGTCTTGATTGGAGATAACTTAGAGGCCGACCTCGGACAGGTCTATAACCTGTGTGCCAACTTAGACCAAATTAGCTTCAGCCAACTTCGCGATATTGCGGCTCACGTTCGCGGTTGCAACAAAGCCAGTCGCAATATCGCTTTTGGAGGGCACGTTTCCAATCTGAAACCACTGCTCGATGCGATTCAAACTCGGCAGGGTAAGTATATCGGCCTCAACGTACCCAAAACCGGTGTGTATGATCATGGCTTTGAAGTCATCCACTTGGGGTATGGCGTAAATATCAAGACTCAGGTTCCTCACCAACTAAACGACGTCAATACCACAAGCTACTTATATGGAAAAGTCGCTGACATTGTTGGCAATCCACATGGCGTATCTTATCCATCAATCGTCGATACAACGCTTGTTTTTGACTTACTACTAAACGATCTCGATAACGTTGCTCACGGTTTCTTTTGCCTCAATGTACAAGAGACTGATTTAAGCGGTCATCAGCAAGATCCCGATCAATATTGGCGTATTCTGGCTCTCGCTGACCAAGGGATTGATGCGGTGCTAGAAAAACTAACCGAACATGACTTGCTAGTAGTCACTGCCGATCATGGTAACGACCCGTTCATTGGCCACAGCAACCATACTCGCGAACAAGTTCCACTGCTTATCCACCATCATAACGTCCAATCCAAGTCATTGAGCACACGCACCACTCTGGCTGACCTAGGCGCAACCGTGTGTGATTTCTTCGATGCGTCAGCACCTGAAAGTGGTCGCTCATTCTTATCTGAAATAACGATTTCCTCGACGAACTTGGATGCTAAATCCGAGCTTTAGATACCTACAACCAAACAAGGCAATACAACCATGACTAAAATTCTACTCTGTTGCAGTGCAGGCATGTCCACCAGCATGTTGGTGAAAAAAATGCAGCAAGCCGCTGAATCACAAAACTTAAAGACTCAAATAGAAGCCCATTCAGTCTCTTCATTTGCTGAAAAGATAGAAGAGTTTGATGTTTGTTTGCTCGGCCCACAAGTACGATTTCAACTCGAAGCGCTTCGCCCTTTGGCAGAACAACTAGGCAAAGGTATCGATGTCATTTCACCTCTGGATTATGGAATGATGAAAGGCGACAAAGTACTTGAGCAAGCACTAACGCTGGCAACAAACTAAGGGGAGGCACCATGGATCAAGAAATGGTTGTCATGAACATCATTTGTAATGCAGGTGAAGCTAGAAGCTTGTGTTTTGAAGCGATGTCCTTAAGCCGCAAAGGGGATCATAAGCAAGCTCAAGCTAAGTTGGCTAAAGCTAAGCAATGTCTCAATGAGGCACATCTCACTCAAACTCAGTTAATTGAAGCAGACCAAGGAGAAGGTAAAGTACCGATGACACTGATCATGGTGCATGCACAAGATCACTTAATGACGACAATACTAGCACATGAAATGGCGAGCGAAATCGTACATTTACATTCACAGCGCTAACCGCAGTCGTACAGATCGAACATGCCTAGGAATAAGCAGCTAGGCATTTTCCTCTCCTTCCCTCAGCCCAACTCTTTCTCAACCCATTTTTGAACAAAATCACACATAAAGGTATTTGATTTGTTATAAATATAAACCTTGATAAAACATGACAAATCAATAACAAGATAAAATCAGCTGGGACGAGATAGTCCCCGTCTCAGTACTTAAATCCGCCTGCACAAGAGAAAGGGCACAAGCGATGAAACACAAAACAATCAAAGATCTTAATGCCTCTGCGGTCGGTTTTGGTTGCTGGGCAATCGGCGGGACGTGGAATAACGTCTCTGACCAAGAGTCCATTGAAGCGATCAAAGCGGCGGTCGATGCTGGCATCAACTTTTTCGATGTCGCGCCAGTTTATGGCAAGGGCCATGCAGAAACCGTTCTTGGCCAAGCGCTGAAGACGGAATCTCGCGAACAGATCATTATCGCCACTAAGTGTGGTTTGCCTTGGTCACAGGATGCGCGTAAAAAAACCCGTAAAGATCTGACTAAAGCGAGTATTTTCAAAGAGATTGAAGACTCTCTTACGCGCCTGAAAACCGACTACATCGATCTGTACCAAGTGCACTGGCCAGATCCAAACACGCCGATTTCAGAAACCGCTGACGCATTGGCTGAGCTAAAAAGGCAAGGTAAGATTCGCCACGTTGGCGTGTCGAACTATTCGCTAGATATGACGTGTGAAATGATGGCGGGTGTCGAAGTGGCCACCTTCCAGGGTCTCTACAACCTGCTAGAGCAAAATCCAGAGCACTACCACAACATTCCGCTGCAGTACCGAGCACGTGAAGAAGCGCTGCCGTTCTGTCAACAGCACGACATGAAGTACCTACCGTACTCCCCACTGATGCAGGGTCTGCTTACCGGTACATTAAAGCGCTCTGGTAACTGGGATGACAGCGACGACCGTTACAACAACCCAAAACTCAACGGTGAGACGTTTGAACCTTACTTCAACTGTGTGGAAGAGTTAAAAGCACTGGCCAAAGAAGCCAATATTCCACTTTCACATCTGGCTATTCACTGGCTTGTGGCGCAAGAAGAAGTGGGGCCTGTGATTGCTGGCGCACATACCGTAGAGCAAGTGATTGATAACGCGGCGTTTATGCAATCGACATCAAGCACTGAGCTACTGGCTCGCGCCGAAGCGATTGTGGCGAAGTGGGAACTAAAGTAATTCACTCGCTACGTCACTAAATTTAGTTTTTTGGCTTAGTTTTTTAGGCTTAGAAAGATAAAAGCGGCACCCTAGGGTGCCGCTTTTACTTGAACCTCAGACTATTAAACGTGCTGCCCAGCCACAAAACCAGATGACCAACACCACTGGAAGTTATAACCACCCAGCCAGCCCGTCACGTCCATCACCTCACCGATAAAGTACAAGCCTTGGATAGACTTACACTCCATGGTTTTAGATGAAAGATGGTCGGTGTTGACGCCACCAAGCGTCACCTCTGCAGTGCGGTAACCTTCGGTGCCATTGGGTGCAATGGTCCAGTTTTCTAGAGATTCGCGAATCGCCACCAGCTCTTTGGGGTTGTATTGCTTCAGCGGTTTGTCAGCAAACACCTTGCGTTCAATCAGCACTTCAACCAAACGTTTTGGCAGCACACGCGCCAAGGTGTTTTTCAGGCTTTGGTTTGGGTGCTTCTCTAGCGAGCGCGTCAATAGCTCTTCAATATCCGCTTCTGGCACCAAGTTTACTGACACGTTTTGACCCGGCTTCCAGAAAGAAGAAATCTGCAGTACCGATGGGCCTGACAATCCGCGATGAGTGAATAGCAGCGCTTCTTTGAAAAGCGTGCCATCGTTCGCGGTGATCTCCGCTGGAATTGCGATCCCAGAGAGCTCCGCAAAGTCTTCTTTGTCTTCTTTGTGCAGTGTAAATGGCACTAGGCCAGCGGTTGTCGGTACCACTTCAAGGCCAAATTGCTCAGCAATCTTATAACCAAATGGGGTTGCCCCCAGCTTTGGCATCGAAAGGCCGCCCGTTGCCACCACTAAAGAATCACATTCAATGGTATCGGTATCGGCGTGTAATGAGAAACCTTGTTCGGTTTTCTCAATGCTGTGCACATCGGTTTGGTAACGGAACTGAATGTTTGGGGATTCACACTCAGACAGCATCATTTTGACGATGTCTTTCGCCGACTCTAAGCAGAACAGCTGACCATGATCGCGTTCTTCAAACTCAATACCGTATTTGCTCACCAAAGAGATAAAGTCCCAGTTGGTGTATTGCGACAGAGCCGATTTCACAAAGTGCGGGTTTTGGCACAAATAGTTATTTGCCGTCACATCGTAATTGGTGAAGTTACACTTACCACCACCAGAAATCAGAATTTTTCGACCCGGTTTTTTAGCATGATCCAGCACCAGCACGCGACGACCTCGCTTGCCCGCTTCTGCTGCGCACATCAACCCCGCAGCGCCTGCACCAATAATTACCACATCAACTTTCTGATTCATCACGGTTTTCCGACAAAATTTAAATAAAAAAAGGATGTGCTTATTGCACATCCCTTCAACAATCTGGCGCTATTCTAGCGGCTTAATCGACTAAAGCCAACTCCTCCAGCGTTGCATCACAAGCCGGAAACTGACACCAGGTTCATTGCCACGCTTGCGCCTGCAACGTGCCCTATCTAATGCTCTTCACCGTCTGCTAAAGCATGAAACCTGCGAGCAAGGTTACCCCAATCAACGCGACGCAGAGCACAAACAGCTCACGCACGCGATCGCACTTTTCGGTAAACACCGGATCATGGTGGTGATGGTATTCTTTGCTTTTGAGATAGTGAAACAGCCTCACTTGCTTCGACATGTTGCCGTGCGTAGTAAAAAACCCGCGTCCATCGACTTGCTGGTACAAGAGCGGATGCGCCTCACGCATGATAAAAATAAGTGAGCGTAGTGCTGTGAGATACCTCGCCATATTGACTGAGGTAATGAGCATCAATGCTAATAGAATAGTGTCTCCACTGATCATCTTTTCCTCCCTACGTCTTCCTAGACACCCAAGAGAAAAAGACAATCAATGGTCTTTTAAACGCTGATGTTACTCAGCTGGGGCGTCCATAATGGAAGAAGAACCCTCTTTTGCTAACGTTGCTAAATCCTTGTCGATGAAGAATAGCGCTTGTCCATTCTCACCTACGAGTTCTAGCTTATCTAAGATCCCTTTAAACAATTTTTCTTCTTCATGCTGCTCCGCAACATACCACTGAAGAAAGTTGAACGTTGAGTAGTCTTGAGCCGAGAAGGCAACGTGCGCCAGCTTGTTGATTTTCTCCGTAATCATCTGCTCATGTTTGTACGTTTCACGAAACACGTCACCAAGGCTTTCAAAATCGTGACGAGGTGCTTCAATACTGCCCAAAATTGGCAATGCACCGGTTTCGCTTACGTAGGTAAACAATCTTTGCATGTGCTGCATTTCTTCGTCCGCATGCTTACGAAGAAATTCTGCCGCGCCTTCAAATCCTTTGTCTTCACACCAAGCACTCATTTGTAAGTATAGGTTGGATGAAAAGAATTCGAGGTTAATTTGCTCGTTCAGGTGTTGAACCATAGATGGAGAAAGCATTTACGACTCCTAATTTCGTAACTGGAATTAACGCCACTATAACATAACTAATTGAGGAGTCTTCTGATCTCATGCCCAAACCTGGCAACAACTGTGTACTCAGCGCTTACTTTGATTCTAGAAAACTTTGGCGACTTTGCTCACATTTTGTCGTCTTGTAGTTGAGAAAATTATTGAGAGAAACTCGTTGTATTTAGTCACGACAAGGCAGAGTTTTATAGCTATGACGACCGATTTGGGATCACATCAGCATAATTTTCAGGCGCTAAATGCTATGTTTTTAGTAGGAAGAACGTCAGGAGGAGTGCGTTATGAGTTACAAACATATTATGGTCGCATTAGATCTCTCAGAAGAAAGCAAAATGCTCATAGACAAAGCGGTCTCACTCGCGAAACCACTGGGTGCAGAGGTGTCATTTATCCATATCGACGTCAACTATGCCGAGCTTTACACCGGCTTGATTGACCTCAATATGGCAGAGACACA
Source organism: Vibrio sp. 10N (assembly GCF_036245475.1). Lineage (NCBI taxonomy): Bacteria > Pseudomonadati > Pseudomonadota > Gammaproteobacteria > Vibrionales > Vibrionaceae > Vibrio > Vibrio sp. 10N. The sequence continues at coordinate 88,065 of NZ_BTPM01000001.1, read as the reverse complement.
GCATCAGGCCATGGAGGCCTCGATGACGCAGCTAAGAGATTTTGCCGAATACGCGAATTACCCGATCAAGCATTCGTTGGTTGGCAGCGGTGATTTAAGCAATGAGCTGCGCGATACCATCGGTGAATACAATGTCGATTTAGTGGTGTGTGGTCACCATCAGGACTTTTGGAGCAAAATCCTGTCGTCTACCAGGCAGCTTATCAACACTTCCCCTGTCGACATGTTGGTCGTGCCGATCAAAGATTAAAAATAGCAAAAGGCTTCTTCGGAAGCCTTTTTTGATCGGATCTCTCATCGTAACGAAAAGTGTTACACTGACTGCATTTGTTATTAAATGATAATTGTTAACTATGGGTTATCTCTATTCTGTTACCCTGCTTTGGGCTTTTTCTTTCAGCCTAATTGGGGTTTATCTCGCGGGTCAGGTTGACTCGTGGTTTTCAGTACTGATGCGTGTTGTCCTGGCGGCACTGGTCTTTTTGCCGTTCACTAAGTTCAAGCAAGTTCCTAACAAGCTGAAAGCCAAATTGATGGCGATTGGTGGCATCCAACTTGGATTGATGTACTGCTTCTACTATCAATCATTCTTGCTGCTTTCGGTGCCGGAAGTGCTGCTGTTTACCGTTTTCACACCGATCTACGTAACGCTATTTTACGACCTACTTAAAGGTCGCTTCTCGCCATGGTATTTGGTGACAGCGGCAATTGCGGTCGCTGGCGCGGCGTTCATCAAGTTTGCTGGCATTAACGAAAACTTCTTGATGGGCTTCTTGGTCGTGCAAGGCGCGAACCTTTGTTTTGCTATCGGTCAGGTGGGTTACAAATACGTGATGGAGCAAGAGCAGGTTGAGCTGCCACAGCACAGCGTGTTTGGTTATTTCTACCTTGGCGCGACTGTGGTTGCGACCATCGCCTTCTCGATTTTTGGTAGCTTCGATAAGATGCCGACGACCGGCGTACAGTGGGGCGTGCTTATTTACCTAGGCACCATTGCTTCTGGGTTGGGTTACTTTATCTGGAACAAAGGCGCGACAATGGTTAACGCTGGCGCACTGGCAGTGATGAACAACTTGCTTGTGCCGGCAGGTCTTATCGTCAACATTGTGATTTGGAATCGTGATGTCGATTTGCTGAAGCTGTCGATTGGCGGCGGGATTATCTTGCTATCACTCGTGGTGAACGAGCTTTGGGTCAAACCAAAAGCAGAAGCCCAACTGGCAAACAGCTAGGCTTCACTCAAAATAAAGACCTTATTAGTGCAGCTGTTCTGGCTGCACTTTCATTACCTGCTTTTCAACCGTTGCTGCCGCTAACTGGTACTTGTGCTCAAGCTTGCTCTGTTTGCGCAGTAGCTTCTGACTTTTCTTCAGTACTTTACGCAATTTCTTCTGTGCCTTTTTCTGCGCTTTGAGTGCTTTTTTCGCACGCTTCAGCGACTTCTTATCGACTGTTTCTAGGCTTAACTCTTCGGCCATTTGAACATCGGTCGCTGATTTAGGCTCGGCTTTGTTGGCAGTCTTGGTGAGTTTCGGCGTGGTTTTGGTTGGCAATGCTTCAGCCAACACGCCACATTGCTGCTGCTCACTCAATGGTTTGCTCTGGCAAGATGCTGGCGGGATAGCAGCCGGTTTGCAAAGTGTGGATTTATCGGCAGATGAACGTGAGCAAGAGCGGCACAGGAATTTAGGTTCTGCGACCAAACGATGGATGTCACCAAGGTTGTCACTGATGTCGCGACGATTTAACTTGCACAGTCGTTTAGTCATACCACTTTATCTCCAACTAACCACAACGAAAACAGGAATGATTCTTAGTTAGATATAACGTCAATTGGCAGCGGTTGCAAGTAACTTGCTCCAGTTACACCAGAGCAATTTACTCAAAAAACGTATAGGAAAGAATTAACTCATTGATGCATTAACATAAACGTCGAAGCGATTTTTTTTGGTCTCAATCGCCATGGTCGGCTTTTTCTCATCCAGCCATTCAGCGTAGTCTGGACGTTTCACTACAACGCGTTTTGCCGCAAGCTTAAGAGCCGGCTCCAATAGTCCATCTGCATCGGTGTCTGCGCCAACCAAAGATTGGAACACACGCATCTCTTTTTTCACCAGCGCTGATTTCTTTTTGTTCTCAGGGTGTGGATACATTGGGTCTAGGTAGACAACATCGGGCTTGGTAAACGCATTGTCGTCGGCAAGTTCACCCAAAGCATCTAAGCTCGACGCATGCAGCAGTGACATACGCTCACTCACCCACTCGCCAATTTCTGGATCATGCTTGGCGCGCTCAAGGCCATCATCCAGCAATGCGGCAACCACAGGATGGCGCTCTACCATCTGCACCTTGCAGCCAAGTGATGCGAGAACAAAGGCATCGCGACCTAGACCTGCAGTACCATCGAGTACCGTTGGTGTCGCCCCTTTGTTCAAACCCGCCGCTTTAGCGATAGCTTGACCTTTACCACCACCAAACTTGCGTCTGTGCGCCACCGCGCCACCAGCAAGGTCGACGAAAATTGCGCCCAATTTCGGCTCATCGAGTTTACGAAGCTCGAGTCTTTGCTCGGTCAGCACCAACGCAAATTCGGAATCTTCAGACGCCACTAACCCCCAACGCTCAGCAAGTTGCTCCAGCTCTGGTTGACGTGGTTGATGTTCGCAAATAAGTTGAATGTGCAAGTGACGCTCCGACAAAAGACAATGGGCGCCAGTGTACCTCAAGTCGATAGCGCGACCAATAAGCGTGATCGACACAAAGACGGCTGCGCAAAAATAGTGATAAGCTTGTGCACCAATAAAGCGACGCGTGGTCAGCGATGTCGTCCACTCACTCAAACAAAGGATTCGATATGCACGGCACCAACAATCTCGACGATCTGGATAAAGCGATCCTAAAAACCTTGATGGAAGACGCTCGTCGCCCGTATGCCGAGATGGCCAAACAGTTTGATGTGAGCCCAGCGACGATTCATGTGCGTATCGAAAAGATGAAAGCGGCAGGGATCATCGAAGGTACTGAAGTCGTGGTAAATACCAAGAAGCTCGGTTATGACGTGTGCTGCTTTATCGGTATTAACTTATACGCTGCGCGTGACTATCACTCGGCGCTTGAAAAGCTCAATGCCCTAGATGAAGTGGTCGAAGCCTACTACACCACGGGGGCGTATAACATCTTCGTGAAGTTGATGTGTCGCTCGATTGAAGAGCTGCAGCACGTACTGATCGATAAGCTACAAGCGATTGAAGAGGTGCAATCGACGGAGACGCTGATTTCGTTGCAGAATCCGATTAGTCGCAATGTGAACCCTTAGGTCGCAGATCGCTGTGAGAAAATTGCACCAAACCCAAAAAAGGCGCTCATCAGAGCGCCTTTTTACTATCTCAAGTGAGAGATTAAACCCACTTAGTTTTGGTTGCCTCTTTCACTGCAGACATAACCAGTGTCGGTAGTGATGCTGCCATGATGACACCGAATAGGTGACCGGCTGCCAGTGCTTCTGTGTTGAAGATTAGCTGACCTAGACCTGTGTAGATAACCCCTAGCGATAGAATCGCTGACACCGCTACTGCACCGAGTAGGTACGGGTTGGTGAATGGGTTTCTGCGGTATAGCGACGTAAATGTACGAGAGTCAAATAGGTGCCATAGCTGAGCAAAGACTAACATCGCAAATGCCATTGTCTGTGCGTAGTTTGCAGAGAAGCCATTCGTTAGTGCCCAGTTGAACGCCATGTAGCTCATGCCACCCAGTGCTAGACCACGAGTTAGGATACGAGTACCTAGGTGGTCACTAAAGAAGCTCTCGTTGCGTTTACGAGGCTTACGCTCCATCAAATCTTTCTCTTCTGGCTCAACACCTAGCGCCAGCGCTGGTAGACCGTCCGATACCAAGTTGATCCATAGAATCATTAGCGGTGTTAGCGGCAAGATCGCCTCTGGGCCCATCATTAGGAACGCAAACAGGATAACCGATACTTCACCCACATTCGCCGTCAGAGCCTGACGGATGAACTTACGCAGGTTGTCGAAGATCTGACGCCCTTGGCGTACCGCTTTCACGATGGTGCTGAAGTTGTCATCCAACAGGATAAGGTCACCTGAGTCTTTCGCAACCGACGTACCAGTAATCCCCATAGCAACACCGATATCAGCACGGCGCAGTGCGGGTGCATCGTTCACACCGTCACCTGTCATCGCTGCTACTTCGTTGTTGAACTGCTGAGCCTGAACAATGCGTAGCTTGTGCTCTGGCGTTACACGGGCAAATACTGCAACTTCCGGACAGATTTGACGAAGCTTGTCATCGTCCATCTCATCAAGCTCTGCACCCGTCACAACCAGATCTTTCTCGCTGCGGATGATACCGATATCACGTGCAATCGCTGCCGCTGTTAGCGCGTGGTCACCCGTGATCATTACCGTTCTTACCCCTGCTTGGTAGCAGCTTTCAATCGCATCGCGTACTTCTGGACGCGGTGGATCCATGATGCCGTAGAGACCCAGCACGGTAATGTCTTTTTCAAGCTCTGTGTGGTCACGTTCTAGGTCAGCTTCGGATAGCGCTTTAAAGCCTACCGCGAGCGTGCGCAGCGCATCTTGTGCAAAATTCTCAATTGCGGCTTCGTAGTTAGCCAAAATCTCTTCACTTGGGCTCGCCGCTAGCGCTAGATTGCCATCGGTCGCCGTTGGCGCATGGTCTACTGACAATCCGTCAACCATAAAGCCTGAAGCGTTACCCAGAATCACATCGGGTGCCCCTTTGATCGCTAGGAAGTGATTACCTTCAGGATCTTTAACAATCACTGAGGCCATCTTACGAGAAGAGTCGAACGGGAATTTCTCAACAATAGAGTAGCCACCTGACGTTAACATCTCAGACTGGTTCAGACCCGCCTTCGCTGCTGCCACAATCAGTGCACCCTCAGTTGGGTTACCACGTACGGTCGACTTGTCGCCGTCCATGATGTACTCAGAGTCGTTACATAGCGTTGCCACAACAAGACCCTTCATCATCTCTGGGCTGTGCTTGGCATCTGTGCTGTGCGATAGCGGCTTGAATTGACCTTCAGGGCTAAAGCCCTTACCGCTGACTTCCCAATAGCGACCACTTGCATCGTACGCCTTCATGACCTGCATTTGGTTCTGAGTGAGCGTACCTGTCTTATCTGAACAGATAACCGTGGTCGAACCTAACGTCTCAATCGCCGCTAGCTGCTTCGCCAGCGCATTGTTCTTCACCATGCGAGTAGAGCCCATGGTTAGAACGATAGTGATGACCGTCGGAAGACCTTCAGGGATCGCCGCAACAGACAGAGAAATACCTATGTTGAGGATCTCTAGCCAAGGCATGCCGTAGTAAAGACCTATCGCACACACGACCGCAACTACGCCCAGTGCGACTAGCATTAGCGTCTTCGCGATGGTGTCCATGCGCTCTTGCATTGGTGTCTTGGTTTCTTCCGTATTCGCCATGAGATCGGCAATGTGACCCACTTCGGTCTGCATACCCGTTGCGACGACTAAGCCAAGACCGGTGCCCGAGGTCACCATGGTCGTCATAAAGCCCATATTGAGCTGGTCACCAAGACCCACACTGTCGTCTTCGATCACCTTAGACGTTTTATCTACTGGCTCAGATTCGCCGGTCAGGGCTGCTTCATCGATAGAAAGACGGTTCGCTTCTAAAATGCGAACGTCAGCAGCAAGAATATCACCAGTACTGATTTTTAAGATATCGCCAGGAACAATCTCACTGGCAGGAATGTCCATCCATTCACCATCACGCTTTACTTGCGCCGATGGTGCTGCCATTTGGCGCAGTGCTTCCATGCCCTTCTGCGCTTTAAATTCTTGCCAGAAAGCAATCAGCGCGTTGATAAAGATGATCGCCGTAATCGCGATCGCATCCACTAGGTGCCCGGTAAAATAGGAAACAATGGCACCAACACCAAGGATGAAAATCAATGGGTTTTTAAACTGATGCAGGAACAGCTCAAGGGCAGATTTGCCTGCTTTTTCTTGTAGCTCGTTTTTGCCATATTGTGATTGGCGCTCAGCCACTTCCTGTGAGGTCAAACCTTGCTCCGCCGACACACCCATCATCTGCTGGGTATTATCAACGGTTTCAGTGAACCACTTTTTTGTCATGGGTAACTCTCCAAGTAAATTCAGTCGACATCGGTAGAAGGACAAACCGATAAAAAGCAATCGCTGAATACAATGATGAAATGCTGCGCTATTTTGCATTTTTATTAACAATTAATGCGTAAGCGAAAAGCCAAATTAAGTTACCTGAAACTGAATATCGCTGTAATTAACTTTCGAAGTGCTTGCATGCACTCTAGGACGCTTCTTTGACTCAAAACAAACTTAGATTTTATTCCAACCTCAAACGTAGAAAGGCTTTGTAAGCAAAGTTTAATAACACCTAATTTTGGCTGAAAGGATACTTCTGTTTTTTCGAAGTGTGAAAGTGGGTGACGTTGTTGGGAGGATGGTTGCAGGGTACATTTTGCAAACAAAATGGAATTTGCTGGGATTTATTCAATAATTATTCATTTTAAAATATATCATTTGAAGCAAAAAAAAGGTTCATCGCGGATTAGCGGGAGCTGAAAACAAAAACGGTAGTTAATGGTATGGTTACATCGCCAAACACAACCTGCCAAAAACTACCGTTTTCATGTCGAATAATACTTTCCTATTTTCCTTCTGGGAAGGCTTTGAAGTCATAAAGTCCCACAAAACTGACTCCTTAATTACAATCACCTTGAAGCCTGACTCTACCGCTCACTGCCAATGCGGTCGCTCATCCGACTCTATTCATGACTACCAATGGCGAGTGCTAAAAGAAACAATGATGTTCGATATTCCTGTTGAGCTTTTGGTACAAACTCGACGGATAAACTGTCCTGACTGTGGCGTAAAAACGGAAGCTATACCATGGGTTGCACCATATGCTCGAATCACAAATCGCTTGAAGGGCTATATTGAAAAGTTACTGCCCCTATTGCCTATCAAGCATATCTCCGAGCTGACCGGAGTGCATTGGCATACGATTAAAGAAATTGATAAACAACGTCTTAAGCGAGTTGTGCCAACGGTGCCTTGGAGTGATTTGCGTCAACTTGTTATGGACGAGTTCGCCATCTTCAAGGGGCACAGATATGCGACGGTCATTGCTGATGCTCAAACACACCAAGTGCTTTGGATTGGCATAGGCCGAAGCCGAAAGGACATTCGCCCATTCTTTGAAGAGCTCGGCGACAATGCCGTCAACATTGAAGTTGTGGCAATGGATATGAACACAGCTTTTGACCTTGAAGTGCAGGCGCATTGCCCAAATGCTCGTATTGTCTATGACATGTTTCATGTTGTAGCCAAGTTCGGTCGAGAGGTCATGGATAGGGTTCGTGTAGACCAAGCAAATCAATTAAAAACGGACAAGAAAGCACGTCGTTGGATAAAACGTTCCCGTTGGGTGCTTCTGAAAAACCGAGAGAACTTGAACGTAAAACAACAGAGTTATCTTGATGAAATACTCTCAATCAACCGAGATCTCATGATCACTCATCTGCTTGGAGCTCAACTCAAGGAACTTTGGTATTGTGACTCAGAGGAGCACGCTAAAGGTTTATGGGAAGTATGGTGGCAGCAGGTGAATGAAAGTGGCATACAACCTCTTATTAATTTTGCTAGAAAGCTCAAACCTTACCTTCACGGAATAGTGGCATCAGCTTCATACCATCTGAATACTTGCACCTTGGAAGGTATCAATAACAAGATAAAACTCATCAAGCGAATGGGTTATGGTTACCGAGACACGGACTACTTCTTTCTAAAGATTAAAGCGGCCTTCCCCGGAAAGCCGCGATGAACCAAAAAAAAGCCCCCAACCAAAGGTCAGAGGCTCTCATCGACATCAAGCTTACTAACTAAGCACTGATCCCAGAATGACGCAGCAAGGCATCAATCTGCGGCTCACGGCCGCGGAAGCGCTTAAACAGCTCCATCGGCTCTTCACTGCCACCCATTTCTAGGATGTGGTTTAGGAAGCTTTGACCGGTCTCTTTATTAAAGATGCCTTCTTCTTCAAAACGAGAATACGCGTCTGAAGACAGTACTTCTGCCCAAAGATAGCTGTAGTAACCCGCGCTATAACCACCCGCAAAGATGTGGCTGAAGCTGTGTGAGAAGCGGTTCCACTCTAAGCTTGGCAATACTGCGACTTTGGACTTCACATCCGCTAGCGTCTCTAGGACGCGTGCGCCAATGTCTGGATCGTATTCTGTGTGTAGCGTGAAGTCGAACAGACCGAACTCAAGCTGGCGCAAGATAAACATCGCCGATTGGAAGTTCTTCGCTGCCAGCATTTTGTCGAGCATCGCTTTTGGCAATGGCTCACCGGTTTCATAATGACCAGAAATAAACGCCAGCGCCTCTTCTTCCCAGCACCAGTTTTCTAAGAACTGACTTGGTAGCTCAACCGCATCCCAAGGCACGCCGTTGATGCCCGACACGGCACCGGTATCGATCTTGGTTAGCATGTGGTGAATACCGTGGCCAGTTTCGTGGAATAGTGTCACCACTTCATCGTGTGTGAACATGGCAGGCTTGTCACCGACTGGCTTGTTGAAGTTACACGTTAGGTACGCCACTGGAGTTTGCAGTTCGCCGTCAGCTTTGGTGCGACGCACTCGACATTCGTCCATCCATGCGCCGCCACGTTTGTGCTCGCGCGCATACAAGTCTAGATAGAAGCTGCCGCGCAGCGTGCCTTCACTATCGAAGATATCGAAGAAACGTACCGACTCATGCCAGCTATCCACGCCTTCACGCTCCGTAATTTGCATGCCGAAGACGCGATTAAGCACCTCGAACAGGCCGCTAACCACTTTTGATTCTGGGAAGTATGGACGCAGTTCTTCGTCTGAGAACTGGAATAGGTGCTGCTTTTGCTTCTCACTGTAGTAAGCGATATCCCAAAGGTTTAGCTCAGTGACGCCGAACTCTTTTTCGGCAAATTGGCGTAGCTCTTCAACTTCACGCTCACCTTGAGGCTTAGCTTTCGTCGCAAGATCGTTCAAGAAGCCAAGCACTTGTGCTGGGCTCTCAGCCATTTTGGTCGCCAGTGATTTCTCACTGAAGGTACCAAAGCCAAGCAAGCGTGCAATTTCATGACGCAGTTTCAGCTGCTCTGAAATGATATCCGTGTTGTCCCACTGACCCGCAGTCGGACCACGATCAGAGGCACGAGTGACGTACGCTTCGTACAACTCTCTGCGCAGCGCTTGGTTATCACAGTAAGTCAGAACCGGAAGATAAGATGGGATATCGAGTGTTAATAGGTAGCCTTCAAGCTCTTTCGCTTCAGCCGCCGCTTTCGCTGCTGCCAGTGCCGATTCAGGCATGCCTGCCAGCTCTTTCTCATCGGTGATGTGCTTAGTCCAGCCCATAGTGGCATCGAGCACGTTGTTCGAAAACTGTGAGCCTAGCTCTGACATGCGTTTGCTGATTTCGCCGTAGCGATGCTGCTCGTCTGCTGGCAAACCAATGCCTGAAAGCTCAAAGTCACGTAGGGAATCTTTGATGGTTTTTTGCTGAGCTTGGCTGAGCGCAGCAAACTCATCGCTGGTTTTGATCGCTTTGTAGGCTTCATATAAACCTTTGTGCTGACCCACCCAAGTGCCGTATTCAGACAAGATAGGCAAGCAGCTCTCATACGCTTCGCGCAGTTCGTCGCTGTTGACCACAGAATTCATATGGCTCACTGGTGACCAAAGGCGACTTAGCTTGTCATCAATCTCTTCGATTGGCGCAACAACATTGTCCCAGGTCGGGTTGGTATTGCCTTCAAGCACCGCATCAATCTTCGCGCGGCAGGCATCAATCGCTTGCTCGACTGCTGGTTTCACATGTTCTGGTTTAATTTGTGAAAAAGGAGGTAAGTCGGTAAACGTCAGTAATGGGTTTGACATGCAGCGTCCCTTTTTAGTTATTGGGTTCCCTCACTCATTTGGTAGCAAGTGAGCGTAATTATTAAATAAATGTAGTCATTGGACTCGAATTTCAATCCTTACGACATGACGAAGTTGTAAGATCTCTGCCGCTTCGGGAAAGAAGAGGTTATACTTCGTGCATTATTGTCTAACCGAGTCATTATTTTGCTGAGCTATCGTCACAGTTTTCACGCGGGCAACCATGCCGATGTCGTGAAGCACATAGTACAAAGTCTTATCCTTAATTCTCTAAAAAACAAGGAAAAGCCATTCGTTTATCACGACACCCACTCTGGCGTTGGTCGCTACGATCTGACCCATGAATGGTCAGAGAAAACGGGCGAATATAAGCAAGGTATCGGCAAGCTTTGGGGTAATTCAGACATCCCAGAAGACATCGCCAGCTACATCGAGTCGATTGATACGCTAAATAACGGCGATGCACTGCGTTACTACCCTGGTTCACCGCGTGTGGCACGCGCACATCTGCGCCCGCAAGACCGTATGGTGCTGACCGAGCTGCACCCAAGTGACTTCCCGCTACTGGAGCAAGAGTTTCATCGCGACCGTCAGGTGAAAATCTTTAAAGAGGATGGTTTTAAACGCCTTAAAGCGAGCCTGCCACCAACAGAGCGTCGCGGCTTAGTACTGATTGACCCACCCTACGAGCTCGCCAGAGAGTATCGCGATGTGGTGACCGCGATTGCACAGAGCCATAAGCGTTGGGCAACGGGTATTTACGCAATTTGGTACCCAGTGGTGAATCGTTACGACATCGACGATATGATTGATGGTCTAGAAGGGCTCGGCATTCGCAAAATCCTTCAAATAGAGCTTGGGGTTTCTCCTGACACCAATGAACGCGGCATGACAGCTTCGGGCATGATTGTTATCAATCCTCCATGGATGCTTGAGCAGCAGATGAAAGAGATTCTGCCATACCTTAAAGAGAAAATTGCCCCAGCAACAGGTCACTTTAAAGTCGAATGGATTGTGCCGGAGTAATCCCGCTCAGCCCCACTTCCAACGCAGCAGACTGATCGCTGCTGCGTTTACCTTCCATCACCCCACAACCTCATCGATCACCCTTTCTTAATATCAATCGCTATTAGTCATAATCAACTCCGCTTTTTCCCATTGGAGAAAGTTGCTAGACTCGATTTATCATACGGACAGAGATTGTTGCTCGCATTTTGGGTTGTTGAGTTCTCACGACCGCGCCCCAATATGCTTTAGTACTAGCAATCAAAATATTTATAAGCTCTTGGAGAACGTAATGGCAACGCATTTTGACTATATCTGTATTGGTGGCGGCAGCGGCGGTATCGCATCTGCAAACCGTGCGGCAATGTATGGCGCGAAGGTTGCGCTTATCGAAGCGAAAGACCTAGGCGGTACTTGTGTAAACGTTGGCTGTGTCCCTAAGAAGGTGATGTGGCACGGCGCGCAAATTGCTGAAGCGATGAACCTATACGCGGAAGACTATGGTTTTGACGTTGACGTTAAAGGCTTCGACTGGAACAAGCTGGTTGAGAGCCGCCAAGCGTACATTGGTCGTATCCACCAATCTTACGATCGCGTACTCGGCAACAACAAAGTAAACGTTATCAAGGGCTTTGCTAGATTCGTTGACGCAAAAACCGTTGAGGTTGATGGCGAGCTATATACAGCAGACCACATCCTTATCGCTGTCGGTGGTCGTCCAACGATTCCAAACATCCCAGGTGCGGAATACGGCATCGACTCAAACGGCTTCTTCGACCTAGATGCACAACCTAAACGTGTTGCTGTAGTCGGTGCAGGTTACATTGCTGTTGAGATCGCAGGCGTGCTAAGCGCACTGGGTACAGAGACACATCTGTTCGTTCGTAAGGAGTCACCGCTACGCAGCTTCGATCCAATGATCATCGACACTCTCGTCGAAGTAATGGATGCAGAAGGTCCGACACTGCACACTCAATCTGTGCCAAAAGAAGTGGTTAAAGAAGCAGACGGCAGCCTGACTCTTCACCTAGAGAACGGTGAGAGCCAAAACGTTGACCAGCTTATCTGGGCAATTGGTCGCCACCCAGCAACAGACGCTATCAACCTAAGCGTAACGGGCGTTGAAACTAACGATCGCGGCTACATCAAGGTTGATGAGTACCAAACAACCAACGTTGAAGGCATCTACTGCGTGGGCGATATCATGGAAGGTGGTATCGAGCTAACACCAGTGGCAGTTAAAGCGGGCCGCCAGCTTTCTGAGCGCCTATTTAACAACAAGCCAAACGCGAAAATGGACTACGACCTCGTTCCAACCGTAGTATTCAGCCACCCACCAATCGGCACTATCGGTCTAACTGAGCCAGAAGCAGTTGCGCAATACGGCGAAGACAACGTGAAAGTGTACACATCTGGCTTCACAGCGATGTACACCGCAGTCACTAAGCACCGTCAGCCTTGTAAGATGAAACTAGTATGTGCGGGCGAGGATGAGAAAGTCGTGGGTCTACACGGTATCGGCTTTACGGTTGATGAGATGATTCAAGGCTTTGCGGTAGCGATGAAGATGGGCGCAACCAAAGCAGACTTTGATTCTGTTGTTGCTATCCACCCAACGGGCTCAGAAGAGTTCGTTACCATGAGGGGTTAGTGTAGGAAAAGCATCTTACACACGTAAATAATTCTGGAAAATAATCAATCACTGTCTATACTGTATGTATGGACAGTGATGTTTTCAGGATGATTTATGACATACCTTGTGCACTCCAGCGATGTCTTCAAAGAGACTAAGCTAAAAAAACTGGATGATGGTACATTCTATTGCCAACCTTCCAATGACAATATCGGTTCACTACCAACACTCTTTTCGCAAGATGGCATCTTCAATCACGAAGCCAACAGCTATCTATTTTATCTCAAGGCCGTAAAGGAGGCGGAAGACCTATCTCCCTGCGCACAAGCATTGCGTGCCTACTATCAATTCCTTGAAGACAAGGGGTTAAATTGGGATAAATTCCCACCAGTCAAACGGCTCAAGCCAACTTATCTGTTCCGCTCCCACCTACTCAAGAAAATAAAGCAAGGCGAGCTTGCCCATAGCACAGCCAGTGTTCGTATGAATCAGGTCGTCAACTACTATAAATGGTTGATGCACGATGGCTATCTACGCATAAAAAACGAGAAGGAAGCCCCATTTAAAATGGAGTTTGTCTCTGTCCGGAACAATGGAATGCTTGCCCATATATCCCCAACCTTCATTGTGGAAACCAGTGATTTACGCATAAAAGTACCAAGGGATTCGGATAGCAAAAACATCAGACCGCTATCCCCTTTAAGCCTTGATGCCCTGAGCATTTTGACTAAACACCTTCTACAAACATCTGAAGAGCTGCGCTTACAAGCCTTACTTGCGATTGATACTGGAATGCGAGTTGCAGAAGTGGCAACCCTAACGCTAGATGCACTAGACACAGCAACCCCGTTTGCTGAGAGTGAGCATCGCCTAGAGATTCTATTATGCCCCAGCTCCACGGGGGTTCAGACCAAGTTCCTGAAAACTCGGACTGTAGAGATTTCATCAGATTTACTTCAATCATTGAATAAGTATCGAACTTCAGAGCGCCGCCTGAAACGTGTCGCCAAGATGGCTGAGAAAATTGAGCTGTTGGATAGCGACGCCCCTCCTTTCAACCAGAAGACCACTGAAATACTAGAGCACTGTAAACGCCACGAACCGCTTTTTGTCAGCCAGCAAGGTAACCCTGCAACAGGGAAATCCATTGAAGCTCGATGGGTTGAGTTCAGGGCTGACATAAAACAGACAAAACCATCATTTACCCATCGCTTCCATGATTTACGTGCCACTTATGGCACTTATCGTCTCAGTGACTTGCTAGAAGCCAAATTACCCGTAGTCGAATGCATGGAGCTTCTGATGGGCTGGATGGGACATAAAGATGAGAGCACGACTTGGAAATATTTACGCTATCTAGAACGTAAAGAGGCATTTAAAGTCAAATTTGGCATCCTCGATAGCATCATGCACGAAGCGCTAGGGGGTGATGATGAGTAACGTAGCCTATATAAGTGGCTGGAAGCATGAGCTGTGTATTGAGTTAGATACAGAGTTCAATTATAGGGCAGACTTTAATCGCTTCTTGGTCAAAGGAGTTCCTTCTACAGAGCTGTTGCAACAAGGAGAGGGATTTGAAGATGCCTGCCGAGATGGGGTTATTCTTCAACTCAAATCTCGATTTGACGACATGATCGAGGAAGGAGCAAGTCATAACACACTCTATGATATTTTTAATAAATGCTCTATCTATCTTCGATGGTGCGATAAATATAATGAGAATGCCTTTACTCAAGCTTCTCTAGAAGGCTATATGCAACATGAGCAAACCCAAGCCATGCTTGGTGAGATGAAAAAATCTTACTACAAACAAAAGCGCTCTCGAATGTCCACATTATTTACAAGTTGTTTGGATTTCCCACATTCCTACTTTGATAATGTGGCGATATTGGATGACAGTGATACAAAGTCATTTGAAGCTTATTCTCGCAGCGACTTAAACCAACTTCTTCCGTTTTTAAGGAGCCTTTTTAAACAATGCTACTTACAGTTTGTTCAAGCTCCTGAAATGCATATCAATGCACACAAGAACATATCTACTATGACATTTCATTGGAAAGGAAGTGACTACGAGTTATGTGGTGGAATTAGCAAAATGATGTGTGCAGGAACTTTTCTCTTATCGTATTACACCTACGCAAATACTTCCGATTTATTCCGTCTAAAACAACCTGTCAATGCCTCCACAACATTGGGTGAGGTTTGGTACACCATGCCAGCATTTAAGCGCAGAGCATTCAAAACCATTCTTGTCGAAATGGGAAATCATGAGCTTGAAATTCCCAAGTACGCTATGAACTTTTTTGATAGTTTACTCAACGCTTCAAAACTGATTTCCACTGACGAAAACGCAACCCTACTCCAAACCGTTGCCAAAGGAAAGGTTACCGCAATGAAAACCAACATATTGCAAGCTTTCCTGCATAGATGGGTTGAAAAGCACTTTACTTTTATCGATCAAAAAGAACGTAGATTGCGCCCTGTAGTCAGTCGTTTTCGTGAAACAGGGGCTCAGATAACCGCTTACCATCAAGGTGCAATGGTCAATGACGTTATGCTGAACAACAAACCCAATACCCGAAAGAAAAGCTACAGCGAAGGCAATCGAATTTCTAACAACGGTATGATGCAAGACGCCATGTCGATAAAAGAAGAGCAAGTAAAAAATGGGACGACCGTCAAAGAAGCTCAGTCGAATTTAGGTATCAAAGTCTTGGTTATAGAGGAAGAAAACAAGATAAGTTTGCCTAATTTAAGCCGCACTCCCAATGGAGGAAGCTGTGCTTCACCATTTGGTGACAAGTCTAAAAAATACACTAAAAAAGCCATTAAACAAGGGCTTGCAAGCGAAGGCGAACGGTTAGCATGCGCAGACCTATTAGCTTGTTTTGGCTGCGTCCATCAAGTCATCGTTCAATCCCTTGGTGATCTCTGGTGCCTGCTGAGTTTTAAGGCTTGCATTGAGGAATCTCTTTATATTCATTTGGATGCCAGCCATTACCGTAAAAATTTTGAAGATATTGTCAAATTCATCGAGATAAAAATCCTACCAAATATAAATAGCCGCTTGTTAAGGCTAGCGGAAAAAAAGCTTGGAGATGAGGGGTATCACCCAATCTGGGGTGATGCTGACTCTGTGCTTGCCCTTATTCCGCAAAGTCCCAACGAGGTGAAACAATGAACACCACACACCTTTATGAGCATGACTTTCCCGAAGAACACAAAGTCACAGACGTCGATGTTGTCACTTTGTATCATGAAGGTCGACTTGAAGAGTTGGATGCTGTTGTTATCTGCAAAGATACAAATGGGAAAGTAACCGCAACCTTTGGTCAAAGTAATTGGGACTGTTTACCTTTTTCTAGGAAAATAAGCAAAAACAGCCTTAATTATCATGAGTTTACAGTAAACCCTCAACTGCAAAGAGAACTAAAGTTACTAACTTTTGGGTGGTTATTTAACAAAAGCCCCAAACAGAAAAAGGCATTGTCTTTTACAGGTACTCAATCTCGACAAACGGATATAAAAAGAGCTTATCGTTTTCTTGCGTCGCTAGGGTTACCTTCCATCAAGGCATTATCCTCCCCTTCAATCTGGACAAAGTTTGAAAGCTACCTTAAGGAGCAAAACTACGCAAAAGGTACACTTTCAAGACTATTTACTTCGATAAACGGTGCGATACATGATGCCTCTTGGCACAAACTTGAGTTATGTATTAGTCCAATTAGGTGTAACGAGTTAGCCAGCCTACTTAGCAATAAAGATGTGCAGCAAACTTTAGTTATTCCAGAGCGTTTGTGTAATGCCATTTATAGCGAAGCAATTGACCTTATTGAAACAGCGCAACCTCATGCTCAGTTAATTGCTGACACCGAAAATGCCCTTCAACATAACTACCTTATGGGTAAACAATCTCTTGATAAAAAGGTGGCGCAGGGTCACACCTATTCGTTTATGGATAGTAATGGTTTTGATAGCCGCAAATATGCATCCAGTATTCCAGATCATCAACCCAAAGACCCCAAGTCCATTATTGCACCACTATCTTTGAAACTACCAAACGTAACTCTTAATAATGCAAATGCGTTTAGGCAGTATTTAGGACAGCTTATCACTGCAAGCTACATTGTTTGTGGTGGATTTAGCGGAATGCGAGATTCAGAGTTAGATAAACTCACATCCAATAGTTACTACAAAGACACCTTTAATGAGCGTGACTACCACATGTTGCAATCGCACACCTTTAAATTAGGTGAAAAGCGAGAAACTTGGGTAACAGCAGCAGTCTCAAAAACGGCTATCGATTTAATGACTATATTAACGAAGCGCTGGCGGCAAGATACTTCTTATCCTGACCCTAAGTACATAGGCTCTCTGTGGGTAAACCAAGGCACTCGCTCTCAAGCTCCCAAGCCTATCGCGGATTGGAATAATAGATTGCAGCGTTTTTGTGAGCAATTAAACCTTGTGGTTACAACGGATGATTACAAAGAGTGCTTAAAGTCAAATCCTCGCTCAAGAGGACGTGTGAAAAAGTATGTTGTTGTCGGTAAGCCTTGGCATTTCACTACTCACCAATTTAGGCGCACACTAGCATTTTACTGTGTGAATAACCGCTTAGGGACATTAGTAGCGCTTAAGCAACAGTTTAAGCACCTATACCTCTCAATGACAGAGTGGTACACCAACGGAGGTAAACTGGCTAGTCTGCGAAACCTAAAGGTAGATACAAAAATACAGCAGGCGCTCAAAGAAATTAATGCCGAAACCACTGCCAATAAAATCTTCAAGCAATGGCATTCAGATGAAACCCTCTCAGGCACTCATGGTAAAGCGATCATGAAAATGCGGGGGGATGTTCCGACAATCTATAGCTCTTGGGACGTTATATACAAGGCAGTCAAAGATGGAAAGTTAACGCTTCATGGTTCAATGCACAGTTATTGTAAGTCAGGTTATCAATGCGATATGGATGGTGTTGTAGCCCCTCAGTTCTGTGTGGATTGCGGCTCTGGTAGTAGCATCATTGACAAGCAACAGGCTAAATGGTGGCAGAAAAAACACCGTAGCTTGGTGGCATATATGGAGTCTGGAGAAAAAATTTCGGTGAGTGAGCATTCTCACTATGTCACGCAAGTAAGAGCCGCTGAGAAGGTTATGGTTGACTTTGATATGCCCTTTACCCCTTTTGAGCCTGATTTGAAGGTGACTAGCTTATGAGCAAGAGCAAGAGCGAGAACACACTCCTAAAATTAGAGGCAGCCCTAGAACGCATTAGGCAAGGAAAGCCCAAACGTATCCCTATCCACCGCAAACTGAGTGTACGCGCTGTTGAGGAAGAGGCTAACTTGGGTAATGGAAGCGGCTATTACTATCCTGAGTTTGTAGACAAGGTTAAACAAACCAAAGCTGATATTGCAGAAGGCAAAGGTGAAACCGTCCAACCAGAGATACAGACGGTACGCACCAAACTCAATGAGCAAAAGCGGATTAAGCAAAACTTCAAGGCAAAGTACGAGTCTGAAAAAGAGAAGTTAGCTTTGTTTGTAGCAGCCCAACACCACCTTAATGACAAGCTGGTTCATGCATTAGCTCGTATTGATGAGTTAGAGTATGAAAATGCTAGTCTGAAAACAGAACTAACAGAATTAAAGCGAAACAAAATAGTTTCCATCAAGTAAGCTGACTTATACCCACTTGTTAAGGTTAAAGTGGGTATGCTTTTATTTCTTCAATGGATTAATCCCCCATAACCTCCGCTTTCACTATGGCTTTGACAGCACCTCCTGCATGACCTCTATCAAAGCATATACCTGTTTTTTTTTAAGATGTTCGTAATCCCAATACCAAATGATGTCAATCGTGGCACTATGCACTTGAAATGTAAAGATTTTTTGATCAAAAAACTAGTTATTTATATTGACAATGATCAGGGTGGTGACTACGTTGACTAATTCAATTGAGGGAAGAGCATTATAAGCGTAGGCAGGAGGGGGTCAAAGGGGTTATTGAGGGTGTTAAGATTACTCATAACGCTATACCTTCCAAGAATGAGGTAAGGAAACGACATCCTGTATCGGAAGATTATGCCCTACGTGTGTGGGAGTATATAAAAACTCAGAAAGGTAAAGATAAACGCCGACGGGACATGGCTTTATATACAGCTATGGAGCAATTAGGTGCTCGTGTGACAGAGCTTCATTTGATTAAAGTCACCGATTATGAAAATGCAAGACGCACAGGTATGCTCACTCTTACCACTTTGAAGCGTAAGGACGATAAAACAACGCGAGTGATTCCCGTACCGCATGTATTACTATCAATGATTGCGGACTACATTAAAGTCCGTAAGAAAGTGATGAAGAGAAAAAAAACTCAGCATAACTACCTTTTTGTCTCTTTAACCACTGGTGAACCCTTGTCCGCCAGCTCATGGACAACGTATATGAATCTATGGAAAAAAAAGCTTGGCATCAGAGGGGAAGTGCATCCACACCTGTGGAGACACGCATTCATTACCGACAAGCTAAAAGAACTTATATCTACCACCCAAGAAGTAAACGACAAAGATGATTTTCGTAAGCATTTACTGCATACACAGACGTTTAAGATGCAGCTTCAGCAGTGGACAGGCCACACAATGCTTAGTTCTTTGGATACCTACATTGATTTAGCTTTTGCAGATATTCACGGGTATACAGAGGTTTACAATGCAGTTTCACTCAGGTCGAGTGTTGTACTTGCTAAACGTAAGGTAGATTTTTTACAAGAGCAGATAGCTAGAAAAGAGTTAACACCTACCGTAGCGTTGCGAGAGGTTAGGCTCTTACTGGAAGCCTTCCAATCTGATATTGAAAAAGCATCGTGAGATTAGCTGCAACCGACCTATCATCATCGTGAAGCCTCTGAGTGTATTGCTAATCCCTCTGCATCATTTAGTTGATAACACAGCCTATTTTTCGAAAATTGAACTTTAAAATTGAACAGAAAGTGTTCAATCAGTTTGTTTTTTTGAAAAAATACCTTTATTTCTAGTTGTTAACAATATGTTATGTCAACTGTTTTTTATTTACTGTTTCGTAATGCTAAATATTTGAAATAAAAAGCTAATAAAAGAATTAATTTTAGCGTTTCTACTTTTTATTAATACCATGTTTGTAATTAATGTCAAGATAATCAGAAACTTATTTTATATTGGTCTTTTTTTTGAATGGGGATAGTATTCTTCCGAACCAGAAAGTGAGGATAATTTTAGTGATTAAGTTTAGACCTAATCTACCAATTCCAATAATGGTATCTAAAGATATTATTGAGCTCTGCATGACATGTAATGTTCAGAGAGATACGGAAAAACGTTCGAAAAAACTCTATTCTTTTATAAAGAAGAATAATTTTGTTCCTTCTTGGAATGTATTTTTAGTGGTTTTGAAAAATCATTCTGGTGTCTCAAAAGACGAAATTACAGAAGAGTTGCTATTTGAGATGGCACAACTAGATATGCTTGAGTTAATAGACGGACATACAAGAGAATATCTAGACATAATGAAAAAGATACAGCTGCCAGAAAAGATAATGTTAATGGTTATTCTTGAGGAAGATATAGTAAAAATTAGTGATCTATATGATTCAGCGGATTCTAGTGGAGCGCATAAAACTTGTTCTGATATTGTTTGCGGAATGATGAGAAAATACTTAGGGCACCTACCAAAACAGAGCATTTTGAAGAATTCAAACCTAAAAACCGCATTTGAGATAGCCTTCAATAGTGGGGTTAACATTGATGTTTCAGAGTTGTATGGCCTCATGGATAAGCACCCGTTGGCTTTTAATGCACTAAAGAAAATCGAACGACATCCTACAAAGTTTTTAGAGGCAAAATTCCCTACAGTTATATTAGCTGGTATGCTCTTGTCGGTATTGCGTGATGGTGACAGGGCTCTCAGTTTTTGGTCTGACTACAACAACGATTTAGGATCGACAACAAAAGGTTATATGGATGCTATACAGATGATGAGCCAGTATCGGATTGACCTACTGCACTATGCTAGTACCAAGAATAAAAATCCGACTAAACCAGCGGAGTTCCATACGCCTCTAGTTGGTCGTGATGGACATGAACATTATTTACCTAAGGTTCTATCTTATTATAATGGTTGGACAAAAGGGAAACCCTACAAAACAAAGATGGTAGGTGGTTGGTACGTAAGAGCGAAAGTTTCAATGACCGTGAAGGACTTTCTAGGAGGGAAAAGTTACTTAGAATATACTATTTTAAATTAGTGCTTACTGGTTATGAGATAGTATCTGTTTTTGGGTGGTATTTATATCCATTCTAGAGTGTGAATTTATTCCGAACTAGTTGTATACTTTTAAGTTGTTAATTTTCTAATGATTATTTTGCTGGTGAGAGTGTGCTATTTGTACTGTGTGCTAGATAGAAATAATTATTAGATACATGGTCTCTTTCTATGTTGAAAATCTATAAAATAACACTGCTAGGAATTTTGCTTTAATTAACGGGTGTGGTGGACTTGCCATATGGTTCAACATGCTCATAGATATATAATAGAGGTTGCCGGTATGAAAGTTCCACTCCCAGATTTGGTGCCATTTGAATTACAAGGCTCGCCATTTCCGGTTGTCGACCCGAGTGAATTACCTCTCAATATCAATAGAGCACTGGATAGATTTATGATAGGTAAAACTATTAGTCATCCTATCTATATTTATAGTCAGGATTGGTTGGAGTTCTGTAGTGCGGTTGAGCAAGGTTATATCAAGATAGATTCGTGACTAAGATTTGCTTATATAGCTAGATATTCAATGGTTGTTTTTTTATGTCTCACAACCTATATCGGAAGCGTGGCTACCGAAATCTAGCGAATCGGTGGGTTTTCTAGAATCTCAAACTCTGGTTGGGTTGTGCAACACTCAATCTACTGTGCTGGGTGGGACTGCACCCAGCTTACCTTGTTTCTCGTTGCCATTGCTTTCAAATGGTGTAAACCAGACTTCGAATAAACAGTTCTCTTCAAAACAGGAATCTGCTAGCTCTGTATATTCTTTATAGAGGTAACGGTGAGGATACATCATGGCGAAAGCAGTTAGTCTGAGAGAGCGTGTGGAATCAGATATGTTAGATCTATTGGCAGCGGACATCGATGCACACCCAGAGAAATTGTATTACCCGACACAGGCTGAGATTGATGAGGTAAGAGCTCTTGTAGAGGGTGTAGTTGTCGATATCGACACCCTAGAGGCGATCGAAGACGGAATGAGCAACCAATGCTTACAGTAGCATATCAGAGGCTAGGTGGGGAAGAAAGTAGTGCTGATACAGTGTATCAGGTAGTTGAGGTAATTAGAGATGGTCTCCCTGTTATTTTTTTTGAAAGGGGTACGGAGCTATTGGGCGTTACTCGTCAGGATTACGCCAGTCTTATTGGCCTGCGTCTGAGTGAGGTTCAGTTAGCGAAAAAGCGCAACATCAGACTTAGTTCATCATCTAGCGAGCGTATTCTGATGATCTCCAATCTGGTAATTCTATGCGACGATTATTTTGGCGATATTGAGAAACGTAATCGTTGGTTAAATCGCCCAAACCTGACCCTAGGAAATATGCCACCGCTAGCCATATGCGATACAGCTATGGGTATAAGTCTGGTTAACGATATTATCACGAGGATGAAACTCGGTTTTGCTGCGTAGGGTAATCTGCTAAACATAAAATCGACATTATGCAGATTCTACGTCTAGTAATTAAGTAGTGGAGAGGCACAATGAGGGATGACTTTGACGCAATCTTGAGGCAAAAGCGTGAATCGCAGAAGAGGCATTATAAGCGTTTGTTCGAGACTCGCGAAAACGGGACTTACGAGGTGGACAGGCGCTGTCTTCGTTCTAGGTTGATCAAAAAAGAAAATCTACCTAGACTGTCGGTAAAAAATTTACCGGACTTTGATTAGTCTCGACTGTAACGCACCTACGTTACAGTTGATTTTTGAGCTGAATTTTGTCTGCAAGGCACTGACAATTGAGGATGTTGAAACATAAGCAATAGTTGCTAACGGACAGTACTTTACTTAGCTTTCCTGTTTCTTTGATGCAGTTCACACATTCTAACTATCAGAATTTGTTACCTAATAGTTCATGCTAATGCTACTATTTGCATTCAATCGAATTAATGATGTGATTACGTGAGTCTATTGAACTAAACGTAAGGGAGTATATGGGTTTAGCTGAAGCTTTGGTTAGTATTCCGCAATCTGAAAGAGGCGGTGAGATTGCTCAACGTGGGTTTGACTATCAAACTTGTTGGGCATTGTCTCAAATGCTCGAATATGAACTGGATGAAAAGAACTATGTGTTTATTTTCGAATATCATGATGATGTTCTTATTCTTGATGACGAAGTTTCCCCAACAGACCTTACATTTGCTCAAGTGAAAACAAGAGAGAAACACTGGACCGTGTCCACTCTGAGTAGCGGCACTAAGAAGAAACCCGTATCGATTATCGGTAAGCTATTTATTCATCATAAGAGCTTCGCCGAATATTCACCCAAGCTACTGTTTGTAACTAATGCCTCTTTCAATCTGTGTGAAGAAAATGGTGGTAAGTCTTGTTTTGGTGCAAATGAAGTTAAAGAAGAGCATCAGATAAGCTTTAAGAAAGCAATCAAAGAGCAAGTTGAGCTTGATGACTCCAGTATCGATCTTTCGGTTATGCGATTTGTTCAATCCTCATTAAGCTTAGATGACCACATTACACACCTAAAAGGTAAGCTATGCGATTTCCTTAGCAAGAAGTTTGGCGATAGCACTAACTTGAGTGTCAATGCATTAGCGTCCTTGCTAGAACAGGCATGTCGAGACAAATCCAAGGTAAAATCCGCAGATATTATTGATTTTTCCGATCTTATCTCTCGAAAAGGTTTCTCATCAGAAGCGCTGAACAATGTGCTTGATTCATTGAATGTAAGTAATAGTTTAAAGCCTGATTGGGACAAAGCGAGCCCCCTGTTCAATGATCTTGGCAAAACATCGCTCCAACTCATTATACTGCAAGCCACATTCTCACAAGTTTGCATCGAGCTTAACCAAAACACAAAAAATCCATCGACCGTGTATCTAGAATATGCAGTAAGCCTTTATGATGAGGTGAGTGTCCACTCGGATTTGAAATTATACGTAACTGAAACTATGCACAAAATTGATGCGCTTTGTCCAGATTATGCATTGACTCTAAAGTCAGGGAAGAAAGAATGTATCGTTGTTTACTCAGTGATCCAGAAGCTTTTTGAGGGAGGTGAATAATGAAAAGCATCTACTTCAAAAGTGCCCATATACTATCTCTTCGCGATAAGAAAGGATTCTCTTTCAAGTTCTCTCCTGACATAAATATTATTACTGGTGAGAACGATACAGGTAAATCTAGCTTTATTAAGAGTCTATATCATACATTAGGTGCTGATGTTCGACTGGACAAAAAGTGGAAAGAAGATGACTTTGTTTCGAAAGTTGTTATTTGTGTCAATAACCGTGATTACGCTTTCCTTCGCCACGAAAAACGGATTTCCATTTTCGATATAACAGAAGGCCAAGAGCATCACTTAGTGACCTCTAGTTCTCGCACAGATATAGCATTAACTGTACGTGATATCTTTGGATTCAATTTGGAGCTTGTGACAAAAAGCAACTTGGTTCAGGGGCAAGCACAACCAGCAAGTCTCTATCTCCCTTACTATATTGATCAAGATAACGGTTGGGGAAAAGTTCTAGATTCATTCACCAGCTTGGCAATGTATAAGGACTGGCAAAATAACATCTTGAATTTTCATGCTGGTGTAAAGCCCAAGGAATATTACACTTTGCAAGGAAAGATCAATTTAATTGATATCGATCTTGTTGAAATTCGCGCGACTTTAAAAGCTCTAGAGGCAGCTAAAAAGCGATTCGAAGAGTCATTTGGGAGAGTGCTTTTTGATGTTGACGTGCAATATTATGAAGAGCTGCTGGAGCGTTTTCTTCACAAGTGCCAAGATCTACATAAAGAAGAGACAGAATACAGAATTAAGCTCATAGAAGTATTGTCTCTGCGGGATGAATTAGTAGCAGAAATCGAGGAGTCAAAAAGACAGCTCGACGAAAATGATATCGATTCTTTGCCGCCATCAACAGACATTGAAGCGAGATATTTGGTTCTAGAGAACAGAGACAAGTTATTGCAAATCATACCAGAGTTGTATGAGCAAAAATGTGCATATGATGAGCAAGTTACGAAAATAAAAGAAGATTTAAAGAATGCCAAAAGGCTAAGCTCTGAACTCAAAGACATGCTTCAGGAAGTCAAAGAACAGTTGTCTCTTCAGGATGTTATTAAGTCTCAGGCAAGTAAGCAGGTTGAGGTAACGTTCGATGAGCAGATTAATGAACTGCTGAAAAAAATAGGTGAATTGGATGTTGCTAGAACTCAGCTTTCAGAAGACTTAGCAAAGTTCGAAGACAAGAAACGAGCAAAAGAAATCAATGATAGGTTTAAAGAGTCATTGAAGTTTGCGCAAACTGAGTTAGGTATCAAAGATCCCAAAGTTGGGACTATTCTTCAATATGGTCCGATTTCCAAGAGCGAAACAGGCAGCCGTGCTCCAAGAGCAATATTGGCATATCACTATGCTCTTCTCAAAACAATCGAGGACAAATCGACTAGTCCTATGCTTCCAGTGGTAATTGACTCACCTAAACAACAAGATCCTGATCCGCGCACAACGAAAAAGCTATTCGATTTATGTATTGATGGCCTATCAACTAATAGCCAGCTAATAATCGGCTCTGTTTCATTAGAAAGGGAGACAAATGAGTTTAAAACGCTCACGATGACTGAAAAATACAGCCTGTTAAAGACTGAGCTTTATGAGCAGGTTTATCACGAGATAATGCCTCTTTATCAACAAGCAGTGCTATCATAATCTGAAGACACCCCCTTTGCTAATGGGAGTGTCTTCAGATAGTCATACTAACCTATTCAATTCAGTTGGACACGCAGGAACTTAATCCCAAAGGTTTCGCACGTTTGGGACCAGTGTCTCTTGAGTTACCATTGTTGCCTTAATCAACAAAGTTCTAACCTAGATACATATCTATTCAGTAAAATGGATAGACAGACTTCATCATTCCATGGCTTTAGTGATTCTTGGTAGGATTAGTGAAGGTCGGTTGAATCGATGTAACTTTATCGAGTATGAGTACCTGAGTACAAAAAAACACATAATCTAAGTAACCTACATAAGAGCACTTTGATTAAATCTGGTTCTAAAAATCGATATTAGGAAAATGTTGATACTCGTCATGTGAATTAAATTGAATAAGTTAATTCCGCAAGGATAATGGAGTTATCCTTCATTTAGACGAACAAAGCTATGAACAACATTGTTGGTTCCAGATGGTGGAAGTTTGACTTTCACTCCCATACCCCTGCATCACTAGACTACAAAGTGCGAAACATTTCCCCGAGAGATTGGCTGCTAGGTCACATCGAACACGGCATCGAGTGTATTGCTGTTACTGACCATAACACTGCTGGCTGGATAGATTGCCTAAAGAATGAAGCGCAACAACTAAGGGAAGAAGGACATTCAATACACGTATTTCCCGGCGTTGAATTAAGCACACAGGGCAACGTTCATGTATTAGCTATCTTTGACCCTTCAGTAGATGCGCAACATGTCGCCATGTCGATGGGAGCCGCAGGATACACAGGAACTCTTGGTGACAGCGATACTGATGGCACCCAAAGTCCCGAACAGGTTGTAAAGGCCATTATTGAAAACCTTAATGGCGTAGCTATCCCTGCTCACATAGAACTTGATGGTTCTGGGGTATGTAAATTGGGGAGCAAGTCCGTATTGCGTGTATGTAAAGAGGCTGATGCTGTAGAGGTTGTCTTCCCCGAAAAAGAACAAATGTCGATTTACAGATCAACAGGCTTATCTTTACCGCAGATCATTGGTTCAGATTCTCATGCTCCAAATGAGAATGGGAGAGCATTTACATGGGTCAAAATGTCTTCTCCTACCATCGATGGACTTAAACTGGCGTTGTTAGATGGTAATACATGTATAAGACGCTCTGATGAAGACTTTACCCCAAATACTTTACCTTCATCATACCTAAAAGAGTTAACTGTAAGTAACACCAAATACTGTGGCAGAGGGAGACCATTCAGTGTCAAATTTAACCCTTGGCTAAACTCAATTGTCGGCTCACGAGGTAGTGGCAAATCAACCTTAGCAGAGTTCATCCGTATCGCACTTAACAAGGCCGACGAAATTCTTCAGCTTGATGAAGCAAATGAGATCAGACGTAACTTCGAAAGATTCTTTAAAGTAGCGCGAGACCGAAATGATTATGGTGTTCTATTGAACAATAGCCAAGTTGAGTGTGTCGTCACAAAAAATAATATCGATTACAGAATCTCTTGGAGTCAGGATCAAAAACAGGCTGCTATATTCCGAGAGGACAATGGGCAATGGGTTCCAGAGTTAGGTGATATTCAAACCCGATTCCCAGTAAGCATCTATAGTCAAAAGCAAATTTTTGATATGGCTAAAGATCCTAACACATTGCTAGCCATCATAGATAACTCATCAGAAGTCGATATTCGAGCATGGCAAGAACATTGGGATGAGTTGAAAAACCAATTCATTCAACTTCGCACATCTGAACTAGGTTTTGTAAGTAAAGTTGACAACCTGAACACATTGAAAGGCCAACTCGCAGACGTTAATGCAAAGATTGCACACATAGAAGCATCTGGCCACGCTCAAATACTACAAAATTACAACGACCTATATCATCAAAAGAACTACGTGTCGGGCGCTATCGACCTTATGAGAAATGAGGTTCAGGCGATAACAAACAGTATCCAAAACTCTACAGGCTTAACGAGCACAAATGTCATTGATGAAGTTAAATCAGACCCAGCCTTAGCTCAAAACCTCCGACAAGCTGCACAGAAAATTGAGGAATGGAAACTCAAAGCTACTCAAGAGATTGGGCAAATTACATCTGAATTAATGTCGCTAGGCCAAACTGTAGAGAAATCAAACCTTTCGCAACTGTGTGGTAATGCCTATAGCAAATACAGTCAATTAGTTGCTTCGATGCAGCAACAAGGTATAAAAGAACCCTCTGAGTACAACACCTTAGTCAAAGAACGTATTGCACTAAACGCGAAAGTAGCGGATATAGCCGCTGCCGAACAACAACTAACTGTAACAAGAGAAGAAATCGGGAAATCTTATCAAAGCCTAATAGCATGGAGAAAGGATCTTACAAAACGCCGAGAAACTTTCGTTAACAAATACATTTCGCCACATCGAGATCTCAAGATTAAAATTGGTCAGTTACAACATTCGGAACACCTAGAGCAGTCTTTCCGTGAGCTGATTAATCGTGTAGATGGTGCATTTGCAAGTGATTTGATGGATGAGGATAGAAAGCAAGGTATCCTGTATACATTAAAAAACCAAATATCCCAAGCAGATGTGTCTCAAGCAAACTCTTCTTACGATCTGTTGCATCAGTTTAAGCTAGATGTATTTAACCACCATACATCGAAAACAAACATACTTGGTTGTACAATTGGCAAGCGGTTGTCATCTGTTATGGAGCAACTAGATAACTCCAGCTTAGATAAACTTTGGACTTGGTTTCCTGAAGATAACTTATCTGTAGAGTTTCACGATGGACGTCGATTCAAACCCCTTAGCCAAGGTTCCGCAGGACAGAAAGCAGCAGCCGTTCTATCATTCTTGCTATCGTATGGCGACGAGCCTCTCATCGTAGATCAGCCTGAAGATGACTTAGATAATGCCCTAATCTCTAAGCTAGTAATAACTAAGCTGCACGATATAAAGCCTAAACGCCAGTTTTTGATTATCACTCATAATCCAAATATCGTTGTAAATGGTGATAGTGAGTTAGTGATTGTGCTAGAAGACAAAGGAAACATTACGTTATCGGCAACAGGTGGCTTGCAGGAGCTACCAGTAAGACAAGAAGTATGCGAAATCATGGAAGGTGGTAAAGAGGCACTAGAAAAACGCTATAAACGAATGAAGTACAATAGCTAAACATCTGGAAAATAGTATACTTATACATATAGCTTTTAGGAAAAATGATCACAAATAACCATTTTTCTGGAAAATGCCCTGTAGCCTTTTCCTTTGTACCTTTCCAGATTTATTTCAGAAGCCACCTGTGTTGGTAGTTCGTTACTATGCGCTAAAAGCCGCGCAGCACAAATACTATGATTTCAGCCCAGTTTCGACTGGGCTGTTCTACATCTAAAGTTTCGAACCAACACACACCTTTGCGTAATCAAGCAAAGACTCATTCCTATCTAGCTTGAAACGCCTCGCATCGCTTGAATATCAAGCACAGGATTAATGGTTTTCACAGTAACTAGCACATAGCCTTTGTTTTAGTTTTTTCTGCTGGCCAACAGATCTCATCCAGCATGAGTCTCTGCAAACTAGCCAAATTAAATAAAAGGAACGTGAAATGAAACCTTCTCATTTGTTGGCGGCTGCGACACTCGTCAGTACCAGCTTGTCCGCTCTTGCAGTCAACCCGCAACCCGATCCGACCAACCCCACGGGTTACGTGTTACTGCGCAGCGAAGTGCAAGCCAGCGCAGCCGCCCAAACCAGTGACCCTATGTATGCGGTATGGGCAAATGCCCTCTCCACGGCACCAAATACTGTCGTCAATGCGATTGACGCAGGATTGGCGACCAATCCCGGCAACGTAAAACGTGCCGAGCGCGTCTTCCCACGTTCAGAATGGGACTTTCTCACACAAATGGCCGCCCCTGAGTACACCTATCAGCGATTTTTACAGGCCATCGGTAAGTTTCCCGCGTTTTGTGGCGACTACACCGATGGACGCAATGCCGATGCCATCTGTAAGCGCTCTATCATCACTGCCTTTGCGCATTTCGCCCAAGAAACTGGCGGACATATCGCGCTTGATAACACTTGGGATAACCCACTTGCTTTGGAAGAGTGGCAGCAAGCTTTAGTGCATGTTCGTGAAATGGGTTGGTCTGAAGGACAAGAAGGCTATACCACCGGCTGCGGCCAAAATGATTGGCAAAACAAGCGCTGGCCATGTTCACCTAACCAAGGATATTTCGGTCGCGGCGCCAAGCAGCTTTCCTACCATTTTAACTACGGTCCTTTCTCGGAGGTGATGTTTGATGGTGATGCGACTGTACTACTTAATAATCCCGCGTTGGTTGCCGATTCTTGGTTAAACCTAGCGTCTGCGATTTGGTTCTTCCTGACTCCGCAAGCACCAAAACCTGCGATGTTGCATGTCATTGATCGTACATGGACGCCTTCACAGCGTGAGATTGATGCTGGTATTGGCTATGGCTTTGGTACCACGATTAATATCATCAACGGCGGCATCGAATGCGGTGAGCAAAACAAAACCAAAGGCCAACCGGTTAATCGCATTCGCTATTGGGAAGGGCTAGCGGCACACTACCAGATCCCTATTGAAGCCGATGAAGCCAACACCTGCTGGCAACAAACACCTTATGGCAGCCTCAACCTCAATGGTGCGACCGATGTACTTTATACCAACTGGGAAGCAAGCTGGAAGTACCATGCCGATCGTCCTGGTGGCGTTTCATTTGAATGTAACCTAGTCGGATATCAAACCGCCTACTCAGCGCTGGTTCCAGGCGATTATGAAAAGTGTGTCACTAACCTCTACGGCTCTCACGCCAATTGGCCAGAGGTGCGCATTGTCGATGCATTGCCAATTGATGATGGCACTGGCGGCGGGAACAGTGGTGGTGGCAATGGTGGTGGAGACACCGGTTCCGGGGCTCCTTCCGGAGTGATCGTTTGGGAAGCAGGCGTCACTCAAGCCAAGGTTGGCGATACCGTAATTCATCAAGGCAAGTGTTTTACCGCCAAAAACAAACCTGGCGTTTGGGAAACGCCAACGCAAACTAACTGGTTTTGGCAGCAAGTGAATTGCCCGGCTTAAAAATATCATCAAGATCTATAAATCACTGATTTATTATAGAAAATAGAGCGGCAGTTCGGTATCCTCTAGGCTGGTTAAAAAGGACGCATTGGCCAGACATTGAAACATGGACATCGCACTGAGCTGCTGCTCAACTTCCACTATATGGATGAGGCTGATCAAGCCACATATCTTGATAAACTAAAGCACTCAGACCCCAAGCTATACCAGGAACTGCTCAGAGAACAGAGCACCGTACATTCCGATCTAACGCAAATATTAGGTCGACACGCCAGTGTGCATGTCGATGGCTCTGCGATTGCTCAAACCGAGCTCGGACCCTATCGGGTTCGTGAGCGAATTGGGCGCGGCGGCATGAGCCAAGTCTATCTGGCCGAGCGTTGTGATGGCCGATTTGAGCAATCAGTCGCCATTAAGGTGTTTGAGCCTCATCTAACCAACATGGTTGGCAAGGCCATGCTGTATTGGGAAGCACAGCTTCTGGCTAAGCTTAATCACCCTAATATCGCCAATGTATTGGATGCCAACGAAACCGATTCATCGGTATTTTTGGTGATTGAGCATGTAAAAGGTCAACCTCTCAACCAATGGCTTACCACCAACCCCAGCTATAGTATGAAACTGGCGCTGTTTTCCGATATTACCGATGCTATTCACCACGCTCATGCGCAAGGCGTGTTTCATGGGGATCTCAAGCCAGAAAATATCCTGGTCGACGAGAATGGCGACGCCAAGGTGATCGATTTTAGTATCGCTACCCATGATGCTCGCTATACCGACCTGCACATCTACAGTGCCGACTATGCCAGTCCAACGCAAAAACAAACCGGTAAAGTCGATGCATCAAGCGATATTTATGCCCTTGGTAAAATTTTCAACAAACTGTTTCCCTGCCACCAGCACAATTCTGAATGGCAATGGGTCTATCATAAATGTACTCAGCCAAGTGCATTTCAATACTTTCGAATTGCAGAGTTGAAGTCGGACATTAAAGCTCTTCAGCACAATAAGCCCATCGACCACCCCGATGCAAACGCCCTTTATCGATGTCGTAAGCTGTTAAAGCGCAGACCTCTCGCCAGCGCCTTGACACTGCTACTCATGATTTCCGGCTTAGGATTTATTTCTGCGCTAATTAATAAGAACCTTGAACTCCAACAACAGCAACGCGTTTCCAATGAGCTCCTGCTTGAGATGACCCAATTGCTGTTCCACGGCCATCGCAGCGATGCCGTCTCTTTGAAAACCATGCTGGATTTAACCAGCATGCGTTTGCTGAATCATCAAGATTTACCGATTGATATCAAGCAGAAGCTAGTGCTGGCGATGTTAATGCCAGATCAGGACTCTGCCAAACAAGAACAAAAAGACATAGGTACAACCTCAGAATGAAGCGTATGAATCCTACCTGGATGACCATGGTGGCCTCCCTTGCAAGTACGCAAGTTTTCGCAACTGATATTCAGATTGGACATTTTATAGATGCGCCAGTCACAGGCCTTTACTACGAAACCAGCTCCAAGCTTAGCGGCTACACCCAACAAGGCCAATTTGAGTTTAAAGACGGCGATGAAGTGCGTTTTTATTTAGGCAGCACAAATCAACATAAACTGCTGGCTACAGTGGCAGCCCAAGAGGTTGTGACACCAAATCTCGCCTCAACAACCCCGAGCAAAAGCCTCAATATGGTTCGACTCTTGCTCGGCATCGATACCGAACCTAACCGAGAGGATCTCATCAATCTCGACAGTGAATGGCTATCTTCAGATAAGGTTCAAGCACTACTCAAAGCACTGGATCTCAACAACCTACCTGAAAACCTCAGCGTGTCAGATAAGCCGCTCGCCAGTGTGCAAGAGGCAGCTAGACACCTAGAAAGCAGCCAACAATACATTGAGAAGAACTTTACCTCCAAACAAATACTCACAGCGCCATTAGACGTAAAGCTAGTCAACACGATTCTCAAACGTAGAGACTGGCGAGGAAACCTGTGTTTTTACGATACCGCGCGACGCGACGAACCGAATTATCACGGTCCAATTGGCAGCACAACCTACAAGATTGTTGATGGCGGCATCCCGATGTGGGAGATTACTATGGCAGCCGTGATGGCTCCGTCAGCAGCTGTGAGGTCAATGTCAGTCATAGCTACCAAGAGCAAGAATTTGAGAGGATAAACGACTACTCCGACTGGGGCGGACTCATCGCTTGTGCTCATACCGGCTGCACCCACCAAGACCTGAATGGATTCGATATCGAAGATTTTGATGATGAGGGCGATTGGAAGTACCGAACCGTGGCAATCAGCTACAACACTACCACCAAGTTGCTTACTCAAAAGTCCCAAGGATTAGGCAAGAAGACTAAGGTAGAGCACGACAACCTAACTGAACATCTATGGTTTACCTCAGCCATAGACGAAAAACAGCAAATCGATTTTCAAGGCTACTGGCGCCAACGTAATCTTGCGTCCGGTGACACTCGCTGTCTGTACATCGCCAAGGAGCGCGTTCTACAGAGTAAGCGAGCTGTATGCACTACAAACAACCAAGACTATACCCAAGATGTCACGGCAGAGTTTGGCGATATGTGGTGGCTTAACAGCACCGGTACGAATGCAGCAAGTATTGAGCAACTCAACAGCGGTGTGAAATGGTACAGCGCCGATAACACGCCTCGCTATAGCATGTGGGAGTTCCTACCCACTCAAAAACAGTGGAGCGATGGCAAAATTTATCGCCGCTTTCAAGACATTCAAGTCGACCAATTTGGCAAACAACAAGCGCGCACTACGGCGGTGTTTGAGCTAGAAAAACTTCCCGAAGACTCGTGGATATAGGATAACCCATGCAACTGACTGATATTATTGTCCGCTGGCACAATGGCGATAAGCAGGCTGAAGGCCTGCTGTTTCACTTTGCTTATGAGCAGCTCAAGACGATTGCCCACAAAGAGCGCGTGCGTGCTTTGGAGAAGTTTGGCGATAATGCAGAGCACCACGAGCAAGAGATAAACAACACGACTGCCCTAATTCATGATGCTTACCTCAAGCTATCCCAGCACGACGTCAGCTATCTTCAAAATCGGAAGCAGTTTTTCTTATTGGTATCCAAAATTGTGCGCCAAATCCTTATCGACCAATCAAGAAAACGTCTTGCCCAAAAGCGTCAACCAGCAACATCAACCAAACAAGACCAGCAAAACTTTGATCAATTGATGAGCTTTGACAGCGCGTTGGGAGAGCTGAAAAAACGCTTCCCACGCCAATCTGAAGTGTTGCAACTGCGCTACTTCGCCGGCCTCAAAAATAAAGAAATCAGTGACATGCTGCAATGTAGCCCCAGTCTTATCGAGAAAGACCTCAAATTCTCTCGCAGCTGGATGCAGTCACAAATCTAAATTAATTTTACGGCTTTTCGCTGCAATTACGTTCCTTGTTGCTCAGTTGATAAATGATTAAAAAAGGGTCATTAACCGAGTGAAAGCAAACAAGGAACGACCCTATGAAACAACTTAGCGCAATCGCCATCGCGGTTTCTTTGATTCTTACTGGCTGCGGCGGTAGCGATAGTGGTGATGCTGGCACCTCAGCTGGCGGCGGTGAGCAAGCCAAGCCTTCATTGCAGCGACAAGCTCTTGATGGCTACTTGGTCAATGCTGATGTCTACGTTGACCGTAACCGCAACAACATTGCTGAAACCGATGAGAAGTTGACGGCGACCACCGATTCACAGGGTAAGTTCACCATTTCGGAAGCCGATGCCGACTTCCCAATCATCGTTCGCGCCGTTGCGGGTCGCAGTTACGATACCGATAAAGGTGGCAGGCTGATCAACACATTTGAGATCGCGGCACCCGCAGGCACCGCGGTTGTCAGCCCATTCTCAACCATCGCCGTTCTCGAACAGAAAACACTGGAAGAAGTCGCGACAGATTTGAATATCGACCGCACCGTCTTAGATGCGGACTACGTGGCTGCAAAACAAGCCAACGCCGAGGCAAAACAAGTGCATGCCATTGCGCGCTCACTGACGCTGCAACTGGATAGTGATCTCGCCGGCTCAGAAGCAAACCTCTCTGATATCAAAACTCAGCTCACAAACATCCAAGATAAAATTGCTGAGCAGGTCAATAACAACGTCGATCTAGACACCATCATCGTCGATGAAAAGGGTAACGTCACGGAGTCGCCAAAAACCATCAAG
This sequence comes from Vibrio sp. 10N, assembly GCF_036245475.1. NCBI lineage: Bacteria > Pseudomonadati > Pseudomonadota > Gammaproteobacteria > Vibrionales > Vibrionaceae > Vibrio > Vibrio sp. 10N. The sequence goes on along the minus strand of NZ_BTPM01000001.1, from coordinate 53,179 downwards.
AGCATGATGGTCGGCTCGACCTATTACTATGTCTCGACCAATGATTACTATTTCCATACAGAGGGGGTTTCAGAAATCACCTTCCACGAAAACAAGGTGAGTTTTATTGATGACAACGGTAAAGTTGGTGAGCAGCCGCTTACTTACACCGATACTGGCTACATTACCTCAGACGGCGAAGAAACCATCATTTTGCTTGGTGAGAAACTCAGCTTAACCGTGACACCTCAAAACGATTTATTTGTGGCTAGCCAAGTAAACTTTGGTGACACTGGCTATGAAAAGCGTGTGGTGACGGCATCAGAGTTTGCTGGCAAAACGTTATACCACTTCTGGGATGATTCCACGTCTAGCAAGGCTAACCCAGACATGGCTAAGATAATCCTCAATGAGGATGGTAGTGGCGTGATTGTGGAAAGAAATGGGCTCAATTGGCCAGAGACTGAAATGCAAGGCTCATGGCGTATTAGTGACCAAGGTGACCTCGTGCTTAGTGCCAGCGACTTCGATGAAGATTGGGTTATCTCATTCACCACATTAACAAGCCAAGGCTTGCATGTGGCTTACGAGGACAGTCGTAATCAATCTAAGCCGCTATTGTTTACTGAGAACCACGATCTGGCTGACAACCTATACAGAGAATGGCTTAAACTCGCGAAGTAACGCGAGCTCCTCAAACTGCCCTGCGGGGCAGTTTTTACACAACTCTGATCCCCTCTACCTTTCTTAGTTGGCAAAACTTCCTTATAGTTTGTGGAGACTGTAAGGAGTTGTTAATGGAAAAAAAACACGTTTATTTCTTTGATGCTATGCGCTGTGTGGCGGCGCTGGCGGTGATCATCATTCATGCGCTTGGACCTTACCGTCATGAACTTGGACAAATCCCAATGGGCGAGTGGGTAACGGCGATCACTTTCAACGGTTTTAGCCGCTGGGCGGTGCCGGTGTTTATTCTGATCACAGGCGCTCTGATGCTCAACGATACGCGTCCTTTCGATCTCAAATACTATCTGTCACGCCGCTTAGGAAAAGTACTGATCCCATTTCTGGTGTGGTCACTGTTTTACGCCTATTTGTCCGGCTGGACGATTGAAGGTTTTAATGGCGATACGGTGAAACAGGTGCTAGCTGAGAGCTATCATCACCAAACCTATTACCATCTTGGCTTCTTCTATTACTTCATCCCGCTGTATGCGGCAATTCCGTTTCTGCAAATCTTTGTGCGCAAGTTTGATGATGGCGCACTTTATGCGTTTACTGGGCTTTGGCTATTGACCACGTTGCTGTTTTTGATGCGGATTGACGGGCCATGGAGTGAGCAGTTCTGGCTGTATATGGGCTTATTGCCACTCGGTTATATTTTGTATCAGAAGCTACCAGCCAGTCGCGGTGTGGTAATGGCCTCCGTCATTCTTGGCGTTGGTGCGATGGCGCTGAGCAGTTACATGGTGGTGCAAGGCAGTATTGAAGCTGACCGCTATTATGTCGGTCGCTGGTTCTCATACAAGACGCTGAACACGGTTCTCGCCGCCAGTATGATTTTCATCCTATGCAAAGCGTATGCGGATAATCTAAAACCAAAAGTGAAAAAGGTCGTGAGCTTTATTAGTCAGTACAGCCTTGGCATCTACATTCTGCACCCACTGTTTTTATGGCCGATGAATGAACTCGGTCTGCACCACGGGCACCCGATTTATATGATCCCATTCTGGGTCGTCATCAGCGGCAGCTTGGCATTGGGTACCAGTTGGTTACTGGCTCGCAGCGCAAAAACTCGCTGGCTGCTGCCATAACACTTACTTTCCGACACACACCACATTCAACAAGGTGTTGCCTTTAAGCGGTGACACCTTGCCATTAGTAAATAGCCCTTTCTGACCATCGCCCCAATACGGCATCTGCATTGGCCATTGATTCTTGGTCATGATATTGGAGCCAACAAGCGTCTGCCACTCACTGTTGCTCACCAAATGCATATCGAGATCGCTGCATACCTTAATCGCACTGTTATAGCTCAGGCGATTCCAAGCCTTGTCATGCTCCATGTAGAATTGATGGTCACCGCCAGATAGGTAAGGTACCGCATAGCGTTTTCCGTCAAGCTGTGCTGCAAGGCGGATGGAGAGAGAAGAAGACGCAGTGCTAGGGAGAGCGGGTATTGATGTGGCTTTTTTAACGGGTTTGGGCGTTGCCGCTGTAGATTGAGGGACGGGCTGTTTGGGTTTGTCGAGGTTGCGGCTTTCTGATGTCATTTGCGGAGCGCTTTTTTGCTCCGCAGCGTGAGGCTTGGCAAAGGCGGCTTTGACGCCTTGAGTGTTTGACTGAGAGGACTTCTCAGCCTGTCCGTCTCGCTCAACGATGCGAATAAAGGCATCGCCATAACCGCTTACCCCTTTGACCTCGATTAAGTCTTGCTTAGCCTTATTCACATCAACGTAGGGGCCAATCAAACAGCGATAGCTGCTCTTTTGTGGCAACATCCAGACATCCGACGATATCTCTGAGTAAAGAGGCATCGCTTGTTCAAGAGCCATGGGAGTCTCAAGTATCCCACACTGGATCCAATACACGGCGCCGGTCGATACCGGGACTTTACTGCCCCATACTCCCTTCCCGATAGGACAGTTTTCAGCGAGGACGGGAAGTTGATTGGTCGACATTTGGCTGGCATCACACAGTGCATCGTCAGCCAGCACCCCGTTAGACATCGCCAAAACACTTAGCAGAACACTACTACGCAGCCAACGTGATGTTACGCTTGCCAATCCCTTTACTCTGCAAAAAGAGCCCATACCTATCCCCTGAACACTTCATCTGGAATTTGCGGCACAAATAAAAAGAGCCGCAATGATTTGCGACTCTTAGTGTAGTGAGGATTGGGTTTAAAAATCAATCACTCTCGATCACCCTTTGTAGATTTTCGGGTTAAATACATCACGTAACCAGTCACCTAATAGGTTGATTACTAGTACTAAAGTGATCAGAACTAGACCAGGGAACGCCGTGATCCACCAAGCACCAGAGAAGATGTACTTAAAGCCGATACTAATAAGTGCACCCAGCGATGGTTGGTCAACCGGTAGGCCAAGACCTAGGAATGACAGAGCTGCTTCTGACATGATCGCATTCGCAACCTGTACTGTTGAGATAACCAAGATAGGCGACAAACAGTTTGGCAGGATGTGACGGAACATGATGCGAGGCGCTTTAAAGCCCATCACACGTGCAGCTTCTACATACTCTTTCTTCTTCTCAGCCAGTACCGAAGCACGAATGGTACGTGCGTACTGCGGCCATTCGGCAATACCGATGATCACCACCAGCATCAGTACTGCATATTGACTGAAGAACTCACTACCAAAGCTCGCCTTAAAGATAGCCGAGACAATGATCGCTACCATCATGGTTGAGAACGACAGCTGAACGTCTGCAAAACGCATTAGGAAGCTATCAACGCGGCCACCAAAGTAACCTGCTGACAAACCAATAACGGTACCTAGAAATAGCTGAAGACCTACTGCCGCAAAGCCAATCGTCAGCGATAGACGAGATCCGTAAAGAATCGTCGACAGAATATCACGACCTTGCTCATCGGTACCCAGCGGGAAAGTTGCGTCGCCGTCTTCCATCCAAGATGGTGGCAGCTCGGCATCCATAATGTCGATGGTACTGAGATCGTACGGGTTATGCGGTGCAATCAACGGCGAAGCTAACGACATTACTAGAATCACCATAAAGACAGTGAAACTCGTCATCGCAACCTTGTCGCGCTTGAAGTAATACAGAAAATCCGATTGTTTGAAACGCTCCCAACGTGAAGGAACGGTTTGTACTGCTTGTGTCATGGTTATGCTCCTTTACCAGTTAGGTTTACTGTTGGGTTAATCAAGCCGTATAGCAGGTCAACGATAGTGTTAGTCACAACGAAGATAAGACCTACAAAGATAACGTACGCGGTGATAAGCGGCGTATCTACGCGGTTGATTGCCTCTAGGAAAAGGAAGCCTGTGCCAGGCCACTGGAATACGGTTTCGGTTAGGATGGTGTACGCCACCATAGTACCGATTTGCACGCCACCTACCGTCAGTACCGGTAGCATGGTGTTTTTAAGCGCGTGTTGGTAATAGATCTTATGCAGAGCTAGACCTTTTGCTTTACCAAATTTGATGTACTCAGAGCTCAGTACTTCCAACATCTCTGCGCGCACTAGACGAATAAACAGTGGCAACATAATGGAAGCCAGTGCGATACATGGCAGCACCAAGTGCGCCAGACCATCAAGCGTTAAGAAGCCAGAGTCCCAACCAAACCAGTTTGCGGTTTCACCTCGTCCGTAGGACGGGAACCAACCCAGTTCGATAGAGAACACATACATCAACATGATTGCCGTTAGGAAAACAGGGATCGAGATACCGATGCTGCTGCCTGCCATCACGACTTTGGTAAAGAAACTCTTCGGGTTAATTGCCGAATAAACCCCAAGAGGGATAGATAAACAGATTATGATTAACGTGGCACCAAATACCAGCTCTAGCGTCGCCACTAGTTTGCTCGCAATCACTTCAACCGCTGGACGCTTGAAGAAGTATGAGTTGCCTAAATCACCTTGTACCGCGTTACCAAGAAAACGCGCGTATTTCGTAATGAAGGGATCGTTGAGGCCCATTTCATCGCGCATCGCTTGACGCTCTGCTTCTGAAACCGACTGACCTACAAGTTCACGCAACGGGTCGCCCAGGTTATCCTGAATGGCAAACGCCACCAAACTGATCACAAACATCACTATCAGTGCCTGAAACAGGCGCTTGACCAGAAACGAAAACATTCCTTGCCCCTTATGTATCCATTACATTAAAAATTTCGTTCAGCCTAAAAAGCGCGCTCTGCTCGCTGAACAAAGCAGAGCGCGATTATCTGTCGCTTACTCAGCGAGAGAGTGCCGCTTACTTAACGACTAGGTCACCAAAGTATGGGAAGTTCATACCGTTGATGATTGGGCCAATCTCAACGTTAGATTTCGCTGCCCATGATGGATCTTGCCAGTGTAGAGGAACAAACGCCGCTTCATCGTATAGCGTTGCTTCTACTTGCTTAAGCATCGCGCTACGCTTCGCTAGGTCTGTCTCAGAGTTAGATGCAGAAACGATCTTGTCCACTTCTGGGTTAGAGTAGTGACCACAGTTGTACTGACCACGACCCGTAGTTTCATCACGAGTCATCGTTAGGAACTCTGTGAAGTTCGCTGAATCTTCTGTATCTGGGTGCCAGCCGATCATCATCATGTCTGCTGCACACTTATCAAACTCTGGCCAGTATTGCGCTTTAGGCATTGTCTTCAGATCAACCTTGATGCCGATCTTAGACAGCATTGCTGCTGCAGCTTGAGCGATCTTGTCGTCGTTCACGTAACGGTTGTTTGGCGCCATCATAGATAGCGTAAAGCCGTTCTCGTAACCCGCTTCCTTCATTAGCTGTTTCGCTTTCTTCAGGTCGTAGCGTGGCTTAAGTTCTTCGTTGTAACCCGCGTAACCAACTGGGCTTTGCTGACCTGCTGGTGTCGCAGCACCTTTCATGATCTTCTTAGCAATACCTTCGTTGTTGATAGCGTGAACGATAGCTTGACGAACGCGAACGTCTTTCAGCGCTTCGTTGCTGTTTTGGTTCATTTGGAACGTGATTACACGCGTACCAGGCATAGTGTATAGGTTGATGTTGCTCGCGCTATCCACACGCTTGTAGTCGTTTGGTGCTACTGGAGCAATCATGTCTACGTCGCCAGAAAGAAGTGCTGCTACACGCGTTGCTGCTTCTTTGATTGGAACAAGTGTTAGGTTATCAACGTTACCTTTTGATGCGGTATCCCAGTAGTTAGGGTTACGCTCAAACTCAACCTTGATGCCTTGCTCACGTGATTTAACCGTGAATGGGCCAGTACCAGAAACGTTAGTAGAAGCAAAAGAGTTACCGTGCTTAACGATTTCGCCTTTGTCTTTACCGTCTGCCGTTGTACCAGAGTAGAACTTGCTGTCCATTGGGAAGATGTACGTTGCAACGTTCTCAACTAGCGGGTAAGTGCCGTCAGTTTTGATTTCGATGGTGTAGTCGTCAACTTTAGTCAGTGACACTAGCGGCGCAAAGATACCTTTGAAGTCAGCTGACTTCTTAAGACGCGCAAATGTCCATACTACGTCGTCAGCCGTTAGTTCGTTTCCAGAGTGGAACTTAACGCCTTTACGTAGGTTGAAACGCATAGTTTCGTTGTCGACACGCTCCCAAGACTCAGCCAAACGTGGCTCAAATTCCATGTCTTGGTTAAAACGTACTAGTGGGTCAAATACCATGTGTGAAAGCTGCATCACACCGCCAGATAGCTGTTCTTGTGGGTCAAGCGTTACTGGGTCAGCGTCGTATGCTACGGTGATGTTTGCTGCTGCAGCGCTAAGGCTTAGGCCAGCTGCCATCAAAGCCACTGCTAGTTTACTTTTCATGGTTTTCATTATGCATAACTCCTTCATGCGGGGATCCGGATCCCTTTTTGTTGTGTTTGCTTCTGCTTATATTTCCGATAAGGAACTTATTTGGCTTACGCCGTTTTTACTACATCTTCTCTTAAACCTGTAAATTCAGGCATCAAGGAAATCAGTTGCTTGCTGTACTCATGCTGTGGGTCGGTAAACAATTGTTCAGTCGGTGCTACTTCCAGTAGCGTACCCATTTGCATTACGCCCACTCGGTCACACATCTGACGGATAACCGGCAGGTCGTGACTGATAAACAGCATGGTGAGATTCAGCTCTTGCTGAAGATCTTTAAGTAGGTTCAAAATCTGCGCCTGAACGGATACATCCAGTGCCGATGTTGGCTCATCACAAATCAATAGACGTGGACGCGTTGCTAGTGCGCGAGCGATAGAGATACGCTGACGCTGACCACCTGAGAACTCGTGCGGATATTTCACACCCGCCATCTTACCAAGGCCCACGTGCTCAAGCAGATCTTCAACAATCTGTTTGGTTTCTGACTCATTCGCCGTCAGCTTGTGGAAGCGAATAGGCTCGGCGATGATGTCGTAGATCTTCATGCGCGGGTTCATTGAGGTGTACGGGTTTTGGAACACCATCTGCATCTGACGACGCATCGGACGACGTTCTTTCTCCGACTTAAGCGAGGTTAGGTCGATCCCCTCAAAGGTCACTTTACCTGAGTTTGGTGCGTACAGACCGGCAATAACACGAGCAATGGTTGATTTACCAGAACCTGACTCACCTACCAGACCAAATGTCTCACCCTCATGAACTTCAAAGCTCACATTATTAGACGCTTGAACATACTCACGACGGCTTTCGAACAAAGAATCTTTGGTCACAAAGCGTAGGTTTACATTCTCTACGTTAAGAAGTGGGCCTGTGTAGTCACGGTGATCTTGGCTTTGACCTAACCAGTGGTTTTTCACATCAAGCGGCTCCATTTCGTGAGCTTCTTCGATGTAGCTAACCAGTGGGAAGCGATCCAGTTTCATGTCTGAACGAGGAACCGCGGAAATCAGGCTGCGTGTGTATGGGTGATCTGGGTCGCCCAGTACTTTCTTAGTCGCGCCAAACTCCACCAGGTCACCGCGATACATTACCGCTACGCGGTCAGTTACGTTGGAAACCACACCCATATCATGCGTGACTAGCATACAACCCACGTTGTTCTTGATGCACAGTTCGCGAATCAAACCTAGGATTTGATCTTGAATTGATACATCCAATGCCGTGGTTGGCTCATCAGCAATGATTAGGTCAGGTTCACCCGCTAACGCGATAGCGATAACCACACGCTGACGCATACCACCAGAGAACTGGTGTGGGTATTGTTTAAGACGGTTTTCTGGTTGTGGAATACCCACTTGCTTCATTAGGTTAAGCGAGCGCTCATAGGCCTGCTCATCCGTCACCTTCATATTGGCGTGGATGGTCTCTTTTAATTGTTGCTCAACCGTGAAGAGTGGATTAAGTGAGGTCATTGGGTCTTGGAAAATAAACCCGATTTTTGAGCCACGAACTTTTCGCATCTGTTCAGGAGATAGACCGGAGATTTTCTCTCCATCCAAGAACACTTCGCCACCAGCGATCGTTCCTGGAGGTGATAGCAAATCAATCACCGCATTACCTACGGTCGATTTACCTGCACCAGACTCACCCACAACACCAACAATTTCGCCGCGCTCAATATTGAACGACAAATTTTTAACCGCGGCATGTACCCCATGGCGAGATGGGTATTCGATACGAAGATCTTTAACTTCTAATAATGACATTACCAGACCTCTACTGCTTTGGCAGTTTTCTGCCCCTGTCTGAAAAATTGAATCCATTCTTAGACAGCATTTTCTACTGACTAATTACAAGGGCATCAATTTGGCAAAACTTTCACAGAAAAGCAACAAAAATAGTATAAAAATTCGAAAATAATTCTATGTAAAGGCTTAGTAGTAAATAATTATGCACAATAGGCACATATAATATTGTGATACAAAATTCAAAACAGTGATAATAAACCGCGTTCTCACAGGGTGAGATCACAACAAAACGCTAAAAGGGTTACTTTACATAGCATTTACCACCAAACGATATAGAATAGTTATTCCCATATAGTTTTAACACAAATGAAACAAATGTTTTGTAACTGTGTTTGCCGTAGTTGTATTATCTAGATCTAAGTCACATTAACTAGGGCAACCACTCAGGCTGATGAATAATTCAGAACATCACCCTAGGCCTAGGTAAAACAAATTTACTTTTCAGCAAACTCGCTATTTTTCAGATAACTCTACAATCCACAAAAAAGGCAGCACATCACACTATCCACAACCATTTAACTAGTTAGTCGTTCAAGTTACCTCCTGAAAAACCTCAACTTACACATCTATCAACAGCGTCATTCTATCCATTAACGCCCACGAGAATGCCCACCATGAAGGCTCTACCCACTGCCAACGCACATCTCCAAATGTATTAAATGATAGATACGAAAAAAGCCTCATCTTTCGACAAGGCCTTTGAATAGTGGTCGGTGAAAAGGGGATTCGATTGGTTCGACACTCGAGGACTGGGCTTCCCGACCCCCGACTCGCATGAGCTTTCCTCAAAAACTGCAAAGCTACATACGAAAAAAGCCTCGTCTTTCGACGAGGCTTTCGAATGGTGGTCGGTGAAGAGGGATTCGAACCCCCGACCCTCTGGTCCCAAACCAGATGCGCTACCAAGCTGCGCTATTCACCGACAATTTTTATTACGCTTAACAACGTAAAGGGGAGCACTTTAATTTGAAAGTGCTACCAAAATTAATGGGGTGGCTAACGAGATTCGAACTCGCGACCACCGGAATCACAATCCAGGGCTCTACCAACTGAGCTATAGCCACCACAAATTTTGTTTTGTTACCGTTCATAACGATAACTGAAATAGTGGTCGGTGAAGAGGGATTCGAACCCCCGACCCTCTGGTCCCAAACCAGATGCGCTACCAAGCTGCGCTATTCACCGACGATGTTCTTTTCAGAACGATTTCGTTTCGATTAAATCAAAACAGGAGACAAAAGTCACCGAAATAATGGGGTGGCTAACGAGATTCGAACTCGCGACCACCGGAATCACAATCCAGGGCTCTACCAACTGAGCTATAGCCACCATTATGTTTTGCCAATATTATATCCGGATGGCACGCCCGAAAGGATTCGAACCTTCGACCTTTGGCTCCGGAGGCCAACGCTCTATCCAGCTGAGCTACGGGCGCATGCCCTATCGGCGGATGGGAATAATACGGATATCACACTATGTCGTAAAGTACTTTTTCAACTTTTTTTCTCGTTTGTTGTCTTTTTCAGCACTTTGGTACAGAAAATACGAGCTTTACGATGTGATTCACCCCGTGAAGCTGAAAACTTGTGGTTTATTGCAACAAGTTAACAGGATATAATCACCCAATGTTTACATTGATTTAACAGCCGTTAGATCAGCAAGCAGAATAAAATCGTATAAATGAATAGCAAGCACCGACTTGCTACCTTGTTGGATAGTAAAGTGAGTTTAATGGATATGTCTCGTCGAATCTTAACTGTGTTGGTCGCTGCACTAACTTTTTCTACTGCCTCTTTTGCAGCGGATGTGAGCCAAGAAGAATATGACGCTATCGCAGAGCGTATTAAACCTGTTGGTGGCGTTTACTTAGCCGGTAGCGAGCCTGTTGTAGCAGAACCTACAGGCCCACGTGATGGTGCTACTGTTTACAACACCTTCTGTACCGCGTGTCACTCTATTGGCGTCAGTGGCGCACCGAAAACAGGTGACGCTGGTGATTGGGCACCGCGTATTGCTCAAGGTAAAGACGTGTTAGCGGATCACGCTATCAACGGCTTTAACGCGATGCCAGCAAAAGGCTCTTGTATGGATTGTTCGGATCAAGAAATCATCGATGCTATCGAGCACATGATTGCCGGTCTGTAATTCAGAAAAAGCACTCTATATAAAGAAGGGGCTCACTAGTTAGTGAGCCCCTTCTTTATATAGAGTGCAAATTGTCGTTACTTCTTATTGAACATCGCACGAATATTAGCGATATGCGCTTGGCCTTTTTGCATCCGCTCTTCTGCAGAGACTGGCTTTTTAGATTGCTCCCAGTCGACATCATCAAATGGGAGTTCGTCTAGGAAGCGACTATGCTCGGGCTTGATGAGCTCACCAAACTGGCGACGCTCTTTACAGATGGTAAATGTCAGCTCTTTTTGTGCCCGGGTGATGCCTACGTACATAAGACGGCGCTCTTCCTCGACATTGTCCTCATCAATACTGGTTTGATGCGGCAAAATCCCCTCTTCTGAGCCAATCAGATAGACATAAGGAAACTCCAGACCTTTGGAAGCATGCAGCGTCATGAGTTGAACGGCGTCGCTGTCATCTTCTTCTTCACCGCGCTCCATCATGTCACGCAAAGTAAGACGCTGAACCACTTCTTTCAGTGTCTTCTCTTCTTTATCGTAATTGTCACCTTCTAGGTCTGCGACAATCCATGAGTAAAGATCCGACACGTTCTTCATACGCATTTCTGCCGCTTTTGCGCTTGATGAGGTCTCGTAGAGCCAGTCTTCGTAATTAATATCACGAACCAAGGCGCGCACAGCTTCGACCGTGTTACCACGCTCGGCATTATCGCCGATGGTCACTATCCATTGGGTAAAGCGACGCAGATTCTCAAGACCTCGGCCTGTTAAGTGTTGCTCTAGCCCTAACTCGAAACTGGCCTCAAACAAGCTCTTGCCACGCATGTTGGCGTAGCTGCCGAGTTTTTCTAACGTCGCCGGTCCAATTTCTCGGCGCGGCGTATTGACGATGCGCAAGAACGCATTGTCATCATCAGGGTTCACCAACACACGCAGGTACGCCATGATGTCTTTAATTTCTGCACGGGCAAAAAACGAGGTACCACCAGAGATCTTATATGGGACTCGGTTTTGCATCAGCGCCTTCTCAATCAAACGCGACTGATGGTTGCCTCTATATAAGACAGCATAATCACGATAATCGGTGCGATTAACAAAGCGGTGTGCAATGAGCTCCCCCGTGACGCGCTCTGCCTCATGCTCTTCATTCTTGGCTTTAAGTACCTTGAGCTTTTCACCATCAGGGATCTCCGAGAACAGTGATTTCTCAAATACGTGCGGGTTATTAGCAATCAAGATATTCGCCGCACGCAGAATTCGACTCGTTGAACGATAGTTTTGCTCCAGCATGACCGCTTTCAGATTTGGAAAGTCTTTGTTAAGCAATACCAAGTTCTGAGGCTTAGCACCACGCCATGAATAGATAGACTGGTCGTCATCACCTACCACGGTAAAACGTGCTCGCTCACCAACAAGTAACTTAACCAGCTCGTACTGACTGGTGTTGGTATCTTGGTATTCATCCACCAGCAAATACTGAATGCGTTTTTGCCAGCGTTCGCGCACCTCTTGATTGGTTTTGAGCAGAATCACCGGGAGCGCAATCAGATCATCAAAATCGAGCGCATTGTAGGCCTTCATCTGGATTTGATACATCTCAAAGCAGTAAGCAAATAACTGCTCTTGCTCAGATCGCGCACTGCCTTTGACCTGCTCAGGAGTGAGCATGTCGTTTTTCCAGTTCGAAATTGAACTCAGTAGCGAGCGCAACAAATCTTTATCACCATCAAGCTGCTTTTCGGTCAGCTCTTTGAGTAGCGCCATTTGGTCTTGATCATCAAACAGCGAGAAGCCCGCCTTTAACCCCAACGCTTTGTACTCACGGCGAATGATATTCAGGCCCATAGTGTGAAAGGTCGAAACCATCAAGCCCTTTGACTCATTTTTGCCAAGAGTTTGCCCGACACGCTCTTTCATTTCGCGCGCCGCTTTATTAGTAAAAGTCACGGCGGCAATATTTCGCGCCTTATACCCGCAGTTTTGAACTAGGTAGGCTATCTTATTAGTTATCACGCGGGTTTTACCCGACCCGGCACCAGCGAGAACCAGACATGGACCAGAGACGTATTTAACCGCCATATCTTGCTGCGGATTTAGCTTCATTGATGTGCTCACTACTCACGACTTGTAACGCGCACATAATAGACTGCTACTGGCGACAATGCCACGCTCTGTAAGAGTTTTTAACTTTTATAGAATAGTGATTAAAAATAAGTTGCACGTATGCACCTATGTTGATCTATAATGAATGAACGTTCATTCATTATGGTTGGATGGCTTATGACAACAATGAAAAGCGGTGATAAACGCCAACAAATCCTCGAAGCAGCAGAAAAAATGGTTGCTGAATTTGGGATTCAAGGGGTGTCGATGCAAAAGTTAGCGAATGCCGCTGGCGTCGCAGCGGGCACCATTTATCGCTACTTTGATGACAAAGACCACTTGTTAGAGGAGCTGCGACTTTATGTCGTCGCCCGTATGGCCAAAGCAGTTCAAGCTGGCGTCGATGCGGACAAACCACTAAAAGAACAGTACCGAACCATGTGGCTAAATATATGGCGAATCGCTGCATCGAATATCAATTCGTTAAAGACTCGCGCTCAATATGATTCTATTCCTTCAAAAAATTGTTGTTCTGCTCGGGAACAAGAACGAAAAATGTTTGCCAAAGTGGACAACTTATTCAACGAAGGAAAGAAACAAGGGGTTTTCAAAAACCTCGATAATGAAATTCTGTCTGGACTAAGCTTAGAGGCAAGCGTATCACTTGCTCGCAAGCATGCTCTGGGTCTGTATCAACTTGATGATGCATCGTTGGAAGCAGCGATTGAAGCAAGTTGGGATGCAATAATAAAACACTAATGTGGAGTTCTCGTTAGAATGAAAAAGTGGACATTTTTCATGCTACTTATCGCAGTACTGCTGTTCGGCAGTGTGATAGGTTTCAACCTGTTCAAGCAACAGAAAATTGCTGAGTATTTAGCTAACCGCCCGGAGCCTGAGTTTCCAGTCACCGTGACCACCGTTAAACCTGTAGATTGGGTACCGGTTATCGAAGCGATTGGTTTCGTAGAACCGAACCAAGGTGTCACACTGACTTCAGAAACGAGCGGTGTGATCAGCAATATCTCGTTTGCATCGGGCTCTATGGTTGAAAAAGATCAGCTACTTGTATCTCTGGATTCAGACGTAGAAAAAGCCAACCTCAAGAGTTCGCAAGCGCGTCTTCCTGCAGCGAAAGCAAAATACGAGCGTTACCAAGGTCTTTACAAGAAAGGCTCTATCTCTCGTGAAGCTTACGATGATGCTGAAGCGAGCTACTTCTCTCTATCTGCTGACATCGAAAGCTTGAAAGCTCAGATTGACCGCCGTGAGATCAAAGCGCCGTTTTCTGGTGTCGTGGGCATCCGTAACGTATTCCTAGGCCAATACCTACAGCCAAGTGACGACATCGTTCGCCTTGAAGACACTAGCCTAATGAAGCTGCGTTTCACGGTTCCTCAAACCGATTTCTCACGCATTTCTATTGGCCAAGATGTTGATATCTTTGTTGACGCGTATCCAAACCAGCCATTTAAAGGCTCTATCTCTGCTATTGAGCCTGCGGTTAGCATCCAAAGTGGTCTGATCCAAGTTCAAGCGGATATTCCAAATAACGATGGCAAACTGCGTAGTGGTATGTTCGCTCGCGCTAACATCATTCTGCCTAAGCTAGAAAACCAAGTAACGCTGCCGCAAACCGCGATCACGTTTACGCTATACGGCGACAACGTGTATGTCGTGACTGACGTTGATGGCGAAAAACGCGTTAAACAACAAGTAATTAAAGTCGGCGAGCGTACAGGTGACATCGCGCACATCTTAGAAGGCGTTAACCCAGATGACATCATTGTTACCTCTGGCCAGGTTCGTCTGAGTAACGATGTAAAAGTCAAAGTGGTGGAAAGCGATGCAACCGTCCCACCTGCTGAGACACCGATGCTGTAATTGGAGGCAAAATGCGTTTTACTGATATTTTCATAAAACGTCCTGTTCTTGCGGTATCGATCAGCTTTTTGATTGCCCTGCTTGGTTTACAAGCAGTATTCAAAATGCAGGTACGTGAATACCCAGAAATGACGAATACGGTTGTCACTGTGACAACCAGCTACTACGGTGCCAGTGCCGACCTGATCCAGGGCTTTATTACTCAGCCTTTGGAACAAGCTGTCGCGCAGGCCGACAATATTGACTACATGACCTCTCAGTCTGTACTCGGTAAGTCGACCATTACCGTCAACATGAAACTGAATACCGACCCTAATGCGGCACTGTCAGATATTCTGGCAAAAACCAACTCGGTTCGTTCTCAGCTTCCTAAAGAGTCAGAAGATCCTACCGTAACCATGTCAACAGGTTCGACAACGGCGGTGCTGTATATCGGCTTTACCAGTGACGAGTTGGCATCAAGTCAGATCACTGACTACCTGGAACGCGTGATCAATCCACAGCTGTTTACCGTTAATGGTGTATCGAAAGTGGATATGTACGGTGGTATGAAATACGCTCTGCGCGTATGGCTAGACCCACTGAAAATGGCAGCACTGAAGATGACCGCGGCAGACGTGATGAACGTTCTGAACGCCAACAACTATCAGTCGGCAACCGGTCAGGCAACGGGCGAGTTTGTTCTCTATAACGGTAATGCGGATACCCAAGTATCGAATACCGATGAATTGAAAAACCTCGTAGTCAGCTCTAGTGATGGTCAAGTCATTCGCCTAGGGGATATTGCGAAAGTGACTCTAGAAAAGAGCCACGACGTATATCGCGCGAGTGCTAACGGTCAAGAAGCGGTGGTCGCTGCCATTAACGCAGCCCCAAGTGCTAACCCGATTAACATTGCTGCTGATGTGCTAGCACTTCTTCCTCAACTAGAGAAGAACCTGCCTAGCAACATCAAAATGAACGTGATGTATGACTCGACAGTGGCGATCAACGAATCGATTCAAGAGGTTATCAAAACCATTCTTGAAGCCGCATTGATCGTACTGGTGGTTATCACCTTGTTCCTGGGCTCTTTCCGTGCCGTACTGATCCCTATCGTGACCATCCCGCTATCACTGATTGGTGTTGCTATGGTGATGCAGGCGATTGGCTTCTCATGGAACTTGATGACACTACTGGCAATGGTACTGGCTATCGGTCTGGTGGTTGATGACGCGATCGTTGTTCTTGAGAACGTTGACCGTCACATCAAACTTGGTGAGTCGCCATTCCGTGCGGCGATCATTGGTACGCGCGAGATCGCGGTACCGGTTATCGCGATGACGCTAACGCTGGGTGCGGTATATGCACCAATCGCCCTGATGGGGGGAATTACCGGATCGTTATTTAAAGAGTTTGCGTTGACGCTAGCGGGCTCGGTATTCGTTTCTGGTATCGTGGCACTGACACTGTCTCCAATGATGTGTTCGAAGCTACTTAAAGCCAATGAAGAACCAAGCAAGTTTGAACAAAAAGTGCATCATGCACTTGATGGGATGACCAACCGCTATGAAAAAATGCTCACAGCAGTGATGCAGCATCGCCCTGTGGTGATTGGTTTTGCGGTCATTGTGTTTGCAACTCTGCCAGTGCTGTTTAAATTCATCCCAAGTGAACTCGCACCGTCAGAAGATAAAGGCGTAGTGATGTTAATGGGTACCGGTCCATCGAATGCGAACTTGGATTACCTGCAAAACACCATGAACGACGTGAACAAAATCCTGTCGGATCAGCCGGAAGTCGCCTTTGCTCAGGTATTCACGGGTGTGCCTAACTCTAACCAAGCGTTTGGTATTGCCTCTATGGTGCCTTGGAGTCAACGTGAAGCTAGCCAGGCTGAGGTGAAAAACCGCGTGAGTGCATTAGTATCACAGGTTCCTGGTATGGCCGTGACTGCGTTTGAAATGCCAGAACTTCCAGGGGCAGGCTCAGGTCTTCCTATCCAGTTTGTTATCACGACACCGAACAGCTTTGAAAGCTTGTTTACAATCGCGACCGACATTTGGTCTGATGTTCAGCAAAATGCGCAGTTCGTCTACTCAACGTTAGATTTGAACTACGACTCAGCGACAATGAAGATCAATATCGATAAGGACATGGCTGGCGCTTACGGCGTGACCATGCAGGATATTGGTATCACGCTAAGTGCGATGATGGCCGATGGTTACGTAAACCGTATCGACCTGAACGGTCGTTCGTATGAGGTTATTCCTCAGGTTGAACGTAAATACCGCCTAAACCCAGAGTCGATGAACATGTACTTCGTTCGTTCTGATGATGGACAAGCGATCCCGCTAGGTAGCTTGATTAGCATTGATGTGGTTGCAGAGCCTCGCTCACTGCCTCACTTCAACCAGCTAAACTCAGCGACCGTTGGCGCAGTGCCATCACCAGGTGTCGCTATGGGTGATGCCATCGCATGGTTTGAGTCCACAGCGGAAAACAAACTGCCGAGTGGCTACAACCATGACTACATGGGTGAAGCACGTCAGTACGTAACGGAAGGTAGCGCACTGTACGCCACATTTGGTTTAGCGCTAGCGATCATCTTCTTGGTACTGGCTATCCAGTTTGAGTCGATTAAAGACCCATTCGTTATCATGGTCTCGGTACCATTGGCGATTTGTGGTGCCTTGATTGCTCTCGCTTGGGGCGCAGCAACGATGAACATCTACTCGCAAGTGGGTTTGATTACCCTAGTTGGTCTGATTACCAAGCACGGTATTCTTATCTGTGAGGTTGCTAAAGAAGAGCAGCTTCTGCATAAGAAGAGCAAGATGGAAGCGGTCATGGAAGCGGCGAAAGTCCGTCTTCGTCCAATCCTGATGACAACGGCAGCGATGATTGCAGGCCTTATCCCACTGATGTACGCAACCGGTGCGGGTGCGGCTCAGCGCTTTAGTATCGGTATCGTTATCGTTGCTGGTCTTGCGATTGGTACGCTGTTTACGCTGTTTGTACTGCCAGTTATCTACACCTACTTGGCAGAGCGTCATAAGCCTCTACCTGTGTTTGTTGAAGACAAAGACTTAGAGAAAATTGCTCGAGTTGACGAAGCTTCAGCTGCATGCAAAGAGAATCGCGTATAAACAGTGAATGTGATTCTACGCTGTGAGTTAAAAACAGCGTTACTTAGAAAAAGGCCACATTGTGGCCTTTTTTATTACGCTAAATAACGACATTGCCCGGTGGATTACATAGAATAGTGGGATTACTTAAGGAGTTACCAGACATGTTTGACCCAAAGAAACTTGAACAGATTGCTAAGCAGATTCACGACTCTATGCCACAACCGGTGAAAGAGCTTGGAGCGGATGTTGATCAGAAAGTACGTCAAGTGATTCAAGGCCAATTGAATAAGCTTGATGTGGTTAGCCGCGAAGAGTTTGACGTGCAAACTCAAGTGCTGCTTCGTACTCGCCAAAAGCTAACGGAAATGGAACAAAAGCTTGCTGAGCTAGAGCAAAAACTAGCTGACAAGTAACCATTTGTTCACTGTATTCGCGCATTAGGCGCGAATGATATAGACAAAAGAAAGGGGCTACCGATTGGTAGCCCCTTTTACTATGTTGTGTTTACTTTTTTATCTAATTTTTGGTCGGCTTAGCCGCCTACAGCGATGCGCTTCATGTCTGTCATGTAGCCACGTAGCTCTTCACCGATGTACTCAACAGGATGGTTGCGAATAACGTCGTTTACTTCGATGAGCTTACCGTTATCAACTTGGTTAGATGTCTCACCTAGACCTTTACCGATTACGTCCGTACTTACTGATGGCATGAACTTCTCACGAAGAAGTGGAGTCGCCACGTTAGCGAATAGGTAGTTACCGTATTCAGCAGTATCAGAGATGACTACGTTCATTTCGTATAGACGCTTACGTGCAATCGTGTTTGCAATCAGTGGAAGCTCGTGTAGAGACTCGTAGTACGCTGACTCATCAATGATGCCTGATGCTGTCATAGCTTCGAATGCTAGCTCAACACCCGCACGAACCATAGCCACCATTAGGATACCGTTGTCGAAGTACTCTTGCTCAGAGATTTCTACATCAGATGCAGGATAGTTTTCGAACGCTGTTTCAGCTGTCTCTGCACGCCAACCTAGAAGGTTAACGTCGTCATTTGCCCAGTCAGCCATCATAGTGCTAGAGAATTCGCCTTGAATGATGTCATCCATGTGCTTGTTGTAAAGCGGACGCATTAGGTCTTTTAGCTCTTCAGACAGGTCAAACGCTTTCACTTTCGCAGGGTTAGATAGACGATCCATCATGTGCGTGATGCCACCGAATTTCAGTGCTTCTGTGATGGTTTCCCAACCGAACTGAAGTAGTTTGCCTGCGTAGCTTGGGTCGATGCCGTCAGCAATCATCTTCTCGTAACATACGATTGAACCTGCTTGTAGCATGCCACAAAGGATAGTTTGCTCACCCATTAGGTCAGACTTAACTTCAGCAACGAATGAAGACTCTAGAACACCTGCACGGTGACCGCCAGTTGCTGCTGCCCATGCTTTAGCGATTTCAAGACCGTCACCTTGAGGGTCGTTCTCTGGGTGAACCGCGATAAGTGTAGGAACACCAAAGCCACGCTTATATTCTTCACGAACTTCAGTACCTGGACACTTAGGTGCAACCATGACAACCGTTAGGTCTTTACGGATTTGCATACCTTCTTCAACGATGTTGAAGCCGTGAGAGTAACCTAGAGATGCGCCTTCTTTCATTAGCGGCATTACCGTCTCTACCACGTTAGTGTGCTGTTTGTCAGGAGTTAGGTTAACCACTAGGTCAGCTTGAGGAATTAGGTCTTCGTAGCTACCCACAACGAAACCGTTGTCTTTCGCGTTTTTGAACGATTGACGCTGCTCATCGATCGCTGCCTGACGAAGTGCGTACGACACGTCTAGGCCAGAATCACGCATGTTCAAGCCTTGGTTTAGGCCTTGAGCACCACAACCAACAATGACTACTTTCTTACCTTTTAGGTAATCCGCTTCTGAAGCAAATTCAGAGCGATCCATAAAACGACAACGACCTAGTTGGTCTAATTGCTCACGCAAGTTAAGAGTATTGAAATAGTTAGCCATAGTTGGGCTCTCCTGTTGAATTCTGTCCGTAGTGTCGATGCTTATCATCGAATGACTTCATACTAAAGCAGAGACCAAATTGCTTAAAGTGATATATTCACAATTTGTTATTGCAATTAATGCAACTACCGATATCTTTAGTATTATGAATATTAAAAGCCTTCAAGCTTTTATCCACCTTTGTGAGAGTAAAAGCTTCAGTAAAACCGCGACAGCGATGCATGTCAGTGCGTCAGCACTCAGTCGCCAGATCCAAAAGCTAGAGCAAGACACTCATCAAAGCCTGTTCTTGCGTGATAACCGCTCGGTAGAGTTGACGCCAGCGGGCAAGAAATTATTGCCTATCGCCGTTAACATCGTGAGTGAGTGGCAACAGTTTCAATCAGACAGCCAACATGGTGAACAGGAACTTCGCGGCAAGCTACGACTGTTTTGTTCAGTCACCGCGAGTTACAGCCATCTGCCCGAGCTATTGGCGGAGTTCAGGCTGCTCTATCCTTATATCGAATTTGAACTCTCAACAGGCGACCCCGCACAAGCAATAGATAAGGTCATCAACGATGAGACCGACATTGCCATCTCTGCTTTGCCCGAACTGCTTCCTGCACGACTGGAGTTTGAGACCATTAGTGAGATCCCGCTATCCGTGATAGCACCAGCAGGCGTTAGCAGCTTTGGTTCTGAACTTGCCGATGGCATGCCAGACTGGAGTAAGATCCCGTTTATTGTCCCAGAAGCGGGCACCGCTCGCGAAAGAGCCAACCTCTGGTTTAAAAAGATGCGTATCAAGCCCAACATCTATGCGCAAGTATCGGGTCATGAAGCCATTGTCAGTATGGTGGCATTAGGGTGTGGTGTGGGTATCGCACCAGAGGTCGTTATCGTCAACAGTCCGGTTAGGGACAAGATCCAGCGCCTGAAACTAGAGCCCATCAAACCCTTCAAATTGGGGGTGGTGTGTAAACGCTCGAATCTCGACAACCCACTGCTTTCCGCATTTTGGAAAGTGGCAGAAAAGGTCTATATCCAGCCTTAATCAAGCGCTGTGCTATGACACAGTCGGGATACTTTGTTACCGCCGTTATCGATACTATATGGTTAGTATTCTGCTCAATAGGCCCGTTGTTTTATGCTCAAAGTCAAAAAAACCGTTCTCGCCTGTACATCCATAGTGCTATTTGGCTGTGCATCTGCACCAGACAATGTGCCTTTATCAGAAAGGGACTATTGCGCAGAGCTCACCAAGAGAGAGCACTTACCGCTGTCTCACTATACTCAGCCTTTCGAGACTGAAATGAAGAGTAGTACAGGTGTTTATGTATTAGAGCAAGGGGCAGAAGCGATGATGTCGCGGGCTTGGTTGACCGAGCGAGCAGAAACTTCCATTGATGTGCAGTACTTTATTTTTTCAGTCGATAACGTAGGGCTCATTGCTACCGACTATCTTGTCAGAGCGGCTGAGCGAGGCGTTAAAGTTCGAGTATTGGTAGATGACATCATGCTCAACGCCAAAGGGGATGAGCTGCTCATGTTGGCCGCCCATGACAACTTTGAGATAAAGATATACAACCCTAACGCCAATATCGGCAAAAACATTGTACAAAAGATGACGACAGTCTTAACCGATTTCCACGGCATCAATCAGCGCATGCACAACAAGGTCTTTTTAGTCGATGACCAAGTTGCCATTACTGGCGGTAGAAACATTGCTGACGAATATTTCGGTTTCGACCACGAGTATAACTTCCGCGATAGAGATGTTTTTCTCGCTGGCAAAGCCGTTGGAGAGATCGATACATCATTTGAGCAGTACTGGAACAGTCCGCTCAGTGTTCCCGTAGAAGATCTGTTTAAATCCAACCCCTATGATAGCAATCCAGATTTCTCACGGTTACATTCCTATGCCTGTAACCCGAAGCACTTCCATCCCGAAATAAGAGCTGAAATAGACAAGGTGCCAGAGACCTTTCAGGCTCTATCTAATGAAGGCAAATTTTTATTCGTTGATAAAGTCGAGTACATAGCAGATAAGCCAGGAAAGAACGATCGCCAGACCTTCTTGGGCGGTGGTAGCATTACTCGTGACAAACTGATTGAGCTGGCTGAGAGTGCGCAATCATCGATCCTGATCCAAACACCTTATCTGATCACTACCAGAAAGGATCGTGATTTTCTCAGCGGTTTAGTTGATAAAGGCATTTCAATAAAGATCCTGACCAATAGCCTCGCTTCCAACGATAATCTTGCCGCCTTTAGTGGCTACCAGAGAAATCGGCAGCAACTTTTGGCCACAGGTGTAGAGGTTTATGAGTTTAAACCCGATGCTAAGGTTAGACAGCGAGTAATGACCGAGCATATGTACAAGAAACTGCCAACCACACCTATCTTTGGTCTGCACGCAAAAACCATGACTATCGACGACACTATTACCGTCGTTGGTACCTACAATCTTGACCCACGTAGCGCTCATTTGAACACCGAGAGCTTTGCTATTATCCACTCACCACAGATCACCAAACATGTCTCAAAGGCAATGAAGGTAGAAATGGAGCCGGAAAATGCATGGCGTATAACGCAAGACTTTAACCCTGATAATGAAGTCAGCGTAACAAAAAGAGTTGGCGTAAAACTGCATCGCATCGTGCCTAAGAACATTCTTTAGCTTTAGTATCACGTGATGGGCTAGGACGGCCTAAGGATAAAACGAAAAAGGCTCCGACCTAAGTCAGAGCCTTCGGATATTGCAAATGCAAAAAAGCCCCGTCTTTCGACGAGGCTTTAAATATGGCAGGGGTGGAGAGATTCGAACTCCCAACACGCGGATTTGGAATCCGCTGCTCTGCCAATTGGAGCTACACCCCTAAAGTGTTATCTAATCTATGCTATTTAATCGCTTAAATCAACACGTTAGATTCAAAAAAGCCTCGTCGTTAGACGAGGCTTCTTGATATAAGTGGCGGAGTGGACGGGACTCGAACCCGCGACCCCCGGCGTGACAGGCCGGTATTCTAACCAACTGAACTACCACTCCGCAGTGGTCTATTTAAAGTCTTATCTAAATCGTGCTTTAAACAGATTATGTTCAAAGCCTGGCGATGTCCTACTCTCACATGGGGAAGCCCCACACTACCATCGGCGCTATTGCGTTTCACTTCTGAGTTCGGCATGGAATCAGGTGGGTCCACAACGCTATGGTCGCCAAGCAAATTCTGCTTTGGTTTTCAGCTTTTCAAAAAAGCTAAAAGCCAAAATATCTGGAAAGCTGTTAATGTGTTCTCTTACACATTCAATTTGTTCTTGCTTTGAGTCCATCAAAACCCTTTGGGTGTTGTATGGTTAAGCCTCACGGGCAATTAGTACAGGTTAGCTCAACGCCTCACAACGCTTACACACCCTGCCTATCAACGTTCTAGTCTCGAACAACCCTTTAGGACACTTAAAGTGCCAGGGAAGACTCATCTCAGGGCTCGCTTCCCGCTTAGATGCTTTCAGCGGTTATCGATTCCGAACTTAGCTACCGGGCAATGCGTCTGGCGACACAACCCGAACACCAGAGGTTCGTCCACTCCGGTCCTCTCGTACTAGGAGCAGCCCCCTTCAATCTTCCAACGCCCACGGCAGATAGGGACCGAACTGTCTCACGACGTTCTAAACCCAGCTCGCGTACCACTTTAAATGGCGAACAGCCATACCCTTGGGACCGACTTCAGCCCCAGGATGTGATGAGCCGACATCGAGGTGCCAAACACCGCCGTCGATATGAACTCTTGGGCGGTATCAGCCTGTTATCCCCGGAGTACCTTTTATCCGTTGAGCGATGGCCCTTCCATTCAGAACCACCGGATCACTATGACCTGCTTTCGCACCTGCTCGAATTGTCATTCTCGCAGTCAAGCGGGCTTATGCCATTGCACTAACCTCACGATGTCCAACCGTGATTAGCCCACCTTCGTGCTCCTCCGTTACTCTTTGGGAGGAGACCGCCCCAGTCAAACTACCCACCAGGCACTGTCCTCATCCCCGATTAGGGGACCAAGTTAGAACATCAACACTACAAGGGTGGTATTTCAAGGACGGCTCCACTAATACTGGCGTACTAGTTTCAAAGCCTCCCACCTATCCTACACATGTAGGGTCAATGTTCAGTGCCAAGCTGTAGTAAAGGTTCACGGGGTCTTTCCGTCTAGCCGCGGGTACACTGCATCTTCACAGCGATTTCAATTTCACTGAGTCTCGGGTGGAGACAGCGTGGCCATCATTACGCCATTCGTGCAGGTCGGAACTTACCCGACAAGGAATTTCGCTACCTTAGGACCGTTATAGTTACGGCCGCCGTTTACCGGGGCTTCGATCAAGAGCTTCGACCTAAGTCTAACCCCATCAATTAACCTTCCGGCACCGGGCAGGCGTCACACCGTATACGTCATCTTACGATTTTGCACAGTGCTGTGTTTTTAATAAACAGTTGCAGCCACCTGGTATCTGCGACTCCCCATAGCTCCATCCGCAAGGGACTTCACCGCGAGGAGCGTACCTTCTCCCGAAGTTACGGTACCATTTTGCCTAGTTCCTTCACCCGAGTTCTCTCAAGCGCCTTGGTATTCTCTACCCGACCACCTGTGTCGGTTTGGGGTACGATTCCTTACAATCTGAAGCTTAGAGGCTTTTCCTGGAAGCATGGCATCAATGACTTCACTACCGTAGTAGCTCGACATCGTGTCTCAGCCTTAAAAAGAGCCGGATTTACCTAACTCTTAAGCCTACGCACTTGAACCTGGACAACCGTCGCCAGGCCCACCTAGCCTTCTCCGTCCCCCCATCGCAATTGTAAGAAGTACGGGAATATTAACCCGTTTCCCATCGACTACGCCTTTCGGCCTCGCCTTAGGGGTCGACTCACCCTGCCCCGATTAACGTTGGACAGGAACCCTTGGTCTTCCGGCGAGGAGGTTTTTCACCCCCTTTATCGTTACTCATGTCAGCATTCGCACTTCTGATACCTCCAGCAGACCTTACAGTCCACCTTCAACGGCTTACAGAACGCTCCCCTACCCAATATACAAAGTATATTGCCGCAGCTTCGGTGTATAGCTTAGCCCCGTTACATCTTCCGCGCAGGCCGACTCGACTAGTGAGCTATTACGCTTTCTTTAAATGATGGCTGCTTCTAAGCCAACATCCTAGCTGTCTAAGCCTTCCCACATCGTTTCCCACTTAGCTATACTTTGGGACCTTAGCTGGCGGTCTGGGTTGTTTCCCTCTCCACGACGGACGTTAGCACCCGCCGTGTGTCTCCCGGATAGTACTTACTGGTATTCGGAGTTTGCAAAGGGTTGGTAAGTCGGGATGACCCCCTAGCCTTAACAGTGCTCTACCCCCAGTAGTATTCGTCCGAGGCTCTACCTAAATAGATTTCGGGGAGAACCAGCTATCTCCAGGTTTGATTGGCCTTTCACCCCTAGCCACAAGTCATCCGCTAATTTTTCAACATTAGTCGGTTCGGTCCTCCAGTTGATGTTACTCAACCTTCAACCTGCCCATGGCTAGATCACCTGGTTTCGGGTCTATATCCAGAGACTGAACGCCCAGTTAAGACTCGGTTTCCCTACGGCTCCCCTAAACGGTTAACCTTGCCACTGAATATAAGTCGCTGACCCATTATACAAAAGGTACGCAGTCACACCACGAAGGTGCTCCTACTGCTTGTACGTACACGGTTTCAGGTTCTATTTCACTCCCCTCACAGGGGTTCTTTTCGCCTTTCCCTCACGGTACTGGTTCACTATCGGTCAGTCAGTAGTATTTAGCCTTGGAGGATGGTCCCCCCATATTCAGACAGGATATCACGTGTCCCGCCCTACTCGATTTCACTGATGATGAGATGTCGGTTACGGGGCTATCACCCTGTATCGCGGCACTTTCCAGAGCCTTCACCTGTCTCATTAAAAGCTTAAGGGCTAATCCAATTTCGCTCGCCGCTACTTTCGGAATCTCGGTTGATTTCTCTTCCTCGGGGTACTTAGATGTTTCAGTTCCCCCGGTTCGCCTCGCTGAGCTATGTATTCACTCAGCGATAACTGCTTATGCAGTTGGGTTTCCCCATTCAGGAATCCCAGACTCACAGGTTATTACTACCTAATCTGGGCTTATCGCAAGTTATTACGCCTTTCATCGCCTCTGACTGCCAAGGCATCCACCGTGTACGCTTAGTCACTTAACCATACAACCCCAAAGAGTTTCAGAAGAAACCATGAGATTGTCGTTAAACAACCAAAGTTGTCTGCAATTTTTATACATGATGCAGACTCGATTTTGCCGGACTCAAATTCCAAGAACACTTGAATGTGTGTTGGTACCTAATCAAAAGATTAGGATTTGAGAACTTTTAATTGAATAACTTAATCAACAGCCTTGAGCTGTTTTGTTTTACTTTTTCAAAAGTAAAAACCAATTAAGCTATTCGTCAGCTTTCCAAATTGTTAAAGAGCAATGCAAACTTAATGCATTTTCTAAAGATTCTCAGTGCCTTGCGGCGTCAAAAATTCCAACCACGCACGCTTTACTGAAGTGGTTTGGAAATTCTTAATCCAAAAATTCTTAGAGAATGGTGGGCGATACCGGGCTCGAACCAGTGACCCCCTCCTTGTAAGGGAGGTGCTCTCCCAACTGAGCTAATCGCCCACATAAGTTTCCTATTGTTTTCACTTTAAAAAAGTAAAACAAAGGCCATTCCTTCGTGGAAAAGAATGGTGGGTCGTGCAGGATTCGAACCTGCGACCAATTGATTAAAAGTCAACTGCTCTACCAACTGAGCTAACGACCCAATGGTATCCCGTAGGGGAGTCGAACCCCTGTTACCGCCGTGAAAGGGCGGTGTCCTAGGCCTCTAGACGAACGGGACACTAAGCAGTAAGTGTTGGGCACTTACTATTTTCTGCTTTCGCTTTTCAGCAAAAACAAAATCTCTTTATCTTTACAAACCTAATCAATCTGTGTGAACACTCATCGCAATAATCTTTCGTATAAGGAGGTGATCCAGCCCCAGGTTCCCCTAGGGCTACCTTGTTACGACTTCACCCCAGTCATGAACCACAAAGTGGTGAGCGTCCTCCCGAAGGTTAAACTACCCACTTCTTTTGCAGCCCACTCCCATGGTGTGACGGGCGGTGTGTACAAGGCCCGGGAACGTATTCACCGTGGCATTCTGATCCACGATTACTAGCGATTCCGACTTCATGGAGTCGAGTTGCAGACTCCAATCCGGACTACGACGCACTTTTTGGGATTCGCTCACTTTCGCAAGTTGGCCGCCCTCTGTATGCGCCATTGTAGCACGTGTGTAGCCCTACTCGTAAGGGCCATGATGACTTGACGTCGTCCCCACCTTCCTCCGGTTTATCACCGGCAGTCTCCCTGGAGTTCCCGACATTACTCGCTGGCAAACAAGGATAAGGGTTGCGCTCGTTGCGGGACTTAACCCAACATTTCACAACACGAGCTGACGACAGCCATGCAGCACCTGTCTCAGAGTTCCCGAAGGCACCAAAGCATCTCTGCTAAGTTCTCTGGATGTCAAGAGTAGGTAAGGTTCTTCGCGTTGCATCGAATTAAACCACATGCTCCACCGCTTGTGCGGGCCCCCGTCAATTCATTTGAGTTTTAATCTTGCGACCGTACTCCCCAGGCGGTCTACTTAACGCGTTAGCTCCGAAAGCCACGGCTCAAGGCCACAACCTCCAAGTAGACATCGTTTACGGCGTGGACTACCAGGGTATCTAATCCTGTTTGCTCCCCACGCTTTCGCATCTGAGTGTCAGTATCTGTCCAGGGGGCCGCCTTCGCCACCGGTATTCCTTCAGATCTCTACGCATTTCACCGCTACACCTGAAATTCTACCCCCCTCTACAGTACTCTAGTCAGCCAGTTTCAAATGCAGTTCCGAGGTTGAGCCCCGGGCTTTCACATCTGACTTAACTAACCACCTGCATGCGCTTTACGCCCAGTAATTCCGATTAACGCTCGCACCCTCCGTATTACCGCGGCTGCTGGCACGGAGTTAGCCGGTGCTTCTTCTGCAGCTAACGTCAAATGATGCCGCTATTAACGACACCACCTTCCTCACTGCTGAAAGTGCTTTACAACCCGAAGGCCTTCTTCACACACGCGGCATGGCTGCATCAGGCTTGCGCCCATTGTGCAATATTCCCCACTGCTGCCTCCCGTAGGAGTCTGGACCGTGTCTCAGTTCCAGTGTGGCTGATCATCCTCTCAGACCAGCTAGGGATCGTCGCCTTGGTGAGCCATTACCTCACCAACTAGCTAATCCCACCTGGGCATATCCTGACGCGAGAGGCCCGAAGGTCCCCCTCTTTGAGCCGAAGCTATTATGCGGTATTAGCCATCGTTTCCAATGGTTATCCCCCACATCAGGGCAATTTCCCAGGCATTACTCACCCGTCCGCCGCTCGACGCCGTTAACGTCCCCCGAAGGTTCAGTTAACTCGTTTCCGCTCGACTTGCATGTGTTAGGCCTGCCGCCAGCGTTCAATCTGAGCCATGATCAAACTCTTCAATTTAAGATTTTGTCGGCTCAATGAATACTGAACATTACATAAGTAATGTTTGAATTGACTGTGCTGAATCTTTCGATTCAATGGTCACTTCGTTTCATTGAAACCTAATTTGAAACCCCTCTTTATTAAGAGAAATTTCTAATTTGATTATCATCAACGAGTGCCCACACAGATTGATAGGTTTATATTGTTAAAGAGCTTGTTTCGAGCTTCGGACTAAGCATCCCTCTCAAAACGGATGGCCATTTTAGCGAGATAAGTTTTAGTGTCAACCACTTTTTTCAACTTATTTTGCTAAGCTTCTTAGAAGCTTGTGACCTTCTGACTCGTTGGGGATTTCGTTGTCCTTTCCCGTGTCAGCGAGGGGGCATTATAGAGATCGGATTAAACTTGGCAACCCTTTTTTTAAAGTTTTTCGCTTTTTTTTATCGTTCGCTTAAAAACGAGTCAAAACGGCGTAAAAACCAACATTTTCTCTCTATAGCTGGGCAAATTTCTCGGCAAACAGCCCCACTTTCTCCCAATTGGTATACTCAACTTCCTTGGTAGTATCCGTTTCACCGCCAGTCATGGTCATAATTAGCTTAATCATAAAGCGATCAAACGAATTATAACGAGGGTAATAGAGGGCACCGGCAAAAACACCGATCAGCGTCGGCTGCCAAGGTGACTTTTTAAGAAACGTCTTTATATAAGCGCTACCTTCTGGCGTATCTTTACCTTGGTCTTCTTTTCTTGCCGTCAGGTTCACGCAGAAGAACGCCGCCTTCATTCCACTCAGCTGTTGTTGGTTTGCTTCAATAAACTGATACAGCTTCTTATTAAGATGGCCATAACGAATAGAGGCACCAATGAGTACTTTGTCATAGTCACTCAGATTTACATCTGGGTTTTCATGAAGGTTAATAGTGGCGGCATCATTATGACCAAGCTGCTCAGCGATACGTCCGATGATTTTCTTTGTTTGTCCTTCGCGAGAAGAATAGAGATAGAGAACTTTTTCCACGATGATTTCCTTCGCTGCCATCTATTAATAAAGTAGCTATTGATGAATTAGCTTCGCCAGAATGCTGGCGTTAGTAGTATAAGAAGAGTGAACACTTCTAATCGCCCAAATAGCATCGACACAATCAGTACCCATTTCGCCTTGTCGTTCACATCACCAAAGTGAAGTGCCACCTCTCCAAGACCTGGGCCTAGGTTATTCAGTGTCGCCGCGACAGCAGAGAAAGCACTCAGCTCATCCATACCCGTTGCGATGAGGGCTAACATACACACCACAAACACCAGCGCATAAGCGGAGAAGAACCCCCAAACCGCATCGACAACGCGCTGTGATAGTGCCGTCCCGCCGACTTTGATGGTATAGACCGCTCTTGGGTGAACCAAGCGCTTCATTTCACGAGCACCTTGCAGTGTCAGTAGTAAAATACGAATGACCTTCATACCGCCACCCGTTGAACCCGCGCAGCCACCAATAAACGATGAGAACAGCAGGAGTACCGGCAAGAACAGTGGCCATTCCGAGAACCCCGTTGTTGTAAAGCCGGCCGTCGTCGATATCGAGACTGACTGGAACAGAGCCTGATCGAACGCGTCGTACATAGAATTGTAGGAGTGATGCTCAAGTAAGATAAGGAAGCACACCAAAAACAGAACCACCTGAATAAAGATGAAAGCTCTAAACTCAGGATCTTTCCAATAGTACTTAGGGTGCACGCCACCCGAGGCAAAAGCCGCAAAGTGCAAAGAATAGTTACACGCAGATATCAGCAGGAACACGACCGTAATCATGTTAATAGCAGGACTATTGAAATAGCCCATACTGGCATCATGAGTGGAGAAGCCGCCAATCGCTATGGTTGAGAAGCTATGAGCAATCGCATCAAATGGGGTCATACCTGCAACCCAAAACGCTGCCGCACAGGCGATGGTCAAACTCAGATAGATGTACCAAAGCGCTTTTGCGGTTTCAGCAATACGCGGCGTCATCTTGCTATCTTTAACAGGTCCTGGGATCTCCGCTCGATACAGCTGCATGCCACCGATACCCAGAACAGGTAGGATCGCAACGGCAAGTACAATGATACCCATACCGCCAAACCATTGAAGAAGTTGGCGGTAGAACAAAATCGCTTTAGGAAGTTCGTCTAAACCGACGATAACCGTCGCACCCGTAGTGGTTAATGCAGAAAAAGATTCAAAGAAGGCATCGGTTACCGAGACATTCGGGTAATCAGAAATGAGAAATGGCAGCGCGCCCGCACTGCCGATTACGGTCCAAAACAGGACAACGATTAGAAATCCGTCTCTGGCTTTGAGCTCATGCTTATGACGACGATTTGGAAACCAGAAAAACCCGCCGCAAAGTAGTAGGACGAAGAAGGTCGTGACAAAAGGCACACCCGCACCATCTCGATAGATCAGTGCGACTAAAGCGGGTGCGAGCATTGAAACGCTAAACAGAGCGAGTAGCAGTCCGACAATGCGAATAATGGATCGAAATTGCATATGAGTTGATGAAGCTGCGCTTCGTTACGTCCTAGTTGTTTTCTACCGGGGAGACCATTGCCTTGGCTCCGCTTTTATTAATGATACTCTGCGTCAGTGCATCGACATGGTTCACTTCTAGCTCAACAATGAGAATAACCTTGTCGGTGTAGTGCGACTCGACCTCTACCGCTTCGAAACGATTCAGCTCTGCCTGAGCTATAGACACGAATGCATAGTCTAACTCTAGACGTAATTGTGTGGTGATTTTTTTTTCGATTGTTTGAATTAGCTTAAGTGCTTGCTGCACGCCGCCACCGTAGGCTTTCACCAAGCCGCCAGTTCCAAGCTTGATGCCACCAGAATAACGCGTCACTACCGCGGTGAGCTCTCCAATACCAGAGCCACTTAACTGGGCCAAGATAGGTTTACCTGCCGTGCCAGACGGCTCACCGTCATCACTAAACCCCCACATCATCGAGTTTTCAGGACGCCCTGCGACAAAACCCCAGCAATTATGCCTCGCACTACTATGCTGTCTTTTTACTTGGTCAACAAACGCTTTCGCAGACTCAATACTCGGCGTATGAGCAATTTGCGTGATGAACACGCTCTTTTTGATTTCTTCTTCAAAAACCACGGGGTGCTCTGGTATCAGGTATGCAGTTGAGTTCATTGGGTTTTACAGGTTTGTCGCCTAAAAGGGGTATTCTAACACGGGCAATAGCAATTGACTCCAAGATTGGACACTGGTCATAATGTTAAACACTTGTTTAAAAAATGTATTGAAATTACTTTCATTGCAGTACACACTTACACAACTGGTCTAACCAGCACTAGAACTATAACAACCGCTTTCACGCAATCACGGATTGTCTGTCACGGAGAATGACAATGATTTACCAATCTGAAACTATACAGGTAAAGGAAGTACGTAACGGCATCGCCGAGCTGTGCTTTAGCTCTCCTAAGTCGGTCAATAAACTTGATCTGGCTACCCTCGAAGCTCTAGACAAAGCACTTGATGCTGTTACAGCATGGAGTGACCTTAAAGGGCTTATCCTAACCACTGATAAAAGTGCCTTTATTGTGGGTGCTGACATCACTGAGTTCCTTGGTCTATTTGCCAAACCAAAAGCTGAACTCAAAGAATGGCTAGGATTCGCCAATAACATTTTCAACAAATTGGAAGATTTGCCCGTTCCAACGCTATCTGCATTAAAAGGCCACGCCCTAGGCGGTGGTTGTGAGTGCGTGCTGGCAACAGACTTTAGAATTGGTGACAAGACCACCAGCATCGGTCTGCCAGAAACTAAGCTTGGCATTATGCCTGGTTTTGGCGGCACGGTTCGCTTGCCAAGGCTTATCGGCGCAGACAGCGCAATGGAAATCATCACTCAAGGCAAAGCATGCCGTGCAAATGAAGCATTAAAAGTAGGCCTTATCGACGCCATCGTCGAAACCGACGCGCTGTATGATTCTGCATTGAACACCATTGAGCTGGCTATCAACGAAAAGATTGACTGGAAAGCGCGTCGCCAAGCGAAAGTGTCTCCACTGACACTAAGCAAGCTTGAGTCCATGATGAGCTTTACCATGGCAAAAGGTCTGGTCGCACAAAAAGCAGGACCACACTACCCAGCACCAATGGCAGCGGTCAAAACCATCGAAGAAGCATCTCGCTTCAGTCGTGATGAAGCACTCGAAGTCGAAGCAAACTACTTTATACAGCTTGCTGGCTCCGATGTGGCGAACGCTCTGGTTGGCATATTCCTCAACGATCAATACATCAAAGGTCTAGCCAAGAAAGCTGCGAAATCAGGTAAAGAGACGGAGCGCGCCGCAGTACTGGGTGCAGGCATCATGGGAGGCGGTATCGCGTTCCAATCTGCACTTAAAGGTGTGCCGGTCATTATGAAGGACATCGCCCAAGCATCACTTGAGCTAGGCATGACCGAAGCGTCTAAACTGCTGAATAAGCGTTTGCAGCGTGGTCGTATCGACGGACTTAAGATGGCTGGCGTACTGGCTTCTATTACTCCTAGCCTACATTACGCCGGTATCGAGAAAAGCGATGTGATTGTAGAAGCGGTGGTAGAGAATCCAAAAGTCAAAGCCGCGGTACTCAGTGAAGTCGAAGAGATGGTCGGTGAAGGCACAGTTATCGCGTCCAACACTTCAACCATTCCTATCAATACACTCGCGAAGTCACTAAAACGCCCAGAAAACTTCTGTGGTATGCACTTCTTTAACCCAGTGCATCGCATGCCATTGGTTGAAATCATCCGCGGTGAACACACCTCGGAAGAAACCATCAACCGCGTGGTGGCGTACGCTGCGAAGATGGGTAAATCCCCTATCGTGGTCAACGACTGCCCTGGTTTCTTCGTTAACCGTGTTCTGTTCCCGTATTTTGGTGGCTTTAGTCAACTACTGGCTGATGGTGCTGACTTTATCCAAATCGATAAAATCATGGAGCGTAAGTTTGGCTGGCCAATGGGTCCTGCTTACCTACTTGACGTGGTCGGCATCGACACCGCGCATCACGCACAAGCAGTGATGGCAGAAGGTTTCCCAGAGCGCATGGCGAAAGATCAGCGTGATGCCATTGACGTGCTGTTTGAAAATACACGCTATGGTCAGAAAAATGGTTCTGGTTTCTATGCTTACACCACAGACAAGCGTGGTCGTCCTAAGAAAGCACCAAGCGAAGACATCAGCTCACTGCTTGAGCCCGTGAGCAAGCCTGCGCAATCATTCGAAGATGACACCATTATTCAACGCATGATGATTCCGATGATCAACGAAGTCGTACTGTGTTTGGAAGAGGGCATCATTGCGACACCGCAAGAAGCGGATATGGCGCTGGTCTATGGCCTCGGCTTCCCTCCATTTAGAGGTGGCGTATTCCGTTATCTAGACAGTATCGGTATCGATAACTACGTGGTGATGGCGAAACAATACGAGTCACTGGGTGCAATGTACAAAGTGCCGCAGTCGCTGGTCGATATGGCAAGCTCTGGCAAGCGCTTCTATGACGTACAGCAAGCTAGCTCACTGTAACCACCGATTGGATGAGGAATATCAAAATGAAAAATGTTGTCGTTGTTGATTGTCTTCGTACACCTATGGGTCGTTCCAAGGGTGGTGCTTTTAGACATCAACGTGCTGAAGATTTATCGGCACACCTAATGAAAGGGATCCTGGCTCGCAACCCACAAGTGAAGCCAGAAGAGATTGAAGATATCTACTGGGGCTGTGTACAACAAACCCTAGAGCAAGGCTTTAACGTTGCTCGAAACGCTGCGCTTCTCGCAGGTCTACCGATTGAGATTGGTGCCGTCACGGTCAACCGCTTGTGCGGCTCGTCTATGCAAGCATTGCATGACGCGGCGCGCTCTATCATGGTTGGCGATGCTGAAATCTGTCTGATTGGTGGTGTTGAGCACATGGGACACGTCCCTATGACGCACGGTGTAGACTTCCATCCTCAGCTTTCTAAGAACGTTGCGAAAGCAGCTGGCATGATGGGTCTAACCGCAGAAATGCTGGGTAAACTGCATGGCATCAGCCGTGAGCAACAAGATGAATTTGCTGCGCGAAGCCACCAGCGAGCGCAAGCGGCGACGCTTGAAGGCCGCTTCAAGAACGAGATCTTGCCGACAGAAGGTCACGCAGAAGATGGTTCACTATTTACCCTCGACTACGATGAAGTGATTCGTCCAGAAACCAATGTGGAAGGGCTATCCAAGCTTCGTCCAGTATTTGACCCTGCGAACGGTACTGTAACAGCGGGTACATCATCGGCACTGTCTGATGGCGCATCTGCCATGCTGATCATGAGCGAAGAGAAAGCCAACGAGCTTGGTTTAACGATTCGCGCGAAGATCCGCTCGATGGCCATTGCGGGCTGCGATCCGTCGATTATGGGTTACGGCCCTGTCCCAGCGACACAAAAAGCACTCAAGCGTGCTGGCCTGACGATGGACGATATCGATATTGTTGAGCTTAACGAAGCCTTTGCAGCTCAATCTCTACCATGTGCTAAAGATCTTGGTCTACTGGATGTGGTCGATGAGAAGGTTAATCTGAATGGCGGCGCCATCGCATTAGGCCACCCTCTAGGTTGTTCGGGCTCTCGTATCTCGACCACCCTTATCAATATCATGGAAAACAAAGACGCCAAGATTGGTCTCGCCACTATGTGTATTGGTTTAGGTCAAGGTATCGCAACCATTTTTGAAAGACCGTAGCCCTC
Source organism: Vibrio sp. 10N (assembly GCF_036245475.1). Taxonomy (NCBI): domain Bacteria; kingdom Pseudomonadati; phylum Pseudomonadota; class Gammaproteobacteria; order Vibrionales; family Vibrionaceae; genus Vibrio; species Vibrio sp. 10N. Next base: position 18,262 of record NZ_BTPM01000001.1, on the reverse strand, counting down.
TCATTACGGCTTTTCAACACAAACAGCTCCGTTATCGGAGCTGTTTTTATTTATGCATGCAGCGCATATATCTAATGTTGAAGTTTCATTGTTTATTTTCCCATTTCTCACCTACACTTTGCAGCAGATAACACGTCAACTCATTGGAGAACATCATGTTCAAAGCACTGTTACTTAACCAAGAAGATAAAAAAACAATCGCTACTATTTCTCAAGTAGACGAGTCACAGCTTCCAGAAGGTAATGTAAAAATAGATGTAAAATATTCATCTTTGAACTACAAAGATGGGTTGGCAATTACCGGTAAAGGTAAAATCATCCGCAATTTCCCAATGGTACCGGGTATCGATCTTTCTGGCGTCGTGTCGCAATCAGACGACCCTCGCTATAAGGAAGGCGACGAAGTGGTTCTCACTGGCTGGGGGGTCGGTGAGAATCACTGGGGTGGCATGGCTGAGAAAGCGAGCCTAAACGGCGACTGGCTAGTGCCAATGCCAGCGGGTCTCGATGCAGAAAAAGTTATGGCTATCGGTACTGCTGGTTTTACTGCGATGCTGTGTGTACAAGCCATTGTTGATGCCGGCGTGAAACCTGAAGACGGCGAAGTGCTGGTCACTGGCGCAAGTGGTGGTGTGGGTAGTGTATCAGTGACGCTGCTAAGCCAGCTAGGTTACAAAGTCGCAGCAGTGACAGGTCGCGCTTCGGCGAATGGCGAACTGCTAAAATCACTCGGTGCATCACGCATTGTTGAGCGTAGCGAGCTTGAAGAGCCAGCAAAACCGCTTGAGCGTCAATTCTGGGCTGCAGCTGTCGATACGGTAGGCAGCAACATGCTTGCTAAAGTGCTTGCGCAAGTAAACTACAACGGTGTTGTCGCAGCATGTGGTCTAGCGGGTGGCTTTGATCTACCAACCACAGTGATGCCATTTATCCTGCGTAACGTGCGTCTACAAGGTGTCGACTCAGTAATGTGCCCACGCGAAAAACGCATCAAAGCTTGGGAGCAACTAGCGACGCTACTTCCTGAGTCATACTACGCACAGGCAAGCAAAACCGTAGCACTAGAAGATGCGATTCAAGCGGCTGAAGACATCACTAACGGTGCTGTGACTGGTCGCGTAACTATCAAGATCTAATTAACGATGACCTCGTTATAGAAAAGGCTCTCATTACGGGAGCCTTTTTTGCATTCAGCCTAAACCCACATCTTCGATACGCTTAGCAATCAATTTCCCGCACTCTTCTTTTACTACCGAGCGAAGCCACTTTTGAGATTCCGAGGTATCGCATCGAGCATGCCAAATTAAGGAATAGTCAAACGGCGTGAAGGCAAAAGGCAGCGGCTTAATCACTAAATCGTAGCGCTCGGCCACTAAGTAAGCGAGATCAGCCGGAACGGTAATAATGAGCGGCATGCTATCGACAATCGCTAACGCCGCTTCGAGATGATACGCGCGCAGCACCATCTTTCTTGGGTTTTGATTAATAAGCGCAGCATCCAAGAGCGCTTTGACGCCATCGCTAATGGCAATCATCGCGTGAGGCGCATTAATGTAATCCTCCAGTGATAAAGGCTTATCCGCCAAAGGATGTTGTTTGGAAACCAAACAAGAAACGCCTACAGGCCCAAGCACTTCTTGATGCAAAGGTGTCACAGACCCGGTCGGACGGCAAATCGCCATGTCGACTTTGTCTGTACTGAGTTGTTTGAAAAGGCTTTCATGTTGCAGTGGCGCAAACTCTAAAGAAATATTCGGTGCTAACTGATAAATCTTAGGCAACGCATAAGGCAAGATGGTTTGCATCGCGTAGTCAGTCGTTGCGATGAGGAAGCGCTCATTGCAGTAGTAAGGATTAAACTCGCTAGGTGTTAATAGCTGCCGAAAAGACTCAAGTGGCTGGTCTATTTGCTTACATATCTCAAGCGCCTTGCGGGTCGGTATAATGCGTTGCCCTTGGCGAGTAAATAACGGATCGCCAAGCAAATCTCGCAATCTTCCCAGCACTCGACTCGTCGCAGACTGACTTAGGTTAAGTCGCACAGCTGCCTGACTAACACTGCCCTCTTCCACCAGCACTTTTAGTGCCACCAACAAGTTAAGATCGCGGCGATAGATTTCTTCGAGTTCCATAAGCCTTTCCTAGGTTCATCTTTACTTAGTCTACACCTGGTTTGCTTTTCTTCAGATAAAAAAAATCCCGCCTTTCAGCGGGGAAGCCCAAGAAAATGGGGATAGTGTCGGAATGTCGTAGTCTATTGGAAATCTAAAATAGCAAGATGTTTATTAAATGTTAATTTTCTTGTTCCTCAGAGGCATCTTGCCAGCGTCTCATCTCTAACCACAATCCCATGATTGCGGCACTCAATCCAATTAATGGTGTCCAACCGGCCTGCTGTGAAGGCTGAAGTACCAAAGCACAAAAGGCTATCAAGCAAAGTACCGAGTAAATTGTCAATCTATCTAGTGCGGTCAACATAGCTACTTCCTTGTCTCTTTGTTACCAACTTGTTAATAAAGTTAAAGCAAAAAGATCCATTTGCCAAGGGGTTATTGCATATTTTTTCTTCATAAGTAGAATTTGGCCTGTTTTCTAGAGAAAAGAGTTCCCCATGACAATCAATACAGACCTTGCCACGCAAACACTCGAAGCCCAAGGATTGCGCTGCCCAGAGCCAGTGATGATGGTCAGGAAGACAATTCGTAAAATGGAAGATGGTGATGTGTTGTTGGTGAAAGCTGACGATCCTTCCACCACTCGCGATATTCCCAGTTTCTGTCGTTTTATGGATCACCAACTGCTTGGTGCACAAACAGAAACCGTGCCTTACCTTTACCTAATCAAAAAAGGATTAGCGTAACGCATTAAAAAAGGCTGCCATTGGCAGCCTTTTTGCTATTCGTCCTGTTCGAGCTATTCGTCATATTCCAGCGTTCTGACTTCTGATTGCAGTTTCTTGATCTGCTTTTGCATCGAACGTATCTCATTGTGCATTGGGATGAGATGCTGAACTCGAATCCACGACTCAACAGCCAAACCAGTCATCACAATGGCGCCTACTACCATAGGTATCCACATGTCCGTGAGTACCATACCAAGCAGCGTTAATACCAAACCGAAGGTAAACAAACGGCTTTGGCTTTCTGCGGTCATTCCTGTGTAACGTGTAAGCATAATCGTTGCCCTCTCGCTAGGATCCACATGATTAAAGTACCATGACAATTATGACACTAATATGTCATTCATCACGAAATCAGTCAGATTCGAGCGAGAGTTTGATCGCGATTAAACTTTGGTAGTCATTTGATATTATTGTTAAAAAATCGCCGCACCAAGAGCCAATCCAACAAACAAAATCGCGGTAATACGACGAATCCAATCTAGCGGTAATTTATCCGCTGACAACTTACCAATCAGCACCACGGGTACATTGGCCAGTAGCATACCGACCGTGGTGCCAATCACCACCCAAGTCAGGGCATCCGCGTATTGCGCGCCGAGAATGGAAGTCGCAATCTGAGTCTTGTCACCGATTTCGGCAATAAAAAACGCGATAAAACTGGCGATAAACGGACCACGGCTGGAGATGTTTTCATCGTCGTCCAGTTTATCCGGCACCAAGATCCATGCTGCCATCGCTAGGAAGCTGACCACCAGCACCCACTTTAGGACTTGAGGCGATAGATAGTCCGCCACCACAACACCGAGCCAAGCGGCTAGCGCATGATTGGCAATGGTTGCTAGAAAAATAGCGGCAATAATAGGAATCGGTTTACGGTAACGACTGGCAAGCAACAATGATAAAAGTTGGGTCTTATCACCAATTTCTGCAAGTGCCACAGTAGTAATTGAAATAGCTAAAACGCTCACGACATGCTCTTTGGGGCAGGGTTTATAGTATTTAACCTATAGACAAACCTCGCGCCCCACCCCGGTTCACGATGTTTATCTATGGTCTTGCTAAACTTGTGGGCACAAGTCTCGAGCGCCATGGTGATTTTGCACCAATTATGTTGACGAACGAATCCAAACGCTTGCAAGCGTATAGATAAGCTACTCCCCAAAGATGGCGGCATTGTAATCATCCACTAAATCAAATTCAACAATATTGCCCTCTTCATACCGTCATACAGCGAATAACACCGAAAAACCGCATTTTTTTACCTTTATGATGATTAATTCGGCACTTTTACCCCTACTCCCCTTACCGATTAGTCGGTATACTTATTTGTTATTTTCTGAATATCAGATAGACCTTTTCACTTAGAGAATTGCGCGAATTACTATGCAAAAATACGATATCAAAACCTTCCAGGGAATGATCCTCGCGCTGCAGGATTACTGGGCACAGAACGGTTGTACTATTGTTCAACCACTAGATATGGAAGTAGGTGCAGGCACCTCTCACCCAATGACATGTCTACGTGCACTTGGCCCAGAGCCAATGTCTACGGCATACGTTCAACCTTCACGTCGTCCGACCGATGGTCGTTACGGTGAGAACCCGAACCGTCTTCAGCACTACTATCAGTTCCAAGTAGCGCTTAAGCCGTCTCCTGACAACATTCAGGAGCTGTACCTTGGTTCACTTGAAGTGCTTGGTATCGACCCACTAGTTCACGATATTCGTTTCGTAGAAGACAACTGGGAAAACCCAACGCTTGGCGCATGGGGTCTTGGCTGGGAAGTATGGCTAAACGGCATGGAAGTAACTCAGTTTACTTACTTCCAGCAGGTTGGTGGCCTAGAGTGTAAGCCAGTGACTGGCGAAATCACTTACGGTATCGAGCGTCTAGCTATGTACATCCAAGAAGTAGATTCCGTGTACGACCTAGTGTGGAACATCGCACCAGACGGCAGCAAAGTGACTTACGGTGATATCTTCCACCAAAACGAAGTTGAGCAATCAACATACAACTTCGAACACGCTGACGTTGATTTCCTTTTCACTTACTTCGATCAGTGCGAGAAAGAGTGTAAAGAGCTACTTGAGCTTGAGAAGCCACTTCCTCTACCCGCTTATGAGCGCATTCTTAAAGCGGCTCACGCGTTCAACATCCTTGATGCACGCAAGGCTATCTCTGTAACAGAGCGCCAACGTTACATCCTTCGTATCCGCAACCTGACTAAAGCGGTTGCTGAAGCATATTACGCATCACGTGAAGCTCTGGGCTTCCCAATGCTTAAGAAAGACGAGGAGAAGTAATCATGGCAAAAGAATTTCTAATTGAACTCGGTACTGAAGAGCTACCACCAACGCAGCTTCGTACTCTAGCAGAAGCTTTTGCGGCAAACTTCGAAGCAGAGCTTAAAGGCGCAGATCTCGCACACGAAGGTGTGAAATGGTACGCGGCACCTCGTCGTCTCGCACTTAAGATTGCCGGTCTTGCTGAAGGCCAAGCTGACAAAGTGGTTGAGAAGCGTGGTCCTGCCGTTTCTGTGGCATTCGATGCTGACGGTAACGCCACCAAAGCTGCACAAGGCTGGGCTCGCGGTAACGGCATCACCGTTGAACAGGCAGACCGTCTAGTCACTGACAAGGGCGAATGGCTACTGTTCAAACAAGAAGTCAAAGGCCAAGCAACGACTGAAATCGTTGTTGACCTAGCAGCAAAAGCGCTGGCTAACCTACCAATCGCTAAGCCAATGCGTTGGGGTAACAAGACGACTCAATTTATCCGTCCTGTTAAAACACTGACTATGCTAATGGGCTCTGACCTGATTGAAGGCGAGATCCTAGGCGTGGCATCTGACCGCACTATCCGTGGTCACCGCTTCATGGGTGAGCAAGAGTTCACTATCGATTCTGCTGAGCAATACCCTGCGATTCTAGAAGAGCGCGGTAAAGTCATGGCGGATTACGAAGCGCGTAAAGCGATCATCCTAGCGGATTCTCAAAAAGCTGCAGCGGCTGTTGGCGGTATCGCTGACCTAGAAGACGACCTAGTAGAAGAAGTGACTTCTCTAGTTGAATGGCCAGTTGTACTAACGGCGAAGTTTGAAGAAGAATTCCTGAAGGTTCCTTCTGAAGCGCTGGTTTACACCATGAAAGGTGACCAGAAGTACTTCCCTGTCTATTCATATGAGAATGGCGATGAAAACAAGAAGCTACTACCTAACTTCATCTTTGTCTCTAACATCGAGTCGAAAGAGCCTCGCCACGTTATCGAAGGTAACGAGAAGGTTGTACGTCCACGTCTAGCGGATGCAGAGTTCTTCTTTAACACTGACCGTAAGCGTCCTCTTATCGACCGTCTGCCTGAGCTAGAACAAGCTATCTTCCAAAAGCAGCTTGGTACTATCAAAGACAAGACTGACCGTATTACCGCACTTTCTGGTTACATCGCTAAACAAATTGATGCGGACGTTGAAAAAGCAACGCGCGCAGGTCTACTGGCCAAGTGTGACCTAATGACATCAATGGTATTCGAGTTTACCGATACCCAAGGTGTAATGGGTATGCACTACGCGACTCACGACGGTGAAGACGAGCAAGTTGCGCTCGCACTATACGAGCAGTACATGCCTCGTTTCGCCGGTGACGAGCTACCAAGCACAGGTATCTCATCAGCGGTAGCCATGGCTGACAAGCTAGATACGATTGTCGGTATCTTCGGTATTGGCCAAGCACCTAAAGGCTCAGATCCATTCGCACTGCGTCGTGCATCACTCGGTGTGCTACGTATCATCGTTGAAAACGGCTACAACTTAGACCTAGTTGACCTGATCCGTGAAGCGAAGGTGCAGTTTGGTACTAAGTTAACCAACGACAACGTTGAGCAAGATGTGATCGAGTTTATGCTAGGTCGCTTCAATGCATGGTACAAAGACGAAGGCTTCAGCGTGGACATCATCCAAGCGGTACTTGCACGTCGTCCAACCAAACCAGCAGACTTCGACCAACGCGTTAAAGCGGTATCTCACTTCCGCGGTCTAGAAGCTGCAGAAGCACTAGCGGCAGCGAACAAGCGTGTAGGTAACATCCTAGCGAAATTTGACGGTGAACTGGCAGCAGACATCGACCTTGCTCTTCTACAAGAAGATGCAGAGAAGACGCTAGCCGAAAACGTTGAAGTCATGACTGAAGCCCTTGAGCCAGCATTCGCAACCGGTAACTATCAAGAAGCACTAAGCAAACTTGCTGACCTACGTGAGCCAGTGGATGCGTTCTTCGATAACGTGATGGTCATGGCCGATGACGAAGCGCTTAAGAAGAACCGTCTAACGCTATTGAACAACCTACGTAACCTGTTCCTACAAATCGCCGACATTTCACTTCTTCAGAAATAGTCATCGATTCTGGTAACAAGAGTTAATTAAAAGGGAAGCTTCGGCTTCCCTTTTTTGTCGCTTTAAAACGGCGCTAAGTTATTGTTAGTTCTGTGAACCAGTAAGAAGATTGTAGGGTAACGGCCTGCAAACGAGCGGTTATGGCACTCAGAATGTAGAGGGTAACATTTGATATAAACGTGGGATAACTTCAAGGAAGAGACACCATGAAAAAGACCCTAATTTCACTATCTGTGGCGATGCTCAGTGCCTGCAGCCAACTACCCGACGATGCTTTACTGCTTAGCCTAGACGACCAACAGGTCGCTTTTGCTGCCAATGAACAAGGATTGCTGATCGCAGAAAAGAAACTCGATAAAGGCAGTTACACCTTTTCTATCGGTGATAATGCGCAAACCTGTGGCAGCACCTTTGCTCTAGCTGACGATGCACGCATTAAATTTAACCGCCCACTCAAGCTCGACGATTGTGCTGGGGAGTCCGTCATTCCTATGCGGGTGTTCAAAGCCAATACCTACCAATTTACGCTAAACCCAATAAGCAATGAGCTGACAGTCCGCGTGAAGCCAAAACAAACGACGGACTACACGGCGACCTGCCCCGTTGCCACAGACACCGCCAAAATCATTGATGTCAGTGCGACTTTTGCCGATGGCACTGTGCTCAAAGACGCGCTAACGGGTCAACAAGCCACTGTCAGCAGTGGCAAGATCGCACTGCAGCCCGGTGCGAATAGCCAAGGCTTACTATTGCTAGAGCCGGCTGAGCAAACACCGAAGGCGGAATTTGACTGGGACAACGCGACGGTCTATTTCGTGATGACCGACCGCTTCTACAACGGCCACCCAGATAACGATAACAGCTATGGCCGAAGCAAAGATGGCGAACATGAAATCGGCACCTTCCATGGTGGCGATCTGGCTGGTCTTACCGACAAGCTCGACTATATTGAATCGCTCGGTGTGAATGCCATCTGGATCACTTCACCGCTGGAGCAAATCCATGGCTGGGTTGGCGGCGGCGATAAAGGCGACTTCAAGCACTATGGCTATCACGGTTACTACCATCAGGATTGGACTAAGCTCGACGCCAACATGGGTACCGAGGCGGACTTACGCCGCTTTGTCGATACCGCCCATGAAAAAGGTATCCGCGTCGTCTGGGATGTCGTCATGAACCATACCGGCTACGCCACGCTAGCGGACATGCAAGAATTTGGCTTCGGAAAACTGTACCTATCAGATGAAGAGGCAAAACAAGAGCTCGGTGAAAACTGGACCGATTGGCAACCAAAATCAGGGCAAAGTTGGCACAGCTTTAATGATTACATCAAGTACAGTGATGACGAAGCATGGGATAAGTGGTGGGGTAAAGATTGGATCCGTACCGATATTGGTGACTACGACGCGCCTGGATACAACGACAGAACCATGTCACTTAACTTCTTGCCGGATCTAAAAACTGAATCGACACAGAAGACAGGCCTGCCGAACTTCTATCGTAATAAAGAGACCAATGCCAAAGATGTTCAAGCCACGCCAAGTGAGCATTTAATCACCTGGCTCACCGATTGGGTTCGCGAGTATGGCATCGATGGTTTCCGTGTCGATACCGCGAAACACGTCGAGCTGGAAAGCTGGGCCAAGCTCAAGCAAGCCAGTAATGAAGCACTGGCAGAGTGGAAACAAAACAACCCAGACAAGGCACTGGATGATAAACCCTTCTGGATGACCGGTGAAGTTTGGGCGCACAGTGTGGTGAAGAGCCCGTATTTCGATAACGGTTTTGATTCCATCATCAACTTCGAGTTCCAAGGCGACGTCGCACCTAAGGCATTGAAGTGTTTCGCGAACCTAGACAATGACTATCGCCGCTATGCAGAGCGCATTAACAGTGACAGCGAGTTTAATGTGCTGAGCTACCTCTCTTCGCACGATACTTCACTGTTCTGGGCATCTCGAAGCCGAAGTATTGATGATCAAATGCGTGCCGCAAATGCACTGATGCTGAGTCCGGGAGCAGTGCAGATCTACTATGGTGATGAGGTCGCAAGAGACCTAGGTGTCAGTGGCTCCGACTCACACCAAGGTACGCGCTCTGATATGCCTTGGGACAAGATCACCGGTCAGCGCGAGGCGTTACTCAAACACTGGCAAGCACTAGGGGATTTCCGCCTGCGTCACCCAGCCGTTGCCAAAGGACAACACATTACCCACCAGCGTGAAGGTTACTACGCGTTCGAGCGTCGTTACCAAGATGACAAGGTACTCATCGTTTACACTGGTGAATAATACCGACCATCACCCCCGTCACCCCAATAAAGGAGCACGAGTTTGCTCCTTTTCTGGTTGCCAATTTACCATCAGGCAAATAGTACTTTGCCTGATGGTGTCATTGCTGTATGTTCAAAGATTCATCTTGCTCCAAGCAGGATAAAAATCGGTATAAATACAACAAGTGAACACAATGAACTAGGTACCACAATGCAATTTTCGAAGTTTGGTGAAAAATTTAATCGTTACTCAGGTATTACCCAATTAATGGATGATCTTAATGATGGCCTTCGCACTCCAGGTGCCATCATGCTCGGAGGTGGTAACCCAGCCGCCATTCCTGCCATGCTCGAGTATTTTCACCAAGCCAGTAGTGACCTCCTTGCCAGTGGAGAGCTGGTGGCCGCCATGGCCAACTATGATGGCCCACAAGGAAAAGATGCGTTTGTAAAATCGCTCGCTAAGTTACTTCGCGATACCTATGGCTGGAACATTACCGAAAAGAACATCAGCCTAACCAATGGCAGTCAAAGCGGTTTTTTCTATCTGTTTAACTTATTAGCTGGAAAACAAAGTGATGGTAGCCATAAGAAAATCTTGCTACCGATAGCACCGGAATACATTGGCTATGGCGATGCTGGCATCGATGAGGACATTTTTGTCTCTTATCATCCAGAAATCGAACTGCTGGATAACGGTCTGTTTAAGTACCACGTGGATTTCGAACACTTAAAAATTGATGATTCGGTGGCTGCCATTTGTGCCTCGCGCCCAACCAACCCTACGGGTAATGTGTTAACCGACGAAGAGATCCACAAGCTAGATAAACTGGCTCGTGAAAACAACATCCCACTTATCATCGATAACGCCTACGGCTTGCCATTCCCAAACATCATCTTTGAAGATGTAGAACCGTTTTGGAATGAAAACACCATCCTCTGCATGAGCCTATCTAAACTAGGCCTGCCTGGACTGCGCTGCGGCATCGTGATTGCGAGCGAAGAAGTCACCCAAGCGATGACTAATATGAATGGCATTATTAGCCTAGCGCCGGGCAGCTTTGGTCCTGCGCTTGCTCATCATATGATTGAGAAAGGCGACATTCTGGATCTCAGCTCGAACGTTATTAAGCCGTTTTACCAGCAAAAATCCCAGCGCGCGGTAGAGTTGTTGCAATCAGCGATTACCGATCCTCGCTTTCGAATCCATAAACCAGAGGGCGCCATCTTCTTGTGGCTTTGGTTTGACGAACTGCCAATTACCACTATGGAGCTTTATCAGCGCTTGAAGGATCGCGGCGTGTTGATTGTGCCAGGAGAATACTTCTTTATCGGTCAGGAAGATGAATGGGATCATGCCCATCAGTGTCTGCGCATGAACTATGTACAAGATGACGACAAAATGCAGCAAGGTATTGCGATTATCGCGGAAGAAGTGGCTAAAGCATACGCGCAAGGCACTCACGCTTAAGGCTGTTGATAAAATAGAATAGATACAAAAAGAGCGCCTTCTGGCGCTCTTTCACTCTTTATATCAGGGCTTTCATTTCAGTGAAATGATTAGCCTTCGATCAGTTTGTTACCACCAATCTCGATTTTACGTGGCTGCATCGCTTCTGGAATTTCGCGCTCTAGATCAACGTGAAGTAGACCATTTTCCATGCTTGCACCCACCACTTTCACGTAGTCAGCTAGCTGGAATTTACGCTCGAAATCGCGCTCTGCGATACCTTGGTACACGTAGTTTTTGCCTTCTTCGGCTTTACGTTCACCCTTCACAATCAACATGTTCTCTTTTTGCGTAAGATCGAGTTGGTCTTCAGCAAAGCCAGCCACAGCCATAGTAATACGGAAATGGTTCTCGTCTTGTTGCTCAATGTTGTATGGAGGGTAACCGCCAGAAGAGTTTTTCGCTGAGTTCGCTTCCATCATGTTGAATAGACGATCGAAGCCAATTGCGTTGCGGTATAAAGGAGTGAAATCTACAGTTCTCATCATGCTATCCTCATAGTAAGCAATAGTCTTAGCCGTGAGTTTTCACTTACACCCAGCCTATAAAACTGATGTAGTGACGACTAAGGGATTCATCCACCACTCCGCTGACAGCCGTGCTGTTCGGGGACGTAGCAACAAATCAGTTTTTTCAGTGTGCCGTTAAAGTTATCCTCCGCTGAGCGATACTTTGCAGGCGTTTAAAAGGTCTGTTTCTTCTCTCTTGAGCAAGACAGCTCCCTCTTCACAACTAGATATAGGGATGGCGAAAATCGCTTTCAAGGCATTTTCTTTAATTATTTTTATAACGGTTATTTTTCATAGAGTTAAAAACAAAAAAGACCGCCGTGTAAGGCAGTCTTTTTGTTTTTAGATTGGTTTATCGAAGCTGGGTGAGCTGAGTTCAAGGAGAAGGCGCGCAATTTATAGGTATAAATGAGCACCTTCGACGCAGAAATCAGTTCAGCCAGCGAAGAGAAATCAATCTAAACGTCTAGGTTAGCGACTTTAAGTGCGTTCTCTTCGATGAAGTTACGACGAGGCTCTACTTGGTCGCCCATTAGCGTCGTGAACAGTTGGTCTGCGCCAACCGCATCTTCAATCGTGACTTGCATCATGCGACGTGTCTCTGGATCCATCGTGGTTTCCCAAAGCTGGTCTGGGTTCATCTCACCTAGACCTTTGTAACGCTGTAGGCTCAGACCGCGACGTGACTCTTTGATCAGCCAGTTTAGGGCCTCTTCAAATTGACTCACAGGTTGAGTACGCTCACCACGTTTCACGTAAGCACCTTCTTCGATCAGACCTTCTAGTGCTTCCGATAGAGACGCTAGCTTGCCGTACTCTTTCGAGTTCAGTAGGTCAATACTCAGTACATGCTCATGAGTCACACCGTGAGTACGCACGATGATTTTCGGTAGGTTCAGACCTAGCTCAGCGTGCTGTTCAACCTCGAAGCTGTATTGGCTTGCGCCCACTTCTTTAGCATTGAGCTGCTCAACAAGCTGCTTAGACCATGCTTCAACCGCCGCTGCGTCGTGACACTGCTCAGCCGTTAGGCGTGGCGTGTACATGAACTCACTCACTAGTGCGTGCGGGTAGCGACGAGCCATGCGCTCTGCAATTTTCACTGCGCCGTTGTACTGCTGTACCAGTTTCTCTAGCGCTTCACCAGCTAGCGCTGGCGCTTCAGGGTTCACGTGCAGAGCGGCGTTATCCAGTGCCAATGAAACTTGGTATTGGTTCATCGCATCTTCATCTTTGATGTACTGCTCTTGCTTACCTTTCTTCACTTTGTAAAGCGGTGGCTGAGCGATGTACACGTAACCGCGCTCGATAAGCTCTGGCATTTGACGGTAGAAGAAAGTCAAAAGCAGCGTACGGATGTGAGAACCATCGACGTCCGCATCGGTCATGATGATGATGTTGTGGTAACGCAGTTTATCTGGGTTGTACTCGTCACGGCCGATACCACAGCCTAGAGCTGTAATTAGCGTTGCCACTTCCTGTGAAGAAAGCATCTTATCGAAACGCGCTTTCTCTACGTTTAGGATCTTACCTTTCAGTGGAAGAATCGCTTGGTTCTTACGGTTACGACCCTGCTTAGCACTACCGCCCGCAGAGTCACCCTCCACTATGTACAGTTCAGAAAGCGCTGGGTCTTTCTCTTGACAGTCAGCCAATTTGCCTGGCAGACCCGCTAGGTCTAGAGCGCCTTTACGACGTGTCATTTCACGCGCTTTACGCGCTGCATCACGTGCACGAGCGGCGTCAATAATCTTAGTACAAACAATCTTCGCTTCACCTGGGTTCTCTACTAGGAACTCAGACAGCTTCTCACCCATCGCAGACTCAACCGCTGATTTCACTTCTGATGAAACGAGCTTGTCTTTGGTTTGGCTTGAGAACTTCGGATCTGGCACTTTCACCGATACGATAGCGGTTAGGCCTTCACGAGCATCATCACCTGATGTCGCCGTCTTAGCCTTCTTAGAGAAGCCCTCTTTATCCATGAACGAGTTCAGCGTACGCGTTAGTGCGGCACGGAAACCGGCAAGGTGAGTACCACCATCACGTTGTGGGATGTTGTTGGTAAAGCAGTAAATGTTTTCTTGGTAGCCATCATTCCACTGCATCGCCACTTCAACCGTGATGCCATCATCACGCTCGTTATCAAAGTGGAAGATTTTCTGAATGATTGGTGTCTTGTTGGTATTTAGATGCTCAACAAACGCCTGGATACCACCTTCAAACATGAAGTGATCCATTTTGTCTTCTTCGCGCTTATCGACCAGCTTGATTGAGACACCTGAGTTTAGGAACGACAGTTCACGTAGACGCTTGGCAAGAATGTCGTAGTGGAACTCTACGTTAGAGAAGGTTTCTTCACTTGGCCAGAAACGAATTTCTGTACCCGTTTTGTCGGTATCACCAATCACAGCCAGTGGCGCCTGCGGCTCACCGTGGTGATAAGTTTGAGTATGAATGTGACCGCCACGATGGATTGTTAGTGTCACTTGCTTAGACAGTGCGTTTACAACCGAAACACCTACGCCGTGCAGACCACCCGATACTTTGTACGAGTTGTCATCGAACTTACCACCCGCGTGAAGTACCGTCATGATAACTTCCGCCGCAGACACTTGCTCTTCTGGGTGCATTTCCGTTGGAATACCACGGCCATCATCGCTAACAGAAACAGAGTTGTCCTCATGAATAGTCACGATAATGTCGCTACAGTGACCTGCTAACGCTTCATCAATTGAGTTATCAACCACCTCAAAAACCATGTGGTGTAGACCGGTTCCATCGTCCGTGTCGCCGATGTACATTCCTGGACGCTTACGTACCGCATCCAGACCCTTTAGTACTTTAATACTCGATGAATCGTAATTTTCTGACATGAGTTTCTCTCACTATTTACCTTGCTCTATTGTGCCATGTTCCACATGAAACATCTTGCCATTTTCGTCAATCATGTCGGCAACTTGGCTTTCGGTAATAGAGCTTACAAAAACTTGAGCCTGAGTCTGTTTTAAGTAATCCGCTAAGCGTTTACGACGCAGGCTATCTAATTCTGAAGCAAAGTCATCTATCAGATAGATACATTGCTTTCCAGTCAACTCTGCGAGGTGCTGCCCTTGCGCAAGACGCAGCGCACACATCATCAGTTTCAGTTGACCACGAGACAACACATCCTCTACAGGGGTGTTGTTCACTTTAATTCTTAAATCGGCTTTATTTGGGCCACTGAAGGTGTACCCCAAACTTTGGTCACGCTCAAAGTTACGTTCTAAGAGCTCGCCATACGGCGTGTCTTTTTCCCAGCCACGGTAATAACCGAGTTTGATTTCAAACTCCGGCAGAAAAGACTGACACATTTCTTCAGCCAAGGTTTTCATCTGTTCGACATAGGTGCGGCGCCAACCATCGATTTGCTCAGCGAGCTGGGCTAAATCTCTATCCCAATAGCTTAACTCTCGGTAGCTGGTGGCAGTCTTAAGTAGCGCATTACGCTGCTTACTGAGACGCTTAAAACGACCCCAAGCTTCAAAAAAACCTGGCTCAGAGTGAAACACACCCCAGTCGATAAATGCTCGGCGAAACTTAGGGCCATCAGTGAGCAATTCAAAGCCCTCTGGATGGATAAGTTGCAGCGGCAACACCTTGGCAAGCTGAGCTAACTTTTGCCCAGATTGACCGCCTATTTTAACCTCTGTTGAGCCATCGCGCTGCTTATTAATGCCAATGGGTATCTCAAATTGATCCGAGTTCAAAAAACGGCCGTGTACAAACAGCTCTTGACAGTCATTTCGTATCACTCGACCGGTGAGCGAACTTTTAAATGAGCGCCCATGACCAAGCAAATAGATCGCCTCCAACAAGCTGGTTTTGCCACTGCCGTTGGGGCCAATAATAAAGTTAAAGCCTGTAGATAGTTCAATATCACAGGCTTTAATATTTCGAAATTGCTGTACGATTAAACGCGTAAGCGGCATAACATCATGCTCGTCTTAGAGACGAATCGGCATCACCACGTACATGGCACTGTCATCTTCGCTATTTTCAATCAACGCACTGGCGTTGGCATTGGACATCGACATGCGTACTTGGTCGCAGCGAAGCGTGTTAAGTACATCGAGAACGTAAGAAACGTTGAAACCAATCTCGAGCGCGTCACCTTGGAAGTTCACATCGAGCATCTCTTCCGCTTCTTCTTGCTCTGGGTTATTCGCCGTAATGCGCATCTCATTGTCCGCTAGGTTCACACGAACGCCACGGAATTTCTCATTCGATAGAATCGCGGCACGGGAGAACGCTTGACGCAACTCATCACAGTTTGTTTCGAGTGTCTTGTCGGTATTTTGCGGCATTACGCGGCGATAATCTGGGAAACGACCATCAACAAGCTTAGAAGTGAAGACATAGTTGTTCACTTCAGCACGGATGTTCGAGCTGCCAATTTGTAGCGTCACTGGCTGCTCTGGTGCGTCTAAAAGCTTAGAAAGCTCCTGTACACCTTTACGCGGCACAATGATCTGTTTGCTGTCAAAGCTGCCTTCTAGTGCTACCGTTGCCACCGCCATACGGTGACCGTCAGTGGCGACTGAACGAAGTATGTTTTGGTCAATTTCAAACAGCATGCCGTTGAGGTAGTAACGTACGTCTTGGTTTGCCATTGAGAACTGAGTCTTGTCGATCAGCGACTTAAGCTCAGCTTGAGTCACCGTCACTGCCACTTCTTGTTGCCAATCTTCAATGTTCGGGAAATCGCTTGCTGGCAATGTGGATAGAGAGAATCGGCTACGACCAGAACGCACCTGTACGCGATCACCTTCTAATACGATGGTGATATTGGAATCATCAGGCAAACCACGACAGATATCGAGGAACTTACGTGAAGGTACGGTCACGCTACCTGCTTCAAATTCACTCTCTAACGTCACCTTACTTACCAGCTCTACCTCAAGGTCAGTCGCGGTAAGAGAAAGCACCCCTTCTTCTACTTTAAGAAGCAAGTTGCCCAAAATAGGTAATGTAGGACGGCCGCCTAATGCACCAGAAACTTGTTGTAACGGCTTTAGTAGGTGATGACGTTCGATAGTAAATTTCATAGATAACTCTTCGTAAAGATGGCAATCCATGCCACTTATATGCGAAATACAATAACTTGAATGCTAATTATAGTGATTATGCCACTATTATGAAGAAAGCGTGCGAATTAAGTTGGAATAGTCTTCCTTAATGTCATGACTCTCCTCACGCAGCTGAGCGATTTTACGACACGCATGCAGCACAGTAGTGTGGTCACGACCACCAAACGCATCGCCAATCTCTGGCAGGCTGTGGTTGGTCAACTCTTTGGCTAGTGCCATCGCTAGCTGACGCGGGCGAGCCACAGAGCGAGAACGACGCTTGGAAAGCAGATCCGCAACTTTAATCTTGTAGTATTCGGCAACCGTCTTTTGAATGTTATCAATGGTCACCAACTTCTCTTGCAGAGCGAGCAAGTCACGCAGCGCTTCACGAACAAAATCGATGGTAATTGGACGCCCAGTAAAGTTCGCATTGGCAATCACGCGGTTAAGGGCACCTTCCAACTCACGAACGTTTGAACGCAAACGCTTAGCAATGAAGAATGCCACTTCGTCTGCTAGGTGAATTTGGTGGTCTTCGGCTTTTTTCATCAAGATCGCCACGCGAGTTTCTAACTCAGGTGGTTCAATAGCCACGGTCAAGCCCCAACCAAAACGAGATTTCAGGCGATCTTCTACGCCGTTGATCTCTTTGGGATAGCGATCCGATGTCAGGATGATCTGTTGATTGCCTTCAAGCAGCGCATTAAAGGTATGGAAGAACTCTTCTTGTGAGCGCTCTTTATTGGCGAAGAATTGAATATCATCGATAAGCAGCGCATCAACACTGCGGTAGTAACGCTTAAATTCTTCAATTGCGTTGTTTTGTAGCGCCTTAACCATGTCCTGAACGAAACGCTCCGAGTGCATGTACACCACTTTCGCGTTTGGTTTGTTATCAACAATGGCGTTGCCCACAGCGTGCAATAGGTGAGTTTTACCTAGACCGGTACCACCATATAAGAACAGCGGGTTATAGGCCGCACCAGGGTTATCCGCCACCTGACGTGCCGCAGCAAGACCAAGTTGGTTCGACTTACCTTCAACGAAGTTGTTGAACTTATGCTTGATGTTAACGTTTGAGCGGTGATTGATGTCCGAGACTTCCGCCTCATCATCCCAGGTTTTATGCACAGGTTGGCGCGCTTGCAGCTGCGCAGGTGCAGAAGATTCAGCCGCAACGTCGGCCGCAGTCTTAACAGGCTTGGGTGCTGGTGGCGCAGAAACTGGCTTGCTGCCGACTTCGAAACGAAGATTCGGCACATCATTACCACAGTACTCTTTTAGTAGGCGGTTAATGCTGTTGAGGTATCTATCGCGCACCCAGTCGAGTACAAAGCGGTTAGGCGCAAATAGAGTTAGGGTGTTGTCATTAAGCTCAGCTTGTAGGGGTCTAACCCACATGCTGAATTCGGTAGCGGGTAGCTCTTCTTGTAGACGTTGCGAACATTGCAACCAAAGCGAAGATGACACGGTGCTCTCACTCTATTTATTGGAATTGGAAAAGATTGGTAATTTTACCTGTTGATAACCAAGATCGCCAGCAAATGATCGGCGATCCAGTGAATAAGAT